>JBKEET010000001.1:0-620155 GCA_047777475.1 Burkholderia sp.
GCAGACATGAAAGCCCGCATACGCGTGTATGCAGGTGATATCAACCCGTGTGGTGACAGCCGCGGAGAGAGAACTGGCAAGGACGGGCGTCTACTATCAGCGCGGCGGCCAAGTCGTCAAGCTGGCGAGAAAGAAGAACGTCAGCTAAGCGCGGAAATCGCCAATGAAAGCAGGCTTCTTCTAGACCTTAGTTGCCTTATTCGCTGGGAACACTATGATGCCCGCTCTCGAGATTTCGTGACCATAGATCCTACGCAGAAATGCATCAAGGCAGTTGCGGACGGCAGTCATCATGATGAGCTGCCAGAGCTGAAAGGCATCACACAGCAGCCGATCCTGGCGCCAGACGGCAGTGTACGGCTCAAGGAAGGTTATGACAGCAGCACGGGACTTTACTGTGACTTCGACAGCCAAAAATTCGCAGTGCCTGATAACCCGACTCGGAAGATGCGCTTCATGCTCTGGGCGAACTTCAGAACATCTTGACGGAATTTCCCTTTGAGTCGGAGTGCGACAAAAGCGCGGCCATCTCAGCGATGCTGACGGCAGCCGTTAGGCAGCAGCTGCGCTTGGCGCCGATGATTCATGTGAGGGCGCATCTTTCAGGGTCTGGAAAGTCTTATCTGACGAATATCATCGGGGCATTTGCTACCCCGAATGAGATCTCAGTAAAGAGTTTCCCTAAAGATGAGGACGAGTGCCGAAAACTTCTAATTGCTGAGCTCATGACGGCGCCGCCCGTGATCTGCTTCGACAACTTAAAGACTGATATTACGACCATGTCAGCCTTTGTTCTGCTTTGACGGAGACATCGATCAGCGGACGAATTCTGGGCGCCAGCAAGACCGTTGAAGTCAGCACTCGCGCATTGATTTTATCAAGCGGCAACAATGTCGGCCCTGTTCGTGACATGGCACGCCGTGTTCTTACCATCCACTTGAATCCCCAAGAGGAGATCCCAGCGGCTCGCACCTTCAAGAATCCGACATTGCTTGATGACGTCAAGAAAGCTCGGATCGATATGTGTCCTGTGCTTTGATCATCATTTCGGCTTGGATCAAGGCGGGGCGCCCCAAGGATGACAGCTTAAAAGTGCTCAATTCTTTTGGGGAATGGTCCGATCTGTGCCGCTGCCCATTGATTTGGCTGGGGCTGCCAGACCCCGCCCAGCGAGTTTTTGAAGTCATGTTGGAAGACCCAGAAAGAGAACTGGCGGGGGCGCATCATCGATGTGCTGTGGGACTTCTTTGCTCGTCAGCCCTTCACGGTCAGCGATATTGCAGGGAAATTTAGATTCATTACGGCGGTATCGGACGAAAAGACCGCGCCTTTCGAGGAAGCGGGGCTTATGACCAACTGTAGCTTTGACCGCCTTCGCTGTGGTTGGTGGCTGAAGCGTCATGACGGCTGGGCTTGCGGCAAACATCGTCTGCTGAAAGCAAATGTCGGCGGAAGCAAAACGCCGCATTACCGCATCGTTGAGATGGAGAGCGAGATTTAAGGAGATATAGGAATGAGTCAAACGAATAAGAAGCCGTCCAACGATATGACGGAAGGAAGTTACGCTCTGACCAGGTTTAACTCTGTCAAGCATGGTTTGCGCTCAGAGGCGGCAGTCCTGCCTCACGAGTCAGCCGAGGATTATGCGTCTCTGCAACAAGAACTCATGGATGAGTATCAGCCTCAGGGCATAACAGAGAAAGCTTTGGTACAGGAGCTCGCGGCGACAATCTGGAGAAAGCGCCGAGTTCTTCGGGCAGAAGCGGCGCAAGTCAACCATGGGCATCAATGGCGCTCTGGCGGCAGGCCCAAGTTCATCAACAGCGCAGCTCCCTTTGATCTGCACGTCAATATCACCTACATGAACCAAGAACGTTTTGAACAGGACGTGAGAGACTTGCTTGCACTCGGAGAAGATGAACTGAGGCAGCACAGAGAAGAACTTGCAGCTCAGCAGCATGCGATTGAGGAGGCGGACGCCTGCTTGGACAAAGGCGGAAGGGGCGCCGCGAAGAAGGCGCTTCAGAAGCTCACGGAGGAGCAGCAGGATCTCTGGTATGAGGAAGACCGAGATGAAGATGCGGCTAGCGTCAGCATGTTCATTCACGCACTTTGCAAAGTGATCTTGATGAGAAGAAAAGCTTTAGCGGCTCGTGTTCAAGATCTTAGAGAGCAAGCAATCGGTATGGCTGTCAACAATATCTCTTTTGAACAAATTGCCCGCTATGAAGCGCACTTGGACCGTAAATTCGAGCGCATTCTATCTATTTTGCTGAAGCTAAAAGAGATGAAAGCGGATAAGGAAGAATACTCTAAACATATTGATAATTAACGAAAATATTTAGTTGATTAAGTAGATAATAGATAAATTTTCTTATGGATTTGGGAAAAAATGGGCGGTTTGGGAAGCGGGCGCTTGCCGTGGCGCCGAAGAGAGACAGTGGAAGATTGCAGGGGCCTCGGCATAAGAAATGTCAAGCGGGGATGGCGGGGGTTATCGAGTGGAAGGCGAGAAACATTCAGGTGGACTAGGAAAGGCAAACCTTATGGTGCTGCAGATGTTTTCGTAAAGGACGGGACGCTGCACATTTCTTACCTGTGGAGCAAGCCAGGGAACGAAGACTGGAATCTCACGGATTGTGCTGTAGCAATCGATAAGCAACCATGTCATTTCGGAGGTGAAAGATGGTGGTTTATTTGTCCGCGATGCGGGCGCAGAACGTCAGTTCTCTTATCTCGGAGAAAGTTGGTTGCAGATGCTGTATGGGATTGACTTACCGAAGTGCGAAAGCTGAACCGAATTGAGCGTTTCTCCATTCACATGAATCGCATTAAACGGCGTTTGGGCGGGGAGGAACTTCAACGGCCCAAAGGCATGCATGCTTGTACATATGATCGGCTGATGTGCGAATACCGCACGGCTGCACGTCAGCAAACAGATGCAAAGCTTGAAGAAGCGCTAAAGCTTCTGCGCCGTTTGGAATCCGCTCGGTAAAAAGGGGGGAGGGCGGTTTTCGTCAAGAAGATGGAAGTGATCTAGACCGAGGCCTCAAGCATTTTTTGCGAGAGCTAAAAAATCCCGAAAAACACCCAAATCACTTCAACATGGTGGGAGGATTTTGACCTTTTGGGGGGATTTTTTGATGAAGCCCCAAAAACTGTCACGTGATCTATCTCAACGCCTAGCGAAAAATTTATGATGGGTAAGATGATGGGTAAAATCGATTGAAAAAATGAGAACGGCTGGAAAATAAGGGATTTTAAGTTCCCACCCCTTCCGCCAATGCGAAGTCCCAGACTGTCCCAAGACGTCTGGGATTTCTTTTTATCTCAATCATTTACGCTATAAGAGCGTCTCATAATATCCCAGGAAATCCCAAGACAGCCCCGATTTTATGATGGGTAGTATGATGGGTAAACACGAGTTCAATAATCGAACATGCGTTTTACCCATCATAAAAAGGGATATCAATGCCGAAAGTAGCTCGGGTACTGACTTCTTTGGAGGTTAAGAATTTGGGCCTTGGAACCTTCGCCTTGGGAGGTGTCAACGGCTTATACATTCGCAAATCTCGAGTCCAGCAAATCTTCTTTTACCGTTATAAGGACGCCCATGGACGTCATGATTTCGTTCTAGGAAATTATCCTGAACTGTCGTTGGCGGATGCTCGCAGGGAAGCTGCCGAGGCTCGGGACCTAGTTAAGGACGGCAAGAGCCCTATTTCAAAAAGGCGCCAGGATATTTCTCGTGAGGAAGAAGAACGGCAAGCAGCGCTCGATGCAGCTCAGAAGGAAATTCTGACGTTTGAAGAAGCAGCTGAGGGCTGGATTGAAGATCGAGCAAAAAACGGATTCTGGGTTCGTAATCCTCGCGGCGAACGAGAGACGAGGCTTTTGCTTGGCAAACACATTTTCCCTTTCCTTGGAAGCCGCGATATTGAAAGTATCACAGCAGAGGACATGCGGAATTGCCTTGCGCGAATTTGGCAGTCAACCCCTTCATCAGCCAAGAAGGTGCGGACCTACGTTCAAAAGATTTTCCAGTGGAGCATGGCGAAAGGCCTTTGTCAACGCCTGGACAATCCAGCCATGATGGATGGCCCGTTGGGAGTGCTTCTCGAACCTTATCAAAAGAATCGTAAGCAGAAAGACGTCATGGCGGCATGCTCAGTTAAGGAAATACCTCGCCTGATGGCGGAAATCATGGCATACGACTCAATGTCTGCCAAGGCGTGTGCATTTGCCATATTGACCGCTGCGCGCTCTCAGGCAGTGCGTATGGCCCGCTGGGATGAGTTTGATTTAGAGAATGCCCTTTGGGTTATTCCACTGGAACACGACAAGCTGAAATTTTCAAATCGCGATAGGACGATTTTTCTCTCTACCTGGGCTGTAAGCTTGCTCAAGAAGCTCCCTCGTTTTGTGGAGTGTCCGTATGTGTTTCCCAGCGCTCGCGGTTCGCATTTCTCAGATGTAGCTCTGACGATGTTTCTCAGAGGGCTACATGAAAAAAGGGTTGCGAAGGATGGCCGAGGCTGGATTGATCCCGCGAAGAGTGCAAGGCTCGGCAAACCTTGCATCATTACGCTGCATGGAACTGCCCGTGCAACGTTCCGTACTTGGGCTAAGGACGATGTGCTTGGCAATAATCGCCGTTTTGATCAGCAGGCCGTAGAAATGTGCCTGTTGCACGAAAAGAATGATGCTTACAACGGCGCCTATGACCGCGCTCCGCTTGCCCAGGAGCGCCGCAAAATTATGCAAGCTTGGGGTGACTACTGCATGAAAGAATTCCGTAAGAAGTGAGCTGCAGGTCGCTCTCTGCTTGACACTTTTTCGGGTGAGAACATCAAATCCCCCTAGACCTCCTAGATCTCCCTGGATCCTCCGTTGATGCGCCGCAAGTGCGCTTCGTCCCCTAACTCTGGCAAAATGTCAGACAATCTCAAGATGTCTCACCGAGACCCAGATGTTTGAATGGCCCTAAAGGCCACTTTACGGGATTATCTATGGCAAATATCCACGAAACAATAGCAAATGTAGAGAAATTGGATCCCGAATTGGCGCGGCAGATTCGCAAATTTGTCAGAGATCATTCCTATGGTTTGGTCTTTGAACATAATCTTCCCGAAGCTGTTCGGCTTTATACAAAAACGCCAACCGTAGGAGATACCGTAAATATCAGACCAGCTCGCGGGAAGGACGAAACCGCGGAAAACTTAAAGCCATGGTTGGTGAGAGCGATTAACGGAGAAAAAGCCACTGTTGAGAATCAAGGGCAAACGAAGACGTTACCTTTGAGTGAGCTGGTAACGGTCGTCAGTTACAGGGATACCATCTATCCAGGCTTGAAAGTGATAGATCAAATTGAGAGAGGTACGCCCGACGATCCATATCAGGTTGTTATAAATGCAGAAAACTACCATGCGCTAGAGATGCTTGCATACTGTTACGCGGGCAAGGTTGACTGCATTTATATTGATCCGCCCTATAACTCGGGAGCAAAAGACTGGAAATATAACAACAATTACGTTGATATTAATGACAAGTATCGCCATAGCAAGTGGCTTACTTTCATGGAAAGGCGGTTGAAGCTAGCTAAACAGCTTTTGAATCCTCAGGATTCCGTCCTCATGGTAACCATTGATGAAAAGGAATATGCCAGGCTTGGTCTGCTGTTAGAACAGATATTCCCTGAGGCGCGGATCCAGATGGTGAGTACGGTTATTAGTCACCATGGAACAAGCCGAACTAATGAATTTTCCAGGGTCAATGAATTTATTTACGTTGTCATGTTGGGCGAGTGTGAGATATCGCCAATAGACAAGTCAGGTTATGTGAACGAGGGTGAAGCTGTTCACTGGCAGTCTTTTAGAAGAAGCAATCCTACAAATATTCGAACTTCCAGGCCTTCTCAGTTCTATCCGATCTACATAGACAAAAAAACTCATCGCATAGTAAAAGTTGGCGATTTCATTACTCCTGAAGTCAGCAGATTCTCAGTAGAACAAATTCCAGGCTGCGAGACTGTATTCCCTGTTCGTGATGATGGCACAGAGATGATGTGGAGTTTGATGCCCAGCGAATGCAGAAAAAGGGTTAAACAGGGATATGTCAAAGCAGGTCGATATTGTCCAGATAAGCCTCAGCAATTTTCGATGCAGTATTTGATGTCGGGGACAATAGAAGCCATAAATGACGGTCGAATCGTTGTAACTGGTTATTCTCCCGATGGCAGTGTTATTGCCCAAAATACAGAAACGAAATTGTCTTTACCGAAAACGCAATGGGATGTTGTGTCACATAGTGCGCGTGACTATGGGACCAAAATATTGACAAACATTTTCCACGATTCCAGATTTAGTTTTCCGAAATCCGTTTTTGCAGTGCACGACTGTCTGAAGATTTTTGTAGCGAATAAACCCGATGCTCTTGTTGTTGATTTCTTCGCAGGGTCAGGGACGACACTTCATGCCGTTAACCTATTAAATGCAGAAGATGGGGGACATCGCTGTTGTATATGCGTTACGAATAATGAAATATCAGATGAAGAACAGAAATCATTCACAGAAAAAGGTCTTCGTCCTGGTGATGATGATTGGGAAGCGCGCGGCATTGCTAGATATGTAACATGGCCTCGCACGAAGTGTACCGTTGAAGGCGTTGATATAAATGGAAATGCGCTTATTGGCGATTATGGCTGCTTAGTCGAGTCATATGATGAGATTGATGGTGACGTCACAGATCCCGAAACAAACAAGAAGATTCGGGGTAAGGTCTACAAGAAAGCAAAACATCCAGCTTATCCCCAATTAGCAAACTTAAAGCAAGCTGATGGGTTCAAGGCCAATGCCATTTTCTTTGATCTGACTTATGAGTCAGCATGGCCTATCCGCCTTGATAATGCATTCAATGCTATTGCTCCAATTCTTTGGATGCAGGCAGGTTGTCGTGGCCCTATTATCACAAAAGTTGGGAAATCTTACGCAACTACGAATTTTTATGGAGTTCTTTTTAATTTCTCTGCCGTAGCGAAATTTTGCGATGTCGTTAAAAAGAAACCATCAATTAAAAGCGTTTTTGTCGTGACAGATGATCAAAGGCGATACTCCAACGTATGCAGGAGATTACCTGGCATCGAGGTGCACAGACTTTACGAGACTTTCCTCAAAACTTTTGAAATTCGCGGTGAAGGTGGGAACGACTGATGAAATACGAGTTATTCGATTTTCAAAAAAAAGCCGTTGCCGATCTGCTGTCGAGCATGAAGTCGATGCGCAATGCTTATCGTTCAGATGGCAGGCTGACTTCTGTTTCTCTCACGGCGCCGACAGGGGCGGGGAAAACTGTAATTGCGGCAGCAGTTGCTGAGGGTCTTTTTTTCGGCAATGAATCGTTCTCAGGGGACCCCAACTCAATCATTCTTTGGCTTTCCGATTCTCCTAGCCTGAATACTCAAACTATGCTGCGTTTCGGCGCGGCTACCGATCTCCTTACCCCAACATCAATGGAAGTAGTGGGTCCTGAATTTCCTCGTTCGCATGAACGGCTTATGCCAGGGAAGATTTATTTTTTGAACCGTCAGTTGCTTTCAAAGAAAGGGAGATTGAGCAATGGCAATGAGGGTGGAAGGACTTTTTATGATGTTTTGTCTCGCACGATAGAGGATACAAGTTCTCATCTTTTCCTATTTATAGACGAAGCTCACCGTGGTATCGGAAAAGAGGCAACGAACGACTCCGACAACAAAACAATCTATGCCAACCTTATTGATGGAGAGGCAGGGCGGAATCCTCCAATGCCTAGCGTAGTTGGCATTTCAGCTACTCCAGAGCGTTTTGAGGAGGCAATGAAGCAACGTCAGGGAAGAGATATCCATGCGGCTATAAATGTGTCAGTGCAGGCAGTACGCGATTCTGGACTTATTAAAGACTTCATTGAGTTGCGCACACCTAAAAACCAAGCAGATACCCGACACCAGGACTTAACACTGGCCTGTGCCAAATTGGCTAAATCAACTGAGGTTTGGAAAAAATACTGCCAATCAATTGGTATTCCCCAGGTTGTTCCTCTTATGGTTGTACAGGTAGAGGACAAGGTCAGCAATGGTGTCCTTGAGGATCTTTGCTCTCAGATTTTGGAATCTCTGCCTTGGCTTGAAGGGGACTGTTTTGCTAATGTCTTTGGAGAACATGAAGATCTTAAGACAGCCGTTGCCAACATCCCTTATTGCCCACCAGAGAAAGTATCAGGAGAAACTGGAATCAGAGTGCTTTTTGCTAAAGATGCAATCTCTACAGGTTGGGACTGTCCGCGCGCGGAAGTAATCTATTCCAGAAGGAAGCGTAACGATCCAACATATATTGCTCAGCTGATTGGGCGCATGATACGTACACCGTTAGCACGAAGAGTGAATGAATACGATGAACTAAACACAGTTTCCTGCTATTTGCCTGAGTTCGATGCTCATTCCGTGCAGGATGTTGTCGCTCGTTTGCAAGAAGATAACGTAGCGGTGGATCCCCAAAAGATTACTTCCAATACGGCAACGATTACATGGTTTGGCAACACGAAGCAACTTGTGGACGCAAACCTTGAGAGTTCTTCTTCTGGGAATGACGCAGTGCCTTCGGCCTCTTCTTCTCATTCCTTAGACCAAGGCGCAATATCAACGAACAGCAAAAATGCAGATACTCCTAAAGAGGAAACGCTTTGGGAGGAAACCGACATTCCTTTGGGAAAAAAGCCCTCTGGTACTGACAGTCCTTCGGCGAAGAAAACCCCTGGAAAAATATGTGTGGTATTGCCAGATGAAGAAAATGGAAAACTTGTTTTAACTCCTGATGATGCAGAAAAAAGCATTGCTGTTCATGAGGATGAAAACGAGGGTTTGGGGAAGAAAATCTCGCGGAAGAAATGGCTGCAAATTGCCAATAGGATGCCTTTGGCTGATGCTGAAAAATTGCGGAATAGTTTACAGGGCATATTGTCCCGAAGAGTGAGGACAAATGATAAGAATGATCCGTTTTTAGATCTTTGGGATTGCGTTGACATAATTACGTCTGATTTGGCACCAGGATCAGAACTTGATAAAGAAATCGAAGATAGTTTCTGCAGTAATGTTGATGCTGAGATCGTGAGGCAAGAATCAGTCTTTAAACGTTCATTTAACGAAATCCGCAACACGACTATTTCTGTCATACGTGTGGATCCGCTTACAGGTGAAGAGTTTGAAGACAGGGATGAGCTAGTTCAAAACGACTGGACTCGCCTATCAGATTTTTATCAGCAGACTGTTAGTGTATTTGCTGGTGCGTCGGATAAGGTAAAAGCTTATATCAACCGTAAAAGCGAACAGGAAGATATATCCAAAGACGAAGCGCTTTGCAGGATTTGTGCGGTTGCTAACTGTGTTGAAATTATCACCGCTCTTCAGGGATGGGCCAAGCGGGAAACAAAAGACCTTCTTGCTCAATATGGTCCAAATCGTAATCTTGTGACTGCGGAAAATCGACAAAGATGGGACCGTATTGAGGGGAATACTCTTCCCTATGTTCAATATGCTCTGAATATCAGCTCATATAAATCTCAGCAGAACAAGAATTACGATCGTTATGAACGTCATCTGCTTTGCGATGCCAACGGTTGGGCGTACTTTAACTTGGATGCGGTAGAGAAGAAAGTTGTTGAAACAGAATTGGCGCAGCCGCTGACAGTTGGTTGGTACCGCAATGAGTCGGGCAATTTCCAGGCCTCCCTCTCTATCCCTTATCAGTTGGGTGGGAATTGGCACAACATGTATCCCGACTTCATATTCTTCCAAAAAGCGAAGGACGGTCGGATTTTGCGTTCTATTGTCGATCCGCATGGCGATTGGCTGGGGGATAGTGTGGCCAAACTAAAGGGCTATGTGGCTTATTTAAAGGCTCTTCCCGAGCAATTTGCCAGAGTACTTGCCATTGCAGATAGACCCGATGGAAGTTGCGTTTATTTGGATTTAATGCAAAAGGAGACTCAAGAGGCTATTGAGGGGTTTGCTGGAGATTCTGCAAAAGATTTATTTAATGATAAATCGTTAGGTAAACCATACATTCTCAAGACTGCTTAGGATTCGTAGGTTGGAGGCAGCGATATGCCACAGTTTTCGACAAAGGACTTTTTGCGCCGCACACCTGAAAAACTGATTCGTGCCTACTTCCAGGAGAAGGAAATATCGCTTGATGAGAGTTTTTTGCAGCAACACAGCAAAGATGAAAATTCAGTTCCAGATACGAAGAACGTAGAAGGTCGTGTTGGTGAAAACGAATCGTGGAAGCTGCCGAACGTGTTGGAATTTATCTCGAAACTTCCTGATCAGAAGAGACAAGAGGTGGAAAGTGATTTCGCGGAGATATTTTCACTCTACGATGATGCAGGCATAGTAGCGTTACTGGACGAGGCGTCTTTTCACGGAGAAAAAGAAGATCTCCTCAAGGAATGGGGTGAAGACAGCTCTGTGGAAGCACGCGTGTTTTCAGCTTTTTTATATCATCCCGAAATATGGAAGGGCGCAACTCGTTTCCATGATGCTGACACCACGCGTGCAAGCTACTGGTGCGGGCTGAAGGATTTGCCAGGTGGCCCCGCAGATGTTTCGGAGGCGGCGGCTCACAGACTCGCGCAGGAGGTAGGCAAGCTATTTGTTGAGATGCACGGCAAGGGGCACCACTGTGTTGTAGATATGTACAAACGTGGGGAAAAAGACTACTACTTTGCCTATCCAGAGGATTACTGCCGCGAAACGATGCAATGGCGTGGATCCGAACTGGAACGAACGAGAACCCGCTTTGCAGAGACAATCATTTTCGTATACGACCAGAAAGCCAAGACACTGGATGTTTGCTGCAAGGGCGTCAACAAGAAGATTGAGCGCCTGCAGCAGATCTTCGGGGAATGTATTTTGGGAATTCCCGCTTTGTCTGCTACCAGGCGGGCTAAAAAACTCTATGAATTAGATGTACTCCTCGACAAAGATTTCCAATTTAAATACCCAAGCGATGCCCCGATAGAAAAGGTTTGTGTTTCAAAACTGCGTCTTGCACGATCTTCGGGCTTCAACGAACGTTACATCCTAGAAAATCCAGCTTGGAAAGAAAACCCCGAGTTGATGTCCCAGATGCTTGAAACGTTCGACAACAAATACAACTTAAATAATTTTACCGTTACTAGGGCTGAAATCAAGGTAGTGGTCACAGAAGCGGATGGCACTGAATGCACGGAGACAATCCAGGTGACCCCGCCGAATCGTTGTACCTTGCAACACAATCAGAAAGATGATGTGCTGCGGCAAATGCTGTTTATGTCTGGTATCGCGGATACTGGTGCTAACAATATGGAGAGATGATGGCAGGGCGCCCTAAAAAAAGAATCTTGCATCCCCTGGCAAAAGAAGATGCTCTGCGTTATTTGCTAAAAAATTTGTCTCCTGATTCAGAGAAGGTCTTCATATCTTTAGAGTGTTTTTTGCAATGGCCTGAAGATCAGCAAAATGCGTTAAAAGAATCTGGTTTATTAGCTGAAGCAGCTCCTGCGCAGTTTGTGTCGTGTGACCAATGTGAACATCAATGCAAAGCTTTGCGAGTAATGGTTCGTTCAGGGCACCTTTTTGTGGTCTGCGCTCACCAAGCTGATACAGGGGAGGTTCTGATTGAAGTTCCTAAAGAAAGGCGCGAGCAACTGTGCTTTAGCCTAGATCGCTTGGCCAAATTTTTATCTGCTGCATTTGAAACAGAACTGGCTGTCAAAACGAGTGATGCGCCCAAAGGAATCTCTTTAGGTTTGGTCATTGTTGGCAATATCCGTTTGATCCTCATTTTGACGAACGAAGCGCAAGAATGGTGGCTTTCTGCAGCTGACAATCGTTTGCGTGTGGAAGACGCTTTGGGATTTGACGGAACGAGATATGCACCTTTGCCCGACATCCGTGAATACCTTTTCCATGCCGATAAGAGCACAGAACCCAAGTTGGCACGGGAGGCCCGTTTGCTCTCCGATGTGACGAGAATGAAGTTGCAGAGGAAGCCGAACGATCCCCCAATTTACGAGACGCTTGCTAAAAAGAATGGTATTTCTGTAGGACAGCTCAAAGACCTGCTGAAGTCCGCCAGAAGGAATCCTGTAGTGATTCAACTCTCAAAACAGTACTCTGCTGACAGGATTGCCAGGATGGGAAAATAAAAAAAATTCATTAACTAATTGATTTTTAAGACCGCAAAAAGAGGGGTTCTCAAAACTCGTCATCCTCGGCTTAATGGGCATATGTCAAACAAAACCTTATGAGGTTTCATGATGCCTATTGAGATCCTTCGAACGGCACAAGCTCTCAAACAAACTGGGCTGACGCGCTCCAGTTTCTATCGGCAGCTCTCCGAAGGGCTGCTCCCGCCTTCAATCAAACTCGGCGCCCGTTCTGTCGGCTGGGTTGCTTCTGAAATCGCTGCAGTAAACAGGGCCCGCGTGCTTGGCAAAGATGATGACGAGATCAAAGCCCTAGTGACTTCGCTCGTCCAAGCCCGATCCGCTTTAAAGGAGAACGGTGATGGCGAATGAAATCATTCATGCCCCTTATGCCCTTTCTGTTTCTGACCTTTCGTCTTCTGGAATTGAGGTTCGCAATGCGGAATTTCTTAATCGTGCTTTTGGTCAATTTCCCTTGGCTGCTGGCGGCTGTCTTCCCTATGTGGTTGCATTTCCTGGAAACCCTCACGGTGTGAAGGGCGATTGGGGCAAGGGCTTCTTTTATGACAGCACGCGTTCTGTCAAATGCCCTAAGTGGATGAATGCGTATTTTTCATTGGCTGCCTTTAAGGCCAATAAGGATGGTATTCGCAAGCGGCAGAAAGAGCTCTTTGCGGCCCTGTATGTCGTAGCGCTTGACGACATAGCGGAGACCGTTAAGGACGGCATCAAGAAAGCGCAGATCCCGTTTGATCGAATCACTCTGGCGCCTTCATATCTGCTTGAAACCTCGCCAGGAAACTATCAAGCAGGGTATTTTCTGAAAGAGCCGATTACTGAGCCTGCCAGGATTGACTTGCTCTATCAAGACATTATCGCTGCTGGACTGAGTGATCCAGGCGCCAGCGGGCCGCAGACTCGTCTGATGAGACTTCCTCAGGGGTGGAACTGTAAATCGGATCCTCCGTTTTGCTGCCGACTCCGCATTTGGGAACCCGACAGGCGTTACAGCGAGGATGAAATCCGCAATGGGCTCGGTGTAACGGCGAAGCGCGCTGCCGTTCCTGGCAAAAAGCTTGCAAACCTCGAGGGGACGGGGCGCCGATCCAAGCCCGATGCCGTCAACTCTATCTACGTGCCTGCGCCGAGCGTGAATGTTGTGTTGGATGCTCTTAAGGCAAGAGGTCTTGTGAAGCGTGAGATCGAGCCAGGAAAATACGACATCACTTGCCCCTGGTGCGGTGAGCATACTGACGCTGTTGATTCGGGCACGGCCTATTGGGCTCCAGAAAAAGACCATCCTGTCGGCTCCTTTCACTGCCAGCACGGTCACTGCGCCGAGCGCAACATTTCGGATTTGCTGAAGTTCCTCGGCATAGAGCCCCAAGACGCAGACATGAAAGCCCGCATACGCGTGTATGCAGGTGATATCAACCGTGTGGTGACAGCCGCGGAGAGAGAACTGGCAAGGACGGGCGTCTACTATCAGCGCGGCGGCCAAGTCGTCAAGCTGGCGAGAAAGAAGAACGGTCAGCTAAGCGCGGAAATCGCCAATGAAAGCAGGCTTCTTCTAGACCTTAGTTGCCTTATTCGCTGGGAACACTATGATGCCCGCTCTCGAGATTTCGTGACCATAGATCCTACGCAGAAATGCATCAAGGCAGTTGCGGACGGCAGTCATCATGATGAGCTGCCAGAGCTGAAAGGCATCACACAGCAGCCGATCCTGGCGCCAGACGGCAGTGTACGGCTCAAGGAAGGTTATGACAGCAGCACGGGACTTTACTGTGACTTCGACAGCCAAAAATTCGCAGTGCCTGATAACCCGACTCGGGAAGATGCGCTTCATGCTCTGGGCGAACTTCAGAACATCTTGACGGAATTTCCCTTTGAGTCGGAGTGCGACAAAAGCGCGGCCATCTCAGCGATGCTGACGGCAGCCGTTAGGCAGCAGCTGCGCTTGGCGCCGATGATTCATGTGAGGGCGCATCTTTCAGGGTCTGGAAAGTCTTATCTGACGAATATCATCGGGGCATTTGCTACCCCGAATGAGATCTCAGTAAAGAGTTTCCCTAAAGATGAGGACGAGTGCCGAAAACTTCTAATTGCTGAGCTCATGACGGCGCCGCCCGTGATCTGCTTCGACAACTTAAAGACTGATATTTACGACCATGTCAGCCTTTGTTCTGCTTTGACGGAGACATCGATCAGCGGACGAATTCTGGGCGCCAGCAAGACCGTTGAAGTCAGCACTCGCGCATTGATTTTATCAAGCGGCAACAATGTCGGCCCTGTTCGTGACATGGCACGCCGTGTTCTTACCATCCACTTGAATCCCCAAGAGGAGATCCCAGCGGCTCGCACCTTCAAGAATCCGACATTGCTTGATGACGTCAAGAAAGCTCGGGATCGATATGTGTCCTGTGCTTTGATCATCATTTCGGCTTGGATCAAGGCGGGGCGCCCCAAGGATGACAGCTTAAAAGTGCTCAATTCTTTTGGGGAATGGTCCGATCTGTGCCGCTGCCCATTGATTTGGCTGGGGCTGCCAGACCCCGCCCAGCGAGTTTTTGAAGTCATGTTGGAAGACCCAGAAAGAGAACTGGCGGGGCGCATCATCGATGTGCTGTGGGACTTCTTTGCTCGTCAGCCCTTCACGGTCAGCGATATTGCAGGGAAATTTAGATTCATTACGGCGGTATCGGACGAAAAGACCGCGCCTTTCGAGGAAGCGGGGCTTATGACCAACTGT
Source organism: Burkholderia sp. (assembly GCA_047777475.1). Classification (GTDB taxonomy): domain Bacteria; phylum Pseudomonadota; class Gammaproteobacteria; order Burkholderiales; family Burkholderiaceae_F; genus Sutterella. Next base: position 14,969 of record JBKEET010000001.1, read on the forward strand.
AGCTTTGACCGCCTTCGCTGTGGTTGGTGGCTGAAGCGTCATGACGGCTGGGCTTGCGGCAAACATCGTCTGCTGAAAGCAAATGTCGGCGGAAGCAAAACGCCGCATTACCGCATCGTTGAGATGGAGAGCGAGATTTAAGGAGATATAGGAATGAGTCAAACGAATAAGAAGCCGTCCAACGATATGACGGAAGGAAGTTACGCTCTGACCAGGTTTAACTCTGTCAAGCATGGTTTGCGCTCAGAGGCGGCAGTCCTGCCTCACGAGTCAGCCGAGGATTATGCGTCTCTGCAACAAGAACTCATGGATGAGTATCAGCCTCAGGGCATAACAGAGAAAGCTTTGGTACAGGAGCTCGCGGCGACAATCTGGAGAAAGCGCCGAGTTCTTCGGGCAGAAGCGGCGCAAGTCAACATGGGCATCAATGGCGCTCTGGCGGCAGGCGCCAAGTTCATCAACAGCGCAGCTCCCTTTGATCTGCACGTCAATATCACCTACATGAACCAAGAACGTTTTGAACAGGACGTGAGAGACTTGCTTGCACTCGGAGAAGATGAACTGAGGCAGCACAGAGAAGAACTTGCAGCTCAGCAGCATGCGATTGAGGAGGCGGACGCCTGCTTGGACAAAGGCGGAAGGGGCGCCGCGAAGAAGGCGCTTCAGAAGCTCACGGAGGAGCAGCAGGATCTCTGGTATGAGGAAGACCGAGATGAAGATGCGGCTAGCGTCAGCATGTTCATTCACGGCACTTTGCAAAGTGATCTTGATGAGAAGAAAGCTTTAGCGGCTCGTGTTCAAGATCTTAGAGAGCAAGCAATCGGTATGGCTGTCAACAATATCTCTTTTGAACAAATTGCCCGCTATGAAGCGCACTTGGACCGTAAATTCGAGCGCATTCTATCTATTTTGCTGAAGCTAAAAGAGATGAAAGCGGATAAGGAAGAATACTCTAAACATATTGATAATTAACGAAAATATTTAGTTGATTAAGTAGATAATAGATAAATTTTCTTATGGATTTGGGAAAAAATGGGCGGTTTGGGAAGCGGGCGCTTGCCGTGGCGCCGAAGAGAGACAGTGGAAGATTGCAGGGGCCTCGGCATAAGAAATGTCAAGCGGGGATGGCGGGGGTTATCGAGTGGAAGGCGAGAAACATTCAGGTGGACTAGGAAAGGCAAACCGTATGGTGCTGCAGATGTTTTCGTAAAGGACGGGACGCTGCACATTTCTTACCTGTGGAGCAAGCCAGGGAACGAAGACTGGAATCTCACGGATTGTGCTGTAGCAATCGATAAGCAACCATGTCATTTCGGAGGTGAAAGATGGTGGTTTATTTGTCCGCGATGCGGGCGCAGAACGTCAGTTCTCTTTATCTCGGAGAAAGTTGGTTGCAGATGCTGTATGGGATTGACTTACCGAAGTGCGAAAGCTGACCGAATTGAGCGTTTCTCCATTCACATGAATCGCATTAAACGGCGTTTGGGCGGGGAGGAACTTCAACGGCCCAAAGGCATGCATGCTTGTACATATGATCGGCTGATGTGCGAATACCGCACGGCTGCACGTCAGCAAACAGATGCAAAGCTTGAAGAAGCGCTAAAGCTTCTGCGCCGTTTGGAATCCGCTCGGTAAAAAAGGGGGGAGGGCGGTTTTCGTCAAGAAGATGGAAGTGATCTAGACCGAGGCCTCAAGCATTTTTTTGCGAGTGCTAAAAAATCCCGAAAAACACCCAAATCACTTCAACATGGTGGGAGGATTTTGACCTTTTGGGGGGATTTTTTGATGAAGCCCCAAAAACTGTCACGTGATCTATCTCAACGCCTAGCGAAAAATTTATGATGGGTAAGATGATGGGTAAAATCGATTGAAAAAATGAGAACGGCTGGAAAATAAGGGATTTTAAGTTCCCACCCCTTCCGCCAGGTTTCAAGAATCCCGGATCGCTGTAAAGCGGCCCGGGATTTTGCTTTTCCTGGTTCTTCTCTTTTCCGCTTTTCCCGGTTTTCTTTCGCGCTGCCTCGTCATATGTCGGAATAAGTCAAAGCCCCGCGCTTGGCGGGGCTCGGTCTTGTTCATAGAAGATCAGTTTTAGACGGCGGAAATTACCAGCCGTTTGCCAAGAACATTCAAAGCCTTTGAAATAGTGTCAATTTTTGTGGCATGACGCAGATCTACGATGCGTGTCACCTCCTGGCGGGATATCCCCATTTTTTTCGCTAAATCCGCTTGGCGGCAATGCTGCTCAGCCATTGTGTTAAGCAGCAGGACTTTGGACACGACAGACGGCGGCAAGACCGCAACCGCTTCCCCGTCTTCGGGAGAGGTCGGGGCCGGAAGTTTTTTCCCGCCTTCTATGTAAAAGTCGATGGCAGTGATAAGAGCATCCACGGCCATACTGCGTAAATTTTCAAGCGTCGGCGCTTCGGTCATGGCTTCCGGGATGTCTCTGAAGGTCGCTATGAAGTCTCCTTCTCCGTTGCTCCGGACGCGGTACGGGTAGCAGAAATTGTCAGTCATAAGATCTTCTCCCGAGGATTCGTTCTGCTGTGGGCGGAGGGGAAAGTCTCCGGCGCATCCTCTCAGAACTATTTAAGGCCAAACTGTTTCTGTCAGCTTAATGACCACCTCGTCATAGTAAACAAAAAAGCTTACAAGCGAAAGCAAAAATATAGACAAATCCGTGATGGAAACACTGGACGCTCGCTTGCCGATGATGCCGGCATACGCAGGCCATCGCCTTGCAGGCTGATCCTGTCAGGCACCGGGATATGAAAACCCCGCATCCCGAGAGGAATGCGGGGCCTTCAGGTCAAGGTTTAGGAGACCTCTGCGGTCCCTGTCCGCCCTTTACCAGACGTAGCGGAAGCCGACGTTCCAGCGCCAGTTTTCGTCGATGTCGCCGCAGCTCGAGCGCTCGAGGTCGAGGTAGGTGTAAGCCTGATCCGAGATGCTGAAGTTAGCGCCGATCGCGTATTCAACCCAGCTGCCGTCGAGGTCCTCGTCGAACGAGCGGGAGGTATAGGCGTTCGAAGCCGTGTAGCCGAAGTCGCCCTTGAACTCGTAGGCGCCCGTAACGCGGGCGTAGATCGTGCCCCTGTGCTCCGGGAAGGTGAGGCCTGCGCGGATGCCGTAGCGGCCGACCAGGGACTTGAAGTCGTCCTGCTCGATCTTCGTGCCGGCTGCGGAGCGGAAGCTGTCGCCGTCCACGCGGCCGTAGGTGAGCTCGAGCTGGGGCTCGAGGAAGACGCTGTCGTTGACGTTCCAGTGCCAGCCCGCTTCGGCGCTCATGCTCCAGGCGTTGTTGTCGTAGGAGCCGTCGAAGCCGTTCAGGCTGAAGTCGGTCGAAATGCGGCCGTACTTGCCGATCAGGTCGACGAAGAGGCCGTTGTCGGCGAGCCAGGTGCCGTAGACGGAGAACACGTAGCTGTCGCCGTCGGCGCTGCCGTGCTTATAGGACGTGTCGCTGTCGGTGTAGTTGAACGCCGCGCCGACCTTCCAGTTGTGCGGCACGTCGGTGTCGACGCCCACCTGGACCGAGTAGTTCTTCGTGGTGAGGTCCTGGTCGCCGTACTCCATCTCGGAGCCGTAGACGCGGGCCCAGGAGCCGACGCCTTTCGCGCTGTCGCGCAGTTCGCCCATGCGCTTCTCGAGGTCGTTCGTCTCGTGGCGCCACTGCAGGAGCGCCGCCTTGTTCACCGAGCTGTACGCGTCCTGCTTGGTGTTCGTCGCCTCGGATGTCTGCGTGAGGTAGCCGTTTTCGTCGATGACGCCCGTCATGGTGCCGTAGATTTCGCTCTCGGGCAGGATGACCTGCGTGCCGGCGGGCAGGCCCGCGGGCTCGCCGCTCTTGCCGTTGACTTCGAACTGGCCGAGCAGCTTGTTGAGCGAGCCGCCCAGGACGTCGTTCGCCGCGCTGTCGCCGGAGGCCGTCACCGTGACGCCGCTGCCGGTGGTGAGCGTGCCGATCTTGACCGTGCCGACTGTGTTGTCGGTGGTCGTGACGCTGAGCGCGAGCGTGCCTTTGTCGACCGAGAGCGAATCCGCGGAGGAATTCGTGACGGAGACATTGCCGTTCGGGACGGAGGTTGCACCGACGCTCGAATTGAGGAGGGTGAGATTGCCGCTCTGCACGTTCAGTGCTCCGGTCGTTGAGCTCGTCAGGGAGACGTCGCCGCTCGTGACGGTCGTGTCGCCGGCCGTGGAGTCCGTCATGGTGAGCGTGCCGCTGCCGAGGGTGAGCGTGCTGACTTCGGATCCGCTCAGCGTGGCGTTGCCTTCGTCGAGGCTCACGTCGCTCGCCGTGGAATCCGTCATGTCGATCTGGCCCTGCTGGATCACGATGTTCTTGGCCGTGGAGTTAATGAGCGCGAGCTTGGTTGGCGTGGTGCCGGAGCCCATGCTGACGGAATCCTCGTCGGTTTCCGCAGCCGGTGCGTAGGTCCAGGCCTCGTTGCTGTGCCAAGTCGAACCAATGTTAGAGTTCGTTATAAGCAGCGTCCCGCGGGCGTTGCTCGAATAAATGTTGCCAACTTTGGAATCCGTGACGGTGATTTCGGATTCGCCGACCTTCAGGCTGGTCTTTAGGGTGTAGGTAGCCCCATCATTGTCGTTGTGATAGGTAAAGTCGTTACTTGCTGCTGCGATTACGCCGCCGGCATAAATGTCTCCCTCGATGGTGGCGTCGCTGATGCTGATCGTCGATTTTTCGACGGTGTTGACGATTTCGCGGCCCTCGCTGTCCATAAAGGTGTTGAAGTTCCATATGGCACCGCCGCCGTAGATGTTGGTGTTTTCGTCGAAGGTTCCGCCTTTGATCGTGATGTTTGAATTCTTAACATACGCGTTCATCGTGACGTTGCGGCCTCCGAAGGCGTTGGTGAGGGTGCCGCCGTAAATCTGGGTGTGGTACTCGCCGCCGGTGATGTTGAGGTTGGCGGTGGTGATATTGGAAATACTGGTCTGCGGGTTATCGTAGTTTAAGCCGCGGTCTTTCATATAGTCGCCGGCGGTAACGAAACCCGAAAGGTATATTGCATTATTTTTTTTGGGATCGGCACTAATTTCGGTAAGAATGGGGTCTTTGACTGTTACGTTATTAAGGTTCAGGGTCGTTGTCCCGGTTGTAAAGGACATTGAATATGCCTCAGGAGGATGCTCTCCCTCTGCCCACCCAAAGGAGTGACGGTTGCCGGCAGTTATTTCTTCATCGACAGTCGTGCCGCTGAGCGTCGTCGTGATGCTGTCGAACTTATATTCGTAGTCTTTTTTTTCGTTACTAGTTCCGCTATTGAGGTTTGTGTAGTAACCGCCCACCACGCGCCTATAAGTGTCTTTATCTGGGGAGGTATTAATCTTAGATTGCTGTTCATTAATTGTGGGTGATTTTACGTTTCCTCCCCCATAAAAGTCTTCAGAGAATGCTCCGCTTGAAAAAATCGTTAAAAGAGCGGCAGCGAGCAGTGTCTTGGTGATCTTAGGCGCAGCGGAGAAGCCGTTTACCCCCCCCCCTATGCTTATTCGAAAAAGTCATATTTTTCATTTAAATTCAAGTCCCTTCGTTTGATTAAAAAGCAGCGATTTTTAAATGACTGTCAGCTGTGCCAAACTTAATGCCATTGTGTTCAGTATCGCTTAACGTGCAACATTGTACGTCTGGTAAATCATTGAAGTAATCTTTGTAAATCAATGTTGTTGCTCATATCAGCCTATGACATTATTTATGTCAGACATAATTCAATTTTTAGATTTAAATTGAATTTTGCTTTTTCAGAGCATCTGATAATTTCTGACAATTGTTTATCCTGAGTTCGCGGACTTATTCTATGCATACGGGGTACTCGACTCCGGCCGCTTTATAGGCGAGTCGAGTCACCTTGTTGGGCTCGGAAGTAATCAAGCATCCTTTTATCTCAGAGCATGACTGCGTTGCTAAATTGGCCAGTGTCGGTTGGATCGGATACTTGGTTTCCTTCAGGCGATCCGACAACAATTTCGCCACGATGGTGGCAATAAAAGTGAGCACCATGTGCCCGCGGAATGTTTCCTCCGTCTGTACAGACAACGGCAGCATGCCGGCATAGTTCTTTCCCAAATCGAAAACCTGTTCGATTTCCTGTCTCGTGTAGTAGATCTCCAGCACCTTGCTTGGCGCAATGCTCCGCTTGGAGACCAACATGAAAATGCCGGCCTTTTCGATCTTGCTTTCGTAGCTTTCGGTACTCAGCGAGCCCTCGGCAACCTTCTCAATCAGAGACAGTTGTTCGAGCGCCGATCGTTGCAGATCAATGCAAAGATAAGCGTAGGCTGAGTGCCCGGCTCAATGACCTTTCCGTTCTTTCCGATCTTCTCATTGAGTTGGCAAGAGACTTTCTTAATTCTGACCAGACGGTTGTTTTGCTTGACCAATACACCATTTTCCTTGGTGTCCGCCAGATGCTCCTTCACAATGGATTTGAACAGGCGGCGGTTGGGCTGAAGCCTGGCCAGGAAGGAGACCTGTTCCTCATAAAACGTATTGACGTTTTCTTCGGACAGGTAGCCGGCATCGGTAATGGCAAAGTTGGTGTCCACCCCCATCTGCTTGAGTTCCAGAATGGTTCTCTTGAGGGTGTTGATGTCAATGATATTTCCTGGAACACAGCGCATGTAGATTGGCAAGCCGGTTGTTTGCTGAACCACGTAAATTAGCCGAACCTCATTGTTGATGTCGCCGTTGTGGTTGCTGATCGCCGTCAGGCTGAAGTGGATGCTGTTGGGCAGGCCGGTACTATCGATCAAGATGTGCCCAAGCTTGTCGGTGGCATGACTGTCAACAAACCATTGCAGGTAATTCAAGAAAAAGACCTGCTGTCGCGAGGGATCTCCGAGGTATTTCAAGAGATCGGAGACTTGCGAGCTTGAAAGATGGGCCTGAGGGAATAGCCGGTGCGCGATGCTTCGCTCCAGCCACTGACCGGCATAACAGTTGCTCAGGGTGCTGACCAAGTAGAAGCACACCATGGCTTTGAGAGCATCCAGTCGATCTTTGTATGCAGATTCCAGAACAGGATACAAGCCAAGCTTGTCCATGAATCGATCCAGCAGATAAACGTCCCCGAAAACAAAAGAGACCAACTGAGCCGGGACCTTTAATCTGGATTTGCGCTTCGGCATTTCGACGTCAGGCGGAGCGGGAAGATAGCTTCCCGTTTCCGGATCGTACTGGAACAAGCCCCGTGAGCGGCTGTAAAAGACAAGCCGCTCCTTATCAACAACTCGCCCCAAGGATTCCCCGTAGGTTTTGATAACTTTTTGCCCGACGCGGGTAACTGTGCAGAGCGTACCGTAAGTGTGACCGCCCTGAGTCTGAAAACTGATCGTCATAGTGACTGCCTGTCGTATGCATATGCTACATTATACAATATATTATGCATACACGGGCAATTTTTAACCCCTTGCCGCTCTGAAAAACCTGCGATACAAGGGGTTAAGAGGCTACGGACGAATCGGTTATGGGCGTTTCATAACTTATCCCCGCGAAGTCAGGTTTATTTGAATTTTTTATTTATTTTTATTTTTCAGAAAAGATAAACAAAAGCGTTTTTCAGAGGCGTTTTTTGCGAGAATCAGAATAAAAACCGCAGAATACGGCTCAGGCTTATTTTGAATGACAGGGTGTTAGGGGTACGGGAGGGGGACATAACGGCATGCGGGACGCTGCCGAGAACTTTGTCCCGGCGCCGGATGACGTTTGGAATTCGACCTGTATAAGAATGGGGAGTTTCCCGCATTGCGGTTTCTTTTCCGCAGTCACTTCTTTTCCCGAACAGGGATGTACACGTGTCTTTTTTCTCCGTACGCGCAGGTATTACAGCGCAGGTCAACGATGCCGCCGAAAAGGTCGGATCGCCTTGCTCCGCCGCCTACATTGACTTTCGGAGGGCAGTAAAGCCTTCCTCCCCGGCCCCAGACCGGGGACGACAGCAAAGGAGGTCGGAATGTCAGAGAGCAGGAAAAAAGACGAAGGCGGCGCGAAGATCATCTTCGCTCCGTCGGCAGGCGCATCGCCTTACGGGCAGATCTTTTCGGAGATGCTGCAGATTTGGGAAAGGGACCAGGACAGGCCGCCCGAGATCAAGCCTCACGGCGACAAAGAGGGGCTCTACGACTACTCCGACGGCGCGTTCTCGCTGATCCTGCCGGCTTTCACGCTGGCGCACATCGGCACCTCTGCCAAGGCGCTGGAGCACGGCTGGGGGCTTTATTACCCTGTGTCGAGCGGCGGCCACTACGAGTTTTATTCCGTGTACTGGATTGAGCAGCTGCCGAATGGTCATCTTTACATCGAGGGCTACCCGTTCCAAACGCAGAGGCCGGTCGTGCAAAAGGCGCTCCTGGACATCTTCGGCGAGAAGGCTCCCGAGATCATGAGCAAGGGCTCGCTCGAGCCGCTCCTTGAGAAGTTCGGCGACCCGGAGAAGCTTGCCTGTGAGATGGATCGCCGCAGCGTAAAAGGCGTCTGCTGGATGGACGGTTGGTCGTCCTACGAAGTCTGCTGGGATTGGAGGAGCCGGATGGTTCGACGCCGTCTTGACAAATACGCGGGCACGAGGTGGACGGATCCCGAGGACATCAAGGCGCGCAGCCTGGCCGGAAAGCTCGGCCGGCGGGCCGGCAGCATCGGGAAAGACGATGCCGAGGCGATGATCGCGGAAGCGGAGAAGGCCGCCAGGGACGGCAAAAAGAAGTGAGCTGCCCGGAGCGCTTATGAAGAAGCCTCAGGCTTGCCGGCCTGAGGCTTTTTTGAACGCGCTTTGGCCGTGCCGATTATTTCCAGCCGTAGAAGCTCTTCACCGTCTCCCAGGAGACTTTCTGAAGGAAGGCGGCGGTCTTGGGATTGAGGGGTTTCTCGCAGCCGCCGTAATAACGGGAGCCTTCAAGCGATGCGTGGGTCAGAGCGCTGAAGATCACGGCGCTTTCCAAATAAGAACCCGCGGCCGTCGGGTGCGACTTGTCGGGCATGATGAGCTCCACCGAGGGATCCTGCTTCTGGGCTTCGGCGAAGGCCAGGCCCACCGGGATGACGAGGACCTTCAGCTCGTTGGCGGTCTTGATCACCGACTCGGCGAGCTGCGCGGTCATCTCGGGCTTGCCCTTGCGGGCCCAGGTGAGCACCAGCGCGGGCTCGCCGCCCGCCCTGCGGATGGCGGCCACGTGCTCGGCCGCATACTTGCGGAAGGAAGGCACGCGCTTCGGATCGACGGGCGACATGCTGTTGGGCTGCAGCAGGACGGTGTCGAAGAGGACGCCGTCCTTATTGCGCTTGTAAAACTTATGGCTGTCGCCCTTCGGGTTGATGAGCGCTTCGACGGGCTGCCAGTCGAGGTCCGCGCCGGCGATGGTCGCCTGTGCCGTCTTGATGTCGATCTTGCGGTCGGCGGCAAAGCCGAACATATAGTCGAAGACGCCGCAGTTGTAGTACGTGTAGGAGTTGCCGATGATCATCACGTTGGAAGGGACTTTCGAAAGCGACGTGACGGCGGGCCTGACGGGCAGGCCCTCGGCGGCTGCGGCGGGCACGGCGGCCGCGGCGGCAAGCACAGCCGCGGCAGCGGCGAGCAAAGACTTCTTCATGGCGTTTCTCCTTGGTCGGCCCGCAGGCCCCGTGGGTCAGGCAGTGTTTGAAAAGCGGGTCATCCCGATTATCGCTTTCGGAGCCCGGTCCGGGCATCGGCGGAAAACCCGGGGTTCCCGCGGCGGCGCATCGGGCGGCCGCCGACGGGAGAGGCCCTGCCGCGTCAGGCGCCGAGCCCGTTGATCTTCCTTGCCACGCCCGTGTAGACCTCGAAGGCCTCGGGCAGGCTCTGCTCGTCCTGGATCTCAAAGTCCGGGCGATGGTGGCCGTGATGGTTGCAGCCGTAAAGGATGAAGGCCGCCTGGCCGCCTTTCTCGGCGACGCGCCGGATGAAGGTCGCGCAGTCCTCGCTGCCCGAAGGCGCGTGCACGCGCGGCAGCAGCTTGTACTGCGGCAGGCCCTTCATCACGTCTTCGACGATGTCGAGCATCTTCGGGCAGACGGTGAGGGTGGTCGATTCGCCGGCCTTCACCACGTGCGACTTGACGCGGTAGGCCTTGTCGACGCCCGCGAAGATGTCGTAGACGTAATCGGCCATGAAGCGGTTCACTTCTTCCGTGCTGCCGCGCACCTCGAGCTGCATCTTGGCGTGGGCCGCCACGACGTTGCGGCCTTCGCCGGCGTGGAGAGTGCCGACGCTCACGCGCGTGGCGCCGTCGTTGTGGCGCGGGATGCCCTGGAGCATCATCGAGGCGGCGCAGGCGGCCATCAGCGCGCTGTGGCCGTCCTGCGGGGCGTTGCCCGCGTGGGCGGGCTTGCCCTCGATGTCGACGTCGAATTTCGTCGAGGCGAGGAAGCCGCCGTCCATGACGGCAATTTCGCCGAGCTTGGCGAGTCCGCCGATATGGCCGGAGATGAAGTAGTCGACGTCGTCGACGACGCCCGAGCCCACCATGGCGGCCGAGCCGCGCACGCCTTCCTCGGCGGGCTGGAAGATGAAGCGGAAGCTGCCGCGCAGCTCGTCCTTGTGCGCGCAGATCCATTTCGCAACGGCCAGGCCCACGGCGGTGTGGCCGTCGTGGCCGCAGGCGTGCATCAGCCCCGGGCGCTCCGAGGCGAACCCAAGGCGGTTCGGGAGGTGGTTCGGGTCCGAGGTCTCGCGCACGAGCACGCAGTCGATGTCGCTGCGGAACGCCGTGCGGGGGCCGGGGCGGCCGGTGTCGAGGTCGGCCACGACGCCCGTGTAGCCGCCCGCCTCTTCGATGAAGGACGCGGGCACGCCGTGCGCCTCGGCGCGCTTGACGGCGTCGGCCACCAGCGTTTCGTCGCGGCCCATGACGTCCTCGGGGCGGATGTTGGCGATGCCGACCTTGACCTTAAGGCCGAGCGCCTTGAGGTACTGGGCGATCTTCCAGGTCGTTTCGAATTCCGTCCAGCCCTCTTCGGGGCGGCGGTGAAGTTCGCGGCGAAGCCGCACCATTTCTTCCTGATAGCTGCGATCCATGGCAAGTTCCTAAACGGAGAAAGACAAAAATGAAAATTGTTCGGCCGTCATGCCGCGGCGCGCCTCGAGCGCTTGAGCCGCAGGAAGGCCGCCCCGCAGCACAGCCCCAGGAGGGCCGCGGCGATCGACACCTCGTAGGCCCGCAGGAATCCTTCGCCGGTGCGCGCCTAGGCGATGAGCGAGGGCCCGGCGAGGCTGCCCGCGCTGTAGCCGAGCATCATGACGGAGAAATTGACGCTGTTGTGCTTCGCGCCGTATTCGTCGGCGACGAGGCCCGGATAAATGCCCACGGCCGCGCCGAAGCAAAGCCCGATGAGCGCAATGCCCGCGAAAAAGAGCGCCGCGTCGCCGCGGCCCGCCGAGAGCAGAGCCGCCTCGCCGAGCGCCGCCGCGGCGAGGGCGGCCATCAGCGCGGGCACGCGCCCGATGCGGTCGGAGAGCAGGCTGCAGAAAAAGCGCCCGCAGGCGTTGGCAAGCGATACGGCCGAGACGGCCGCCGCGGCCGCGGCGGCGGAAAGCCCGATCTGCTCGCCGGCCATGCCGGAAAGGTTCGAGAAGAGCATCAGCCCGAGCGTCGAGGCGCAGATAAAGAGCAGGAGCAGGAGCCAGAAGCCCGGCGTGCGGACCATGCCCTTCCAGTCGGTGCCTTCGTCGGCCGCGGCGCCGGATTTGCCGCCGGTCACGCGGGCGGCGAAGCCGTCCGGGCACTTCGCGCTGAGGAGCCCGAGCGGCACGATGACCGCGAGCGACACGGCGCCGAAAAAGCAGAGCGCGGCCGCAATGCCGGCCGAGCCGATCAGCGCGCCGGCGACGGCCGGCCAGACCACGGCGCCGATGCCGAGCGCCGCCGTCACGGTGCCGCCCGCGAAGCCGCGCCTGTCGGGAAAGAACTTGACGGCCGTGCTGATGGTGCAGCCGTTGACGAGGCCGGTGCCGCAGCCAACCAGGACGCCGTAGGCGCCGTAAAGAAGGGCGGGCTCGGGGCAGAGCGGCATGAGGAGGTAGCCCGCGCCGATCATCAGGCCCCCGAGGGCGATCACGAAGCGAGGGCCGAAGCGGTCGTTGACGATGCCGCCGAAAAGCATCATGAAGGGCGTGAGCCCGGTGGCCAGCCCGAAGACGCCTGCAAGGTCGGCCGAGCTCACGGCCGCACCCGTGAGCGCCGTGAAGCGCTCGGCGAGGCCCTGTGCAAAAAGGCTCCATGTATAGAGCGCTCCCGTGACGAAGTTCACGGCGCAGAACATCAGCAGATAAAAGCGGCGGCGCCGCATCGCGGCGCTGAATTCGCGGTCGTCCATGAAAGGCATTTCCCCCTGAAAACGCCCTCATGCTAAGGCGCGTCATCCGCGCGGAGCATTGGTGGAAGCGTGCGGTCCGCAGTCCGATATCGGACATCGTTTAGGGGGTTAGAGCGAATGGGACGGAGGACACCCCGCACCTAGACTGCATTGCGGGTTCGGAACCGCCGGCCCCTTTCTCCGTTTATTTCCAGGCTCTTCAACTATGTCTGTCTCTTTCTGGTTTGCTATTGCGGTGGTCTGCGTCACCGTCTGGGCGCTCGTCAAGCGCTACGAAACGCGCCTCGTGCTGCTGCTCGCCGGCTTTGCCATGGCGATCTTCGCACTCGATCCGATGCAGGCTTTCACCCAGTTCGACAAGTCGATGACCCGCGGCTCGCTGATCATCGCGATCTGCTCGGCCATGGGCTTCGCCGCCGTCGTCTCGCTCACGAAGTGCGACGTGCACCTGGTTGCCCTGCTGATGAGGCCGCTGCGCCGCCTCGGCATCTTCCTGCTGCCGGCCTGCATGGCGGTCACCTCGCTTTGCTCGCTCGCCATTCCCTCGACGGCCGGCCTCTGCGCGGCCGTCGGCCCGTCGATGATCCCGATCCTGATCCGCTCGGGCTTCAAGCCGGCCATGGCCGCCGCCGCGGTCGTCGGCTCCGTGACGGCAGCGCTCTATAACCCGGGCGTTTCGCACAACGTCTTCGTGGCCAAGCTCGCCAACATGGAAGTGATGGACCTGATCCGCCATTTCAGCGGCACCACGCTCGCCATCATCGTGCTCGTGATCGTCGGCATGACGCTCATCTGCTTCATCTACCGCGACTACAAGAAGCCCGAGCAGGGCACCGTCGCCGACGCCTTCGAGACCTCGGGCGCGAGCAACCTGCCGAAGAAGGTGAATTTCTTCTACGCCATCGCGCCGCTCGTCCCCGTGGCGATCCTGCTCTACGTCTCGATTTTCACAACCATGAAGATGAGCGTCGCGACCGCCATGCTGATCGGCTCGGCCTACGCTGTGATCGTCACGCGCAGCGACCCGCAGGAAGTGACCCGCAAGTTCTTTGACGGCATGGGCACGGGCTACGCGAAGATCCTCGGCATCATCATCGCCGCCGGCGTGTTCGCCGCGGGCCTCAAGGCCGCGGGCGTCATCGACGTCCTTGTCCAGGCGCTCACCAACTCCAACGAGTGGGCAAAGGTGGGCGGCGCCCTCGGGCCCTACGTGCTCGGCATCCTCACCGGTTCCGGCGACGCCGCGACGTTCGCCTTCAACGAGGCGGTGACGCCGCACGCCCCCGAATTCGGCATGTCGATCGAATCCCTCGGCTACCTCGCCGTGTACGCGGGCAACTTCGGCCGCATCAGCTCCCCGCTCTGCGGCGGCCTGATCCTCGTGGCCGGCATCGCTGCGGTGAACCCGCTCGACATCGTCAAGCGCACGGCTCCCGTGATGGCCGCAGGCCTGATCATGACCTACTTCATCCTCTGAACGAGCCTCCGGCTCACTTTCCCTCATTGATCCATCAGGAGAACAACATGTCTCACCCCGCCCTCAGGCCGCTCGCCCTCGCCGTTGCGCTTCTCGCGGCCGCTGCCTCCGCTTCCGCCGCCGACGTGCGCATTTACGGACGCATGGACTCCGGCCTGCTTTACCAGCACAATTTCGGCGATTCCGCCGCGGCCGACGACTCTTTCACGATGAACTCCGGCCTCAACACCGCGTCCCGCTGGGGCATCCGCGGCAGCGAGAAGCTTTCCGCCGACACGACCGTTTGGTTCCAGCTCGAAAACCGCTACCTTTCCGACGACGGCTCGTTCAAGACCTTCACCAAGGGCAAGGACGGCCGCATGTTCGGCGGCCACGCGCTCCTCGGCGTCACGTCCTCCTGGGGCGAGTTCGCCGCGGGCCGCACCTCGGGCATCACCTCGGGCTCGGGCCGCTACGACGTGCTCTGGATGACGGACGCCTTCGGCGGCGGCACGGTCGGCAGGGGCAACGCGCCCGTCAAGGCCGGCCGCTACGACAACATGCTCGTTTACCGCACGCCGATGTTCTCGGGCTTCCAGGCGACGTTCCAGTACTCGCTGAAAACGGAAAGCTACGACGAAGGCGACGAGTCGACGAGCGACGTGGACCGCTACTACGGCGCGGGCCTCGCCTACAAGGGCCAGAAGCTCAAGGCCGCCCTGGTCTACGAAGGCGCTTTCTGGGGCCATAAGACGCAGATCGCCGCCGGTGCGGACCAGTCCTGGAAGATGGTCACCCTCGGCGCCGGCTACCGCTTCGAGCCGGTCACCGTTTACGGCATGGCGCAGTATTTCTCGGGCCTCAACCAGATCGACGGCTTCACGGCCTCGCGCGAGCTTTCCCAGATTGAAGGCTATGCGCTCTCGCTCGGCGCCGAATTCTGGTTCGGTCCCTCGTCCTGGAAGAACATGGTCTATTACAAGGACTACAAGAACAAGTACAGCGACAGCGAGGATTTCGACGGCCAGACGTTCGGCATCGGCTCCAAGTTCGTCTACCGTCCGAGCAAGAGAGTCGAGTTTTACGTCGGCGCCGGCTATACCCAGTACGACCGCGTCAGCAGCGGCGACGTGCTGACCGACAAGGAAGTCAACGCCTATGGGGGCACGACGATTTATTTCTAATCCCTGTCCAAGGGAAGGCGCCCGCGCTCTCTCACGGTGCGCCTTTCAGCTCTCCGCCCTTTGAAGAAGAGCTTTGCCGCCCGTTTCTGACGCGGGCGGCTTTTTTAACTGATGCGGTAGTGATAGTGCCGCGTGATCGAGCGCTGCAGGCGGCACTCCACGGGACGGCCGCCGAGCGTCCTCGAGCAGCGGCGGACTTCGATGACGGGCATCGGCTCCGGCAGGCCGAAGCGGCGGCAGAGATCCGGGTCGAGCAGCACCGCGCGGGCCGTTTCCTCGGAGGAGACGATCGTCACGCCGCATTCGCGCTGGTAGAACGCATAGAGAAGCTTTTCCGGATGATGCATGAGGCTTTCGGCCGTGAGCTTCGCGAAGTCCGCCTGCGGCAGCCAAATGTCGTCGAAAGTGACGGGCTCCTTGCCCGACATGAGGACGCGGGCGGCGTGGATCACCGTGCGCCGGTCGGGAGGCGCAGGGTTTCGCGCACCGTTTCGGGCGGCAGCATCGTCTTGAATTCCAGGAGCTCGGCCCCGGTCGCCACCGCGGCGAAGGCGGGGTCGTCCGCTTCGAGGCGCACGAAGCGCTCCATGACGCGCCGCTGCTCGGCGGAAAATTCCGCGACGAACGAACCTCTTCCCTGACGCCGGATGACGATGCCTTCGCTTACGAGGATCTGCATGGCCCGGCGCACGGTGCCCTGGCTGACGCCGAACGAGGCTGCGAGCTCCGCTTCGTTGGGGAGCATCTCGCCGGGGCGCCATTCGCCGCGGCGGATCTTGTCGGCGAGCAGCTGGCTGACCTGCTCAAAAAGCGTTTCTTTTTTCGGCAGCGGCAGAACGAAGTCGGACACGGGGGCCTCCGGTTGTTCAAATTGCTTTTATTTTAGAGACAAGCGGCCGCGGTTCCTTCAGAGTTTCTGCTTAATCCCTCGTCCGCAGCGCTTTCGGACACACGGGACCGGGACGGAACGCTTCGCGGAGCATGCGGAAGGGAACGCCCGCGGGCAGGGCGATTCAAAAGGGCCCTGAGGTGCGAAACAAGCCGGAAGGAATCTTCCGGCTTCGGGACAGGCGGCGCAGAAGGCCGCGGGGGCCTTCTGCGCAGGCGAGGCGATCAGAACGCCCAGCGGAAGCCGGCGTTGACCTGCCACTCCGTTTCGACGTCGCCGCCCGCGCTCTTTTCGACGTCGGCGTAGAAGAAGACGTTCTTGCGGAGCGTGAAGTCCGCGCCGATGCCGTAGGTGAACCACGTGTCGCCCGCGTCGGCGTCGCGGCTGTAAACGTCGTCGTTGCCCGTGAGGATGACGGACCGGTCGCCCGAGAACTCGCGGTAGACGTCGGCCTTGAGGTAGACCTTCGAGGGGGCGAGGTCCTCGGAGAAGCGGAAGTCGCGTCCGAAGCGCACGCCGGCTCGGCCGATCAGGCTGTCGGCGGAGCCCTGGTCCACGCGGATGCCGTTTGAGAGCGTGTAGCTCGCGCTCGAAAGGTGCGTGTAGACGAGCTGCAGCTCGGGCTCAAGAGAGAAGCCGGCGCCGAGTTCGAAGCGCTTGCCGCCTTCGGCCGAGATCGACCAGGCATTGTCGCTGTAGGAGGCCTTGGCGGTTTCGCCGCGGCTCACGACCTTGTACTCGTCCTTGAGGTGCGAGAAGCGGCCGATCAGGTCGGCGTAAAAGCCCTTGTCGTTGTACCAGGAGACGTAAACGGAAGCGCCCGCCGTGTCGACGTCGCCCGAGCCGGCCGTGAATTTCGCGTCGTGCTCGGCCGTGTGCAGCGCCGCACCGAAGAGGTAGGTGCCCGAGCCATTATCCGGTCGGTACGCGTAGTCGGCGCCGAGCTGGTAGAACTGGTAGTTGCTGCGGAAGCTGCCGTTGGTGTCGGAGGTCATGCGGCCCGCCTTGACGCGCACCCAGAGGCCCGCGGCATCGTCGCCGTAGCGGCGGATTTCGCCGAGGCGCTTGTTGAGGGTGTCGAGCTCGAGGAACGAGGTGGCCGCGGCAAAGTTAAGCGCCGCATCCGAGATCGCGACGTCGGAGGCATCGGAGAGGTCCTTCTGCAGGCCCACGATGTACCAGTTGGTGCCGTTCAGGTTTTCGTCGGTCGCGACGACGTTCGTGTCGAGGAGCGGCGTGTAGTCGTAGACGAAGCCGTCGCTCAGCTGCGTCGTTTCGGCATAGGCGCTGAAGGTGACCGTGGTCGGCACGTCGGCAAACCAGATCGGGTTGTCGTAGCTCACGCCCTCGAGCTTCGTGGTGTCGACCGCCAACACGTAAAACGAACCGCCGTTCTCCGACTTAGCATACAGAAAGTCGTTGTGCCCTTCGACGGCTTCGCGCGTGATGTCCTGGCCTTCCCAGTCTTCGTCCTCCACTTCGTAGCTCGGGGTGGCGAGGGGGCCGCTCTCGTTGGAGGCGGTAAGGTCCATGATGAAGATGCCGCCCTCGCCCGACAGGTTCGCAACGGAAAGCTGCTGCGTGAGGCCGATATTGCCGGTGTGGAGGTTGAAGCCGTGCAGGTTCACGATGCCGCCGTCGCTCACGACGAGGTTCTGCATGACTTCGATCGGGAGGTCGGGCACCCACTGCGCGCCGTTCGAGAGCATGACGGTGAGGTTGCTCTCCGAGGAAAGGTTCGTGCCGTGGCCGTGCCAGTAGGAGTCGGAGTCATCGAGGTTCACCGTCATGGTGCCCTGCTTGGCGTCCAGGTTGCCGAGCAGCTGCACGGTGTGCCCGCCCGAGAGATTGACGTAAAGCTCGCCGCCGCTCTTGGCCGAGAGCGCGTCGTTCTTGCTCATGCCGGGGCCGTAGTCGCTGCTGTAGGCTTCGGTAAGCCCGTCGACGAGGATCGTGTTGACGTAGGTGTCGCCGTTGAGGTTGATGACATTGCCTTCGCCGCGGGCGTAAACGCCGTTGTTGGCGACCGTGCCCGTATCCTGGTATTCGCTCGAGACGGTCACGATGCTGCGGATGTAAAGGTCGCCGACGTTGACGGTCGTCGGTGTCCAAGAGCCGTCGCTGTTTTCGACAACCTGCAGGGCCGTGGGATTCAAGACGGCAGAGCTGTTCGACGTGAGTTCGAAATCGGCGTAGTACGAATCGATGTTGACGGTGACCTGATCGAGGCTGCTTGACTCCCAGCCGAATATGCCTAGGCCGCTGATGGCCCCGTAGGCGTTGAAATCGCCTGACATCGTCATGTGCATGTCGCCGAAATGGAAGGTTCCGTCGGAGGAGCCCGAAAGGTGGCTGTCGTAGAAGGCCGCTAGGTAGTAGAAACCGGAGGAGCCTCCGTCGACCGTCATGTCGGCGGTGTAAATGCCGTTTTCGGACGAGAGCGTGTAGCTCGAGCCCGGCAGCACCGTCGGCGAGGAGACCGTGCCGCTGTAGGAATAGTCGGCCGAGGCTTGGGCGGAAAGAAGGCAGAGCGCGGCGGCAACCGCGGAGAAGAGGGGGGCTTTGGCCCTCCCTGTCAGGGGGATGGAAAGTTTTTTCATAGTTGTTGATCCGAGTGTCAGGGGCTCGAAAGATGACAACGTTTTTTCTGTGGTCCTGCCGAGTGTGTTTTTGCCTGCGGGGGGATGGCCGCATGCGTTTTTTCGAGAAAGGACACAAAAAAAATCGTTAATGCAATGATAATCGACTTTCCAAGTATTTCAATACTGTTCTTATTCTTTAGACTGAATTCACATAGTTATTAATACCTCTGTTTAGGTATGAATAATGACAGATATGTCATCTGGCAGTGACAGGGTTTGCGCCGGCTTTCTGCATCGGATTGTTGTGGTATGTAAATCTAAAGATACAAAAAGTTTGACCGTGAATTGTCTCGCAAAACAGGCCGCGCCGGACTGAGCCGGAGCAGCCGGAAAACGCCCGCCGGCGAGCTGCTGGGGTCGTGTTCGCAGACAAGAAAAAAAGCCGGAGGATCGCGCCTCCGGCTTGAAGGGCCCTGCCTTCGGAAAGCCCCCGGACTTTCCGGCGGGCAGGGCATTAGGGCTTAAAGGAACTCAGAACGCCCAGCGGAAGCCGGCGTTGACCTGCCACTCGGTGTCGACGTCGCCGCCCGCGCTCTTTTCGACGTCGGCGTAGAAGAACACGTTCTTGCGGAGCGTGAAGTCCGCGCCGATGCCGTACGTGAACCACGTGTCGCCCGCGTCGGCCTCGCGGCTGTAAACGTCGTCGTTGCCCGTGAGGATGACGGACCGGTCGCCCGAGAACTCGCGGTAGACGTCCGCCTTGAGGTAAATCTTCGAAGGCGCGAGGTCTTCGGAGAAGCGGAAGTCGCGCCCGAAGCGCGCGCCGAGGCGCCCGATCAGGCTGTCGGCGGAACCCTGGTCCACGCGGATGCCGTTCGAGAGCCGGTAATTGGCCCCGGAGAGGTGCGTGTAGACGAGCTGGACCTCGGGTTCGATCGCGAAGCCCGAGCCGAGTTCGAAGCGCTTGCCGCCTTCGGCCGAAAGCGACCAGGCGTTGTCGCTGTAAGAGGCCTTGGCCGTCTGGCCGGTGCTGTGAACCTTGTACTCGTCCTTGAGGTGCGTGTAGCGGCCGATCAGGTCGGCGTAAAAGCCGCTGTCGTTGCACCAGGAAACATAGAGCTAGGCACCCGCCGTGTCGACGTCGCCCGAGCCGGCCGTGAACTTCGCGTCGTGGTCGGCGGTGTGCACAGCCGCGCCGAAGAGGTAAGTGCCCGAGCCGTTGTCCGGACGGTACGCGTAGTCGGCGCCGAGCTGGTAGAACTGGTAGTTGCTGCGGAAGCTGCCGTTGGTGTCGGAGGTCATGCGGCCCGCCTTGACACGCACCCAGAGGCCCGCGGCATCGTCGCCGTAGCGGCGGATTTCGCCCAGGCGCTTGTTGAGGGTGTCGAGCTCGAGGAAGGAAGTGGCCGCGGCGAAGTTGAGCGCCGCGTCGGAAACCGCAACCTCGGTGGCGTCGGAGGGATCCTGCTGCAGGCCCACGATGTACCAGTTGGTGCCGTTCAGGTTCTTGGCTGTGTCGGCCGCGACGACGTCGGTGTCGAGCACCGGCGTGTAGTCGTAGACGAAGCCGTCGCTCAGCCGCGTCGCTCCGACGACGGGGCTGAAGGAGACCGTTGTCGGCACGTCGGCGAACCAGATCGGGTTTGCGCGGGAGACGCCCTTCAGTTTCGTCGAGTCGACCGGCAGCAGGTAAAACGAGCCGCCGCTTTCCGACTTCGCATACAGGAAGTCGTTTTGTCCTTCTGTGGCTGCGCTCTGGATGCCCTCACCTTCCCATGTGTGGTAGGGAAGCACATCTTTTGTATAGGTTGGCACATCAAGCGGACCGCTCTTGTTGGAGGCGGTGAGGTCCATGATGAAGACGCCTCCGTTGCCGCTGAGGTTCGCCACGGAGAGTTGCTGCGTGAGGCCGGCCTTGCCGGTGTGGAGGTTGAAGCCGTGCAGGTTCACGATGCCGCCGTTGTTCACCTCGAGGTTCTGCATGACTTCGATCGGCAGGTCGGGCACCCACTGTGCGCCGTTCGAGAGCTTCACGGTGAGGTCGCTCGCGGAGGAAAGGTTCGTGCCGTGGCCGTGCCAGTAGGAGTCGGAATTGTCGAGGTTCACCTTCATGGTGCCTTTCCTGGCGTCGAGGTTGCCGAGCAGCTGCACGGTGTGCCCGCCCCAGAAATTGACGTAAAGCTCGCCGCCGTCTTTGGCCGAGAGCGCGTCGTTCTTGCTGCGGCCCGGGCCGTAGTCGCTGCTGTAGGCTTCGATAAGTCCGTCGACGAGGTTCGTGTTGACGTAGGTGTCGCCGTTGAGGTAGATGACATTATTCTTGTTGTAGGCGTAAACGCCGTTGTTGGCGACCGAAGACGAATCGCCCGGAACGGTCACAATGTTGTAGATTGAGACTTTGCCGTTGACGTTGAGGGTCGTCGGTGTAACACAGTCCTTTACCTGCAGTGCGGTGGGATTGATGTGTTTTTGGTCATTCTTCGTGAGATCGAAATAACTGTAAAACGAATCAATGTTAACGATGATTTGATCAACGGAATTCGACTCCCACCTGAAGATTGCCAGGCCGCCGATGGTCACCTCGCCTCGGAAATCTCCGGACATTTCCATTGTCATGGGACCGAAATGGAATGTTCCTCCGTTGATGTCCGAAGCCGAAAGGCTACTGTTATCGAAATACGCTAAATAGTATTCGCTAGGGCTGCCGTTTTCGACCGTCATTTTCGCGGTGTAGCTGCCGTTTTCGGCTAAGAGTCTGTAATTAGGCTCAGAGTCGTATGGCAGTTTTGTCGATGCATTGACCGTGTCTTCGTAGAAATAATCTGCCGAGGCCTGTGCGGAAATGAGGCAGAGCGCGGTTGCAACCGCTGCGAAAAGGGGGGACTTAGACCTTGCGGTCCGGGGGTTAGATTGTTTTCTCATAGTTTTGAACCCGAGTGTCAGGTGCTCGAAAAATGCCAACGTTTTTCTTTTGGCCGGCCGAGTGTTTGTAGCCTGTGAGGGGATTTCCGTAGGCTGCTTTTCTTTTCTAAAAGGGCCTCAGAAAAACGTCACTTCAATATTACTAGCATTTTTAAGAATTTCATAGCCTTTCTCCTTCATAAGAAGGATATTGCATGCTTTATTTTTGCCTCTCTTTGGGTACATTTTCTGCCAAAGGTGACACTTGGCAGTATGCCGGAGCCGCACCGGCATCCGGTGAAGAAGGAATTTGGAGGAATTGGCAAAGACCGCTTCGCGGCGCTTCTCCGGGGAAGTCATCCTCAGCGAACGGTGCCGGCGCGGCCTGTCGGCACATGGAAGCGGGACGGCTGTGAAGCCGACAAGAAAAAAGCCGGAGGAGCGTGCCTCCGGCTTGAAAGACCCTGCCTTGGGAAAGCCCCCGGACTATCCGCGGGCAGGGCGTTTGGGCTTAAAGGAACTCAGAACGCCCAGCGGAAGCCGGCGTTGACCTGCCACTTCGTGTCGACATCGCCGCCCGCGCTCTTTTCGACGTCGGCGTAGAAGAAGACGTTCTTGCGAATCGTGAAATCAGCGCCGATGCCGTAGGTGAACCACGTGTCGCCCGCATCGGCGTCCTGCGTGTAGACGTCGTCGCTGCCCGTGAGCATTACGGATCGGTCGCCCGAGAACTCGCGGTAGACGTTGGCCTTGAGATAGACCTTCGAGGGCGCGAGGTCCTCGGCGAAGCGGAAGTCTCGGCCTAGGCGCACGCCGGCACGCCCGATCAGGCTGTCGGCGGAGCCCTGGTCCACGCGGATGCCGTTCGAGAGCGTGTAGCTCGCGCCCGAGAGGTGCGTGTAGACGAGCTGCAGCTCGGGCTCAAGCGAGAAACCGGCGCCGAGCTCGAAGCGCTTGCCGCCTTCGGCCGAAACCGACCAGACGTCGTCGCTGTAGGAGGCCTTGGCGGTTTCACCGCGGCTCACGACTTTGTACTCGTCCTTGAGGTGCGAGTAGCGGGCGATCAGGTCGGCGTAAAAGCCCTTGTCGTTGTACCAAGTGGCGTAGAGGGAGGCGCCCGCCGTGTCGACGTCGCCCGAGCCGGCCGTGAACTTCGCGTCGTGGTTGGCCGTATGCAGCGCCGCGCCGAAGAGATAAGTGCCCGAGCCGTTCGCCGGCCGATAGGCGTAGTCGGCGCCCAGTTGGTAGAACTGGTAGTTGCTGCGGAAGCTGCCGTTGGTGTCGGAGGTCATGCGTCCCGCCTTCGCGCGCACCCAGAGGCCCGCGGCGTCGTCGCCGTAGCGTCGCACTTCGCCCAGGCGCTTGTTGAGGCTGTCGAGCTCGAGGAACGAGGTGGCCGCCGCAAAGTTGAGCGCCGCGTCGGAAATTGCGACCTCGGAGGCGTCCGTCAGGTCCTTCTGCAGGCCCACGATGTACCAGTTGGTGCCGTTCTTGTTCTCGTCGGTCGCAACGACGTTCGTGTCGAGGAGCGGCGTGTAGTCGTAGACGAAGCCGTCACTCAGTTCCGTCACCTCGGTATAGGCCGTGAAGGTGACCGTGGTCGGCACGTCGGCAAACCAGATCGGGTTGTCATAGCTCACGCCGTTGAGCTTGGTCGAGTCGACCGGGAGCACCGAGAAGGAGCCGCTGCCCGATTTCACATAGAGGAAGTCGTTGCGCCCTTCGACCGCTTCGCGCGTGATGCCCTCGCCATCCCATGTTCCGTTGGCGGCTGTATGTGTATAGGTCGGCTCTTCAATGGGACCGCTCTCGTTGGAGGCGGTGAGGTCCATGATGAAGATGCCGCCGTCGCCCGTCAGGTTCTCGATGGAGAGCTGCTGGGTTAGACCGGCGGTGTTGGTGTGGAGGTTGAAGCCGTGCAGGTTCACGATGCCGCCGTCGCTCACGACGAGGTTCTGCATGACTTCGATCGGGAGGTCGGGCACCCACTGCGCGCCGTTCGAGAGCATCACGGTGAGGTCGCTTTCCGATGAAAGGTTCGTGCCGTGGCCGTGCCAGTAGGACTCGGAATCGTCGAGGTTCACCGTCATGGTGCCCTGCCTGGCGTCCAGGTTGCCGAGGAGCTGCACGGTGTGGCCGCCTTCGAGGTTCACGTTGACTGTGCCGCCGTACTTGGCCGAGAGCGCGTCGTTCTTGCTCATGCCGGGGCCGTAGTCGGTGCTGTAAGCCTCTTCGAGCCCATTGACGAGGATCGTGTTGACGTAGGTGTCGCCGTTGAGGTTGATGACCATGCCGCTGCCGGCGGCGTAAACGCCGTTGTTGGCGACCGTGGCATTGTCCTGCCATTCGCTGTCGACGTTCACGATGCTGCGGATCCAGAGGTCGCCGACGTTCACCGTTACGGGTGTGCAATTGTCGTCATTAATAGCAGCGAGAGCATTGGGATTGATGTGGCCGCCCTTAAGGGTGAGGTTCGAATCGACATAGTATGAATCGATGTTGAATGTCATCTGATTGACAATTCCGGAATGCCAATATCGGATGTACAGGCCGCCGGTGTACACCGACGCTGAGCTCAAGGTGGCGATGTCGCCCGACATCGTCAGGTGCATCGAATCGAAATGGAAGATTCCGTCGGAGTCCTCTTCGAGGTTGCTGTCGCCGAAGGTCGCCAGGAAGTAGCTGCCGTAGGAGCCCCCTTCAATCGTCATGTCGGCGGTATAGCTGCCGTTTTCGGCCGAGAGCGCGTAGCTTGAGCCGGGAAGCTCTGTAGTCGAGCTTACAGTGACGCTGTTGGAATAATCGGCCGAAGCCTGGGCGGAAATCAGGCAGAGTGCAGCAGAAACGGCTGCGAAGAGGGGGGCCTTTGCCCTCCTCATCCGGGGGATGAATTGTTTTTTCATTTTCTTAAATCCGAGTGTCAGGTGCTCGAAAATTGCTGACTGATTCCGGGGCCCTGTCGAGTGTGTTGTTGCAGGCGGGGGGATAGCCGCCGGCGTAGTTTTCGTGAGCGGGCTCCGAAAATCGTCAGGCAAATATTAGCGGCGCTATTCAACGGATTTCAATGCTTTTTTCTCCGTGAAAATGGCCTGAACGGACGGTTTTGTCTCTTATGCAGGGAAAAGACTGCCAACGATGTCAGCTGACAGTTTCCGTGACTTTTTGCAGTCGATGTATGTCAATCAAACAAATGAACTGTCGGAAAACGTACGGTTTCTTTTAAGATACTTTCTTCGAATCGACCTGCTTGCTGCGAGCGGGATTGGCAAAGAAAAGGGGGTGAAGAGGCTGAAGTTTGCTTAGTATGTCCTCGATGACATATCGCCAAGCGGCACGCCGCGCCGCAACGGCGATGTTCAATGTCCTGTATGAGGAGATTGGCTATGACCGATTCGCAGACAGAAAAGAAACCGACGCCGGAAGAGTGGGGCAAGATGTTCGGAGAGGCGATAGATAGAGGCCGTAAAAGAGCGGCAGCGGAGCGCGCAGCGGATACTCGGACGATCGAGGAACGCGTGAAGGCGATGCAGGAAGAGAACCGAAAGCAATACGAGAAGTCCAAGAAAATCGGGCAGGGCGAGCAGTACCTGCTGCAGAGGTTCGCAAAGATGGCGGAAGAAGCCAGGGCCAAAAAGGCGGCGAAAAAACGCTGAACCTCTTTCACGCCGGCTGCTTCAATACCATTGCCGGCGCACTTATCGGGATGCAGAAGATGAAAGAAGAAGCCACGCGGCAGAGCTTGGAAAATTACAGTCTTGACCAGATGATGGCGGAAATACACTGGAACGCCTCCAGGCTCATCTATACATTGGACGGCGGGGATTTGGTTGGCCTGCTGAAAGACTGGGTGATTCAGTATCTGGCCTACAGAAAATCAACCGGCGAGAAGGATATGAAGGACTTCTGCGATGACAGGGAGGAAAGAGTGCGAAAGGCCCTGGCCATCTATCGCAGGAGCGTGAAGGGCTGGGAAATTCCTCCGGCAGGTGCTCCGGCGGCAACGATTATCGAGGTGATCAAGGAGCTGGACCCGAACGATGAGATCTGAGGACCGGCCCTCCGAGAAATACGTTCATTACTGCTGTAAGTCTCGATTTTTGCTAGCATACGCACCCCTGCGAAGTTCCTGACCGGCAAAGTGCGGGCTTTGTACCTCTCCGGGCGCCGCGGTTGCGTACAATGGGGGGAAACTTTTAAAGCCACCCTCTTTTTGCTTTCATGTCTTCCCTTGACCCGCGGTATGTGATCGAGGCGGCGCTCCTTTCCGCCGGCCGGCCGCTTTCCGTGCGCGAGCTGCGCCGCCTTTTCGGCGACCGGTTGAGCGCCAAGACCGTGCGCTCGCACCTCGAGGCGCTCCAGTCCTTCTGGTCGGAGCGCGGCATGCGGCTCGCCGAGCTCTCCGACGGCTGGCGCTTCTCGACCGCGCCCGAAATCGCGCAGGCGCTTCTCGCGCTCGAGCCCGAGAAGGCCCCGCGTTACTCGCGCGCCGCGATGGAGACGCTCGCGATCATCGCTTACCGGCAGCCCGTCACGCGCGGCGACATCGAGGATATCCGCGGAGTGGCCGTGAACCCGGCGATCATCCGCGCCTTCGAAGAGCGCGGCTGGATCGAGACCGTGGGCCGGCGCGACACGCCGGGCAGGCCGGAGCTGCTCGGCACGACGAAGCAGTTTTTGAACGACCTCGGGCTGCGGAGCCTCGAAGAGCTCCCCGCGCTGCCCGAGTCCGAAACACCCGAATTTGCGCTTTCGCTGCCGGCAGCGCCCGGCGCCGAGGCGCCTCTCCAGAAGGAGATCGACTTTGAAAAACACGACTAATTCGCGCGGCAAGCGCACGCCGTTCCGCAGGCCCGAAGGCCGGCGCGGCCCGCAGCACCGCAGGGCGGAGCTCGCCGCTCCCGGCAAGGCGTTCGAAGAGATGGGCCCCGCCGAGGGGCCGGGCGAGGGCTACGGCGGGCTCGCCGAGCACGCCATCGCGCTCGACATCGTGCGGCGCGCCCGCGAGCTCGCGCGCCCGGCGAACCTGCCGAGCGAGAAGCTGCAGAAGGCGCTCGCCGACGCGGGCATCGGCTCGCGCCGCGAGATGGAGGCGCTCATCGCCCGCGGCGGCGTCACGGTCAACGGCGAGACGGCCGAGCTCGGCTGCCGCGTCACACCGCTCGATGCGATCCGCATCGGCGGGCGGCTTGTGAAGCGCGACTTCAAGGCCGAGATGCTGCCCCGCGTGCTCATGTACCACAAGGTGGCGGGCGAGATCGTCTCGCGCGACGACCCCGAGGGACGCCCCTCGGTGTTCGACCACCTGCCGCGCCTCTCGGGCGCGCGCTGGATCGCCGTCGGGCGCCTCGACTTCAACACCGAAGGGCTGCTGCTCTTCACCACCTCGGGGGCGCTTGCCAACCGCCTGATGCACCCGCGCTACGAGATCAGCCGCGAGTACGCGGTGCGCGTCGCGGGCGAGCTCACGCCCGAGCAGCTCGAGGCGCTGCGCAGCGGCGTCGAGCTCGAGGACGGCCCCGCGAAGTTCGACGAGATCGAGGAGGCGGGCGGCACGGGCCTCAACCGCTGGTACCGCGTGGCGCTGCACGAAGGCCGCAACCGCGAGGTTCGCCGCATGTTCGAGGCGATCGGCATGACCGTCTCGCGCCTGATCCGCACCCGCTACGGCGCGGTGTCGCTGCCGGCGTCGCTGCCGCGCGGCAAGCGCGCCGAGCTTACGCCCGACGAGGTCCGCGCCTGGATGATGGAGCTCGACGAGGCGGAAAAGAAGATCGCGAAGGACGCCCCCGCCAAGGCGCAGGCCGCCAGGGCCGTGAAGGCCGCGTACCGCGAGAAGGCGCGCGAGCGCGCGGCCGCCGAGGAGCGCCTTGCCGAGCAGGGCCCGCGCCGCGGCGGACGCTTCAAGAAAGGCGCGAGCGACCGCACCGGCGTGCCGATGTGGCACGGCCGCGACATGAGCGACCGGCGCACGCAGCGCCGGCCCGGCGGATCGCGCCGGGGCGAGCGCTGATCGCAAAGGGAAAAAATCGCCGTTTCGGGTTGCGCGGCGGCCTTTTTTCCCATACAATTTCGCCCGTTCGAAGAGATCGCGGAGGCGCGCTGCGCCTTGTCCCTCCCGGCGCAAACCCGGGATGCGGTTCATCTCCGTCGAAAGCGATTCAGACGGCCGATGCCCCTTGGGGCGCAGCCGTTCCCCTGTCCGATGCGAAACACCGGCTCAGGCAGCGCCGCAAGTAGCGAGCCTGCCGCCGCGCTTCGGGCGCCGAGAGGGGGCATGGATGGGCGTTTGCCCATTTTTTTTTACTTTTTTTCGGCCGGCGCACCCCGGGAAACGAGTCCGGGCGCGGGGCCGGAAAGGTCCCCCTTCGAGGGGCCGATCAACCATTGTAGGAAGACGAATCAATGACCAATACCGGAGCGCTCGCCGACCTTGTCGCCGAGACCGTCGAAGGACTCGGCTACGAGCTCGTCGACGCCGAGCGGCTGGCCCGCGGACTGATCCGCGTCACCATCGACACCGACGCCGAGGGCGGCATCACGACGGACGACTGCGAGCGCGTGAGCGACCAGCTCACGCACCTTTTCAGCGTCGAGGACGTGCCTTACGAGCGCCTCGAAGTCTCTTCCCCGGGCGTCGAGCGCCCCTTGAAGCGCGCCCGCGACTGGCAGCGCTTCGCGGGCGAGCTCGCGCACGTCGAGCTCTTTGAGCCGATGCACGCCGAGGGCTTCCCCGAGGCGGGCCGCCGCAAGCTCGAGGGACGCATCGTCGGCATCGAGGGCGCCTCGGGCGAGGAGCGCGTGACGTTCGACTTCTTCGAAGTGGACGTGCCGCGCACGCCGGGCATGGCCGTGCTCCGCGGCCGCCGCAGGAAGGCCGCCTCCGAGTCCGCGCCCGTGCGCGTTTCGTTTCCCCTTTCGGACGTTGAAAGCGCCCATCTGATTGCAGTTTTGAACTTTAAAGGTTAATTTCGATGAACAGCCGTGAAATGTTGGAGCTTGTCGACGTGCTCGCAAGCGAGAAGAATGTGGCCAAGGACACGGTCTTTGGCGTGCTCGAGGCCGCCCTCGCCAGCGCCGTCAAGAAGAGCAAGTTCCCGGGCGAGGACGCCGACATCGTCGTGCACGTCGACCGCGACACGGGCGCCTTCTCCGCGGCGCGCCGCTGGCTCGTGGTGCCCGACGAGGCGGGCCTGCAGGAGCCGGACCGCGAGGAGATGTTCTCCGATATCCATGACGAGTTCCCCGACAAGCAGCCCGGCGACTACATCGAGCGCGCGATCGAGGAGATCGACATCGACTCGACGGGCCGCCGCTTCGCGCAGGACGCCAAGCAGGTCATCCTGCAGCGCCTGCGCGACGCCGAGCGCGACCAGATCCTCAAGGAGTTCCTCGACCGCAACGAGAGCATCGTCACCGGCACGATCAAGCGCCTCGACAAGGGCGACGCGCTCGTCGAGATCGGCCGCCTCGAGGCGAGGCTGCCGCGCAGCCAGATGATCCCGCGCGAGAACCTGCGCACGGGCGACCGCGTGCGCGCCTATTTCGACCACATCGCCGACACCAACAAGGGCAAGCAGGTGATCCTTTCGCGCACCTCGCCCGAGTTCCTGAAGAAGCTCTTCGAGCTTGAGGTGCCCGAGATCGAGGAGGGCCTCCTCGAGATCAAGTCCGCCGCCCGCGACCCGGGCGTGCGCGCCAAGATCGCCGTCGTCGCGCACGACGCGCGCATCGACCCGATCGGCACCTGCGTCGGCATGCGCGGCTCGCGCGTCAACGCGGTCACCAACGAGCTCTCGGGCGAGCGCATCGACATCGTGCCCTGGAACGAGGATCCCGCGCAGTTCGTGATCGGCGCGCTCGAGCCCGCCAAGGTGCACTCGATCGTCGTCAACGAGGAGACGCACACGATGGAAGTGGTCGTCGACGAGGACAACCTCGCCGTCGCGATCGGCCGCTCCGGCCAGAACGTGCGCCTCGCCTCCGAGCTCACGGGCTGGAAGATCAACATCATGACGGAGAACGAGGCCAACCAGAAGCGCGACGAGGAGGTCGCCAAGATCCGCGCCGAGTTCATGGACAGCCTCGACATCGACGAGGCCGCCGCCAACGTGCTGATCGACGAGGGCTTCTCCTCGATCGAGGAGATCGCCTACGTGCCCGAGAAGGAGCTCTACGCGATCGAGGCCTTCGACCGCGAGACGGTCGACGAGCTCAGGAAGCGCGCCCGCGACAAGCTCCTTGCCGACGCCATCACGCGCGAGGAGAACCTGCGCAAGGCCGACGCCCCGCTGCTCTCGCTCGAGGGCATGGACAACGACCTCGCGAGCAAGCTCGTCGGCCACGGCGTGAAGACGCTCGACGACCTCGGCGAGCTCGCCACGGACGACCTCGTCGAAATGACGGGCATCGACGCCGAGCGCGCGAGCAAGCTCATCATGGCCGCACGCGCCCACTGGTTCGAGAACGAGGACGCGCCCGCCGAAGAGAAGGCGAAGTAAGCGCAAGCGCCCCGCCGGGCGCTTCGCAGGGTCCGCTGCGGCAAGGACCCCTGCGGCGCCCGGGCGAAAGGGGAAGAAAAAAGAATTTTTTGTCTTGACTGCCGCATCGGAACTTAGGCTCGGAGCGCTGCCCCGGGCTCCCGGCCCACGGCCCGGGGAATGGTAAGTGTGCAGCGCTTTGAGCGTGATGCGCGCGCCGCCGGCGAAGGAAGCCCCTTTTCGGGCGCCTTCCGGCCGGAACCGCGCATCGAAGGAGAAAAGAACATATGGCCAGCAAAACGGTAAGTGAATTCGCGCAGGAACTGAAGGTTGCCGCCAAGACGCTTCTGGCTCAGCTGAAGGCTGCCGGCGTCGAGAAGAGCCGCGAGACGGACGAGATCAGCGACTCGGACAAGGCCCGGCTCCTTGACAGCCTGAGGGCGGAGCGCACGCAGGGCGCGCCGCGCAAGATCACCGTGACGCGCAAGCAGACGATCGTCGTCAAGCAGTACGACGGCTCGGGCCGCGCGCGCTCGATTCCCGTCGAGGTGCGCCGCAAGCGCGTCTTCGTGAAGAACCCGCAGGTCGCCGCCGAGCAGGCGGCGCTCGCCGAACAGGCCGCCGCCGCGGCCCGCGCCGCCGAAGAGGCGGCCGCCAAGGCGAAGGCCGAGGAAGAGGAGCGCGCCCGCGCCGAAGCGGAGCGCAAGGCCCGCGAAGAAGCCGAGCGCCGCGCCGCCGAAGAGCGCCGCGCCGCGCAGGAGCGCGCCGAGAAGGCAAAGCGCGAGGCCGAGGAAGCCCGCGCCCGCGCCGAAGCGCTGAAGAAGCAGGAGCAGGACGAGGCGGCCATCAAGGCGGCCCGCCGCGAAGCCGAGAAGGCGAAGCTCGACGCCGAGGTGGCGGCCGCCACCGCCAAGCGCATGGAGGCCGAGGCCGCCGAGCGCGAGCGCCGCGAGGCCGCCCGCAGGAAGGCCGAGGAAGAGGCGCGCAGCATCCGCGAGATGCTCTCGCACCGCACGACCGGCGTGCTCACGGCCAAGAAGGTCCAGAAGAAGCAGGAGCAGCAGCAGCGCGGCACCGAGGCCGCCAAGCAGGGCGAGCGCCGCCAGAACGGCGCCGCAAGCGGCCCCGCCAAGAAGGACAAGGAAGACAAGGCCAAGCGCACGGCCAACCGCCCGATGCGCCCGGCCGCCGTCTCGCAGCGCGACGCCGCCGAGAACGAAGGCCGCCGCCGCGGCAAGCGCGGCGGCAAGGACCGCGGCGAGCGCTGGGACGAGGGCGATCATCACCGCACGATCAAGACGCGCGGCGACGAGGACTCCGGCAGCAACACCTGGCGCACGGCCCGCGGCCGCCGCTCCCAGGACAAGCGCCGCGGCGCCCAGAGCGCCCCGCAGCCCGTCCAGGAGCCCGTGGTGCGCGACGTGCTCGTGCCCGAGACGATTTCGGTCGCCGACCTCTCGATGAAGATGGCCGTCAAGGCCACCGAAACCATCAAGACCCTGATGAAGATGGGCATGATGGTGACGATCAACCAGATGCTCGACCAGGACACCGCGATGCTCGTGGTCGAGGAGATGGGCCACCACGCCATCGCCGCCAAGCCGGACGACCCGGAGGCGATCCTCGGCGACATCGAGAAGAAGGAATACCCGCAGGTGCCGCGTCCGCCCGTCGTGACCATCATGGGCCACGTCGACCACGGCAAGACGTCGCTCCTTGACTACATCCGCCGCACCAAGGTCGCCGCCGGCGAAGCGGGCGGCATCACGCAGCACATCGGCGCTTACCACGTCAAGACGCCGCGCGGCATCGTGACGTTCCTCGACACCCCGGGCCACGAAGCCTTCACGGCCATGCGCGCCCGCGGCGCCCAGGTCACCGACATCGTGATTCTGGTGGTCGCGGCCGACGACGGCGTCATGCCGCAGACGAAGGAAGCCATTGCGCACGCCCGCGCGGCCAACGTGCCGCTCGTCGTGGCGATCAACAAGATCGACAAGCCCGCGGCCAACCCCGAGCGCGTCAAGCAGGAACTCGTCCAGGAAGGCGTGATGCCCGAGGACTGGGGCGGCGAGGTGCCGTTCTGCGAAGTGTCCGCCAAGACCGGCCAGGGCGTCGACAACCTGCTCGAGAACGTCCTTCTGCAGGCCGAGATGCTGGAGCTCAAGGCTCCGGTCGAAGGCCCCGCCAAGGGCGTCGTGATCGAGTCGCGCCTCGACAAGGGCCGCGGCCCGGTCGCCTCCGTGCTCATCCAGGCGGGCACGCTGCACCGCGGCGACGTGGTGCTCGTGGGCGCCCAGTACGGCCGCATCCGCGCCATGATCAACGAGAAGGGCAAGGCGCAGCAGAGCGCCGGCCCCTCGATCCCGGTCGAGGTGCAGGGCCTCTCGGGCGTGCCGGAAGCGGGCGACGAGCTCATCACGCTCCAGGACGAGCGCAAGGCGCGCGAGATTTCGACGTTCCGCCAGGG
This sequence comes from Burkholderia sp., assembly GCA_047777475.1. Lineage (GTDB taxonomy): Bacteria > Pseudomonadota > Gammaproteobacteria > Burkholderiales > Burkholderiaceae_F > Sutterella. Next base: position 47,283 of record JBKEET010000001.1, read on the forward strand.
CAAGTACCGCGAGCAGAAGCTCGCCAAGCAGCATGCGAACAACCTCTCCAACATCTTCAAGGATGCCAAGGAAGGCGAGCAGAAGACGCTGCCGCTCATCATCAAGGCCGACGTCCAGGGCTCGACCGAGGCGCTTATCCATGCGCTTACGCAGCTCTCGACCGACGAGGTGCGCGTGCAGGTCATCCACTCGGCCGTGGGCGGCATCTCGGAGTCCGACGTCAACCTGGCGGCGGCCTCCAAGGCCGTGATCATCGGCTTCAACGTCCGCGCCGACGGCCAGGCCCGCAAGCTTGCCGAGAACGAAGGCGTCGACATCCGCTACTACAACATCATTTACGATGCGGTCGACGACGTGAAGGCGGCCATGAGCGGCATGCTCTCGCCCGAGCGCCGCGAGACCTCGCTCGGGCTGCTCGAGATCCGCCAGATCATCCACGTGCCCAAGGTCGGCAACATCGCCGGCTGCCGCGTGCTCGAGGGCGTCGTGCGCCGCAGCGCCTCCGTGCGCCTGCTGCGCAACAACGTCGTCATCTGGACGGGCGAGCTCGCTTCGCTCAAGCACTTCAAGGACGACGTGCGCGAGGTGCAGGCCGGCCAGGAGTGCGGCCTCTCGCTCAAGGGCTACGACGACTTCAAGGAGCTCGACCAGATCGAGGTCTTCGAGGTCACCGAGGTCGCCCGCACGCTCTGAGGCAAAGGCCTTCGGGATTGGGGCGGCCGAACGCCGTCCCCGCCCGGCGCTTTACCCCTGAGAGGAGATAGAGAGAAGTGAAACCCAGGAAACCCGGCCGCTCGCTGAGGGTGGCCGATCAGATCGCCAAGGACCTCGCGCAGATCATCCCGCGCGAGGTGCGCGACCCGCGCGTCGGGCTCGTCACAGTGACGGGCTGCGAGATCACGCCCGACTACGCGCACGCCAAGGTCTACTTCACGGTGCTCGGGAGCGACCCGGCGCTGACCGAGGAAGGCCTCAACGCCGCGGCGGGCATGCTGCGCAACAAGCTTTTCCCGAAGTACACGATCCACACCGTGCCGACGCTGCATTTCGTGCACGACAAGAGCGTGGACCGCGGCTTCGCGATGGATGCGCTCATCGACCGCGCGATGAAGGCCACCGCGGGCTCGGAGAGCGGCAAGTGAGCGCAAGGGGCGAAGCGATCGACGGCGTGATGCTGCTCGACAAGCCCCTCGGGCTTTCGAGCAACGCCGCGCTGCAGCGCGTGCGCCGGCTCGTCAACGCGAAGAAGGCCGGCCACACGGGCACGCTCGACCCGCTCGCGACGGGGCTGCTGCCGCTTTGCTTCGGCAACGCGACGAAGTACTCCGCCGATCTGCTCAACGCCGACAAGGGCTACGCAGCGCGCGTGAGGCTCGGCGAGACGACGCCATCTGGCGACGCCGAAAGCGAGGTGACCGAGCGGCGCGAGGTGAACGTGACGCTCCCCGCCCTGATGGACGCGGCGCTGCGCTTCACGGGCGAGATCGAGCAGGTCCCGCCGATGTACTCGGCCATCAAGGTGAACGGCCGCGCGCTCTACCGGCTCGCCCGCGCGGGCGAGAGCGTCGAGCGCAAGCCGCGCCGCGTGACCGTCAAGAGGCTTGAGGTCTCCGACTTCGACGGGCGCGACTTCACGATGACGTGCCTCGTCTCGAAGGGCACCTACATCCGCGTGCTCGCCGAGGACATCGGCAGGAGCCTCGGCTGCGGCGCGCACCTCCTGTCGCTGCGGCGCACGAGCGTGGGCGACCTGACGGTCGGCGACGCCGTCACGATGGAACAGATTGAAAGCGCGGGCTCGCCCGAGGCGGCGCGGAAGCTTCTGAAAGGCGCCGACGCCCTCCTGCAGAGCCTGCCCGAGGTGCGTCTCGGCGAGACGGACGCATCGCGCCTGATGTCAGGACAGCGCCTCGCGCTAAGGCTTACAATACGCGGACTTGTTCGTGTATACGGCCCCGAAAACAAGCTGCTCGGAACGGCAAAGGTCAATGACCGCGGCGTTCTGGAGCCGGAAAGACTAATTGCACATTAAAGAGAAAAACAATGAGAGCGATTCGTAACATAGCGATCATTGCGCACGTTGACCACGGCAAAACCACGATGGTGGACCGTCTTCTGCAGTGCGCCGGCACGTTCCGCGCCAACCAGCAGGTTCAGGAGCGCGTGATGGACTCCAACGCCATCGAGCGCGAGCGCGGCATTACGATTATTTCGAAGAACTGCGCCGTCGAGTACGAAGGCACCCACATCAACATCATCGACACCCCGGGCCACGCCGACTTCGGCGGCGAGGTGGAGCGCGTGCTCTCGATGGTCGACGGCGTCCTGCTTCTGGTCGACGCCGTCGAAGGCCCGATGCCGCAGACGCGCTTCGTGACGCGCAAGGCCCTCGCCCAGGGCCTGAAGCCGATCGTCGTCATCAACAAGATCGACCGCCCGGGCGCCCGTCCGGACTGGGTCGTCAACCAGACGTTCGACCTCTTCGACAAACTCGGCGCCACCGAGGACCAGCTCGACTTCCCGGTCATCTACGCCTCCGCCCTTGAAGGCTACGCGGGCTACACGCCCAACGTCGAGGAGCTCAAGAAGATCGGCAACATGCGCGCGATCTTCGACACGGTCATCAAGTACGTGCCGGTGCGCGACGACGATCCCGACGGCCCCCTGATGATGCAGATCTGCTCGCTCGACTACTCGAGCTACGTGGGCAAGATCGGCGTCGGCCGCGTGCACCGCGGCCGCATGCACCCGAACATGGACGTGGCCATCATGAACGGCCCGGACGACACCCCGAAGCGCGTCAAGATCAACCAGATCCTGAAGTTCGAAGGCCTTGACCGCCAGCCGGTCGACGAGGCCGAAGCGGGCGACATCGTGCTCGTCAACGGCATCGAGGACCTCAACATCGGCACGACGATCACCGATCTCGAGCACCCCGAGGCGCTCCCGATGCTCAAGGTCGACGAGCCGACGCTCACCATGAACTTCATGGTCAACACCTCGCCGCTCGCCGGCACCGAAGGCAAGTTCGTCACCTCGCGCCAGATCCGCGAGCGCCTCGAGCGCGAGCTCAAGAGCAACGTCGCCATGCGCGTGCGCCCGACCAAGGACGAGACCGTTTGGGAAGTCGCCGGCCGCGGCGAGCTGCACCTCACCGTGCTCCTCGAGAACATGCGCCGCGAGGGCTACGAAGTGGCCGTCTCGCGCCCGCGCGTGATCATCAAGGAAGTCAACGGCGTCAAGATGGAGCCGTACGAACTCCTCACGGTCGACGTCGAGGAGACCAACCAGGGCGCCGTCATGGAAGAGCTCGGCCGCCGCAAGGGCGAGCTGCAGGACATGGAGCCGGACGGCAAGGGGCGCGTGCGCCTTGAGTACCGCATCCCGGCCCGCGGCCTCATCGGCTTCCAGAGCCTCTTCATGACGATGTGCCGCGGCACGGGCGTCATGAACCACGTCTTCGACGACTACGGTCCCCATTGCGCACGCCGACATCGGCGAGCGCCGCTCGGGCGCGATCATCTCGCAGTACGACGGCGAAGCGGTCGCCTACGCCCTCTGGAAGATCCAGGAGCGCGGCCGTCTGTTCGTCTCCCCGGGCGACAACCTCTACGAGGGCATGATCATCGGCGAGCACTCCCGTGAGAACGACATCGTCGTCAACCCGATCCGCGGCAAGCAGCTCACGAACATCCGCGCTTCCGGCACGGACGAGGCCATCCGCCTCGTGCCGCCGGTGCAGCTCACGCTCGAGAGCGCCGTCGAGTTCATCAACGACGACGAGCTCGTCGAGATCACGCCGCAGTCGATCAGGCTGCGCAAGCGCTGGCTCAAGGAGTACGAGCGCCGCCGCGCCGCCCGCGCCGAGCAGAGCGAGTTCGGCGAAGAGAGCGATGAAGAAAAGAAGAAGTGATCGCCCGGAGGCCTGCCCCTGCTGCAGCGGCAGGCCCTTTGCCGAGTGCTGCGGGCCGTTCCTCGACGGAAAGGCCGCGGCGCCCGGTCCCGAAGCGCTGATGCGCAGCCGCTTCACGGCCTACGCGCTGCGCGACGACGATTACGTGCTCAGGACGTGGGCGCCCGAGACGCGCCCCGCCCGGCTCTTCGCTCCGGGCGAGCAGCGCCCGAAGTGGTTCTCGCTCAAGGTTCTTTCCGCTTCCGAAGAGGGCGACAGGGGCACGGTGCACTACGTGGCGCTGGCCCGCAGCGCCTCGGGCGCGGTGCGGCTCGAGGAAGTGAGCCGCTTCCCGGCGCGAGGGCGGCCGCCTGGCTTTACGTCGACGGCACGTTCCCCGGCGAAAAGAGCGCTTCCTGATGCGTTGATTCCAAGCGGCTGCCCGGGCGTTCCCGTCCGGACAGCCGAATTTTTTTGCATGCCTTTCCCATGAGTCCTCTCAATCCCGAGGGCTGGCGCTTCTGCGTCGCGCCCATGCTCGACTGGACCGACCGGCACTGCCGGCGCTTCCACCGCCTGCTGACGCGCCGCGCGCGGCTCTACACCGAGATGGTGACGACGGGCGCCGTGCTGCACGGCGACCTGCACCTGCTCCTTGACTTCGATCCGGCGGAGCATCCCGTCGCGCTGCAGCTGGGCGGCTCCGACCCGAAGGACCTCGCCGAAGCGGTGCGCATCGCTTCCTCGCGCGGCTACGACGAGTACAACCTCAACTGCGGCTGCCCCTCGGAGCGGGTGCAGAAAGGGAGTTTCGGCGCCTGCCTCATGCTCGAGCCGAAGCTCGTCGCCGACTGCGTGCGCGCGATGGCCTCGGAAACCGACCGGCCCGTCACCGTGAAGCACCGCATCGGCGTCGACAGGGAAGACTCGTACGGTTTCGTGCGCGACTTCGTCGGCACGGTGCACGAGGCGGGCTGCCGCGTCTTCATCGTGCACACCCGCGCGGCGTGGCTCAAGGGCCTCTCTCCCAAGGAAAACCGCGAGGTGCCGCCGCTGCGGCGCGAGTACGCCTTGAATGCTCAAGCGCGATTTTCCCGACGCGGTCTTCGTCGTCAACGGCAAGGTCGGGACGGTTGCCGAAGCGAAGGCATTGATCGATTCGGGCCTCGACGGCGTCATGATGGGGCGCGCCGCCTACCAGACGCCCTGGCTGCTCACGGAGGTCGACGAGGCGATCTACGGCGAAGCGCCGAGCACAGTGACGCGGCTCGACGCGGTGCGGGGCATGACGGCATACCTGAAGGCAAACTTCGCGGGCAGCGAGCCCGCGCTTCGCGCCGTCGCCCGCCATATGAACGGGCTCTGCCAGGGACTGCCCGGCGCGCGCGTCTGGCGGCGCACGCTAGCCGACCCTAAGGCGATCAAGGAAAAGGGGAGCGCGCTGCTGCTCTATGCCTGGGAGCAGGCCTTCGGCGGCCGCAGCGAAGAAGAGGAATCCTGAGGAAAATTTTTTCCGAGCAACGAAAAAGGCCCGGTGGTGTGTGACGTCTCTACGTCTCTCCGGGCCTTGTGGCGGAAACCAACATCCTGAGGGTTTACTGACCTCGTGGTTTCTCTGCCGTCATGACTATCTTCTCACATTCCGCGGAAAACGGCGGGAGAACTTTTCCCAATTGTGCCCGTCCGCGTAATGCGTCATACTGAAAAACTGTGCAGAAAAGTAATCGCCGGCCTTTAAAAGCCGGCGATTTTTTTACCTGCCGCCGTTTCCGAAGAAACGATTTTTGCTCCCGCCGGCGGCCGCCGGAAGGGGATGAATTTTTCGGGCAACGAAAAAGGCCCGGTGGTGTGTGACGTCTTTACGTCTCTCCGGGCCTTGTGGCGGAAACCAACATCCTGAGGGTTTACTGGCCTCGTGGTTTCTCTGCCGTCATGACTATCTTCTCACATTCCGCAGAAAACGGCGGTAGAACATTTCCCAATGGCGCACCGCCGCGGGAAGCGTCATATTGAAAAACTACGTGCGCAGCAGGAAACGCCGGCCTTCCAAGGAAGCCGGCATTTTTTTTTCGGCCGTCCCCGGCCGCCGGAGCCGAAAAAAAGAGGCAGCGGGATTGCCCCGCTGCCCTAAGCCGATCCCCCCAATTCCGCCCGATGGCTTTCGCAGGGCCGGGTTCCCTGAAACCCGGTTTTTCCTGCGCAGCGGGGCGGACGTCGGCTTAAAAAAGCGTTTCTCGGCCGATGCGGCTTCGCGGCAGGGAAGCCGTCAGGACGATGCCGCCGGGAGCACAGCGGCCCGGCCGGCACTGCCCGCGGAGAGGTCGGTGCAGGGTACGGCAGTGCTGTCGGGTCACAGCACAGGCGAAGGGATCTGCGGAAAATTTGCATGATTCGGGCACGCAAAAATTCACGCCGGACTTTCGAACGGTTGGCTCAGGTCTTTTCATGCAGCACTCCTTGCGGAGCCGGCTGATCGGGGGATCTTATGAGTCTTTGCCGGCGCTGGAATTTTTTTGTCATGCAGGCAAGACTGCCGCTTCTAAAGAATTATTTCTTTGGAAGTCAATGTTTTCTTTAAAAATAATAGCCTGAAGCGCTGTAAAAAGTCCATGAACATGCTGATGCAAGTCAAAATTTTTCCTCGTCTGCGGCTCTTAATTTGAAATTCATAGAATACGAAAAGCTTATTCGGCCTGCTATTCCTTGCTGAACGGCGCCGGGGATACCTCCCTTTTTTCCCCGCAGCGCTCTGCAGGGGGACGGCGTCTGCCGAATGTTATGCAAAGAAAACAATCGCAGGCCGCAGCAGGCCCTTCGGAGGAGGTCCTGAGGATTTCAGAGGCATCGCAATGAAAAAAGGCAGCGGGATTTTTTCCCCCGCTGCCTAAAGCCGACTTCCCCGTGTCCGCCCGCGGACCGGAACAGGGCGGGAACCCTCAAGCCCTGCGCCGCGGGCGGCGGTCGGCTTAAAACATCGTCATCCGGCCGATGCGGATCGCGCTCACGGCAAGGACGGCCGGGGCTTCCGCGAAAACTCTGCAAGTTTTAAGTTGGCAAAAGACCTTGCCGGCTCTTTTAGGTTCATGGCTGTCAGCAGGATTTTGAGGGGATATTCCCGCCTTCGTCCGCCGCTGAAATTTATTTCGGGTCGTGCGGTTCGGGCGGTTATTTGTTCGGAGGCGGGACAGTTCCTGCGCCGCGGTTATGACGGAAGCGGCGTCGGGGGCCGCCGTGGCTTCCGGAAAATTTCTGTATGAATCAGGCATACCGAAATTCTTGCCGGCCCTGGGGCCGGCGTTATCAGGCTTATGTTTTGGGGGATGCTGCCGTCCGTGTCCGTGCTTGGTTTTTATTGCCCGTCCCGGACGGCGGCTTCATGGGAATTGCTTCTCTGAAGCTTTTGTTCTTAAGCACCATCTTATTGGGAAATTTCGGACGAGCCAAGGGCCGCCGTGCCGAAAAACGCAAAAATCGCGTCTCTTTTTTGACGCTTACTGCCAAATTGCATGACAGTCATGACGCATCCCCGCCAAACCGGGCAAAAAGAGGCGGTCGACGCTTCCGGGGCATTGGTAAAAAGAAGGCAGCGGGAGTGCTGTCCGCTGCCCTGCGCCGAGTTCCCCTTGCCGCCCGCGGCCTGAACAGGGAAGGTTCCCCGGTGAGAAGGAAACCTTCGCGGCGGGCGGCAATCGGCTTAAAACATGGTCTTCCAGCCGATGCGGCCTTCGATTTCGGTGCTGAAGCGGTTGCCGTGCTGCGTCTCGAGGTAGCCGTAGAGCTTGGAGGACTCCCCGATGCGGATCTCGCCGCCGACGCCCGCGTACCAGCGGGTGCCGAGGCCGTTGACCTCAAAGCGGTTGCCGTTGATCACGGTGTCGTGGCCGCCGCCGAACTGGTGGATGACGCCCGCACGCACGTAGGCGTCGCCCGAGAACTTGCCGTTCTCGTCGTAATAGCGCCGCCCGAAGAGCGAGCCCGCGCGTCCGGTGAAGCCGCCCGAGGCCTCTTCGTCGACTTCCATGCCGTTGCTCAGGCGATAATCGTTGCCTTCGGCGCGGTAATAGGCGAGCTGCACGGAGGGTTCGACGAACCACTGTTCCTTTTCGCCGAAGCGGAGCTGGTGGCCGGCTTCGACCGAGAGGCCCCAGCCCCAGGCCGAGGCGTTGCCCTTATAGGACGTGCCGTCGAGCATCCTGCCGCGGACTTCCTGGTGGAAGAGGTCGGCGCTCGCGACGAGGTCGAGGTAGGCGCCGGAGTCCCAGGTCTTCGTGGCGTACAGCGAGAGGCCTTCGGAGTGGACGTCGGCGCGGCTCGGGCCGGAAAGCTTCGTCTTGGTCTTTTCGTCGCCCGTCGAGAAGCGCAGGTAGCCGCCCAGCAGCCACGTGTCGCTCACCTTGCGGTCGGCGCCGACGTTAAGGCGGAAGCCGCTCAGGCTCGTGCGCAGGCCGGGGTAGTTCTTGAAGTGGTGGAGGCCCGCCATGGCGCTCGCCCAGAGGCCGGTCATGTCTTCCTTTTGCTCGCGCACTTCGCCGAGGCGCTTGCGGAGGTCTTCGAGGTGGCCCCAGTAGAGCGCCGCCATCGTGTTGCCGCCGTTGAAGGCGAGCACCGTTTCGGCCGCGGGCGAGAGCAGCGGCGTGGGATCGGCCGTGACGGTTTCGGAGGGCGTCTCCGGATCGGTTTCCTCGGTTGTTACTTCCGGCGTTTCTTCCGCAGTCGCGCGGGCCAGGTACCATTCGGTCGCGCTGCCGCTGTCTTCGCCGTCGGAGACCGACACCGCCGCGGCGTTCACCGAAACGCTCGCCGCCGTAGTCACGAGGGCGGCTCTCCTCATGGCGGCCTTCTTCGCCGGAGCGGCGGAGGGCGAGCTGCCCGAAGTGCCCGTATCGCCCGAAGCGCCCGTGTCGGTGCGCGGCACTTGGCGCACGGCAAGCTTGTAGAGATAGGTGCCGGCGTCGACGTAGCCGCCCGGGTTGCCGAGCGTGAAGCTCGCGTCGCCCGTGTCCTCGTGGACCAGGTAGGCCGACATCGCCTCGGCCGAGGGTTCGGCGCCGAAGCTTCTCACGAAGAGCCGGTGCGCGCCCGTGCCCCGCATCAAATAGAGGGAGTCGGCCTTGTCGCCGTCGATGTCGGCGCGCAGGTAGAAATTGCCGCTGCTGCCTTCGAGGCGCTCGGCCGTGACCGAGACCGGCTCGAAGTCTTCGGAAGAGCGCAGAAGCGTCTTGAAATTTTCAGCCGAAGTGCCGTGGTAGGCCGCGCCGCCCGCGGCGGTGAGCGTAGAAACGAAGCTGTTTTCCGTCACGTTCCATGCGCCGCCTTCCCCGAGGCCGATGTTGAGCGTGCTGTTGCCGTCGTAGTGCCAGGCCTGCCCGGTGAGGAACGAGCCTTCGCCCGAGACGTTGAGGGCGAGCTGCCCACCGGATTCGGTGTAGACGTTGCCCTTGATGTGAACCTTATGGCCCTGGTCGGCGCCGTATTCGTCGCTGTTGATAAAAATGGTGCCACTGTTGTAGGCGCGGGCGGCGGCACGGTCGAACCCGTCCGAAGCGTTGTCCGCGGTGATCGTCATGTCGGCGGCGTTGAGCGAGATCACGGAGCCCTCGTCCCAGGCCGTCACGGTATGCATGTTTGTATTGCTGCCCGATGTGACCAGGGAAAGCTTTTCGCCGCCGGCGCGGATGATGCCGCCGCTCTGGGCGACGAGCGCAGTGAGTTCGGCGGACAGATCGTGGTTGGCGGTGACCGAGATGTCCGCCTTCTTGGCGTCGATGTCGACGACCGCGTTGCGCCAAACGTAAATGCCGCTGGCCCGCGTTCCCGTGCCCTCGGATTTCACGCTGAGCGTGAAATCCTCGACGCTGTCCGTGACCGAGCCGTAGCCGGTCAGGTCGTAGCCGTTAACGTCGACTTTGTCCTGGCCCTCCTGATGGTACCAGCCAAAGGCCGACGTGCCATCGCGGCTGATAACGTCGAGGCGGACGCTCTTGCCCGAAAAAATCGGCGCGTTGCCCTGCGCGTAGATGCCGTACACCGTTGCGCCGGACTTCTTATTGCGGCTTTCGGCTTTGATTGAGGCATTGTCCTTAATCAGAAGATCGTCGTTCCAGCCGCCCTTTTCGGCCGAGTAGATGCCGATGGTTCCGTTGCTGGTGGAAGATTCGGAAAGGACGTCGATCGTGAGCTCGTTTTCAAAGACCGCTTGCCCGCCCTGGACATCCAAGCCATAGATTTGATTGTAGTAGGAGCTCTTGGGAGCCCTGACCGTAATGTCGGTGGCGTCGTTGTTAAAGGAGGCATAGATCTTGGTTTTGGTGCCCTGGAGGTAAACGCCGGTGATCGGACGGTATGCCATGACGCCGGCGGCATCCACGCCGACGGTGAGCTTTTTGCCGTTTACCGTCAGACGGGCTTCTTCATTTTCTACGAGGCTCTCAACGTAAAGGGCTCTCAATGCATCGATGAACTCGAACGACGGTTTCCCGACCGGTCCGGCGCTGAGCGTGAGCGAGCCGCCGATGTCAATGGTTTTCGAACCGCTTTCCAAGCGGAGCAGGCCGGAGTAATCGTCGGACGTCTCGGGGCCGATCTTGACGTTGCCGTCCGCCTTGAAATCGCCGGCCGGGGCCTGCCACTCGGAGCGGTTGTCGCTGCCGATGGGGACGGGGTCCGCCAAAGCGGCGGAAATGCCGGAAGCGGCGGCCAGGACGGCGAGCGCCTGCGCAACGAATCTGCAGGATGAGGACAGGCGGAAGTTTTTACGGGTTCTGCGGGAGGGGGTATCAGGCTTAGTCATGGGGACTCTCTCTGCGGAGCTTTTGTTTTTGGGGGATGCCGCCGTTCTTTTTGTCTTTGAAATGTAAGAACGGGACGACGGTTTCAGGCGTGCAGGGAACGGCGGCGGGGCGGCGCCTGCGCCTGGATTTTTTCCGATTCGGACTTGCGGGAATTGCTGCCGGCCTTGGGGGCGGGGGATGCGGTCTCGGTCATAAAGCACTCCTTGCGGAGCCTGGGGTTTCGGGGGATGTGCCGTCCGGCCCGGATCAGGGATTTTTATTGCCCGGTGCCGGACGGCGGCTTCGTGAGAAGTGTTTCTCCGAAGCTCTCTTTTGAAACTTATTATTCGGGAAATCCGGACGGTCCAAGAAGAATGATGCTGATAAAAATCAAAGGAATTTCTTCCTTTCTCAGCATGACATGACAGATTTCATATATGGCAGTCATATATTTGTCACATCGAAAAGAGGCCGGGAAGAGGTATCCCGCCCGCGCCGCCGGCAAAAAAGAAGGCAGCGGGCCCCATTCCGCTGCCTGCATCGATGGCGTTCCGGCCGTCCGGCCGGAGACCTGAATTTTTTGGGGCAAATGAAAAGGCCCGGTGGTGTGTGACGTCTCTACGTCTCTCCGGGCCTTGTGGCGGAAACCAACATCCTGAGGGTTTACTGACCTCGTGGTTTCTCTGCCGTCATGACTATCTTCGCACATTCCGCGGGAAACGGCGGGAGAACATTTCCCAATGGCGCCCGACCGCAGAATGCGTCATACTTAAACACTATACAGAAACAGCAATCGCCGGCTTTCTTGAAAAGCCGGCGATTTTTTTCGCTCTGCGCCCCGCCGCGGCGCATAAAAAGGGCGCGCCCGGGGCAAAGCCCGGGACGCGCCCTCATGAGCCTCAGCGCCCGGCGCGGCTGGCCGCCGGGCGAAGCATCATTTCTTCGTGGTCTTCTTAGAAGACGTGCGGCGCACGCGGCGCTTCGTGGTCTTCTTCGCCGAGGCGGAGGAGCTTGCGGCCTCCTTGGCCTTGAGCGAACGGGCGCGGCGGGAGACTTCGCTCTCGTTGGCCTGCTCCCAGGCGGCGCGCTTGGCGGAGGACTCCTTGATCGCGGCCGTGATCGCATCGGCCGCCGTCTTGTTGAAGCGGTACTGCGAGTCGCGGATCTTGGCGCCCTTGAGCCAGACGTAGGCCGGGATCACGCGGGTCTTGCCGGCGGAATCCTTTTCCTCGGCGAAGGCGACGAGGAGCTTGTCGGCGGCGCTCACCGTGAGGCCGCAGCTGAGCGGATCGACGCTGCGCGGGAAGTCGAGCGTAAGGACGCGCGTGCCGTTCTTGGTGCCGAGGTCCCACTTCGCGGTGGTGACCGGGTCCTGACCCTCGCGCGTGCAGAAGATCGTGCCCTTCTTGGCGGTGTACACCTTCACCGTGCCGCTCTGCGGCAGGTCCGTGTAAACCTTCTTCTTCGTGGCGCGGCGGCCCTTGCGGGTCGGCGGCACGGTGACGGTCTCGACCTTCTGCTTCTTCTGGATGGCCTTGTCGAAGTTGAGGCCGAGCGGCTGCACCTCGTTGCCCGGCAGGAAGCGCAGGCAGTAGGGCGTCTCGTGCGTGAAGCGCTCGGAGAAGGCTTCGATCGTGTCGGAGCCCGTGAAGGCGTTGGCGCTCGCGGCGAGCACCTCGTCCTGGTCGATCCAGCCGGTCACGGCGTAGGCGATCGAGCCCTTCGGGAACTTCTGCTCGCCCATGAAGAGCGCGGCGTTGGTCGGCATGTTGACGAGCGTGCGCAGGTATTCGCGCACGAGCGTGCCCGAGACGTCGTAGGCCTCGAGCGCGAGGTTGAGGTGCAGGGGCTCGGGCTGGTTGGAGGTCTCGAGCACGACGTGGTCGCCCGCGTTGATGAGGGCGGTCGGGTTCTGCGCGCCGATGCGCTTGCCGTCGCGGACGATGCCCACGGCGCCGATGCCCCACGTGAAGCCGTGGCGCTTGCCGTTGCGGTAGTGCTCGATGATGCGGTTGCCGTTGCCGTTGCGCTCGTTCGAGACGATGAACTGCGAGGCGACGTTGTCGTCGAAGTACCAGAGGCCGTCGCCCTTGAAGGCGTCAAAGACGTTGACGGCAATCTTCTTCACGCCGGGTTCCGGCGTAGCGGGCGTCACGCGCGGCCCGAGGTTGTAAAACGAGGCGGAATAGGGGCTTTCCGTTTCCTTCTTGGCCGCGGAGCTCGCAGTGGCCGTGCAGCCGGTGATCGACAGGAGAGCCGCGGCGCCGGCGGAGCCGAGCAGTACGCGGCGGGAGAAATGGGCGGGCATTGTCTTGATGACCTCTTTGTTAAAAAAACTGCCGAAATCATACGCCCGGCCGAGGCGCTTTAACGGCCGAAAAAACAGAAGTTTGCATAAATTATTGGCGGCCGTCAAAAGGCAGGCTCTCGACGGGCTCCGTGCGCACGATGCGCCCGGGGTTGAGGCGGCACTCGGGGTCGAAGGCCCGCTTGATCGCCGCAAACGCGGCGATTTCCTCGGGGCTCTTGATGCGCGCGATCTCGTCAGTCTTGAGGCTGCCGACGCCGTGCTCGGCGGCGATCGACCCGCCCGCCTTCACGACGCGCGCGTGCACGAGCCGGTGGATCGCCTCCTCGTGCGGGAAGGCGATCTCGGCCGGGCCGACGTTGAAATGCAGGTTGCCGTCGCCGTAGTGCCCGAAGACGGACGGCTCGACGCCGGGGAAGAGCTCCTTCAGGGCCTTCGTCGTGCGCCGCACGAAGACGGCGAGCTTCGAGCGCGGCACCGAGATGTCGTGCTTCACGTTGCCGCCGAGGCGCTTCACCGCTAGCGGGATGCCTTCCCGCAGCGACCAGAGCATCTCCCGCTCGGCCTCGCTCTGCGCGATCATGCCGTCGGCGATGACGCCGCGGTCGAGCTCGTCGGCGAGGAGCTCCTCGAGCCTTGCCTGCGCGGCCTCGCCCGCATCGCCCCAGCTCGAGACGTCGATGAGCGCCTGCCAGTCCCCGATCGAGACGGGCGGCACCTTGCCCTCGGCCTCGCGAAGCGACTCCAAGGGCGCGCGCCCGATGATCTCGAAGGCCGTGAGCGAAGGGCCGAAGGCGGCCTCGAGCTCTTCAAAGAGCGTGTCGGCGGCGCCGAGCCGCGGCAGCACGAGCCAGGCCGAGTTGATCGCCTTCGGGGCGGGCTCGATCGCGAGCACCGCCTCGGTGATGACGCCGAGCGTGCCTTCGGACCCGCAGAAAAGCTGCACGAGCGAATAGCCCGAGTTGTCCTTGCGAAGCGCCCGCATGAGGTCGAGCACGCGCCCGTCGGCGAGCACGACCTTCAGGCCCAAGACCATGCGCCGCGCCATGCCGTAGCGGAGCACGTGCACGCCGCCCGCGTTGGTGGCGATGACGCCGCCGATCTCGGCGCTCCCCTCGGCCGCGAGCGAAAGCGGGAAGAGGCGCCCCTTTTCGGCCGCGGCCTGCTGCACTTGGGCGAGCACGGCGCCAGCCTGGACGGTGAGGGTGTTGTTGACCGGGTCGACGCCGATGATGCGGCGCATGCGGCCCATCTGCAGGACGATCGTGCGCGCGGCCTCCTCGTCGGGGGCGCCGGGCTCGGGCGTCGCGCCGCCCACGTTGCTCGTGTTGCCGCCCTGGGCGATGACGATGAGGCCGTATTTGGCCGCCGTCTTCATCACGGCGGCGGTTTCGGCGGTCGAGCCGGGCCGCACGACGGCAAGCGCGCGGCCCTGGCGCCGCCCGCGCCCGTCGAGCGAGGCCCTGCCGACGGCGTCCTTATCGGTGATGACATGGCTTTCGCCGACGTCGCGGCGAAGCTCGACGAGGGCCTGAGCAGTGTCCGTCAAGGCGTTTCTCCCGGAAAAAAGAGGGTTCTTTAAGGAAATCGCTTCAATCTTACAGCCGAAAAAAGAGAGGGGCAGGCGGAGCCGGCATCGGAGATGCCGTCCCGCCTGCCCTTTCTCAGACCCCTGAACAGCCGTGCGGAGATGACACGTAATGGGAAACGGGCGTTTCCCGCAGGCCGGGGACGACCCCTTTGTCCCCTTGGAGCGGCCTGCACCGCTGTCCATGCCCTGCATACTAATACAAATGAGAATCATTTGCAATAGATAGGGCAAATTTTTTTCGGGGCAAGAAAAAGGCGCGGCTTCCCTTTCAAGGGGAAAGCCGCGCCTTTCTGGCCTTCGAAGGCTCCCGGGCGCCTTACTTCAGGGCGTCGAGGACGCGCTTCGTCACGGCGTCGATCGCGCCGATGCCGGAGATGGCGCGGTACTTCGGCGCGCTCTTCTCGCCCGAGGCGGCGAGATCGCGGTAGAAGCCGACCAGGGCTTCGGTCTGGCTGTGGTAGACGGCGAG
This sequence comes from Burkholderia sp., assembly GCA_047777475.1. Taxonomy (GTDB): domain Bacteria; phylum Pseudomonadota; class Gammaproteobacteria; order Burkholderiales; family Burkholderiaceae_F; genus Sutterella. The sequence continues at coordinate 62,314 of JBKEET010000001.1, forward strand.
GCGCTTGCGGACGACTTCCTCGCGGTCGTCGTCGCGCTGCACGAGCGGGGCGCCCGTGACGTCGTCCTTGCCCGGGACCTTGGGCGGGTTGTACTTGATGTGGTAGGTGCGGCCCGAGACCGGCTCGATGCGGCGGCCGGACATGCGCTCGACGATTTCGGCGTCGGGCACCTGGATTTCCAGCACGTAGTCGATCGGGATGCCGGCGGCCTGCAGGGCCTTGGCCTGCGGGATCGTGCGCGGGAACCCGTCGAAGAGGGCGCCGTTGGCGGCGTCGGGCTGCGCGATGCGCTCCTTCACGAGGCCGAGGATGATGTCGTCGGAGACGAGCTGGCCCTTGTCCATGACGGCCTTGGCGGCCTTGCCGAGCGGCGTGCCGGCCTTGACGGCGGCGCGCAGCATGTCACCCGTGGAAATCTGGGGAATGCCGAATTTTTCACAGATGAACTTGGCCTGCGTGCCCTTGCCGGCACCGGGGGGCCCGATGAGAATCAGACGCATGGGATGTGCTCCGAGAAGTTGAATGCAAAGAAAAGGGGACGCGCCGCGCGCCGAAAAGGGGGCCGCGGCGGCGCTTCCTAGGATTTTAGCCCGAAGAGCGCGGTGCGCAAAGGGGAGCGGGAGGCTCCCCCAAGGGGCGCTCAGTGCGCCTGCGTCCTGTAGACGGCGCGCACGCGCTCGAGGTCCTCGGCGGTGTCGACGCCCGCGGGCAGCGCCCGGTCGAGCACCGCGACGGCGATTTTCTCGCCCCCAGTAGAGCGCGCGCAGCTGCTCGAGGCTCTCGATTTTCTCCATCGGCGCCTGCGGCAGCGTCGGGAAGCGCTTCAGGAACCCCGCGCGGTAGGCGTAGAGCCCGAGGTGGTGGAGCGGCGCGAACCCTTCGGGAAGCGAATCGCGCGTCTTCATGAAATGGTCGCGCGGCCAGGGAATCGGCGCGCGCGAGAAGGTGACCGCGCAGCCCTCGTGGTCGAGCACGACCTTCACCGCGTTGGGGTTGAAAAAGACCTTCACGTCGCTGATGGTGTGCGCGGCGGTGGCCATGGCGCAGGAGGGCTTCGCGGCGAGGAGCCCGGCCACCTCGCGGATGATCTCGGGCGGCATCAGCGGCTCGTCGCCCTGCAGGTTGACGACGATCTCGCCGTCGGCAAGGCCGAGCTTTGCGGCCGCCTCGGCGAGCCGGTCGGTGCCCGTGGGGCAGCTCTCGCTCGTCATCACGCACTCGACGCCCGCCCTGCGGCAGGCTTCGGCGACGCTTTCGTGGTCGGCGGCCACCGCCACGCGGGCGGCGCCGCTCATCGCGGCGCGCTCGGCCGCGCGAACCACCATGGGCTTGCCGCAGATGTCGGCAAGGGGCTTGCCGGGAAGGCGCGTCGAATGCAGGCGGGCCGGGATGATCACGGTAAAGGGCATGTCTTCGTTACTCCTTGGCGTTTCAGTGCTGCGCGCCGGCAGCGGCGTCCCCGGCTTTTTCGCGCTCGCGAAGCGCCGTCGCCTCCGCGTCGGAGAGCTTCCTCGCCGAGTCGGGCGTCATGACGGGGATGCCGCCGTGCACGCCGTAGGCCGTGAGGCAGTTCGGGCACAGCAGCTCGCTGCTGCCGGGCCGGCCCGCGACGAGCTTTCCCTTGCAGACGGGGCAGACAAGGATGTCGGAAATCTTGATGGGCATAGGCGTCCCTTCCTTAAAAAAGATCATGGAATTTTAGCGGGCCTTCGCAGGCGGCAGGGGACAGGCCCCGGGAACCGCGTGCCCGCCCGTGAGCTTCACCGCGAAGACGGCGCCGCGCTCGCTCGGCAGGAGAGAGAGCTCCCACCCGAAGCGCTTGCAGATGCGCCGCGCCATCGAGAGCCCGAGGCCGTGGCCCTGCGGGTTGCGGTCGGCCGCGCTGCCGCGGCCGCCGCGCTCGAAGATGCGGTCGGCCTCGTCGCTGCGGATGCCCAGGCCCGTGTCGCTCACGCGGAAGCCCTCCGCCGTCTCGGCGATCTCGACGCCGCCCTCGTCCGTGTAGGCGACGGCGTTCTTCACGAGGTTGCCCGCGAGCGTGAGCAGGAACACCTTTGGCACGACCTCCGGGCACTCGGCTTCTTTCTTAAGCGTCAGCGAGAGGCCCTTTTCCTCGGCGAACGGCCGCCACGTCGCGGCCGTTTCGGCGAGCGCCTCGCCCGCCTTGGCCGTCGCGTAGCCGCCCTGGCCCGAGGCGTAGCGCGCAAAGGAGAGGAAAAGTTCGATCAGCTCCTGCATCGCCGCCGTCTCGCGGCGGATGCGCGCGAGCTGCTTTTCCTGCTCGTCGGTGAGCTCCGTCATCTCAAGCATCTCGGCGCTCGTCTCGATCACGGTGAGCGGCGTCCGCAGTTCGTGGCTCACGTCGCCCGTGAAGGCTTTCTCGCGCTCGAGCGCGCCGTGCAGGCGCTTCAGGGCTTCGTCGCAGATGCGCGCGAGCTCGCCCACCTCGTCGTCCGTGGGCGTGACCGCAAGCGGCTTGTAAACGCTCGATTCCGAGGCCTCGCGCACCGCGGCCGAGAGCTCTCGCACGGGCTTCATGATGTTCCGCGAGAGCCACCAGCCGGCGAGCAGCCCGAAGAGGCCGACGATCACCACGGAAACGAGCGTGATGAGCTTGAAGGTGCGTTCGATGTCCTCGAACCCTTCCTGGTCGCGCACGAGGACGATCTTATGGCCCCGCCACTCGGCGCAGTAGGCGAAGAGGTCGCCGTAGTCGGTCACCTCGCTGTAGCCCTCGGGCAGGGCGTGCAGCGGCGGCGGCACGGGATCGAGCGGCGCGGGGCCGAAAATCTTCATGCCGGGCGGCAGGTGCGGTACGGTATTGCGCTCGAGCCGCACGATCGAGCGCGTCATCTCGTCTTCGAGGATGCCGGCGACGAGCTGCGACTCGGTGAATTCCATCGAGCGGTAGAGCGCGACGGCGTAAAAAGCCGCCACAACCGTCACGAGGATGGCAAAGCTCGCCATGATGCGCTGCATCAGGCTGCGGGGCGCGGATTCGTTCATGGGGTTTCAACTCCTTTGCGAGCGGCTCGGGGCGGGGCGCGCAGGCCCTTTTGCCGGGCCGCTATTCCGAAACGGACCACCCGAGCCCCGGGTGCGTGTGGATCAGGGGCTTGTCGAAGGGCTTGTCCACGGCCTGGCGGAGCAGGTAGAGGTTCGAGCGCAGGCTGTCCGAGTTGGGCGGGCAGTCGTTCCAAAGCACGACCTCGAGGCGCCGGCGGCCGACGATGCCCGGGCTGTTGCGCATCAGCTCGGCGAGCAGCTGCCGGCAGGTCGGGTTGAGCGTGATCTCCCGGCCCGCGCGCGTCACGAGCTGCGTCTTGAAATTCATGGTGAGGTCGCCCACCGTGATTTCCTCGGCTTCGGCGGCGGTCGTGCGCCGCAGGAGCGACTCGGCGCGGGCGGCGAGCTCGCGCAGCGAAAAGGGCTTCACGAGGTAGTCGTCGGCGCCGCTGCTTAAGCCCGCGACGCGGTCGTCGATGCTGTCGCGCGCGGTGAGCATGAGGATCGGAAGTCTCGAGCCCTCGGCGCGGAGCTTTTTCGTAATGTCGAGCCCGTCGATGTCGGGCAGCCCCAGGTCGAGGATCATCAGCGAGTACTTGTTCTCGGCGAGCTTTTCGAGGGCCTCGCGGCCGCAGGAGGCCGTGTTCACCTCCCAGCCCTCCTTGAGCGACAGGAAATCGCGGACGTTCGAGAGAATGTCCGCGTTGTCGTCAACCGCCAGAATCCGTGCCTTCAAGTTTGTTCTCCTTAAGGTTCAGAAGCGCGCAGATCCTGCGCGCCGCCGCCTAGAATCCGGCGGCTGCCGCGGCAATGTCCATTCGACAGATTATAGAAGCGCCCGCCCCGCGGCACTTTCGAGATATGCCACAATGTCGTTTCAAATTGAATATAAATACCTGTCACAATACCTTCATGAAAAGGAACAGCGGATTGTCTCAGCGTTTTTTCAGCGGCGCAACGGCGAAGCGCCGCGCGGGCTTTGCGGCCGGAGCGATCTTCACGGCGCTCTGGTGGACGCTCGTTTTCTGCGCCCCCTTCTGGAGGGAGCTCTGGACGGGCGTGAAGCTCGGCGCCATGAGCACGGAGGCCCACGTTGCGGCAAGCGCCGTGCTCGGGTCGGCCTTCCTGCTCCTCTCGGTCGCGATCATCGCGCTCCTCGCGCTCCTGCCGCAGAAGCTCTTCAAGGCGGTCATGATCGTGCTCGCGGGCCTCGGCGCGACGGGCTTTGCCGCGGCCGTGCTCTACAACACCGTCATGACGCCCGACATGATGCGAAGCTTCCTCGAGTCCGACCCCGCCGAAGCCTCGGGGTACCTGTCGCTGCGCACCATCGTGCTCTGGCTCGCCGTCTTCGTGCCGCCCGTCGCCGCGGCCCTTCTGATGCACACGCGCCCCGTCGACATCGGGGGCATCGAGCCCTCGGGCTTTGCGGTGCGGCGCCCGAAGTGCGTGCTCGCGCTCGTCGCGCTCGTCACCTTCGCCGCCGCGGCCGCGATCGTCTTCCTCAATTTCCAGACCTGCGCCTCGGTGATGCGCGGCGACCGGCAGATCCGCTACCGCATCGCGCCCTTCAACATCGTCTATTCGTCGATCCGCACCGTCACCAAGGACGAGAGCCCGGACGGCAAGCGCGTGCGCGCCGTGATCGACCCCGCCCCGAAGCAGACCGTGAAGCCCGAGCGGCCCGTCGTCTTCGTCGTGGCCATCGGCGAGACAATGCGCTCCGCGAACTGGGGGCTTTCGGGCTACGCGCGGGACACCTCGCCCGAGCTCAGGAGCCTCAACGTGATTAATTTCCCGCGCGTCGAGAGCTGCGGCACGAGCACCGACGTGTCGCTCCCCTGCATGATGAGCCGCATCGGGCGCGAGAACTACGACCGCGAGCGCATCCTCTCCGAGGAGTCACTTCCCGACGTGCTGCAGCGCGCCGGCATGAACGTGCTCTGGATCGACAACCAGTCGGGCTGCAAGGGCGCCTGCGCGGGCGTGCCGCACCGCAAGCCCCAGGCCGCGCCCGAGCTCTGCGGCGTCGCGGGCTGCCAGGACGGCGCCGTGCGCGCCGACGTGGGCGAGATCGTGAAGGACCTGAAGCCGGGCCGGCCGACGGTGCTCTTCCTGCACATGATCGGCCAGCACGGGCCGGCGTACTACAAGCGCTCGCCCGCTTCGTTCAAGATCTGGAAGCCCGAGTGCGAGGACGCCGACCTCGCGAGCTGCAGCCGCGAGTCGATCCTCAACGCTTACGACAACTCGGTGCGCTACACCGACAGCGTCCTGGCCGGCATCATCCGCGACATGGAGGCGAGCGGCGCCGACGCGGGCCTCATCTACGTGTCGGACCACGGCGAGAGCCTGGGCGAGAACGGCATTTACCTGCACGGCGCGCCCTTCATGATCGCGCCCGACGAGCAGAAGCACGTGCCGATGGTGCTCTGGCTCTCGAAGGGGTTCGAGGAGGACTACGGCGTCGACGAGGCGCTGCTGCGGGAGCGCGCCCAAAAGGACGATCACGTCACGCACGATTCGCTCTACCACACGGTGCTCGGGCTCCTCAAGGTGCAGAGCAGCACCTATCAGAAGCGGCTCGACCTCTCGGCGAAATAAGCTTTCGCCCTGCAAAGCAAAGCGGCCTGCGTTCGACAAGCGCAGGCCGTTTTTTCGATGCCTTGGAAAAGCAGGCGCGTCAGGCGGCGGGCTTGCCCTCGGCCGCCTTCTTCGCCTTGGCCGCGGCTTTCAGCCGCTCGTCGACGAAATCGACGAGGTAGGCGTCGAGCTTGATCTCGAGGTCCACGACCCAGATGCGCGGGTCGGAGGCGATCTCCGCGTGCTGCGCGCACTTCACGGCGTCCTTGCCGGTGATGAAGATGATGTCCTCGCCGCGCTCGGCAAACGGGTTGCGCTCGTAGCCGAAGTGGTCGCCCAACTCCAGCTCGGCGCAGTCGATGCCGTGCGCGCGCACCATCGCGAAGAAGCGCCCCGGCGAGGCGATGCCCGCGGCCGCGAGCGGCCGCAGTTTCTCGCGCGCGATTCTTTCGGAAAGCGCGTCGATCGTCGTCTGCGCGCCGTCCTTCAGGCGCCGGCAGGGCCCGAAGCAGCTCGAGGTCGCAAAGCGCGGCGTGCGGCTTTCGATCACCGCCTCGTCCGTGGTGTTGAGCACGATCGCGTCGACCGTGTCGAGCCGCGAAGGGGGCTCGCGAAGCGGCCCCGCGGGAAGCACCCAGCCGTTGCCGATGCCGCCCGCGCCCACTACCGCCAGTTCGAGGTCGCGCGCGAGCTCGAGGTGCTGCAGCCCGTCGTCGCTCACGATGAGGTCGATTTCGGGATGGCTCTTCAGGAGCAGTTCGCCCGCCTTTTCGCGCTCGGTGCCGACCGCCACGGGCACGCCCGCGGAGCGGCGAATGAGGAGCGGCTCGTCGCCGACGTCGGCGGCGAGGCTATTTTCCTCAACGAGCTTCACGCCGTCCCCGCGGCGCCCGAAGCCGCGCGAGACGATGCCGGGGTGCCAGCCGCGGGCGATGAGTTCTTTCACGAGCGCGATGGTGATCGGGGTCTTGCCCGTGCCGCCCACGTAAATGTTGCCCACCACGAGGACGGGCACGGGGAGGCTCTTCGGGCGCACGCTGCGGCGGCGCGACTCGACGATGCAGAGGTAGACGAACGCCAGGGGCGTGAGCAGGCAGGGAACGATGCCGCGGGATGCCCACTGACGGTGTGCCCAGGCTTCAAGGGCTGCGCGCGCACTCATCGCTGCGCCTCGGTCTCGGGGTGACGGGGCGCGCCCGCGGCGCGGGAGAATTTCTCTTCAGGAAGAAAACGCAATCGGGGAGGCCGGTCGGATGACATAACCATTTGAATAAAGAAGGCGCTCTTTTTGCGGCGCCGATTCCCTAATCATAACGGGTTGGCTCCCCGCTTGCAGGGGAGGGCGGGGACCGGGTTTCCCGTCGGAAGCCCGCCCCGATCTGTTGGCAATTCTGTGGATAACTTTGTGGAGAAAAGAAAGTCAACAGCGCATTCATGGGATTGCACGCTTCGTCCGTTTTGTCGGCCGCTTTGCAGAGGATCATAAAATTTACTTAAAAATCAATCATAAAAATTTCAAGGTGGATAAAGCGATGATCCTCATAAGCGCTCCGCAGGGCTTTTTCTCAGGGCGCGCCCGCGTTGTGGATAAATCGGGGCGTCCTTTTCCGCGGCCCTTGACTTTGGGGTTGAAATGTGCTTGTCCGGGCCCCCTGCGGCGAACCGGACTAGGCGGTTTTCCCCATAAGCTGTGAGCAGTCCTGTGGATAAGTCAGGGATTTCGTCATTAACGCCGTGCGGGCTAATGAAAATCTTAAGCCTGCCTAAAAAATAGGCAAAACGGGATATCCCGGGGAAAGGCGTCCTCCCGTCTCTGCGTGCACGCCGCCCCGCTCTGAGGCAAAATGGAGCGGTCCGTTCTCCACAGGGTTTTCCACACGAGAGTTATGCACAGCTACGACGATTTCGACATTTTCGGCCCGGATCCCGACGAGGCGGAGCCCGCCTGGCCGTCCCGCCCCGCAAGGCGGAGCCCGCTGCGCGGCGCGCCCGTCCCGCACGCCTCTGCGGCGCCAGGGCAGCAGCTTGCGCCCGGCGTCATCTCGGTGGGCGACGCCGTCACGAAGCTGCGCGGCGTCGTGAGCGGCATGCTCGCGGGCGTCTGGATCGCGGGTGAGATCGGCAACCTCTCGCGTCCCGCCTCGGGGCACGTCTACTTCACGCTCAAGGACAGCGAGGCGCAGATGCGCTGCGCCTATTTCGCGGGGAGCGCGAGGCGTCATCCGGCCGCGTTCCGGCAGGGCGACCGCATCGAGGTGTGCGGCAAGGCCGACATCTACGGCGCGAGGGGCGAGCTGCAGCTCGTGGTGAGCGACTGGCGCCCCGCGGGCAGGGGAGAGCTTTACGAGGCGTACCTGCGGCTCAAGGCAAGGCTCGGGGCCGAGGGGCTTTTCGCCCAAGAAAGGAAGCGCCCGCTCCGCGCCTTCGTGCGCACCGCCGCGCTCGTCACGAGCGAGAAGGGCGCGGCGATCCACGACGTGATCCGCACCGTCGCGCGCCGCACGCCCTGGGTGCGGCTCCTGCTTTTCCCCGCGCTCGTGCAGGGCGAGACGGCGCCCGCCTCGCTCATCGCCGCGCTCCGGCGCGCCGACGCGGCCGGGGCCGACGCCGTGCTGCTCGTTCGCGGCGGCGGGTCCTTCGAAGACCTCTACTGCTTCAACGACGAAGGACTCGTGCGCACGGTCACCGCGATGCGCACGCCCGTCGTCGCGGGCATCGGCCACGAGGTCGACGAAACGCTCGCAAGCCTCGCGGCCGACGTCATCGCCTCGACCCCGACGGCCGCGGCCGAGCAGCTCGGGCCCGAGAAAACGTTTTGGGAAAGGCGCCTCAGCGCGGCCTTCGCGCAGATCGCGCAGGGGAGCGAGCGGCGGCTTTCGGACGCCGCGCAGGGCCTCGACTTCCTCGCGGAGCGGCTGCTCACTTTCAGGAGCACCGCGGCGCTCAAAAGCGAGCGCCTCGCGGGCATCGCGGAGAAAATCCGGTCGGCCGCGCTCGCTGTCCTGCAGGGAGCGGAGGCGCGCTGCGAGCGCGCCGGGGCCGTCATCTCGTCGCCCGCGCGCGTGCTCGAGGCGCCCGCCGTGCGGCTGCAGGCCGCAGGACGGTCGCTAGCGGCCTTCGGCGCGGCGTTCGACGCCGAGCCGAAGCGAGCGCTCACGCGCGCCGCTGGCCTTATCGCCGCGCAGGAGCGGCGCACGCTCGGCGACGCCGAAAAGAGCCTCGCGCTGGCCGCGGCGCACCTGCCCGCGCCCGAGGTCTGGCTCGGCGCGGCCGAGCGGCGCCTCACCGCCATGTCGCAGACGATGGCGGCGCTCGACCCCGCGCGCCCCTTGAGGGCGGGCTACGTGCGCGTCGAAAAAAAGGAGGGCGCCGTGCTCACGCGCGCCGCCGAGGCGAAGCCGGGCGATGCGCTCTCGCTCTTTTTCGCCGACGGCAGGGTCGAGGCGACGGCCAAGACGGTTACACAATTTGCAATAAATAAAAATAAATCGGATTCCGATTGATGATATAGTTTTGCTTATTATCAATCCCTTTGCGAAAGGAATCCTTTTATGACGCCCTTCACGCTTCCCGAGCTGCCCTATGCGCTCGACGCCCTTGCGCCCGCCATGAGCCGCGAGACGCTCGAATACCACTGGGGCAAGCATCACAGGACATACGTCGCCAACTTGAACCGCCTCATCGCGGGCACGCCTTACGAGGGCAGGAGCCTCGAAGAGATCGTCCGCACCTCCTCGGGCGCCGTCTTCAACAACGCCGCGCAGGCCTGGAACCATGCGTTCTACTGGCGCTGCCTCTCGCCCGAAGGGGGCGGCGAGCCCAAGGGGGCCTTGGCCCAAGCCATCGCCGCGCGCTGGGGGAGCTTTGCGGCGTTCCGCAGGGCGTTTTCCGACGCGGCGGCCGCCTGCTTCGGGTCGGGCTGGACGTGGCTCGTTAAAAAGCCCTCCGGCGCGCTCGAGATCATGAGCACCTCGAACGCCGGCACGCCGCTTACGGAAGGCTTGAAGCCGATCCTCACGATCGACGTCTGGGAGCACGCCTATTACATCGACTGGCGCAATGCGAGGCCCTCCTACATCGAGACCTTCTTCGGCAAACTCGTCAACTGGCGCTTCGCCGAAAAGAACTTTGCGGAGGCCTAGCTTCGGCTGACGGCGCGCCGCGCTTCCCCGGACGAGCCGGATCCTCTCTAAAACGGTAAGGATTCGCTTCTCTTTCGGGCAAAAGGCGGGCGCGCGCCGCGCGCTGTGCTATAAATTTTGCATAACCGCGCCGGACGGACTTTCCGCCCGGCGTTTCCTTTCATTTTGTATGGGACAGCCATGCCGCAGTCAGAAAGACCCGAGACCGGCACGGGCGCAAGCCCGCGCGGCCTTGCTCAGCAGGACAGGGAGCCGCTTTGGAGCGTCGTCATGATGAACGACGACTACACCCCGTTTGACTGGGTGCTCGACCTGCTCATGAGCCTTTTCGGCCGCTCTCACGACGAGGCGCTCGCCGTCACGACGAGCGTGCACCGCACCGGCCGCGGCATTGCGGGCGTCTATCCGCGCGCCAAGGCCATGCGGCTCGCCGCGGCCGCCGTGCGCCGCGCCCGCGAGGCGGGCTATCCCTTCACCTGCGCCGCCGAGCCGTTCGTCACGGACATCGCCGACGGCGACAGCGTTACGGTCTGAGCTTTATGTCCAAACTTCGCTTTTCAGCCGAGGCCGCCGAGGCGGCCGACGCCTTCGGCGCCTGGCTCGACGCGCTTTCCGAAGCGCAGCGCGAGCTCGTCGCCGAATTCCCCGCGCTCTACTTCGCGGCCGCCATGGCGGGCGCGCTGAGCCGCGGACGCATCCCCTCGCGCTTCTTCGAGCGCGTCGTCATGGTCGCCGGCGCAGACGCCGAGGCGGCCGCAGCGGCGCTCACCGACGCCTGCCGCACGCTTGCCGAGCGCACGCACGTCGATCCTGCGCTGCCGGAGCTGCCCGAGACGCCGCTCGCGATGCCGCTCGACGACACCTTCTTCGAGCGCTGCCCCGACCTCGAAACCGTTTACACCAACGCGGCGCTCCACGTCTTCGGCGCGCAGCGAAAGAGCGGCCTCATCGACTCGTGCGATGTGGCGATTGCGCTCCTTGACCGGCTCGAAGTGATGAGCGCGCGCTCGGAGCTGGCCGCGAAGCTCAAGGCGGCCAATTTCACCGCGCTTGCTTTCAAGCTCGCCGACGCGGGCGTGCACGCCGAAGGCGGTCCCGCCGACGGGCTCGTCGCCTCGGGCGATGCGTTCGAGGAGCTGCTCTCGCGTTTCGAAGGCAGCGGCGATGACGCCGAAGGGGAAGAAGAGCCCGAGGACATCACGGAAGACGCCGGGGGAAAGGGCGAAGCGCCCGCAGCCGAGGCCAAGCCTGCCGATGGCAAGGCGGCCCCCGCCGAAGCGAAGGCGTCCGACGCCGGAAAGAAAGACGGCGCTTCGGATGACGAGAAGGCGCAGGAGCGCGCCGCGCAGACGGCCGATGCGATTGCGGCCGACCTGCGCAAGGCCTTCGAGAATTTCTCGAACGGCCCGATCGCGGAAATGATCCGCGAGATGGCCGAGAAGGGCGAGCCCGTGCGCGGCACCGTCGTGGTCGACGGCAATGGCCGCGTCGTTGGCGTGAGCGCGGGCGTCCCCGGCGAAGGCCGCAGCGGCGGCAGCGGGGACGGCGAAGACAGCGACGGCGACGAGGCCGAAGCGGCCGGGCGCGAGGCTTCCTCGCGAAGCGAGCGCTTCCTTTCCGAGCACCTCGACGAGCTCACCGCCAAGGCGGCCAAGGGCCAAATCGAGCCGATCGTCGGCCGCAGCGAGGAGCTTGCGCGCATCGCCGAGATCCTCTGCCGCAAGACGAAGAACAAGCCGCTCGTGATCGGCGAGTCGGGCACGGGCAAGACCGCGCTCGTCGAGGGCCTGGCGGCGCAGATCGCCGCGGGCACGGCGCCCGCCTCGCTCAAGGGCGCGCGCATCTGGGCGCTCGACGGGTCGATGCTCTCGAGCCGCTACAAGGGCGTCTTCGGCGAGCGGCTCGCGCAGATCGCCGACGCGGTGAAGAAGGTGCCCAACTCCATCCTTTTCATCGACGACATCCACAGCCTCGTCGACGGCAACGACGCGGGCTCGCTCGAGCAGATGAACGCGCTGCAGCGCCTCGTCTCCGACCCGGACCTGCGGCTCATCGCGACGACGAGCTTCAAGCCCTGGCGCAGCGTCTTCAGCCAGAACGCCGCGATCGTGCGCCGCTTCCAGACGGTCGAATTGAAGGCCGTGGGCGAGGAGGACGCCAAGGCCATCATGCGCGCCGTCGCGCCGCAGCTCGAGCGCTTCCACCGCGTGCATTTCAAGGACGGCGTGAGCGACCGCGCGGTGACGCTCTCGAGCCGCTTCATCCTCGACCGGGCCCTGCCCGACAAGGCGATCGACGTGCTCGACGAGACGGCGGCCGCGGCACGCGTGAAGCGCCCCGCGGGCGACGGCGAGGTGATCGAGATCGGCGCCGAGGCGCTCGTGCCCGTCATCGCGCGCATGGCGCACGTGCCGGCCGAGCAGGTCGGCTCCGAAGAGGGCGAGGACCTCGCGCGGCTCCCCGCGGCGATGAAGAGCGCCGTCTTCGGGCAGGATGCGGCGATCGACGCGCTCGTGAGCGCCGTGAAGCTCTCGCGCGCGGGCCTCGGGAGCAGCGAGCGCCCCGTGGGGTCGTTCCTCTTCATGGGCCCGACCGGCGTCGGCAAGACCGAGGCGGCGCGCCAGCTCGCCAAGGCGATGAAGATGCCGCTCCTGCGCTTTGACATGTCGGAATACTCCGAAGCCTTCACCGTGAGCCGCCTGATCGGCGCCCCGGCGGGCTACGTCGGCTACAACGAGGGCGGCCTCCTCACGGAGCAGGTGACGAAGAACCCGTACTCGGTGGTGCTGCTCGACGAAATCGAGAAGGCGCACCCGCGGCTTTTCGACCTTCTGCTGCAGGTGATGGACCGCGGGCGCCTCACGGACGCCTCGGGCCGCGAGGCGGACTTCCGCAACGTGATCCTCATCATGACGAGCAACGTGGGCGCGCGGAGCGCCGAAAAGAACGCGATCGGCTTCGGCAGCGAGGCCGAGTCGGGGTCGCTCGCCGAGGACCGCGCGCTGCAGCAGACCTTCTCGCCCGAGTTCCGCAACAGGCTCGACGCGATCGTGCGCTTCGCGCCGCTCTCGCACGAGGCGCTCGCCGCCGTCGTGAACAAGTTCTTAAACGAGCTTTCCGGGCAGCTCCGCGCCCGCGGCGTCACCGCGGTCTACACCGACGCGTTCCGCGCCTGGCTCGCCGAGCGCGGCTACGACCCGCACATGGGCGCGCGCCCGATGCGCCGCCTGATCGCCGACCGCGTGCGCAAGCCCCTTGCCGACGAGCTCCTCTTCGGGGCGCTCGCGCACGGCGGCACCGTGACGGCCGATGTCCGCGACGGCAAGCCCGACGCGCAGGGCCGCACCGAGAAGGAACCGTTCTTCACTTTCGGAGAAAAGCGCCATGACTGAGCCGAGCGAACTCTGCCGTGATATCCAAATGAAGCTGCCCGACGAGATCTGGTCGCTCGAGGCGACCGATCGGTACCGCCGGGGCGCGGTGACCTGCGCCGACTTCGCGCGCATGGACGGGCACTATTACGTCTTCGGCGTCGTGGAAGTGCCGCTTGCCTGGGCGCGCGGCAAGGAGCCGGGGGCGTCGTTCACCTGGGGCTGCTGGGCCGAGGTGAACCGGGCGCTGCACGATGCCTACCTCGAGGCGTTCCGCACCGAAGGGGCCTCGCGCCTCGCGGGCGAGGGGCGGCTCGCGAACGATATCCCGGGCTACGAAGATGCGCTGGGCGCGAAGGTGCGCATCGTTTTCTCGGGCGAGCGCCGCCCGGCGTTCACGATGGATCCCGGCACCGCGCTCGGGCGCGACCAGAAGGCGGGCCTCACGCTCGAAAGGCATCGGGAGCTCGACGAAATCCTCTTCGGCGGCGACGAAGAGGACGATGAGGAAGACGAAGCGCAGTAAGGAAAGCGCCGCTCCGGAACGCACGAAGCCGGATATAAATCCGAGCGATTTATCACTTTCCTGTGCGGCGGTTTATTGGCTGTCCTGGGATTGGCGTACCGGCATTTTTGACGGTTTTGCAATCTGTTTAAAGTGAAAAAGTTCCCGTGAGAACAGGGACATCCAGCGCAGGATCCCCTGCGTTGACGCGGGTTCCGCAAGCCCTGCAGCCTATGGTTGTGACGCGAACCCTGCGCACTCGCGATATGTCTTGCACGGTCTATTGAGGAGGACACCGGATGGCCGGACCGATACTCGCTGCAGTCTGCACGCTGATGATTACGGGTGCTGCCTTGGCGGCCGCTCCGCAGTACAAGCCCTATTTTTTCGACAACGGGCCCGATCCCGTCAGAGAGGGCATGAGCCGTATTGTTGACGAGAACGGGCGCATTGGATATGTGAACGCCAAGGGTGAGGTGGTCATTAAGCCGACGTTTGCTTTTGGCATGCCGTTTGAAAACGGCCGGGCCAAAGTGACCGATACAGGCGTTCAGAAAGAGGTTCCCGGATCCAACGGAGAATATCACTATTGGGAAAGTGACCATTGGTACTGCATTGACAGGTCCGGAAAGATTGTCGAATAAAATCAATACTCAAGCAAAGCTGTTGATTTTCCCCGGCTAAAGCCCGGAGAGCAGCAAAAGAGCGCTGCCCAGAAACGCATGAAGCCCGGCCGAAAAGGCCGGGCTTCCTTTTTTGGCGGATTGAGAAAAGGCTTACTTGAGGCCCGTCGAGCCGAAGCCGCCCTCGCCGCGCTCGGAGGCGGCGAACTCGTCGACGATGTTGAACTCGGCCTGCATCACGGGCACGATCATCATCTGCGCCAGACGCTCGAACGGTTCCACGGTGAAGGGCTTGTCCGAGCGGTTCCAGAGCGCAATCATCATCTCGCCCTGGTAGTCGCTGTCGACGAGGCCCACGAGGTTGCCGAGCACGATGCCCTTCTTGGCGCCGAGGCCCGAGCGCGGCAGCACGAGCGCCGCGTAGCGCGGGTCGCCGATATGGATCGCGAGGCCCGTGCGGATCATCTTCGTTTCGCCCGGCGCGAGCGTGAAGGGTTCGTCGAGCAGGGCCCTCAGGTCGAGGCCCGCGGCGCCCGCGGTGGCGTAGGAGGGGAGGTACTCCCGCATGCGCGGGTCGATCACCTTGAGATCGATTTTCATCAGTGTTTTCCTTCTTGGGTTTCTTTTTCTTCGATAAGCCGCGCGGCGCGCACGATGATCTCGCGGGCGACCTCGCTCTTCGGGGCCGGCCCGCAGGCGTCGCACCCCTTGGGCGTGACGAAGAGCACGGTGTTGGTGTCGCTCCCGAGCGCGGCCGAGGCGATGTTGCCGACGATCATGTCGGCACCCTTGGCGACGCACTTGTCGCGCGCCGCGGTTTCGAGCTTCCCGGCTTCCGCCGCGAAGCCCACGCTCACCTTGACGTCGCCGCGGCGGGCGACGGAGGCGAGGATGTCGGGGTTCTCTTCGAAGCGCAGCCCCTCGAGCGTGCCTTCGCCTTTCTTGATCTTGCCCGCCTTCGCGTTGGCGACGCGCCAGTCGGCCACGGCCGCGACGCCGACGAAGAGGTCGGCGCCGCCCTCGCGCTCGAGCACGTCCTTCACCTGCGCGCCCATCTCGACGGCGGATACGACGTCGATGCGGCGCACGCCCGCAGGCGTGCGAAGCGCGCAGGGGCCGGCTACGAGCGTCACGTCGGCGCCCGCGTCGCGCGCCGCGCGCGCCACGGCGAAGCCCTGGCGGCCGGAGCTGCGGTTCGTGATGCCGCGCACGTCGTCGATGCGTTCGTAGGTGGGGCCCGCCGTCACGATGACACGCCGCCCCGCAAGGCACTTCGGCGTGAAGATGCCGTCCAAGAGGTCAAGCACGTCCTCGGGCTCGGTCATGCGCCCCGCGCCCGTGTCGCCGCATGCCTGCGCGCCCTCGGCGGGCCCGATGAAGAAGGCGCCGTCGGCCTTGAGCTGCGCGACGTTGCGCTGCGTGGCCGGGTTGTTCCACATATGGCAGTTCATCGCGGGCACGAAGACCACAGGGCAGCGGCGCGCGAGGATCGTGCTCGAGATGAGCTCGTCGGCGATGCCGCAGGCGGCCTTCGCGATGACGTTGGCGGTGGCGGGCATCACGACGAGGAGGTCCGCGCCGCGCGTGAGGTCGATGTGCGCCATCGCGCTTTCCGCGTAAGGGCGTCCTTCGGCGGCCACGGGGTGTCCCGTGAGCGCCTCGAAAGTGAGCGGCCCCACGAACTCGCAGGACTTGGCGCTCATCGCGCAGCGCACGTCGGCGCCCGCGCGGATGAGGCCGCGCACGAGCTCGCAGGTCTTGTAGGCGGCGATGCCGCCCGTGACGGCAAGCGTGATTCGGCGGTTTTTGAGCATGGCGAACGGTGTCCCGGGTGTCAGAGATGCCCTTATTGTAGGGGCAAAAGTCTGTCGGCAGAGTTACGATCGAAGCACTGCGCGGCGCTTTGCCGCGCTAACCTATAAGGAACCGCTGCGCCCCCGCATCCGCGGCCCGACCCGCCGACGGCAAAGGGGCGCTCAATTTTTGAACCGAAAGGAGAGCAGAGACATGGAAAAAGCCATATTCGACGAGATGATCGCGACGCGCCGCAGGCTGCACCGACGCCCCGAGGAGGGCTGGACGGAGTTCGAGACGGAGGCGCTCGTCGTCGAGCGCCTGAAGGGCCTCGGGTGCTTCGAGATCCTCCTCGGCAAGCAGGTCGTCAATCCCGACGCCGTCATGGGCCGCGACCCCGAGCTCGTGAAGAAGGCGATCGCGCGCGCCCTCGAGCACGGCGTGCCGCAGTCGCTGATCGACGCGACCGAAGGCTACACGGGCGTCGTCGCGGTGCTGAAGACGGGCCGCCCCGGCCCCGTCACGGCGTTCCGGTGCGACATGGACTGCGTGCTCGTCGAAGAGAGCACCGACAAGAGCCACGTCCCGGCGGCCGAGGGCTTTGCGAGCTGCCGCCCCGGCCTGATGCACGCCTGCGGCCACGACTCGCACACCTCCGTCATGCTTGCCGTGGCGCGCTGGCTCTCCAAGCACAAGGACGAGCTCTGCGGCACGATTAAGCTCATCTTCCAGCCCGCCGAGGAGGGCGTGCGCGGCGCCGCCGCGATGGCCGCCTCGGGCATCGTCGACGACGTCGACCAGCTGATCGGCGCGCACGTCGGCACCGCCGCGAAGCTCGGCGAAGTGGGCATCATGGCCGCCGGCTTCATGGCGAGCACCAAGATCGACATTCATTTCGAGGGCGTGCCCTCGCACGCGGGCTCCGACCCCGAGAAGGGCCGCAGCGCGCTCATGGCCGCCTGCGCCACGGCGATGATGATGCAGGGCATCCCGCGCCACGGCGAGGGCGCCACGCGCGTCTCCGTCGGGCGCCTCGTCGCGGGCGAAGGCCGCAACGTCACCCCGGTGCACGCCTTCATGCAGACCGAGGTGAGGGGCGAGACGGGCGAGATCAACGAGTACATGGCCGAGAACGTGCGCCGCATCGTCGAAGGCGCCGCACGCGCCTATGACGTCAAGGGCTGGATCGAGAAGGCGGGCGAGGCGACGACGCTCATCGACAATCCCGAGCTCGACCAAGTGATCCGCGCCGCGGCCGAGGAGACCGAAGGCGTGAAGCGCGTCTTCGTCGACACGAAGCCCGCGGGCTCCGAGGACTGCACGATGCTGATCCGCCGCGTCGTCGAGCACGGCGGCCGCGGCGGCTACTTCCTCTTCGGGTGCAACCACCACGGTCATCACCGCTCCGACTTCGAGATTCAGGACACCGTCTCGATGCCGGTCGGCTTCGGCGTGTTCGTGAACCTCGCCAAGCGCCTCAACGGCGTGAAGAAGGCCTGAGCGCTTCCGAAGAATCCTTCGCCGTTGCCCGGTGAGGGCCGGGCGTGAGAAAAATGACCAAGGGATGCCGCCGAAGTCCTGCGAGACCGGACTTCGGGCGGCATCCCTTTCTTTATGCCCGCGGAATCACTCTGTGATTTCCGCCTTGAACACCATGATGACGTCGGCGTCCGAGCAGCAGAATTCGGCCGTGCCTTCCGGCTGTCCCGGCAACCGGCCGCCGTAGCGGAGGATGTCGATGTACGGAAATCCGCAGTGCATTGCCATCGGGCAGATTTCTCCGCGCTGCGTGTCAAAATCAAAGCACTGCCCGATCCTGTGCCCGCGATGGCAGCCCTTTTTTCCGCGGCGGTCCGTCACGGTTATCTTGATTTTCGGCCTTTGTCCTCGGTTCATTCTGAGCGCACCTCCAAAGTATTCCTTGTTTGCTTGGTTCAGGCTTTCGAATTCATTCGGCTGAGCCCGCCTGATTCCTCCAAATGCCGGCTTCCGTCACCGTCACGGGGAACCGGTGGTCAAACGGCTCCAGCGGGATGTCATCGGCAATGATCCTTTCCCTGCAGACAATCGCAGCGGGAATTTCCGGATACCGGTTGAAAAGAATATCGTGGTAGCCCCCGCCGTGCCCCAGGCGGTTCCCCCGGCGGTCCGCGGTCACGCAGGCTATAACGGCGAAATCAACGCTTTTCATCGGAACTTTCGGGGCGCTTCGGTCGGGTTCGAAGAGCCCGCAGTAGCCCCGCTTCAATTCCTCGAGCGACGCAATCTGCCGCCCTTCCATGATCCCTTTGCCGGTGCAGAGCGGGACCGCCAGGCGTCTGCCGCTGTCGAGCACCTGCTGCAGGAACGGCCTCGTGTTGATTTCATGCTCGATCCCGACAAAGCAGAAGACGGTTTTCGCTTTCCGGTACTCCGGAAGCCTCAGCAGGCTCCTTATGATCAGCAAGTCCGCCCTTTCCCGGTATTCCTCCGGCAGGGCCAGCGACCGGGCGATCATCTCCCTGCGGAGTGCTTTTTTCCTTTCCCGAATGCTCCGGGTGCTTTCAGCCATAATCCGAGCCTTCCTTCCGGCTGCTGCCTTTAAACGGCGGGCCGGCCTTCATCCTTGCTTCCTGCGGCAGAAGGCGTGAGAACGGCCCTGTCTTCAGATTCGCATGATTTGCGGCGCCGCATGGCGGCCGGGCGCTTCCTGTTGCCTGTAAATCAAGGATTTCGATGCGGTCGATTGTATCAGCCGCGCTGCCCGGGAAAAAGCGGAAGGGGCATGCGCAGAAGGGGTGGCTTGAACCTAGTTCGGATTTCGTAGAAGGTACTTCCAAAGTCTGTTTTCAAGTCCTTCGCGAACCTCGCAGACGCCTCAGCGCCGTGAAAAAGGCCGGAGCGCCTCCGAAGGACCTTTGCCGAAAAGGGAAGCGGAGGCCGAAAAGCAAAACCGCGCGGTTCTTTCCCGAACGCGCGGGTTTGCTGTATCAGGGGTATTCCCGGGCAGGCTTACTGCACGACCTTGGCCTTGGCGACTTCGCCGTTCACCCAGGCGCTCACGCGCTCCCGGAGCAGGCCGATCATGATGGCGGCCTCCGTTTCGTCGAAGGACGGGAACTTCGCGGCCCTCGTATCAGCGAGCTTCACGACGTGGAAGCCCGCGGGCGAGGGGACCGGCTTCCGGCAGAGCTCTCCCTTCTTCAGACCCTTGACGGCCTCGGCGAGCTCGGGCGTGAAGTCGTCGGCCGGCCGCCAGGAAATGGTGCCGCCGTCCCCGGCGGACGCGCGGTCGAGCGACTTCTCCTTGGCGAGCCTGCCGAAATCGGCGCCTTTCTCGAGCTCGGCGATGATCTTCTCGGCCTCTTCCCTGCTCGTCACGAGGATGTGGTCGACCTGCACTTCCGTCGCTCGGGACGCGGCCCTGCGCCTCTCGTATTCGGCTTTGGCCTCGGCTTCGGTGACCGGATGGGCGCTGGCATAGGCGTTCACCGCGCGGTTGGCGAGGATCGTTTCGACCTTGTCGCGGATTTCTTCCGGCCCGTCGGTCTTCTTGTTCACCTTCCTGCGGATTTCTTCCTGCACCTCTGCCTCCCTGTCGAGGCCCTGCCGGCGGGCGGCGTTGGCGAGCACGGCGCGCTCAACGGCGAGCCGGCGGATGTCGTCTTCGAAACCCGGCCGCTCCGGCGCCTGCGGATTCCCGCTCACCCTGACGGCCTCCCGGGCGAGGCGCTCCTGGGCTGCTTTCGTAATCGTCTGCCCGTCGACGGTGATGTCCCTGAATTCGGCGTTCGCGGTGCCGCAGCCGATAGAGAGCATGAGCAAAGCCGCGAGCACGGTCCTGACTGTCATTTTGAAGTGGCTCCGAAGTTTAGGAATCCGTTATTCCGCCCTGCGCCGATATTCCTTGGAAAAACTCGGCGCATGCTGCTGCGCGCAGGTTAGCATCCCGGCGCTTTTTTGAGAAGCCGGCCGGGGCGCTTGCGCGGCTCCGTTACTGCGGTGCGCGGCCGAAGGCGAGGCGATGCCGGCGGGGGATTTGCTATAGTCGGAATCAATGAAAAGGAGCCGACAAGATGGTTGAAATTGTCCCTGCTGAGGAAAATATCAAGGACTTAATCACACTGGTGAAGGAATACACGGATGCGATCCGAGGCCAGGACGCCTCCGTCGCCGGCACGCTGTCCTCCCAGAATCTCGACGACGAGCTCGCGCACGCCGATAAGAAATACGGCCCTCCCGGCGGACGGATGTACCTCCTGCGGGTCGACGGCAGCACGGCCGGGTGCGTTGCCCTCACGCGCAGCGACGACGATTACTGCGAAATCAAAAGGCTCTACGTGAGGCCGGAATACCGCGGCCGCGGCTTCAGCCGTCTGCTCTGCAGCAGGGTGATCGAGGACGCGCGAAAGATCGGCTACAAGTACATGCGGCTCGACACCTTCCCGTTCATGAAAGGCGCCGTGCATCTTTATGAAAAGCTGGGATTCCGGCGCATCGCGAAATACAACGCAAACCCGGCGCCCGACGCCATTTTCATGCAGCTCGAGCTGTGACGGAGCGGGGGTTATGCAGCCGCTCGCTCCGGGATGACGGGATTCAGGAGGCAGCTGCCCGGAGCATGCCTCTTGGACACGATATTTCCGGCATCCTCAAAAGATCATTTGAGAGGCAGTTCGACCCACGGACTTTCTGCATCTTTCAAGAGGTCCTGCGCGATGAGACTGAGTCCGGAGAGCATCATGTCGTCGCCTCCCCACATGGCCCGTCCGACCATGTAGCTCGTGGCAAACTGACGCCAGTCTGCGAAGTTTTTGACCGCGTTCTCGTGGAGCGCCATGATCAATGACCACGCTTCCTCCTCAGAAAGGTACCCGCAGTCGCAGGCTGAGCGGGCGACCATGACGGCCCGGCCGAAGTCCCAGGCGCGAATGTCCATCTTTGCAAAGGTTTCGGGGCCTTTAATCCAGCCGTCCTCCTTGAGGATCTCCGAGGTGTCGTTCAGATTCTTTGCGTACTCCCTGAGCTTTTCGACCGCTTCTTCAGGGAGCCCTTCCGCATCGAGGGGCACAGCGCCGCCGCTTGCCGCATGATCTTTCAGCAGCAAGTAGAACGAGCCGTGTCCGGTCTCGACAAGCCAGTGCAGGAGATCGATGCAGCTGTCGCGATCGCTGACACCGAAGTAATCGTTGAGTTTTTCCTTAAGCTCTTCGGGGTCGATGCCGGTGCTGAGCGTGTCGCAGAAAGACATGGTTTGCTCGGCATTGATCGCACCGAGGCTGAGCGCTGTCCGCTCAAGCGGGCTGAGCGCCGTGCCCGCCGGATTGCGGCGGTACTGGTCGGAGGAAAAGGATTTGAGCAGAGTTTTGAAAAAGCCCATGATTGTCCCTTTCTAGGCGTGAGATAGGAGAGTGAAGGCTTCGGTTGGCAATCCTTGCCTGGCATTCTAAATGAAGGGGTCTTTTATGAGCAACTGTCTCAGGGCCCCGCAGAATCCTTTGCACCCTCGGCAAGGCCGGGCGGGAATAAGAGGCCGGCCGTGCTGCGCTGGGGCCGGCGAGTCCGGCGCCCAAAGAAAAAGGCTTCGCTTCCCGTTCGGAGAAGCGAAGCCTTTGTGCTTTTGTTTCGGCCGAAAGCCTTCGGCGGGCCGCCGTCAGCGCTTCGAGGTGCCGATCAGTTCGTCGATCACCAGCCCCGCCGCGCCCGCGCAGATCGCGATGTCGGCGATGTTGAAGGCCGGCCAGTGCCAGCCTGCGGCGTGGAGGTCGATGAAGTCGATCACGTAGCCCCAGAGCGCGCGGTCGAGCATGTTGCCCAAGGCGCCGGCGACGATGAGCGTCACCGAGAGGCTGAAGAGCTTCTTCGAGGCATTGCGGTAGAGCATCACGAGGAGTCCCGCCGTCACCGCGAGCGCGAGCGCCGCGAGCGCCCAGCGCTGCCATCCGCCCGCTCCCGCGAGGAACGAGAAGGCGGCGCCGCGGTTGTGCGCGAGCGCGAGGTTGAAGAACCCCGTGACCGGATAGGCCGCCCCCGGCTCCAGGAGCCTGTCGGCGAAGTGCTTGATCACCTGGTCGGCGATCAGCACCGCGGTGCCGAAAAGGATCCAGAGCCAGAAGGCGGCTCCGCCCGCTTTGGCTTTGGCGGCCATGCTTCAGGCGTCCCTCAGGCGAAGAGGCGCTTTTCGCCTTCGCCGAAGAGGTTCGCGACGCAGCGCGGGCAGAGGTCCGGGTGCGCCGGGTCGCTGCCGACGCCGGCGACGTAGTGCCAGCAGCGGGCGCACTTCTTCTCGGTGCTCGCCGTTGCGGTCACCTTCGTGACGGCGCCTTCGCCCTTCTTGAGGATGAGCGAGGAGACGATCATCACGAAGCGCAGCTCGTCGCCCAAGGAGCGCAGCGCGTCGAACACGTCGGGCGCGGCCTCGATCACGACGTTGGCCTGCAGCGAGGAGCCGATCGCGCCCGTGGCGCGCAGGTCCTCGACGGCCTTGAGCACATCGTTGCGGACCTTGAGGATAGCGTTCCACTTCTCGAGCAGCGCCTTGGCGTCCGGCACTTCGGGCAGCGGGCCGAAGACCTCCGTGAAGATCGTCTCGCTCTCGTTGGGCGAGAAGATCGCGAAGGCCTCCTCGGCCGTGAACGAAAGGATCGGGGCCATGAGCTTGAGCACGCAGGTGGTGATGTGCCAGAGCGCGGTCTGCGCGGAGCGGCGGGCCTTGGAATCGGGCTTCGTCGTGTAGAGGCGGTCCTTGAGCACGTCAAGGTAGAAGCCGCCCAGGTCGTTCGAGGCGAAGGTCTGCAGCTGCGCGACGACGCTGTGGAAGTCGAACTCCTTGTAGCTCGCCATCACCGAGCGGCGGAACTCTTCGGTGCGCGCGAGCGCCCAGCGGTCGAGCTCGAGCATGTCGGCGACCGGCACGGCGTCCTTCTTGATGTCGAAGTCCGACGTGTTGGCAAGGAGGAAGCGGAGCGTGTTGCGGATGCGGCGGTAGCTCTCGACGACGCGCTTCAGAATGACGGGCCCGAGGGCCATCTCGCCCGTGTAGTCGGTCGAGGCGACCCAGAGGCGCAGGATCTCGGCGCCGTACTTGTCGGAAATCTCCTGCGGGCGGACGATGTTGCCCTTCGACTTCGACATCTTCTCGCCGTTCTGGTCGACCGTGAAGCCGTGCGTGAGCAGCATGTCGTAAGGCGGGCGCCCGTCGAGCATGATGCCGGTCAAGAGCGAGGAGTGGAACCAGCCGCGGTGCTGGTCGCTGCCTTCGAGGTAAAGGTCGGCCGGCCACTGCGCGACGTCCTTGTGGCTGCCGCGGAGCACCGTCCAGTGCGTCACGCCGGAGTCGAACCACACGTCGAGCACGTCGGTCGAGCGCACGTAGTCCTTCGCTTCTTCGGCGGGCATGAAGTCCTCGGGCTTGCAGCTCGCCCAGACCTCGATGCCGTGCTTTTCGACGAGGTCGGCGACCTTTTCCATGATCTCGAGCGTCTTCGGATGCAGCTCGCCCGTTTCCTTATGCATGAAGAAGGGCAGCGGCACGCCCCAGTTGCGCTGGCGCGAAATGCACCAGTCGGGACGGTTCTCGATCATCGAGTAGAGGCGGTTGATGCCCCAGGACGGATAGAACTTCGTCGCGCGCACGCCTTCGAGCGCGGCTTCGCGCAGCGTCTTCTTCGAGGCGGGGATGCCGAGCACGCCCTTCGTCTCTTCGGTGGGCGCGTCCATGCGGATGAACCACTGCTTGGTGGCGCGGTAGATGAGCGGCGTCTTGTGGCGCCAGCAGTGCATGTAGCTGTGCTTGATCGTGCCGTGCGCAAGGAGCGAGCCCGTCGAGGCGAGCGCCTCGCAGACCTTGTCCTGCGCCTTCCAGATGTTCATGCCGCCGAAGAGCGGGAGCCACCCGGCGTAGGTGCCGTCGCCCTGCACGGGGTTCAGGATCTGGTCGTCGGTCATGCCGTACTTCTTGCAGGAGTTGAAGTCCTCCACGCCGTAGGCCGGGGCCGAATGCACGATGCCCGTGCCGGCGGAGGCGTCGACGTAGTCGGCGAGGTAGACGGGCGCGGTGCGCCGGTAGCCCTTGTCGGCGTTCCAGAGCGGATGGCGGAAGCGAAGGAGCTCGAGCTTCTCGCCGCCGACCTTCGCAACCTCGGTGCCTTCGAGGCCGTAGCGCTTGAGCGCCGCCTGGGCGAGGTCCGTGGCGAGGATGAGGTACTTCGAGCCGCAGTCGTAGAGGCCGTAGGTGAGGGCCGGGTTGACGTTAAGCGCCTGGTTGGCGGGCATGGTCCAGGGGGTCGTCGTCCAAATGACGACGTAGCAGGGCTTCTCGAACTTCTTGCCGAAGACGCCCTCGCACTTTTCCTTGTCCTCGGGCGCGAGCTCGAAGGCGACGTCGATCTCGGGGCTCACGATGTCCTTGTACTCGACTTCGGCTTCCGCAAGGGCGCTCTGGCAGTCGAAGCACCAGTTCACGGGCTTCAGGCCGCGGTAGACGTAGCCGCCGCGGATCACCTTGATCAAGGCGCGGATTTCCGCGGCCTCGTTCGAGAAGTTCATCGTGCGGTACGGGTTGTCCCAGAAGCCGAGCACGCCGAGGCGCTTGAAGTCGGCCATCTGCAGCTTGCTCTGCTCCATGGCGTAGGCGCGCGCCAGGCTCTGCATCTTGGCGACCGGCAGGCCCTTGCCGTGCATCTTCTCGATCTGGACCTCAATCGGCATGCCGTGGCAGTCCCAGCCGGGCACGTAGGGCGTCTGGTAGCCCTCAAGGGTCTTTTCCTTGTTGATGATGTCCTTAATGATCTTGTTCAGGGCGTGGCCGAGGTGAATGGCGCCGTTGGCGTAGGGAGGGCCGTCATGCAGAACGAATTTCTTGGCATCGCGGCGCGCATCGATGATGCGCTGGAAAATGTGCTTCTTTTCCCACTGGTCGATCCAGCCGGGCTCGCGCTTGGCGAGGTTCCCGCGCATCGGGAACGGCGTGTCCGGCAGGTTGAGCGGGTATTTCTTTGAATCTTGCGTAGCGGCGTCTTTGGCCATCTTGTTAACTCCTGGCCCCCTCGGGCTCTTCAGGTTTGTCAGCACGCGTTTTCTTTCAAAGCCTGGCGGCATCCTTCGGCGGGAAGCCGAGTATCCGGCGCGCGTGCTCCGCGTCGGCGGCGATGGCGGCCTTGAGATCTTCAAGGCCGCTGAATTTCTTTTCTCCCCTCAGGCGCTCGACGAGCTCGACGCGCACGATGCGGCCGTAGGCCGAGCCGTGCCAGTCGAAGACGTGCGTCTCGAGCAGCCAGCGGCCGTCCGAGGCCACGGTCGGCTTCACGCCGAGCGAGGCGACGCCGTTCTGCACGGCGGGCCCGAGGCCCTGGATGCGGGCGGCGAAGACGCCGTCGATCGCGGGACGGGCCCTGCTCCCCGGCGGGATCGGCGCGAGGTTGAGCGTCGGGAAGCCGATCGTGCGCCCAAGCTCCGCGCCGTGGATGACGCGCCCCGTCATGGTGTAGGGGTGGCCGAGCATCACGGCGGTGCTGTAGAGGTCGCCCGCGGCGAGCGCTTCGCGGATGCGCGTCGAGCTGACGCGCCGGTCCTTGTAGAGATAGGTGGGCGCGACGCAGAGCTCGAAGGCGTGCTGCTTGGCGAGCTTGCCCAGGAGCTCGACGTCGCCGCGGCGGTCGCTGCCGAAGCGGAAGTCCTCGCCCACGCAGAGCCAGCAGGTCTCGAGTCCTTCGATCAGGAAGTGCTTGACGAACTCCTCGGCCGTGAGCGATGCGAAGCGGCGGTGGAACGGCACGATGTAGATGCGGTCGATGCCGCAGTCGAGGATGCGCATCACCTTGTCATAAAGCGTGGAGATGCGGCGGATCTCGGTCCCGCGGGAGAACATCTCCTTGGGGTGCGGCTCGAAGGTCACCACCGAGGGCACGAGGCCGCGCTCGGCGGCCGACGCGCGCACGTACTCGAGCAGGCTCTGGTGCCCGAGGTGAACGCCGTCGAAATTGCCGATGGCGACGGCGGACGGGCGTCTCACGAGAGGGTCAGGCAGACCGCGGAAAACATGCATGGTGGTTCGGCTGTTCAACGTCTAGGGGAAAGATTCCCGATTATACGAAAAAATGCCCCCTGTCCCCTAGGGACGGGGGCCTCTTTAGTTTAGAATTGACGCACTATGCAGAATATCGTAATCCTCATTTCCGGACGGGGCAGCAACTTCGAGGCGATCCTTCGCGCAAGCCGCGAGGAGCGCTGGGAAGAGACCTGCGGCGCCCGCATCGCCGCCGTGATTTCCAACCGTCCCGCCGCGGCCGGGCTCGACATCGCCCGCCGCGAGGGCATCCCGGCCGAGGCGATCGACCACAAGGCCTTCGCGACGCGCGAAGCCTTCGAAGAGAAGCTCCTCGAGGCTGTGATGCGCTACGAGCCCTCGCTCGTCGTGCTCGCGGGCTTCATGCGCGTGCTCACGCCCTCGTTCGTCTCGCACTTCGAAGGGCGGATCCTCAACATCCACCCGGCGCTGCTGCCGCTGTTCCCGGGCCTCAACACGCACCAGCGCGCCATTGACGCGGGCTGCCGCGTGCACGGCTCGACCGTGCACTTCGTGAGCGCCGTGCTCGACGGCGGCGCGATCATCGGCCAGGCGGTCGTGCCGGTGCTGCCGAGCGACGACGCCGACACGCTAGCGCACCGCGGGCTCAAGTACGAGCACATCCTTTACCCGCGCTGCGTGCGCGCCGTGATCGAAGGCCGCGTGCGGCTCGAGAACGGCCGCGCCGTGATGGACGACGCGACGGCGCGCGAGCTCGCCGTGAACGGGCTTTGAACCTTTAAGGATTGCGTTGATTTTTCGATGGGAAGCGCAGGAAATGCTGCGCTTCCCGTTTTATTCAGAGAAAGCCATGCCAGAAACGAAGCATCCCAAGCGCCGCGCCTTCGCGGCCGTCAAGACGAGCCGCCCGCGCCGCGGCGAGGAACCCCGCCGCACCGAGCGCCAGCGGGCGGCCGACAAGCGCCGCCGCGCCGAAGCGCGCGAGAGAGGCGGCTACGAGAAGGGCGAGCAGACGCCCGAAAAGCGCATGGCCCCGCGCCGGCCGGGCGAAGTGCGCATCACGACGCTCATCGTGAACGAGCTCACGCGCGCGCTCGCCGTCATCCTCAAGCTCGACGGACCGGCCGACGTGCTCATGAAGCTCTTTTTCAGGAGCAACCCGAAGCTCGGCTCGCGCGACCGGTCGCTGATCGCCGAGGCGATCTACGAGGCGCTGCGGCGCTACGGGTCGCTGCGCTGGGCGATGCGCCCGGTGCGCCCCGAGCGCGCCCCGAAGCTCGCCGCGCTCGCCGTCCTCGCGCGGCAGCACGGCATCGAGTCGCTGCCGCCCGCGGCCGTCGGCTCGGAAGAGGGCCCGCTCAAGAACATCCTCGCCGCCGACGTCTCGAAGGCCCCCGCGCACATCCGCGCGGAGATGCCGCAGTGGCTCTACGACCTCATCGTCGCGCAGTACCCCGACGCCGAGCAGCTCTTCGGGGCGCTCCTCGAGAGCGCGCCGCTCGACCTTCGCGTCAATACGCTCAAGGCCACGCGCGAAGAGGTCCTCGACGAGCTCAAGGCGAGCGGCGTCGTCGCGTTCCCGACGCCCTACAGCCCCGACGGCGTGCGGCTGGCGACGAAGCCCGGCCTCACGCGCTGGCCGATTTACCAGGAAGGCAAGGTCGACGTCCAGGACGAGGGCAGCCAGCTCATCGCGCGGCTCCTTACGCCGCGGCGCCGCGAGATGGTGTGCGATTTCTGCGCCGGCGCCGGCGGCAAGACGCTCGCGCTCGGCGCGCTCATGCGCTCGACGGGCAGCCTTTATGCGTTCGACGTCAACGCGAAGCGCCTCCAGGGCCTCACGCCCCGCATGCGCCGCGCGGGCCTCACCAACGTGCACCCGATCGCCATCCGGAGCGAAAAGGACGACCGCGTCAAGCGCCTTTACGGCAAGTTCGACCGCGTGCTCGTCGATGCGCCCTGTACGGGAACGGGCACGTTCCGCCGCAATCCCGACCTCAAGTGGCGCCTTTCGCCCGAGGAGCTCGATCGCATCAACGCGATCCAGAAGAGCGTGCTCGAGCAGGCCGCCAAGCTCGTGAAGTCGGGCGGCAGGCTCGTCTACGCGACCTGCTCGCTCTTAAAGCGCGAGGACCAGGACGTCGTCGAGGCGTTCCTCGCCGCCCATCCCGAGTGGCACCTCGTGCCCGCCTCCGAAGTGCTCGCGCAGCAGAAGATCGCGCTCGATCCGCGCCACGCCGAGCGCTTCGGCGACTACTTCGAGATGCTGCCGCACATCGACAACACCGACGGCTTCTTTGCGGCGGTGCTGCAGAGGGACTGATAGCGGCTGCATCCGGCTGAGGCGAATCAGCCGAACCCGAAACCCTGAAAAACCGGCCTCCGATTCTTTATTCGAGAATCGGAGGCCGATTGCGTTCGGGGCCGAAGGCTCAGCGCGATTCGGCTCCTTAGGTCATAGGCTGAAAAATTTTTCAGTGCCAGGCCGATTCCTTGGCCACTTCACGGCCGGTGATGCGGCCGAACACCAGGGACTCGGCATTGTTGCAGGCGCCCTGGTACAGAGCGCCCCACATGGAGCCGAGCTCGCCGGCGGCGTAGAGACGGGGAATGGGCTTGTCCAAAGCGTCCATCACCTGGCCGCGCTCGTTCTTCTTCGGACCGCCCTGGGTGTTGACCAGAGTGGGGTAGAGCGTCACCGCATAGAACGGGGCCGTTTCGATGGGTGCGGAAATCTCCGCGCCGTCCCAGGCATAGCTCTTTGCCTTGGTCTTGATCGGCCGGCCGAATTCCGTATCCTTGCCGGCCTTCACGTCGCTGTTCCAGCGCTTGACGGTGGCGGAAAGATTCTCGGCGGGGACGCCGATTTGCTTGGCGAGTTCCTCAATCGTGTCGGCTTTCTTGACGATGCCGAGCTCCACTTCGTGCGCGAGATCCTTGGACCAGCGGTGGTGCTCGCGGTTGATGGCATAGCCCGACCCGAGGGAACTGTCCAGCGGACCGGCCTTGAGTGCTTTGTCGTCAAAGACCAGATAGCAGGGAATGCGCGGGTAGCAGTGGTTGATGGCGTCGAGCGCCTGGGCGACGTAGAGCTGGCAGTGCCCGTCGATCTTCTCATTGGAGAAGCGCTTGCCGTGCTGGTCGACCCAGATCCAGGAGGGGCCGCGGACGGAGCAGGACACGGAGGTCTTGAAGCCCGGGTACTTGACGCCGAGGAAGGCGGAATAGCCGGACATGTGCCAGATGCGCGCCCCCATCGACTGGGCAAGGCGCAGCCCGTCGCCGGTGTTGCCAGGGTTGCCGATGGCGCCGATGTGGGTGCCGAGCGTGAAGTTCTGCAGGCTTTGTCTGTCGAATTCGTAGCCGCCGCAGGCGAGCACCACGCCCTTGCGGGCGCAGATGTTGATCTCCTTGCCGTTGTTCCTGACGGTGGCGCCGATCACCTCGTCGTTGCGGCGGATGAGCGAGACGCACGGGGAATTCAGCAGGACGGGGATGCCGCGCTTTTCAACGGCGTTCTTCAGCACGGAAAACAGGCTGTCGCCGCCGCCCCTGCGCTTGGCGTCCGGCTTGGCCTTGACACGGTAGCGCTTGATCGTTTCGTGTCCCGGCAGATTCTTGAAGCCGGCGTAGCCGTAAACGAACATCTTGATGTCGGGATCGAGCGATTTCAAGAATTCCTTGGTTTTTTTGTTTTCTTCGCAGAACGTGCGAAGCAGGGCTTCGTCGAAATCGGAATCGACAAACTGGTAAGTGCCGCGGAGATATTCATAGGCTTTCGCGGCATCGTCAGGGATCATGAAACCGCCGGCGGAAACGGCCGTGTTGCCGCCGGCTTCCGCCATCTTCTCCACGATGAGCACTTTCGCTCCGCTGTCATGGGCGGTTATCG
This sequence comes from Burkholderia sp., assembly GCA_047777475.1. GTDB lineage: Bacteria > Pseudomonadota > Gammaproteobacteria > Burkholderiales > Burkholderiaceae_F > Sutterella. The sequence goes on from JBKEET010000001.1 coordinate 92,237, forward strand.
CGGCGCAGGCGCCTGCACCGCCGAAGCCGACGACGAGGACATCGGTTTCTCGGTCCCATTTCATCGACGGTTCGAAAGACTTAGCGATCGCGCTGACGGCGGGGAAGCCAAAGGCCGAGGCCACCGCAGTTTTCAGGAAAGTGCGTTTTGAAAGTTTGGTCATTGCGGGTACTCCTTTGTGCAGGACGATGAATGTCCGGCAAAGAAAATAGGCCGCAGAGCGGTCTAGGCAAATTGATGCGTCTCAATTGCTTAGGAGTGCCTGAAAATAGAAAAAAGAGGCCTGATTTCGGCAAAATGCGGAAATCAGGCCTTAGCTTATAACGTACGTTTTGGCTGTTTTCCTAACATCAGCCGTTTTTTGGAACTCAAGGCACGTTATATTCGTAGCTGTGGCACTGGCCGCAGTAGTTCACGGATTTCTTGTGGCCCTTGTGGCATTCCGTGCAGGGGAGCGCGCCCTCGTGCTGCGCGTGCGGGTTGACCTCGTAGCGCCCCTCGGTCTTCTTGATCATGGCGTCGTAGTCGCCGTGGCAGGAGACGCAGATCTCGTAGTCGCCCTGCTGCTTGATCTTGTGGTCCGGCGTGTGGCAGGCCTCGCACTTGACGCCCTTGGCGACGTGCCGGTCGGCGAGGAAAGGGCCGCCGGTGGCGCCTTCGGCCGCCAGGGCGATGCCGCAGAATGCGCTCAGGACGGCGGCGAACAAAAGCTTTTGCATGGTTTTCCCCTTAAGAATTGGCCGGCTGCGGATCCTGCCCGCAGCCGGCCGATCGGGTGCTTCAGCCGGGGCTGCCGGCGTCAGCCTCAGATTTCAGTGTTGGGAAGCTTCGCCACCAGGGCGCCGGTGTGACGTCCGTAGACGAGGCATTCCGTGAGGTTGCCGCCGCCCTGATAGACGAACTTCTGCACCGAGTCGATCTCGCCGACGGCATAGAGGTGAGGAATCGGCTTGCCTTCCCAGGTGAGGACGGCGCGGTCTTCGTTGGCGAGCAGGCCGCCCTTGGTGTTCGGGCCGCCGGCGACCAGCTGCACCGCGTAGAACGGGCCGGTCTCAATCTTGCCGAGCGTATTGGCGCGGCGCTCGAAATCGTCGTCGTGCTTCTTGTCGCAGAGCTCATTGAAGCGTTTCACGGAAGCGATCAGGCGATCCTTGTCCATGCGGCCCTTGTTGTCCGGCTGCTTCTTGATCTTCTCGGCGAGCTCTTCAAGAGAGTCGGCCTTGAGGATGAGGCCGTCCTTGATGGCCTTCTCGTTCTTCTGGTCCCATTCCGCAAGGCCGTAGCCCACGACGGAGATGCCGAGGGCGGCGAGCGGCTTGGAGGTGCGCAGCGTCTCGTCGAAAATCATCCACGAAGGCGTGCGCGGATATTCGAGCTTGGAAATGTCGAACTTGACCGCTTCCTTGTAGAAGAAGTAGCGGGACGGATTGTCGGTGATCTTCGTCTCGGCCGCATAGCGCGTGCCGTAGTTGTCGACCACGATCGAGTGAGCCGAGCCGACGGCTGGGGTGATCGTGCCGATGCGCATGCCGTTGTAAGTCTTCAGCGTCGGGATAATCATGCGGGCGGCCGACTTGCCGACTTTCTCGAGGCCCGCGCCGACTGCCATGCCCATGGCGATGCCGTCACCGGTGTTGGACGTCGTGCCGTAGAAGGCCCAGCCCTTGATGCCCGGGCCTTCGAGGAAGGCCTGACGCATCGCGGGCGAATACTCGTAGCCGCCCGAGCAGATGACGACGGCCTTGAGGGCGCGCACGGTGACGCGCTTGCCGTTCTTGTCCTTGCCGGCGACGCCGACGACTTCGCCCTTCGCATTCTTGAACACTTGATAGGCTGGCGTCTGCCACAGGATCTGAATCTTCTTGCCCTGCTTCTTCACGCCTTCTTCAAGGCAGCGCCAGAAGGCTTCGCCGGAGCTCGTTTCCTCTTTCGGGCTGTGGAAGCTCGGCTGGTTGAAGTTCTTCATCCTCTTTTGGTACGTGGAGCGGTAAGCGTTGTACTTGCACTCCTTGGCGCCCGGGAAATTGGGGAAGGCGGCTTTGTTGAAGCCCGGCTGCGTGCCGCCGATGAAGGCGGGGTCGAGGCTCTGCATGAATTCCAGGTTGGTCGGGGTCAGTTCGGCCCAAATCTTTGCGAGTCCCTTGGAGTACTGGGGAATTTCGCCTTCGAGCTTCCAAGGAATGTTTTCGCCCGAGAACATGGCCTGCGCGTACTGTTCAAGCGCTTTCTTGTCGCCGTCCTTGAACGGGCAGTGGAAAATGCCGCCGCTCATGCGCGTGTTGTTGATGTGACGGTCCTGAGGATTCTTTTCAAGTATCACGACATTCGCGCCGTTCTGAGCGGCGCAGATGGCCGTGGTGGCGCCGGCGCCGCCGAAGCCGATCACGGCAACGTCGGTCGTAATGTCCCATTTCTTAGGAAGCCCGGCCTGGACCTCTGGCGCAGCAGCGAATGCCGGGGCGACCGCAGAAGCAACAGCTCCTGTCAAAGCACCTTTAAGAAAATTGCGGCGATTTGTCATAGTTATCTCCTCATTTCATTCCCGTGGGCAAAAATTGGCGGGATCTCCTATTCCCGATTTTATGTTTCGGATAAGCGTCCGCCTATAGATGTATTCCCCTTGACAGATACATTTTTTTAAACTTTTGTATTCAAGGAGATAGGGAACGAAAGCAGACCTCTCAATGATTTGAATCGAAGTTGAGAAACAAAGGGGGTTAAATTCTTATTTCACCTTTCTGATAACCCTCGTAATGTCTTTCAAGAAAACTTGGATCGGGTCTCGCATTAGAGTGAGCGGGCTCTCGCAAAGGCTTGCCGTCTATGTGCTCAAACAAAAGCTTCAGGTCACCCTTCGGGGTTCTGTCGAGAAGTTCTTTGGAGACATGAATGATCATTGAGGGATCGATACCAAGCAGATTGGCGTCGTAAGCACGGTGAATCAAAGGATTGAGCGTTAGACCATTGGCCGGAACGAGCCGAAGGGAGGCGTCTTCACTCCACCCAACAATATGGGCGACTTCCAGAAGGGATCCGCATCGAAGTCCCGTTACAAGGCATTCGCTGCCATAACGCTGCATTACGGTGCTTCTATAGAAATTTTGGAAGAGACGCTCACGGCGCTCAACGATTATTTCGGTAGGAACTTCTGAGCCGTTTACAACTCTCGGTTTGCTCGGTATATCGGGGCTGTCATCAGGTATGACTACATTGAACGGTACGTCGCAACGGTGTGCGGCTTCCCCTGCGGCAGCGATGAGTTCAGTAAGGGAGTGGGAGTAGCTGGCACCGATGTATTTGTTCCAGATTTCCCGATCGAGGTGCCCAACGTTGGCGAAACCCCGGCGCCCGGATTCTGCAACGCGCCGATCTAGGCTTGCGAAGTTGCCCAGCTTGAAGGAGACGGAGCCGGGAGTGCGCCTAAGCGCATCGGCGAGATCGGCGATTTCGGGATTCTTCGGTGAGATTCTGGCGTAAGGCGTGCGCAGGTAAAGAGCCAAGGCAAGCGTCAGCTCGTCTTCCGTCCAATTCTTCCTCTCGGTCATTCCCCTGCTCCTTATTGCATGCAGACAGCCGGATTATGCTGCGGGGAGGAGGGCTGCCGCCATCCGGAATTGCCATACACCGGACAGCAAAAAGCCCGACGCTTTGAAAGCATCGGGCTTTTTGAAAGTACGTGAAGCAGGGCTGATTAGCGAAGCTTCGTTTCCTTGTAGGCAACGTGCTTGCGCGCCACCGGATCGTACTTCATCATTTCAAGCTTGCCAGACGTGGTCTTCTTGTTCTTGGTGGTCGTATAGAAATGACCGGTACCGGCCGTCGACTCCAGCTTGATCTTTTCACGAGCGCCTTTTGCCATGGTGAACTCCTATTAGATTTCGCCGCGGGCGCGGAGATCCGCCAGAACCGCATCAATACCAATCTTATCAACCGTACGAAGGCCAGCCGTCGTCAGACGAAGACGAACCCAGCGATTTTCGCTCTCAACCCAGAAACGGCGATACTGCAGGTTGGGCATAAAGCGACGCTTGGTTTTATTGTTCGCGTGCGAGACTCGATGGCCGACCATCGGCGCCTTACCGGTGACTTGACACACTCGTGCCATCTTCAACTCCAGTCAAAAAAGATAAAACGTCTCGCAGACTCTGATCCTTTCGGCGAGCCACGCGAGCGCAGAAAACTGAGATTATACGCTTCTATAGAATGGGCCGCCACCGCTTCCTGCGACAGCTCGCAGGGGGAGGACTGCCCCGCATGTCAGTACAGGGAGTCGGGCAGCGCACAAATTTCAGCGCGGAGCGCATTCTAAACGTTTTTTCCCGTTCTGTGTGCCGTTACGGTCAAAAATCTTTAGACTCGGCAAAGACGCTAGCTTTTGGAGACTGATAATGAAGGTTCTTCTCGCGCAGCCGCGGGGATTCTGCGCCGGCGTGACCCGGGCGATCACGATCGTCGCGCGCGCGCTCGAAATTTACGGCGCGCCGATCTACGTGCGCCACGAGATCGTTCACAACCGCACCGTCGTCGAGGGGTTAAGAAGCCGCGGCGCGGTGTTCGTCGACAGCCTCTCGGAAGTCCCCGAAGGCTCGACCGTCGTTTTTTCGGCCCACGGCGTGCCGAAGGCCGTGAGCGACGAGGCCGCGCGAAGGGGGCTGCGCGTTTTCGACGCCACGTGCCCGCTCGTCACCAAGGTGCACCGCGAGGTGGTGCGCATGCGCGGCGAAGGCAAGAACCTGATCATGATCGGGCACGCGGGGCATCCCGAGGTCGAAGGCACGATGGGCCAGGTCGAGGACGGCATCGTGCTCGTTCAGCGCCCGTCCGACGTGGCGGCCCTGCCTTTTGAAGGCGAGGGCGAAAACCTCGCCTACGTCACCCAGACGACGATGAGCGCCGACGACAGCAAGTCCGTGATCGAAGCCCTCAAGCGGCGCTATCCGCGCATCCGCGAGCCCAAGCGCCAGGACATCTGCTACGCGACCACGAACCGCCAGGAGGCCGTGAAGAAAATGGCGCGGGCCGGCGTCGGCCTCGTCCTGGTGATCGGCTCCGAGACGAGTTCCAATTCCAATCGCCTGCGCGAGGTGGCCGAGCGCGAGGGCGCCAGGGCCTATCTCATCGACACGGCCGAGCACATCGACAAGGCGTGGTTCGAGGGCGTCGAGAGCGTCGGCATCACGGCGGGCGCCTCCGCTCCGGAGTCCCTGGTGCAGGGCGTGCTTCGCTTCCTGCACGACGAGTTCGGCGCCGAGAGCCCGCAGACGCTCCCGGGGACGGAGGAAAACGTCGCCTTCCCTATGCCGAAAGGCCTCTGGGAGAGCGATCTTGCGGCGCATCACTGAAAAAGCAGTGAAGATGCGTCATGAGCCTGTTTCGGATCAAAGAAGGGCGTTCCCCTCCGGTGCGGAGAGGCCATAATCAAAACCCCGGCCGGACGCAAGGCTTCGGCCCGGAAACTCTATAAAGCAGAAGACATGAGCAAAGAAAAACATCAGAGTCTCACTCCCGCCACGCAGTGGCTTAAACAGCACAAAGTTCCTTTCGAGGAGCGCTCCTACGAGTACACGCCGCACGGCGGCGCCCTGCAGGCGGCCAAGGAATGCGGCATCGATCCGCACCGCGTCGTGAAGACGATCATCATGGAAGACGAGAACGCCAAGCCGCTCGTCGTGCTGATGCACGGCGACTGCGACATCTCGACGAAGAACCTCGCCCGGCAGATCGGCGTCAAGCGCGTGTCGCCCTGCGAGGTCGAGCAGGCGCAGCGCAACTCCGGCTACATGGTGGGCGGCACGAGCCCGTTCGGAACGCGAAAGAAGATGCCGATCTACGTGCAGAAGACGATTCTCGACTTCGACAAGATCTTTATTAACGGCGGCCGCCGCGGTTATCAGGTGGGGATCGATCCGAAGGTGCTCACCGAGCAGCTCGGCGCCATTCCGGTCGACGTGGCCAACGAGAAGGAATGAGGCCGTAAGCTTTCAAGTTAAACGAAAGGGCGCCGACCCCGAAGGGCGGCGCCCATCCATTTATATAGAGCGGAGCGTCTTCTCTCAGATGCTCTGCAGCGCCCAGCGCGGCTTGACGCTGAAGGCTTTCTTGCCGCGCAGCGCTTCGATCTCCTCGGGCTTCATGCTCTGAAGCCTGGCGAGCCCGGCCACGGCGATCATGGCGCCGTTGTCGGTGGAGAGCCGCAGGGGCGGGAAGAAAATCTTGCCGCGGCGGCGCGTCACTTCCTTGGTGAGGCGCTCGCGAAGCTGCTTGTTCGCGGAAACGCCGCCCGCCACGACGACGTTCTTGAGGCCCGTCGTCTTCATGGCGCGGATGAGTTTCGCGGAAAGCACGTCGGTCACCGACTCGACGAAGGCGCGCGCGAGGTCGGCGCGGAATTTTTCGTTCTTCGGGTCGGGCGCGCTCTGCACGGCCGTGAGCACCGAGGTCTTGAGGCCGGAGAAGCTCATGTTGAGGTTGGGCGCGTGCATCATGGGGCGCGCGAGCTCGATGGCGCCGGGCGTGCCTTTTTCGGCGAGCGCCGAAACGGCGGGGCCGCCCGGGTAGGGCAGGCCGAGAAGCTGGGCGCACTTGTCGAACGCCTCGCCCGCCGCATCGTCGAGCGTTTCGCCGAGCAGCTCGTAGGAGCCGAAGCGCTCCACCTTCATGAACTGCGTGTGGCCGCCCGAGACGAGCAGCGCGATGAACGGGAACTGCGGCGCGGGCGTCGAAAGCCTCGCCGCGAGCAGGTGCCCTTCGAGATGATGCACGCCGAGCACGGGGACGCCGAGCGCCCAGCCGATGGCGTGCGCGACGCTCGCGCCCACGAGCAGCGCACCGGCGAGGCCGGGGCCCTCGGTGACGGCGATCGCGTCGATGTCGGAGCGCTTCTTGCCCGCCTTTTCGAGCACCTCGTCGATCAGCGCGATGCAGCGGCGGATGTGGTCGCGGCTCGCGAGCTCGGGAACCACGCCGCCGTAAGCGCGGTGCATGTCAATCTGCGTGTGCAGCGCGTCGGCGAGCAGCCCCTCTTTGTCGGATATGAGGGCCGCTCCCGTCTCGTCGCAGGAGGATTCGATACCTAGAACTAGCATAGTGCGCAAATTTTACGAGAAATTCCTAGCTTCCGTTTGAAATCCTCACCCGTTTTGTGTCAAAATTACGGACTTCGCATAGTGCCCCTTCTCAAAAAGGGCGCGTGCGGAAAATTTTTCGGCCGTTCTCCCTCGGCCCGGAACGGGAGAGGCGGCTTATAAGACTGTTTCCGGGTCACCACTAAACACTGAGGTTAGGTTACCTAATGCCCACTATCCGCGTTAAAGAGAACGAACCGTTTGAAGTGGCCCTCCGCCGCTTCAAGCGCACCATCGAAAAGTCCGGCCTGCTCACCGAGCTCCGCGCCCGCGAGTTCTATGAGAAGCCCACGGCTGAGCGCAAGCGCAAGAAGGCTGCGGCCATCAAGCGTCACTACAAGCGCCTGCGCAGCATGATGCTGCCGAAGAAGCTCTACTGATCTCTTTCAGGCTGAGCCTGCCGCAGGACCGCTGAGCGGCCCCGGCAAACGCAAAGAATTCACAAATTTACCCTCACGAAGGATGGTGATGATTAAGGACACGATCCGCGAAGATATGAAGACCGCCATGCGCGCGCATGACACGGCAAGTCTTGGCACGATTCGTTTGCTCCTTGCCGCAATCCGGCAGCGTGAGGTTGACGAACAGATCCAAGCCGATGATGCCGTCGTCCTCGCTGTGATTGCCAAGATGATCAAACAGCGCGAAGACTCCGTTGCGCAGTACACCGCAGGCGGACGCAAGGACCTGGCTGATGCGGAAGCCGCCGAAATCAAGGTTCTTCAGAAGTACCTCCCCAAGGAACTTTCCGAGGAGGAGATCGAGAAGATCGTTGACGAGGCCGTGAAGTCGGTCGGCGTCTCGGGCATGGCCGCCATGGGCAAAGTCATGGCGATCGTGAAGCCGAAGGTGACCGGCCGCGCGAATATGGGCAAGGTGAGCGCTCTGGTGAAAGCCAAGCTGACCGCCTGATCTGCCGACAGCCCCGCACTCATACCGTTTCGCGGGCGCGGCTTTAAAGCCGCGCACATAAAAGAAAGCCGCAGAGCGATTTTGTCGTTCTGCGGTTTTTTCTTGCCTGTCCCGGGCTCGGGAACCCGGCGGCTTACGGTTCGTTCACCGCTTCGTAGCGGCGCACCTTGACCGTCTCGCCCTTGACCGTTTGGTAGGTGAAAAAGCCCGAAAACCTGAGGAAGGCGGGCTTGATGAAGTCGAAGTCGGCGTACTCCTCCTGCGTGAGGATGAAAAACGCGTTCTTCGAAAGCTTCGGATAGACGGCGAGAACGCCGCCCCTGATGCTCTGGATCACGGTGAGCGCGCCGTTAAGGCGGTAGAGCATGCCGCGCTGCGGGCGGCAGTCGGGCCGCACCAGCGAGTCTTCGAACGAGCAGGGCGAAACGGCGGGCTTGGCGGCGGCCGCTTTTTCCGCGCGCTGCCGCAGCGTCTCGTCGACGATGCTCTGCGCGACTTCCTCGCCCCGCTGCGAAGCCGCGGCGGGGGCGCGCCCGGGAGCGCCGAACGACGGGCCGAGCACTTCCTGCGGGTCGCCGCAGGCGATGACCTTGTAGGTGACGCGCGAGTTGAAGAACCACGTCCTCACGCACTCGGGCGTGCGGCAGGCCTCGCGCTTAAGCCAGTTCTCCTTGGCGAAGGCGCGGAATTCCTTCGAGTTGCCGGTCCTTCCCTTCGCGGCGCGGTAGACCGTGCCGAGGTCCTCGTCGAGCTTCGAGAGCTCGGGGTCCGAGCAGATCAGCTTTTCCGAATAGGAGCGCGCCTTCGAGCAGTCGAAGCTCGCGGCGCCCGCGGCCAGCGAAAACGAGAGGAGAAAAGAGAGCAGAACGGCAGCGCGCACGGAAGGCCTCCGGGTAAAAAACGTCTTTTGGGCATTGTAGGGAGAGGCTCCGGACGCCGTGACCTTTTGCCCGCGGGACGCTTGGCGGAGCAGGTTTTTCGAACTGAATCAGCATCTCTAGGCAGAAACGGAAGTAAGCGCGGAGTGCCCGGAGCGGGCCGCTGCGCAATAATGGTCTAATTAATCTGACCTATTCCCTATCCCACGCATAGCTTTAAGGAGACAAAGATATGAACCGCATCCGACTTGCCGCCGCGATTGTCTGCGCCATGGGCGCTTCCGCCGCCGGAGCCGTGCCGTTCGTCTGGTCGAGCGCGGGCGATATTCTCACCTTTGACATTCACGCGCAGAACGAAAGCCTCAACTCGACCGCCGTCAACGAAGTCTACGAAGGCCTGGTCCGCCGCAATCCGAAGCTTGAGATCGAGCCCTGCCTCGCGACGAGCTGGAAGCGCGTGCCCGAGGGCTTCCTCTTTGAAATCCGCCGCGGCGTCAAGTTCCACGAGGGCGAGACGCTCACCGCGGACGACGTCGTCTTCTCGATCAACCGCGCGCTGAGCCCGAAGAGCCAGTTCCGCAGCTCCGCGACGGGCATCCTCGGCGCCGAGAAGAAGGGCGACTACGAGGTGCTCTTGAAGACCGTCAACGGCTCGCCCGTCATCATCGCCGAGCTCACCTCGCTCATGATCATGAACAAGTCGTGGGCCGAGAAGCACGGCGCCCTCGAGCCGCAGGACTTCATCGGCCACCAGGAGGCCTACCAGGCCCGCCACGCCAACGGCACGGGCCCCTTCAAGCTCAAGAGCCGCCAGGAAGACGTCAAGACCGTCTTCGTCGCCAACGAGGACTGGTGGGATCAGAAAAACCGCGTCGGCAACGTGACGGAGCTCACCTACATGCCGATCAAGTCGGCGGCGACGCGCACCGCGGCGCTGCTCTCGGGCCAGGTGCAGTTCGTGCTCGACGCGGCCACGCAGGACCTCGCGCGCCTTAAGAAGTCGCCTGGCATCAAGGTCGAGCAGGGCCCCGAGACGCGCATGATGATGATCGCGTTCGACGAGTACCGCGACGCCTCGCCCTACGTGCGCGACGCGCAGGGCAACCCGATGAAGGTCAACCCCTTCAAGGACAAGCGCGTGCGCCAGGCCCTTTCGCTCGCGGTGAACCGCGACGGCATGGTGCGCGGCGTGATGCGCGGCGCGGCCGTCGCCTCGGGCACGATCGTGCCGAAGGGCGTCACCGGCTGGACGGCCGTGAACGCCGAGCCGCCGAAGTACGACCTCGCGCGCGCCAAGGCGCTCCTCACCGAGGCGGGCTACCCGCAGGGCTTCGGGTTCACGCTCGACTGCCCGAACAACCGCTGGCTCAACGACGAGAACATCTGCAAGGCGCTGGCCGGCATGTGGGCCAAGGCGGGCGTCAAGGTCGACGTCAACGCCATGCCGCGCGCGCAGTACTTCCCGAAGATCCTGTCGTTTGACATCTCCGCGGCGCTCGTCGGCTGGGCGGGCGGCGCGACGTTCGACGGCCTCTTCTACCTGAAGCCGCTCACGGCCACCTTCGACAAGAAGACCGGCATGGGCATCAGCAACATCGGCCGCGCCTCCGACAAGGAGATCGACCGCATCGTTGAGGAGGCCACCCGCGAGGAGGACAGCGCCAAGCGCACCAAGCTCCTCGAAGAGGGCATGGCGATCGAGAAGGAGAACGTCTACCACGTGCCCCTGCAGCAGCAGACCATTCCCTGGGCCATGCGCAGCAACGTGCAGGCGGTCTTCCGCCCCGACAACCGCCTGACCGCCGAATGGGTTGTGGTTAAGTAAGGCGCGCCGGCAACGATGCTTTCCTTCGTCATCCGCCGCGTGCTGCAGGCGGCCGCCGTCATGCTGGCGGTCGCCCTGATTTCGTTCGCGCTCTTCCAGTTCGTGGGCGATCCGGTCGCGCAGATGCTGCCGCAGGACGCCACGCCTGCCGACCGCGAGGCGCTCACCGCCGCCCTCGGGCTCGACCAGCCCGCGTGGGTGCAGTTCGAGCGCTTCCTCGTGAACGCGCTGCACGGCGATTTCGGCCTGTCGCTGCGGCAGGCCGTGCCCGTGAGCTCGCTCATCGCCGAGAGGCTTCCGGCGACGCTCGAGCTCGCGATCGCCGCCGTCGTGCTCGCGACGCTGATCGGCGTGCCGGCGGGCGTCTACGCCGCCGTGCACGCGGGCCAGAGGCGCGCCTCGTGGCTCATGGGCGCGTCGCTCATCGGCATCTCGCTCCCGACCTTCCTGATCGGCATCCTGCTGATCCTCGTCTTTTCGGTCTGGCTCGGGTGGCTGCCCGCCTTCGGCCGCGGCGAGACGGTGAAGATCGGATTCTGGAGCACGGGGCTCCTCACCGCGGACGGCCTGAAGCACCTCATCCTCCCCGCGACGACGCTCGCGGTCTTCCAGATCGCGCTCGTCATGCGCCTCGTGCGCTCCGAGATGGTCGAGGTGCTGCGGAGCGACTTCATCAAGTTCTGCCGCGCAAGGGGCCTCTCCGACCGCGCGCTTTATTTCCGCCATGCGCTCAAAAACACGCTCTTGCCCGTCATCACCGTGACGGGCCTGCAGCTGGGCGGGATCATCGCCTTCTCGATCGTGACCGAGACGGTGTTCCAGTGGCCCGGCATGGGGCTCCTTTTCCTGCAGGCGGTGCAGTTTGCGGACATCCCGGTGCTCTCGGCCTACCTTTGCCTCATCGCGCTGGTGTTCGTCGTAATCAATTTCTGCGTGGATCTGCTCTACATGCTGATCGATCCGCGCCTCCGTTTAAAGCGGGGCTAGACAATGTCCGAAGAAAAAAAGCTTTTTGAAAAGATGAACGAACCGCTGCCCGAGGTGGCGGCGGTGCTCGACCGAATGATCGCGCTGCGGCACGACATCCACGCGCATCCCGAGCTCGGCTTCGAGGAGCACCGCACGGCGGCCCTGGCCGCCAAGGCGCTCCGCGAGATGGGCTGCGACTCGGTGACCGAGGGCGTCGGCCGCACCGGCGTCGTCGCCGTGATCCGCGGCAAGCCGGGCCGCCACGCCGTGGCGCTGCGCGCCGACATGGACGCGCTGCCGCTCGTCGAGAAGACGGGCGTCGCTTACGCCTCGCAGACGCCGGGGCGCATGCACGCCTGCGGCCACGACGGCCACGTCGCCTGGGCGCTCACGGCGGCCGCGGCGCTCTGCCGCACGCGCCGCTTCAAGGGCAATGCGGTGATCATCATCCAGCCGGGCGAAGAGGGCTACGCGGGCGCGCGCGAGATGATCCGCGACGGCCTTTTCACGCGCTGGCAGATCGACGAGGTCTACGGCGCGCACGGCGGCACGGAGCTGCCGCTCGGCAAGTTCGGCTTCACGGTCGGGCCCTGCAACGCGGCCGCGGCGAAGTTCACGATCACGGTGACCGGCAAGGGCGGGCACGGCTCGCGGCCGCACCGCTGCATCGACCCGGTGGTCGCCTCGGCCGAGCTCGTCCTCGCGCTGCAGACCGTGGTGAGCCGCTCGGTCGACCCGATGCACCCCGCGGTCGTGGCCGTGGGCTCGATCCACGGCGGCGACCCCGTCGGCCAGTCCGTGGTGCCCGAGTCGGTGCGCCTCGACGGCACGACGCGCTGCGCCTGGGCCGAGGACGAGGACACGATCGAGCGGCGCATGGGCGAGATCTGCGAAGGCCTTTCGAAGTCCACGCTCTGCCGCATCGCGCTCGACTACACGCGCATGTACGCGCCGCTCGTCAACCCGCCCGAGCAGACGGCCTTCGTGCGGCGCATCGCCGAGGCCTACGCCGGCAAGGAAAACTGCGTCGACCGCGAGCCCTCGATGGGCGCGGAGGACTTCAGCTTCTACCTGAAGGAAAAGCCCGGCGCGTTCTTCCGCGTCGGCATGGGCGACGCCGAGCACAGCGCCTACGCGCACAGCCCGGGCTTCAATTTCAACGACAAGGCGATCGCCGGCGCGGCGAGCATCTTCGTGAGGCTCGTCGAGGAGCGGCTCGCCTATCTCGACGCGAGGGACTGAGCGCATGGCTGAAGCTGTTGCCGCCGCGGCGCCGCAGGGCGCGCTGAGGCGCTTCCTCGATAGCGACTTCTTCTGGTCGTTCTCGCACTCGAAGACGGCCGTCTTCTCGCTCGCGCTGCTCGTGCTCATGATCGCCGCGGCGTTCGCCGCGCCGCTCATCGCGCCGCAGAACCCGTTTGACCTCGCAAGCCTCGACATCGCGGACGCGAGCCTGCCGCCCTCGTGGCAGGAAGGGGGATCGGCCAAGTACCTGCTCGGCACCGACGACCAGGGCCGCGACCTCCTCTCGGCCATGCTCTATGGGCTTCGGCTCTCGCTCGTGATCGGCCTCACCTCGGTCGCGCTCTCGATCGTGCTCGGCGTCGTGGTCGGGCTCTTCTCGGGCTGCGCGGGCGGCTGGATCGACGCCTTCCTCATGCGCGTCTGCGACGTGATGCTCTCGTTCCCGGCGATCCTCGTCGCCTTGCTCACCGACGGCATCCTGCACGCCGTGATGAAGACCGACGGCGGGCCGGGGCTCGCGTACTTCGTGCTGATCTTCTCGATCACGCTCTCCGGCTGGGTCAAGTACGCGCGCACGGTGCGCGCGCAGACCCTGGTCGAAAAGGACAAGGAATACGTGCTCGCCGCGCGCATCGTCGGCGCGAGCCGCTTCACGCTGATGTTCCGGCACATCCTCCCGAACGTCCTCGGGCCCGTGCTCGTGCTCGGCACGATCCACGTCGCCATGGCCGTGATGACCGAGGCGACGCTCTCGTTCCTCGGCGTCGGCGTGCCGCCGACGACGCCGTCCTTAGGGACGCTCATCCGCATCGGCAACGACTACCTGTTCTCGGGCGAGTGGTGGATGACGATCTTCCCGGGCGCTGTGCTCATCGCGCTCGTCGTGGCCGTGAATCTGCTCGGCGACTGGCTGCGCGACGCGCTCGACTCGAAGCTGGAGGCCTAAGCGATGCAGGGCGAAGAAAGAAAAGCGAAGGCGCCGGTCCTCGAAGTGAAGGACCTGAGGGTCGAGATCACGACCCGGCACGGCGTGCTCACCGCCTTGGACGGGGTGTCGCTCACGATCGAAAAGGGCGAGATCCTCGGCATGGTGGGCGAGTCGGGCGCGGGCAAGTCGATGACGGGCAGCGCCGTGATCGGCCTGCTGCCGCCGAGCGCGCGCGTAGCGGGCGGGGAGATCCTGCTCGACGGCGAGCGCATCGATACGCTCGGCGAAAAGGAGCGCCGCAGGCTGCGCGGCGCGCGCATCGGCGCGATCTTCCAGGATCCTTTGACGAGCCTCGACCCCCTCATGAAGGTGGGCGACCAGATCGTCGAGACGATCCTCACGCACCGCCCCGAGCTCGGGCGCGAGGCGGCGAGGAAAAAGGCCGTGGCGCTCCTGGCCGAAACGGGCATCCCGTCGCCCGAGGAGCGCTTCAGCGACTATCCGCACCAGTTCTCGGGCGGCATGCGCCAGAGGGCGGTGATTGCGCTCGCTCTGTGCGCCGACCCGGAGCTCATCATCGCCGACGAGCCGACGACGGCGCTCGACGTCTCGATCCAGAGCCAGATCATTGCGCTCTTGAAAAAGCTCGCGCGCGAGCGCGGCAGCGCCGTGATGCTCATCACGCACGACATGGGCGTGATCGCCGAGACGGCCGACCGCGTGGCCGTGATCTACGCGGGGCAGCTCGTCGAGATCGGCGGCGTCGAAGCCGTCGTGACGCGCCCGCAGCACCCCTACACCAAGGGCCTCATGGGCTCGATCCCCGACATCGCGTCGCCCTCCGAATGGCTCGAGCAGATCGAAGGGAGCATGCCGCCCCTGAACGCCATTCCCGAAGGCTGCCCCTTCCACCCGCGCTGCCGCGCGGCCGTCGAGAAGTGCCGCCGCGAGCGCCCGCCGCTCCGGGACCTCGGCTCGTGCTCGGCCGCCTGCTGGAAGGCCTCGGCCTCGGGCGGCCCCGTGCCCGACACGCTCGTCACCTACGTGCCGCGCTTTGAGAGCAAGGAGAAGCCGCAGTGAAGAACGACAGCGAGGCGATCGTCGTCGCCAAGAACCTTTCCAAGCATTTCCCGGCCGGGGGCGGGGGCCTCGCCGGCCTGCTCACGGGACGCCCGAAGAAGGTGCTCCGCGCCGTCGACGGCGTGTCGCTCGAAGTGCGCCGCGGCGAGACGTTTGCGCTCGTCGGCGAATCGGGCTGCGGCAAGTCGACGCTGGCGAGGCTCCTTGCCGGTCTCTACACGCCGACCTCGGGGAGCCTCGTGCTCTTCGGGGAGGACGTGAGCTCCGGGAAGCGCAGCCGCGCGCTCACGCGGCGCCTCAACATGATCTTCCAGGATCCCTACGCGAGCCTCAACCCGCGCTGGCGCATCGGCGACATCGTCGCCGAGCCGCTTCGCGTGCAGCACGCCGAGCTCGGCGAGGCGGAGATCGCGCGGCGCGTCGCCGAGGCGCTCGACCTCGTGGGGCTCCCGGCGGACGCCGTTTCCAAATATCCGCACCAGTTCTCGGGCGGCCAGCGCCAGAGGATCTCGATCGCGCGCGTGCTCTCGGGCGCGCCCGAGCTCGTGATCTGCGACGAGCCAACGTCGGCCCTTGACGTTTCGGTGCAGGCGCAGGTCCTCAACCTCATGAAGGAGCTGCAGCAGCGCCGCGCCATGACCTATCTCTTCATCTCGCACAACCTTGCGGTGGTGCACCACATGGCCGACCGCATCGGCGTGATGTACCTTGGGCGCATCGTCGAGATCGCCGAGAAAAAAGCGCTCTTCGCCGAGCCGCTGCACCCCTATACGCGCATGCTGCTCGATGCGATCCCGCGCATCGGCGAGAAGGGCCGCGCACACCGCACGCCCGTGGCGGGCGAGGTGCCGAGCCCCTTGGACCCGCCCTCCGGCTGCACCTTCCACCCGCGCTGCCCGCGGGCCTGCGAGCGGTGCTCGAAGGAGGCGCCGCTCATGCGCGCCGTGAAGACCCCCGAGGGGCTTCGCTTCGTCGCCTGCCACATGGCGGGGAAGTAATTACGGATCTTTCCGCTCACAGGGGACGGTTTCGCGCCGTCCCCTTTTTTTCGGGAGTGCCCGGCACGGGCGCGATCCGGCGGGTGAAAGTCCCGAGTGCAGGAGGCAGCAAAAAAGCACGGCCGAAACCGTGCTTTCAACGGACTGAGCTGTTCTCAGGCCTTGCGCTTTTCATCGGCGCTGCCGATGATGTAGGGCCATTTCGAATGCCCCGTGAAATACTCCCGCTTGACCCGTTCCCGTTCGCCGGGAGCAGCCATTTTCCAATTAAGGTTGCGGTCGAAATATTCCCAGTCCACCTGATCCGTCATCATGTGATAGAGGATGCGGAAAAACGGATATTTCTTAGGACCTCCGCCGAAATCCATCATCACATAGGGTTCTTCTGGCATTCAATGCTCCCGGTCTGATTTAAATAGATATTTTACGCCGCCGGCTATTTTATTAAGTATGTTAAGGATGACATAAATCAGACATCCGCCCAACAAAAAAGCACGGCCGAAACCATGCTTCGTGAGGCTCTTCGGGACGAAAATGCCGGCTCCTCGGCCGGCATTCCATCACGCTTAATGTAAAGCCCCTTTTTGCGTGCGTCTGAACTGTCCCCAGAAAGTGAGACACTCTCTGGGGATTTTCTATGGCTAAAAGAATCTCAACGGATGTTCGTCAACAAGTTCTGCAGTTACTAAAGCAGGGAAGTCGTGCTCGGTCTATATCTCACCATTTAGGTCTAACTCCAAGCCTCGTGCAGAAATGGCAAGCGATGTTCGATCATGGAGACGTTTCCTGGATTACTGCTTCGCAACACCATTGGACTGTACATGAAGCATGGCAAGCCATTGAACTTTTCAAGAGCGGTATGTCCTACACGGCAGCGGCTCATGCCATGGGAATGGGCAGTGCGGATGTGCGAAGATTTGTGATAAATGCAGGGAAATACGGGGTCCCAATTCTCAAAAAGGGACGCCATGCTCAGAACCGGGAGGTCAAGCATATGCCTGAAAAATCATGCGATCTTCGCGAGGAAAGTCCTTCCCAAGCCGGCAGCAGAGAAGCACAGCTTGACAGAGAGAAAAAAGAGCTGAAGATCCTTCTGGAATGTTTTATGGCATCCGTTGATAAGAGTGTGTGGAAAATTTTGTGGGCGGCTCCTTCCAGTTTAATCGAGGTAAGGTGTCAGTCGGTCGCCGAATTCAATGGCTAATTCCGATATGGCAGCCTTCCAATACGGCGATGGCCTCAGCCACCGCTTTTCCACTTTTCTGACGGCCAGATAAAGCAGTTTCATCGCTGCGGTTTCCGTTGGAAACGACGCCCGTGTTTTAGCCGCTTTCCTGAGATCCCGGTTCAGGCTTTCAATGGCGTTGGTCGTGTAGATCAGCCGCCTGACGTTCGGCGAGAAATCAAAGAAGGGAATCACACGGTCCCAGGCATCAAGCCACTGCTTGGCAATGTAAGGATATTTTTTCCCGAGATCCGAGCTGCTGAAATCGTCAAGCGCCCGGCGGGCCTGCTCGGCATTGACTGCCCTGTAGATCGGCTTCAGGGCTGCCGTAACGGCCTTGTAATCCTTGTAGCTCACCATCTTCAGGCTGTTGCGTATCAGGTGGATGATGCAGGTCTGCAGCAGCGTTTTGGGAAACGCGGTTTCAAGGGCTTCCTTCATGCCTTTCAGGCCGTCCGTCACGGCGATCAGTACATCGGTCACCCCGCGGTTTTTCAGCTCGTTGAAGACCGTCAGCCAGTATTTGGCACTTTCGTTTTCCGCAATCCACATTCCGAGGACGTCTTTCTTCCCGTCGGTGTCAATTCCAAGGGCAATATGGACCGCTCTTGGCGTCACGATGCCGTTATCGCCGCGGATTTTTATTCTGATGGCATCAAAGAAAATCACCGGATAGACAGGGCTCAAGGGCCGGTTCTGCCATTTTTCCAATTCCGGCAGTATGGCGTCCGTCACGTCGCTGATGAACTCGGCGCTGGTTTCCATGCCGTACTCGTCATAAAGAAAACCTTGAATTTCACGGACTGTCATGCCTCTGGCATAGAGGGCAAGAATCTTTTCGTCGAACCCTTCCAGGTTCCGCTTGTGCTTGGGAATAATCCTGGGCTGGAAGCGGCCCTTGCGGTCCCGGGGCACATCCACTTTGACGTTGCCGACCTTCGGGGATTTCATGGTTTTGGAACTGTGGCCGTTGCGTTCGTTGTCGCCAAGGCGGGCCTCGCCCTTGCCGTAGCCGAGATGGTTTGTCATTTCGCCATCCAGCATTTTCGTCAGCAGCCGGCCCAGCATATGGGCCATGATGTCCTCGGCTTCGCCTGAGGATTTGATTTCCCTGCCGGACTTTTTCATGTCTTCCAGCAGCTGTTCCGCATACTTGTCAAATGGATCAGGTTTGCGCTTCATGTGAGGCTCCTTTTTGAGTAATTATCTCAGAGCGCCCACAAAATTCTTTACACCCTCGTTGATAAGCATTTGGGCGGAACGGAAGGCAGAAAAAAAAAGATCTCCTATTTTGCGAAGCAATTACAGCAGCATATCGCAAAGGGGTACCCGTTGCCCGATCTTGCGACTACACCCATACCAGCCGGAGCTCCTATTACCGACGTACTCGAGTTCCTAGCAAACGAATGCTTGAAGATCAGGCTCTCGGTGAACGCATCAAGGCTATCCAAGAGCACCACGAAGGACGATACGGAGCCCGGAGAATGACAGCGGCGCTTCGCATTGACGGCGGAGAGCGCAAACCCGGACACAACCAAGTTGCCCGCATCATGAAAGAAATGAACCTCCAGGCTGTAATCCGACGCAAGAACAGCTACAGGGTTTGCCTGAAGAAAGGGAAACTCCCCGACGGGACGGTTCTCGAAAACACGCTCAACCGCAAATTCGAGCAGAAAGAGCCGCGCAAGGTCTTTGTGACTGACGTGACTTATGTCCCTACGGACAAAGGCTGGCTGTACGTTTCTGCCGTCTTGGACCTGTGCACGCGCGAAGTTGTTGTATGCGAGATGAGCACACGCCAGGATTTGGCTCTTGCAATGAAGACGCTGGATTCACTTCATGCGCTGGTGAAGGGTCCCGTTCTGCTTCACAGCGATCAGGGAGTTCTTTATACGAATACTGCTTTCAGGAAGCGAGCAGCAGAATACGGCATTAAGCAAAGCTATTCGCGAAGAGGAAACTGCTGGGACAATGCCGTTATGGAAGGCTGGAACGGCACGTTAAAGGCGGAGTGGATGTATCTCCCCAGCAAGATGCGCCACAAGCATTTGCTGAGCGCTGAGAAAGCCAAGCAGGAAATAAAGGCTTACTGCGTTTACTACAATGAGGAACGCATACAGGAAAAATTAAACTACCGCTCCCCCAAACAATTCAGGGAAGCGGCAGAAGCTAAGATCGCCTCGGCGGTCGGTTAAATCTGTCTCACAAACTGGGGACAGTTCAGTCAGTGTACCTTTTCTTGAGCTTTTCGTAGATGATTTTTGCCTCTTTTGGGGCCCTCGGCTTCAGTGTCAGGGTGAATGCGGTACCCTTGTCTTTGGCATCAAACCATTTTTTCGTATTTTTCGTAGCCCTTGGGCGGGAACGTTGTCATTTCGATTCCTCCGTGCCGTAATATTCAGACACCCTGCTTCTATAACAAACTATTTTACCGCCTAAGGGTTCAAAACCTGCGGGATTTTGCTAACTTAGCTAGGAATAAAACCCTGATTTTCAAAGGGATTGAGACCTTGCAGAAGCGCGAGCTGTGTCAATAACAGCAGCGATCTCGGAATAGAACCCTGATTTCAAAGGGATTGAGACTTCCAATCTTCTTCAAATTCTTCGAGATCACGATTGGACTCGGAATAGAACCCTGATTTTCAAAGGGATTGAGACGTCATGGGTTCAGGATCCATGACAAGGAGAGCCTTGTCTCGGAATAGAACCCTGATTTTTTAAAGGGATTGAGACTCCCAGCTGGAGATCAAGTCGATGCGCTTGAACTCTTCTAGGAATAGAACCCTGACTTTCAAAGGGATTGAGACGAAAGTTTCTTTAAAGAGCTTTCTGGTCAAACAGTTTCCTGACGACAGGAAAAAGTCCGGCCGATCTACACGGCCAGCGCCATTGAAAGCCTGAACAGGAATCTCAGGAAAGCGGCCAAAACGCGGGCGTCGTTCCAAGCGGAAGCCGCAGCGCTGAAACTGCTTTATCCGCCGTCAGAAAAGAGAAAAAAGCGGCGGCTGAGACCATCGCCGCATTGAAAGGCGGCCATGTCGGAATCATCCATTGGATTCAGAGGCCGACTGACGTCTTATCTCGTTTAAGCCGGAAGGAGCCGCCCGTTGCGGAACCGTACGGCGGGCGATGCGGGAGGACGGCTTGGAATAACGCTTAGCCTCCCGCCCGATCACGGCAAAAACGCCGCATTTCCGATGATGCTTTTGCGCCGCAGGCGCCCCCGGGCCGTTCTCCGCTTTGCAGGGAAGGGCGTGATTCAGGGATTTCCATTAATTGGCGAAAACTGACAATCGGTTGTCCATTGCGCATTAACGGCTTTCGTCCGCCGATCCTTACCATCGCCTTAAGGGTCCGGAAGACCATCGGGCCCGCCAACAGCGCCGCGCAGCGCTCGGGGGCCGGCAGGCCTCCCGGGGCGAGCCGCGGCGGATTGATAGGAGAGATCGCAATATGAAACGCCGTGATTTGCTCAAGACCGGTCTCATGGGCGTCGGCGCCGCCGTCGGCGCTGCCGCAGCCGGCACCGCAGCCGGCACCGCGGCCGCTTCCGAAGTGCCCGTCCATGAGCACGAGAAGCAGGAATGGGATGTCGTCGTCGTGGGCGCGGGCTTCGCCGGCATGTGCGCCGCCCTCGAGGCGGCCGAGCAGGGCGCCAAGGTCGTGCTGCTCGAGAAGATGGGCCGCCCCGACGGCGCCACCGTCTATTCGTCGGGCTGGATCGCCGCCGTCGGCAGCCGCTTCCAGAAGAACCATCCCGATACGCCGGAGGCTTTCTTCAAGGACATGATGAGGATTTCGGGCGGCCGCTCCGACCCGAACCTGATCCGCGTCTACGCCGCCGAGGCCGGCAAGGGCGTTGACTGGCTCGCCGACCACGGCACGCCGTTCTACCTCTGGGAGAACCTGCCGCCGCCGGAGCTCTCGCGCTGCCTGATTTCCCCGGGCAAGGGCATCACGGGCGGCTCGCAGCTCATCCGCTGCCTGCTCGCCGCGTTGCAGAAGAAGAACGTCCCGATCCACTACAACACCAAGGCCGTTGAGCTCATCATCGACGACCTCTTCAACGTCTACGGCATTTCGTGCGTCACCGAGAAGGGCCGCGTCGACTACATGGCCAAGGGCGGCGTGATCATCACCACGGGCGGCTTCGGCGCCAACCAGGCGATGGTCGACCAGTACATCGGGCCGTGGGCCTCGCGGCTTGTGGTGCGCGGTTCTCCGTGGATCACGGGCGAGAACATCCTCTTCGCGCAGCAGGTGCACGCGAAGCTCGTCAACATGGATCAGTTCTACGCCGGCCCGATCACGCCGACCGGCCACGCCAATCCGTCGCCGCTGATGTCCGCGGGCTACGGCATCCAGGTCAACTCGCAGGGCAAGCGCTTCGTGCCCGAGTCCTGGCAGCAGGTGCCGAAGGCGAAGGCCATCGCCCAGCTCACGCCCGACAACATGAGCTACATCCTCATCGGCGAGGACGCCGATGCGAGCGGCAACATTCTCACCAACACCCTGAAGCGCTTCGACAGCCTCAGCTACAAGATCCCGAAGGGCAATACGGTCGCCGAGGTCGCCAAGGCCGTCGGCATCCCGCCGCAGAACCTCGAGAAGACGGTGAAGGAATTCAACGCCGCGGTCAAGGCCGGCAAGGCGGCCGAGCTCGATCCGCCGTACCTCTTCAAGACGCCGCACGCGCTCGAGAAGGGACCGTTCTACCTGGTCCCGGCCGTGGGCGGCATGGCGAGCACGTTCGGCGGCCCGAAGATCGACGTCAACGCGAACGTCGTGAACACCGAGAACCGTCCGATCCCCGGCCTCTATGCGGCCGGCGCCGCTGCGGGCGGCCTGTGGTACCAGGACGACATCGGCGGCAACCAGCTCGGCGGCGGCATGGTGTTCGGCCGCATTGCGGCCCGCAATGCGACGGCGCGTGCCAAGGCGGCGAAGTAAGGAGGATTTGACCATGAGAAACAAAGCAGCTTTCCTGCTGGCCGGCCTCATTGCCGGCGTGTTTGCCGCCTCGAGCGTGAGCGCGGCGGATTTCCTCGCCGACCGGCACGTTGAGCGCGGCGTGAAGTGCGAGCAGTGCCACGGCACCGCGGCGCCCGCCAAGGGCGCCAAGGTGACGACCGAGCAGTGCAACGCCTGCCACGGCAGCCTCGACAAGGTGGCCGAGAAGACGAAGGACGTGAAGCCCAACCCGCACTACAACCACCTGGTCGGCCTGCAGTGCAGCGAGTGCCACCGCGGCCACGCCGAGGGCGTTTACATGTGCGAGAACTGCCATAACTTCAAGGCCAAGGTGCCCTAGAGCGGCAATGCCCTGAACCGGCAGCAGGCGGGGCGCCCGGGGATCTCCTCTTTCCGGCGCTCCGCCCGGGGCCGGCATCTTCTCCTCTAAGCGGATCGGTCCCTTCCGGATCGGTCCGCCGCCGTTTATCCGAAAGGCGAAAAAGCGTACATTAAGGGTAACGAGACGGAGGTCCTGACATGAAGCCCAAGACAATGCCCGTCGTATGGTGTCCCAACGTCGATCCCGACGACCCCACGCGCACCGCGCAGATCGGCGTGGCGTGCGAGACCATGAAAGTGAACACGAAGCCCTTCCATTCGCACCCGAACGGCCAGTTCGCGGTGGCGATCAAGGGCCTCGTGTGCCTTGAAACCGAGACGAACCGCTATGTGGTGCCGAAGCGCTGCGCGGTGTGGACGCCGCCCGGCGTGCGCCACTACGGGCTCCTCGGGCGCGACGCGCAGGCCTTCTACTTCCTCATCTCGCCCGAGCAGTGCAAGGGGTTCCCGAGCGAGCCCGTGCGCCTCATGCTCAACGCGATGACCTTCGAAATGCTGCTCTACCTTTCGCACCACGACAGCGAGATGAAGCCCGGGAGCCACTGCGAGCGCATTGCCCTGGTCGCGATCGAGCAGCTCGCGATGGCAAGGCGGCTCCCCGCGGGCTTCGCGCCGATCCCGGACGATCCGCTGCTGCGGGCGCTCGCCGTCGACATGTGCAATCCTGACAATTACGCGCTCGACAACAAGGCCTGGGCCGAGCGCCTGAGCATGAGCGAGCGCACGCTCTCGCGGCGCATCCTGCAGGAGACGGGCCTGAGCTTCCGGCTCTGGCGGCAGCATATCCGGTTCCTCCCCGCGCTCACCCTGCTTGCGCAGGGCAAGAGCGTCGAGGAGGTGGCCGACAAAATGCACTACGAAACCTCGTCGGCCTTCATCATCGCCTTCCGGCGCGTTTTCGGCATGACGCCCGGGGCGCTCCGCAGGGACTTCTGAGAGGGCGCCCCTTACGCAAAAACGCCGCATCGCCGCGGCGGCCTCCGAAAAGCAGGGAATTGCCGCCGCTGCTTTTCAAAAACAACCGTATTACAGACGGTTGCAAAGTGTAGGTGTTTTCCATTATTTGGCTGAATCGGCGCATGCTTTGGCCGCCGCGAGCTATCGGTCTTGCTTCGATACCCCTTAAGATCCGTTTAAGAGTTCGGGAGTCTTCCGGATTCGCAACCCCCGCCGCACGGCTGACCAAGGGCATCCTGACCGCCCGGCCGCAGCGGCGAATCCAAAGAGGAGATCGCATATATGAAACGCCGTGAATTGCTTAAAACCGGCTTCATAGGCGTCGGCGCCGCTGTGGGCGCCGCCGCTGCCGGCACCGCGGCCGCCGCCGAAGGCGCCGCCGGCAAAGAGCGCGAGAAGCAGGAATGGGACGTCGTCGTGGTCGGCGCCGGCTTTGCCGGCATGTGCGCCGCCCTCGAGGCCTCCGAGCAGGGCGCCAAGGTCGTGCTGCTCGAGAAGATGGGGCGCCCCGACGGCACCACCGTCTACTCGTCGGGCTGGATCGCCGCCGTCGGCAGCCGCTTCCAGACGAAGCACCCCGACACCAAGGAAGCTTTCTTCAACGACATGATGAAGCTCTCGGGCGGCCGTTCCGACCCCGACCTGATCCGGGTCTACGCCGAAGAGGCCGGCAAGGGCGTCGACTGGCTCGCCGACCACGGCACGCCGTTCTACCTTTGGGAAAACCTGCCCGCCCCGGAGCTCTCGCGCTGCCTGATCTCCCCGGGCAAGGGCATCACGGGCGGCTCGCAGCTCATCCGCTGCCTGCTCGCCGCGCTCACGAAGCAGAACGTTCCGATCCACTACAACACCAAGGCCGTTGAGCTCATCGCCGACGACTGCTTCAACGTGCTCGGCGTCTCCTGCGTCACCGAGAAGGGCCGCGTCGACTACATGGCCAAGGGCGGCGTCATCCTCACCACCGGCGGCTACGGCGCCAACCAGGCGATGGTCGACCAGTACATCGGCCCGTGGGCCTCGCGCCTCGTGGTGCGCGGCTCGCCCTGGATCACGGGCGAGAACATCACCATGGCGCAGCAGGTGCACGCGAAGCTCGTCAACATGGACCAGTTCTACGCCGGCCCGATCACGCCGACCGGGCACGCCAACCCCTCGCCGCTGATGCACGCGGGCTACGGCATCCAGGTCAACACCCAAGGCAAGCGCTTCGTGCCCGAGACGTGGCTGCAGGTCCCGAAGGCCAAGGCCATCGCGCAGCGCACGCCCGACAACATGAGCTACATGCTGATCGGCGCCGATGCGGACGCGAACGCCAACATCCTCACCAACACGATCAAGCGCTTCGAGAGCATCGGCTACAAGATCGCCAAGGGCGATACGATCGCCGAGGCCGCCAAGGCCGTCGGCATCCCGCCGAAGAACCTCGAGGAGACCGTGAAGGAATTCAACGCCGCGGTCAAGTCCGGCAAGGCGGCCGAGCTCGACCCGCCGTACCTCTATGAGACGCCCCATGCGCTCGAGACGGGACCGTTCTACATGGTGCCCGCGGCGGGCGGCATGGCGAGCACGTTCGGCGGCCCGAAGATCAACGCGAACGCCAACGTGGTCAACACCGAGAACCGCCCGATCCCGGGCCTCTACGCAGCGGGCGCCGCTGCGGGCGGCGTGTGGTATCAGGACGACATCGGCGGCAACCAGCTCGGCGGCGGCATGGTGTTCGGACGCGTGGCGGCCCGCCATGCGACGGCACGCGCCAAGGCGGCGAAGTAAGGAGGATTTGACCATGAAAGCCAACAAAGCAGCCTTTCTCTTGGCCGGCCTCATCGCCGGCGTGTTTGCCGCCTCGAGCGTGAGCGCGGCGGATTTCCTCGCCGACCGGCACGTGCAGCGCGGCGTGAAGTGCGAGCAGTGCCACGGCACTGCCGCGCCCGCCAAGGGCGCGAAGGTGACGACCGAGCAGTGCAACGCCTGCCACGGCAGCCTCGACAAGGTGGCCGAGCAGACGAAGGACGTGAAGCCCAACCCGCACTACAACCACTTGGTCGGCCTGCAGTGCAATGAGTGCCACCGCGGCCACGCCGAGGGCGTTTACATGTGCGAGAACTGCCATAACTTCAAGGCCAAGGTGCCCTAAGCGGGCAAAGCGGAGCATTAGGGTTTACTCTTAATGCTCCGCGAAACGGCGTTTCCCCTCAGGCGGACCGGCTCCCTCTTCGGACCGGTCCGCCGCTGTTTCTGCAAAAGGCGTACATTCACAAAGAAAAGAAAACGGAGTACCTGACTATGAAGCCCAAGGCGATGCCCGTCGTATGGTGTCCCAACCTCTATCCCGACGATCCGTCGCGCACCGCGCAGATCGGCGTGGCGCGCGACACGATGAAGGAAGACACGAAGCCCTTCCACTCGCACCCGAACGGCCAGTTCGCGGTGGCGATCAAGGGCCTGGTGTGCCTCGAGACGGAGGCGAACCGCTACGTGGTGCCGATGCGCTGCGCGGTGTGGACGCCGCCCGGCGTGCGCCACTACGGGCTCCTCGGGCGAGACGCGCAGGCCTTTTACTTCATGATCTCGCCCGAGCAGTGCCGGGCCTTCCCGCGCACGCCCGTGCGCCTCATGCTCAACGCGATGACCTTCGAGATCCTGCTCTACCTCTCGCGCCACAGCGACGAGATGAAGCCGGGAAGCCGCTGCGAACGGCTCGCGCTTGCTGCGATCGAGCAGCTCGCGATCGCGAGGCGGCTGCCCGCGGGCTTCGCGCCGATCCCGGACGACCCGCTGCTGCGCGAGCTCGCCTTTGACGTCTCCGACCCCGCCAACTTCGGGCTCGACAACAAGGACTGGGCCGCGCGGCTCGGCATGAGCGAGCGCACGCTCTCGCGGCGCATCCTGCTCGAGACGGGCCTGAGCTTCAGGCTCTGGCGCCAGCACATCCGCTTTTTGCCCGCGCTCAGCATGCTCGCGCAGGGCAAGAGCGTCGAGGAGGTCTCGGACAGCATGCACTACGAGACCGCCTCGGCCTTCATCAGCGCCTTCAGGCGCGTTTTCGGCATGACGCCGGGCGTGCTCCGGAAGGACTTCTGACGATTCCTAGAGCTTGGCGCGGAAGAGCTTCACCGAGGCCGAAAGCGTCGCGACGGAAATGAGCGCCATGGCGCCGAGTTCCGTGCCGAGCTGCGAAAAGCCCGCGCCTTCGAGGTAGATGCGCTGGATCGCCGCAATGCCCCAGCGGATCGGGTTGACGAGCGTGACGTCCTGCAGCACCTCGGGCATGCTCGAGATGGGCGTCGCGAAGCCCGAGAGGAGCACCATCGGCATCATCAGCGCGAAGGTGAAGAGGAGCGCCTGCTGCAGCGTGTCGGCGCGCGCCGAGATGCAGAGCCCGATGCCCACCACCGACAGGTTGAAGAGCGTGAGCGTGGCGAGCATCACCGCAAACGACCCCGCAAAGGGGATTTCGAAGTAGTAGCGCACGATCAGGAAGGCCGTGCTCGACTGCAGGAGCCCGATGCACATCGGCGGGATCGCCTTGCCGATCATGATCGAGATGTGCGAGATCGGCGTAACGAGCAGCTGGTCGAACGTGCCCTGTTCCTTTTCGCGGGCCGCGGACTGCGCCGAGAGGATCATCACCTGCACGGCCGAGAGCGCCGCGAGCATGGCCGTGAGGATGCCCCAGCGCGCGATGAGGTTCGGGTTGAACCACGCCCGGGAGTCCGTGCTCGGCGCCGCGGCCGCGGTGACGCCCCGTTCGGCGAGGCGCTTCGCGTTCCACGCCGAGATGATCGAGGTGACGTAGCTGCCCGCCGTGCCGGCGGTGTTGCTGTTGCGGCCGTCGGTGATCACCTGCACGGGGCCCTCGTGCCCGAGCTCGAGCGCGCGCTGGAACCCCGGGCCGATGTGCACGACCATGAGCGCCTTCTTGCTTTCGATGACGCCCGCGATCTGCGCGCTGTTCTCGAGCGTGCCTGCGCGCTCGAAGGCGGGGGCGCCGTCGATCTGCGCGATCAGGTCCCTCGAGGCCTCGGAATGGTCCTCGTCGAGCGCGTACCAGGGCACGTTCGTGACGTCGTAGGTCGCCACGTAGCCGAAAAGGATCATCTGCAGGATGATCGGCACGAAGAGCGTGATGCGGTTGCGCTTGTCCTTGAGCGTGATGAGCGCTTCCTTGCGGATGAGCGAGAGAAGCGGCAGCAGGAATTCTTTCATGACGCCTTACTCCAAAGACTTGCGGATGCAGTGCCGCGCTATGGCAAACGCCGCGACGGCGCCGCCCGCGAGCACGAGCATGTCGCGCACGACGATCGAGGGGACGTTGCCCGCCATGAAGAGCGTCTGCAGCAGCTCGACGTACCAGGTCGCCGGGAAGAAATGGGCGATGACCTGCGCCACGACCGGCGCGCTGTGCAGGTCGAAGATGAACCCGGAGAGCACCACCGTGGGCATGAAGCTCACGACGATGGCGATCTGGCTCGCCAGGAGCTGGCTCTTGAGCGTCGCGGAGATGACGAGCCCGATCGCGAGCGACAGAACGAGGTAAAGGGCCGAGGCGGCGACGATGAGCCCCAGGGACCCGCGCATCGGCACTTCGAAGATGAAGCGCGCCGCGAGCAGGCAGAGCGCGAGGCCCGCCATGCCGAGCCCGAAGTAGGGCACGGTCTTGCCCGCGAGGATCTCGCCCTTCGAGACGGGGGTCGCGGCCATCGCCTCGAACGTGCCGCGCTCCCACTCGCGCGCCATGACGAGCGCGGTGAGCATCGTGCCGATGAGCGTGAGGATCAGCGCGGTGAGGCCGGGAATAAGGAAGTGGCGGCTGTTGAGCGCGTCGTTGTAGCGCACGCGGAGCCGGACGGAGGCAACGCCCGCCCCGCCGCCCGCGCCGGCCGAGGCGAGCGTCTCGTGCGAGCCGCCCTGCGCGATCGCGCCCGCGACGTAGCGCTGCATGATGCGCGAGGTGTTGGCATCGCGCCCGTTCACGATGATCTGCCAGTGCTCGCGCTCGCTTTCCCTCTCGGAAAAGCTGCGGCGCACGACGGCGTCGGTCTTGCCCGTGAGGAGGCGCCGCTCGGCTTCCTGGAAGGAGGGGGCCTTCGTCGGGTCGAAATAGCGCGAGAGCGACATGCTGACGTAAAGGTCGCGCACCTCGGGCGAGCCGTCTTCGACGATCGTCGCCGGCACGTGGTCGACGTCGAGCGAGAGGCCGTAGCCGAAAAGGAGCAGCAGCACGATCGGCAGCACGATGCCGAGCGTGAGCGTGCTCTTGTCGCGGAGCATCTGCCGCGTTTCCTTGACGATCAGCGCCGCGGCGCGCGTGAACGTGCCGCCGTGCTTCCGGGGCGTGCTCATTGCCGCTTCTCCCAGCCGCCGCCGAGCGCCTTATAGAGCGTCACGGCGCCGGTTTCGCGCGCGAGCCGCGCGTCGATCGCCGCGCTCTGCGCGGAAAGGAGCGTGCGCTCCGCATCGAGCACGGGCATGTAGCCTTCGAGCCCCGCCTCGTGGCGGCTCTTCGCGGCCGAAAGGGCGGAGGCGGCCGAGGCGGCGCGGCCTTCCTCGGCCGCAAGCCGCTCGGAGGCGCGGTGGCGTGCGGCAAGCGCGTCGCTCACCTCGGAAAAGGCCTTCTGCGCGGTGCGCTCCCAGTCGGCCTGCGCCATGCCGAGCTCCTTTTCGGCGGCGGTCTGCCGAGCGGCGCGCTTCCCGGCGTCAAAGAGCGGGATGTCGATGATCGGGGCGGCGATCCAGGCCGAGGAGCCGGACTCGAGCAGGTCGCCTAAGGAGCCGCTTGCGAGCCCGAGCCCGCCCGTGAGCGAGATCGAGGGGAGCCTTGCGGCGCGCGCGGCGCCGAGCGGAGTGATCATCATGGCTACTATTTGTCTCTATGAGCCTTGCGGCGCGCGCGGCGCCGAGCTTTTCGCCCTCGGCCATGAGCCGGTGCTCGGCGGCGAGGACGTCGGGGCGGCGCTCAAGGAGCTCCGAAGGGAGCCCCGCGGGCACCTCGGCAAAGGGGGTGACGTCGGCGAGCCTGCGCCGTTTCGGGAGGTCCTGCGGCAGCGGCGCGCCGATCAGGAGCTCAAGGGCGTTCCTTGCCTTCTCTTCGCTTTCGGCGGCGCTCGCGATGCGCGAGGCGGCTTCGTAGTAGAGCGCCTTGGCCTGCGCGGCCTCGAGCTCGGAAGCGAGCCCCAGCGCGCG
Source organism: Burkholderia sp. (assembly GCA_047777475.1). GTDB lineage: Bacteria > Pseudomonadota > Gammaproteobacteria > Burkholderiales > Burkholderiaceae_F > Sutterella. The sequence continues at coordinate 121,913 of JBKEET010000001.1, forward strand.
GCGGTTTGCCGCGAGCTCCGCGCCGCGGCGGCGGTTCTCGGCCGAGGCCTTCGCGGTGTCGAGCTCCTCGCGCGAGGCGACAAGCCGAAGGTAAAGCGCGGCCGCCTCGGCCTGCAGCGTGATGCGCGTGCTCGCCGCGTCAAGCGCGGCCGCGCGGGCGCTCTCGCGGGCCGCGGCCGCTTCCGCGCGCACGCGCCCGAAGAGGTCGAGCTCGTAGGCGGCAAACCCGAGGCCCAGGCCGTAGGCCGAGACGTGGGTGTCGAAATTGTTGTCGGGGAGCTTGGCCGCGGGGGCGTCGGCGCCCGCATGGATCTCGGGGAAGAGATCGGCGCGCGAGGTCGTGTAGAGCGCCTGCGCGCGCTCGACCGCAAGGAGCGCGGAGCGCATCTCGCGGCTCGTCTTCACGGCCTCCGAGGCCAGCCTCGCGACGACGGGGTCGGCGAAGAACGCGTCGGCCGCGGGGAGCGCGGCGCCCTGGGCGGCGCTCCCCTCCGGGTAGGCCGCCTCGAGCGGCGAGGCGGGGCGCTTGTAGTCGGGCGTCAGCGAGCAGCCGGCGAGGGCGGCCGCGGCCGCCGCGGCGGCGAGGAGCCTTCTTCTTTTCATGACTTTTTCTCCTTTCGCGCGCTTTCGACGATCGCGATGAAAGCGTCTTCCATGGTGCCCGGGCGTCCGCCCGGTGCGGTGCCGAGGGCGCGGATCTCGGCCGGGGTCCCCAGCGCGAGCATCTTGCCGGCGGCCTGGATGAGGATGCGGTCGCAGTACTCCGCCTCCTCCATGAAGTGGGTGGTGACGACGGTGGTGACGCCGCGCGCCGAAAGCTCCGCGATGAGCTTCCAGAAGCTGCGGCGCGCGAGCGGGTCGGCGCCGCTCGTCGGCTCGTCCAGGAAAAGGATCTCGGGCTCGTGGATGAGGCCCGCGGCCATGGCGAGCCGCCGCTGCCAGCCGCCCGGCAGGTTCCCGGCGGTCATGTCGAGCTTGTCGGTGAGCGCGAAGTCTTCTGCGACGGCCTCTATGCGCTCCTTTCGGCGCGCCCTCGGCAGGCCGTAGGCGCCCGCGAAGAACTCGAGGTTCTCGAGCACGGTGAGCTGCCCGTAGAGCGAGAAGCGCTGCGCAACGTAGCCGACGCGGCGGCGCGCCTCGCGGCTTGCGCGGCGCACGTCGACGCCCGCGACAAAAAGTGAACCGCGGCTTGCGGGCAGCAGTCCGCAGAGCATGCGGAAAGTCGTCGTCTTGCCTGCGCCGTTCGGTCCGAGGAGCCCGAACACTTCGCCGCGGCTCACGGAAAAGCTCACGTCGTCGACGGCCGCGAAACTGCCGAAATAGCGGCTCACGTGCTTCGTTTCGATGACGGGCGGTTCATTGGGGTCCGGCGCCTTCGGGGCGGGGGCCTCGGCCGCCTTCTGCGCCTGCGAGGGGAGCGCGCTTTCCTTGGCGCTGTCGCGCTCCTTCAGGAGCCGGATGAAGCTGTCCTCAAGGGTCGGCGGCACGCTCTTTTCAGGCGCCCCCGAGAGCGCCGCCGAGAGGGCTTTCTTCTGCTCGGCCGAGAGCGCCCCGTGCACGAGGCGCACGGCGCCGCCCTGCGGGAGCGCGTCGATGATGAACGGCAGGTCGAGGAGCTTTGCCTGCAGGGCGCGCGGCGGGACGCCCGGCGTGCTCTCCGCGAGGAAGCTCATGCCCTCGGTGAGCCGCATGATGTCGGCGGGCTTCCCCGCGGCGATCGTCTCGCCCTGCGAGAGCAGCACGGCCGCGTCGCAGCGCTGCGCCTCGTCGAGGTAGGACGTGCTCACGAGCACGCCCATGCCCGACTCGCCCGTGAGCTCCTCGACGATTTCCCAGAGCTCGCGGCGCGAGAGCGGGTCGACGCCCACGGTGGGCTCGTCGAGGATGAGGAGCTTCGGCGGCGCGACGAGCGTGCAGATAAGGCCGAGCTTCTGCTTCATGCCGCCCGAGAGCTTGCCCGCAAGGCGCTCGCGGAAGTCGGAAAGGCCCGCCATCGAGAGGAGCCTGCGGTAGCGCTCCTCGCGCTCCTTCATGCCGACGCCCTTGAGGTCGGCGTAAAGGTCGAGGTTTTCCTGCACCGAGAGGTCTTCGTAGAGGCCGAACTTCTGCGGCATGTAGCCGATCGCGTCCTGCTGCGCCTCGGTGCGCTCGGGCTTCAGCGGCTGCCCTTCGAAGAAGAGCTCGCCCTTTTCGGGCGCAAGGAGCCCCGCGGCGATGCGCAGCATCGTCGTCTTGCCGGCGCCGTCGGGGCCGACAAGGGCGGTGAAGCCGCCCGCCTCGACCGAGAGCGAGAGGCCTTTCAGGGCCTGCAGGCGCCGTCCCTTGACGTCAAAGCCCTTGCTGACGTCCCGGGCGGTAAAAAGCGCGCTCATCGCCTGATGCTCCGGAGGTCACTTCGCCGAGGCGCCCCGGCGGGCGCCCCTGAAGGTCACCGTGGCCGGCATGCCGAGGCGAAGGCGGTTGTCTCCGTCCTTCACGTAGACGCGGACTTCATAGACGAGCGCCGTGCGCAGGTCCTCGGTCTCGACGTTCTTCGGCGTGAACTGCGCCGTCGGCGAGATGAAGCCCACGGTGCCCGGGATCTTCTCGCCCGGGAAGCTGTCGCAGGTCACTTCGGCGGCCATGCCGGGCTTCAGGAGCGAAAGCGAGCTCTCGCTCACCCAGGCGCGCACCCACTTGGGCGAGGTGACCGCCAAGGAAAAGACGGCGCGCGAGGGCGAGGCCATGTCGCCCGCCTCAAGGAGCCGCTTGCTCACGATCGCATCGGTCGGCGCCACGAGCTCCGCATCCTGAAGGCGATGGCGAAGGTCGGTGAGCTCGGCCTGCGCGCGGTCGCGCTCGGCGCGGGTTTTGTCGATGTCTTCGGCGCGGGGGCCGATTTCAGCCAGCCGGAGCGCCTTCTGCGCTTCCTCTTCCTTGGCGCGGGCGACGTCGAGCTTAAGCTTGGCCTCGTCGACGTCCTGGCGGCTCACGGCCGTGCCGGTCGTGCGCTTCCAGAGGCCCGAGTAGCGCTGCCAGGTGGCCTTCGCGTAGGCCGTTTCGGCCTTGGCGGAGGCGGCCGCGGCCCTCGCGCGGTCGATGTCCTCGGGGCGCGTGCCGTTCAGGTCGCGCTTGAGCGCCGCTTCGGCGGCGGCAAGCGCGGCCTCGGAGGCGGCGATGCGGTCGCGGAGGCGCCGCGTCTCGAGCCTTGCGAGCACCTGGCCCTTCTTCACGGCGCTGCCTTCTTCGGCGAGCACCTCGGCGATGCGCTCGGAGTCGAGGAAGGCGAGGTCGACCTCGCGCTGGTCAACGTTGCCCCAGAGCACCAGATCCGGACTCTCGTCGGTCCGCGTAAACGCCCAGAACGCGGCGCCGGCGAGGGCAAGGACGAGCACCGCAATTATGATTTTTTTCATGGCCTGTTCCTGAAAAAGGCTGGAACGCAGTGCAAAACGCCGCACCGTTCCTTTTCTGAGCGAACGATAGCGATCTGTGATGGAAAAAATCAAATTTGAATTTAAAATTTAAATTTGACCGCTTGACGGGAGCGAGGGAAACTTTCGGGCGGGAGAATTTTTCTTTTTAAAACAAGGAGGCAGCATGCCGCAGAGCGACATTGCCGAGCCGTTCGATTCGGGACGGCTCAGGGAATCGGCCACGAAGGACATCATCCTCAACGCCGCCGGACAGGTCTTCGCCGAGAAGGGCTTCGCCGAGGCGACGAGCAAGGAGATCTGCAGCCGCGCCGGCGTCAACGCGGCCGCCGTGAACTATTACTTCGGCGGCAAGGACGCGCTCTACAAGGAGGTCCTGCGGAAGGCCCACGACCAGATACTGAGCATGCAGTGGCTGAGCGCGGCGGCCGCCGACGAGAAGGTCCCGCCCGAGGAGAAGCTGCGCGACCTGATCCGCACCGTCAACCGCACGACGCTGCGGTCGCAGGATTCCTGGGGCATCCGCATCTTTTTCCGCGAGATCATCTCGCCCTCGAACTTCTTGGTTGAAAAGCTCCTCGAGGACATCCTCCCGAAGCGGGTGAGCGTGCGCAGGATCATCGCCGAGATCACGCACCTGCCCGAGGGGAGCCGCGACCTCGAGTGGGCCACGTCCATGGCGGCGCTTTCGATGTTCGGCCTCGTGCTCTTCCCGAAGATGTTCCTCGGGGCGGTGCTCCCCGACGCGCGCCGGCATCCCGAGGAACTCGTCGACATGATGCACACCTACATCCTCGCCGGCCTGGCCGCCGTTTCCAAGAAGAAAGCCTGAGCGGCGCATCGTCCGTATAATCAGTTCTCTGCAGGGCCCGCCTTATCCTGAGCGGGCCCTTTCCATCCCCTTACCGAAGCGCCTGACGCCTGCCATGATCCCTGAGAGCTTTGTTTCCACGCTGCTTGAGCGCGCCGACATCGTCGACGTGATCGGCCGCTACCTGCCTCTCAAGAAAAAGGGCAGCAACTGGATGTGCTGCTGCCCGTTCCACAAGGAAAAGACGCCGTCCTTCTCGGTGAGCCCCGCTAAGCAGTTCTTCCACTGCTTCGGGTGCGGCGAGCACGGCGACGCGATCGGGTTCCTCATGAAGTACGAGGGGCTCGAGTTCCCGGACGCCGTGCGCAGGCTCGCGGGCTTCTACGGCATGGAGGTGCCCGAGGACGCCTCGCCCGCGCAGCGCCGCGAGCGCCGGATGCAGAAGACGCTCGGCGACTACATGGCCGAGGCGGCGGCCTTCTACACGCAGGCCCTGCGGGGATCGCAGAAGGCGATCGACTACCTGAAGGGCCGCCAGATCAGCGCCGAGACGGCCGAACGGTTCGGCCTCGGCTATTCGCCCGAAGGCTGGCACGCGCTGCAGTCGCTCTTCGGCGATAAGTACGGCGACAAGGCGCTCCTTGAGTGCGGCCTCGTGAACGAAAAGAACGGCCGCCGCTACGACGCTTTCCGCGACCGCATCATGTACCCGATCCGCAACGCGAAGGGCATGGTGATCGGCTTCGGCGCGCGCACGATGAAGGGCGATGAGCAGCCCAAGTACCTCAACAGCCCCGAGACGCCGATCTACCACAAGGGGAGCGAGCTTTACGGCGCCTGGGAAGGCAGGGACGCGATCCGCGAAAAGAACCGCGCCATCGTCTGCGAGGGCTACATGGACGTGATCCAGCTCTCGCAGGCGGGCTTCCGCGAGGCGGTGGCCGCGCTCGGCACCTCGATCACCTCCGAGCACGTGCGAAAGCTCTTCAAGCTCACCGACACGGTCTACTTCTCGTTCGACGGCGACGGCGCCGGCCGCAAGGCCGCGCGCCGCGCGCTCGAGGCGGCGCTCCCCGTCATCTCCGACACGCAGAAGGCCTTCTTCGTGATCCTGCCGCCCGAGCACGACCCCGACAGCCTCATCAAGGCCGAGGGGCCCGAAGGCTACGAGCGCGAGCTCGAGAAGGCCTATTCGCTCACCGAATTCCTGCGCCGCTCGGTCACCGAAGGGAAGGAACTCATGTACGCCGAGGAGCGCGCCAAGGCGGTCGCCGAGGCCAAGCCCCTCGTGCTCTCGATGCAGCACGCGCCGATCCTGCGGCTCGCGGTGATCCGCGAGCTCGCCGCGATCGCCAGGCTCACGCCCGAGGACATCGAGCGGCAGTACGGCCTGGCGCGGCCCGCGCCGCAGCGCCCGGCGGCCCCGCAGGGCGGCTGGCAGCCCGCGGGCGGCGGCGCAAGCCGCGGCTTTTACCGGCGCGACGGGTACTGGCGCCCGAGGGGCGTGCGCGCCGAGCCGCCTGCGCCCGTTCGCGACATCCGCGAGCGGCTCCTGCAGTGCTTCCTCAGCTACCCGCAGCTCATCGCCGAATTCAGCGCCATGATCGAGGAGTCGTTCCTCGAGAGCCGCAACCCGCTTGCGCAGCAGATCGTCGAGGTGTGGCGCGCGGCGGGCGACGCCGAAGAAGACACGGGCGCGGCGCCGAGCGCCGCGGCGCTGCTGAGCCGGCTTGCCGAAAGCCCGAACGCGCCGCTCTACGAGCGGCTCCTCTCCGAGGAGCTCACCACCGAGACGCCCGAGCAGGGCGCGCGTCTCGAGGTGCGCCGTGCCTTCGCCGAGATGGCGCTCGAGGACGTGAAGGCGCGCATCGACGCGCTTTCGCAGGATCCCGCGGCCGACAAGGAGCAGATCCGCGCGCTGATGACGCGGCGGAGCGAGCTTCGCGCCCGCATCGCCGCCATCCAGGGCGACGAGCACGCCTACCGGCTCGGCGAATTCGAGAAGGCAAGGCGCGAGCAGCGCTCGCGCGAGGCCAAGAGCGAGGGCGACGCGATGAGCGCGCAGCCGCTCTCGAAGAACCCCGCGGTCGCCGCGCTGCAGAAGTACCTGATGGGCGAGACGAAGGCCGAGGCGCAGGGGCTCCCCAAGCCCGCCGCCGCGCCGAAGGCCGCGGACGAGCGCGAGGCGCTCCGGCGCGAGATCGCCGCGCGCCGCGCGGCGGCCCCGGCCGCGGCGCCCGCGGCCGCCCTGCCGCCCGAGGCGGCCGAGCCCGACGACGAGCTCGCGGCCGCGAACGCGCTCCCCGACGAGGGCGGCGTGCCCGAGATGCCCGACGTGCCCGAGGGCGCCGAGCCCGATGACGACGACGTGCCCTTTGAGTTCGACGACGGCGGCAGCGGCGAAGACGACGATCAGTACTGAGCCCTAACACCCAATTGCGGCCGATGTTCCATTAAGGGAAACCCTGATACGGCAGGGTGAATGTCGCTTTTTATTTGACGGGTGTCATATTTTCTTAAGAAAGAAGCCTTTGACGAAGCAAGGGTAATCTCTAAGTTGACCGTCAAATTTGCTTGCAATATGGCACAATTTGAGAGTCCATAAGTCTTTTTCCTTTGTCGCAAGCCGGGAAACTGCGGCGCAGACCGCATGAAAGACGGGCCGCCTCCGCGCATCGGAAGGCCCCGCGAGCGAGACGTTCTCCGCTTAGAAGTGAAAGGCCGCGCAAGATCCCTGTCGGACCTTCGCCGTGTTGGATAAAGAGGGCAGAAGCGCCGGGCGCGCCTTCTGCCGACGGTTCGCGCGCCTTAGGCTGCGCGCGGCCGGGCTGAGCATGTGACTGTCCCTTTCGAGCGGGCAGCGAGGATATGTATGGCTGGATCTAAAAAGACACTGAAGCGCGATGCGGCCGCCAAGGCGGCCAAGCACGGAGATCAGGAAGTTCTGGAAGCGTCGGGCCTGACGCTCACGCTGGAAGAAGAGGGCGCAAAGCCCGCTGCGGCGAAGGGCGCCAAGACAAAGAAAGTTTCCCGCAAGAAGCAGGCAGAAGCCGGCAGGAAGAGTGCCGAAGGCGCCAAGAAGGGCGCAAAGGCCGCCTCTGCCGCGGCCAAGCCCGCGAAGAAGGCCCCGGCGAAGAAGGCCGCGGCCGCCGCCAAGGCCGCCCCCGCCGCGGAAAAGGGCGCGAAGAAGCGCACCGCCGCTAAGAAGGCGGAGAAGGCGGCCGGGAAGCCCGCCAAGGAAGAAAAGCCCGCCGCCAAGGAAGAAAAGCCCGCCAAGACGGCCAAGGCCGAAAAGGCACCGAAGGCCGCAAAGCCTGCGAAGGCCGCCAAGCCGGCCAAGACGGCAAAGTCCTCCAAGGCTTCGAAGAAAGCGGCCGAAAAGAAGGCCGAAGAATCGGCCGAGGCCGCGCCCGCCGCGGAAAAGGCCGCCGAGCCCGCCGAAGAGAAGAAGGCGGAAAAGAAAAAGCCCGCCCGCCGCACGAAGGCCGCCGCCAAGCCCAAGTCAAAGAAAGGCGCCAAGAAGGCCAAGGGCGCCGAAGGCGAAGAGGACGACGACCTCGCCGAGTTCGACGGGGACGGCGGCGACGACGTCGCCGAAGTGCTCGACGAGGACGACGGCGAGGATTACGGCGAGGAAGACATTCCCGACCTGCCCGAAGAGCCCGCCGAGGCCGAAGAGGCCGAAGACGCCGAAGACGCCGAAGAGGCCGGCGAAGCCGCCGCGAAGTCGCCCGCCAAGAAGCGCTCCCGCAAGACCTCGAAGAGCGCGCGCGACCGCATGGTGCGCGAGCTCATGACGAAGGGCTACGGGGCCGAAGAGGAAACCAACGAGGACCGCCGCTCGAAGCTCTTCTCGCTCATCCGCATCGGCCGCGAGCGCGGCTACGTCACTTACGGCGAGATCAACGACAACCTGCCCAACAACATGATCGACGACGACGTGATCCAGTCCGTCGTCTCGATTCTCTCGAGCCTGCACATCCAGGTCTTCGAGCAGGCGCCCGACGATGACACGCTCGAGATGATGGACAACGACACGGTCGCGAGCGACGAGGACGTCGAGGAAGAGGCCGAGGCGGCCCTTTCGACGGTCGACTCGGAGTTCGGCCGCACGACCGACCCGGTGCGCATCTACATGCGCGAGATGGGCTCGGTGAAGCTCCTCTCGCGCGAGGACGAGGTCAACATCTCGAAGCGCATCGAGGACGGCCTGAAGCACATGGTGCTCGCCATCTCGCGCTGCCCGGTCACGGTCGAGGCGATCGTGGGCTACGCGCACGACATCAAGGCGGGCACGACGCCGATCGACGCGATCGTCGACGGCATCGTGCAGCCCGGCGACACGGCGGGCGCGATCGGCCACAACGAGGACGAGACCGACATGGGCGCCTCGGCGATGACCGTGGGCCAGCTCGAGGAGCTCAAGGAAAAGAGCCTCGCGGTCTTCGACTCGGTCGAGAAGCGCTTTGAGGAACTCAAGGGCGTCGTCGCCGAGGAAGGCTACGGCAGCCCCAGGCTCGACGGCATCAAGGACGCGATCCAGCAGGACCTCATGGCGATCCGCTTCACGGCGAAGACCGCCGACCAGCTCTGCGGCCTGCTCCGGAGCACGATCGACAATGTGAAGGAGCACGAGAAGGCGATCTTCAACGAGCTCGTGCGCCGCGTGGGCCTCAACCGCGAGAAGTTCCTCGCCGCGTTCCCGCTGCGCGCGACCGACACCGGCTGGTGCGCCGAGCTCGCCAAGGAAAATCCCGACCGCGCCGACTTCATCGCCCGCGTCTCGCCCGCCGTCGAGGTCGAGCAGCAGAAGCTCGCCGACATCGTCGCGAAGTCCTACATGACCGTGCCCGAGCTCTTCGACGTCTACAAGCAGATGGCAACGGGCGAGGCGAAGGCCCGCAGCGCGAAGAAGGAAATGACCGAGGCGAACCTGAGGCTCGTCATCTCGATCGCGAAGAAGTACACCAACCGCGGCCTGCAGTTCCTCGACCTCATCCAGGAAGGCAACGTCGGCCTCATGAAGGCCGTCGACAAGTTCGAATACCGCCGCGGCTACAAGTTCTCGACCTATGCCACGTGGTGGATCCGCCAGGCCATCACGCGCTCGATCGCGGACCAGGCCCGCACGATCCGCATCCCGGTGCACATGATCGAGACGATCAACCGCATGAACCGCATCACGCGCCAGATCCTGCAGGAGAGGGGCACCGAGCCCGACTCCCGCGAGCTCGCCAAGCTCATGGACCTGCCCGAGGAGAAGATCCTCAAGATCATGAAGATCGCCAAGGAACCGATCTCGATGGAGACGCCGATCGGCGACGACGACGACTCGCATCTCGGCGACTTCCTCGAGGACACGCAGACCGAGGCGCCCGCCGAGGCCGCGCAGAACGCGAGCCTCGCGGAGACGGTGCGCCAGGTGCTCGACTCGCTCTCGCCGCGCGAGGCGAAGGTGCTCCGGATGCGCTTCGGCATCGAAATGCAGTCCGACCACACCCTCGAGGAGGTGGGCAAGCAGTTCGACGTCACGCGCGAGCGCATCCGCCAGATCGAGACGAAGGCACTGCGCAAGCTCCGCCATCCGTCGCGCGCCGAGAAGCTCAAGAGCTTCGTGCAGAGCGACGAAAAAGACTGAGCCGCACGGCTTTTTCCCAAGGGGGACGCGCTTTTGCCGGGCGCGCCCCCCTTTTCTTGGCTTTCCCGAAAAAGAAAATTTTCGGGGAACTTAGAGAAAAACACGTTTTTGTGCTATACTAAATCTCTTTCGCCAGTAAAGAAGGCAATACTGTTTACGGCAGTTTTCGCCATTCTTTTGCCCCCGGCCGCGCACAGGGTGCAGGACATTCCGCGGATCGCGCACAGATGAAGCGCGCCGCGGCAGAACGCACCGATAAGGCAGATCATCGCAGAGAAGCGGAGGGGCGGCGAAACGATATATGCGGGCTGAAGGCGCCGGGCATATCCCGGCCGTGAGTGATTTTTTCCGAATAAGACAGTGTGTGTTTGAACGGCGCGGCGCGCCGCCGCCTGAAATGTGCGGCGGCAGCGCCTTTTCGCCCCTTCGCAGCGGCGGAGGCGGAAAAAGCACGCCCGGGCGTTCGGCGTCCCGGTCCGGTTTGTTTAAAAGCGCAGGCGCTTTAAGCCGTTCCCTCGGAAAGGGGACGGGGCGGGGCGCCGCTGATAGAGAAAGACAAAGTTCATGAAGTCACGCGAAGACGCTTTTGAAGACGAAGAAAATCTGGACGACGAGATGGAGGAGGGCGATGAAGGCTCCTCCGACGAGGAGTCCGAAGAGCTTTCCCGCTGGGAAGCCGATTCCGAGGAGAAGTCCGGCGACGACGCCGGCGAGGACCGCGCCGGCAACGGCTACGGCGAGCTCGTGCGCCTCGGCCGCAGCCGCGGCTGGGTGACGATCGACGAGATCAACGACCATCTGCCGGAGAGCGCGACGCGCACCTCGGAGAATCTCCAGGAAATCACCGAGGCGCTTGCCCGCCTCGACATCAAGGTGTTCGACAGCCAGCCCGACGAGGAGGACCTCCTTATGCAGGGCGGCGCGGACCAGGGCGACGACATCGACGAGGACGACGCCGCGGCGCTCCTGACGCCCGAAGAAACGAGCGGCCTCTCGAAGGATCCGCTGCGCGCCTACCTGCGCGGCGTGGGCTCGCACAAGCTCCTGACGCGCGCCGGCGAAATCGAAGTCGCCAAGCAGATCGAGAGCTTCCAGGGCAAGCTCGTCTCGATCCTCGTGCAGTACCCGATGGTGGTCGAGCACCTCTGCGAGGCCGCCGAGGCGCTCAAGGACCCGAACACGCCCGTCGACTCGCTCGTCGACGGCTTCACCGACAGCGTCGAGGCGGTCGCCGAGAACGCCGAAGGCGACGACGCCGAGGCGGCGGCCGCGGCCGCCGCCGACACGACCGACATCGGCGCGGCGGCCATGACCGTCGAGCAGCTTGAGGAAATGCGCAAGCGCACGCTCGAAATCTTCGCGAAGTGCCGCAAGGACCTCGACACGGTCAAGGCGAGCTTCGGCACCGAGGGCAAGGAGCGCAGCTACAAGCGCGCCTTGAAGCACATCGCCGAGCTGCTCTCGCCGGTGCGCTTCTCGGTCAAGGTGGTCTCGCAGCTCACCGACCTCGTGAGCGCGCACATGGACGAGGTGGTCGGCAGCCTGAAGCGCATGCGCACCGTGCTGCAGAACCAGTGCCGCATGAAGGCCGAGGACGTGATCAACCTGCTGAGCAAGAAGGACCCGACCAAGGAAGGGTTCTTCGAGAAGCTCGCCGAGTCGAACAAGCCCTGGGCCGAGCTCGTGCGCCTCAACCTCGAAGTGCTGAAGCACGAGCAGGAAACGCTCCGCGGCCTCGAGAAGAAGGCCATGATGCCGATCGCCGCGCAGCGCGAGCTCTCGCGCTCGATGAAGCTCGCGCAGACCAACCTCATGCAGGCCAAGGCCCGCATGATCGAGGCGAACCTGCGCCTGGTGATCTCGATCGCGAAGGGCTACGTGAACCGCGGCCTCGCCATGACCGACCTCATCCAGGAAGGCAATCTCGGCCTCATGAAGGCCGTCGACAAGTTCGAGTACCGCCGCGGCTACAAGTTCTCGACCTACGCCACGTGGTGGGTGCGCCAGTCGGTGACCCGCGCCGTGGCGGACTTCGGCAACACGATCCGCATCCCGGTGCACATGAGCGAGTCCTACAACAAGATCCGCCGCCTGAAGCAGAAGTTCCTGCAGGAGAAGTACCGCCAGCCGACCGAGCAGGAGCTCGCCGACCTGTCGGGCCTGCCCCTTGCCAAGGTGCAGCTGCTCACGCAGGCGATGCGCGGCGTCGAGTCGATCGACGCGCCGATCGGCGACGACGAGGACGCCACGAAGCTCGACTTCGTCAAGGGCGACGAGCGCGACGATCCGAGCCGCGCCTTCCAGGACCGCTCGATGGTCGAGTGCATCAAGAAGTCGCTCGACGAGCTTGCGCCGCGCGAGGCGCAGGTCCTGCGGCTCCGCTACGGCATCGGCACGAACAAGGACCACACGCTCGAGGAGGTCGGCCATGCGCTCGGCCTTACGCGCGAGCGCGTGCGCCAGATCGAGTCGGCGGCGATCCGCAAGCTTCGCGGTCCTGAGTTCCAGGAACGCCTGCGGGACTATCTTTAGCCCGTAAGGCTCTGATTCTTTAATCACCGGCGGCGGCCATGCAGAAGGCCGGCCGCCGGTTTTTGCGTGTTCGGGGGCCTTGGCTCTGGGCCTTCGTCCCGTTTGCAGTTACAATAGCCCCGTCTTTTGTTATCCGTTTTTTGTTATTGAAAGAGAAGCTCGCACAGCATGTCCTCATTCGAACAGTTCGGTCTTGATCCCCGCATCCTCTCCGCCATTGCCAAGCTCGGCTACAAGGAACCCACTCCGATCCAGGAAAAGGCCATTCCCGTCGTGCTCCGGGGCGGCGACGTCATGGGCGCGGCGCAGACCGGCACGGGCAAGACCGCCGGCTACGGCCTGCCGCTGATCAACCGGCTCCTTCCCTATGAGAACCGCTCGATGTCGCCCGCGCGCCACCCGGTGCGCGCGCTCATCCTCGCGCCGACGCGCGAGCTCGCCGACCAGGTTTCCGTGAACCTCACGCAGTACGCGTCGGAAACGATGCTGCGCTGCGGCGTCGTCTACGGCGGCGTCGACATCGGCCCGCAGACGGAGATGCTGCGCCGCGGCGTGGAAATCCTCACCGCGACGCCGGGCCGCCTGCTCGACCACGTCGAGCAGAAGGCCTGCAACCTCTCCAAGGTCGAGATCGTCGTGCTCGACGAGGCGGACCGCATGCTCGACATGGGCTTCCTCCCCGACATCAGCCGCATCCTGAAGCTTCTTCCGGACAGCCGCCAGAACCTCATGTTCTCGGCGACCTTCTCGCCCGACATCAAGAAGCTCGCCAAGAACTTCCTCAACCCGAACCCGACCGTGGTCGAAGTCGCGCGCCAGAACATCACGGCCGAAACCGTGACGCAGGAAGTGCGCCTCGTCGAGGAGAGCGAGAAGACCGACGTGCTGATCGACCTCCTCAAGACGCGCGGCGAGGACAACGGTCCGATGCGCCAGGTGATCGTCTTCGTCAACGCGAAGATCACCTGCCGGCGCCTTGCGCGCACGCTCGAGCGCGTCGGCATCAACGCCGACGCCATTCACGGAGACAAGACGCAGGAGGAGCGCCAGGCGGCGCTCGACGGCTTCAAGGCGGGCGTCATCCACGTGCTCGTCGCCACCGACGTGGCCGCGCGCGGCCTCGACATCAAGGAGCTGCCCTGCGTGATCAACTACGACGTGCCGTTCGCCGCCGAGGACTACGTGCACCGCATCGGCCGCACGGGCCGCGCGGGCCAGCACGGGCTTGCGATCATGCTCGCGACCCCGGGCGACAAGCGCCTCGTCGAGGCGATCGAGAAGCTCACCAAGCAGAGCTTCGACATGAAGCCGCTGCATCCGCTCACGCGCGAGCAGCGCGCCGCGCTGCGCCGCAGCTCCCGCTCCTGGCAGCGCCCCGAGCGCTCGGGCGACGAGCGCGTCGACACGCCCGAGGACGAGATGATCGCCCGCGAGCGCGCCCGCGCCTACGTGCCGCCCTCGCACGCGCGCCGCGATCCGATCTTCGACATGCCTTACCAGGAAAAGAAGCCTTCCGAGGCCTCTCAGGCCGAGCCGCTTCGCGTCTTCGAGCGCGAGCCGGTCAAGAAGCCACGCCGCGTCGCGGCGCTCTTGGGCGGCCTGCCGATCGACATCAAGCGCCGCTGAGCAGTTTCTCCTAGGCTGTCTGCCCAACCCCTATAAGCGGTAAAAAGGGCGCACGCCCCAAAAGCGTGCGCTATACTCAACCTACAGCATGACGAGTTGGACGGCTTTCATAGAGTCGTTCAAGCCAACCTGCCCGGGCTTCGGGCAAGGTGGAGGCCTCCGAGGGAGGCCATGTGGCCGGTCGTGGATCGGCAAAGGTACGGAGCTTCATTCAGAGAAGAGCCTCTCGGCATGCACTCGTGCACCGGGAGGTTTTTTTATGGCCTTTTCGATGCGCTTTTAAAACGTGCGGGACTTTTGGCCGGAAGGGCCGGCCGTCCCACGGTGGATTTATTCGAATGCCGAATTGCCGCGCCGGGCACAGTGCCGAAAGCGGCTAAAGAGGACAAAGCCATGTCGCATCGTCTCACTATCAAAGGTCAGGTCACCATCCCTAAGGAAATCCGCGACTTTCTCGGCCTCGAGGAAGGAAACTCGAGCGTTGAGTTCGCCATCGGCGCCGATGGCAAGGTCACGGTCACCAAGGCGCTCTCGGACAAGCCCCGCACGTCGGGCGCCGGGCGCCGGATGCCGATGCGCATGCAGGGCGGCCGCCCCGTGCAGGGCGGCGGCGTGCTCGCGCTGCTGGCGGGCGGCTGGTAGCCTGCCCGAGGGGCAGGCGGCAGGGGACGCCCGGAGGGCGCTCCTTGGGCACGCAGCAGGGCGTCCCTCATTGGGATGGGACGCAGCCTTTCGAACAAGAAAAGCCGCTTTCGGCGGCGCCTTTCGGGGCGCGCGCCGCTCAAAGCGGCTTTCGTTTTCTGCGGACAGCAAAAAACCGCCGTTCCCAGCGGAATTCGGCGGTTTCAGCGGCTGCCCGAGATGCTGTGGCGTCCCCAAAGGGAGTCGAACCCTTGTTCACAACGTGAGAGGCTGTTGTCCTAGGCCACTAGACGATAGGGACTTGTCTCAGGCGAGAGCAGAATTATGCCAAAGGACGGGTCGTTTGCCAAGGGCAGCGGCGAAATGTTTACCTCAGGTCAAAGGGCCGCTTGGCGGGGACAGCAAAAAACCGCCGTTCCCAGCGGAATTCGGCGGTTTCAGCGGCTGCTTGAGATGCTGTGGCGTCCCCAAAGGGAGTCGAACCCTTGTTCACAACGTGAGAGGCTGTTGTCCTAGGCCACTAGACGATAGGGACGTTGTCTCAAGCGAGAGTGCAATTATGGCAGAGAGGCCATCCTTTGCCAAGTGCTCCCTTTGACTTTCATCAAGCCAAAGGGATTCTTCCGAAGCGCCGCGCCGTGCGACCCGCTTTGGCGGAGCGCGGGCGCGGTTTCGCGGCGCTTAGAGCGCGGCGGCGATGCGCTTCAGCACCTCGTCCTTGCCGATCAGGTGCAGCGTGCGGTCGATCTGCGGCGTGCGCTCGGCGGCGCACACGCAGACGCGCAGCGGCGTCGCGAGCGTCTTCATCGTGACGTTCTTCTCGGCCATGACGGCCTTGATGCAGGCGTAGATGTTCTCGGGCGTCGGGTCGTCGCAGGCGCGGAGCTTCTCGGCGAACGCGGCGAGCGCCTCGCGGCCGCCGTTGGCGAGCGCCTCGGCGGCTTCCGCCTCGTTGACCTTCGGGTCGACGTAGAAGAAGAGCGCGTTGTCGGCGAGCTTCTCGAGCGTCGCGGAGCGCGACTTCAGGAGTTCGCACACTTCCTTGAGGTCCGGTCCCTTGGCGAGGTCGCCGCCGCGGGCCGTGATGCGGTCCTTGACGTGCTCGGCGAGGTAGTCGTTGCTCGTTTCCTTCATGTACTGCTGGTTGAGCCAGTCGAGCTTCTTCCAGTCGATGCGGGCGGCGGCGCGGGAGCAGTCGGAAAGCTCGAAGACCTTCGCGAACTCCTCGCGGGAGAACTTCTCCATGTTGCCGTGGCCCCAGCCGAGGCGGGCGAGGTAGTTGAAGATGGCGTCCGGCAGGTAGCCCTGGCGCTCGTACTCGAGCACCGAGACGGTGCCGTGGCGCTTCGAGAGCTTCTGGCCGTCGGGGCCGTTGATGAGCGGAAGGTGCGCGAAGACCGGGACCTCGGCGCCGAGCGCCTTGTAGATGTTGATCTGGCGCGGCGTGTTGTTGATGTGGTCGGCGCCGCGGATGACGTGGCTCACCTGCATGTCCCAGTCGTCGATGACGACGGCGAAGTTGTAGGTGGGGATGCCGTTGCGCATGATGATGAGGTCGTCGAGCTCGCTGTTGTTGACCGTGATCGGTCCGAAGACCGCGTCGTTCCAGGTCACCGAGCCTTCGTCCGGGTTGCGGAAGCGAATGACGGGCTTGACGCCTTCGGGAATCTTCTTGCCGACGGCGTTTTCGGGACGCCAGCGGCCGTCGTAGCGGGGCTTCAGGCCCTTGGCCATCTGCTCCTTGCGCATCTGCTCGAGCTCTTCGGGCGTGGCGTAGCAGTAATAGGCGCGGCCGTCGGCGAGCATCTGCTTGACGACCTCGCGGTAGCGGTCGAGACGCTGCATCTGGTAGACGGGGCCCTCGTCGTAGTCGAGGTTGAGCCACTTCATGCCGTCGAGAATGACCTGGACGGCTTCCTTCGTGGAGCGGACCTGGTCCGTGTCCTCGATGCGGAGCAGGAACTTGCCGCCGAAATGGCGGGCCACGGCCCAGCAGTAAATTGCCGTGCGGGCCGTGCCCAGATGCATCATGCCCGTGGGGCTCGGTGCGATACGTGTGCGAATCGTCTTCATTGCTTGATCTGTCTAATGATGAATGTGCGTCCTTTCTATAGCGGGACGCCGCCGATAAACGGAAGCGGCCGCCGCGTCAGGTCACCGAATGACCTCACACAAAGCGCGCCTTTTAAAAATTACGCAAGCCGTCCTGTGCCGAACGGCAAAGATTCTATTTTACCGCTGTTGTTTAAGGGAGTTTCGGGCGCGGCGAAGCCGATTGCCCGGAAAAGAGAAGCGCCGGACGGCGTTGTCTCCGCCCGGCGCTCTGTTCAATCTGCGGGAGCCGCCGCAAAGCGGCTGTCCTCCGGGGCTTTCCCGCTTACCACATGAAGTACGTCCAGAGCGAGAAGACGATGCCGACGACGAGCGCCGACTCGGCGACCGGGACGAGCGTCTTGAGGAAGTCCGTGTGGAAGTAGTCGACGCTGATCGTGAAGCAGAGGTGCGTCGGCGTGAGGATCTGGCCGAGGTAGCCGAAGACCATCGCGATGCCGGCGTAGTTCATCGTGAGCTCGTAGCTGCCGCCCGTGTCGATGCCCGCGACGAGCGGCATGATGATCGCGATGTAGGCCTGCGAGATGCCGGTGAGGATGCCGAGCAGCGCGGCGATAGCCGCGATGATCACGGCCATCGGGAGGCCGGAGCCCGAGAAGCCGTCGATGAGCGCCTTGAGGATGCCGAGCTCGCCCAGGAGCTCGACGAAGTACAGGATGCAGAACGTGTTGAAGAGGAGCTTCTTGTCGAGGGCGCCCACGAGCACGTGCTTGAGCGGCACGGGGTGCTTCAGGGCAATCAGGAGCGGGAAGAGGAGCGCCGCGGTGATGCCGGTCGAGAGGCCCGCGCCGATCCCGAAGGCGAGCATCAGCACGAGGTTGAAGACGACGGGCGAGACGGCGAGCACGATGCTGAGGATGTTCTCCTTCTTCTCCTCGGGCGACAGCGCCCCGGCCTTGCTGTCCTCGGGCACCTTCTGCGGGCGCATGATGAAGAACCAGCCGGCCGCGAACACGACGACCGAGAGCCAGAGCAGGTGCACCACCATGTCGCCGACGTGCACGTGCGTGATCGCGCAGCCGAGGATCATGCCCGGCACGATCGGGCTGCAGAACTCGCAGATGTGGCGGAACCAGTAGTTGGCCGCCGCGCGGTCGTGCGCCGGGATGTCGGTGCCGCGGCAGGCCTCGGCGACGATCGGCGCCGAGAAGCGCGCGCCGCCGAGCGAGGGCAGGAGCCCGAGGAAGGCGGGCATCACGGCGATCACGGTCTTCGTCGAGGCGACGCGCCGCAGTGCGGTCACCATCCTCGCGAGCGTGCCGGATTCGCGCAGCTCCACCTCGAGGCACATGATGAAGTAAAGGGCGAAGATCAGGTCCCACGTGCGCGACGAGGTGATCATCGACTTGAAGGACGCGACGAGCGGCGCGAGCGTCGGGTTCTCGAAGAGCCAGAGCAGGGCGCCGCCCGCAAGGATCGCGGGGCCGATCGGGCATTTGAAGCGCAGGAGCACCGCGGTGAGCACGATGACGAGCGCAATGAGGGTGAAAACGGACATGGTCTTCTTATGCTTTTGGGTTAGGTCGGGTTAAGTGCTCACATTTTCCCACCATTCGCCGTGCAGTGTCCTGAGGGAGGGTGCGGAAGAACCCGAAAAAAAGACGCCCGCCTCGTTGAAAATCCTTTTGCGCGCGTCCTATAATGGCGCCTTCCCGCAGGGGAGTAGCTGCCTGCGCCGCTCTAGAGCCGGCGCAGTCTGTGCCCCAACATGCTTGGCGCCCCGCCCCATAGAATGGAGCGCCATGGAGCACAAGAAGCCGGCGCAGCGCCGGCTTTCGGCAAGACCTGCGGCGGCAAACCGCGCATGACATCCGGACGGGACCGGCAGGCGGGGAGCCGCCGTGTCTTGTGATCCTGCCCCTGTGCGCGTCCCGTCTGACCCCAAGCCATGGTCTTAGAAACGATTGGTCTTTCGACCCTTGTCGTCGCCGCTTCCGAAATCGGCGACAAAACCCAGCTCCTTGCGCTTTGCCTCGCGGCGCGCTACCGCGCCCCGGCGCCCATCGTGCTCGGCATCCTTGCCGCCACGATCACGAACCACGTGCTCGCCGCGGCGCTCGGCGTCTCGGTCGCCTCGATCCTCTCGCCCGAGGTGCTGCGGTGGGTGCTCATCATTTCCTTCGTGCTGATGGGCTTCTGGATGCTCGTCCCCGACAAGATGGACGACGACAAGTGCGACGTCGGCAAGGCGCAGAGGTACGGCGTCTTCGGCGCCACCTTCGTGCTTTTCTTCCTGGCTGAGATGGGCGACAAGACGCAGGTCGCGACGATTGCGCTCGCCGCGCACTACGGCAGCGTGATCGCCGTCGTCTGCGGCACGACGCTCGGCATGCTCATCGCCGACGTGCCCGCCGTCTTCATCGGCGACAAGCTCTCGCAGAAGATTTCGATGAAGCTGATGCGCTGGATCGCGGCCGTGATCTTCTTCGGGCTGGCCGTCGCGGCTTACTTCGCCGACGCGCCCTCGCTCCCGGCGGCCGCGTCTTGAGCGGGCGCGCCCTGCGCGGGCTTTCCTTCAAAGGCGGCTTCGGCCGCCTTTTTCTTTGCCGGGATTTTCTCGAGCCACGGGAGCACGTAAGGGGGCAGTTCCGCGGGATCGCGCTCGAGCAGGTGCCCCATCGAGAACTCGCAGCCGCACCAGAGCTGGTTGTAGAAGTGTCGCTCCCGGATGATCTGGCAGCGGCGGTCCTGCAGGCCGCCCTTTCGCCAGTTGCGGTCCCAGTAGTGCGTTCCCGGATAGAGCGAGGCGGCGTAGTCGCCCGCTTCCTTCACCTGCTCGAGCGACTTCCAGCGGCTGCTCGCAAGCGTCGTGGTGAAGGTTTCGATGCCGAGTTCGCTCGCCTTCTTCGCCGCGGCCGTGAGGCGCACGGTGAAGCACTTGAGGCAGCGCCTGCCGCGCTCGGGCTCGTTCTCGAGCCCGCGCACCGCCTCGCGCCAGAGGGCGTGGTCCCAGTCGCCGTCGATGAACGGCACGTCGAGATCCTTGCAGTAGCGCGCGATTTCGTTCTTGCGCACGACGTACTCTTCCTGCGGGAAGATGTTCGGGTTGAAGAAGAACACGACGGGCGCGTAGCCGTTGTTGAGCAGCCATTCGAGGATGGCCGAGGAGCAGGGCGCGCAGCAGCTGTGGAGAAGGATGCGTTCGGACAAGGCTAGCGTTCCGGAAAGAAGTGGAAGGTCTCCATCTTAACCGCGCCCGGCGCGCCGCGCAAAAGCGCCGCAAAAAGCGCTCACTTCGGCCCGAAGGCTTAGGCCGCCGACTTTTTCATCGTGAGGTTGAGCCACATCTCGCCCGCGTGCGCGGGGCGGGCGTCCTCGCTCGTGCGCGCCGAGATGATTGCAAGCGAGGGCACCGCCGCGACGAGGATCGCGGCCGACTCGGGCGTGAGGTCGTTGTAAAAGCGGCCGCCGCGGAACTTCTCGCCCTCGCCGAGCTTGAAGGAGGCGTAGAAAAGGCCGCTGGGGCGAAGGAGAGAGGCGAGTTCTTCCAACAGTCCCGGGAGCTGCGCGCGGCGCACGTGCAGCAGCGAAGCGCACGCCCAGATGCCGTCGAACGACTTGGGGGCATAGGCGGCGGGCACCTCCTCGAAGCGCAGGCAGCGCACGGCAAGGCCCGTCTTTCGCCCCGCGATGCGGCAGAGCTCGGGCGAGCCGTCCGCGGCCTCGACCTCGAAGCCTGCGCGCAGGAACGCGAGCGCGTCGCGGCCCGCGCCGCAGCCGAGCTCGAGGATGCGCCCTCCCGCCGGGAGCAGCGCCGCGAAGCGCCTCTGCTCGTCCGAAAGGTCGGTGTTTTCGGTGTCCGCGGCAAACGCCTCGGCGTTGCCCGCATACCATTGAAGCGTTTCGTCGCTTTCCTTTGCCATGCTTACTCCTTAATTAATCCGGGGTCCAGACCGGATAGCCCTGCAGCCGCGCCGTTTCCCAGACGGGGTGCAGGTGATCCGCCAGGGCGCTCCTGAAGGCCTTTTCCGAGAGCCCCTCGGCGGTGAGCGCCGCCGCCGCGCTTTCGTCGTTGAGGTTGTCGCGCCGGCACTTTTCGAACGCCCGCCGCACGGCTTCGCTTCGCTGCACGGCGCCGTAGAGGAAATACTGCTCGGCGGCGAGCGCCCCGAAGAAGCGCCCCCAGTCGGGGAGCCGGTCGCTCTTGCTCGAGTTGACGGAAGCCTCGGCCGGCGTGAGGTTCCAGAGCTCGTCGCAGGCCACGTAGGACCAGGGCACGAAATGGTCGAGCGCGAAGGCGCCTTCGATCGGCGCGCCGCTGTAGATGTCGATAAGCGGCCGCTCTTCCGCCTCGGAGGCGGTGCGCCAGAGCGCGCGGGCGTTGTCGAGGCGGCGCACGGCGCCGGAGTCGGGGTCGATCTTCGCGAGGATGCCGGGCACGCCCGGGTTGCGGGCCTGCAGGTACTCGGCCTTTTTGAACTGGATCCAGCCGCGGATGACGGCGAAGTTGTCGGCGATGAGCCGCGCCCAGTCGGGACCGAAGGTGACGCTTTTCTCGAGCCCGCGGCCGTCCTCGATCGTGTAGGGAAGCGCTTTTTGGGCGTTCTTTCGGGCGATGAACGCGATGAGCCGCGCCTTGCTGTCCCAGAGCGGGTCGTTGCCCGAGAGGGCGAGGAAAGGCGCGAGCAGACGGTAGGGCACGTACTTCGCGAGCGCCGTGCGCTCGGCCCTGATCGCGGCGCGGTGCTCGCGGGCGGCCTGCCGCACCTCGGCGCGGGAGGCGGAGGGCGCGAGCCCCGCCGCGCCCGCAAGCTTCAGAACGGCGGCTTCGAGCAGGTTGCGCTCGGAGGCCGTGCGGGGCCCGAGCCTCAGGTGGCACCGAACGACGCTGCCCCAGGCCGCGGCGATCATTTCGTCGATCGCCTCGCCGAAAGCGATCGGCCCGCCGCCCTTTTCGGCGGCCAGCACGATGAGCGCGTCGAGCCAGTAGAACTTGTAGCACTGCGTCGGGTCGCCCAGCATGCGCGCGAACGCCTGCGTGTCCAGCCGGCAGCTGTAGTCGCGTTCGGCAAGCTGAAGCTCCATAGCGAGGCTCTCCCCGAAAAAGCCGCGGCGCGGGAATCGCGCCGCCTTGGGGGAAATCATAGCCCGAAAGGCCGTGCGCCAAGAAGCCCCGCGGGCGGCGGGGCTTCTTGATATGTGTCATTGAAAAAGCACGTATTAATGGAGCGCAGATGGTAGGATAAAACGGACGGCGGGCAATCCGCCGCTTTAGGCGTCCGGTCTTCAGCTTTCCGGGCGTCTTTTTTTATCTTCAGGCGAAAAAGCCCCGCAGTTCCCAGCCCCGGCCCTGCGCGTCCTGCCGCAGCCAAAGAAGCCGCCCGTCGCCCGAGCGCGCGACGAAAAAGCGCCCGTGCTCCTCGGGGCAGGGGAGGGGACCGGCGACGACAGTGAGCGCTCCCCTCCATTGCGGGAGGCCGTGCTCGCAGTGCAGCGGGAGCGGCTTTTTCAGCACCTCGGTGGGGAGCATTGACCAGCCCGAGGGGGCCGCGGCCTGGCGGCGCTGCCCTCCGAGCCGGAAGACGCGCCCGCGGCCGATATGGGAGGCAAGGAGCCGCTCGAGCGGAGTGAGCGCTTCACTGCGCTCTTCGCCCGTTTTCGAGAGAATCTTAAGCGCAATGCGCGCCGCGCCGCCCGGGAGCGCCGCTTCGGCAAGCGCTGAGCGCACCGCGCCGCGCAGCGTGAGGGCGGGGCCGCGGACCGCGCGCTCGCGCTCCGCGTCGATGCGAAGCGAAAGCGGACGGTCGCCTGCGACCGTGAGCAGCGCTTCGCCGCAGAGGGCGCCTTCTCTTCTTATGCGTGCATCGAGCGCGTCGGCGAGGCGTTCGGCGGCGGTCCTTATCGCTTCGGGCGAGGCTTCGCCGGCAAGCGGGAGCGAGAGCGACCAGTCGTCGGAAAAGCGAAAGTGAGCGGCCGCTTCGGCGAGCCGCCGGGCTTCCTGCGGGCCGGTGCCGGGAAGCGCCTTTTCGATCGCCTCCGAGAGTTCCGCGCCGCAGCCTTCCTCGAAGTTCACGTCCGCTTCGGGCGCCTTCACCGTTTTGCCCGCGCGGGTGTGCACCGCGGCGACGAGCACGTCGCCCTCGGCGTCCCAAAGCGCCCTGACGTCGCCGCCCGCGTCCGCAAGCGACGTCGCGGCGAGCGCAAGGAGCGCCTCGACCGTGCCGGCGGCAAACGCCCGTCCTTCGAGCGCGCCGCGCGCAAAGGCCTGCGCGGCCGCTTCGCTCATGCCGCGGCGCACGCCGAGTGCGGCCGCCGAGCGCGTCATGCCCGCGACGCGTCCGCCGCGCAGCACGGCGCCCGCCCCGTGGGGAGCGCCCGCGAAATGCGCTTCGGCGAGCGCGCAGGGCAGCGCGAACGCGTGCCAGAGAAAACCTCCTTCGGAAGCGGAACTGCAATGAGGTGCCATTTTTTGTTCTCTTTTCTAAAAAGATTTGCCTCAGGCGAAAGCGAGCGTGAGCTGGTCGGCGCTCGTCAAGGGACGCTGCGGGGCGTGCCTTGCGGGACGCGCGGGGGCGGCGGCGGGCGCGATTGCGGCGCTGCGGCCGAACAGCCCGCCTTCGAGGGCGGCGCGCATCGCAAGCGCTCCGTTCTTGGGCGAGAGCTGCACGCGCAGCTTCGCGGGCGAGGAGGCGCCGCTCATCACGTAGGGCCGGAAGGCGAAGACCGTCGCGCCCGCGGCGTGCGCGGCCATCTGCACGCGCTGCATCGCGAGGTAGTCCTGCCGCGGCGAAAGCGGCGGCAGCCAGGCGACGATGAGGTCGGCGCCGCCGCTCGAGGCGGCGTGCTCGGCGCACCAGAACGCCTCCTCGGGCGAGGCGGGGACGGCGAAGAGCTGCTCGGCGGCGTCGATGCCTGCCGCCTCGAGCGCGGGCGCGTAGGGCTCGAAGTCCGACGCGGAGCGCAGTATCCAGCACGCGTGGCGCGCGGCGCGCAGCGCGGGGAAGAGGAGCCGGAGCTCGCCCCTGCCCGGATCGGCGCAGAGGATCTCGGTCATTTCGCCTTTCGGAAAGCCGCCGCCCAGGAGCGCGTCGGCCTCCGGAACGCCCGTGCTGACCGCGGGCGAAACGTCACGCGCGGCGATGCCGCGGGAAAAGGGCTGCGAAGCGGCGCTGAAAAGCCTGCTGATGGAATTGACGGCGAGCGACATTCTCTTTACCTCTCTGATATCTCTTGAAACTGACCCGAACGATGCGGATGTCCTCTGAGACTGAGTGTAGTCGAAAATTCGAGTTAAGGATCTTTTTGTGATCTTTTAATATGATCTTCTGCGAAAGTTCGTTTAGAAATTATTTGAAAAATAATAAAATTCACGTAATACGAGATGCATTTGCGGTACGGATTCTAAAGGCTTTAAGAATGATCTGCTGTGCATTGAAAACGATAAAAATTATTAAAAAACAATTCAATAAATAATCAGGCGGAGGACGGTCGATTTGGGGGCTGCCGGGCGAGAGGATCACGGGGGCCCCGGCGCGGTGCAGAGGGCGTTGATAAGTATCAAGAAATGATCTTTTTCTTCTGCTGCGGCCGCCGCGCTAAACTGTCGGTCATCGGCCGCCCGAAGACGCGGGCGGCAGCAGGACAATTCAAGGAGGGAAGCAAAGTGAGCGAGCTCAAACCCGGCCTTCCGGACCGGCTTTCTGCGGTGCGCCAGGCGCTCGAGGCGGAAGAAAAAGCGGCGGGCAGGGTCCCGGGGAGCGTGACGCTCATCGCCGTCGGCAAGACGTTTCCGGTTTCCGCCTGCGAGCTGGCCTACCGGTGCGGCCAGCGCCACTTCGGCGAGAACTACGTGCAGGAAGGCGTCGCCAAGATCGAGGCGTTCCGCGCCGCGCATCCCGACGACCCCGGCGTGTGGCATTTCATCGGACCCCTGCAGTCGAACAAGACGCGGCCCGTGGCGGAGCACTTCGACTGGGTGCAGTCGATCGACCGCCTGAAGATCGCGCAGCGGCTCGACGCGCAGCGCCCCGAGGGCGCCGCGCCGCTCAACGTGCTGCTCGAGGTGAACATCGACGGCGAGGCGAGCAAGTCGGGCGTCGCTCCGGGCGACGTCGAAGCGCTCGCCAAGGCGGTCGCCGCGCTCCCGCACCTGCGGCTGCGCGGCCTCATGGCGATTCCGGCCCCGTCCGCAACGTCCGAAGGGCGCCGCGCGCCGCTGCGAGCGATGCGGCAGCTCTTTGAGAAGCTTCGCGCGGAATTCCCGCAGATGGACACGCTCTCGATGGGCATGAGCGCCGACATGAAGGAAGCCGTCGACGAGGGTGCCACGATGGTGCGCGTCGGCAGCGCGATCTTCGGCCCGCGCGACTATTCGAAGAAAGCCTGAAAACGTCTGGAAAGAAAGGGGCGGCGCTTGAAAGCCGCCCTTTCTTTTTGCCCTTCGGTGTCGCTTCGGAAGATCGTCCGAAGGGATGATGGGACGGTACGGCCCGGCGTGCTATAGTCCCAAGATCGCCGATTCGCAGTGCTTTTTAAGAAACGGCGGCGCCCGGTCCCGAGCTTTGAGGCCCCGCGCCGGCCAAAACAAAAAGCGAAAGCGGCAATCGAAAAAAAGAGAGGAGAACAAAACCAAATGAACCTTCTGACGATCCTTGTGCTCGCCTACCTGGCCGTCGTCCTGATTTACGGCCTCAAGGGCTCGCACTACACCGAAAACAGCCGCAGCTTCCTCACGTGCGGCAGGAGCGCGGGCGCGGTTTTCTGCGCGCTTTCGCTCGTGAGCACCATCATCGGCGGCTCGGCCACGCTCGGCATGGGGTCGCTTGCGCAGAAAACGGGCGCGGCGGCCTTCTGGTGGCTCGGCGTGGGCGCCGTCGGCCTCATCTTCCACGGCCTTTTCGTGGCGCCGAAGATCCGCGCCATGAACGCCGTGACGCTGCCCGAGGTGGTCGACGAGGTCGCCGGCCCCGCGGCGCGCAAGTTCTCCGGTCTCATCATCGCCGTCTCCTGGGTCGCCGTCACGGCGGCGCAGTTCGTGGCGCTGCACGCGCTCTTCCTGACGCTCGCGCCGGCGCCGCTCGGCGAGATCCTCTTCCTTCTCATCGCCGCGGGCGTGCTGCTGCACACCGCCGCGGGCGGCCAGAGCGGGGTGATCCGCACCGACGCCGTGCAGGCCGTGCTGCTCCTGGGCGGCTTCACGGCCGCCGCGCTCTGGCTCCTCGGGGCGATGCCCGAGAAGGCCGCCTCGCTCGACTGGGTGCCCTTCAACGCGAGCTTCGGCGCCGGCGACTGGGTGAAGATGATGCTCCTGGTCGGCATCACCTACATCATCGGGCCCGACATGTTCTCGCGCACGTTTTCCGCCCGCGACGGCGGCACGGCGCGCCGCGCGGCCTGGGCCGCGGCGCCGATCCTCGTGTGGTTCGGCGTCGCGATCACGTTCCTCGCGATGATGAACCTCGATGCCGCGCAGCCCGTGGGCGACTGGCTCTCGGACGCCTCGCCCATGCCCGTCTGGGTGAAGGCCGCGGTCGCCGTCGGCCTCATCAGCGCGCTCTCGGGCTCCGCCGACACCGTGCTCCTTTCCGCCTCCGGCATCGTCGAGCGCGACCTCCTGGGCGGCGACAGGACCTCGGGCGTGCGCCTCCTCGTGACGCTCTTCGGGTGCCTCTCGGTCGCCGCGGTCTACATGTCGGGCGACATCATCAAGCTTCTGCTGAGCGCCTATTCGCTCTTCGTGCCGGGCGTCGCGGTGCCGCTTTTGATCGCCTTGGTCGGCCGCGTGCGCCGCCTCGACTCGCGCCTCTGGCTCATCGGCTCGGCGGCGGGCGGTGCCTTGGGCCTCGCGGGCAACCTCACGGGCATCGAGGCGTGCACCTACCTCGGCATGGCCGCCTCGGCCGCCTTTGCGATCGCCGCCAAGATGAAGCCCGCCGCCGCGCCCGCGGCGGAAAGCGCCCGCCCGTAAGGCGCCCGGGGCGATTTGCGCCGGCATAAAAGAGGCCGTCTGCCCGAAAGGGCAGGCGGCCGAATTACTCCTTGCGGAGTTTCCTCTTTTTGGGGATCGGTTTAAGCCTCAGGGGCGGAACTCTCGCACGTCGCGGACGTGCGGGTTGAGCCAGGCGGGCATCTTCTTCTCGTACTCGGCGATGCGGTCCTCGTGCTCGAGCGTGAGCGAGATCGCATCGAGCCCCTCGAGCAGGCACTTGCGGCGGAAGGGATCGAGCGTGAAGCCGTATTCCTTGCCGCCCGCCTTCACCTTCATCTCGGTGAGGTCGACCGTGATCTGCATGCCGGGGTTGGCGGCGATCATGGCGAAGATCTCATTGATTTCCTTTTCGCCGAGCTTCACGAGCACGAGGCCGTTGCCCAGCGCATTGTTCGAGAAGATGTCGGCGAACGACTCGGCGATGATCGCCCGCACGCCGTAGTCGAGCAGCGCCCAGGGGGCGTGCTCGCGGCTCGAGCCGTTGCCGAAGTTGCTGCGCGCGACGAGGATGCCGGCGCCGCGGAACGCGGGCTTGTTGAGCACGAAGTCGGGGTTCTCCATCGCCTCCGCGTCGTCGAGGTAGCGCAGGCCGTGGAAAAGGTGCTTCCCGAGGCCCTTGCGGTCGACGCCGAGCAGGAACTGCTTCGGGATGATCTGGTCGGTGTCGACGTTCGAGGCGTCGATCGGAGCGGCGACGCCGGTGTAAACGGTGAATTTGCGCATTTCTGAATCCTTTCTCAGCCGATAAGCTCCCGCACGTCGGTGATGCGGCCCGTCACGGCGGCAGCGGCCGCCATCGCCGGGCTCATCAGGTGCGTGCGGCTGCCGCGTCCCTGGCGGCCCACGAAATTGCGGTTCGAGGTCGAGGCGACGCGCGAGCCTTCGGCCGCCTTGTCGTCGTTCATCGCGAGGCACATCGAGCAGCCGGGGAGGCGCCATTCGAAGCCCGCGTCCTTGAACACCTTGTCGAGGCCCTCTTTTTCGGCCTGCGCGCGCACGGCCATGGTGCCGGGCACCGCGAGCGCGCGGACGCCGGGCGCCACGTGGCGGCCCTTGACGATCGACGCGGCGATGCGGAAGTCCTCGATGCGGCCGTTCGTGCACGAGCCGATGAAGACCGTGTCGATCGGCGTGCCCGCGATGGGCTTGCCCGGGACGAGGCCCGTGTAGGCGAGAGCTTTCTCGGCGCTCTCGCGCTCCTCCGGGTCGGCCATCTTCGCCGGATCGGGCACATTGTCCGTCACGGCGCAGGCCTGGCCCGGGTTGGTGCCCCACGTGACCATCGGCGAGAGGTGGGCGGAGTCAATTTCCACCTCCCGGTCGAAGACCGCGTCGGGGTCGCTCGGGAGC
The DNA here is from genome assembly GCA_047777475.1 of Burkholderia sp. Lineage (GTDB taxonomy): Bacteria > Pseudomonadota > Gammaproteobacteria > Burkholderiales > Burkholderiaceae_F > Sutterella. The sequence goes on from JBKEET010000001.1 coordinate 149,965, forward strand.
GTCTTCCAGTACGCGACGGCCTCGTCCCAGTCCTTGCCCTGAGGCGCGAAGGGACGTCCCTTGATGTAGGCGAACGTCGTCTCGTCGGGGGCGATCATGCCCGCCTTGGCGCCCACTTCGATCGCCATGTTGGAAAGCGTCATGCGGCCTTCCATGGAGAGCGCCGTGACGCCCGTGCCCGCGAACTCGATCGCGCAGCCCGTGCCGCCCGCCGTGGTGATCTTCGCGGCGATGGCGAGGATGAGGTCCTTGGCGTAGACGCCCTTGGGGAGCTTGCCGCGCGCGGTGATGCGCATCGTGCGAAGGCGCTGCTGCTTCAGGGTCTGCGTGGCCATCACGTGCTCGACCTCGGAGGTGCCGATGCCGAACGCAAGCGCCCCGAAGGCGCCGTGCGTGGCCGTGTGCGAGTCGCCGCACACGAGCGTCGTGCCGGGCAGCGTGAAGCCGCTCTGGGGACCCACCATGTGCACGATGCCCTGGCCCGGGTGCCCCAGGCCGAAGAGCGTCACGCCGAATTCCTTGCAGTTCGCGATCAGCGTCGTCACCTGCTTGCGCGCCATCGGCGAGCAGACGTCGAGCGTGGCCTGCTGCGTCGAGATGTCGTGGTCCATCGTGGCGAGGTGCAGGTCGGGCCTCCTCATGCGGCGGCCCGCCTCGCGCAGGCCCGCGAAGGCCTGGGGGCTCGTCACTTCGTGGAGAAGCTGGCGGTCGATGTAGAGGAGCGGGAGCTCGCCCGGGAGCTCCATGACGACGTGAGCGTCGTAAACCTTCTGATAAAGCGTGCGTCCCATGGCGTTACATCTCCTTGACGGCGGCGGCGATCGCGTCGCCCATTGCGGCGGTTCCGACGGGCTTCACGTCGGGGAAGATCGCGGCGAGGTCGCCCGTGACGATGCGCTTCCTCAGCACCTCGCCCACGGCCGCCTCGATCAGGGCGGCGGCCTTCTCCTCGTTGAGCGAGTAGCGGAGCATCAGCGCGGCCGAGAGGACCTGCGCGATCGGGTTGGCGATGCCCTTGCCGGCGATGTCGGGGGCGGAGCCGCCCGCGGGCTCGTAGAGGCCGAAGGTGCCGGCGCCGAGCGAGGCGGAGGGCAGCATGCCCATCGAGCCCGCGATCATCGCGCACTCGTCGGAAAGGATGTCGCCGAACATGTTCGAGCAGAGCATGACGTCGAAGTGGCTCGGGCAGCGGATGAGCTGCATCGTCGCGTTGTCGACGTACATCGACTCGCACTCGACGTCCGGGTACTCGCGGCTCATGCCCTCGACGATCTCGCGCCACATGCGCGAGGTGGCGAGCACGTTGGCCTTGTCGACCGAGGTGACGCGGCCGCGGCGGCGGCGCGCGACCTCAAAGGCCTTGCGGGCGATGCGCTCGATCTCGCGGCGCGTGTAGGTTTCGGTGTCGTAGGCGCGCTCGTCGGGGCCCGAGCCTTCGCGGCCCTTGGGCTCGCCGAAGTAGATGCCGCCCGTGAGCTCGCGCACGCACACCATGTCGTAGCCCTTCTCGGAAATGTCCTCGCGCAGCGGGGAGAGGGCCTCGAGCCCCTTGAACCAGCGCGCGAAGCGCAGGTTGCAGAAAAGGTCGAAGTGCTTGCGCAGCGGGAGCAGGGCGCCCACCTCGGGGCGGTCCTTGTGCGGCAGGTGGTCCCACTTGGGGCCGCCGACCGACCCGAAGAGGACGGCGTCGGCCTTCTCACAGGCGGCGAGCGTTTCGGGCGGCAGCGGCATGCCGCGCGCGTCGATGGCGGCGCCGCCGACGAGGCACTCCTCGGTCTCGATCGAGAAGCCGCAGCGTTCGGAGGCGGCCCTGAGCACCTTGAGCGCCTCGGCCATCACCTCGGGTCCGATGCCGTCGCCCGCGAGCACGGCGATGCGGTGGGTGCGGGACTTTTCATTGCACTGTTCAGTCATAAGGGGATCTTCAAAGAAAAAATAGGGGTAAAGAATCGGCGCGGGCGCCGGAAGGTTTCCCTTGTCCGGCGCCCTGGGTCTGCGGTTTGGGCGCTCCGTGCGGTCAGGCCACGGGCGGCATCGAGCCCGGGTGGGCCTCCACCGGCATCGTTTCCGGGAAGACCTTGCGGGAGGCCTGGATGCGCTTGCTGCGCTCGATGTTGTTCGAGGCGTTGATGAGCGCGATGGCCGCCGCCTCGACGATGTCGGTCGACATGCCCATGCCGTGGAAGATGCGCTTGTTGAATTCGACGTTGACGTTCACCTGGCCGAGGGCGTCCATGCCGGCGCCGTTGGCGTGGATCGTGAAGCTCGTGAGCTTGCAGCGCAGGCCCGTGAGGCGCGTGATGCAGTTGTAGACCGCATCGACCGGGCCGTTGCCCGTCGAGCACTCGGTGCGCGTGCGCTTGCCGACGCGGAGCCTTACGGAGGCGGTCGGGATGCCGTGCGAGCCCGTGGTCATGACGTTGATTGTGTCGAGCTTGTAGGTGTCGTTGTCCTCGTCGAGCTTCGAGAAGAAGAGCAGCGCTTCAAGGTCGTAGTCGAAGACCTGGCCCTTCTTGTCGGCGAGCTTGAGGAAGCGCGAGTAGATCTCGTCGAGGTCGTAGCTGTCGTCCGGGTAGCCGAGCTGCTCGAGGCAGGCGCGGATCATGTGGCGGCCGGAGCGGGCCGTCATGTGCATCGTGTTGCCCGAGAAGCCTACGCTCTCGGGCGTAAGGATCTCGTAGGTCTTCTTGTTCTTGAGCACGCCGTCCTGGTGAATGCCCGAGCTGTGCGAGAAGGCGTTGGAGCCCACGATGGCCTTGTGCGAGGGCACGGGCTCGTTGCAGAGCTTGGCGACGAGCGCCGAGGTGCGCGCGATGTTCGTGGCGACGATGTTGGTGTGGAGGCCGCCCGTGTAGTTCTCGCGGAGCTTCAGGGCCATCACCGCCTCCTCGAGCGAGCAGTTGCCCGCGCGCTCGCCCAAGCCGTTGACGCAGCACTCGATCTGGCGCGCGCCGTGGAGCACGGCGGTTATCGAGTTGGCGGTGGCCATGCCGAGGTCGTTGTGGCAGTGCACCGAAATGACGGCCTTGTCGATGTTGGGCACGCGGTTCATGACCTGCGTGATGATGCCGCCGAACTCCTCGGGCACGGTGTAGCCGACCGTGTCGGGGATGTTGACCGTCGTCGCGCCCGCGGCGATGGCCGCCTCGACCATGCGGCAGAGGTGGTCGATCGGCGTGCGGCCGGCGTCCTCGCACGAGAACTCGACGTCGTCGGTGTACTGGCGGGCGCGCCGCACGGCGGCCGTGCCCATCTCGAGCACCTGGTCGAACGTCTTGCGCAGCTTGTCGTGCATGTGGATGTCGGACGTCGCGATGAAGGTGTGGATGCGGAAGTGCTCGGCGGGCTTGAGCGCCTCGCCGCAGGCGTCCACGTCGCCGATCACGGCGCGCGCGAGGCCGCAGGGAATGGAGGTCTTGAGCGTCTTGGCGATCGTCTGCACGCTCTCGAAGTCGCCCTTCGAGGAAACCGGGAAACCCGTCTCAATCACGTCGACGCCGAGCTTTTCCAGAGCGAGCGCGATCTGCAGTTTCTGTTTCGCCGACAGGCTCTGCGGCAGCGCCTGTTCGCCGTCGCGGAGGGTAGTGTCAAAGATGATGATGCGATTCGGGTCGCTAGCTGTCATGGCGTTTTCTCTGAAAAAGCAAAAGGTGGAAAAAGTCTTGTGGAAGGGGGCTTGAAAAGGCCTGACTTCCTCGGAGATGTAAATTTATAACTTTGCAAAAGAAGAGTCAATTGCAAAGCGGCAAGGGAGGTAGAAAACTCCTGTTAAAGTTTATAAACAGTATTGATTTAAAAAGAATCAGTAAAAACATTATAGGGTGTTTATCCTACCCACTGATTTTTGCGAAAAGGCCTTGTTTCGCGAAACGGAAGCGTTGCGATACGCACCGCGGACGCCTCCGGGGAGCGCCTTGGAAGAAGGAATTTTCCTTAAGGGAAGCGGCCCCGAAGTCTCTATATAATGAGCGGGCTTAAGTTTTCAACGCGGGTCCCCGCGCGCGCCTTCGGCGGCGCGGCTTTCGGGTCCCTCACACAACATTTGGAGTCACGTCAATGAAGATCCTCGTCGCTGTGAAGCGCGTGGCGGACGCAAAGGTCAAGGTGCGCCCGCTCCCGGATCATTCCGGTGCGGATGCAAGGCTTGCCAAGGCGGTGATCAACCCGTTCGACGAGATCGCGGTCGAAGAGGCCGTCGAGCTCAAGGAAGCGGGCGTCGCCGACGAAGTCGTCGCGGTGACCGCGGGCGGCGTCAAGTCGCTCCCGATCCTGCGCACGGCCCTTGCGATCGGCGCCGACCGCGGCATTCATGTGCTGACCGAGGCGCCCGTCCTCGAGCCGCTCGCCGTCGCGAAGATCCTGAAGAAGATCGTCGAGAAGGAAAAGCCCGACCTCGTGCTGCTCGGCAAGCAGGCGATCGACGACGACAGCTGCCAGACCGGCCAGATGCTCTCGGCGCTCTGCAACATGCCGCTCGGCACCTTCGCCAACGCGATCGCGTTTGAAAACGGCCGCTGGACGGTGACGCGCGAGATCGACGGCGGCACACAGACCGTCTCGCTCGCCTCGCCCGCCGTGGTGACCGCGGACCTGCGCCTCGCCAGCCCGCGCTACGTCACGCTGCCCGCCATGGGCAAGGCGCGCCGCAAGCCCGTCGAGCAGATCGCGCTCGAGACGCTCGGCGTCGACGCTGCGCCCCGCATCCGCGTGCTCTCGGTCGACGAGCCGCCCGCGCGCAAGGCGGGCGTGATGGTCGCGAGCGCCGAGGAGCTTGCCGCGAAGCTTCGCGACGAAGCGCATCTTTTCTGAGGACGAGAGGGGAATAAAGAGAAATGACCACCGCACTGCTCATTGCAGACCACAACAACAAGAACCTCCGTCCCGCGACGGCGCAGGCGCTTGCCGCCGCGCTGCAGATGGCCGATGCCGTCGACGTGCTCGTGGCGGGCAGCGACACGCAGTCGCTCGCCGACGAGGCCGCGCGCCTCAAGGGCGTCGCGCACGTGCTGCGCGCCGACTCGCCGAAGTTCGCGCAGGAGTGCCCCGAGGACCTCGCCGCGCTCGTGCTCGACGAAGCCAAGGGCTACAGCCACATCCTTTTCGCTGCGAGCGCGCTCGGCAAGTCCGCCATGCCGCGCGTCGCCGCGCTGCTCGACGTCTCGCCCGTTTCCGACATCATCGCCGTGAAGGGCCCGAAGACGTTCGTGCGCGGTATTTACGCGGGCTCGCTCCTCTCGACCGTCGAGGTGACCGACCCCGTCGTCGTGGCGACCGTGCGCACGACGGCGTTCGAAGCCGTCGGAGAAGGGGACGGGAGCGCCCCGATCGAAGAGGTGATGCCCGCCGCGCCCTACGAGGGCTCGCGCTTCATCCGCTACAGCGAGACGAAGAACGACCGTCCCGAGCTCGTTTCCGCGCGCTTCGTGGTGGGCGGCGGCAGCGGCCTTGCCGATCAAGAGGGCTTCCGCGAGCTCGAGGCCTTCGCCGACTCGATCGGCGCGGCCGTGGGCGCGACGCGCACCGCCGTCGACATGGGGCTTTGCCCGAACGACTGGCAGATCGGCCAGACGGGCAAGATGATCGCGCCGGAGCTCTATTTCGCCTTCGGCATTTCGGGCGCCATCCAGCACCTCGCGGGCATCAAGGACGCGAAGACCGTCGTCGCCGTCAACAGCGACCCGGAAGCGCCGATCTTCGAGGTCGCCGACTACGGCCTCGTGGGCGACGCGCGCGAAGTCCTGAAGAAGCTGCGCGAGACGCTTGGCAAGCACTGAGCCCGGGCCGCCCGGCCGAAGATAAGATAAAGAGACAAAGAATTGTTTCCGGCGCCCCGCGGGGCGCCGGTTTTTTCCCTTTTTCCAACCGACTAGGAGAGAATCATGAGCGAAGAAATCCGCCAGCTGCCCGAAAGGGCGAAGCTCGCCGCGACGCTCGACGAGGCCATCGCCCGCCGCCGCAGCGTGCGCGAATACACCGACATGGACGTCACGCCCGAAGAGCTCGCCGCGCTGCTGCACGCCGCCGTCGGCATCACCGGCGACGAGGGCCACCGCGCGTCGCCTTCCGCGATGGGCTACAAGAGCTGCCGCGTCTACGCCGTGACGAAGGAAGCCGTCTGGCGCTACGACGAGGACCGCAACGTGCTCGTCCTCGTGAAGAAGGGTGACAAGCGCGCCGCGACCACCGGCGGCCAGGATTTCGTGACCGTCGCGCCGCTCACGCTCGCGATCGTCTGCGACAAGAAGCGCCAGGCCGACATGCCGGACGCCTACCCGGCCATGGACGCGGGCTCCATCTCGGAAAACATCTACCTCGCGGCGGCCGCGCTCGGCCTGGGGAGCGTGGTGCGCGGCTGGTTCGACGCGAACACCGCGCGTAAGGAACTCGGCCTTTCCGAGAGCGAAGTGCCGCTTCTCATGCAGACCGTCGGCCATCCCGCGGCCAAGTGACGCGGGCGGGCAGGGCGAAAAGCCGCGCCAAAGAGTTGCACGGACAGCCGCCCTGCGATAAAATTCACGGTCTTTCGGGGGCCGTTTTTAACCCGGCGGTTTCCGGAAGACCGATTTGCCGGGCCTGCGCACCGCGCAGGCCCTGATTTTTGACATCAAGAACCAATAAGTTAAAGAGGTAAACTCAATGGTTATTATTCGTCTCTCCCGCGGCGGCGCCAAGAAGCGTCCCTTCTACGTGATCCATGTCTGCGACAGCCGCGCCCGCCGCGACGGCCGCTTCATCGAGCGCCTGGGCTACTACAACCCGATGTCCGCCGAAAACGAGCCGCGCCTTTCCATCAACGAAGAGCGCCTCGCCTACTGGAAGAGCCAGGGCGCCCAGCTCTCGGATACGGTCGCCCGCATCCTGAAGAACGGCGCCAAGAAGGCCGAGCCCGCTGCCGCCGCCGAATAATTTCGGACGACAGCCCTCGGAGGGCGTTCCGACAAGGGACGCCCGAGACTGCCCCGCGGCGGTTTCAAGTGCGGGCTTCTTTGCAAGCGGTCGTGCCTCTCGTGTCTAAGCACATCGTGTCCGCTGCAGTTACGAAGCGAAGCCCGGTATCTACGCTTGATATCGCGCGGGGCCGTTTTTTGCCCGCTTCGGGCGTTTCCTTTTCTTTCTTTTGAGCAGGCTTTTCACCATGGACGACGATCTGATCGAGCTGGGCCGCGCCGCCGGCGCCTACGGCTTCCGGGGCTGGGTGCGGGTGCTGCCCTTTGACTCGGGCGAGGTGCTCCTCGCCGCCAAGCGCTGGGTGCTCATCCCGCTCGCGGGCGAGAAGCGCGAGCTCGCGGTCACCGCCGTGCGCCGCCACGGCAAGGGCTTCGTCGCGAAGTGGGAAGGGTGCGAGACCAAGGAGGCGGCCGACGCCTTGAAGGGCCGCATCGCCGTGCGCCGCGCCGACTTCCCGGCCGCGGGCGAAGGCAAGGTCTGGGCGGCCGACCTCATCGGCTGCAAGGCCGTGAACAAGGAGGGCGCCGAGCTCGGCGTCATCACCGGCATCGACAACAACGGCGCGCAGGACCTCTTCGTCGTCACGTGGACGGCCAAGGACGGGCACCGCGCCGAGTTCCTCATCCCCGCCGTGAAGGACGTCTACCTGATCGAGGCGCAGCCCGAAGAGGGCCGCGTCGTCGTCGACTGGGCGCCCGAGTGGCGGTAAGGGGGGCGGCCATGAAGCGCTTCGACGTCGTCACGCTCTTCCCGGAAATCCTCTCGGCCGTGACCGAGCACGGCATCACCGCACGCGCCATGAAGCGCGGCCTCTGGACGTGCCACACGTGGAACCCGAGGGACGTGACCGAGGACGTGCACCGCACGGTCGACGACCGCCCGTTCGGCGGGGGACCGGGCATGGTGATGATGGCCGAGCCGCTCGCGAAGACGATCGAGCACATCCGCGCCTCCGGCAACGCGGGCCGCGTCATCTCGTTCGCGCCGAACGGCACGCGGCTCACCGACGCGCACGTGAGAAGGCTCGGGGCGGAGTGCGACCAGTTCGTGCTGGTGTGCGGCCGCTACGAAGGGATCGACCAGCGCTTCCTCGACGAGTACGTCGACGAGACGGTGAGCCTCGGGGACTTCGTGCTTTCGGGCGGAGAGCTCCCCGCCTGCGCGCTCATCGATGCGATCGTGCGCCAGATACCGGGCGCGATCAAGGAGCTCTCGGCCTCGGACGAGAGCTTTTCGACGGGACTGCTCGACGCGCCGCACTACACGCGGCCCGAAGTCTGGCGGGGCAAGCCGACGCCCGCCGTGCTCCTTTCGGGGCACCACGCCAACATCATGAAGTGGACGCGCGAGGAAAGCCTGCGGCTCACCTTGCAAACGCGCCCGGACTTGATTAAAATCGCTGATTCTTCCGGTTTGCTCAGCGAGTCCGATCTCACGTGGCTTAAAGAGCATGGCTGGAAGAGATTTGTCTAACAATCACCATCCTCTCGGCGGCGGGCATTTTGGTCCCTCAAAATTCAGGCCGCATGACGATGGCTACGGAGTAAAAAATGGATCTGATCCAGGTTCTCGAACAGGAAGAAATGGCCCGCATGACGAAGGACAAGACGATTCCGTCCTTCCGCGCCGGCGACACCGTCAACGTTATGGTCAAGGTTATTGAAGGCACCCACAAGCGCCTGCAGGCCTTCGAAGGCGTTGTCATCGCCCGCCGCAACCGCGGTCTCAACTCTTCCTTCACGGTCCGCAAGATCTCGTCCGGCGAAGGCGTGGAGCGCACGTTCCAGCTGTATTCGCCGATGATCGCCTCGATCGAAGTGAAGCGCCACGGCGATGTCCGCCGCGCCAAGCTTTACTACCTGCGTGCCCGTTCCGGCAAGGCTGCCCGCATTAAGGAGCGCCTCGTCCGCAAGGCCGCCGCTGAGGCTGACGCCGAATAATGCCGCCGCCGCTCGTTCGAGCGGCTCCGGTTCGGCAGAAAATCCCGTTTTCCCCAAAGGAAAGCGGGATTTTTTTCGGCCGCAAAAAAGCCGCCCGGGCATGCGCCGGGGCGGCTTTCGGCTTCAAGGGGAGGGCTTTCAGGCCTCGGCTGGCTTTTCCGCGCCCGCTTCCGCGCGCTTCGGGCGGCGGTTGCTGCCCGCAACCATGTCGAAGCGGAAGAAGCGGCACTCGAGCGGCCCGTTGAAGAGCACGATCTTGCGCGATTCCTTGAGGCGCATCTGGTGCGGCAGCGTGCGGTCCGACGAGATGAGCCAGGCGGTCCACCCGGCGAAGTTCGCCTTGAGGTTGTCCGCGACGTCCTTCATCATCGCGGCCACCGGCGCGCTCTTCGGGTTCGACTGCTCGCCGTAGGGCGGGTTGGCGATGACGAGGCCCGCGGCCATGCCCTCGGCGGGCCTGACGCTTCGCGCGTCGCCCTGCTCGAAAGTGAGCCTGCCGTCGTCGAGGAAATCGCCGAGGCCCGCGCGGCGAGCGTTCTCAGCGGCCTTTTCGACGACCTGCGAGGAAATGTCGCTCCCCGCGATGCGGATGCGGGCGGAGCGGTTCACCTCGGCCTTCGCGTCCTCGCGCATTTCTTCCCAGGCCTCGCGGTCGAACTCGCTGAGCTTTTCAAACGCGAAGTGCCGGTGCAGCCCGGGCGCAATGCCCGCGGCGATCTGCGCGGCCTCGATGTCGAGCGTGCCCGAGCCGCAGAACGGGTCGATCAGCGGCATCTCGGGCTTCCAGCCCGAGAGCATGATGAGGCCCGCGGCGAGGTTTTCCTTCATCGGCGCCTCGCCGTGCTCGAGCCGCCAGCCGCGCTTGAAGAGGCTTTCGCCCGCGAGGTCGAGGTAGAGCGTGCAGGTGTCGTACGTGAGGAAGGCGCTGATGACGACGTCGGGGCGGCGCCGGTCGACGTTCGGGCGCATGCCCGCGCCGTCGCGGAACCGATCGCAGACCGCGTCCTTGATGCGCAGCACCGCGAAGTCGATCGACTCGAGCGGGCAGCGCTGGGCGCTCGCCGTGACCTTGAAGGTGCTCTCGGGCCCGAACCAGCGCTCCCAGCGCGTGTTGTAGGCGATCTTGTAGATGTCCTTCGTGTCCCAGTAATCGTGCTCGGCGACCTTCATGAGGAGGCGGCTCGCAAGGCGCGACCGCAGGCACACCGCCATCGCGGTGCGCATCGTCCCTTCGAAGGCCACGCCGCCGCGGTCGGGCTTCACATTGCGCGCGCCGCACGCGGCGACTTCGCCGCCCAGGAGTTGTTCGAGCCCGAAGGGGCAGACTGCATAAAAAGAGGCCATTGGCTGAAGCTTGTTCTTCTGATGAAACGGATTACTTGCGGATCTCGCCGTGCCCGAGCACGATGTACTTCTGCGAGGTGAGGCCCTCGAGCCCCACGGGGCCGCGCGCGTGCAGCTTGTCGGTCGAAATGCCGATCTCGGCGCCGAGCCCGTACTCGAAGCCGTCCGCAAAGCGCGTCGAGGCGTTGACCATCACGGAGCTCGAGTCGACCTCGCGCAGGAAGCGCTCGGCCGCGGGCAGGCTCTCGGTGATGATGGCGTCGGTGTGGTGCGAGCCGTGCTCGTTGATGAAGGCGATCGCCTCGTCGAGCGAGCCGACGGTCTTGATCGCGATGACCGGGGCATTGTACTCGGTGTCCCAGTCCTCGGGCGCCGCGTCGACGGCCGAATAGCCGTACTGCTCGACGATGCGCCGCGACATCTCGTCGCAGCGCATCTCGACGTCCTTGTCGTGGAAGACGCCGGCGATCTGCGGCAGGAAGCGGAAGGCGACGTCCTTGTGCACGAGAAGCGTCTCGGTCGCGTTGCAGGGCGAGTAGCGCTGCGTCTTGGCGTTGTCCGTGACGCGCACGGCCATGTCGAGGTTCGCGCTCGCGTCGATGTAGGTGAAGCAGTTGCCCGAGAGGTGCTTGATCATCGGCACTGTAGCCTCGGCGGCAAGCCGCGAGATGAGGCTCTTGCCGCCGCGCGGGATGAGCACGTCGACCCACTTGCGCGCGCGGATGAGCTCGCCCACGAGCGCCCTGTCGCTCGACTCGACGAGCTGCACGGCGTGCGCGGGCAGGCCCACGTCGGTGAGCGCCGACTCGACGATCTCCCAGAGCACGGCGTTGGTGCGCTGCGCCTCGTGGCCGCCGCGCAGGATGATCGCGTTGCCGGACTTGACGGCGAGCGCGGCCGCGTCGACGGTGACGTTCGGGCGCGATTCGTAGATCATCGCGATGACGCCGAGCGGCACGCGCATGCGGCCGACGCGGATGCCCGACGGGCGCACGCGCACGTCGGTGATGCGGCCGACCGGGTCCTCGAGCGCGGCGACCTCGCGGCAGCCTTCGGCCATCGCGGCGATGCGCTGCTCGTTGAGCGAAAGGCGGTCGACGAAGGCCTCGGCGAGCCCTTCGCCGCGGGCCGCCTCGACGTCGGCGGCGTTGGCCGAGAGGATCTGCGCGGTGCGCGCGACGAGGAGCTGCGCGATGTTTTCGAGCGCCTGGTTTTTCTGGAAGGAATCGGCGCGGGCCATCTGCGCGGCGGCGCCGCGCGCTTCGCGGCCGAGGCGTTCGATGTAGTCGGCGGCGCTGAGTTTGATTTCGGGCATAGAGCCTCCAAGACGGGGTGCTGCCGCAGGACTCCCGGGGCGCCTTGCCCCGCCTGCGGCCGATGGCTGTCATTGTAGCCTGAGGGCGCGGGCGCAGTCCGCGCCCCGCGCCCTTTTTAAGGGCCTGCGGCGGCGGGCGGCTTCCTATAATCGGGGAACGGCTCGAAAAAAAGGACTTGAGGGGACATGATTCTTTACGAAAGCAATGCGGAGGCGTTCTGCAGCGCGGCCGACGACAACCGGATCGTGGGTGCGATCGAGCGCGCCTTCATCGAGCGGCTCGGGCACTCCGTCTCGCCCTCCGAAAAGGACGCGTGGGGCAATTCGCTCCTGCGCATGAGCGCGGCGGTGCGCCGCGCCGAACTCCCCGGCGACTGCGGCGTGCTGATCGAGTACAGCCTGCCCTCGACGAGCCGGCGCATCGACTTCCTCATCGCGGGCCGCGACGACTTCGCGCGCAAGAACGTCGTCATCGTCGAGCTCAAGCAGTGGACGAGCGCCGATGCGACCGACCTCGAGAACACCGTGAGGACGGTCCTGGGCGGCGGCCTGCGCGAGGTGGCGCACCCCGCCTACCAGGCGCAGAGCTACCGGCGCTTCCTCTGCGACATGAACGAGGCGGTGACGAAATACGAGCTCGTGCCGTCTTCCTGCGCCTACCTGCACAATTTCGAGCGCCGCAGGCCCGAGCCGCTTCTCGGCGAGCGCTATAAGTCGCTCACCGACGACACGCCCGTCTTTTTCAGCGGCGACGCGCGCACGCTGCAGGCGTACCTGCGCGAGCGCGTGGGCCGCGGCGGGGGCATGGAGATCCTCGAGGAGCTTGAAAGCGGCGAGATCCGCCCGACGCGGCGCCTGATCGACGAGGTGACCGCGCTTTGGAAGGGCAACCCGGTCTTCACGCTGCTCGACGAGCAGCAGGTCGCCTTCGCCACGATCATGAAGGCGGCGCTCGCGCACCGGCGCACCGTCGTGATCGTGAAGGGCGGCCCGGGCACGGGCAAGTCCGTGGTGGCGATGAACGCCTTCGTGCGGCTCCTGCAGTGCGGGAAGAACGTCCGCTTCGTGGCGCCCAACGCGTCCTTCAAGGAATCGCTCATCGAGGCGCTCGCGCGCGGCAACGCCGAGCGGCGCGGCCGCCTGAAGGCGCTTTTCGTGGGCTCCGGGGGCTTCGTCGAGAAGCCCGAGGTGCTCTACGACGTGCTCGTCACCGACGAGGCGCACCGCCTGAAGCGCAAGGGCACCTACCAGTACCGCGGCGACGGCCAGGTCGAGGACATCGTCAAAAGCGCCCGCGTGAGCATCTTCTTCATCGACGACGCGCAGCGCATCAGGCCCGACGATGAGGGCTCCGTGAGGCTCATCCGCTCCATGGCGCAGAAATACCGCTGCGAGCTCCGGGAAGTGGCGCTCTCGGCGCAGTTCCGCTGCGCGGGCGCCGCGGGCTTCGTCAACTGGATCGACACCGTGCTGCAGATCCGCGACACGGGCAACGCCGAGGGCTGGGACCGCGATGCCTTCGAGTTCTTCGTGGCCGACTCGCCGCAGCAGATCGAGGCGTGGCTTAATGAAAAGCGCGCCCAAGGCCGCACCGCCCGCCTCACCGCGGGCTACGCCTGGCCGTGGACGGGCGAAAAGGAGGGCAACCCCGACGCGCAGGTCTGCGACGTGAAAATCCCCGAGCACGGCTGGGAGCGCCCCTGGAACAGCCGCCGCAGCACGTACCGCTGGGCGTTCGACGAATCAATGCGCGACCAGGTCGGCTGCGTGCACACCTCGCAGGGCCTGGAGTTCGACTACGCGGGCGTGATCATCGGGCCGGACCTGAAGTTCGATCCCGAGCGGCACGAGCTCTATGCCGACAAGACCCATTACTTCGACCGCGCCGGCAAGAAGGGCATCGCCAACGACCCCGAAAAGCTCACGGCGCTCATCAAGAACATCTACCGCGTGCTCCTCTCGCGCGGCATGAAGGGCTGCGCCGTCTACTGCTGCGACGAAGCGCTGCAGGCGCACTTCAGGGAGCGGCTTGCCAAGGCTTCGTAAGAGGGCGGCGGCATCAGCCTGGAAAACCGGCTCTGTTTCGACCGCGCAGCCAGAGGGTTATTCATACATACAGATTGAGCACTGTACAGCAAGCTGCGGGAGCTTAAGAACGCCAAAGGGAAACACCTTTGCGGCGGCTCCTCTGCGCTTGGCAATACCATAACCATCCTCAACTTATCCGAGAGCTCTGATGATCGGCGGCCGATAATCTTAAACAAGCAGTGTCCGATTCTGATGCGGCAACAGGAACGAAAATTGTTGGTTCCCCGGCCAGAAAGAATGGGACTGCAGCTGCGAAGGAGACAGCCGTGCAAATAATCTTCGGGATGAAGCGACCCAAAGCCTTTATCGCGAACTCGATCTTGCGGCAGAACAAGGAGTATCAGCGCCTAATCAGCAGCCTGCCGGAGCCGACCACGCCGGAAATCCTGGCGAGCAACAGGGCAATTTTGGACGAGTTGGCGGAGAAGATTCTCCGGGCGGATCCACATTGGCCGGAAGTAGAGGAGGAACGGAAGCAGGACGCGATCAGGGAAGCGAGAGGGGAGTTCAGCGACGAGCGTCCGCCGCTGGTGATCCAGCACTAAAACAGAGTCTCGATCTTTCCCGAGACGCACGCGCTTTGGGCCGACAAGCCCCATTATTTCGACCGCGCCGGCAAGAAGGGCGTCGCCAACGACCCCGAAAAGCTCACGGCGCTCATCAAGAACATCTGCCGCGTGCACCTCTCGCGCGGCATGAAGGGCTGCGCCGTCTGCTGCTGCGACGAAGCGCTGCAGGCGCACTTCAGGGAGCGGCTTTCCAAGGCCGCGGAGGACGGTCAGGGGAAACAGCCGCATACGCATCCAAGGCCGGACGCGCAGGTTCTTCCGGGATTTGATATCATTTTCCTAAATGATTATCGTTATCAATTAGAAGAACCTATGCATGCACTTTATCTCGCGGCGGCCGCCTCCGGCTTCACCGCGCTGTGCACGGCGGCGGGTGCGCTCGGCGTCTATGCCGTGCGCCGTACCGGCTCGCCGCTCGCGATGCAGCTCTCGCTCGGGTTTGCCGCGGGCGTCATGATCGCCGCGGCAATCTACGGCCTTATGGAGCCCGCGATGGCAATGACGGGCACGTGGCACCAGGCCGCGGCGGGCTTCGTGCTCGGCGTGGCGTTCCTCCTTGCCCTTGATAAGGCGATGCCGCACCTCCACACGCTCGCCGGCAGCCCCGAAGGGCCGGCCGTGCCGCTCAGCCGCTCGGCGCTCCTTTTCCTCGCCGTCACCATCCACAACGTGCCCGAGGGCATGGCGCTCGGCACGGCGGCCGCCGCCGCGCAGGGCGCGGACACCGGGTCGCTCGCCGCGCTTGCGCTCGGCATCGGCATCCAGAACGTCCCGGAAGGGGCGGCCGTGGCGCTGCCCTATCTCGCCGAGGGCGCGAGCCGCCGCAGGGCCGCTGCGCTCGGCGTCCTCTCGGGGCTCGTCGAGCCCGCGGCCGCGCTCGCCATGGCCGCGTTTGCCTCCGCCGCCGCGGCGGCGCTTCCCGTGCTGCTTTCCTTTGCGGCGGGCGCCATGATGTACGTGGTTTTCGAAGAGCTCATCCCGAGGACGCACAGCGGCGGCGACGCGCAGACCGTCGACATGGGCACGATCGCGCTGCTCTCGGGCTTCCTTTTGATGACAGTGCTGGAACAGGCACTCGGGTAGCGAAAGGATAAAGAAGGGAAAATTTAAGAGCGGTTCAATCAGACAGCTCAGAGCTTGACACTCTTCCTCAGCACGGCTTCCATGGCGAGGAAGAGCAGCGCCGCAAAGAGCGAGAGCACGAGGCAGAGCGTGTCGGCGACCTCGAAGTCGCCGCGCGAGACGGCGTTGAAGATTTCGAGCGAGAGCGTGTTGGTCTTGCCCGCGATATTGCCGCCGAGCATCATCGTGATGCCCACTTCGCCCGAGACGCGGGCGCAGCCCATGAGAAGCCCCACGGCGAGGCTTGGCCGCACGAGCGGCAGGGTGATCCTGAAGAAGACGGAAAGGTTCGAGGCCCCGAGCACGCGGGCGGCTTCCTCGAGCTCGCGCAGGCGCGTCGAGCCGAAGGCCGCCTGCAGCGGCCGCACGACGAGCGGCAGGCCCGCGATGAAGCCCGCGAGGATCACCGCTCCCTTGGTGAAGACAAGCGGCATGCCCGCTGCGGAGAGCGCGGCGCCCAAGGGGCCGGAGCGCCCGAGGATCGTGAGCAGGATGTAGCCGAGCGCGATCGGCGGGAAGACGATCGGGATCGTGACGATGAAGCCCACGGTCTTCGAGACCGTCCCCGGGTGGCGCGCAAGCGCGTACCCGAGGGCCGGCGCGAAGACGACGAAGAGGCCGAGCGCGGTTAGGCAGCTCACTGCCGTGAGCCGGAGCGAAAAGAGCACATCGGGCTCGCTGAGCACTTCGAGCATGGCCGCGCTTTCGTCCTTCTCTTAATTAACGAACGCCGAACTTGGCGAGGACGGGCTTGGCGGCGCTGCCCGAGAGGAAGTTCACGAACTTCTGCACGTCGGCGTCGTTCTCGTAGCCCTTGACGGGGCGCACGACCATCGTGACGCGGGCGCTTTCGTCCGTGATTTCGAAGTGGCCGCCGATCTTATCGGCGCCCTTGCCGAGCACGGCCATGTTCACGAAGCCCGCGTCCATGTTGCCCGTGGCGACGTAGGAGAAGACCTGCGGCACGGTGGAGACGATGTTGAGCTTGCCCTTCACCTTGGCGTCGAGGCCGGTCGCCTTGAGCCAGGCCTGGGAGCTGCGGCCGTAGACGGCGGCCTTCGGGTCGGGCGAGGCGAGGCTCTTCACCTTGTCGGTCGCGATGTCGGCGGGCGCGTCGAGCTTGATGCCCTTGCGCCAGACGAGGACGAGCGGCGTGTCGCCGAGCTTCTTCGATTCGCCGGCGAGCTGGCCCTCGAAGCGCTTGAGGGTCGCGGCGTCCGAAATGACGACGTTGACGCGGCCGCTTTCCTTCACCTGCGAGAGCATCTGGCCGATGTTGCCGCCGAAGGCCTTGTCGACGCGGGCGCCGGTGTCCTTTTCATAGAGCGAGACGAGCGCGTCGACCATCTTGACGTAGCCCGCGCCGGTCGTGACGGTGACCTGGCCGGCCATGGCGCCGGCCGCGGCCGTGCAGAGCGCCGCCGCAGCGGCGAGAAGACGCAAAGGTTTCATTTTTTCATTTCCCCCTGAGAATGATGCCGATCTTCGATGTCGGCGATGCGGCCCGCCTTCATGCGTAGGACGGTGTCGGCGAGCCGGTCGGCCTCGCGGGCCGAATGCGTGATGTAAAGGATGGGAATCGACGTGATCGTGCGGATGCGCTCGAAGTAGCCGAGGAGCTCCTCGCGCCTCGCTTCGTCGAGGCTCGCGAGCGGCTCGTCCATGATGAGAAGCGACTCGGCGGCGAGGATCGCACGGCCGAGCGCGACGCGCTGGCTCTCGCCGCCCGAGAGCGTCTGCGGCATTCGGTCGAGCAGGTGCCCGATGCCGAGCGCCTCGATGAGCTCGTCGGCATTGACGCCGCTCCTGCGGCCCGCCTTTTCGCCGAAAAAGAGGTTTTCGCGCACCGTCATGTGCACGAAAAGGCGGTGGGCCTGGAAGACGAAGCCGATGCCGCGCGCCTGCGGCGGCAGGTTGATTCCCTCTTCGGAGGAATAGAAGGTCTTGCCGTTGACGCGGATGAGCCCGCTCTCGGGGCTCCGCAGCCCCGCCACGGCCGAGGCGAGCGTGGTCTTGCCGCAGCCCGAGGGACCGAGCAGCGCCGTGCAGCCCGTGCCCGGCAGCGTGCACTCGGGCGCCACGGTGAGTTCGGGCAGTCGGATTTTGAAGCGCAGCTCGAGCATGGCCTTTTCGCTATTCCTTAAAAGAATATCGGCAGTTTAGCAGAAAGGCTTCAAAGCGCCTTTACCTTGCGGAAAATCGCAAAATGAAATGGGAAAAACGGCAAAAGGGAAAAAATAAAGGCGGGAAAAAAGAAAGTCGCGAAGAAACTTAATTGGCTTTTCCTGCCGGACGGATGGGACGTTCCTCCGGCTGACCGCACGGACGCTCTGCCAGGAGATAGCAGCAGGCGCGCACCGCGCTTTCGGTTCGAGAGCGATAGGAATTGAGCACAAGATCTCTCGAACAGGATCGAAAAAGCCGCGTTTCTTCGCGACGTTAAAGCTGAGCGGCCGTTTCCGCGCCCGCCCCGTGCTCGAGGCGGAGGGATAAACCGCTATTCCTTTTAAGGATAGCAATAGTGTAGCACTTTTCTTTGCGAATGCAAATCAGCATGTAACAGCAGGACATTAAAGGGAAATACCTGAAGAAGCCGATTTTTGCCTAAAGCTATGATGGCCTTTTTCGCAAAGTAGAATCGGGCAATGAAGGGGCGCAGAAATGCCTCGTCCGCAGGCGCGCGCGAAAAGGAAGCGGGGCTTCGGAGAGGGAAAAAGGCGGATCGGCTTTGGCGGCGCTAGCCTGCAAGGAAGAGCGCGACGCTCTTCAGCTCGATCCAGGGGTCGGAGTCGCGGTCCGGGACGGGCAGGCCCTTGGCGATGCGGTCGATCTTGGCGAGGACGACGAGTGCGTTCTCGAGCCTGCGGACGCTAAGGCGCTTGGCGGCGCGCTCGAGCGACGGGGTGGCGAAGACGCCCTTCACGAAGCGCTGGCCGCGTTCGTGCCCGCTCCTCAGCTTCAGGATCGAGCGCACCTCGCCCGAGAGCATCACGAGGAGGTAGGGCAGCGCCTCGTCCTGCGACTTGAGGCCGTCGATGATACGGCTCACGCGCTCGGTCTCGCCGTTTTCGATGCACTCGAAAAGCGTCCCGAGGTCGAAGCGCGAGTTGTCGGCGACGCTCGCCCTGATCTGCTCGGAGGTGATTTCGCCGGGCGGGCAGAGCAGCGCGAGCTTCTCGATTTCCTGCGCCGCGGCAAAGAGGTTGCCTTCGGTGAGGTCGGCGAAGAACTCGAGCGTCTCGTCCGAGGCGGTGAGGCCCTTTTCGGCGAGCCGGCCGCGGAGCCACGCGGGCATCTCGCGGCGCTCCACGGCGGAGCAGTCGACGACGGTGCACTTCTTCTGCAGGGCCGTCCACCAGGCGGCCTTTGCGGCCGACCAGTCGGGCGCGGGGACCGTGAACATCGTCACCGTGCCCGCGACGGGCCGCTCGAGGTACTCGGGGATCGCCTTGGCGCCCTTCGTGCCGGGCTTGCCGCCGGGGAGCCGCACTTCGATGAGCTTCTTGTCGTCGAACATGCCGATGTCGGCGGCGGCCATCGCAAGCCGCGACCAGTCCGACTGCCCGCTCATGTCGAGCACCTGGCGGTCGGTGTAGCCGAGGCCGTGCACGGCCGCGCGGATCGCGTCGCCCGCCTCGACGGCGAGGAACTCGTCCGTGCCCGTGACGAGCCAGAACGGGTCGGGCTCGCCTTTTTTGACCGTTTTCGCCAGATAGGCTTTGAGATCGCTCGACTTCACGGCGGCTTACTTATGCGGCGGGATGGCTTCGATGCTGTGCACGATCTGGTTGATCAGGTCCTGCCGCATGTCCTTGTAGAGGAAGGCCTCCTCGTACTCGCGCGAAAGGTAGCGCGTTTCGGAGTAGGTGAGCTGGCGCGTCGTCGAAATCTCGCGCGTCTCGAGCCAGTCGAAGCCTTCGGGGCTGCTGACGCGGTAGCGCACGCGCATCGTGAGCTCGTATTCGCGCGAGCGGCCGGCGTCGTTAATCGAGAGGACGTCGCGGCTCCGGCTTTCGTTGATGAGCACGAAAATGGCCTCAGCCTTTGTGGGATCGGAAACGATTTCGAGGTCCGAGCCGCCCTTGAGCTGGCGCGCGAGCTGCACGGCAAAGGGCGAGTTGTCGCTCATCTGCAGGTACATGGTCTTGAACGGCGTCTCAAACGAGCCGCGCAGATGGAAGCCGCAGCCCGAAAGCGGCAGGGCGCCGGCCAAGGCGGCGCCGAGAAAGAGTCGGCGAGAAATCACGGAGGCTGTCCCCGAAAATCGGTTGGTGTTGAATCGGTTAATTATAGACGGCATCGGGCGCGCAACCTTTGGGAAGGCGCGCAAAAAAGGAGGCCGCTTCCCCGGCAGGGAAGCGGCCCCCGTTTCAGGCCTTGCCGGCCGCGGCGCGCCTTAGGCGGCCACGACGTTGACGAGGCGGTTCTTGACGACGATCACCTTGCGGACGGTCTTGCCGTCCGTGAAGCGCTTCACGTCCGGGTTGGCGAGCGCGGCGGCCTCGATCTCCTGCTGCGTCGCGGAGGGCTCAACGAGGATCTGGCCGCGCAGCTTGCCGTTCACCTGGACGACGAGCTTGATCTCGTCGGCCTCGATCGCGGCCTCGTCGACCTTCGGCCAGGGCGCGTCGAGCAGGTTGCCCGATTCGTCGGCGTAGCCGAGCTCGTGCCAGAGCGCCGTCGTGATGTGCGGGGCGATCGGGTAGAGCGTGCGGATCAGGATGCTCGCGCATTCGCGAAGCACGGCGGCGTCGGTGTCCGACGTGCCGGCGTACTGCTCGAGGGCATTGAGCATCTTCATGCAGGCGGACACCACGGTGTTGTACTGCATGCGCTGCATGTCGTAATCGGCCTGCTTCAGGAGCGAGTGGATCTCGCGGCGCAGGTGCTTCTGCTCGCGCGAGAGCTTGGCGGCGTCGAACCTGCCGGCGCCCTTGAGCAGGGCCTGCTTGGCGTAGGCCCAGTTCCAGACGCGGCGAAGGAAGCGGTACGTGCCTTCGGCGCCGGAATTGGACCACACGGCGGACTGGTTGGGAGGACCGGCGAACATCACGAACGAGCGGGCCGTGTCGGCGCCGAACTTCTTGACGATGTCGCGCGGCTCGACGACGTTGCACTTGCTCTTCGACATCTTCTCGATGCCGCCGAGCTCGACGGGCTCACCGTCGGCCTTGCAGATGGCGCCCACGGGGCGGCCCTTCTCGTCGTAGCGGACCTCGACCTCGTCGGGATAGAACCAGCGCTTGTGGCCGTCGGGCTCGACGCGGAAGTAGCTTTCCGCCATCAGCATGCCCTGCGTGAAGAGGCGCTTGAAGGGCTCGTCGTACTTAACGAGACCGAGGTCGCGCATCACCTTCGTCCAGAAGCGGGCGTAGAGCAGGTGGAGCACGGCGTGCTCGATGCCGCCGATGTACTGGTCCATCGGCATCCAGTAGTCGGCGCGCTTGTCGATCATGCCGGTCGTGCAGTCGGGCGAGCAGTAGCGCTGGAAGTACCAGGAGCTGTCGACGAACGTGTCCATCGTGTCGGTCTCGCGCTTGGCGGGGCCGCCGCACTTCGGGCACTTGACGTTGAGGAATTCCTCGCACTTGTTGAGCGGGTTGCCGGAGCCGTCCGGCACCAGGTTCTCGGGCAGCACCACGGGGAGGTCTTCCTCGGGCACGGGCACCGCGCCGCAGTGCGGGCAGTTGATCATCGGGATCGGCGTGCCCCAGTAGCGCTGGCGGGAAATGCCCCAGTCGCGCAGGCGGAACTGCACCTTCTTGCTGCCGAGGCCCATCTTCTCGAGGTCGGCCGCGATGGCGTCGATCGCCTGGTGGCGCTCCATGCCGTCGTACTTGCCGGAGTTGATGAGCGTCATGCCGTCGAGCTTCTCGCCGTACCAGTCCTGCCAGGCGTCGGTCGAGTAGGTCTTGCCGGGCGCGGTCAGCACCGGGACGATCGGGAGGTTGAATTTCTTCGCGAACGCGAAATCGCGCTCGTCGTGGGAAGGCACGCCCATCACGGCGCCTTCGCCGTAGCTCATGAGGACGTAGTTGGCGATCCACACTTCGGCGGGCTTGCCCGTGAGCGGATGCGTCACGTAGAAGCCGGTCGGAACGCCTTTCTTCTCCATCGTCGCCATGTCGGCTTCGCTCACGGAGCCCTTGGCGCATTCGTCGATGAAGGCCTGCAGCTCGGGCTTCTTCTGCGCGAGCTTCGCGGCGAGCGGATGCTCGGCGGCGATGGCCACGAAGGTGACGCCCATGATCGTTTCGGGGCGGGTCGTGTAGACGCGAAGCAGCTTCTTGTCGCCGTCGATCTCATAGGGGAAGGCGAAGTCGACGCCTTCGGAGCGGCCGATCCAGTGCTCCTGCATGCGCAGCACCTGCTCGGGCCAGTCGAGCGTCTTGAGGTCGTCGAGGAGTTCCTGCGCGTACTTCGTGATGGCGAGGTAGTAGCCCGGGATCTCGCGCTTTTCGACGAGGGCGCCCGAGCGCCAGCCGCGGCCGTCGATCACCTGCTCGTTGGCGAGCACCGTCTTGTCGACCGGGTCCCAGTTGACGATCTGGGTCTTGCGGTAAGCGATGCCGCGCTTGAGCATCTGCAGGAAGATCCACTGGTTCCAACGGTAGTACTCCGGCTTGCAGGTCGTCACTTCGCGCGACCAGTCGAAAGCCAGGCCCAGGGGCTCCATTTGCTTCTTCATGTCGGCGATGTTGGAGTACGTCCACTGCGCCGGCTGCACCTTCTTGGCAAGCGCCGCGTTCTCGGCGGGCAGGCCGAAGGAGTCCCAGCCCATGGGCGTCATCACGTTGTAGCCGCGCATGCGGTAGTAGCGGTACATCACGTCGTTGAGCGTGTAGTTGCGCACGTGGCCCATGTGGAGCTTGCCGCTCGGGTAAGGCAGCATCGAAACGACGTAGAACTTGGGTTTGGGCTTGCCGTTCGCATCGAGCGCGTTCTCGACGGCCCGATACACGTCCTTGGCTTTCCAAGCGGCCTGGACTTCGGATTCAACGGCTTCAGGAGAGTAAGTCTCGCGC
This sequence comes from Burkholderia sp., assembly GCA_047777475.1. Classification (GTDB taxonomy): domain Bacteria; phylum Pseudomonadota; class Gammaproteobacteria; order Burkholderiales; family Burkholderiaceae_F; genus Sutterella. Next base: position 172,316 of record JBKEET010000001.1, read on the forward strand.
ATAAACGCTTCCCTGAGTGTGGTTGTCAAAAAGAAAAAGGATAACGAATAAGTATACCCACTGGCCGGGGCCGGTGCCGCACGAGCGGCGGGATTTCGAGCGTCTTCCGGCGCGGGCGCTTTCCCGCGGGCAGATTTTCTGCGCGGTTTTGCTTACCCGAGGGGCGGCGCCTCAGTTGGTCTTCGTGTTGCGCGGGTGCGGCCCGCAGTAGCCGATCGCGATGCGCTTCGCATCGCGGTCGATCTCGAAGTAGCAGCGGATCGATTTCGAGGCGTCGTTTGCGACGCCGATCCTAAGGTGGCGCTCGAGCGCCACGGTGCGCCCGTTCCAAAGCACGGTGCGCACGGAGCGGATCACCCTGTCGTGCGTCGAGTTGACGGTGTCCGACTCGTGCGCCGAGTATTCGGCTTTCGAGAAAACGCTCTCGGGCGAGGCTTTCGAGAGGCCGAAGGCCGCGTCGTAGTAGGGACCTCCGAGCCGCAGCAGGAGCTGCAGCAGGCGGGCGGCCTGCTGGAAGCCGCTCCGGTCGCTTTTCTTCGCGCTCTCGAAGGCGGGTTCGAGCACGGTGAGCCGCTCCGGGTAAAGCGCCTGCGCGAGCCGCAGCGCGTCGGTGACGCTGAGTTTCCTGCCGCTCATGAGCGAGTCGGCGAGCGCCCGGCGCATTTCGGGCGGCGCCGAGGCCGTTCTTTCCGCCTTGGCGAGCCCTGCCCTGAGCCGGGAAACCTCGGCGCTGAGCTTGGTGTTCTCCAGGCTGAGCTGTTTGGCGAGCGACTCGGACCTGTCAAGCTTTTCCCGGAGGATCGCGGAATTGTCCGCGGGGGCCTTTATTTGCGCGCCGCTGCGTTCCCTGGCGGCGGGGGCCCGCTGCGCGAGCAGCAGGTCGGCAAGCGGTGCCTCGGGCGGCACCTCGCCTTCGTCGAACCAGACGAGGAGTCCCTTTTGCAGCGCGCGGCGCGCTTCGAGCGCCTCGGCCGGGAGCGCCGCGTCGGGTTCGTTCCAGCGCAGGAGCGCGCCGGCGCGGTCCGCTTCGCAGAGCGCGCCCTTGGCATCGCGGGCGAACGCCTGGGCCTTCTGCGCGCCCCAGGCGCGCCGCAGGACCGAAAGGAGCTTCGCCGTGCCCTCGGCGAGGGGCGAGGCGCCCTCGTGCTTCTTGCCGGAGAGCGCGGCCTTGAGGTCGCCCGGCACGGCTTTTTCGCCGAAGGCGGCGAGCTCCGCCGCCTCTGCCGCGGCGAAGGCGCGCGGGGCGCGGGCGAGACCGATGTTTTCGAGGGCGAGGACGATGTCGGCTTTGGTCACGAAGGCTCCGTAAGAAAAGGTCTTTTGTTTCCTTATGCTAACAAAGGCCGCGCAAGTCCCCGACCTTTTCACGCTTCGGAGAAGCGAAGCGGGGGCGGAATGCTCTTCGGGCGCGCTTATTGAAGAAAAGGTCGGGCGCCCCGCCGTCATTTGTTAGGATTGAACGTCAGATAAATCTTGCCGCACCGATATCAATTTTGGCAAAGGGGGGAGGGCCGTGAAATCGTCGAATTATTCCTTCAGGTCGCTCGGCGTGAGCGACGGCAGCGGCATTATCCGCTGCGCGGACGCGGGCACCGACGGTTCGCTCAGCGCCCTCAGCCCCGATTCGGCCGCCTCGGGGAATCCGCTCCTCACCGACCGCTTCCCGTTCGGCGGCGACAAGAGCGACCGCTGGCCGCGCGGCACCTGGGGCTACTGGCAGCTCACGATGAAGCCGAGCAAATGCCCGGACCGCGATTTCGACTACGGCGTCAAGCGCCTCGCCGCCAAGGCCCCCGTCGGCGTGACGGAGGCGATTTACCCGCGGAAAAGAAAGACGATGAGGGGGATCGAGTCGGGCGAGCTCCTCGAGCGCTACGGCGAAGCGTTCGACTCGGGCCTTGCCGTGATGTTCCGCCTCGAGGACGGCTCGGGCCTCCTCGTCGAGCCCGATGCGACCGAGATCCGGGAGGGCGGCCGCCGCCTGAAGGAAGGGAAGAGCGCCGAGGCGCTGCCCGTCGCGGCGCGCGCCGGCCTCCTGCGGGAGGCGAGGGAGCCGCTCCCCGCGGGCATCCGCGGCATCGCGCTGCTCTTTCGCGAGGAGGATGACGCGAAAAAGAAGGACGCGGCTAAGAAGAAAGGCACTGCGGCGCAAAAGGGCGGGCCCGCGGAAAAGCCGGCCGCGCCGGCGCCCGAAAAGGCGGAAGGGCCCAAAGGGGAGGCCTGCGCCGTTTCGTTCGGCGAGCTCTCCAAGGACGCGCAGGAAAGGGCGGGCGCGAGGGGGCACATGCTGCACCTGCGCTCGATCTCGGAAGCGAAGCTGACCGACGATCAGGTGCTCCCCTACGTTGTGGGGATGCACGGGCTGCATCCCGAGGCCGGTCCCGTCCCTAAGGACCTCGGCAAAGCGGCCTTGAGGGCCGGGATCATCGCCGGCGAGGCGCCCGCCGCCGAAGAGGACAAGAAAGACAGCCTGCCGTTCCCTGAAAAAGTCCCGCTGTCACTCTATGCGGAACTCGAGAGGAAAAACTCGGATTTGAAAAAGGAGGCCGAAGCGCTCAGGACGCGCGTTGCCGAACTCGAGTCGACGGTCCGCGAGCAGTCCTACTGCGACGAAGGCAGCAAGGCGGCGGACCGCGAGCTGCGCGCCGCAGCTGAGGAAGCGCTTAAAAAAGCACGCAGGGGTGACGCGGAAGCCCGGGAAGCAAAGGCCGAAGCGGAACGCTCGCGGCGCGAGGCGGAGCGCCTTAAGGGTGAAAAGCAGGGCTGCGAAGAGAAAATCGCTGCGCTTACCAAGGAACTCGATGACGAGCGGCGCGCCCGCGCGGGCGATCAGGAAAAAGCGGCGGACGCCGAAAAGCACATCAAGGATCTCGAAGCGACCGTCAGCCGGCTCAAGTCGTTCGCGGCGGCGCGCAGCGCGTGCTCGGGCGAGGCCGGGCAGCCCGCCGCCCCGGAACCCGCGCCGCAGGGCGCCGCTTCCGAAGAGAAGGCGCCGAAGCCTGCGGCCGCCGCCGAAGAGGGCGTTCTTTCGCAGGCGCGGGGCGCGCTTGCCTTCAACCTCGAGGCGGCGGGATGCTCCGCCGAAAGCGCCCGGGAGCTCGCCGCCCTGATCGACGGGGCGCGCAGGCTCGGCATCGCCGTGGCCTTTGCCGGCGCTTCCGCCGAGGATTTCGCCGAGGCCGCCTCCGAAGCGCTTTACGGGCAGGAGCCCTCGGTTTTCCCGGCCAATGAAATCCATGCCGTGCGTCCGCCCGCGGGCGCCGCGGTCATAGCCGGGGCGGTCCCGAAGGACGCCGCCCGCATTGCCGCCGCGGTCAAGCCCCGCCTGGGCGGGCGGCTTGCCGTGCTCACCTTTGCCGATCCGGCCGATGCCCGCGCCCTGCCGCTCGATCCCTCCTGCGTTTACGGCGTTCTCACGGACGCCTACGCCGTGCGCCCGAAGGCGCAGGGAGCGGCCTTCCGGCGCGCTCCGGGGGCGTGGCTCCCGGCACCCGAAACGGGAACGCCGCCCGAGCTCCCGCCCGACGTCTCCGACGCGCTCGGGCTCCTGCCCGCAGCCGAGTTCGCCGCGGCGGCGCTCGCCTTCTCCGCCAAGGGAGCGGCCGGCACCGAAAGCGGCGGCGCTGCGCTTTGCCGCGCGCTTTTCGCGCCGCTCTGCGAGACCGGCAATTTTGCTTTGCTTAAAAGCCTGATTGAAGCTGTCCCTGAAATTGGGATCCGCAATCATTTGGCAAGGCTATATCGAAAAACCATGCAGGTTTCAGCTATTTGATAGGGTTCAATCGTTAGAAGGACAAATATTCCGCCCAAATCATTCTTGGAACAGTGAAAGTATCAGGAGGCAATGGCTTTCAGTATAGTTAAGCCATTGCCTCCTTTCTTTTGTACAAAAAATGGCGACGCTTAATCAGGCAAAGATCATTAAATCTTTGGAAAAAATAACTGAAGATCTCGATAAGAAGACTTTCTTCTTTGATTTTTTGAAAGCTTACGGCTTTCCGAAGACCACTATTCAAAGATTGCAGAAGAATGATTCCTCTCGCAATATCGCTCTTGAACCTGGTGACTATGGCCTGACCAAGCAGATCTATTTTCACCCGCTAGACCACGGCCACCTTAGTAAGGCACTCAAGGAACTCATTAATAACGATGAGCTTAAAAAACAGCGTGTCCGCTTTTTTATCGTGACCGATTTTCACGATTTGGTGGCATACGATGCAAGAGTTGATGATTACATTGAGATTGATTTCAAAGATCTGCGTTGTAATTTTGATTTTTTCTTGCCGCTGACAGGACAGTATGAAAAACCTCTGGAGTACAGTGAGCATCCTGCAGATATAAAGGCCTGCGAAAAAATGGGCAGGCTCTATGACGTGATTCGGGTCCTTAATCATTATGAGAAGAGTGATCTTCACGACCTGAATGTTTTTTTGACTCGCCTGCTGTTCTGCCTTTTTGCCGAAGATACGGGTATTTTCCCCAAAAAAGGGCAGATGACTTCGGCTATTGAGTCTATGACATCAAGGGATGGAAAAGAGCTGAGGCATTTTTTTGAACAGCTTTTTGAAATTCTCGATATTCCGGAGAAATCTAAAAAGCGCGACTCCTATCCAGCTACTTTGCAAGCTTTTCCTTATGTTGATGGTGGGCTATTCAGTGAGCACACACGAGTCCCACAATTCAATACTAGAGGGCGCAATTTACTTCTTGAATGTTGCCGTTTGGAATGGAAAGAAGTGTCTCCAGTGATTTTTGGATCCATGTTTCAAGCGGTTGTTGATCCAGAAAAAAGACATGAGTTTGGAGCTCATTACACCAGTGAGAAAAATATTTTCAAATTGATTCGCCCCCTTTTTCTGGATGATTTGGAAAAGGAGTTGCAGCAAATCCTTGACCTTAAAAGCAATAAAGAAAAGCGACGCCGATTGAATGATTATCAGACGCGGCTTTCAACGTTCAAATTTTTGGATCCGGCCTGTGGTTGCGGCAATTTTTTAATTGTCAGCTACCGGGAGCTGAAGACCCTTGAACTAAGGGCCCTTAAGGCGAGATTGGATCTTAGTCCCGATAAATCAAGATCAATATTCATGGATTGGGGAGATGATTCTCGAGTTTCCATTGATCAGTTTTACGGCATTGAGCTTGAAGAATTTCCAGTGGAGATCGCTCGAGTTTCCATGTGGCTGATGGAGCACTTTATGAACGTTAAGTTCGGTGCTGAACTAGGTCGGGTTTTTCCGTCTATCCCACTAAAAAAATCTGTAAACATTATTTGCGCTAATGCATTGGAAATTGATTGGAATGATTTAATAAAAGCTAAAAAATTATCATATATTATGGGTAATCCGCCATTCAGCGGTGCTCGCTCAATGAAAAAAATACAGAAGAAGGAAGTTGAGGCGACTTTTGATGGAATGGAAAACTCTTCGAATCTTGATTATGTATGTGCTTGGTATAAGAAAGCTTCGGATCTTTTGGAAATAAATAATAATATTCAATGCGCATTCGTGTCAACGAATTCTATTTGCCAGGGTGAACAAGTTGATCCATTATGGGGATATCTTTTTAACAAGGGTATAACTATCAATTTTGCCCATCAGACTTTTAGATGGAAAAATGAAGCGAGAGATAATGCCGGAGTGTATTGTATTATTGTTGGATTTTCTAAAACACCTTTAAAAAACAAAAAACTATATGTATATGACGATGTAAATGACGAACCTACAATGTCAGTGGTTGGCAATATAAATGCTTATTTGGTGGATTCTTCTAGTGATTTGATTGTTAAATCATCCTCTACTGTTTTGTCTCCCCGGCCAGCTATGGTGTTTGGTAATCAACCGATAGACGGGGGTAACTTATTGATTGAGGCAGATGAAGTTAAAGATTTCATTGATGATGATGAAATTAGAAAATATGTGAAAAAACTAGTGGGCGCAAAAGAGCTTATTTATAATACTCAAAGGTATTGCCTTTGGTTAGTCAATGCGCCTGAAAAAATTTTACAAGATAATAAAATTAAAGAGCGTCTTAGAAAATGTAAAGAATATAGGCTCTCAAGGAAAAGACCTGCTACTAGGGCACGGGCGGCCACACCTCAGCTATTTCATGATCGGAGATTTGATATACCTCCTGAAATGTCTATCGTAATTCCTCGCGTCTCCGGTGAAAAAAGATTTTATATTCCTATTGGTTTTGTTGGCTCGGAATCGATAGTTACTGATACTTGTAATTTAATTCCCAACGGAACATTGTTCGATTTTGGGATTCTTGAATCTCGTATGCATATGACGTGGATGCGAGCTGTATGCGGAAGACTTGAGAGCCGATATCGTTATTCGCGAGATCTCTGTTACAACACATTCCCTTTGCCAGAAACAAATGAGTCTCAGAGAAAAATCATTTCTAATTTAGCCCAAAATGTTTTGGATATACGTGAACGTTACCCTGAAAAAACACTGGCTGATTTGTATGATATCGCTCTAATGCCTAATGATTTAAAAAAGGCTCATCAAGAATTAGATGGGGCGGTTGACAAACTATATCGTAAGAAGTCTTTTGAAAATGACGAGCAACGTTTGCATCACCTTTTTGCGCGCTACGAGAAATTGATTCAGGGTGAAGATGATTCCCAGCTTTTCGATGAGGATTTATAAAGATGCCTGATATTCTGACTGTACGTTATGCTCAAACAGGGCGCAGCACCAAACAGAATCCTATGGGCATGCGGGAAATGCAGGCCCGCGCTTACGAGAAGCGCAACGAGCAATACCTGCTTTTGAAAGCGCCGCCAGCATCAGGCAAATCTCGCGCACTGATGTTCATTGCACTTGATAAGGTCATTAAGCAAGGGCTCGACAAGGTAATTGTTGCGGTGCCTGAAATGGCGATCGGCGGTTCATTCAAGGATACGGATCTCACTTCCCATGGCTTTTTTGCTGATTGGCATGTTAACGAGCGATATAACCTTTGCACTCCCGGTAATGAAGGCAAGGTTGATCGTGTCGTTGAATTTATGAACCAGCAAGAAGAGCACTACTTGCTCTGCACGCACTCGACGTTTCGCTACGCCTATTCGAAAATCGGCAATGCATCGGTCTTTAATAAGACGTTAGTAGCCATTGATGAATTCCACCACGCCTCCGTTGAGGAAGGGAACATCCTTGGTGCGATCGTCGATGATCTGATGGCACATTCAAGGGCGCATATTGTTGCCATGACTGGCTCGTATTTTCGCGGTGATGCAGTACCCATCCTTCTCCCAGAGGATGAAGCGAAGTTCACGCAGGTAACTTACACCTACTACGAGCAGCTCAATGGCTATAAGTATCTAAAATCGCTCGGAATTGGCTACCATTTCTACCAAGGCCGTTATTTCGATGCCCTAAAAGAAGTGTTGGATCCCAACAAAAAAACGATCGTCCATATTCCGAATGTCAATTCTCTGGAGTCTACCGGTCGAAAAATCGATGAAGTGGACCGAATTCTCGATGTGCTCGGTACCGTACAGTCAAGAGATCAACAGACAGGCATCTATCGCGTTAAGACGCACGAAGGAAAAATTATTTTCGTTGCGGACCTTGTGACCGATGATGCGATGCGAGTGAATGTACTTAACTATCTGAGAAACATCAAAAATGCCAGTCAGATGGATACCATCATTGCGCTCGGTATGGCCAAAGAAGGGTTCGATTGGCCTTGGTGTGAACATGTGCTGACCATAGGTTATCGTTCATCATTAACTGAGATTATCCAGATCATTGGCCGAGCAACGCGTGACTGCCCAGGAAAGACTCATGCGCAGTTCACAAATCTCATCGCTCAGCCGGATGCTGAAGACGAAGATGTCCGAACCTCAGTTAACAATATGCTCAAAGCCATCACGGTGTCTTTGCTGATGGAACAAGTTTTGGCTCCCAACATCACTTTCAAGCCACGTTCCTTGATGAGCGAAGGAGAGAAGCCTAAGCCAGGAACGATCGTGATTGACGATAAAGACCATCCTGTCAGCGCTCGTGTGCAGAATATTTTGCAGAACGGTGGAATTCAAGATGTCATCACTTCCACCCTTCAAGACACCAAAGTGGTTGGTCCGATGATTGCTAACGCAGAACCCCCTCAGTTGTTCAACGCTGAAGAGTTGCCTAAGGTCGTGACGCGACTCTACCCAGATCTCACGCCTGAGGAGGTAAGAGTTGTAGCTGACGCCGCTCACACCGAGATGGTGATCCATAGCAACGGTGGTTTGGTTGATGCTAAGAATTTGCCAAAAGGTTTCGTCGTTACGCAAGATGATGACAGTGGTCACGATGACGGCGAGCGGGATCCTGCTGAAAGTGGAAAGCAATTTCTGCGTGTTGGGGAGAAATTTATCAACATCGAGAAACTCAACATCGATTTAATCGCTCAAATCAATCCATTTCAGGGGGCTTACGAGGTTCTTTCCAAATCAGTCAATGCACCCATGCTGAAGACAATTCAGGACTTGGTTGTTGCTAACCGATCCGGAGTTAGTGCAGAAGAGGCGGTGTTGCTTTGGCCCAACGTGCAGGAGTTTGCAAAAGAGCACGGTATGGCTCCTTCTCTTCAGTCAGGAGATCCGTATGAACGGCGTCTGGCCGAGGTGCTTGCTTTCATGCGTCGCAAGAAGGCCGAGCAGATGATGGCTCAGAATTGAAAGGTGGGTCATGTCAGAAGAAGAAAAATGGCAGCAAACTCTTAACGAAATTCTTTTTGGCAAAAATGGGGATCCGATGGGCTTGCTGAGTGATGTTCAACCTGCTGCCCAGACGGCAAAAGCTACATCTCCTGTTGAGCAAAATTTTCAAGAGATTAATGACTTTTACGAAGAGCACCTGCGCGAACCTGATATCCAGTCTACGGAGATTTTGGAACACCGCCTCGCGGCGAGGCTTCAGTCCTATAAGTCGCGTCCAGCTCTTGCAAATGCCGTACGGCGACTTGACGTTTACGGCCTTCTGAAGGAAAAAACGGGAGAGGCTTGTACCCAGAATTCCGAACAATCCACCGTACCTCACAGTTTGGACGATATCCTCAGCAATGACGAAACAGGATTGCTGGGGCAGGTCGATCCTTCAATTTACAAGATAGAGCATGTTCGCAATCAGGCTCCAGATCAGCGTAATTGGCCCGAAGAGATAGCTAGCCGTAAACCTTGCGAGGATTTTTATAAGTTCGAGAAACTTTTTCGCGATGTCGAGCGCGGCATCGCCAATCGGCAGGTTCAGACGGCACGCTTTCAAAGCGAGCGGCAGGTGAATCCGGGTGACATCTTTATTCTCAGCGGGTTGCTCTGTTACGTAGACGGCGTGCTTAAAAAGAGCGAAGGCGCGAAAAGAAGATCGGTTTCTCGCGTTAGAGAAAATCCGCGTCTGCGGGTTATTTTCGAAAACGGTGTTGAGACGAATATCCTCAAACGTTCGTTGGCCCGAGCCCTCTACAAAGATCCTCACGGACGAAGAATTATTCCTTCCGCCGATTCAGTGGTGGACGGGTTTCGCGGCATTACTTCCAAGGACCATCTCACCGGTTGCATCTACGTGCTGGCGAGCGAGACCAAGTCGCCGGTACTGGCCGATCTGAAGCGTCAGGGGAGGCTCGTGAAAATCGGCTTTTCCACGCAGGCTGTTGAAGAAAGAATCCGCAACGCGGAAAAAGATCCGACGTACCTCGAGGCACCGGTTCGGATTCTCGCTTCGCTTGATTGCTACAACCTCAATCCGCAGAAAGTCGAGCACTTGATTCATGCGTTCTTGGCCAAGCAGCGAATCAATATGACGCTCATCAGTTCCAAGGGCGAGCCTTACAAGCCGACAGAATGGTTCGCGGTTGACCGCGACACGGCCATTGCCGTGGCACAGCACATTGTCGCCGATGACATCATGGAATACCGCATGGACAATACGACTGGTCGCCTCAAGAAAATTTCCTGACGGAGTTTGACTTTTTAACGGCCCTCGGGCGGCGGCGCGCCCGATGTGCTATGTTTCTTCACTCGCCTGCCCGGCCCCGCCGGGCAAAAAGGCGCTTTCACGCATCACTTCAGAATACACCGAGCCATCCCCATGTCCGACGAACTTCTCGAGTCCCTCAATCCCCAGCAGCTTCAGGCCGTCACATCGCGCGACAAGAACATACTGATTCTCGCGGGCGCGGGCTCGGGAAAGACGCGCGTGCTCACGTCGCGCATCGCCTGGCTCCTGAGGGAGCGCCTCGCGGTGACGGGCGACATCCTCGCCGTGACCTTCACCAACAAGGCCGCCAAGGAAATGCTCACGCGCCTCGAGGCGATGCTCCCTTACGACCTGCGCCGCATGTGGGTGGGCACGTTCCACGGGCTCTGCAACCGCATCCTGCGCGCCCACGCCGAGGAGGCGGGGCTGCCGCGAACGTTCCAGATCCTCGACCAGAGCGACCAGCTCTCGGCCGTGAAGCGCGTCATGAAGGCGCTTAACCTCAGCACGGAGACGACCGATCCGCGCTCGCTCCAGAACATGATCAACTACTACAAGGAGAGCGGCATCCGCGCGAACCGCGTCGGCGCGGGCGAGAACGAGCGCTTCGCCGCCTTCTACCAGGCCTACGAGCAGCAGTGCCAGAAGGAGGGCGTGGTCGACTTCGCGGAGCTGCTTCTGAGGTGCTACGAGCTCCTCGAGCGCAACGAGATCGTGCGCTCGCACTACCAGGGGCGCTTCCGCTACATCCTGGTCGACGAGTTCCAGGACACGAACGCGCTGCAGTACCGCTGGCTCAAGCTCCTCGCCGGCCAGGGCAAGGGCCCGGACGGCGGCTCGGTCAACTCGGTCTTCGCCGTGGGCGACGACGACCAGTCGATTTACGCGTTCCGCGGCGCCCGCGTCGGCAACATGGCCGACTTCCTCAAGGACTTCGGGGTCGCGCAGCCGATCCGCCTCGAGCAGAACTACCGCTCCACCTCGACGATCCTCGAGGCGGCCAACGCGCTCATCGCCCACAACGAGGCGCGCCTCGGCAAGAACCTCTGGACCTCGGGCGACAGGGGCGACAAGATCCTCAACATCGAATTCGAAAGCGACCGCGACGAAGCCAACTGGATCGCCGAGCGCATCAGCGAGAACTACCAGCACTGCCAGCCCTACCGCAACCACGCGGTGCTCTACCGCACGAACGCGCAGTCGCGCGCCATCGAGCAGGCGCTCGCCAACCGCGGCATCCCGTACCGCGTCTACGGCGGCCAGCGCTTCTTCGAGCGCGCCGAAGTGAAGCACGTGCTCGCTTACCTGCGCCTCCTTGACAATCCGTCCGACGACACGAGCTTCCTGCGCGTCGTTAACTTTCCCGCGCGCGGCATCGGCGCGAAGACGATCGAGGCGCTCTCCGACGAGGCGGGCCACATCGGCTCGAGCCTCTGGGGCGCGCTCGAGAGCCCGAACTACAAGGCGCCGCCGAAGCTCGCGTACTTCCGCGCGCTGATCCTCAAGATGCGCGAGGAGGCCGAGGAGCTCACGCTCGCCGACGCGATCAAGCTCGTGATCGTCCGCTCCGGCCTCGAGGACTTTTATAAGAACGAGCGCGACGGCGCCGACCGCATCGAGAACATGCACGAAGTCATCTCGGCGGCGAGCGGCTATCTCGAAAACGAGGGCATCCCCGCCACGGAGCGCGCCTTTGCCGTGCCCGAGGGCGACACGCCGCAGAGCCCCCTGCAGGGCTTCCTCACGCAGGCCACGCTCGAGGCGGGCGACAAGAACGAGCAGGGCGACGCGGACGCCGTGCAGCTCATGACGGTGCACGCCGCCAAGGGCCTCGAGTTCCGCGAGGTGTTCATCGCGGGCGTCGAGGACGGGCTTTTCCCGCACTTCTCCGCCGTCAAGGACGACAGCAGCGGGGGCCTGCCCGAAGAGCGCCGCCTCATGTACGTGGCGATCACGCGCGCGAAGAAGCGCCTCTACATCACGCACTGCCGCTCGCGCATGCAGTTCGGCGAGCAGCGCTACAACAAGCCCTCGGCGTTCCTCGACGAAATCCCCGAGGAACTCACCGAGGTGAAGGGCGTGAGGCCCCGCCGCCGCAGCTATTCGGACGGCACCGACTGGGAAAACGAAGACCAGTCGCAGGGCTGGGGCGGCGGTCCCGCCTGGGGCTCCGGGAACGGCGGCCGCAGCTACGGGCGCGGCGGCTATTCGCGCGAGGGCTACGGCTCGCAGCGCGGCTCCTACGGCAGGGGCGGCTCGGGCTGCGAGCGCCGCGATGAGGGCGACTGGCGCCGCGGCCTGGCGGGCGGCAGCGCCCGCTACCGCGCCGCGGAGGATCCCGTCGTGAAGCGCTCCGCCGCGCGCAGCGCCTCGGCCGAGTACGGCTTCGCGCCGGGCGACACGGTCGTGCACGGCAAGTTCGGCACCGGCAGCGTCGAAAAGCTCACCGGGAGCGGGGCCGACGCGCGCGCCGTCATCAATTTCAAGAAGTTCGGCAGGAAGGAGCTGCTGCTCGCGCTCGCCGCGAAGAACCTGCACAAGCTCTGAAAAAGAGGGGATCTTCTCTTTCTGCTACAATCCTTTGTCCCGGGCTTCGGCCCGGGCTTGGCGCGGCCGTAGTTCAACTGGATAGAACTGGCCCCTCCTAAGGGTCAGATCCGGGTTCGAGTCCCAGCGGCCGCACCAAAATCCCTTTTCCAAGGCGCCGCGCAGCAATGCGCGGCGCTTTTGTTTTTCCCGGCGTTTCCTTTCTCCCTGCCTCCGCAGGGTTTCCACCGATGAGCACGATGCGGCCCTCTTGAGACCCGGCAAATGTCTTAGGAGGTCCCCCGAAACATAATCCGGTCGTAGGGCGGATAACCCAACCCGCCGTCGATTTCAAGGCGCGATGCGCGACAATGTCACTGAACCGCGCGGAGCGCCGAGATTACCAAAGGAGACACAGTTTATGACCAATCTGAATCGCCGCACACTGCTCAAGGGCTCCATCGCCGCCGGTGCTTTCGGCTTCATGGGATCGCTGCAGGCCAAGACCGCCGGCGTCCCCGCCAAGTGGGATGAAACGGTTGACGTGCTCGTCGTGGGCTCCGGCTTCGCCGGGCTGGCCGCCGCCATCGAGGCGAAGAAGGCCGGCGCCAAGACGCTCGTCCTTGAGAAGATGCCGACCGCGGGCGGCAACTCCATCATCAACGGCGGCATTCTGACCGCCACGGGCTGCGAGCAGCAGAAAAAGCACGGCATCAAGGACTCGCCCGAGCTGCTGGCGCACGACATGCTGGTCGCCGGCCTGTTCATGAACCAGCCGGACAAGGTGAAGCTGCTCGCCTCGCACGCTCTGTCCAACTACGAGTGGACGGTCAAGGAACTGGGCGTCGAGTACAACCCCGACGCGATCGGCCAGGAAGGCGGCCACTCCGTGCCGCGCTACGTGTTCACGAAGAACGGCTCGGGCTCCGGCATCGTCACGAAGGAGCTTGAGAAGCTCAAGCAGCTCGGCGTCGAAGTGCGCTGCCGCACCTTCGTCAAGCACATCATCCGCGACGACTCCGGCCGCGTGGTCGGCCTCGAGGTGCTCGAGGGCTATAAGTTCCCGAAGGCCGATTCCGGCAAGACGAAGTTCATCCGCGCCACGAAGGGCGTCGTTCTCTGCTACGGCGGCTTCTCGCAGGATGTGCCCTACCGCATGATGCAGGACCCGAAGCTCAACGAGAAGCTCTCTTCGACCAACCAGCCCGGCGCCACCGCCGAGCTCTGGCGCGAGACGAGCCGCATCGGCTGCGCCCAGGTCCAGAACGACTGGATCCAGTGCACGCCGTGGAACAACCCGCATGAGAAGGGCATGGGCATCGGCTGGACGTTCTCGCAGTCCGGCGCCGCCGAGTACGGCCTGTGGGTGAGCACGACGGGCAAGCGCTTCGTCAATGAGCTCGCCAACCGCAAGATCCGCGCCGACGCCATCATGGTCGAGCAGAACAACGGCAACCGCGCCATTTCGATCTGCACGAAGCCGAACCTCAAGGCCCTCGAGAAGGCCCGCCCGGGCATGCTCCAGAAGCTGCTGGACCGCAAGATCGTGAAGGAATACAAGTCGCTCGACGAAATCGCCGCCGACTACAAGATCCCGGCCGATCAGCTGAAGAAGACGGTCGCCGAGTTCAACGAAGCGGTCAAGAACAAGAAGGATCCGCTCTTTGGGCGCTACATCAACGCCGAGCAGGTGCCGCTGGTCGAAGGCCCGTGGTACGCGAGCGAGATGAGCCCGAAGGTCCATCACTGCATGGGCGGCCTGTGCACCAACATCAAGGCCCAGGTCCTCGACATCGAAGCCTTCAAGCCGATTCCGGGCCTCTGGGCCGCGGGCGAGGCCACCTCGGGCGTGCACGGCGCCGTGCGCCTCGGGTCCTGCGCCATCCTTGACTGCCTGGTGAACGGCCGCATCGCCGGCCAGGAGGCCGCCAAGGCGTAAAGCCCCTCGGCTCCGTGCGGCGGAAGCGGCTCCGCTGAGTGCCGCTTCCCGCCGCCGGTCTATTTGGTTCTCTCCTCTTTTCCGCCGGAAGCTCCTGCAAAAGGACCTTCCGGCTTTTTTCTGCCTTTCAGAAGCCCGCTGCGGCGGCTGCGCCCGCGATGCGCCCGAAGACGATCGCCTCGATGAGGCCGACCGCGCCGAGGTGCGAGATGCCGTGCAGGCCGCCCGTCGCTTCGCCCGCGGCGTAGAAGCCGGGGATGGGCCGGTCGTCCACGACCGAGAGGACGCGTGCATTTTCGTCGGTCGCGACGCCGCCCGAGCATTCGTAGACCTTGGGGAGCACGCGCGCGGCGTACCACGGGGCGGCGTTCATGGGGAGCGCGCTGAGCGCTAGCGGCCTGCCCACGGCGTCGAGGGCGGCGCCTTTCGCGCGCGCGTCGTTGTAAGCGGCGATCTCCTCGCGGAGCGCGGCTTCCGGAATGCCGAACTCCCCGCAGAGCTCCCTGAGCGAAGAGAACTTCTCGACGATGCCGCGGCTCACGAGGTCCTCGATGTCCGCCGGCGTCACCGCGGGCGAGCTCGGCTGCGAGACCGCCTTGGCGTCCGCGACGGCGATGACGTGCTCGCCCGCGATCGTGCGGTCGAGGAGGGCGTTGGTGAGCTCCGCGAGCGGTGCCGTCTCGTTCACGAAGCGCCGCCCCGTCTTGGCGGTCACCCAGAGGCCCTGCGTGGCCGCGCAGCTGCGCGTGAACTTAAAAGCGAGGCCGCTGCCCTGCTCGTCGGGGCTCGTCTCGGGAAGGCAGTGGATGTATTCGGTGTGCAGGAGCCAGGCGCCGGCGAGCGCCGCCGCCTTGATGCCCTCGGCCGTGGCGCCCGGCTGGTTGGTGGTGCCGATGGCGGCCGAAAGCCGGTAGTTCTGGCGCCGGCGGAACTCGGGGTCGGCGCCGAAGCCGCCGGTGGCGAGCACCGTGCCGCGCGAGGCGAAGATGTCGATCGGCTCTCCCGCGCGCTCGGCGTGCACGCCGAGGATGCGGCCCGTATCTTCGGCGCGGATGAAGCGCTTCAAGGCCGTGCCGAGCATCAGCTCGGCGCCAACGGCCGCGGCCCGTTCCTGCATCGGGAAGATGAGGCCCGTGCCCGAGCGGCTTTCGATGTAGACCGTGCGCGCGCAGCGGTGGCCGCGCTCGAGCGTGAGCAGCGTCGGGTCCCAGCGCACGCCGAGCTCCTTGCCCGTCCACTCCCAGGCGGGCAGCGCCTCGCGCGCGAAGCGGTACGCCCTTGCGGGCGAGCTCACGTAGCCCGCCTGCATGATGTCTTCGGCGAGCGCCTCGGGCGAGTCGCTGATGCCGTGGATTTTCTGGTGCGGCGAGCAGGGCACCGAAACGGCCCCGCCGCTCAGCACCGAATTGCCGCCCACCGTGCCCATCTTCTCGATCACGAGCACGCGGCAGCCCGAGGCCCGCGCCGTGATCGCGGCGCAGAGGCCCGCGGCGCCCGAGCCGATCACAAGCACGTCGGTGTCGATGCGGTGCATGCCTTCGGCGGCGGCCGCCGGAAAGGCCGCGGCCGTGCCGACGGCTTCGAGGAATGCGCGTCTTTTCACTTTTCGTCTCCTGAATCCCTGTCCGTGCCGAGGATGTGCGCGACGTCGCCCACGGCCTGCGCGATCGCCGCCGCGCCGCGCACGCCGAGCTTGCGGCACACCTCGCCGCGGAAGACCTGCACGGTCTTGGGCGCGATGCCGAGCCGCTCGGCGACCTGACGGTTGAGAAGTCCCTTGGCGAGGAGCTCGGCGACGTCCTTCTCGCGCGGCGTGAGCGTGTTCCAGGCGGCGATGAGCCGGCCCGGGTCGCTCACGGGCCCCGCCTGCGAGCGCAGCGCCCGGTGCACGGCTTCGATGAGCCTCCCCCTGTCGTCGGTCTTCTCGACGAAGGCGCTGGCGCCTTTCTGCATGGTGTCGACCGCCATGCCGATCGTGCCGTGCCCCGAGAAAAAGACGATGGGGAGGGTCAAGCCGCGGCGGATCATTTCGTTCTGCAGCTCGAGGCCGCTCATGCCCTCCATGCGCACGTCGAGCACGAGGCAGCCGGGGACGCCCGGCATGTCGGCCGAGAGGAATTCCTTCGCGCCCGGGTAGACGGCGGTCCTGTAGCCTTCCTGACGGAACATGAAGGCAAGCGAATTTCTCATCGACTCGTCGTCGTCGACGATGCGGATCACGGTTTCGGGCTGCGTCATTTCGTTTCTCCGGTTTTTTCAGCGGGCGCCGCGGGCAGCACGATGCGCGCGAGCAGGCCGTGCGGCTTCACGCGCTCGAACTCGAGCCGGCCGACGGCGCTTTCGATGAGGCTCTTCACGATCATGAGCCCGAGGCCGAGCCCGGCGTGCTTCGATGAGGAGAGCGTCGGCTGGCTGAGCGCGGCGAAGGCTTCGTCCGAGAGCGCCGGGCCGTTGTCGCGCACGTCGATGGCGACGCTGCCGCCCGAGGCGGTCACGAAGATCTCGACGGTCGGGTTGGCCGAGCCGGCCGCCGCGTCGGCGGCGTTCTGCAGCGTGTTGAGCAGGATGAGCTCGAGGTCGAGCGGGTTCATTTCGACATAGGCGCTCGCCTCGAGGTGATCGATGATCTGCGCCTTGGTGCGCCGGGAGCTCTTTAGCTGGTCGATGGCGCTCCTCACGGCTTTGGCGACCTCGAGGCGCTGCTTGCCGCCTTCGGACGAGCGCGAGAGGCGCCGCACGCGGTTCACGATGCCCGCGGCGCGCTCGGTTTCGCGGCCGATGGCCTGCACGGCCTCGGCGATTTCTTCGTTGGAAGGCGGATCCTCGTCCTCGAGCGAGCGCTCGAGCCCGCGGCAGAGGTTTTCGATGGTGCCGAGCGGCTGGTTCATCTCGTGCGCGATGATCGAGCTCATCTGGCCGACGACGCCCGCGCGCTGGAGCCGGTCGAGGTGCTCGGCCGTGTGTTGGGCGCGGCGCTGCGCTTCCTGCTCGCTCTTATGCGTGCTCTCGAGCTCGCGCGTGCGCTCGGCCACCGCGCGCCGCAGCCGCACGGTGTGCAGGATCAGCAGCGCAAGGAGCACCGCCGCGGCGAGCGCGAAAGGCTGCGCCTTTTTCCAGACGGACTGCTTGATCTCGCGGTCCATGGCCGCCCAGCGGCCCATGCCGAGCGTCTGCAGCATGCTGTCGACGGCGCGGAAGTTGGTGGCGATCATCCATTTCTGGCCCCAGGCGTTCACGGGCTTGGCGAGCAGCGTCGCGGTGACGTCGGTGATGAGCCCGCCCGGGCGCCCCGGCGCCGCGCTCACCACCCAGCCGGGATGCGCGGGCGTGCTGTGCGCGCAGGGAAGCCCGTCGCCCGTCACGGGCGAGAGCACCTCGAGCTCTTCGAAATAATCCCTGCCGCCCGTCGCGCGGAGGTCTTCGAGGAAGCACGCGCGCACGACGCCCGCTTTGGCGCGGCCCGTGAGCACGTCCTCGACGACGCGCCGCATCCGCAGCGCCCCGTGCGCAGCGGGCGTGCCGAAGGCCTTGGCGGGCTTTATGCCCTGTTCGGCGAGCGCCGCGTAGACGTCGAGGAGCCCCGGCGTGCTCTTCGTGCCGGCAAACGAAACGCTCGTGCGGCTGAGATCCGCAAGCGTGCGCGGGTGCGCGCTCCCGCGGCGCACGATCACGGCGCCCGCGGAGCTGATGTCGGGCGAAGGGGAGGCGCTCGAGGAGAGCGCGCAGAGCACTTCGAGCCCGAGCGTGTCGTTGATGCGCACGAAGGAGGCGGGGGCCGCCGCGATGTCCGCGTCGCCGCGGCGGATCGCCTCGGCGAGCTCGTCTTCCTGGTAGACCTTGGCGACGAACCGATACTGCGGCAGCTTCCAGTTGAGGAAGCGCACCGACTCGTCGACGAACGAGCCGTCGATCCAGGGCGGGGCGTAGGCGAGAATGCCGATGCGCACCGTCTGCTTCGCATCGTCGGCGGGTGCGGCGGCCGCGGCGCAGCCGGCAAGCCCGAGGCCGATGAGGAGGGCGGCGGCAGCGCGGCGCATTTTCGCAGTGGCAGAAAGCATTTTTTCCCGAAAAATGAGGGGTCGTACGGGAAAAAGTTTACTCGCATCCGACGCTTTCGCAAGGCGGCTTTTCCCTCAGCCGGGAGCCCCGCAAACGCCCGCACGGCAAGACAAAGGGGCGCGGACGGATCATAATTGACGCATTCCTCTTTCCTAACCCCAAGCTAACCCTCAGGCCCCGCCATGCTCATGCCGGATCCCGTAACCCTCCTTATCGTCTGCCCGCTTATTTTCCTCGGCAGCTTCGTCGACGCCATCGCGGGCGGAGGCGGCCTCATCACCGTGCCCGCCTACCTGCTCGCGGGCATTCCGCCGCACGTCGCGATCGGCACCAACAAGCTCTCGAGCTCGCTCGGGATGGTCATCTCCACTTCGAGGCTCTACCTCGGCGGCTTCATCGACCTTCGGCTCGTGCTCGTCCCTATTGTCTGCGCGTTCGGCGGCAGCCTGGTCGGCGCGCGCATCGCGCTCCTCGTGCCGCCTGATGTCTTCCGGATCCTCCTCGTGGTCCTGCTCCCGATCGTGGCGGTTGCAGTGCTTCGCAAGCGCACGGTCGGCGACGGCGAAGAGATGGACATCAGGCGCCGTCGGTTGCTCATGGGCCTCGTGGCGCTTGTCTGCGGCACCTACGACGGCTTCTACGGCCCGGGCGGCGGCACCTTCATGCTGCTGGGGTTCGCGGTCATCGCGAAGCTTGACGTGCGGGCCGCCGCGGGCCAGATGAAGATGGCCAACTTCGCAAGCGGCCTCGCCGCGCTCGCGACCTTCGGCCTTGCGGGCCAGGTCGACTGGATGCTCGGCCTGATCGCCGGCCTCTTCGGCATCGCGGGCCACTGGTTCGGCTCGGGACTCGTGCTCAAGAACGGCAGCCGCATCGTGCGCCCGATCATCATCGTGGTGCTCGCGCTCCTCTTTGTGAAGACCGCCTGGGACTTCCTCGGAAAATAAATAAAGCCTCCTGCGTTTTTGCCGGACACAATAAACGGGCGGGTTCCTTTCGGAATCCGCCCGTTCGGTCTCTTAGACGGGAGACGCTTTACTTAGCGGCCTTGGCGTCCTTGGCGGGAGCCGCGGGCGCGGCTTTGATCGTGCCGGGGCGGCCCGTCTCATTGCCGTAGTAGGCAGCGAGGGCCTTGATCTCGTCGTCGGTCAGGTTCTTCGCGAAGAAGCGCATTTCCTTATAGAAATCGCTGTCGCGCTTGCCGCTCTTGTAGAGCTTGAGCTGGTCGGCGAGGTAAGAGGGGATCTGGCCCTGCAGGACCGGCGCCTTGCCGGTCGGCGAGCCGACGCCCGTGAAGCCGTGGCAGGAGGAGCAGGGCGTGATCGCGCGGGCGCGGTCGCCGAGCGTCACGAGGCGCGGGACGCCCGCGGAAGCCTCGTAGCCCTTCTTGCCCACCTTGAGCGTCTTGCCGTCCGGGCCGGGCAGCTCGGCGTAGGCCGCCGCAATGTCGGCGATGTCCTGGTCGGAGAGCATCTTCGCCGCTCCGATCATCATCATCGCGGCGGGTGCGCCCTTGCGCACGCCGGCGCGGTACTCAAGCAGCGCCTTTTCCGTCACTTCGACGGGCTGGCCCGAGACGTGCGGGAACATCGGGTTGGTCGAGACGCCCTTGGCGCCGTGGCAGCCCGCGCACATGCGCTTCGCGTGCAGATCCATGCCCTTGTCGGCGTGGCCCGCGGGCAGGGCGGCGATCGACGCCGGCCCGAACTCGGCGGGGGCCTCGGCGGCCGACGCGGTGCCGCAGGCCGCGGCGATCGCGGCGGCGGCGAGGATCAGTTTGAATTTCATGATCATTCTCCTTATCAGCCGTAGATGTAGAAAGCGCCGATGACGAAGTAGGCGACGATCCAGAAGCCGAGGAGCGCGACCGAGAGGCGGCCGACGGCGGTCACCTTCGGGCCGATCGTGACCTGGCCCTTGGCCTGGCCGCTCTTCCAGGCGAGCAGCGCGAGGTAGAGGAGCGAGACGAGGCCCACGGCGAGGAACGTGAAGAAGAACACGATCAGGGAGCCCCAGTCCATCACGAGCTTGTAGTCAAGCGCGTGCCAGCCCACGGCGGAAGCGAGCGTGCCGTAGCGCAGCGCTTCGCGGGCGACGGCCACGAGGATCACGGCCACGAGCGAGACGCCGAACGGGGCGTACGGGCAGCAGATCTCCTTCTTGCCCATCGGCGGGACGACGAAGAAGAGAATGACGCCGACGATGCCGACGGCGACCCAGGCGCTCGTCGCGAACCAGGCCATCGTCTCGGGCAGCGTGTACATCCAGGCGCCGAAGGCGATCGCGGCAAGCACGGCGCCCGCGAGGCCGACCTTGCAGCCGAGCTTCGAGAGGAAGTCGAGGTAGCCCGCGTCAGCTTCGCCGCGGCTCTTGATGAAGCCGCGAAGCGCGTAGATCCAGCCGGAGGTGATCGGCAGGGCCATCAGCAGGAAGAAGGCGAGGCGCGGCAGGCTTGCGCTGTGCAGCGACGTGCCGGACGGATCGATGTGGCCGTTCGGGGCGTACCACTTCATCCATTCGCCGGGCTGCAGCTCCTGGTAGGCCAGGGCGTGCATGATGAAGCCGCAGACGAGGAAGAGCGCCAGCGCGATGAGGAGCCAGACGCCGCCCTTCACCTCGCCCTTGCGGGCGATCGGGGTGCCGTCGGCGGCGTAGTCGTGGTTGGCGCCGTACCAGACGTAAAGCAGCAGGTAGCCGACCATCAGCGCGGCGAGGAAGAGGATCGCCGGCCAGGCCGAGAGCACGTTCGAGACGTACCAGAACGGGTCGTAGATGACCTGTACGAAAAGCAGCGGCGCGACGCCGAGCACAACCGCGGCGCCCACGGCGACCTTAGCCGTGAAGCCGAGCGTGCCGCAGAGGCGCTGCCAGTAGGGGTTGCTCGAGAACGCGCCGAAGAGCGCGAGCAGGAGCGTGCCGAGCGTCAGGCCGACGGCCGCGATGTGCAGCGAGAAGGTCACGACGCCGAGCACCAGGAACAGAGCCGGATGCGCCGGAGCGCCGGTCTGGTCCATCAGCGAAAGAATCCAGGAGCTGTTCATTTTCCGGCCTCCTTGTTGGAGCTCGTAAGCGTGGAGAGATAGTCGGCAAGCGCGTCGCGCTCAGCCGGCGGCAGCGGCACCGCCGGCATGTACGTGATCAGGCCGCGGTGCAGGCCCGCGTCGAGGTAGTCGGCGATGAGCTTCTTGTCGGCGTTGGCCGGGAAGTACTTCGCGATCGGGCGGCGGCCGGAGTTCGAGAGCGAGTGGCAGTTCGAGCAGAGCGTCAGCGCGAGCACGCTGCCCGCCTCGACGCTGTTCTCGGGCGTCACATGGCGCAGCTGCTCGGGCACGAACGGTGCCGTGGCGAGCACGCCCTTCTTCTCCATGACGGGGAGCTCGCTCACGATGCCGAGCGCCGGGACGTCGCGGCCGACCACCTGATTGGCGTAGACGTACTGGCCGGCGATCCAGGGCTTGCGCATGATTTCGCGGGCCGTTTCCTCGGGGGCGAGGCCGGCGACGAGGACGACGAGCGTCATCACGGCGGCGGCCCAGGTGCGCAGCGCGCCCGGACGGGCGGCGGTGAACGCGAACCAGAGGACGACGAGCGCGAGCGCGATGAGGATCATGCGGCCCATGTGCGAGAAGCCGACCGAGGAGAGCTGCTCAAGGGCGTTCTCGGGAAGGGTCTTCAGGTACCAGAGCGAGGCGGCGACGCCGACCGCAAGGCCGATCAGGCCGATCGCGGAGATGACGCGCACGATGACGTTCTTCTCCTCGCCGTCCTTCATGCGGGCGGCGACCATGCCGGCCACCACGCCGGTGATCGTCAGCACGAAGCCGAGGCGGGCGATGTCCTGGGCGAACGTGCCCGGGCCGAAGAAGGCGTTAAGGACGCCGCCCTCGGTGTACCAGGAGGGGTCGCCCGGCCACATCATGAAGTTCAGCACGCCGACGATGACGAGCAGCGTCGCCGTCGAGGAGCACGCGAAGATCACGCTGATGCGAGTGTGGGTCTTCGCATCGACGCGGCCCGCCAGGTAGACGAGCAGGTAGACGGCGAAGACTTCGATCAGGAAGAACACCCACTCGGTCGCCCACCAGAACACGAAGGTGTGGATGAGGGCCGAGATGCCGCGCGGGCTCGCCACGGTGGAGGCGAACCAGATGCCCGGGCCCGTGATGGAGCCCAGCACGTAGCTGAACACCAGCAGGAAGAGGCCGTAGCGGCGGATGAAGTAGAGATACTCGGGCCGGTTCTTGCGGACGGCGCGGTTGGCGAGCCAGCCCATGAGGATGGCGCCGCCGACGGCCGCGTGCGAGAAGAGGACGTGGATCGTGGCGATGAAGGCGATCACCCAGCTGCTGCCGATGGTCGGGTCAAACCACGTTGGATAGAGTCCCAGCATAGTCAATTAACTCCTAGCGCGATCTGCCGGGCCGAAGCCCGGCTTGAGGGATCTGAAAGAGAGTGAATGCCCTAAGGTGTTTGAAAAAAAGCAGAAGGGCACATTCCGAAGAATATATAAGACTCTGCTCATAAAGGAAAGGCGGCGAACGGCCTAGTCCGTCTGCCGGGGGCGTTTTCGGAAACGCTCGGATGCCGTGCGTTGCAGGACATTGGGGAGATCTCTTAATGGGAAAAGCTTACTCAAAGATAATTTTTTTATGGCCCCTATCGCCGTTTTCTATTTGACAAAAAAGCGGAGCCCCCTTTCGAAAGGGAGCTCCGCGGCTTCGGATCAGTCCGCAGCGGGCGGCGGACGCCGCCCGTCACGCGTGATTAGTAAAGATCGAAGTACTTCTGGACTTCCTGCCAGTCGCTCGTCTTGGTGAGCGAGAGCTGCAGGAGGACGCGGGCCTTCTGCGGGTTGAGCGTGTCGGAGCTCACCCAGTGCATGGCCTTGTCGTCAACCTCGGCGTCCTTCGTGGTGGCGCCCGTCGGAACGCGGGAGGAGCGGACCACGACGATGCCGTCCTTGGCGGCCTTCTCAAGCACCGGCCAGACATCCTTGTGGATGTTGCCGTTGCCGACGCCGGCGCTCACGATGCCCTTGTAGCCGGCCTTGACGAGAGCCTCGGCCTGCACGCCTTCGACGCCGGCGTGGTTGTAGACGATGCCGACCTTCGGAAGCTTGTCGAGGTTGGTGACGTCAAACGGGGTCTTCGTCGTGTGCGCGCGCAGCGGCACGGACTCATAGGTGACCTTGTTGTTGAAGATCACGCCGACCTTGCCGTAGTTGCCGGCCTGGAACGTCTCGGGCTGCACCGTGTTCGTCTTGATGACGTCGCGCGCGCCGATGACGATGTTGTCCATCGCCACGACCACGCCCTGCTTGGCGGTGTCGGGGTTCGTCGCGGTCAGCACGGCGTTATAGAGGTTGCGCGGGCCGTCGGCGGAAAGGCCCGTCGAGGGAAGCATGGCGCCGACCATCACGACCGGCTTGCTGCACTTGTTGGTGAGGTTGAGGAAGTAGGCGGTCTCTTCCATCGTGTCCGTGCCGTGCGTGATGACGAAGCCGTCATACTTGCTGCAGTCGTTCTTGAGCGTCTTGGCAAGCTTGAGCCACACTTCGTCGCTCATGTCCTGGCTGCCGATCTGCGCGACCTGGATCGGGGTCACGTTGGCGATCTTGGCGAGTTCCGGAACGGCGGCGACCAGGTGGTTGGCGCTCACCTTGCCGGCGGTGTAGGCCGAGCCGGTCGAGGACGTGCCGGCGCCCGCGATCGTGCCGCCCGTCGCCAGGACGGCGATGTTCGGCAGCGCCAGGGCGGCGCCGGAAGCGGCGAGAAGGCCGAGTCCGAAAAGCGTGTGTTTGATAGACATGCGATAGCTCCTTCTAAAGGGAACTGCCCGGCGTTGCCCGGGCACAGGGAATCTGCAGGACGGCATCAGCCGCGCGCGCCGGCGAAAACGCCCGTTTCCGCCTGGTCTTGGCGCTGCGCGGTCCCTTTGGGCCGCTGCAGAGAACCACTTTATCAGACGGGGCGGCGCGTTGAAAGCGCCCTAATTGCAGGCGATTGATCAAACTGGCATGGTCCGCGAAAATTAGGATTACCCTAATGGGAAAAAGCGCCGCGGCGTGCTAAATTCAGCACGCGTGCTGTATGCGCTCGCCGCCGGACCCGCAAAAGCGGCTGGCTTCGCCCGAATGTCATTTTAATTCGGCCGAAAAAGCGCTAATGTCGACCAAATGTCTGACGCAGGCCATTTTATCTAGGCATTTTTGCCGATTGCCTTTGCGCTTCCCTCAGAAAAGCCGAAATTAACGCTCGGCGGCTTCCGCTCCAGCCTTCGCCGAGAGGATAATCTTCCCCCGAATCAGGCCCCAGGTTGCTGGGTTAACAACAACGTCTATTTCTATTTGGTTTATCTGCTATGTCTCAGACGATTCTTCAGAGTGTTCCGGTCGGTCAGAAAGTCGGCATCGCCTTTTCGGGCGGCCTCGACACAAGCACGGCTCTTCGCTGGATGAAGACCAAGGGCGCTCTTCCGTATGCCTACACGGCCAACCTCGGCCAGCCGGACGAAAGCGACTACGAGGCCATCCCGCGCCGCGCCATGGAGTACGGCGCTGAGAACGCGCGCCTGATCGACTGCCGCGAGCAGCTCGTCAACGAAGGCATCGCCGCCATCCAGTCGGGCGCCTTCCACATCTCGACGGGCGGCCAGTACTACTTCAACACGACCCCGATCGGCCGCGCCGTGACGGGCACGATGCTCGTCGCCGCGATGCGCGACGACGGCGTCAACATCTGGGGCGACGGCTCGACCTACAAGGGCAACGACATCGAGCGCTTCTACCGCTACGGCCTGCTTGCCAATCCCAACCTGAAGATTTACAAGCCCTGGCTCGACGTCCAGTTCATCAAGGAGCTCGGCGGCCGCGCCGAGATGTCCGCCTTCCTCAAGAAGGAGGGCTTCAACTACCGCATGAGCGCCGAGAAGGCCTATTCGACCGACTCGAACATGCTCGGCGCCACCCATGAGGCCAAGGACCTCGAGAAGCTCTCGACGAGCATGAAGATCGTCGAGCCGATCATGGGCGTCGCCTTCTGGGACCCGAGCGTCAAGATCGAGCCCGAGGTCGTCACGGTCGAATTCAAGGAAGGCGTGCCGGTTGCGCTCAACGGCAAGAAGTTCGGCACGCTCGTTGACCTCATGCTCGAGGCGAACCGCATCGGCGGCCGCCACGGCCTGGGCATGTCCGACCAGATCGAGAACCGCATCATCGAGGCGAAGTCCCGCGGCGTTTACGAGGCCCCGGGCATGGCGCTGCTCTTCATCGCCTACGAGCGCCTCGTCTCCGGCATCCACAACGAGGACACGATCGAGGAGTACCGCATCGGCGGCCTCAAGCTCGGCCGCCTGCTCTACCAGGGCCGCTGGTTCGACAGCCAGGCGCTGATGCTCCGCGAGAGCGCCATGCGCTGGGTCGCGCGCGCCATCACGGGCGAGGTGAAGCTCGAGCTGCGCCGCGGCAACGACTACACGATCCTCGACACGAAGAGCCCGAACCTCACCTACGAGCCGAGCCGCCTCACGATGGAGAAGGGCGATTCGATGTTCACGGCCGTCGACCGCATCGGCCAGCTCACGATGCGCAACCTCGACATCACCGACACCCGCGCCAAGCTCGGCATCTACTCGAAGGCCGGCCTGCTGCAGAACACCGAGGGCGCCATGGCCCCGCTGCTCGGCAAGTCCGACAAGGAATAAAAAGAGCGCTCCGCGGGGGTTCCGCCTTCGGAAGCCGCCCGCTTTTTCCTCCCCCGGAAAAGGCGGGCTTCTTGTTGCGCGGCGGGCAGCTTTTTATAAACTGCTTATATAATCCGCCCGAACATACCTTGGATCTGCTTATTTGGAACGAAGCGTCATGCCTCAGGAACAGCAAAAAATTCGGGAGTCCGACTCGGAATTCCTGAGCCACGAGCGCGGCGACAGCGCTTGGGAGCACAACGCCGAGAAGACGCGCACGAGCGTGCTCGGCTTTGCGGTCGCGCTCACCTTTTCGTTTTCCGCGATCGAGCTCGTGGGCGGCCTGATCGGCAACTCGCTCGCGCTGATCGGCGACGCGGGCCACATGGTGACCGACTCGGCGAGCCTGCTCTTCGCGCTCATCGCGAACCGCCTCGCCGCCAAGGGCGCCGACGCGGGCCACTCCTTCGGGCACGGCCGCTACGAGGTGCTCGCCGCCTTCATCAACGGCCTCGTCATGCTCGGCGTCGTGGTGCTCATCTTCAAGGAAGCCGTGACGCGCATCCTCACGCCCGAGCCCGTCTCGGGCCTTTCGGTGATGACGATCGCCGCCGTCGGCCTCGTCATCAACGTGCTCGTCGCCTGGTCGCTCTCGCGCGATAAGAAGAACCTCAACACGCGCGCGGCGCTCATCCACGTGATGGGCGACCTGCTCGGGTCGGTCGCCGCGATCGTTGCGGGCCTCGTCATCGCGCTCGGCGGCCCGACCGTCGTCGACCCGATCCTCTCGATGTTCGTGTGCGCGCTGCTGCTGCGCGCGACCTTCAACGTGCTGCGCGACTCCTCGCGCGTGCTGCTCGACGCCGTGCCCGAGGGCCTCAACTACTTCGAGCTCGGGCGCCGCATCGAGGCGATCCCGGGCGTCAACCGCGTGCACGACCTGCACATCTGGACGATGGCCCCGAGCCACGCGGCCGTGGCCTGCCACGTGCACATCGAAAGCCCCGAGTGCTGGCCAAAGATCCTCGACGCGCTGCGCAGCATGCTGCACGCCGAGTACAAGATCGACCACGTGACCGTGCAGCCCGAGTGGGACTTCAAGGGCGACGACAATGCCTGCGAGGTCTGCCGCCAGGGCTTCTGCACGCCGCTGCCGCACGACGGCGGCATCAAGGATGGAGCCAAAGACGGCGCCAAGGCCGGCTGAAAGCCGCGCCCGGAGCAGGGTTAACGGCCGAACCCGCCTTCGCCGCAGAAGGCGGGTTTTTCGTCCCTCTTTACGATTGTCAAAGGGGCTGCGTTCCTCTGTTGGAGAGAAAAACCTTTCACGATATAATCACGGTTTAAGTTTTCAGCAACCTCCTTGCGCGGGGCTCTTCTCAATGACCAAGTACGTATTCGTGACCGGCGGCGTTGTCTCCTCTTTGGGTAAAGGCATCGCCGCCGCTTCTTTGGCGGCTATCCTTGAATCTCGCGGTCTGAAAGTGACCATGATCAAGCTCGATCCCTACATCAACGTGGATCCGGGCACGATGTCGCCCTTCCAGCACGGCGAAGTCTTCGTGACCGAAGACGGCGCCGAGACCGACCTTGACCTCGGCCACTACGAGCGCTTCATCTCCTCGAAGATGCACAAGCCGAACAACTTCACTTCCGGCCAGATCTACGAGAGCGTACTGCACAAGGAGCGCCGCGGCGAGTACCTCGGCAAGACCGTCCAGGTCATTCCGCACATCACCAACGAAATCCAGGAATTCATCCAGCGCGGCGTCGCCTCCGCCTACGACGGCAAGCCCGACGTGGCGGTGATCGAGATCGGCGGCACGGTGGGCGACATCGAGTCGCTGCCCTTCGTCGAGGCGGTCCGCCAGATGTCGTTCCGCGTCGGCCGCAACAACACGTGCTTCATCCACCTCACGCTCTGCCCGTGGATCGCTTCCGCCGGCGAGCTCAAGACGAAGCCCACGCAGCACTCCGTGCAGAAGCTGCGCGAGGAGGGCGTTTACCCCGACCTCGTGCTCTGCCGCGCCGAGCGCATGATCCCCGAGAACGAGCGCGCCAAGATCTCGCTCTTCTCGAACGTCCCGATGAACTGCGTGATCAGCGTCGCCGACGCTCCCACGATTTACGAAGTGCCGCTGATGCTGCACGCGCAGCACCTCGACGACATCGTCTGCGACAAGCTCGGCCTCAAGACCAAGCCCGCCGACCTCTCCATCTGGGAGAAGATCGTCGACCGCGTCAAGCACCCGAAGCGCGAGGTGACGGTCGCCATGGTCGGCAAGTACGTCGACTACGCCGACAGCTACAAGTCGCTCAACGAGGCGCTCATCCACGCCGGCATCCACACCGAGACCAAGGTCCGCATCCGCTACGTCGACGCCTCGGAGCTCGAAGAGGGCGCCGACCCGAAGGTGCTCTTCGAGGGCGTCGATGCGATCCTCGTGCCGGGCGGCTTCGGCAAGCGCGGCACCGAGGGCATGATCAAGGCGATCGAGTACGCCCGCGAGAACGGCGTCCCGTTCCTCGGCATCTGCCTCGGCATGCAGCTCGCGATCATCGAGTTCGCGCGCCACGTCTGCGGCCTGGGCGGCGCGAACTCCACCGAGCTCGACCCCGACACGCCGCATCCCGTCGTCGGCCTCATCACCGAATGGAAGGACCGCACGGGCACGGTGCAAAAGCGCGACGAATCGTCCGACCTCGGCGGCACGATGCGCCTCGGGCGCCAGGAAGTGCCGGTCGACAAGGGCACGCTCGCCTACAAGATCTACGGCCCGGTCGTCGCGGAGCGCCACCGCCACCGCTACGAGGTGAACAACGCCTACGTCGCGCAGTTTCAGGACAAGGGCCTGGTGATTTCGGCGCGCACGCCGACCGAGAACCTCCCCGAGATGATGGAGCTGCCCGCGCACCCCTTCTTCTTCGGCGTGCAGTTCCACCCCGAGTTCACCTCGAACCCGCGCACCGGCCACCCGCTCTTCACCGCCTACATCAAGGCGGCCATTGCTTACGCCAAGGCGCACGGCAGGGCCAAGGACCTGAAGGCGAAGGACGAAAAGGCCAAGGACAAGGCCGCCGCCCGCTGATATAAGCGGCGCGCCGGTTCCGGACCATGAAAGAAAGGCAGCGCTTCCGAGCCGAAAGCTTCGGAGGCCTGCCTTTTTTCGTGAACCTGCTATAAAGCAGTGTTCACTCATAACAGCAAACGCATTTTTCGCGAGGAAACGACAGCATGAAACTCTGCGGCTACGACGTCGGCCTTGACCGGCCGTTCTTCCTTATCGCCGGACCCTGCGTGATCGAGGGCGAGCAGATGGCGCTCGACATCGCCGCCGAAATGAAGGCGATCACGGCCGACCTCGGCATCCCCTACATCTTCAAGGCGAGCTTCGACAAGGCGAACCGCACCTCGGGCCATTCGTTCCGCGGCCCGGGCATGAAGGAGGGGCTCCGCATCCTCGCCAAGGTGCGCGAGGAGATCGGCGTGCCGGTCTTGACCGACGTGCACACCGAGGCGGAAGTGCCCGCCGTCGCCGAAGTGGTCGACGTGCTGCAGACGCCCGCCTTCCTCTGCCGCCAGACCGACTTCATCCGCGCCTGCGCGAAGTCGGGCAAGCCCGTCAACATCAAGAAGGGTCAGTTCCTCGCCCCGGGCGACATGGTCAACGTCGTCCAGAAGGCGCGCGAGGCGGCCGAGGAGGCCGGGCTCGACCCCGACCGCTTCACGGTCTGCGAGCGCGGCGCGTCGTTCGGGTACGGCAACCTCGTCTCCGACATGAGGAGCCTCGCGATCATGCGCGGCACGGGTGCGCCCGTGGTGTTCGACGCCACGCACTCGGTGCAGCTCCCGGGCGGCAACGGCACGAGCTCGGGCGGCCAGCGCCAGTTCGTCCCGGTGCTCGCGCGCGCCGCGACGGCGGCGGGCGTCGCCGGCCTCTTCATGGAAACGCATCCCAATCCCGCTCTCGCCAAGAGCGACGGCCCCAACGCCGTGCCGCTCGGCCGCATGAGGGAGCTTCTCGAGAGCCTCGTCGCGATCGACCGCGTCGTAAAGTCCCGGCCGTTCTTGGAAGAGAGTTTCGAATAAATTAAAATTACCCGCAAACTGGCCTGCAGGGCGCCCGGGAAGCTCCTTTCCCGGGAGCGGCGGCCGCTAAATCGTAAGGACACAAGATGAGCGCAATTATTGATGTCGTCGGCCGTGAAATTCTCGACAGCCGCGGCAATCCAACGGTGGAAGCCGAGGTCTGGCTTGAGAGCGGCGCGATGGGCCGCGCGGCGGTGCCTTCCGGCGCCTCGACCGGCATCCGCGAGGCGATCGAGCTCCGCGACAAGGACCCGAAGCGCTACGGCGGCAAGGGCGTCCTCACCGCGGTCGCCAACGTCAACGGCGAAATCGCCGATGCGCTGATCGGCCTTGAGGCCTCCGAGCAGATCTACATCGACAAGACGATGATCAAGCTCGACGGCACCGAGAACAAGAGCCGCCTGGGTGCCAACGCCATCCTCGCCGCGTCGATGGCCGTCGCGCGCGCCGCGGCCGACGAGGCCGGCATGCCGCTCTACCGCTACTTCGGCGGCTCGAACGCCTGCACGATGCCCGTCCCGATGATGAACGTCATGAACGGCGGCGCGCACGCCAACAACAACCTCGACCTGCAGGAGTTCATGATCATCCCCGCGGGCGCCCCGACGTTCCGCGAGGCGGTCCGCTACGGCGCCGAGACGTTCCACGCGCTCAAGAAGATCATCAACTCGCGCGGCATGTCCACGGCCGTGGGCGACGAAGGCGGCTTCGCGCCGAAGGTCGGCACCCAGGAAGAGGCGATCGAGCTCATCCTCGAGGCGATCAAGGCCGCGGGCTTTGAGGCCGGCAAGGACATCATGCTCGGCCTTGACTGCGCCTCGAGCGAGTTCTACGAGAACGGCGAGTACGTCATGAAGAAGTCCACCGGCAAGCACTACAGCGCCGACGAGTGGATCGAAGTGCTCACCGACTGGGTGAAGAAGTACCCGATCGTCTCGATCGAGGACGGCATGGCCGAGACCGACTGGGAAGGCTGGGGCAAGCTCACGAAGGCGCTGGGCGGCCGCGTGCAGCTGGTCGGCGACGACCTCTTCGTCACCAACCCGAAGATCCTGAAGGAAGGCATCGAGAAGCACGTCGCCAACTCGATCCTCATCAAGGTCAACCAGATCGGCACGCTCACCGAAACGTTCGAAGCGATTGAGATGGCCAAGCGCGCCGGCTACACGGCCGTCGTCTCGCACCGCTCGGGCGAGACCGAGGACAGCACGATCGCCGACATCGCCGTGGGCCTCAACGCTGGCCAGATCAAGACCGGCTCGATGAGCCGCTCGGACCGCATGGCCAAGTACAACCAGCTGCTCCGCATCGAGGAGCAGCTCGCCGAGGCCGCCGTCTATCCGGGCCTTTCGACGTTCTACAACCTCAGGAAGTAATTACGTCCTGAGGCCGCCTGCGAAGGAAGAGAGACCGTGATCCGCACCTTCATCGTGATGCTGCTCGTGGGCATCGCCTATGTGGGCTACCAGCTCCTCGGGCCCGACGGGGCCTGGTTCAGGGCTGAAGAGCTCAAGGCGGCGCTCGCGCAGCAGAACGAGGCCAACGCCGCCCAGAAAGCCCGCAACGAGGAGCTGAGCGCCGAGCTCGCCTCCCTCCTGAACCAGAAGGAGGCGATCGAGGAGCGCGCCCGCCGCGAGCTTTACATGGTCAAGAGCGACGAGGTCCTCTTCAGGCTCGAATCGCCCGAGGAGTACGAGAAGCGCACGCAGGAGCTCGCCAAGATGCCCGACTACACGCATCCGAAGCTGCGCACCCTGCGCCCGACCTTCGCGCCGAAGCGCTCGGACCTCTACCACACGCCGAAGGGCATCCGCGCTCCCGCCTCGCGCTGGAAGCGCTGAGGGTCCCGGGCAGGCAGCAATTACCGCAAGGGCGCGGTTCCCGCGAAGGGAGCCGCGCCTTTTTCGCGCCCGCGGGAGGCGAAGCGTCCGCTTGACCTCGGCTAAGGTTCGTACGAACTCTCCTTGGAAAAATCATCTGCAGAGGACGGGAACCACCCAAGCCTCTGATTTTCCAAAGGAGAGAACTATGTCAAGCGAAATTTCCCGCCGCGGCCTGATCAAGGCCGGCATGTTCGGCGCCGTCGCCGCGGGCGCCTGCGCCGTCACGCGCGCCGCCTCGGCCGAAGAAGGCAAGGCGGACGACACCTACGACGTCATCGTGATCGGCTGCGGCTGCGCCGGCATGTCGGCGGCCATCGAAGCGAAGAAAGCGGGCGCCAAGGTGTGCCTGCTCGACAAGATGGCGCGCCCGTCCGGCAACACGATTTTCTCGGGCGGCATCATCAACGCCGCGGGCACCTACGTGCAGAAGCAGGAGGGCGTTCAGGACTCGCTCGAGGCCTTTTACAAGGACATGATGGCGGTTTCCCAGAACCGCGGCGACCCGGCGCTCACCAAGATGTACGTCGAGAAGTCGGCCGACGCCGTGCAGTGGCTCACCGACGAGTGCGGCGTTAAGTTCCGCAAGCTCGAGAAGGAAGCCTGGCCGGTGCTGCAGCGCGCCCACGTCGTCGACGGCCCGCTCAAGCCCCACGGCGCGCAGCTCGCCAAGCAGCTGCTCGACCGCGTCAAGGCCCTGGGCGTCCCCGTTTTCTTCAACACCAAGGTGATCGAGATCACCCGCAACGAGGTGCTGCACGCCACGGGCGTCAAGGCCGTCAACGAGGACGACGAGCTCGTCACGCTCAAGGCCAAGGGCGGCGTCATCGTCTGCACGGGCGGCTTCCACAACAACAAGGAGCTCATCTGCCGCTACATGGGCGGCGACGTGGCCTGGATGCCGATCCGCGGCTCGACGTGCATCACGGGCGAGAACATCACGCTCACGGCGCAGTTCAACCCGCGCTACGTCAACATGGACCAGTTCCACGGCGGCCCGATCCACGGCCCGACGCGCGCCAACCCGTCGATCATGGTCAACTACGGCATCCTCGTGAAGCAGGACGGCACGCGCTTCATCGACGAGGTGAACACCTACGTCCACATCGCCAAGGCCATGCCGAAGATCATCCCGAACAACTGGGCGTTCATCGTCATCGACGACCAGGTGACCGGCATCTCCACGGTGAAGGACCGCATCGGCCGCTACGAGCGCGCCCACGCGCCGATTTACCAGGGCAATACGATTGCCGAGCTCGCGAAGAACGCGGGCATCCCCGAAAAGACGCTCGTGAAGGTCGTCGCCGACTACAACGCCGCCGTCAAGGCAGGGAAGGGCGCGTCGCTCACGCCGCCCAACACGCTCAAGAACGCGCGCCTCATCGAGAAGCCGCCTTTCCGCGCCTTCCCGTTCCAGGGCGGCATGACGGCCACCTTCGGCGGCCCGAAGATCTCGCTCAAGGGCGAGGTGCTCAACACCGAAGGGCACCCGATCCCCGGCCTCTACGCCGCGGGCAACGCCATCGGCGGCCTGCTCTACAGCGACTACATCGCGGGCTCGCAGCTCTGCTCGGCTATCATTTGGGGACGCGAAGCCGCCCGCAACGCGGCCGCGCGCGCCAAGAAGGCCGCCTGAAGCCGCTGACCCGAGAAACCTAAGGAGGAAGCGGCCCGGCCGCAGGGCCGGGCCGACCCTCCGCTTCATGGGAAAAAACGATCATGAAAAGCAAATTGCTCGCGTCCGCCTTCGCCGCCCTCATGGCCGCCGCCCTCGCGCTGCCCGCCGCCGCTGCCGACGGTCCTTATCTCGCCGACCGCCACGTCAAGGCGGGCGTGCAGTGCTCGGGCTGCCACAAGGAAAACCCGCCCGCCAAGAAGGTGAAGACCGCCCAGTGCCAGACGTGCCACGGCGACTACGCCAAGCTCAAGGAGCGCACCAAGGCGATGAAGCCCACGAACGTGCACGACAATCACCTGGGCGAGCTCGACTGCCGTGAATGCCACCAGGGCCACAAGCCCGACAAGCTGGCCTGCAGCGAGTGCCACCAGTTCCAGTTCTCCATGCCGAAAAAGTGACGCATAAACCGTTTCCGAACCCTGTCTCCTGCGCTCTCTGCTGCCTCGCGGCCCTGCTCTCTCAGGTCTGCGGGGCAGCCGGAGAGCCTCTTTATGTCGGCAACGTCGATTTCGTGCGCCCCACCGACAAGGCGACGATCATCGACGCGACCGTCAAGAGCCTCCGCGAGCGCTTCCCGGAGCGCGACGTGCGCCGCGTCGAAATCCCCGTGACCGACCTCGAAAAGGCGATCGCCTCGGGGAAGATCGACATCTTCGTCACCAGCGCGGGGCATTCGTTCCGGCTGCAGCAGAACAACGGCACGCGCGTGATCGCAACGCTCGTGACGCCCGACTATCCCGACCCGAACCACGGCGAAGGCGCGGCCGTCCTCGTGCGGAAGGACGACGCGGCGCTGCGCACGCTCGCCGACCTGCGCGGCCGGCGGCTCGCCGCCAACACGCCCGTCTCCTTCACGGGCTACCACATCCCGATGGGCGAGATCGCCAAGATCGACCGCGACTGGGAGCATTTCTTCTCGTCAATGATGTTCGTGGGCGGCGGCGCGGCGCTGGGCGAAGCGCTCGAGGCGGTCGCCGACGGCCGGGCCGACGCGGCCTTCTCGAGGCTCTGCTACTGGGAGATGTGGGCAAAAGGCCATCCCAGCACAGCCGCGAAGCTCCGTGTGCTCGGTTCGATGACAGGCGAGGGCGAAGCCTGCGCGCGCTCGAGCGAGCTCTACCCGAACTGGACGGTGACAGCCACGGCGAGCCTCAGCGCCGAGGACGCCCGCCGCGCGGCGATCGCCATCATGAACGTGAAGCCCGACGAAAACGGCAACTACTGGGGCGTCGCGACCGACTTCCTCCACGTCGACCGGCTCTTCGAGCGGCTTCGCATCGGCAAGTACGCCTATCTTCGGCAGTGGACGCTGAAAGGGTTCCTCAGCACCTACTGGCCGGCCTTCGCGCTCGCGCTCCTTGCGCTCGCCGGGCTCGTGCTCCATTCGCGCCGCGCCGACTACCTCGTGCGGCGCCGCACCGCGCAGCTCCAGCGGCTCATGAGCCGCCAGCGCGCCCTGCAGGAAAAGGCCCGCGACGCGGCCGAGCACCTCGAGACGCTGCAGAAGATGGGGGCGCTCGGGCAGGTCTCGGGCATGCTCTCGCACGAGCTGCGGCAGCCGCTCGCGGCCGTCTCGTTTTACCTCGACGGGCTGAAGATGCTGCTCTCCCGCGGCGCAATCGGCCCCGCCGACATGCTCGAGGAGCCGCTTGACGAAATCGAGCGGCAGCTCAAGAAAGCCGACGGCATCGTCGAGCACGCGAGGCAGTACGCGCGCTCGGCCCGGGTCGGGAGCCGCCGCGTCTGGTGCCGGCTCGCGGACGTGCTCTCCGGAACGGTCGAGAACTACCAGGTCTCGCGCAAGAACCCGCCCGCCATCGAAAAGGACTTCGCCGGGGCAGGCGTCTGGGTGAAGGCCGACCCGCTCGAGCTCGAATGCGCCGTTTTCAACCTGCTCAAGAACGCGGGCGAGGCGGCGCAGGGCGCGGCGCACCCGACGGTGCGCATCAGCGCGAAGAGGGAAGGCGACCGCGTCGCCGTGGCCGTTGAGGACAACGGCCCGGCGCTTTCCGACGAAGGCTTCCGGCGGCTTTTCGCCGTGGAGGCGAGCGAGAAGGAAGGCGGCCTCGGGCTCGGGCTTTCGATTGTGAGGGGGCTTCTCGAAGCCTACGGCGCCAAGCTCTGCTTCGCGCGGCTGCCGGGCGGCGGCCTCAGGGCGTCCTTTGCGCTGCCCTGCGCCGAGAGCCGGCCCGAGGAAAAAGGAGGAAAGAATGTCTGAAAGCGAGGCGCTCAAGGACAAATCGCTCGTGCGCATCGTCGACGACGATGCGGGGCTGAGAAAGGGACTTTCCTTCATGCTCCGCTGCGCGGGCTGGAAGAGCCGTTGCTATGACTCGGCCGAAGCCTTCCTTAGGGAGGACTCGCCTTCGGTGCCTGGCTGTCTCATCCTCGACGTGCAGATGCCGGGAACCTCCGGCATCGAGTTGCAGCATGAACTGATACGGCGCGACTGCCCGCTGCCGATCATCTTCCTTTCAGGACACGGCGACATCGACATGGCCGTGCAGGCGATCCAGGACGGTGCGGTGCATTTCCTGCAGAAGCCCGTCGACCGTGAAAAGCTGCTCGGCGCGCTCGAGAAGGCCGCGAGGCGCTCGCTCGAGGGGAGCGCGGCGGTGATCGACGCGGCCACGGCGCGCCACCGGCTCTCGCTTCTGACGCGGCGCGAGCGCGAGATCATCCGGCTCGTCGCCCAGGGGCTTTCGAGCCGCCAGGTCGCGGACCGCTTCGGCATCAGCGAGCGCACCGTCGAGGCGCACCGCTCCGCGGCGAACAAGAAGCTCGGGGTGAGCTCGACCTCGGAGGCGCTGAAAGACCTCCTGAAGCGCAGCGAAGAGGCCGAAGGCGATCGCTGAGGCAGTTTTTGAAGAGACGAAAAGGGCGCGGGTCCTTGCGGGAGCCGCGCCCTTTTACTGTCCGAAGCGGGCAGCGCCTAGCCGTTCTCGCGGCTCCCACGAAGGGAGCAGTAGAGCACGAAGGCCACGCCGACGGCAGGCACAAAGGCGAGCGCCGCAAGCCAGGTGGGCATCGCCGCGTCGCGGCAGCGCTTGGCGCAGGTCGCCGCGATGGCGTAAAGGAGCGGGACGGAGGCTACCAGCATCACTGCCGAAGCCACGCTGGCGATCGCGTCCGGGCTCTGCGCGGTGAGCGCGAACCCAAGCATGCTGCTGAGGCAGGCAAGCAGGGCAACGATGCTCAGCATGAAAGGCAGACGACCCAGGCGCCCGTCGAAAGAGAAAGGATTGAAATTCATCATCACAGTTCTCCCGGTTGGCAAATGAAGGGTAATTGAAGAGCGAAACGCATATATTATCACCCAAACGGGGAAAAGACAAACGGCAGTTCATTACTTTTTCTCTATGGCTCAATTTCACTTCTCTATCAAGGAAATCGGCGTTAACGATTGCTCCGCCTGTTTCAGTCCGTGATATCGAAAAAATGCGCTAGGACAAATTGCTTAAAAGAAAGCCGTTTGAAAAACGTTATCGATAATCTATCTGAAAAGATAGAAATAAAAGACATAAAGCGCAGCATCCGCTGCCGCCCAGGCGATCAGCGCTAAAAGCGGCACTGCGGGGACGTCGTTTGCGGAGGGGGAAAAGCGGACGGAAAAGGCGCGCCTCCCTTTTTGAAGGGAGACGCGCCTTTCAAAGAAGCCCCGGCGCTGCCGCTTTTTCAGGCGTTGGCGGGCTTGTCGGCGCCCGTCTTCGCGAAGAGCGACTTCACGTCGGCCGCGTCGAAGCGGCGCTTCTTGCCGCAGAAGTGGCAGGTGACCTCGATGCAGCCCTGCTCGGCGACGATCGCCTCGGCTTCCTTTTCGCCGAGCGAGCGGATCATGCCGCGCACGCCTTCGTCCGAGCAGCGGCACTTGAAGACGGGCTTCGCCTCGTAGGTGACGCGCGGCGACTCTTCCCAGAAGAGGCGGCGGTTCACCTCGGCGGGCGGCAGCGTGAGGAGCTCCTCGCTCTTGACGCTGCCGACGAACATCTGCAGTCTGTCCCAGCCTTCCGCGTCGAAGTTCTTCGGCAGGGCCTTGCCGCCCGCGGAAGGCATCTTCTGGATCATGATGCCGCCCACGGCCTCGTCGTCGGCGGCGAGCACCATCTTGGTGGGCACCTGCTCGCTCGACTCGAAGTAGCCGGTCATCGCCTCGGCGAAGGTCTTGCCCGCCAGGGACACAATGCCCTGGTAGGGCTGTTCGCCCTCGCGCCGGCCGGGCATGTCGAGGATGAGCGCGCAGCGGCCCGCGCCCGTGCGGTTGACGAGCTCCGTCATGCCCGCGTTCGGGTCGATTTCGCCCGCGTCGCCGCGCATCGTGACGGAGACGCGGAAGAGGAGGTCCTTGCGCACCTCGGCGACGATGAGCTTGACGGGGCCGTCGCCCGCGATCTGCAGGAGCACGGTGCCGTCGAATTCGAGGGCCGCCGCGGAGAGCAGCGCGGCCGCGGTCACTTCGCCCGCAAGGCGCCTCACGGCGACGGGCAGGTTCTGGTGCTCGACGGCGCGCCGGAATTCCTCGCCGAGCGCCACGGTTTCGCCGCGCACGGCGCAGCGTTCGAAAAGCAGTTTCTGGAGAGCATCCATGGCTCGGTTTCCTTTTTCTCTTTAAGGGTTACTCAAAGCGGCGCCGCCTCGGCGCCGCAGGCCTTCCCTATATGGGGACGAAACGGCCGCTTTCAATGCCAGGCCGAAAACGCTCGGGGAACTAAGGCAAACGCCTTGCCCGGCCGCACGCAGGAGCCTCGCTCGAGTAATATAGAACCTTCGCACGGAACCGATTTCCGCGCAGCACGTCTCAAGGATCCGGCCATGATCATCGATCTGCACATGCACTCGAACGTCTCCGACGGCAGCCTGCCGCCGCGCGAGCTCGTCGCGCTTGCCAAGGCGAGCGGCGTCTCGCTGATGGCGCTCACCGACCACGATACGATGGCGGGCGTCCCCGAGGCGGCGAAGGCGGCCGACGAGGCGGGCATCGGCTTCATCCCCGGCGTCGAGATCTCGACCGGGTGGGGCGGGCAGACGGTGCATATCGTCGGCCTCGGGCTCGACGCGGGCGACGAGGAAACCGAGCGCTTCTTCCGCGGCGCCTCGACGCTTCGCGACAAGCGCGGGCAGCGCATCGCCGAGAAGTTCGAATCGCTCTACGGCATCAAGGGCTCCTACGAGGGGGCGCTCGCGTTCGCGGGCAACAAGGAAAACCTCTCGCGCACGCACTTCGCGCGCTGGCTCTTGAAAGAGGGCATCGTGAAGACCTACCAGGAAGCGTTCGACCGGTTCCTGAAGACGGGCCGCCCCTGCTTCGTGCAGACCGACTGGCCGAGCGTCGACGAGGCCGTCGCGATCATCCACCGCACGGGCGGGCTCGCGGTCATCGCGCACCCGGGGCGCTACCATTTCGATTCGGAGTGGATGGGCGACGAACTGTGCCGCGACTTCAAGCGCATGGGCGGCGACGCGATCGAGGTGTGCTCGGGCTCGCAGTCGCCCGCCGCGGACCTGCATTTCGCGCAGGTCGCGCGCGACCTCGGCTTCCTCGCAAGCGCCGGCTCCGACTGGCACTCGGCGGGCGGCACCCGCCCGGCGCCGGGCCACCAGGCGCCGATCCCCCCGGACCTTACGCCCGTGTGGGAAAAGCTCCGGGTCGGGCGCTGACGGCGGCGGCCCTCGGACGCCGCGATTTCAGCCATAATTCCATAACCATAAAAACCAGAGACAGGCTTTATTCGATCATGATGTCGTCTTCCTCCGCAGCGTCGCTCATACAGGCGATCTGCGTCTATGCCATCCCCCTGATCTTCGCGATCACGATGCACGAGTCCGCCCACGGCTGGGCGGCGAAAAAGCTCGGCGACAACACCGCCTGGATGCTCGGGCGCGTGACGCTCAACCCGATCCCGCACATCGACCCGGTGGGCACCATCCTCATCCCGGGCGCGCTGCTGCTCTGGTCGGTCTTCTCGGGCACGGCGGGCTTCCTCTTCGGGTGGGCCAAGCCCGTGCCGATCAACCCGCGCAATTTCCGCAACTTCAACCGCGACTGGATGCTCGTGGCGCTTGCGGGCCCGGGCTCCAACCTGCTGCAGGCCGTGCTCTGGACGGTGCTCCTCAAAATCCTCATCGTGGCGACGGGCGACGCGAACGGCTTCTTCGTGCAGATGGCCGTGGCGGGCATCGAGACGAACCTCATGCTCATGGCCTTCAACCTCATCCCGATCCCGCCGCTCGACGGCGGAAGGGTGCTCCGCGGCCTGCTCCCGCGGCAGCTTGCCAACGCGCTCGACCGCATCGAGCCCTACGGCATGGCGATCATCATCGTGCTCATGGTCGCCGGCGGCCTCTGGTACTTCGCCAAGCCCTTCCTGCTCTTCGGGCAGTGGATCGTGAACCTTTTCCTCTGAGGAGCGCACCATGGCGAAAATGACCGGAGCCCCGCAGCATCCCTCCGACTGGGTGCTGCGCTGGAAGCACCTGATCGGCCGCGGCGAAGTGCTCGACGTCGCCTGCGGGCAGGGCCGCCACACGGCGATGCTCCGCCTCGAGGGGCGGCAGGTGCTCGCCTGCGACATCGACGTCTCGGACGTGGAATGGCTCTCCGACGACCCGCTCGTCACGGTCGAGTGCCGCGACCTCGAAAACGAGCCCTGGCCCTGGGCGCCGGAGCGCTTCGCGGGCATCATCGTGACGAACTACCTCTGCCGCAAGCACTTCCCTCACTATTGGGAGAGCCTGCGGCCCGAAGGGATCTTCATCATGGAAACCTTCACCGAAGCCAACGGCATGATCTGGGGGCACCCGAAGAACCCCGACCATTTCCTGAAGGAGGGCGAGCTCCTCTCGCTCATGCCCCGCGGCGCGCGCCTCATCGCCTACGAGGAGGGCGTCAAGCCCTCGGGCTGGTGCGTCGCGCGCACGGTCTGGGCCAAGCCCGGCGACGCCACCCCTTACGGCTACGATCTTTGACAACGCCGCGTAACACTTTTTAATGCAGGCCGCGCGGCGTCCCGCAGTGCTTTTTTGCTAAACTCAGCAAGTTGCATCGCCGCCTGCCGCCGCGGGCACGGTCCGCGGCCCTGATGACGCGCTGCAAAGGGCGCATTTCAACACAAGGAATCAATTTTTCAATGTCCAATCGTTCGCTGCGCACCGCGATCGTCGTTTCCGCCGCTGTGGTTTTGAGCGGATGCGACGTTCTCGGCGTCAATTTCACTGACGATAAAGTCAAATACGAATCTTCCAACACCCGTGCCAACCTCGAAGTGCCGCCCGATCTGACGCCGGTTCCCAATGAGAACCGCTACGCGGTGCCGGACCGCCCGGGCGTGGTGAGCGCCAACGCCGAGGCCGCCAAGGCGGCCGCTCAGGGCGACACGTCCGCGCAGGGCGAGGACCGCAGCAAGAACATCGTCAAGCGCACGGTGGTCTCCAAGGTCATGCGCGAGGGCAACGAGCGCTGGCTGCGCGTCAACGTCGAGGCCGACAAGCTCTGGCCGGTGGTGCAGGACTTCTGGACGAACGTCGGCCTGCAGATCAAGCGCCAGGACGCCAAGACCGGCTACCTTGAGACGGAATGGGCCGAGAACAAGGCCCGCCTGCCGCAGGACATCATCCGCGCCACGATCGGCAAGGTGCTCGACTTCGCCTATTCGACGGGCGAGCGCGACCAGTACCGCTGCCGTGTCGAGCGCAACGCCGACGGCACGAGCGACGTGTTCGTGACGCACCGCTCCATGGTCGAGGTGGTCACGGGCGCGCAGAACGACTCCACGATGTGGCAGCCCGGCCCGAGCGATCCGACGCTCGAGGCGGAAATGATGCAGCGCCTCGCGCTGCACATCGACGCGCAGTTCAACCCCGAGGCCGAGCCGCTCAAGAAGGCTGACGTCGAGAAGCAGTTCACGCCTGATGTGCCCAAGCAGGCCAGGAGCGAGATCGTCAAGGCCGCCGACGGCAGCGCCGAAGCGGTGCTCTTGAGCGAGCCCTACGACCGCGCCTGGCGCACGGTGGGCCTCGTCGTCGACCGCATGGGCTTCGAGCTCGTCGACCGCGACAGGTCTTCCGGCTTCTACCAGGTGCGCTACCTCGATCCGAAGTACGAGGAGCGCGAGAAGTCGAAGAGAGGCTTCTTCTCGAGGATGTTCAACTCCGACGCGGCCGTCGAAGTGCCCGAGTACCGCATCCGCCTTGCGGGCGAAGGCGACAAGACCCGCATCACGGTCGTGGGCGGCGACGGCTCCGCGGACAAGACGGGCGTCGCGCCCACCATTCTCACGCTGCTTGCCGAGCAGCTGCGCTGATAAGGGCGGACGGAAGGCCGCGCGCTTTCCGTCCTCAGCCCGTCAGGCCCCGGACGGGCTCGAGGAGCCGCCGGGGCTTTTTCTCTGCGGAGGGATTCGATGTCGGTTGCGCTTAACGAAGTGCTGACGCTCTCGGTGAAGGGCAGGGCATGCCGCGAAGCCTACTGGCTTTCGCTCTTTGTCGCGCTCGTGCTCTATTCGCTCGCGGGGCTTCTCTGGGGCGTCGCGGCGGTCGCGGGCGGCGCCGGCCTTATCCTGCAGTCCGTCGCGGCGGTCCTCATGCTCGCGGTCACGGTCTTCACGGTCGCGGCCGTCGTGCGGCGGCTCCACGACATCAGCTACAGCGGCGTCGCGGCGCTTTTCATGCTCGTGCCCGGCGTGCAGATCATCGTGATGGTGATCCTCGGGCTCGTGCCCGGCAAGAAGGGCCTCAACCGCTTTGGGCCCGACCCGCTCGCGATCATGACGATCGACGACTCGGTGCCGTCGGCCAACCCGGCTCCCGCGCGCATTTATCCCGCGCCGGCCGCCCGCGCCGCGCAGGCGGCGGCCGCCGCCGGCAGCGAAGCCGCGGCGGTGAAGGCGAGCGAGCCCGATCCGCTCGACGTGCCCGTGCGCGAGGTGAGGGAGACGCCCGAGGCGGAGGTGCTCGACGCGCCCGCCGGGGACGACGCCTACGACGCCGCGCCGCACGAGGACACGCCCGCCGACCTTTACGAGAAGGCGGCCTTCCTCACGAAGAACGAGTCGCTTTCGGTGCGCATCCAGGTGAAGTGCCGCTACGTCGAGAAGCTGCGCAAGCTGCTCGCGAAGGGCCGCATCTCGCAGCAGGAGTACGAACTCTGGAAGCGGCGCATCATGCAGCTGAAGTAAGGGGTGCGGGTCATGCGCGGCGCGCTCGTCCGGCTCGCTTACGCCTTTTACCCGCAGCGCCGCAGCACCCGCGCGCAGTTCGCGCGCGACCTCGCGGCGGCCGCCGCGCTCCTTGCGCTCCTCTGGCTTTCGCTCGATCCGATCGCGGACGCGGAGTGGATCAGCGACGCGGCGCTTGAGAAAATCGGACTTTATGCGGTTCCGCTCTGCGTGAACCTGATAATTTGCTTTCTGCTCGCTGCCTGCGCGCGGCGGCTGCACGACCTCGGCGCCTCGGGCGCCTGGGCGCTGCTGCTCGCCGTGCCGGCGGTGAATATGGTTTTTGTCATCCTGCTCCTTGCGCTGCCCGGACGGCCTTATCCGACGGGCTGGCCGCGCGTGAGCGGGAAATCGGAGAAAAAGGAATGACGCTTTCCGTTAAGAAAGACATGCTCGTGACGCTCCATGTGCGCATGGCCGACATGAGCGGCAAGGTGCTCGAGGAGACGGGTCCCGAGGGGATCACCTACCTGCACGGGCACGGCGACATTTTCCCGAAGATCGAAAAGGCGCTCGAGGGGCGCTTCCAGGGCGAAGGCTTCGTGATCAAGCTCGAGCCCGAGGAGGCCTTCGGGCAGTACGACTCGGACGCGATCGAGATGGTTCCCGTGAAGTCGCTCGGCGATCCCGAGACGATTGTGCCCGGCCTTGTCTTCGAGGGCATCCCGGGGCGCCGCACCGACGGGCGCTGGCGCGTCACCGACGTGGCCGACGGCATGGCCGTGCTCGAGACGAACCACCCGCTTGCGGGCCTCGCGCTGCAGTTCGAGATCAAGGTCCTCAAGATCGAGCCTGCGCCGTCCGACGAGGACGCCGTGGGCAACGACTCGGTCGTGGTGCCGAGCTTCATTTCGGTGCCCGACAAGATCGTCGACGAGGGCGACGGGGAAGATCCCTCGGACGAGGAGATGGATCGCGCGCTCGAAGGCCGCCGCGCCGAATCGGCCGCGGCCGCCGCGGCCGACGACACGCCGATGGGCCGCATGGCCTCGAAGCCGCCGCGCATCATCCGCTGAAAAAGCGCGCCGAAGCCGATCGCAGGGCCCCTGCCTCCCTCTGCAGGGAAGCGGGGGCTTCGCTTTTTCGGGCGCACTCAGGCCCTTTGCGGCTTCCCGCAGAAAAAAAGCGCTGCCCCGCCAAAGGTAGGAAGCGGGGCAAGCGCCTGCAAAACAGCCGGGCCGCTATGGGATCCTGCAGGGCCCGGCGAGTGCTGACTGTCAGAAGAAGGCGACGGTGACGCCGAGCGCCACGGCCAGGCCGCAGAGGCACGGTATCCACGTGCGGCGCACGACGGTGAGCGGCGACACGCCGGCGAAGCCCGACACAATGATGATGACGCCGGCGACGGGGGAGAGCGGGCGGAGGAATTCGCTCGAGAGCTGCATCATCATCGCGAGCGTCGCGGGATCCCCGCCGAGGGCGGTCGCCACCGAGGGGGCGATCGGCACCAGGCCGGTGAAGGCGGCGACGCCCGAGCCGGTGAGAATGGTCACGATGCCGATGACGACGGCCATGACCAGGCCCGTGCCCATCATGCCGAAGCCCGCGCCGCGGGCGGCGTCAATGAGAAGCGAGACGACGCCGGCGTTCTTCAGGCCTTCGGCGAAAAGGGCGGCCACGAAAATCAGGCCGACGAC
Organism: Burkholderia sp.; assembly: GCA_047777475.1. Classification (GTDB taxonomy): domain Bacteria; phylum Pseudomonadota; class Gammaproteobacteria; order Burkholderiales; family Burkholderiaceae_F; genus Sutterella. The sequence goes on from JBKEET010000001.1 coordinate 216,988, forward strand.
GCTCTGCATCATGTGTCCCATGCCCTTGAACATCGCGAAGCCGTCGGAGAAGACCTTCGCCGGATCGCGCCGCCAGGCGAGGTCGACGAGGAGGCCGAAGACCCAGCCCATGAACATGGCCGTCGCGACGTCGAGGACGACGGTCTTGTAGACCATCTTGTTGAAGATGAACAGCAGCACGAGCGGGACGAGCGGGAGCAGGGCGTAAAAAGCCGGGAGTCCCTTGGCCTTGGAAGCCTTTGCCGCGACGGCACTGGGATCGGCCTTGACGAGCAGGCCCGCCGCGGTGTCCTTGCGGTCGTAGTAGGACTGCACGAGCACGTGCACGACGACCGTGGCCAGGATGGCGGGCACGGCCACGGGAAGCTGGTATTTGATGAGGTAGGTCATCGGATCGACGCCCGCGGTGTTGGCGGCGAGCACGGCGATGGCCGACGAGGGCGCGTAGCTGATCACGAGGACGGAGCCGATCACGGCTGCGGCCGCGACGCCCGAGACGCCGATGCCGATCAGGAGGGGATAAACCGAGACGGCGAGCAGCATCGCCATGCCGGCCGCGCTCGTGACGACCAAGCCGAGGAAATGCCCCAGCAGGAAGACAGCGCCGAGAACCAGGTAAGGGCTCTTCAGGTGCTGCAGCGGCTTGAGGCAGAGCGCCACGAGCTTGTCGGTTGCGCCGATCTGGTCCATGTAGGCGGCAAAGCCGCCGGCGACAAGGATGATGAAGCCGGTCGATGCGGCCTGGTGCTTGGAGAGGGCGGAGAGCAGCGCAAAGAGGTCGAACCCGATGAAGCCCGTGCTGCGGGCGCCCTTGGGCATGATGCTGTCCATGCCGCCGAGGATGGCAAGGAGATTGAGGGCGAGGCCGGCAAAGAGCAGCAGGACGTTGACCTGCAGCTTCTTGACGATGCCCACGCCCGTCAGCACCACGATGATCAGCGCGATGTAAGGCATGAAGTCATGCATTTTCAGTGATCCTCAGATAGGAAAGAGGGGAGGAAAGGAATCTCAGAAGCGGTGGACGATGCCGACGCTCAGTTCCTCGCCGTCGATGCGCCGGTACTGGCCGGAGGAAAGCTCTCCTTCGAGCTTCTGGCGGACCCAGCCGAGGTCGGCGTAGAACTCCGTGCGCTTGGAAAGCGAATAGTCGAAGCCGAGCGAAGCGGACCAGCGCTTGACGTCCGTTGCCGTTGAATCGGCGCCGTCGGCGTCGGTGTAGCCGCCGCCGATTTTTGCGCGGCCGCCGAACATCGGCCACTGCAGCGCGGCGAGCACGCCGAAGCCGTCGTAGCGGCCCGCGGCGGCGTGGCGGTAAGGCTTCCAGTCGGAGCCGACGGCATTGAGCGCGCCGTTTTCGAAATACTGGAAATAGATGTAGGGCTTGACGAAGCCGAAGTCGTAGTTGGCGGCGGCGGTGACGGACCAGGGATCGTTCCACGTCTTCGATTCCTCGGAGTCGAGGAAGATCTTGTCGGCAAGGAGCAGGGCCACGGCCTTGCCCTTGCGGTAGCGGGCGGCAACCGCCGCATAGCGGTCGTCGCTGTTGGTGTGCGCGCCTTCGTCGTTCATGGCGAGCGACTACTGCGCATGGAAGGTCCAGCCGCTGAAGTCGGGCGAGCGGTAGGTGATCGCGTTGTTGGTCGTGAGATAGGTGCCGCTCGTAATGTATTTCTGACCGCCGATGTAGTTGCTCATCAGCGTCCCGAACGGGTACATGATCGTGCCGGCAAGCGCAACCGAGCCGACGGGGCTCTTCAGCTGGCCGGTCTTGCCGAACGTGAAGCGGCCGATGCTGCCTTCGAGGTAAAGCACGGATTCGCGGGCCCAGAAGCTCGAGTCCTGCAGCGTGCCGTCGTCGGCGCGGAACTGATCCTCGAGAATGAAGCCGGCCTTCCAGCCGTTGGCGAGATCCTCGACGCCCTTGATGCCGAAGCGCGAGCCGTTGCGCTGGCCGGACTTGAGCTGCAGCTTCACGTCGTCGGCCTGCGAGTTTTGAGAAAGCGAGAAGCCCATGTCGACGAGGCCGTAGAGCGTGACGCTCGAGGCGCACGCCGAGCCGGCGGCAAATAGGCAGGACAGCAAGAGGGCAGTTTTCTTCATGGCGGATCAGTCTCCTTTGAGGGGGTCTTGGTTGGAGCGGCGCTCAGACAAGGGGGCCTGAGCGCAGCACCCAGACATGATCCGTTGCGCAGATGTTCAGAGCAATGGCAAAAAAGTTCAGAAGATGTTGTTTATTTATGCAACATCGGCTCAGAGATACCGCGACATCACCTTGTCCTGCTGTGCGATCAGGCGCTCGTAGCCGCGGCGGTATTCCTCGATGAACGTCCTGATGCGCTTCAGGCGCATGAGTTCGGGGCGGGTGTAGATGTAAAGCTCTTCGGTGAGGCCGACCCAGCCGGGGAGGATGCGCACCAGGCTGCCGCTTTCAACCTCGCGCCAGCAGTGCAGCTCCGCCAGCGCCGGGTGGATGCCGGCGCCGATCAGCGCGGCGCTCTTGGCCGTGGCGGCCGACGTGAAGGTGAGCTCCCGCCGGAAGCGCAGCGGCACCGTGCGGCCGTCTTTCGTGAGGCTCGTCGCACTTTCGCGGATAGGGCTCTTGAAGGCAATGCCGATATGCGCCGCGAGCTCTTCGGGCGCTTTGGGCGTGCCGTGCCGGGCCAGGTAGTCGGGCGAGGCGCAGGGCACGAAGCGCCCGCTGCCGTAGCGGATCTGCACGTAGTTGGGGTGCACGGCGTCGGGACCGTAGGAGATGACGATGTCGAGCGGACCGGAGCGCGACGAAAAATCGATCGGCAGTCCGGCTGTGTATTCCGTGGCTTCCAAGTGCACTTCCGGATAGCGCCTGCTGAAATCGACGAGGAACGGGACCATGTAGGTTTCGAGGAGCGAGGGCGGCAGTCCGACGAGGATGGGGCCCGACATATCGTCGGTGTTGGTCTTCAGCCTGGAAATCAAGTCGTCGTGGGCGGTCAGCATGGCCTGTGCGGCGGCAAGCGCCTCGCTGCCGTTGACCGTGAGGCGCATCGGGTGGGAGGAGCGGTCGAAGAGATCGGTGCCGATGGCCGCCTCGAGGGAACTGATCACGCGGCTGATGCCGGGAGCATCGATGCCGAGCTCGTCGACGCTTTTGGAAATGGAGCCGTTGCGCGCCACGCTTTCAAAGATTTTCCAGCTTTCAAGATTCATATCCCGCCGCATGGTTCCTGCCTTTTTGCTGAAAACGACAAGTTCTATTTGAACTTATTGCCATTGATGAGCACAACAGGGTTTTCCATACTCTGCGATGTGAAAATTAAGACGGCCGAAGCGATTTCCTTCGGCAAACGGAGAATGAACCGATGACACTGGGTGTACCTTCAACGGGTCCGGCCGCCGCGGCGGCGGATGCCCGCCCCTGGAGCGGAGCCGTTCCGCGCGACGAATTTTTCTGGCTTTCCGAGATCAACAAGGCCACGTTTGTCATTAACACCAAGCAGGGACTGCTCGATCCCGCCAAGGCGGCCGAATGGGCCCGTGCGCAGGAGCGCGTGATCGAGGCGGGGAACGTGCCCGGCGCGCCGCGCCCCAAGATGTACGTGCGCTACGAGCCGCTCCTTATCAAGGAAGCCGGGATTGACGTGACGGCGATCCATGCGGGGCGCTCCTCGCAGGACATGCACGCCACGTTCCAGAGGGCGATCCTGCGGGACCGCACGCTCGAGGCGATGGAGGCGCTCCTTGCCGTGCGGCGCGCGCTCTTCAAGCTCGCCCAAGAGAACCGCGATACGATCGCGCCCTGCTACACCAACGGCGTCGCCGCGCAGCCCAACAGCCTCGCGCACACCTGGCTCGGGCACCTCGAAGGGTTCCGGCGCGATTTCGAAGGCCTGAAGGAATTCTGGAAACGGCTCAACCTCTGCCCGATGGGCACGACGGTCCTCAACGGCACGCCGTGGCCGCTCGACCGCGAGGCGATGGCCGAGCGGCTCGGCTTCGACGGCATCGTCGAGAACGCCTACGACGCGGCGCAGATTTCCGCGGTCGACATGGCGGTTGAGTCGGCGCTCAAGCTCACGCTCCCGCTCCTTCACGTCACCTCGTTCATCGAGGACGTGATGACGCAGTACGCGCAGCCCCGGCCCTGGATCCTCGTCACCGCCACCTACGCTTCGACCGCCATGCCGCAGAAGCGCAACCCCGGCTCGCTCATCGACGTGCGGCGCGACGCGAACCAGGTCCTGGGCGAGCTCTCCGGCGTGATCTTCCGCGCCCACGACCTCATGCCCGGCATGTACGACAGCAAGGACGAGCTTATCAACGGCACCGTGACGGGCGAGGCGGCCGAAGTGTTCCGCCGTTTCGCGCAGGTGCTCGGAATGCTGAAGGTCAATCCGAAGCGGGCGCTCGAGGAGCTCAACCTCGACTGGACGGCGAGCCAGAACATCGCCGACGTGATGATGCAGCGCTTCGGCATCCCCTTCCGGGAAGGGCACCATTTCGCGAGCCTTCTCGTCACCTACGCGAGGGAGCGCGAGCTCACCCCGGCGACGCTGCCTTATGCGGACGCGAAGGCCGTGTACGAAAAGATGGTGCGCGAGGAAAAGCTCGCCATTCCCGCGGCGTTCCCGTTCGATGAGGAGGCGTTCGGGGAGCTCCTCGATCCGCGGAGCATCGTCGAGGGGCGCCGCACGAAGGGCGGCCCGCAGAAGGCCGAGCTCGGGCGCATGATGAAGGAATGCGAAGGCTGCATCGCAGCCGACGCGGCCTGGGAAAAGGCGGCCGGGGAGCGCATGAACGGCGCCGTCGCGAAGCTCGACCGGGAGTTCGAGGCGCTCTGCCGCGCCTGACGGCGGTCCGCTGAGGGCACGAAAAAAGGCAGGGCGCATCGAAACGCTCTGCCTTTTCCGTACATCAGCTCGGGAGTGTGCTTTAGGGCACCTTGAAGCCGAACTGGTGGCACTGGTCGCAGAAGACCTCGGGGGCCTCGTGGCCGTGGTGGCAGTTCGTGCACTCGAGCTGGTCCTGATAGTGCGGCGACGTGTGCGGGTTGGTGGGCTTCACGTTCTTCGTCTTCTCAACGAGAGCCTTCGTCGGATGGCACTGCGTGCACGTATCGATCGTGGGTTCCTTGGGGTTCTTGGCGTCAGGACCGTGGCAGGACGCGCACTGCACGCCCTTGGCGACGTGGCGGTCGGCCAGGAACTTTCCCTGATCGGCCGCGAAGGCGGAGCCTGCGGCCATCGCGGCGCAGACAAGGGCCGCGGCGAGCACAGAGAGTTTTCTCATAGCGTTTATCTCCGAAAGAGGCCCGGAGGCCTCGGTGGAATGGGGTCACTGAACAAATCCATTGTATCGGCCCCCAACGCCCGCTTTTCAAAGCGAAAAAGAAAATTTAAGGTTTCCTTAAGCAAACGCAAGGGCGCCGCGGTGATTTCACCGACCTTCCGGCGCTTCAGGCAAAGCGCGCTTTCCAGAGCGGCAGCGCGGCTTTCCAGAAGGCGGGGATCGAATCGGCGCCGAGCTTTTCGAACCCGAGGTGGACCCAGGCGCGCTCGAGCTCGCCCAGGAGATCGTCCGCGCGGATCGGCGCCGCGCCCGCCTGCTTCGAGAGCTTCTGGCCCTCCGCATTGAGCACGAGCGGTATGTGCATATAGCGCGGCACCGGCGCGCCGAGCGCCGTGATGAGCTGGATCTGGCGCGGCGTGTTGTCGAGCAGGTCCGCCCCGCGCACGACGTCGGTGACGCCCTGCGCGATGTCGTCGGCCATGGCGGCGAGCTGGTAGGCCCAGAGGCCGTCGGCGCGCTTCACGATGAAGTCGCCCACGTCGTGCTCGACGTTCTGCGAGAACGTGCCGCAGAGGCGGTCGGTGAAGGTCACGGTGCCGCTCTCGACGCGGAACCGGAGCGAGCGCACGGGCCTGCCGTGCGTGCCGTTTCGGCAGGTGCCGGGGTAGGCGGTTTCGGGAAGGCCGAGCGCCCGGGCCCTTGCGGCCGCTTCCTTCTTGGTGCAGGCGCACCCGAAGATGCGGCCCTCTCCCTTCAGCTTTTGAAGGGCCGCTTCGTAAAGGTCATAGCGCTCGTGCTGCCAGACGACCGGCTCGTCCGAGGTCATCCCGAGGCGAGCGAGCGTCTCGATGATCGCCTCTCCCGCGCCCGGCATGTCGCGCGGCGGGTCGATGTCCTCGATCCTCAGGAGCCACGCGCCGCCGTGGGCGCGCGCGTCGAGCCAGCTCGCCGCCGCGGCGGCGAGGCTGCCCGCATGGAGGAGACCGGTGGGAGACGGGGCGAAGCGCCCCCGATAACGCGCCATTTGAAAAAAAGAAGAAAAAACTCGGAATGCGGTGACATTCTAGCGGCCGGGCAAAAAACTGCCGCCGCGGGCTTCGGGCCTGCGGCGGCAGCATCAGTGAAAGAGCCGGTTAAAGCAAGTCAAAAGGGATTACTTGCCGGCCTTGATCGCCTCGGCCATGCGGTCCGCGGCGACGCGGCCAGAGGTCAGGGCCCAGCCCACGTTGGCGCCGGCGGGCGAATCGTCGCCCATCACGCCGCCCACGAGCTCGCCCGCGGCATAGAGGTTCGGGATGACCTTGCCGTCCTGGCCGACGATGTTGAGGTTGTCATCGGTGACGACGCCGCCCATCGTGGTCGCGAAGCGGGGCTTCTGCTCGACGATGTAGTAGGGGCCGGTGGCCGAGATCTCGGCGTTCATGAACTGCGCCGGACGGCCGAAGTCGGCGTCCTTCTTAGCCTTCACGAAGCCGTTGTAGCGCGCGACCGTGGCCTTGAGGCCGGCGGGGTCGATGCCCGCGAGCTTGGCGGCTTCCTCGATCGTGGCGCCCTTCACGAAGAGCGGCTCGCTCTTGCCGTTGTTGGCGAGGTACTTGTCAGCGTCCTCGTGCGAGACGCCCGTTTCGGGCAGGCGCTTGTAGAAGCCCTTCCAGGAGGCTTCGTCCATGAAGACGTAGGCCTGCTTGTTCGGGGTCTGGAGCATCGGGTCGAGGATGTGGCGGTTCGAAGCCTTCTCGTTCACGAAGCGCTTGCCGTTGACGTCGACCAGGATGCCCGCGACGTCAAAGGCGCCGACGTTGGCGTAAATCGTCGACTTGGCGATGCCAGGCGCCACCTCGATGCCGTTCGGATAGCGCTTGCCGTACTGCAGGAGCTGCGTCTTCGCGCCGAGCTTCTGCGCCATGCGAAGGCCGTCGCCCGTCGAGGAGACAGGGCCGTAGTAGAGCGCGGTCTTCAGGTCGCCGGAGAGCATGTCCTTGTTGTTGCCGTAGCCGCCCGTCGAGAGCAGCGTCTTCTTGGCGCGCACCGTGTAGTTGATGCCGTTGACGGTGTCCTCGGCCTTGACGCCGACCACCTTGCCGTCCTCGACGATCAGCTCCTTCACGCGGGTGTTGTAGAGCACCTTGGCGCCGTCGGAGGCGATCACCTCGCGCAGGTGCTGCGCCATCGTCTTGGCGCCGCCCTGGGACTCAAGGGCGCGCGGATGCGAGTACTCGGCGAGGTAGGGCAGGTCGTTCGGCACGAACTTCACGCCCACTTCGTCGTGCAGCCAGTCGATCGTGGCGCCCACGTTGTTGGCGTAGAGCGTGAGCTTCGAGAGATCGTTCAGGTTGTGGCCGTTGGCCTGGAAGTCCTTGATCATCGACTCGGGGCTGTCGTCGCGGGAGCCGTACTCCTTCTGGAGCTTCGAGCCCTGGGCGACGACCTGGCCGCCCGAGATCGAGGCGGCGCCGCCGATGAAGGGCATCTTCTCGATGAGGAGCGCATTGAGGCCGTTCATGCGGGTGCGGATCGTCGCGGACATGCCCGCTCCGCCGCCGCCCACGATGACGACGTCGGTCGTGAGCTCTTCGTTCTTGGCGGCCTTCTTCGAGGCGAGCGGCACGAGCGTGGCCGGGTCGACGCCCGCCTGCTTCACGCAGTCGGCCACGGCGGTGCGGATGGCGGTCGACGTGACCGTGGCGCCCGAGACGCCGTCGACGGCGGGCGACTGCGCCTCGACGATCTTGGAGGGCAGCAGCTCGACGGCGCGCGAGCCGATGCCGACCGTTTCGTTCTGCTTGGTGACCTTGACGCTTTCGATGCGCGAGGCCGAGAACGTCACCTCGACGGCGACCGGGCCGTGGATGCCGTTGGCTTCGGCCGTGTAGGTGCCGGCCTTGAAGGACGGGGCGGCGTAAGCGCTGCCGAGCGCGCCCGCGACGGCGAGCGCAATGAATGTGCGGGAAATCTTCATATGAATTCCTCTCCTCAGGTAGAAAAAACGCTGCTCCGAAGGACCGTGCCGGAGGCGGCATCCCGGGGATCGGGAAGCGTCTTGCCCGGCCGAGGGAGACCGCCCGCGCCTGCCCTTGCGAATCTTTCAAAAAGTACGATTCGCAGGCAAAGCGGAGCGGCCGGCCCTCCGGCGCACAGCGCTATTTTCAAATAATTTTTCGCTTCGGCGATACCTCCCGAGGGATGTAAGGAAGAGTAAGTATTTACCCTGATATGAAGCCGTGTTCATAAAGCCGGCGGAAAGATTCAGGCAAAGAAAAAGGCGCCGGATCCCTTCTTCGGGGATCCGGCGCCCTTGGGGCTTCAGGCCGTCCGGTCAGCGCCGGGCGGCGTCAAGCTTCCTTACGCTTCGGTGCGGGTGTGAACCTGCACGAGCGGGCCTTCCTCTTCGGCGGCCTCGGGGGCCTTGTACGGGCGTCCCGGGTAAATCACCGCTTCATAGGTAACAGGCTTGCAGAGCTCGGGGCGCGTGTGCACCTGCGTGAGCTCGCCTTCTTCCTCGGCGGCCGGGGCGGGCACGTAGGGACGGCCCGGGTAGATCACCGCGTCGTAGGTGACCGGCTCGCAGAGCTTCGGGTCCGTGTGGACCTGCGTGAGGCCGGCCGCGCGGAGGTTCTCCTCGAGCCCGACGGCGATGTCGGGGAGGCGCTTCGCGGCGGGGGCGGCGGCCTTTTCGGCCTTCGCCTCGGGCTTGGCGGCCTCGGCGGGAGCGGCGCCGGCGGAGACCATCTCGGCCACGGCTTCGGCGATCGGCTTGAGCGAGGTCTTCACCGTTTCGCCCTGGCGGCTGCGGCGCGAGCGGCGCGGACGGCGCTCGCCGCGCCCGACGAAGCTCTCGTTGATCTGCTGAGCGACGTCGGCCATGTGTTCGGGGCTCTTGAGCTCCTCGCCCTCGGCGGCGTGCTTCGTCTCGATTTGCACCAGGGGCTCGCTCTCGGCGGGCTCTTCGCGGTGCTCGATGCGGCGGCCGCGCGGCGCCTCGTCGGCGTAGTCGGAGCCGGCGGACGGATGCTTCGTCTCGATCTGCACGAGGCCGGAAGGCTCGGCAGCGGGCGCGGGTTCGGAGGGCGCTTCGGCCGCGGGGGCCTCGGCGGGGCTTTCGGTCACGGCGGCGGGGGCTTCCCCGGCCTTCGGGGCCTCGGGCTCGGCGGCCGCAGGCTGCGCTTCCGCGGTCACGGCGTTCTGGGCGCTCGCCTCAGCGGAGGCTTCTTCGCCCGAGCGCGAGCCGCGGCGGCGGCGGCGCGGACGGCGGCGGCGGGTTTCGCCCTGCGTCTCGTCGGCGGCTTCGGCGGCCGGAGCCTGGGTCTGAGCCTGGACAGGAGCCTGGGCCTGGACCTGCGTATCTTCGGCGCGGATTTCCTCGGCCTGCGCTTCGGCGGCGGGCGCCTCGGCAGCGGCCTGCTCGGTCTTCACCTCAGCCTCGGTGCGGCGGGTGCGGGCCTCGTCCGTTTCGGGACGGCGGCGGCGCGAGCGGCGGCCCGGACGGGCGTTCGTCTCGCGAACGGCGGTCTCGCCCTGGGCGGCCGCTTCCGCGGCGGGCTTTTCGGCGCGGCGGCGCGACGGGCGCTCGCGGCGGCTCGTCTCCTCGGAGCGGGTCTCGCCGTTCTCGGCCGCAGCGCGGCGGACGCGGCGTCCGCCGCGGGTGCGGCGGCGTTCCTCGCCGTCCTCGCGGGTCTTGCGGGAGCGCTTCTCGGCGGGCTTTTCCGCAGCGGCGGCAGCGGGCTTTTCTTCCTTGCTGCCGAAGAGGAACTTCGCGATGCGCGAGAAGAAGCCTTCGTGGATGTTCACGGGCTCCATCTGCGGCGCGGGCTTCGATTCGGGCTCGGGCTTCTTCTCCTGGTGCACCGGCGCGGGGTCGCGCGGCAGTACGTTCTTGATCACGGGGATCTGCTTCGGACGCGCGGGCTTGTCTTCCTTGCTCTTCAAGGCATAGGGATCGTCCGCCACCTCTTCGAGGTCCTCGGCGCGGTTGTAGCTCGGCGTCGTGTCCTCGAGGCGCTCGTCGTCCTGGCGGATGCGCTCGATCGTGTAGTGCGGCGTTTCGAGGTGGGTGTTGGGGATCAGCACGATCGGCACGCGGTGGCGCGCCTCGAGCTTGGTGATGTCGTTGCGCTTCTCGTTGAGGAGGAACGTGGCCACGTCGACCGGCACCTGGGCGTTGACGGCGCCCGTGCCTTCCTTCATGGCCTCTTCCTGCAGGATGCGCAGCACCTGCAGGGCGCAGCTTTCGGTGTCGCGGATCACGCCGACGCCGTTGCAGCGCGGGCAGGTGATGTGGTTGCCTTCGGCAAGGGCCGGGCGCAGGCGCTGGCGGGAGAGCTCCATCAGCCCGAAGCGGCTGATCTTGGCCATCTGCACGCGGGCGCGGTCGTAACGGAGAGCGTCCTTCAGGCGCTGCTCGACGGCGCGCTGGTTCTTCGTGTCGGCCATGTCGATGAAGTCGATCACGATGAGGCCGCCCAGGTCGCGCAGGCGCATCTGGCGGGCGACTTCGTCGGCCGCCTCGCAGTTGGTGCGGAAGGCCGTCTCTTCGATGTCGGCGCCGCGCGTGGCCCTCGACGAGTTCACGTCGACGGCGACGAGCGCCTCGGTGTGGTCGATCACGATCGTGCCGCCCGAGGGGAGCGAGACCGTGCGCGAATAGGCCGTCTCGATCTGGTGCTCGATCTGGAAGCGCGTGAAGAGCGGGATGTCCTCGCGGTAGCGCTTGACGCGGTCGACCATGTCGGGCATGACGTGCGCCATGAACTGGCGGGCCTGCTCGTAAATTTCGTCGGTGTCGACGAGCACTTCGCCGATGTCGGGCTGGAAGTAGTCGCGGATGGCGCGCACGACGAGGTTGGATTCCTCGATGATGAGGAAGGGGGCCGGGTTGAGGCACTTGAGCTGCCTGCCGTTGCTGGTCGGGGTCTTCACGACCTGGACCGTGCGGCGGCCGTTTTCTTCCCTGACGAGTTCGTACTGCGGCGTGGCCGCTTCCTTGATGGCGTCCCAGAGCTTGAGCAGGTAGTCAAGGTCCCACTGCAGCTCCTCGGTCGTGCGGCCGATGCCCGCGGTGCGGGCGATGGTGGACATGCCGGCCGGGACCTTGAGGCGGTCCATCGCCTCGCGCAGCTCCTGGCGCTCCTCGCCCTCGACGCGGCGCGAGACGCCGCCTCCGCGCGGATTGTTGGGCATGAGCACGACGTAGCGGCCGGCGAGCGAAATGAACGTGGTGAGCGCCGCGCCCTTGGTGCCGCGCTCTTCCTTCTCGACCTGGACGATCAGCTCCTGGCCTTCGGTGATGGCCTCGCGGATCGTGGCGGTGCGGTAATCGACGCCTTCCTTGAAGTAGGAGCGGGAGATTTCCTTGAAGGGGAGGAAGCCGTGGCGCTCTTCGCCGTAGTCGACGAAGCAGGCCTCGAGGCTCGGCTCGATGCGGGTGACGATGCCCTTGTAGATGTTCGACTTGTGGGCTTCGCGGCCCGCGGTCTCGATGTCGATGTCGACCAGCTTCTGGCCGTCGACGATGGCAACGCGCGTCTCTTCGGCGTGCGTGGCATTGAAAAGCATGCGCTTCATGAAGTAGCACTCCGCCGCCACTGACGCGGGCGGCATAGGCGTGCTTCGAAGCGGGTCCTTTCGGTCCGCGGTTTCTGACCGGGCGGCGGCCGGAGCGGCGCAGCAGGCCGGGAAAGGGCGCTTTTCTCCCATAGTCAGAAGAAAGGCGCGCTCCCGCAAGAAGCCGGGTGCGGCGCTCTCCGCTGGCGGGGCGCGCTCGGAAAAGCGGGCGCGGCCTCGCCGGCCGTCCTGGGACAAACGTGTCCGGAACTGTGTCTATCTCCTTTGAAAAAGGAGGTATTTGGGGAGAGTCTCACCGGCGCGCCTTATGAAAAGAGCGGCGCCGGGCTCAATCCCTCACAGCCTTCCGGGCGGCCCGCCGCCCAAGGAGGCGGGCCCGTCTGTTCGCGCAGCTGAGTGCGGGCCGCGCATCGATTGAGACCCGGGTCATGGGCGCGAAGGACCGGCGCTCTGACCGCCATCCCCCGATTGGGACGGGGGAGGGGGAGCTGCTCGGCTTCGGCGGTGCGCTGCGCGCACGCTTTCGGACCGGGTCCGCGCGGCCCGGGACTGACAGCCCGGGCGAGGCAGACGAAAAAACTTTCGCTTCGAAACAGCGGCGCCGGCTGCCGGCCGACGCCGTTCGTGATCCGTCCGGGGCGGACAGGGCTGCGAGGCATGGGCGGGACTCCTGCTCGGGCCGCATCCGCGGGAAGCCGGGCGCCTGAAGGCCGCATGCCGCGGGAAGTCCTCCGTTGGCTGCCTCATCCCGGCGCTTTGGCTCGGGCGCTCAAGCGGGCCGGGGAGGAAGGGCGGTTTCTCGCCACTGTGTTTTCCTCGCGGCCGCGAGCGGGCAGTGAAGGCTCTCTCTGCGGTGCGGGCGCTTGGCGCCGCTCCCTCGGGGAGCGGCGGCAAAAGCCGCCATGCGCTCCTCGCCTTGCCGTGAAGGACGGGGCACATGTTGAAAAAGGGTTTTGCCGGCCGCCCCGTCAGCGGGCCGCCGGCACAGGAATCATCCAAACGTGAGAAAATGCGCTCACGGCGCCCGGAATGAAGGGCGCCGCGCCTGACGGAGCGCGGCTTCGTCGCGTTTTTTTCGGATCTTCGGCTGATCCCGAAAATCACAGACAGTAAGTATAAACGATGACGGAGCAACGCAAAGCTGAAATTAAGCCGATCCCCTCGTCTCGGGTCGCCAAGCTGCCTTCCGACGCGGTCACCTGGATCGCCGTGGGCGAAGACGCCGACGGCCAGAGGGTGGACAACTTCCTGCTGAAGGTCGCCAGGGGCGTCCCGAAAAGCCACATCTACCGCATCATCCGCGGGGGCGAGGTGCGCATCAACCGCAGCCGCTGCAAGGCGGAGACGAAGCTGCGGGAGGGCGACCTGCTGCGCGTCCCGCCGATGCGGGTCGCCGAAAAGAGCGCGCACGCCGCGGCCGCCGCGCCGCTCGCGGAGGGCGCCGTGCCGATCCTTTACGAGGACCGGCACCTGCTCGTCGTCAACAAGCCCGCGGGGCTCGCCTCCCACGGCGGCTCTGGCATCTCCTACGGGCTGATCGAGCGGCTCCGCGCGAGCCGCCCCGAGGACACGTTCCTCGAGCTCGCGCACCGTCTCGACAAGGAAACCTCGGGGGCGCTCATCGTCTGCCGCACCCGCAAGGCGCTCGTGCGGCTGCATGACCTCATGAAGGAGGGCGGCGTCGAGAAGCACTACCGCGCGCTCGTCAAGGGCGACTGGGTCAACGACCGGCAGCACGTTCGGCTGCCGCTCACGCGCTACCTGCTCCCCTCGGGCGAGAGGCGGGTGCGCGTCGACCCGGAGCAGGGCATGAGCGCGCACTCGATTTTCACGCTCATACGCCGCTACGGCACCGTGAGCTACCTCGACGTGCAGCTCAAGACCGGCCGCACGCACCAGATCCGCGTGCACGCCCTCTCGCAGGGCTTCCCGCTCGTGGGCGACGACAAGTACGGCGACTTCGCCTTCAACAAGGCGGTCGCCGCGGGCGCGCTCGGCGTGCCCTTCAAGCGCATGTTCCTGCATGCGCACGACCTCACTTTCGAGCACCCCGTCACGGGCGAGACGCTGCGCATCGAAGCGCCGCTGCCGCCCGAGTGCGAGGCGCTCTTGAAGGCGCTTGACGCCGGGAGCGCGCAATGAGCGGCATATTTTCCCCTCGCTACGATCTTTTCGTCTTCGACTGGGACGGCACGGTGATGGACACCACGGCCGCGATCGCCGAAGGCATCCGCCATGCGGCGGCCGAAATGGGCTGCCGCGTGCCGAGCACGGCGCTCGCGAGGAGCGTGATCGGGCTCGACTGGCACAGCGCGCTCCTGAAGTGCGTGCCCGAGCTCCCCGAGTCCGAGCACCGGCGCTTCAACGAGCTCTACCGCGCGTGGTACATCCCGCACGAGCGCGACGTGACGCTCTTTGCGGGCATGCGCGAGCTCATCACGGGCCTCAAGGCCCACGGCCTGGCCACGGCGGTGGCGACCGGCAAGAGCCGCGAGGGCCTGAGGCGCGTCTTCGCCGCCACGGGGCTCGAGCCCTACTTCGACACGACCGAGACGGCGAGCGAGTGCGCCTCGAAGCCCGACCCCGAGATGCTCGAGATGATCGGCATCGAGACGGGCATCCCGCCGGAGCGCACCGTCATGATCGGCGACACGGTCCACGACGTCACGATGGCGAAGCGCTACGGCTGCGACGCGGCGGCGATGACCTACGGCGCCTCGACGCTCGACGACCTCGTCGCTTCGGCGCCGCAGGCGCTCTGCGCCGACACCGCGGAGCTCGCTTCGTGGCTCGGCGTCGCACCGCTCCTGACCGAAAAGCGCTGAAGAGCGCAGAAGGATATATGCAAAAAGGCCCTGCTTCCCGCTTTTCGGCGGGGCAGGGCCTTTGCTTAAGGTGAACAGGCTTACTGCGGCCCCGACAGGCGCCGCACGCCGGGTCCGGAGAGGGTGCTCCGGCCGCTGCCCGCACGGGGCGAGACGGTGATGTGCGTCGCGATGCGCTCGCGCACGCCCTGCACGTGCGAGATGACGCCGATGAGCTTTCCCTTCGCGGCATGGAGCCGCTCGAGGGCGCCCAAGGCGTGCGAGAGCGTCTCCTCGTCGAGCGTGCCGAAGCCTTCGTCGAGGAAGAGCGTGTCGACCTTGAGGTTCGAGCCGCCCATGCGCGAAAGGCCGAGCGCGAGCGCGAGCGACAGCAGGAACGTCTCGCCGCCCGAGAGGTTCTGCGAGGTGCGCCGCTTCGCGCCCATGTCGCCGTCGATCACGTCGATGCCGAGCCCCGACTCGCCCGAGGGGGTGAGCCTATAGCGCGGCGTCATGCTCTGCAGCGCGTCGTCGGCGTTGGCGAGCAGGATGCGGAACGTGTAGCGCTGCGCGATCATGCGGAATTTCTTGCCGTCGGCGCTGCCGATCAGGTCGTTCAGTTCCTGCCAGAGCGCGCAGCTCTTTTTGAGCGCCTCGATGCGCGAGAGGCTCTTTTCGGCCTGCTCGCGGTGCGCGTCGTCGGACTTGAGCCGGCTCTGCGCCTCGATGAGCTTCAGGTTCACCGCGTCGGCCCTTTCCTTGACGGCGTCCGCGCGGGCGCGCAGCGGCTCGGCCTTCTCGGAGGTGAGCGCGCGCTTCTCTTCGGCGGCGAGCTGCTCCTCGATCGACTTCAGGCGCCCGTAGGCGGAGGCCTTGGCTTCCTTGCGCTTCGCGTATTCGGCCTCGGCCGCGGCGATCGCGCTTTCTTCCATCACGGCGGCGCGCGCCTCGGCCTCGCCCGCGAAGCCTCGCTCCTTGAGGAGCGCGAAGAGCTGCGCGCGGCTCTTTTCGAGCGCCTCGCGGCGGCCGGCTTCGGCCTCGGAGAGGGTCTTGAGCTCGGCCGCGCCTTCGCCGATGCGCCGCTCGAGTTCGGCCGCCTTGCCCTCGGCGTCCTTGAAATTCTTCTGCCGGTCGGCCTTCGCCGCCTCGAGCCGGTCGTGCTCGGCCTGCGGGTCGGCGCTGCCGAACTCCTGGCGGCGCGCCGCCTGGCGGGCGCCCAGTTCGTCGGCGGCGGCCTTCGCGGCGGCCGCCGCGGCGGCCGCGCTCTTTTCGCTGATCTTGACCGCCTCGCTCGTGCGCACGGCCGCGTTGTTGGCTTCCTGCCAGGCGCTGCGGGCGGCCTGCTCGTCGTTCAAGAGCTTCGCGCGCCGCGCGGCGCGCTCGGCCAAGACGGTGACGAGCCGGTCGGGATCCTCGCTCGCGTCGGGCGGCAGGCCCGCGATGCCGCGCACCGCGGTGCGGACCTTGGCGATCTGCGAGGAGCGCTCCTCGGCGAGCTTGGCGATCTCGCCCCGGGCTTCTTCCGCTTCGGAAGCGAGCCGCACGACGCCGGCGGAGGCGGCCGAGAGCTGCTCCTCGGCGGCGCGCAGGCGGCTCACCGCCTGCGTCTCCTCGCTCTGCGCCTTCTGCAGGGCGGCCTGGGCGCGGGCGGAATTCTTCACCCACGCCGAAATCGAGCCGCGGCTTGCCTCAAGCTCGGCGATCATGGCGTCGAACTGCGCCGCGGCCTGCGTGGCGCGGGGCCCGAGCCGGTCCTCGAGCGTCTTTTCCTGCTCGAGGAGCAGGGCGCGGGTCTTCACCAGATCGGGCTTCGCGACGCTGTTCCACCAGGAGATGACGTCGGCGAGCACGGCCGACTTCTGCAGCCGGTCGGCGGAGGCCTCGATGCGCAGGCGCACCTCGCGGGTGTGCTTGAGCGCGTAGGCCGCGTCGATCGTCTCGGTGAGCGATTTCATCACCTCGAGCGCCCCCTCGGGGGTGCTCCCGGCCTGCGCCTCGGCGAGCTGCCGCTCGGCGAGCGCCCGTGCGCTCTCTTTCTGCGAGCGCTCCTTGCGCAGTTCCTCGGCGGTGCGCCGCAGCTGCGCTTCGGTTTCTTTCTCGCGCTCGAGCTCGGTGCTCTTCGCGGCGAGGCGCTTCTCGGCGGCGGGCTTTTTCTGCCTCAGGGCCCGGATGCTCTCGGCCGCCTCGCGGATGATCGCGAGCGGCGCGGCGATGGCGTCGTCCGCGGAGCCCGCGCGCACGCGCTCGGAGAGGGCGTCGAGCGCGGCTTTCTTCTCGCGCTCGAGCCGCTGCGCGGCCTCGGCCTTCTCGCGCGCCGCGGAAAGCTCCGCGGCGGAGCGCTCCGACTGGGCGGCCGCCTCGCGGCTCTTGCGCTCGAGCTGCCGCAGCTCCGTGTCGGCTTCGAGCATGCGCCGGTACTTGGGCTCGAAAGCCTCGGCCTCGCGGGTGGCCTTCTCGAGCTCGTCGCCCGCAAGCCTCACGGCCGCGGCGAGGTGCGGGCGCTGCAGCGCGAGCTTCGCGCCGCCGTCGCGCAGCTTCTGGATGCGCAGAACGGTCTGCGAGAGCTCGGAGCGCGCCGCCTCGACCGATTCGGCGAGCCGGCTCGGCTCGGCCGCTTTCTTCGCGCGCTCGGCGCGGTCGTATTCCGCCTTGAAGGCGGCCTCGGCCTTCTGCGTGGCGCCGTAAAGCTCCTGCAGCTCGGTGCAGCGGGCCTTGAGCCGGTCGAGGTTCGAGCGCCATTCGAGCGCGGCGCTCAGGCGCGCGAGCTCTTCCTTCGCCTGTGCGAGGCTCTTGCCCGCGTCGTCGCTCTGCTTGACGAGTGCAGTGCGCTCCTCGTCGCTCAGCACGGCGATGTTCTCGAGCGTCTTCTGCTCGACGTCGAGCTTGCCGAGCTCTTCCTTGCAGCGCTCGTAGATGCTCTTCGAAATTTCGGTGTAAATGCCCGTGCCCGTAATCTTTTCAAGCAGGCTGACGCGCTCCTCGTCCTTCGCCTTGACGAAATTCGAGAACGCGCCCTGCGCGAGCAGCACCGTGCGCGTGAAGATCTCGAAGCTCATGCGCGTGATCTCGGCGATGCGCCGGTCCCACTCGCTTTTGCTCGAGGCGATGATGATGCCTTCCTTGTCGGAAGGGGAGCTGTAGCGGATGAGCTCGACCTCGGCCTCCGAGAGGCGTCCCGTGCGCTTGACGCGGCGGCGCCAGCTCGAGAGGTACTGCGTGCCGTCCGCCTCGAAGCGCACGGCCGCCTCGGTGATGCGGCAGCCTTTGGTGAGCGTCGGGCAGTCCTCGTCGGGCGCGTCGCTCTTCTTGAGCGCGCGGATGCGCGGCGTGGAGGCGTAGAGCGCGAGCGAAATGGCGTCGAGGATCGTGCTCTTGCCGCTGCCCGTCGGGCCGACGATGGCGAAGAGCCCGCTCCTCACGTACTCGGGATCCGTGAAGTCGATCTCCCAGGTGCCTTCGAGCGAATTGACGTTGGTGAAGCGAAGTTTCAGGAGGCGCATTCCGTTTCGTCCTCGCGTTCGGGATTGGGCGTGCTGCGGGCTTCTTCCGCCGCGCGCCGGCTGTTTCTGACGCTTTCCTCAGCCTCGTCGAAGAGCGGGCGAAGGCGAGCGAAGGCCGCTTCGGCCGATTCGCCGCTCTCCTTCGTTTCCTTCAGATAGCTGTGAAAGACCTGGGAAGGGGTGAGCTGCGTGAGGTTCACGAGCTCCTCGCGCCGCATCTCGTAGCGCTCGACGGCCTTCTCGTTGTGCACGGCCGTGACGATGACGCCCGCCTCGTCGCCGATTTTCTGCAGAGATTCGGAAAGGTCGGGCACCGTCTCGTCGCTCGTGAGCGTCGCGTCGACGAAGGGCGGCAGGTCGTCGGCGGGGAGCTTCGCCGCGCGGATCGCGGCGCAGAGCTCGGCGTAGGTGCCGCGCACCTCCGCAAAGCGCCGGTGCTGCGGCACGGGCAACGACGCGACGCTCATCGCGCCGCTTTCGTCGAAAGTGACCTCGACGATCTGGTGCCGGTAGGTGCGGTGCTTGAAGTTGAGCGCCAGGGGCGAGCCCGCGTAGCGCATCGGCACGGCGCTCTTTTCGATCGCCTGCGCGTTGTGGATGTGCCCGAGGGCCACGTAGTCCCAGTGCGGGCCGAAGGCGTCGGCGTGCACGTTCCGGAGAGCCCCGACGAAAACGGGTTCCGCGGCGGCCGCCGCCTGCGTCTGGTCCTCGCGCAGCTTCGAGCCGATCACGAAGAGGTGCCCCATGGCGATCATCGGCACCTTGGCGCCTGCGAGCTCGCGGGTGAGGATGCCGCGCACCGTGTTGTAGCGGGTGAGCACGCCGCGCTCGAAGCTTTCGGCGCGCTGCGCGTCGCTCATGTCGGCGCTCCCGAAGCGCACGTCGCCTTCCCTTAAATAAGGCACGGCGGCGACGGCGAGCTCGGGGCGGCCTTCCGCGTCGCGCAGCACGACGGCCTCGCTCTCGGGCGTCTCGCCCGCGACGAAGCACTTGAGCGCGGAGAGCACCTCGCGCGGCGCCTCGATGAAGCGCTGCGAGTCGTGGTTGCCCGCGGTGATGACGGTGAGCCGGAGCGACGTGTCGGCGAGCCGGCGGATCAGGCGGTAGTACTGGCGCTGCGCCGCGGTCGAAGGCATCGTCGTGTCGAACACGTCGCCCGAGACCAGGAGCACGTCGGGGCGGCGCTCTTCGACGAGCGCGACGAAGTCGTCGCAGAATCGGTCGAAGTCTTCCGTGCGCTCGATCGAGCCCAGGCTCGCTCCGAAGTGCCAGTCGGCGGTGTGAAAAATCTTGAGGGAACCCATTTTTTATGCGTTGCTCTGTAGGGCTGCGCACAGGGGGTCGGCGCAGCGCTGTTCAATCATTATGAACGCAAAGGCGGGAAAGCGCGCGATTTTCGGGGGAAAGTCCGAAACGACTCAGTGCGGGGCGTTGCTCTTTGCATAACGCGCGGCGTTTTCGCCCGCGATGCGCCCGAAGACCACGGCGCTCGAAAGGCCCGTGCCCTCGAGGCAGCGGCGGCCGAGCACGCCGCCCGTCACCTCGCCCGCGGCGTAAAGTCCGGGGATCGGGCCCTTCTCGCCCTCGACGCGGGCGCCCGCGTCGATGACGAGGCCGCCCGGCGTGCAGTGCACGCCCGGGCTCACGCTGATCGCATAGAGCGGATAGTCGTGGAGGCGGCTTTCCAAGGAGCTCCGGCCGAAGGCCTCGTCGCGGCCGAGCGCGGCGCTGCGGCGGTATTGGGTGAGCGTGTCGATCACGGCGAGCGGATCGGCGTGCATGGCCCGCGCGAGCTCGCCGTCGCTCGCGCCCGTGACGAAGTAGCCGTTTTCGGCGTAGCGCTTCAAGACGGGCATCTGGTCGAGGATGCCCTGGTCGATCACCAGCCAGGCGCGTCCGCCCTGGCTCATGATCTTCGAGGTGATTTCGCTGTTGGGGGCGAGCTCGTTGACGAAGCGCTGCCCGGAGGCGTTCAGCAGGATGCCGCCGAGCATGCGCGTCTGCACGGGCAGGATGAAGCCCGAGAAGGGCATCGTCGTCGGGTGCACCACGATCGCGTCCATGTCGACCGTCTTCGCGCCCAGGGTGCGCGCGAGCGCAATGCCGTCGCCCGTCGAGCCCGGCGAGTTCGTGCTCGGCATGCCCGCGTACTTGCCGATCATCTCGCCGTTGGCGGAGAAGCCGCCGGTGGCGATGACCACGGAGGAGGTGCCGACGCACCATTTGTCGCCGTAGCGGTCGGTCACGCAGACAGCGCTGATGCCGCGGCCGTCGCTCTCGATGGACGTGACGTCGACCATGCGCTGCACGGGGATGCGGCGGCTCTCGATGCCGTGGAGGAGCGTCTTGATGACTTCTTCGCCGATCAGGCCCTGCGAGGAGCGCAGGGCGCTCGCGGTCTTGGTGCCGTTGCGGTCCGCGTCGACCGTGATGCTCTTGAAGTCGGCGCCCATTTTCTCGAGCCATTCGACGGCGCTTTCGACGTTGTCGGCGAAAACGCCCGAGAGCTGCGGGGAAACGGAGCTGCCGCCCGCCTCGGTGACTTCCTCGCGGAACTGCGCGGCACCCTCGGCGCCCGGGGCCGGCGTCAGCATGTGGCTCGCCGAGAGGATGGAGCTGCCGCCGAGCATCGGCATCTTTTCAAGCACGATCACCTGCGCGCCCGCGTCCGAGGCGGCGAGCGCCGCCGAGAGGCCGGCGCTGCCCGCTCCGATCACCACGACGTCGCTTCTGTAGCGCGCATCGCACCCCGGGGCGGAGCCCGAGGCAAAAGCGGGTGCGGGAGAGGCGAGGGCGGCCGCGCAGAGCGCGCCGCAGACGAATGTCATGCAGCGATGGATTCGGGTTGTCGGCATGAATCGGTTCGAAAGATGGGTTGAGAGCTCGCGTTGCAGCGGAGCGCGGGAGTGTCTTGTTCAAGGGTTTTCCCGAACATCGGAAAGGATAGCAAAAAACGGGGCCCGCAAGCGCTCCTTTTGCGCGAAATCGCGCCGGCATTGCGTTCCGCAGCCGTTTCGGGCCGCCCCATAACGCAAAAAGGGGATGCCTCTTCAAGCGACAAACAGCGTTTCGCTATTCACGAAATGAACAGCGCACAGCCCCGCGGGCAACTGCGATGCAGCGGCCGTGGCCTCTTGATTTATCCCTTATTAGGTAGGATAAAACCAGAATAAGGTGAATGCCTTATCTACGCCTTTTCTAGAGCCTCTAGCCTTTCGACGAATTTAGAAAATTTTCGGAAAAGACCACACTCTTGGGCGGCAACAGGAAGAGCCTGTTTAACACGGCGCGCCGGCCGCCCTCACGGCAGGTGAAAAACCCCGCAGCGCGGCGCCGCGCCATACCCCAACTCCCCAAGGAGGATCCCAATGGAAGTTTCACGCAGAAGTTTCTTCAAGCGCGGCCTTCTCTTCGGCACCGGCGCAGCGGCTGCCGGCGCGGCAGGCGCAGCCGCCGCGGCCGGCCACGAAAAGAAGCCGTACAAGCTCGCCAACGTCAAGGAAGTCACCAACATCTGCTGCTACTGCGCGGGCGGCTGCGGCGTCATCTGCTCGTCGCGCAACGGCGAGCTGATCAACGTCGAGGGCGACCCCGACCATCCCGTCAACCTCGGCGGCCTGTGCCCGAAGGGCGCCACGCTCTGGGGCCTGCGCAACGTGGTCACGAAGGACCGCAAGGCGCAGCTCAACCCCAACCGCATCCTGCACCCGATGGTGCGCCGCGCCGGCTCCCGCAAGTGGGAGCGCATCTCCTGGGAGCAGGCCGAGGAGGAAATCGCCCGCCGCGTCAAGAAGACGCGCGACGCGACCTTCGTCGAGAAAGAGCAGGGCATCACGGTCAACCGCTGCGACGGCATCGCGAGCTTCGGCGCCGCGCAGCTCAACAACGAGGAGGGCTGGCTCGTGCAGAAGTTCGCGCGCAGCCTCGGCGTCGTCACGATCGACAACCAGACGCGCGTGTGCCACTCCTCGACCGTCTCGGGCCTCGCGCCGAGCTTTGGGCGCGGCTCCATGACGAGCCACTGGAACGATTTCCCGAACGCCGACGTGATCATCACGATCGGCTCGAACAACGTCGAAAACCATCCGCTTTCCTCCCGCTGGGTCGAGCGCGCCCAGGATCACGGCGCCACGTGGATCGTCATCGACCCGCGCTTCTCGCGCTCCGCGGCGCGCGCCGACATCTACGGCCGCATCCGCCCGGGCACGGACCTCGCCTTCTTCAACGGCCTCATCAACTACATCCTGCAGAACGACCTCTGGCAGAAGGAGTACGTGCTCCACTACACGAACGCCTCGGCGCTGCTGCGGCCCGACTACAAGTTCGACCCGGAAACGGGCCTCTTCTCGGGGTGGGACCCGAAGAAGAAGCGCTACTCGAACGAGACCTGGGGCTACGACTATGAGCGCAAGGTCGCCTGGGACACCTCGGAAGGCTCGGCCTTCTCCTGGGTGAACCGCCCGGGCACGCCGAAGTTCAAGACGCCCGACCTCGAGATCCTGAAGCGCGATCCGACGCTCAAGGACCCGAACTGCGTCCTCAACGTCATGAAACGCCACTTCGCGCGCTACACGCCCGATGCGGTCGCCCGCGTCACGGGCATGGACAAGGACGTGATGATGAAGATCTGGCAGATCTACGCGTCGACCGGCAAGCCGGAGCGCGCGGGCACGTTCCTTTACGCGCTCGGCCTTACGCAGCACACCTACGGCTCGCAGAACTGCCGCGCGATGTGCATCATCCAGCTCCTGCTCGGCAACATCGGCGTCGCGGGCGGCGGCATCAACGCGCTGCGCGGCGAGCCGAACGTCCAGGGCTCGACCGACGTGGCCGCCACGTCGCACCAGGCGCCCGGCTACCTCAGCTGGCCCTCCGCTTCGAAGCACCCGACCCTTGCCGACTACCTCTCGAAGGAAACCTACGCCGCCGGCTACTACTCGAACAAGCCGAAGTTCTGGGTCTCGGCGCTGCGCGAATGGTTCGGCAAGAACGCCACGGTCGAGAACGACTACTGCTACGACCTGCTCCCGAAGATCGCCCCGGGCCTCGACGGCGGCGACTACTCGACGATCATGTCGTTCAACAACATGCGCGACAACAAGGTGAAGGGCTATTTCGTCTGGGGCATGAACCCCGCGAGCTGCCAGCCCAACGCCAAGCACGCGCGCCACGCCATGGCCAACCTCGACTGGATGGTCGTCGCCGACTGGTTCCCCACCGAGACGGCCACGTTCTGGGAAGCGCCCGACATGAAGCCCGAGGACGTCAAGACCGAGGTCTACTTCCTGCCCGCGGCGCTGATCTTCGAGAAGATCGGCTCGATCACCAACTCCGGCCGCTGGATCCAGTGGCGCGAGAAGTCCGTCGAGCCGCCGGGAGAGTGCAAGTCCGACTTCCTCATCATGATGGAGCTCTGGCAGCACATCCGCGCGCTCTATGAAAAGGAAGGCGGCGCCTGCCCGGACCAGGTCCTCAAGGCGAACTTCGACTACACGATCGACGGCAAGCCCGACCTGAGGGCGCTCTGCTGGGCCATCAACGGCTACAGCACGAAGGACGGCAAGCTCCTCAAGGGCTACAGCCAGCTCCAGGCCGACGGCACCACCGCCTGCGGCATGTGGATCTATTCGGGCTACTACAACAACGAAGCCGAGAAGCTTGACCCGATGAAGCAGCCGATGACGCGCCGCAGCAAGGCCGACCCCTCGGGCCTCGGGCTCTATCCGCAGTGGTCGTTCTGCTGGCCCGCCAACCGCCGCGTGCTCTACAACCGCGCCTCGGCCGACCCGCAGGGCAGGCCCTGGAACCCGAAGAAGGTCCTGGTCGCCTGGGACGGCAAGAAGTGGATCCAGAACGACGTGGGCGACTTCGTCACCGCGAAGGCACCCGACGACAACGCGTTCTTCATGACCTGGGAGCAGAACGCCAGGCTCTTCGCCTACGGCATGAGCGACGGCCCGCTGCCCGAGCACTTCGAGCCGCTCGAGGCGCCCGTGAAGAACGCGATGAACGGCGCGGACAAGAACCCGTGCCTGCGCTTCGGCGACGATCCGTCGGTGCAGGCGGGCACGCCCGACAAGTACCCGTACGCCGTCACCACCTACTCGGTGGTCGAGCAGTGGCAGTCGGGCACGCAGACGCGCTCCATCCCGTGGCTGAACGAGATCATGCCGAGCAACTTCGTCGAGATCTCGCCTGAGCTCGCCAAGGAAAAGGGCATCAGGAACGGCGACATGGTCCGCGTGTGGAACAACCGCGGCTCCGTGAAAGTGCCGGCGATGGTCACCATCCGCATGGCGCCGATGACGGTCAACGGCCGCAAGGTCCACGTGGTCGGCCTCCCGCACCACTTCTCCTGGTGCGGCAGGTTCGCCACGGGCGACAACGTCAACGACCTGACGCCCAACGTGGGCGACCCCAACTCGTGGATTCCCGAGTACAAGGCCTTCCTCGTCAACCTTGAAAAGGCTGCCTGAGCAGCGCAGATAAGGAGATAACAATGGCAAAGCAACAAGTCGCGATGCTCTTTGACGCTTCGCACTGCACAGGCTGCAAGGGCTGCCAGGTGGCATGCAAGCAGTGGAACATGCTTCCGTCGCCCATGGGACTCAACGAAAACAAGTTCTCGGGCAGCTACCAGAACCCGCCGGACCTGAACGGCGACACGCGCCTCGTGATGACGTTCCGCGAAACGCCCTCGGGCAACAAGTTCCACCCGATCAACATGGCGATCGGCCGCCGCTCGTGCTTCCACTGCACGGACGCGGGCTGCGTGGAGATCTGCTCCTCGGGCGCCCTTTACAAGACCGAGTCGGGCGTCGTCGCCTTCGATTCGAAGAAGTGCAACGGCTGCACCTACTGCCAGACCGCCTGCCCGTTCGACGTGCCGCGCTTCCGGCCCGGCGACGGGACGATCGACAAGTGCACGATGTGCATCGACAGGCTCGACGAGGGCGGCATCCCCGCCTGCGTCAAGACCTGCCAGCCCGAGGCGCTTTCCTTCGGGCCGCGCGACGAGATGATCGCCAAGGGCATGGCCCGCGTCGAATTCCTGAAGAAGAAGGGCTTCGACAAGGCCGAGCTCTACGGCGTCAACGAAATGGGCGGCCTGCACATCCTCACGGTGTGCCAGTACGGCCACGAGGCCTACGGCCTGCCGACGAACCCGAAGACGAATTCGATGGTCGGCGCCATGAAGACGATGAAGGCCGTCACCGGCATCGGCACCGCGGCCGTCATCGCCGGCCTGGCGGTGTCGTTCGCCGCCGCGACCGGCTACCGCCGCAAGAAGGTCACCATCGAGGAGGCCAAGGCCGCCTGGACGAGCGAACAGCGCGCCAAGGCCGATCGTGAAGTCAAGGAGCTTCTTGAAAAAGAAGCCCCGCGTCAGTAAAGGAGGAGAAACAGCATGACACGCTATATCCAGCGCCATTCGCTGCTCACCCGCATCACCCACGGCGTGGCCGCGATTTCCTGCATCGGCCTCGCAATCACCGGCGTCTTCGTGTTCGTCCCGAGCCTCGGGGGCGGCATCATGGGAGGCGAATTCACGCACACCATGCGCGTGCTGCACCGGATCATCGGCATCCCGTTCATCGTGATCCCGATCATCTCGCTGCTCCTTTCGCCCAAGGGCGCGAAGAACCTCTTCAAGGAGGACATCTTCGGCAAGTGGGACAAGGACGACTGGGAGTGGGCCAAGAAGTTCCCGCTCTACCTGTTCGCGCCGGGCAAGGTCCACATGCCCCCGCAGCACCACGTCAAGTCGGCGCAGCGCCTCGCGGACGGCGCGCTGCTCTTCTGCTGCATCTTCATGGCCGTCTCGGGCATCGTGCTCTGGCTCAACACCTGGCTCGTCTCGGGCGGCGACATGAAGGCGGGGCTCCCGACCGGGATGGTGCTCGCCGCGCACCTCGTGCACGACGTCTTCTTCTGCCTCACCGTGATCATCGGCATCGCGCACATCTACCTCGGCGCCGGCATCTGGCAGCCGTACCGCGGCACGGCCCGCCTCATGTGGGGCGACGGCAAGGTGAGCGAAAGCGACGCCGCCTACCACTGGGGCTACTGGGCCAACCAGGAGATCGCGCTCGGCAAGAACGTCACCGAGGTGAAGGACGACGCCAAGGCGTAGCCCGAAAGGCCGGCCCGTCCCTTGAAGGGGGCGGGCGCCTTCCCCGGGCCGCTGCGCGGGGAAGGGCCTTTTCGGCAGGCGCTGCGCCTGCCGAAAGGGCGAAAGCCCCGATTCACAAACCCCAAGAACCGAATTCAACACAAAAAGGACATCACCATGCTGAGCAGAAAGAACATCGAAAGCGCGCTTGCGGCCTACGCCGGCCACAAGGATCCCGCCGTGCGCGCGCAGCTCAGGGCCCTCGGGCCCGCGCTCCTTGCGGCGGCCGACGCCCGCGCTTCGCTTGCGGCCGAAGTGCCCGACTGGAGCGACGAGGAAATCGCCGCGGCGGCCACCGGCAAGGCGAAGCTCCTCTCGGTCCGGCCGGTTGCGATCGACGCGAAGCGCTTTGCCGAGGTGCTCGGGCGCATTGCCGCGGCGATGATCGAAGGCAACGAAGCCGCGGGCGCCGAGGCCAAGCTGATCCCCGGCATGAAGGCCTTCGATTTCGCGCCCTACATCACGGAGCCGATGCTCGCGCTTGCCGGCCGCGATCCGCTCGCCTACCTCGAAAAGGCCGACGGCATGGCCGGGCAGGGCGCGCTCACGGATCTCTTCGTTTTCCCGGCGCTCGGGCTGGCGCTGCGCACTTTCCTCGACGCGGCCGCGGACGAGGCGAGCCGCCGCATCGAGCCGCTCCTTAAGAACGACACGCACCTCTCGCGTCCGCTCCGGTGCCCCGTGTGCGGGTCCGAGGCGGAAATCGCCGCCGTGGAGCCCACGGCCGCCAACGGCAACGTGAAGCGCCTTTACTGCGAGTGCTGCGGCGCGGGCTGGCTTTTCGAGCGCATCCGCTGCGCGCACTGCGGCAACGAGGCGGTGTCCGACTTCGACTACGTGCACGACGAGGACGACCTCACGCACCGGCTGCACCGCGACCGCAGGTGCGGCGCGTCCGTGCCGACGGTTTTCCCGAAGAGCGCCGAGGGGTTCTGCCCGGAGGTGGAGTCGATCGTCATGGCCGGCCTTTTCGTTTTCAGCGAAGGGCAGAAGGACGCCGCGTGAGGCGGGGAAGGGACGCCCGCCTCCGGCGGAATTGAGCAAAAGCAAGAATGAAGGAGTGGCAGATGAGCGAAAGAGCAAAGGAAGGCGAGAGCCGTGCGATTTGGGATACGCCGAGCGGCTTCGAGCAGGCCCTGGGGTTAGGCACTGAGGAATTCCCGCTGCCGCTCGGCGCGCGCAGCGTCGGCGTCTCGCGCCTCAACGAGGCCGGGGCATCGACCGACTGGGTGGCCGAGGAGGTGCCCGTCGCGCTCGTCTACAACGGCATCTCGCATGCGGTCATGATGGCCACGCCCGCGATGCTCGAGGAGTTTGCGCTCGGGTTTTCGCTTGCCGAGGGCATCATCCCCGACGCGTCCCACCTCTACGACACCGAGGTGCGCGAGGCCTGCCGCGGCATCGAGGTGAGCATGAAGATCTCGAACGAGTGCTTCTGGCGCCTCAAGGAGCGGCGCCGCACCATGGCGGGCCGCACGGGCTGCGGGCTCTGCGGCGTCGAGAGCCTCGGCGAAGTCGCGCGCCCGCTCGCGGCGGTGCCCGCCACGCAGACCTTCTCAATGCGCCATTTCCCGCGCGCGCTCGGCTACCTGGGCGACGTGGAGCGCCTCGGGCGCCTCACGGGCTGCACGCACGCCGCCGTCTGGGTCAATCCCGACGGCACGCTCGCGGGCGGCGCCGAGGACGTCGGCCGCCACGTCGCGCTCGACAAGCTCCTCGGGCTTCGCGCGATGCGCGGCTGGGGGAGCGGCGCGCTCTTCATCAGCTCGCGGGCCTCGTTCGAGATGGTGCAGAAGGCGGCCGCCTGCGGCGTCGAGATCGTCTTTGCCGTGTCGGCGCCCACCGCCATGGCGGTCGACCTCGCGAAGAAGACGGGCGTGACGCTCTGCGCGTTCTGCCGCCGCGACCGCGCCAACGTTTACGCGCACCCCGAAAGGCTCATCGGCTTCTAGCGCTCCTCGGAAAACAGCGCCTTTCCGCCGCGGCCCGTCCTTTGCCGCGGCGCTCGGGAGAAACGGGCTTCGAGCAGGTCCCGTTTCTCCTTTTTTTGTATGATGGCCGGCAGCGCCGGGAAAAAGGCGCTTTTTCTCCAGTGGAGGCCACAGCAATGCCCAAAACCTGCGTGCTCGTCGTGGACATGATCCGCGGCTTTGCCGAAAAAGGGGCGCTCGCCGATCCGTCGATCGCCGCCATCGCGCCCGCCGTGCGCAAGCGCGTCCTCGCCGCCGACGCGGCCGTCTTCCTCTGCGACCGGCACACCGAAGGCTGCCCCGAGTTCGACGCCTTCCCCGTGCACTGCCTCGCCGGCAGCGAGGAAAGCGAGGTCATCCCCGCGCTCGCCGACCTCGCCGGGCCCGGCAACACCGTCGGCAAGCAGAGCACCAACGGCTTTTTCGCGCTCGACAAGGAAAAGCTCGCCCGCTTCGACGAGATCGTCGTCACGGGCTGCTGCACCGACATCTGCGTGCTGCAGCTCGCGCTCACGCTCAAGGCCTGGTTCAACGAGAGGGGCCTGAGGAAGCGCATCGCCGTGCCGCGCGACGCGGTCGCGACCTACGACGCGCCGGGGCACCCGAAGGAAAAGTATGCCGAAGCGGCGCTCGCGCTCATGAAAAATGCGGGCATCGCCGTCGAATAAGCGCGCCGGAAGCTATCCGAAAAAGTCCGCGCGGCGGGCGTTTTGACGAAACCCCGTAAAGATGAGTAAATCACTAAGGTACTGCATAAAGGGTATAGTCGAGTAATTTACTAAGGTATAAACTGCCTTCCTGTCCGGGCGCGCAGACGCCCGGGCACCGGACCTCTTTATAAAAAAACAGACTCCAACCGATAAGGACTGAAAAAATGCCTACAACCTCGGATACCCCGGCAATGCCGACCGCGGCGCAGAAGCGCTCGCGCCTGGTCACGGCGGCGGCCTACGTCGTCGCCATCCTGCTCGGCATCGCCTGCGGCCTGTGGGGCGGCACGCTCGCCCAGGGCTTCGCGGACTTCATGAGCTCCGTCTTCGTGCGGCTCTTCAAGTTCATCTCGATCCCGATCATCGCCGTCTCGATCATCTCGACGCTCGCGCGCATCTCGCAGTCGAGCGAGTCGGGCCGCATCTTCCGCCACACGATTTTCTACACGCTCACCACGACGATCCTCGCCGCGTCGACGGCGGCCGTGCTCTACGTGATCTTCAAGCCCTCCAACGTTTCCGCCGAGGGCGCCAAGAACATCGCCAACATCACCGAGCACTCCTACATGTCGTACCTGCAGTCGGTGGTGCCCGACAACTTCCTCTCGCCGTTCCTTTCGGCCAACGTGCTCTCGGTGCTGCTCATCTCAGCGGCCGTGGGCATCGCGATCGCCTGCATGAAGCGCGGCAGCAAGACCCAGGAGATGCTGATGACGTTCTTCTCGGCCCTGCAGGAAGTGCTCTTCATCCTCGTGAAGTGGCTGATCGCCGTCCTGCCGCTCGGCATCTTCGGCTTCATTTCGAACTTCGTCGTTGAGATGAAGCAGGGCGTGAGCATCGGCGGCCTCGGCACGTACTTCGGCGTCGTGCTCGGCGCGAACTTCATCCAGATGCTCGTGGTGCTGCCGCTCTTCATGCTGCTGCGCGGCGTCAACCCGCTGCGCGTTGCCAAGGGCATGGCGCCGGCGCTGGCGGTGGCCTTCTTCTCGAAGTCGTCCGCCGGCACGCTCCCCGTCACGATGAACTGCTCCGAGAACAACGTGGGCGTGCACCGCGAGGTGGCCCGCTTCGTGCTCCCGATCTGCACGACGATCAACATGAACGGCTGCGCGGCCTTCATCTTCACGACCGTGATTTTCCTCATGCAGAACGCGGGTGCGGCGATCACGCCGTGGACGATGGTGATCTGGATCTTCATCGCCACGCTGGCCGCGGTCGGCAACGCGGGCGTCCCGATGGGCTGCTTCTTCCTCTCCGCGAGCCTTCTGGCCAGCATGAACGTGCCGATCATCCTCATGGGCGTGATCCTGCCGATCTATGCCGTGATCGACATGATCGAGACGACGCTCAACGTCTGGTCCGACAGCTCGGTGGCCGCCATGGTGAACGCCGACCTCTATGGCCGCGACGGCTCGGAGCGCCTTGAGAGCGCCGAGAGCTGACCGTCAGCGTTCCTCGCGCAGCAAGCGGGAGCCGCTTCCGAAAAGCGAAGCGCTCCCGCTTTTCTTTTGTGCACCGGGGGCAGTTCGGGGGCGGCGGGCGGCATCCCTGAGCCGCATCGGGCCGCGGCGCCCGGGTCCTCTTGCCGCCCGCGGCGGGGGAGGGGCCCAGGAAAAGGGCAAAGAAAACGGGAGCGGCTTTCTCAAAGCGCTCCCGCCTGGGCTTGCCGGGGCTCCCCGAAAAGGGGCCTCAATCAGTGACTGTTTTCCTCGGCCTTCTGGTCCTCGGTCATGTACTGGCGCTTTTCCATGCCGATCAGGTGCAGGCTGTCGCACTTCTTCTGGTTGCGGCGGTGCTTGAAGATCACAAGCGCCATCGCCACGGCGACGAACATGCCGAAGAGGAACATCGTCACCGGCACCGAGAATTCCGCCTTGATGAGCAGCGAGTAGAGACCGAGCATCACAAGAATCGAGCTGTTCTCGTTGAAGTTCTGCACCGCGATCGAGCGGCCCGCGCTCATGAGGATGTGACCGCGGTGCTGCAGCAGGGCGTTCATCGGCACGACGAAGAAGCCCGCGCAGAGGCCGACGACCACCATGATGATGCCGGCGATGATGACGGACCAGCGCAGAAGGAAGCCGCAGATCATGATGCCGCCCGCGGGCACCATGCTCTGGTTGTAGAAGGCCGCGAAGCACACGAGCACGCCCATCACGATGCCGAGCGGCAGGACGTTCAGGGATTTCGTGAGCGGGATCTTGGCGGCGGCGAGCACGGCGCCGCCCGCGATGCCGACGCTCACCACGGCCTGCATCACGGCGCCCTGCGAGAGGTCCATGCCGAGCGCCTCGTCGCACCACTTGAGCACGAGGAACTGCAGCACCGAGCCGGCGCCCCAGAAGAGCGAGGTGACCGAAAGCGAGATCTGGCCGAGGGGGTCGTGCCAAAGCACGTTGCAGCTCTGCATGAAGCCCTTGATCGAGTCGTAGGGGTCGAATTTCTGGGGCGGATAGCGCACGCCCGTGTCGGGAATGGCGAGGTTGACGATGGCGGCGGCGACGTAGACGAAGGTGATGACGAAGATGGCGCCCTGCGCGAACGAGGTGAGGCCGATGGCGTTCAGGTGGAAGGCCGAAAGCACCGGCGCGGCGATTTCTGGCTTGATGAGCACGCCGCCCAGCACGATGCCGAGAATGATCGAGACGACGGTGAGGCCTTCTATCCAGCCGTTGGCCACGACGAGCATCTTGGGCGGCAGGAGTTCCGTGAGGATGCCGTACTTGGCGGGCGAATAGGCGGCCGCGCCGATGCCGACGATGGCGTAGGCAAGCAGCGGGTGCCCGCCGAAAAGCATCAGCAGGCATCCGACGGCCTTGATCGCGTTCGTGATGAACATCACGTGGCCCTTGGGCATCGAGTCGGCGAAAATGCCGACCCAGGCCGCCAGGCAGATGTAGCTGACGACGAAAAAGAGCTTGAGCAGCGGTGTCATCCACTCCGGAGCGTTGATGCTGGCAAGCAGGGCGATGGCGGCGATCAGGAGCGCGTTGTCGGCTAGCGACGAGAGAAACTGCGCGCACATGATGGTGTAAAAACCGCGTTTCATACTCTATGGTCTGTCCCGTATTATGCTGATTGAACAAAGTTTACAGCGCAATATAAGCCACTGAATGGGCCCGCGGGAAACTTTGTTTCAGATTGACCTTCGGCGAATTCCGCCAAAGCTTCCCGGGGCGAGTAAGATTTACGCTTCGGCAGTGCATTGCGGAAACGCTCGGTGCCGCTCACTTGCACGCTATTCGCACTTTATACAGAACAAAAGAAATGCCCCGTCCTATATTTGCTGAAATTGATATCCCGGCGATGAAGCACAACCTTGCGCGCGTTCGCCGCAATGCCGGCTCCCGCACGCTCTGGGCCGTCGTGAAGGCCAACGCTTACGGCCACGGCCTCGAAAACGCCGTCGAGGCGTTCGCCGACGCCGACGGACTGGCGACCATCGACCTCTGCGACGCCAAGAGGGCTCGCGACGCGGGCTGGAAAAAGCGCATCCTGCTGCTCGAGGGCTTTTTCGACGAAGAGGACATCGAGCCGCTGCAGGAGCTCGACGTCGAGACCGTCGTGCACTCGCGCTGGCAGATCGACATCCTCAAGAAGCTGCCGCTCCGGTGCGTGAAGGTGCACGTCAAGATCAACTCCGGCATGAACCGCCTTGGGTTCCGCCCCGCCGAGTACGAGGCCGTCGCCAAGGAACTCGCCGCGATCAAGGGCGTGCAGGTGATGGGCGTGGTGACGCATTTCGCCAACTCCGAGCCGAGCTACGGCGAAAAGCGCCCCGGCTCCGTCTCGATGCAGCTCTCGCGCATGGCGCAGATCACCGGGACCGTCCCCTCGCACTGCATGGCCAACTCTGGCGCCATCATGTGGCACCCCGAAGTGGGCGGCGAGGGCTGCCGCGCGGGCATCGTGCTCTACGGCGTGAGCCCCGACTCGTCGATCAGCTCCGAAGAGCTCGGGCTCGAGCCCGCGATGACGCTCGCCGCGAAGATCATCGCCGTGCAGAACATCGCCCCGGGCGAAGTCGTGGGCTACGGCTCGCGCTGGTGCGCCAAGCGCCCCTCGCGCATCGCCGTGGTGGCCTGCGGCTACGCCGACGGCTATCCGCGCTCGATGCCGGACGGCGCTCCCGTCTGGGTCGAGGGCAAGATCGCGCCGCTCACGGGTGCCGTCTCGATGGACATGCTCGAAATCGACATCACCGACGTGCCCGAAGCGCACGTCGGGAGCCTCGTCGAGCTCTGGGGCCGCCACCTGCCCGTCAACCGCGTGGCCGCGGCCTGCGGCACGATCGGCTACGAGCTGCTGTGCGCGCTTGCGCGCCGCGTGCCGATCCAGGTCCGCCGCTGATTCTCGCTCTCTATCACTCTTTATAAAAGGACGTCCTCTCAAGGCATGGCATCGAAAAGCGCCCGCGTACGCACCGAATACGTCTGCACCGAGTGCGGCGGCACCACGCCGAAGTGGCAGGGCCAGTGCCCGCACTGCAAGGCGTGGAACACGCTGCAGGAATTCACCGTGAGGGAAGGCGCCGCCGCGCGCTGGAGCGGCGCTTCGGCGCGCCCCGCGCAGGGCTTCGTCGACACCACGGGCTCGCTCACCGACCTTTCCGAAGTGGACGTCGCCGAGGTGCCGCGCACCGTCACGGGGCTCGAGGAATTCGACCGCGTCATGGGCGGCGGGCTCGTGAAGGGCTGCGTCGCGCTGATCGGCGGCGACCCCGGCATCGGCAAGTCGACGCTCCTCCTTCAGGTGATGGCTCGCCTCGTCGCGCTCGGCAGGAAGGCGCTTTACGTCTCGGGCGAGGAGAGCGCGCAGCAGATTGCGCTCCGCGCGCGGCGCCTGCAGCTCGAGCCCAAGGGCCTCGCGCTCATGAGCGAAATCGAGCTCGAGCACATCGAAGAGGTGATCCGCCGCCACAGGCCCGAGTTCGTTGTGATCGACTCGATCCAGACGATCTTCTCGAGCGCGCTCGACAGCGCGCCCGGCTCCGTCTCGCAGGTGCGCGAGTGCGCCGCGCGGCTCACCCGCATCGCCAAGACCGAGGGCTCGACCCTCATCTTCGTCGGGCACGTCACCAAGGACGGCTCGCTCGCCGGCCCGCGCATCCTCGAGCACATCGTCGACACGGTGCTTTATTTCGAAGGCGACCAGCACTCGAACTTCCGGCTCGTGCGCGCCTTCAAGAACCGCTTCGGCGCGGTGAACGAGCTGGGCGTCTTCGCCATGACGGACCACGGCCTCGTCGGCGTGAGGAACCCCTCGGCGATCTTCCTTTCCGAATACCGCAGCGACGTGCCGGGATCGGTCGTCATGGTGACGCAGGAAGGCACGCGCCCGCTCCTGGTGGAGCTGCAGGCGCTCGTCGACGAGTCGCAGCTCCCGGCGCCGCGGCGCCTCGCTGTCGGCGTCGACTCGCAGCGCCTGGCGATGCTCCTTGCCGTGATGCACCGCCACGCGGGGGCCGACTGCTACAACCAGGACGTCTACGTCAACGCCGTGGGCGGCGTCAAGATCACCGAAACGGCGGTCGACCTGGCGCTCATCTGCGCGATTTACTCGAGCCTGCAGAACCGGCCCGTGCTCCGCGGCACGGTGATCTTCGGCGAAGTGGGCCTCGCGGGCGAAATCCGTCCCTCGCCGCGCGGCCAGGAAAGGCTCCGCGAAGCGGCCAAGCTCGGTTTCTCGCGGGCCGTGATCCCGCGCGCCAACGCGCCGCGCACTCCCATCGAGGGGCTCGACGTCTTTGCCGTCGAGCGCCTGCCCGAGGCGCTCGAGGCCGCGCTCGGGGGCTGAGGCCGCCGGCGGGGCAAGGTTCCCTTTTACCGACCTTATTAGTTGGTGTCTATCGATCCGTGCTCGGCTAAAATATAAAAACTTTTGGGTCGCCGGCTTCCTCGCGCGAGGGCCGGCGGCGTTTTGCAAGGATATTCAGAAATGACGACTCTTACCAAGCTTCTTCCGGCCGATGCCGCGCCCGCCAAGCCGATCCTGGACCGCGCTCAGCCGATCGTTCTCACTTCCGCCCAGCGCATGAGCTGGGGCGATGCGTTCGAAACCGAGGGCGGCAAGGTTGCCGTCGCCGTCGAGGAAAAGCGCCCGCTGCACGTCAACGACGTGTTCCTCGACGATGCGGGCAAGTTCTGGGTCGTGCGCCCGGCCGTCGAAAAGGTGCTCCACGTCTCGGGCGACCTGCGCACGATGCAGGAAGCCGCCGCGGCGCTCATCAACCGCGGCGTCGAAGTCGCCGAGGCGCCCGAGGGCTTTGCGGTGCTGCCGCTGCCCAACCTCGAGAAGATGCTCAGGATGATCGGCCTCGAGACGACCGAGGTCGAAGAGGCCTTCGAGCCGGTGCGCATCGAGCGCCGCCACGGCTGCTGCGGCCATCACCACCATCACCACGGCGAGGGCGAGTGCGGCTGCGGATGCGGCCACGACCACGAGCATGAGGAAGACGAGTGCTGCTGCGGCCACGACCATCACCATGACGATGACGAATGCTGCTGCGGCCATGACCACGAGCACGAGGAAGGCGAGTGCTGCTGCGGGCACGACCATCACCACGACGATGACGAATGCTGCTGCGGCCATGACCATGAGCATGAGGAAGGCGAGTGCTGCTGCGGGCATGACCATCATCACGATGATGACGAATGCTGCTGCGGCCATGACCATCATCATGAAGAAGGCGAGTGCGGCTGCGGCCATCACCATCACCACGGCGAAGGCGAAAGCTGCAGCTGCGGCAAGTAAGCGCCCGGCGCCCTGAAAGCCGAAGCCCCGTTTTCCGAAAAAAGGGAAAGCGGGGCTTTTTGCTGTCCGCAGGAAATTTCAAGAAAGGGGAAACCGCCGCCCGCGGGAAAGGGAAGGGGGCGGAAGCCGGAATAATGACGGGATGGTGCGGGAGACCGGATTTGAACCGGCATGCCTAACGGCGTCAGGACCTAAACCTGGTGCGTCTACCAATTTCGCCACCCCCGCACGCACGGCGAGCATTCTAGCGGAAAAGCGCCGCCTAAAGCGAAAGCGGCGCGCGCCGGCCGGTGCTCTCCTCGAGCAGGCGCAGCCGCTCGCGGTTGTACTCGCCCCAGGTGATGGTGCCGTTCAGAAGTCCGTTCTGCATGCGCTCGACCCTCGGGTCGACCTTTTCCCTCGAGTGCTGCACGATCGCGCGGTACTCCTCGAGGCCGCTCGCCGTCATCATGCGGCGCGTCTCTTCGTTAAGCCGCTTCATCTCGGCGAAGGCTTCGCGGGCGGCTTTCTTCTGCGCCCAGGTGGCGCGGGAGGTGTCCCGCACCTGCGCGCGCGTCATGCCGGAGGGCAGGCACGGCGTCTTGGCGTAGTAAGCCTGCGTCGACGCGCGGCTGCAGATTTCGGCCATGAGGCGGGAGACCTGCGCGATGCGCGCCCGGTAGTCGGGCGTGATGGTCGTCGGGCCGTTCCCGCGCAGGTCTTCGTCTTCGGAAGGCGCCGGGGCGCCGCACGCGGCCAGAAGCAGCGCCGCCGAGCAGGCGGCGATCATCGGAAGAATTCGCATCGGAACGTTCAGTTTACAAACACACTATTAAGCCTGACTTCGCGGGGATAAGTTATGAAACGCCCATAACCGATTCGTCCGTAGCCTCTTAACCCCTTGTATCGCAGGTTTTTCAGAGCGGCAAGGGGTTAAAAATTGCCCGTGTATGCATAATATATTGTATAATGTAGCATATGCATACGACAGGCAGTCACTATGACGATCAGTTTTCAGACTCAGGGCGGTCACACTTACGGTACGCTCTGCACAGTTACCCGCGTCGGGCAAAAAGTTATCAAAACCTACGGGGAATCCTTGGGGCGAGTTGTTGATAAGGAGCGGCTTGTCTTTTACAGCCGCTCACGGGGCTTGTTCCAGTACGATCCGGAAACGGGAAGCTATCTTCCCGCTCCGCCTGACGTCGAAATGCCGAAGCGCAAATCCAGATTAAAGGTCCCGGCTCAGTTGGTCTCTTTTGTTTTCGGGGACGTTTATCTGCTGGATCGATTCATGGACAAGCTTGGCTTGTATCCTGTTCTGGAATCTGCATACAAAGATCGACTGGATGCTCTCAAAGCCATGGTGTGCTTCTACTTGGTCAGCACCCTGAGCAACTGTTATGCCGGTCAGTGGCTGGAGCGAAGCATCGCGCACCGGCTATTCCCTCAGGCCCATCTTTCAAGCTCGCAAGTCTCCGATCTCTTGAAATACCTCGGAGATCCCTCGCGACAGCAGGTCTTTTTCTTGAATTACCTGCAATGGTTTGTTGACAGTCATGCCACCGACAAGCTTGGGCACATCTTGATCGATAGTACCGGCCTGCCCAACAGCATCCACTTCAGCCTGACGGCGATCAGCAACCACAACGGCGACATCAACAATGAGGTTCGGCTAATTTACGTGGTTCAGCAAACAACCGGCTTGCCAATCTACATGCGCTGTGTTCCAGGAAATATCATTGACATCAACACCCTCAAGAGAACCATTCTGGAACTCAAGCAGATGGGGGTGGACACCAACTTTGCCATTACCGATGCCGGCTACCTGTCCGAAGAAAACGTCAATACGTTTTATGAGGAACAGGTCTCCTTCCTGGCCAGGCTTCAGCCCAACCGCCGCCTGTTCAAATCCATTGTGAAGGAGCATCTGGCGGACACCAAGGAAAATGGTGTATTGGTCAAGCAAAACAACCGTCTGGTCAGAATTAAGAAAGTCTCTTGCCAACTCAATGAGAAGATCGGAAAGAACGGAAAGGTCATTGAGCCCGGGCACTCAGCCTACGCTTATCTTTGCATTGATCTGCAACGATCGGCGCTCGAACAACTGTCTCTGATTGAGAAGGTTGCCGAGGGCTCGCTGAGTACCGAAAGCTACGAAAGCAAGATCGAAAAGGCCGGCATTTTCATGTTGGTCTCCAAGCGGAGCATTGCGCCAAGCAAGGTGCTGGAGATCTACTACACGAGACAGGAAATCGAACAGGTTTTCGATTTGGGAAAGAACTATGCCGGCATGCTGCCGTTGTCTGTACAGACGGAGGAAACATTCCGCGGGCACATGGTGCTCACTTTTATTGCCACCATCGTGGCGAAATTGTTGTCGGATCGCCTGAAGGAAACCAAGTATCCGATCCAACCGACACTGGCCAATTTAGCAACGCAGTCATGCTCTGAGATAAAAGGATGCTTGATTACTTCCGAGCCCAACAAGGTGACTCGACTCGCCTATAAAGCGGCCGGAGTCGAGTACCCCGTATGCATAGAATAAGTCCGCGAACTCAGGGTAAGAATTTGTTCAATTGTAACCGTCCCGGGTCAGGGCGACGGCGAAGCGCGCACGCGCGCGGCGCTTCGAAGGCCGCCGCAGGGGGCCGCCGCGGCGCGGGCGCAGGGGATAGTTCTTGGGTATAATCTCCCAATTCGTGTCTGCCCGCAATCCGCGAGACTTCCGGGCAGGTGCGATGCGGCGCCCGCAGGGGTGCCGGGGATACGATTTTTCACGGCTCAGGCGGGCGGTTCAGCGCCGCCGGGCTTTAACCGCCGTCCCGCCGCAGTGCGGGGCGCTTAACACACAAAGTGAACACAATGACTGAAAAGAAGACTGCCAAGACCGCAGAGAAGACGGAAGCGAAGAAGGCCGCTGCCGCCAAGACGGAAGAGACGAAGGCCGCTCCCGAGAAGGCGGAGGCCAAGAAGGCCGCTCCGGTCAATCCGCTTGAGCGCACGCTTTCGCTCGTGGTTTCCTACGCAAGCGCGCAGGAACTCACCGAGAAGAACCTGAAGAACTACGGCAAGAACGCCCGCATGCCGGGCTTCCGCAAGGGCCACGTCCCCGCCGCCCAGATCCGCCGCATGTACGGCGCCCAGGCTTTCGACGAGGCCGTCAACCAGCTCGTCGGCGAGGCCTGGATGAAGGCCGCCAAGGACTCCGGCCTGCGCATCGCCGGCTATCCGCACATCGACGCGCAGCCCGACGAGAAGGACAAGGAGAACATGCACTTCTCCGCCAAGTTCGAAGTCTTCCCCGAGGTCGAGATCCCCGACTTCTCCAAGGTCGAGCTCAAGCGCTACACCTGCCCGGTGACGGACGCCGAGGTCGACAAGACGATCGACGTGATGCGCCGCCAGCGCGCCACCTACAACCCCGTCAAGCGCGCCGCCAAGAACGACGACCGCGTCAAGCTCAACTTCAAGGGCAAGAAGGACGGCGAGGAGTTCCAGGGCGGCTCCGCCGAAGGCTATATGTTCGTTCTCGGCCAGGGCCGCATGCTCCCCGAGTTTGAAGCCGCCGTCACGGGCATGTCCGCCGGCGAGAAGAAGACCTTCCCGCTCACCTTCCCGGCCGATTACGGCGTCAAGGACCTCGAGGGCAAGACCGTCGAGTTCGACGCTGAGGTCACTGAAGTCGCCGAGCCGGTTTACCCGGCGATCGACGACGAGTTCGCCAAGACGCTCGGCGTGAACGACGGCGTCGAAGCGATGCGCAAGGAAATCAAGCAGAACCTCGAGCGCGAGGTCAAGGCCCGCCTCGAGGCGAAGACCAAGGCCGAAGTGATGGACGCCGTCGCCAAGGCCTGCACGTTTGCCGTTCCGCAGACGCTCGTCGCCGACGAGAGCAAGTCGCTCTCCGAGCAGATGATGCGCGACCTCGCCGCCCGCGGCATCGACGTGAAGAAGATGCCCCCGGTTCCGGCCGACACCTTCAAGGACCAGGCTGAGCGCCGCATCCGCCTCGGCCTCTTCGTCGACGCGCTGCTCCAGAAGGAGAAGCTCGCCGGCACCGACGAGCAGGTCCGCGCCACCGCGACCGACATCGCCTCGAGCTACGAGCAGCCCGACGAAGTCGTCAAGTACATCATGAAGGACCAGAACCGCGTCGCCAACCTGCGCGCCCAGGCCACGGAGAACAACGTGACCGAGTGGGTGCTCGGCAAGGCCAAGACCACGGAAGAAAAGGTCGAGTTCGACAAGCTCATGGCCGGCCAGATCTAAGGCCGCAGCGCTGAGCCGCGCCGCCCGAAGGAGACCGCTTCCGATGAAGGAACGTCTCCGCCCGAGGGCGGCGCCCGTCGCAGGGGAGGCGTCGCTCCCGCCTGTTTCAGGCGGCCGGCGCCTCTTTCGTTTTTCAGGCCGCCGCGGCGCGGCGAGCCTTTCGGGCCAATATCGGGCGGCAAAAGGCAGTTCCCGGTGCCGGCCCTCCGCTACAATCAGCGGTACTACTTTTCGAAAAGGATTCAGAGAATGCTTATTCCCTATGTCATCGAAGACACGGGCCGCGGGGAGCGCAGCTACGACCTTTACTCGCGCCTGCTGCGCGACCGCATCGTGTTCCTCACGGGCGAGGTGAACGACCAGTCCGCCAGCTCGATCATCGGCCAGCTGCTCTTCCTCGAGAGCGAGAACCCGGACAAGGACATCTCGCTCTACATCAACAGCCCGGGCGGCTCGGTGACGGCCGGCATGGGCATTTTCGACACCATGCGCTTCATCCGCCCGAAGGTCAACACGATCTGCGTGGGCCTGGCCGCCTCGATGGGCGCGCTGCTGCTGAGCTCGGGCGAGAAGGGCAAGCGCTTCGCGCTGCCGCACTCGCGCATCATGATCCACCAGCCGCTGGGCGGCATGCAGGGCCAGGCCACGGAACTCGAGATCGTGGCGCGCGAGATCCTGCGCACCAAGGCAGAACTCAACCAGATCCTCGCCGAGAACACGGGCCGCCCGATCAAGCAGATCGCCGAGGACACCGAGCGCGACCACTGGCTCACGGCGCAGGAAGCGCTCGAGTACGGCCTGATCGACAAGATTTTCACGACGCGCGAGGAGCTCCAGAAGGCGCTCTGAGGCGGAAACCGGAATAGACCATGCGTTACTGTTCTTTCTGCGGGCGCAGCGAAAACGACTGCAAGGAGCTCTTCACCGGCATCAAGGGCGAGCTCATCTGCGGCGACTGCATCCGCGCCATGAATGACGAACTGAAGAACGGCTCGCCCGCCGAAGAGGCGGGCAGGGACGCCGCCGAAAAGCCGGCGGCCCCGAAGCCGCTGCCGAAGCCCCGCGAGATCTACGACCTGCTCGACCAGTACGTGATCGGCCAGGAAAAGGCGAAGCGCACGCTCTCGGTGGCCGTCTACAACCATTACAAGCGCCTGCGCAACCACGAGGACGAGGCGCGCGAGGTCGAGCTGCAGAAGTCGAACATCTTGCTGATCGGCCCCACGGGCTCGGGCAAGACGCTGCTCGCGCAGACGCTCGCCAAGGCGCTCGACGTGCCGTTCGCGATTTCCGACGCCACCACGCTCACCGAAGCGGGCTACGTCGGCGAAGACGTCGAAAACATCGTCGCCCGCCTCGTGCAGGCCGCCGACGGCGACGTCGAGAAGGCCCAGCAGGGCATCATCTACCTCGATGAGATCGACAAGATCGCGCGCAAGAGCGAGAACCCCTCGATCACGCGCGACGTCTCGGGCGAGGGCGTGCAGCAGGCGCTCCTGAAGCTCATCGAAGGCACCGTGGCGAGCATGCCCGCCCAGGGCGGGCGCAAGAACCCCGGCAAGGCGATGATCCAGGTCGACACCTCGCAGATCCTTTTCATCTGCGGCGGCGCTTTCGACGGCATGGAGCGCATCATCGGCCGGCGCACCGAGAAGGCCGAGATGGGCTTCGGCGGCAAGGTTTTCTCGCGCGACGGCGACAAGGACCTCACGAAGGTCTACCGCCAGGTGGAAGCGGGCGATCTGGTCAAGTACGGCCTCATCCCCGAGCTGGTCGGCCGCCTGCCGGTGATCGCCTCGCTCGACGAGCTTGACGAAAAGGCCCTGATTGAGATCCTCACGAAGCCGAAGAACGCCATCGTGCGCCAGTTCCAGACGCTTTTCGGCATGGAAAACGTCGAGCTCGAGTTCACCGACGATGCCTTGAAGGCCATCGCGCATCGCGCCATCGCCCGCAAGACGGGCGCCCGCGGCCTGCGCTCGATCCTCGAGAACGTGCTCCTCGACGCGATGTTCGACATCCCCTCGAAGGGCAACGTCGCCAAGGCCGTCGTCACGAAGGAAACGGTCGAAGAGGGCAAGCCCCTCGAGCTTGTCCTCAGGGCGTGAGGGCCGCCCGGCGGGGCCATTGAAAACCCGCCGGTCCGCCCCCATATAAGCAGCACCAAGAACTTTTATTAGGACAACGAATGACTGCCACAAAGAACCAGAATGCAACGCTGCCTGAGCAGCTTGTTGTGCCGGCCCTTGCCGTGCGCGACATGGTTGTCTTTCCGCACATGATGGCGCCGCTCTTCATGGGCCGCGACAAGTCCATCAAGGCTGCGGAGCAGGCGGCGGCCTCGGACGGCTCGCTGGTGCTCCTCCTTTCGCAGAAAAATCCGAAGGTCGACGATCCGGCGAGAGCCGATCTTTATTCGGTGGGCACGCTCGCGAGCGTTTCGCAGCTGCTGCGCCTCCCCGACGGCACCGTCAAGGCGCTGATCGAAGGCAAGGCGCGCTACCGCCTCATCAAGCTCGAGACGAAGGACGGCGCCCTCCAGGCGACGGCCGAGATCATCCACACGATCATCAGCCGCCCCGAAGAGATCGAGCCGTACCGCCGCGCGCTGATCGAGGCCTTCTCCAAGCTCACCTCGGGCGACAAGGCCGCCGCCGAGATGCTTCGCATCATCACGGCGGAAAGCGACCCCGAGCGCGTGCTCGAGCTCGTCTGCGCCCAGCAGACGCTCACCACGCAGGAGAAGATGGCCGTGCTCGAGGAGCCCGACCTCAACGCCCGCTTCGACATGGCGCTCGGCTACATCGAGCGCGAGATCGAGGTGAAGAGCATCCAGCAGCGCGTCGACGGCCGCGTCAAGCGCCAGATGGAGAAGAACCAGCGCGACTACTACCTGAACGAGCAGATCAAGGCGCTCAAGAAGGAGCTCGGCGACAGCGGCGACAGCGATGCCGACGAACTGGCCGACCTCGAGAAGCGCATCCGCTCCGCGAAGATGCCCAAGTACGCCGAGGACCAGGCGCTGCAGGAAATGCGCCGCCTGCGCCAGATGCCCCCGATGAGCTCGGAGGCGGTGGTGGTGAGGAGCTACATCGACACGCTCCTCGACATCCCCTGGACGAAGAAGACGAAGATCTCGCGCGACCTCGAGAAGGCCCGCAAGATCCTCGACGAGGATCACTCCGGCCTCGAGAAGGTCAAGCAGCGCATCCTCGAGTACCTCGCCGTGCAGAAGCGCGTCGGCAAGGTGAAGTCGCCGATCCTCTGCTTCGTGGGCGCTCCGGGCGTGGGCAAGACCTCGC
This sequence comes from Burkholderia sp., assembly GCA_047777475.1. Lineage (GTDB taxonomy): Bacteria > Pseudomonadota > Gammaproteobacteria > Burkholderiales > Burkholderiaceae_F > Sutterella. The sequence continues at coordinate 260,280 of JBKEET010000001.1, forward strand.
TCGGCGAGTCCATCGCCCGCGCCACGGGCCGCAAGTTCGTGCGCATGGCCCTGGGCGGCGTCCACGACGAGAGCGAGATCCGCGGCCACCGCCGCACGTACGTGGGCTCCATGCCCGGCCAGATCATGAAGTGCATGATCCGCGCCGGCGTGAACAACCCGCTCTTCCTGCTCGACGAGATCGACAAGATGGGCACGGACTACCGCGGCGACCCGGCCTCGGCCATGCTCGAGGTGCTCGACCCGGAGCAGAACAACACGTTTGCGGACCACTACGTCGAGATCCCGTACGACCTCTCGAACGTGATGTTCGTGGCCACTTCGAACAGCTACAACATCCCGCCCGCCCTGCTTGACCGCATGGAAGTGATCTCGCTCTCCGGCTACACCGAGGAAGAGAAGCTGCACATCGCCGTGCACCATCTCATCCCCAAGCAGCTCAAGGCGACGGGCCTTACGGCCGACGAGGTGGAGCTCACCGACGAGGCCGTGCTCGGCATCATCCGCTACTGGACCCGCGAGGCGGGCGTGCGCGGGCTCGAGCGCGCCATCGGCAAGATCTTCCGCAAGATCGTCTATGCGAAGGACGCCAAGGCGGGCGAAAAGTCCGCCAAGACCGTCGTCAAGGAAGAGAACCTGCACGAATACCTCGGGCCGGCTCCCTTCACGATCGGCATGGCCCAGAAGGAGCCGCGCGTCGGCGTCGTCAACGGCCTTGCCTGGACCGAAGTGGGCGGCGACCTGCTCCAGATCGAAGCCCAGGTCTTCCCGGGCAAGGGCGCCGTGCAGCGCACGGGCAGCCTCGGCGACGTGATGAAGGAAAGCATTGAAGCCGCCCGCTCGGTGGTGCGCTCGCGCGCCCACGAGCTCGGCATCAAGGACGCCGCCTTCTACACGACCGACCTGCACGTGCACTATCCGGAAGGCGCCACGCCCAAGGACGGTCCTTCGGCCGGTGCCGCCACGACGACGGCGATCGTATCCGCGATGACGAAGATCCCGGTCCGTTCCGACATCGCCATGACGGGCGAGATCAACCTGCACGGCGAAGTGCTCGAGATCGGCGGCCTCAAGGAGAAGATCCTCGCGGCCGTGCGCGCGGGCTGCCGCAAGGTGCTGATCCCCGAGCCCAACATGCGCGACCTCGAGGAGCTGCCCGAGAACGCGAAGAAGGCCGTCGAGATCGTCCCCGTCAAGACGATCGACGACGTGCTCGCCCAGGCGCTCGTGCGCATGCCCGTGCCGCTCACGGCCGAGCAGATCGCCGAGGACGAGGCCGCGCTCGCGGCGGCCGCAAACCCTGCGCCTCCCAAGGCCCGCAGGACGCCCGCGGCTGAAAGCTGCACGGCCTAAAGCGCGCGGCTGATGCGCAAAAGCCGCTTCAGGGGCTATAGTCTCTGAAGCGGCTTTTTTATAACTGTTTTTGGCCCGGGTCCGCCCCGGCCGAAGGAGAGCAGGAGATGAACAAGAACGATCTCGTCGAGCGCGTCGCGATGCGCGCTGACATCAGCAAGGGCAAGGCGGCCAAGGCGGTCGACGCAGTGCTCGCCGAAATCGGCGCGAGCCTCAAGAAGGGCGAGGACGTAACGCTCGTCGGCTTCGGCACTTTCACGGTCGCCGAGCGCGCGGCGCGCCTCGCCCGCAACCCGCAGACGGGCGCCACGGTGAGCGTGCCCGCCCAGACGGTGCCGAAGTTCCGTCCCGGCAAGGCCCTCAAGGACTCGCTGCAGAAGGACTGAGCGGGGCCCATCCCCGATTGATGGGAGCTTGAAAGACCGTCCATCGGGTACAATTAGCGCCTTCGGAGTGCATTTTCCGCAGCATGCTTTCGGCATCCGGCAGGGAACGCAGAACGGGCGCTTAGCTCAGTTGGTAGAGCGCCGCCTTTACACGGCGAGGGTCAGGAGTTCGAGTCTCTTAGCGCCCACCAAAGTTCCTTGACAGAATCCGGAAGATCTGTATAATTTGCCTCCTTAGCTGATCAAAAGCTTCGCGGTGCGGAGTAGTAGTTCAGTTGGTTAGAATGTCGGCCTGTCACGTCGAAGGTCACGGGTTCGAGTCCCGTCTACTCCGCCAACTCCAGCTTTTCAGTCAGCGAAGACCGTTTGCACAAAGCGCGGAGTAGTAGTTCAGTTGGTTAGAATATCGGCCTGTCACGTCGAGGGTCACGGGTTCGAGTCCCGTCTACTCCGCCAGCTTCCCAGCAGGACGGAGTCCTTGTAAGACGCGGCTTGTGTGCAAAGTGCGGAGTAGTAGTTCAGTTGGTTAGAATGTCGGCCTGTCACGTCGAAGGTCACGGGTTCGAGTCCCGTCTACTCCGCCAACCCAATTCCCAAAGCCCGAGCAATTCATTGATTGCCCGGGCTTTTCCGTACCTGCGGAAAGATCCGGCGGATCCCGCCGGCGGCCCGCTCTTCTGCCGCCGGGCCTGTTCCCCTCAATCCTTTTCTTCGTTGACTGCCTGCAAGGTGCGTACGTAGTCATTCTTGCTCTAATTCCAGCGATCCGTGCGTTCCGGGCGGCAGCATGCGGCCGCCCCCGCGCACGCGGTCAATCGACCATAACGACTGAAAAAGGATCGCAATATGCATAAACTGACTTCTTTGATGGTGCTCATGGGCAGCGCCTGCGTCATGACGTCTGCTTTTGCCGCCAATTCCGCCAAGGTGATGGTGATGCTTTCGCCGGGCTTCGAGGAAGGCGAAACGGTGGAAATCCTCGATGTTCTTCGCCGCGGCGGCTACAGCGTGGATGCCGTCAGCATCGCCGGCGAACAGGTGAGCGGCGCGCACAAGATCGAGATCAAGGCCGACAGAGTGCTCGGCAGCGATCTCAAGGCCTTCCAGGGCTACGACATGATTGTCCTGCCGGGCGGCTGGACCGGCGTCGACAATCTGGTTGCCGACCGGCGGGTCCTGGACCTGGTCCGCTATTACCGGGACGCGGGCAAGTGGGTGGCCGCCATGTGCGCGGCGCCCAACGTCCTTGCCAAGGCGGGCGTGATTGAGGGCAAGACCATCACGGCTTATCCCGGCAAGAAGACCGAGCCCTTTTACAAGGGCGCCAACTATGTGCGCGACACGGTCGTCATCGACGGCAAGATGGTCACGAGCCGCGGCCCGGGCACGGCGCTGCCCTTTGCTTTCGCACTGGTTGATGTGCTCGGGGGCGACAGCGACTTCATCAAGGGCCGCTTCCTTTACAACGAAATGAAGCTTTGGCCCGATTGGCAGAAGGGTGCTTATCCGGCTGAAGCCAAGAAGTAATCTCCCGAGGCTCCCGAACGGCGGAGCCTTAGGCAGAAACCGATAGCCCGCTTGCGCTGTCAGCAGGAATCGCCTGCCGCGGCGCAGGCCGGCGCCCGATAAATGCGATGATGAGGGGCATCACTCGTTTTTTCCCCTTCAAGCCATCATGCCGTTCGACAAAGCCTACATGAAAAAGCTCCTTTTCGAGCTTGTTGCCATTCCCAGCGTTTCGAAGCACGCGGCCGAGGAAAACGCCTGCGCCGACCTGCTCTGCAGGCGCCTGAAGGAAATCGCCGAAAAGACGGGCGCCGACCTTCGCGTCGGCGAACCCGCCGTCGGCGACGCGCTCGGCCGCCGGGCCGTCCTCGCGCTCCTTCGCTCCCCGAAGAAAACCGCCCGCACGGTGCTGCTCACCGGACATTTCGACGTCGTCGACCCCGCGCCCTTCGGCTCGCTCGCCGACAGGGCATTCGATCCCGAACGCTGCACGGCGGCGCTTTTGCAGGAAAAGATCCCGGAGCAGGCGAGGGAGGACCTCGCCTCGGGCGGCTGGCTCGCCGGCCGCGGCATCATGGACATGAAGGCGGGCCTCGCGCTTTTCGTGACGGCGATCAAGGCCTGGGCCGAAGAGGGCGGCGCGCCGCTCAACGTCGTCTTCCTCGCCGTGCCCGACGAAGAGGCGGACAGCGACGGCATGCGCGGGGCGCTCCCGGCGTTCGCGGGCATGCTGGAAAAGGAGGGGCTCGAGTGCATTGCCGCCCTCACGGGCGAGCCCTGCTTCTGGAACGAGAGCCGCAAGCCTTCGGTGCGCGGCTTTTACACGGGCTCGACGGGCAAGATCATGCCGCTTTTCCTGGCGCTCGGCAGGAGCGCCCACATCGCCGACTATTTCTCGGGCGTGAGCGCCGCGCTCATGATCGCCGAGGCGGCCGCGCGCGCCGAAGCCGCGCCCGAGCTCTTCGAAAGGGGCGAGGGCTGGAAGCTCGAGCCGGCCGCGTGCCTTTCGCTGAAGGTGCACCGCGAGAGCTACTCGGTGACGCTGCCCGACACGGCGAGCGCCTATTTCAACGTGCTCACCGTGAGGACGCCGGCCGAAATCCTTGAGGTCTGCCTCGGCATCGCGAAGCGCTCGGCCGAGGCCGTGCGCGGGAAGCTCGAGGCAGCGGCCCGCGCCTCGGGCGCCGAGGAGGGCGCCTGCACGATCCCCGGCATCAAGGTCCTCACCGCCGCCCGGGTCATCGCCGCCGCCAAGGAGAAGATCGGCGAGGCGGCGCTCGAGGAAAAGCTCGGCGCCCTCGCGAAGGAGCTCGCCGGCAAGGACGCCCGCGAGCGCTCGATCGCGATGCTCATCGCGTGCGCGCGCGAGGCGGCGATCGAAGGCCCGGCTTATGTCGCTGGCTTTGTGCCGCCTTACTATCCGGCCCGGCTCAACCGCCGGCGCACGGAAAACGAGCGGCGGCTTCGCGCCGTGATGGAAGAGACGGTGCCCGAGGCGGGCGAGCTCGCGGGCGACGGCCGCGTCGAGCTCACCGAGATGTTCACCGGCATTTCGGACCTCTCGTTCCTCGGCTTTGACGGCTCGCGCGCCGACCTCGAGGCGCTCTCCGACAACATGGCGGGCTGGGGCGATGTCTACAGCCTGCCGATCGATGCGCTCCTGAAGCTCGACGTCCCCGTGGCCAACATGGGCCCGTCGGGACGCGACGCACATAAGGGCACCGAGCGCCTCGAGATGAAATATACGTTCGAAGCCGCGCCCGAGCTCCTTATGAGGACGGTGAAGCGCCTCGCCGAGCGCTGAAGGAGCTCTTTATAGGAAACCGAGTGTTCGGTGGAGGCGGCGTCCTCTGGCCCCTGTTTTTTATCAACTCATACGGCCGCAAGGGAATTGTTCTGAAAGCCTTGTTTAGTGCTGGATCACCAGCGGCGGGCGCTCGTCGCTGAACTCCCCTCTCGCTTCCCTGATCGCGTCCAGCTTCCGCTCCTTCTCCACTTCCGGCCAATGAGGATCCGCCCGGAGAATCTTCTCCGCCAGCTCGTCCAAAATGGCCCTGTTGCTCGCCAGGATTTCCGGCGTGGTCGGATCCGGCAGGCTGCAGATTAGGCGCTGATACTCCTTGTTTTGCCGCAAGATCGAGTTCGCGATAAAGGCTTTGGGTCGCTTGATTCCGAAGAATATTTGCACGGCTTTCTCCTTCGCAGCTGCAGTCCCCGTTCTTTCTGTCCGGGAAACCAAAAATTTTCGTTTCCGGTGCCACATCAAAATCGGCAACTGCTTGCTTAAGATTATCGGCCGCCGCTCATCAGAGCTCTCGGATAAGTTGAGGATGGTTAAGGTATTGCCGCGCGCAGAAAAGCCGCCGCAGCGGTGTTCTCCCCTTTTGGCGTCCGCCGAACTCGCTTTCTAAAGCCGCACGGTCGTCGGGTCGATCCCGAGGAGCTTGTACCAGACCGTCCAGCTGTGCAGCGCGTGCTGCTCGTAGGTGCGCCGGATGAGCCGCATGAGCGAGCGCGTGACCGGGCACGTCCTTTTCACGAACGGGCAGGCGAGCGTGATGTGCCATGGCTCGCGGTGCCAGCCGGGGAGCACGGCGACCACCTCGCCGCGCAGCAGCTCGTCGGCGACGAGCGTCATCGTGAGGTCGCCCGCGATGCCCGAGCCCGCGAGCAGCTGCTCGCGGCAGCTGAGCGCGTCGGCGTGGATGAGGTTCGGCCAGTCCGAGACGTCGACCGACCGGCCGCCGCACTCGAGCCGCCCCGAGAAGGAGCCGTTCAGGGTGTCGCGCATGAAAAGGGGACGGTCCTTCAGTTCTTCGATCGTTTTCGGCGCCCCGCAGCGCTCGACGTAGCGGCGGCTCGCCATCAGGATCGAGACGTTGACGCCGCCGTCCTCGCAGTAAATCCCGGGATCGGGCGCGGGGCGGTAGCCGAACCAGGCGATGTCGAGGTTTCCCTTGACGACGTCCTGCGGCAGCGCGTCGCCGAGGATCTCGATTTTCACGTGCCTGTTCTCGGCTTCGAACTGCCGGAAGGCGGCGAGGAAAACGCCGCGGCCCATGTTGACCGGGAGGCTCACGCGGAGCGTCTGCACGGGGACCGCCTCGTCTTTGGCCTTGGCGGCGGCGCCCGCCGTCCTGAAAGCCAGGTCGAGGTCGTTCTTCGCATCGAGCAGCCGCTCCACGGCGGGCATCGCCGCGCGGGCCGCCTCCGAGAGCACGGCGGGCTTCCGCCTGCGGTCAAGGAGCGGCGTGCCGAGTTCGGCTTCGAGCTCGGAAATCATGCGCGACGCCTTCGAAAGGCTGATGCCGAGCAGTCCGGCGGCCGCGCTCAGCGTGCCGCAGCGCTCCGTGCGCGCGAGCAGCGCCCAGGCGAGCAGGTCCCTCGATCGGTCCATGGCGGCGGTTCTCCTATCTTGCAGTTTCCGCAAGTTTAGAAAATTCGGCGGCGTCCTGCACCCATATACTTTTCTCAGCCGTCCGGAAAGGCGGTTAAAAACAACATCCGAGAGATAACGATCATGGAAGAAAAGACGAGCTGCCCCGCTGCGGGCCCGATCGCGGTCCGCGATGCCAGGGAGGGCGATTTCGGGGCGATCACGTCGATTTACGCCTGGAACGTGCGCCACGGCACGGGCTCGTTCGAAATCGACCCGCCCGACAGGGACGAGATGATGAAGCGCTGGAGGGCGGCGCTCGCCTGGAGCGGCATTTACCTCGTCGCCGAGCGCGGCGGGCAGGTGCTCGGCTTCGCCTACGCGGGCCCGCACAACACCCGCGCGGCCTACCGCGGCACCGTCGAGGATTCGATTTACATCTGCCCGCTTGCGCAGCACAAGGGCATCGGCACGATGCTCCTGACCGAATTGATCAGGCGCTGCCGCAGGGCGGGCTTCCGCCAGCTCGTGAGCGTCATCGGCGACTCCGGGAACAAGGGCTCCGTCGGCCTGCACGAAAAGCTCGGCTTCGCGCACTGCGGCGGCTTCAGGGCCGTCGGCCGCAAGTTCGGGCGCGACCTCGACGTCATCTTCATGCAGCTCGACCTCACGAAGGGGACCGGAACGCCCGAGGCAAAGCCGTAAAGAGATTCTGTCCGGCTGACCGGAGCTGCCTCCGGGCCGGGATGCCGGGTCTGCGCAGCAGCCGGCCGGGAGCGGCCTTGCGGCGATTCCTCCTTTCTCCTGAAGGCCCGCTGCCGATTTCGGTGATTTTTAATTTGTGAAACACTCTGTTTTGCGCGCCGCGGCAGCGCCCGCCGCGCGGGCTCTCGGCCGGGAAAAGTTGGGTACAATAGCAGGCTGACACAAGCGGGGGCGGGGTCTTCTTCGCCCCCTTTTTCATAGAGAACCCGACAGACAATATAGAGAGGCCCGCATCCCGCCCGAGGCGGGGAGGGCGTTTAAAGGAAGAGCATGTTACAGGCATTCCGTCAACACAAGCGCCTGCTGATGGTCATCGCCATGGTGCTGATTATTCCCAGCTTCGTGGTCACCGGCATTTACAGCTACAACCGCATGAACCAGGCGGACAACTCGATCGCCAAGGTCGGCGACGTCTCGATTTCGCCGCAGGATTTCGACGAGGCCAAGCGCAGCCAGCTCGAGCGCCTGCGCCAGCAGCTCGGCGACCAGTTCCGCTCCAACATGCTTGACTCGCCCGAGGCGCGCCGCGCCATCGTGCAGCAGCTCATGGACCGCGCCGCGCTCACCGTCGAAGTGAAGCGCGACAACGTGGCCGTTTCCGAGGAACAGGCCGTGGCGCTCATCAAGAGCGCGCCCGCGCTGCAGCAGAACGGCAAGTTCTCGCCCGAGATCTACGAGCGCTTCCTGCAGAGCATGGGCAAGAGCGACCAGCAGTTCGTCTGGGAGATGCGCCAGGACCTCGCGCGCGAGACGCTCCTGAACGGCGTGGGCGGCACCTATCCGGTGCCCTCGACCATCGTGCGCCAGCTCTACGGCATCCTCACCGAGGAGCGCACCGTGCAGACGATGGTGCTTCCCACCGAGACCTTCCTTGAGAAAGTGACCGTCACCGACGCGGACGCGCAGAAGTACTACGGCGAGCACAAGGCCGACTTCATGGCCGATGAGCACGTCGACGTGCAGTACGTGGTCTTCTCGCCCGATGCGTTCAAGGGCAGCATCAAGCCCAACGAAGAAGAGATCAAGACTTACTACGAGCAGAACAAGAAGCGCTTCGGCGTGCCCGAGCAGCGCTCCGCGAGCCACATCCTCATTTCGTTCGGCAAGGACAAGGCCGCCGCCAAGAAGCAGGCCGAGGAAATCCTCGCCCGCGTGAAGGCCGACCCGAGCACGTTCGCCGCCGAGGCGAAGTCGCATTCGGCTGACGTCGGCTCCGCGGCCGACGGCGGCAAGCTCGGCTTCTTCGGCAAGGGCGCCATGGTGCCCGAGTTCGAGAAGGCCGTCTTCTCCGCGAAGAAGGGCGACATCCTCGGCCCCGTCGAGACGCAGTACGGCTGGCACATCATCAAGGTCGACGACATCAAGCCGGAGACTATCCGCCCGTTTGACGAAGTCCGTCCCGAGATCGAGTCCGAGTACGTGACGCAGATGGCGATGCGCGAGTTCGGCGAGAAGGCCGAGGACTTCACGAACCTCGTCTACGAGCAGGCCGACAGCCTCGAGCCCGCCGCCAAGGAGTTCGGCCTCAAGATCGAAACGGCGAGCGACATCACGCGCAACGGCCCGAAGGATCCCGCGCTCGCGAAGATCTTCAACGACCACATGGTCGAGAACCTCTTCTCCGACGAGTCGGTCAAGGAAAAGCGCAACACCTCCGCGCTTGAGGTCGGCAACAACATCCTCGTCTCGGCCCGCGTCACGAAGTACGTGCCGCGCCACCAGAAGACCTTCGACGAAGTGAAGGCCGAGGTGACGAAGCTCCTTAAGGACCAGCGCGCCGAAGCGATGGCCAAGGCCGAAGGCGAGAAGAAGCTCGCCGAGCTTAAGGCGAGCAAGAGCCTCGAGGGCTTCGGGCCCGCCGCCGCGGTCGCGCGCAGCAAGCCCATGGGCCTGCCCGCCGGCTTCGTGAACCGCCTGATCGCCGAGCCCGCGGCGAAGCTGCCCGCCTACATCGGCATGCCGATCGAGGGCGGCTACGCGATCGCCTGGGTGAGCGACCCGAAGGTGAAGCAGCCGACCGACGCCGAGATGAAGGCGCTCACGCGCGAGTTCGCCCAGATCTACGGCGAGGCGGACCGCACGGGCTACCTCGGCGCCCTCAACAAGAAGCTCGAGGCGAAGGTGCTTGACGAGAAATTCCTGAACGCCCAGAAGAGCGACGAGGAATAAGCGCCACGGGTGCGCGCCGTCCCGCACGGGCGGCGCCCCCGCCCAAGACAAAAAATGCCGGCTTTCTTCGGAAAGCCGGCATTTTTGTGGGTGCGAGCGCTGCGTTACTTCACGGTGCGCATCTCGACCATGCGGTGGAAAGCCGCCTTCATGTCGCCCGCGACGAGCGCGCGGCGCATGTCGTAGAGCTTCCTGTAGCGGGCCGTCATGGCCGGGTCGGGACGGTAGCTCGCGTCGGGCACGATGTGCGACTTGAGCGCTTCGGTGACGTCGGGCACGTCGCCCGCCGCGTAGGCGCCGAAGATGCAGTTCGTCATCACCGCGCCGCCCGCGTTCTTGTAGCGCACGACGTCGGCGCCGAGCATGTGGCTCTTGATCTGGTTCCAGAGGCCGTTGCGCGAGCCGCCTTCGGTGACCGTGATGCGGTTGAGGTCGACGCCCGCGCTGCGGTAGCTGTCCGCAAGGCCCATGTAGTCGTAGCCGATCGCCTCGAGCACGGCGCGCCACATGACGAACTGGTCGTCGTCCATCGTCATGTTGAGGAAGCAGCCGCTCGCTTCCTTCTCGTCGCCGTAGCCGCCCGTGAGGTAGGGCAGGAACATCACGCCGCGGCAGCCTTCCGGCACCTTGGCGGCGCCTTCGGTCATCGTGCCGTAGTAGTCGGGATCGTCGGCCTTCTTGCAGACCGAGTCCTTGAACCACCGCAGCGACAGGCCGCCCGTGCGCACGAAGCCCCAGTAGAAGTAGGAGTTCGGCAGCGACCCGGAGTTGAAGATGAGGCCGTTGCCGGGCTTCGAGAGCTCGGGGACGATGCCCTTCGTGGAAACGCAGAACATGGCGCAGGTGCCCGCGACGTCGACGCCCTGGTTGGGCGCGAAGATGCCCGAGCCGAGCATCGACTGCATGGTGTCGCCCGCGCCGCCCAAGACCGGGATCCCCGCGGGGAGACCCGTCGCCTCGGCCATGGCCGGGCAGAGTGCGCCGATGCGGTCCCAGGGCTTCACGATGCGCGGCATGTAGCGCCTGTCGATGCCGAGGATAGAAAGCTGTTCGTCGGACCAGGCCTTCTTCTGCACGTCGTAGCCGAGGCCCCAGCCCGACATGGCGCCCCAGTCGATGAAGGCCTCGCTGCCCGGGAGGCCGGCGAGGTTCATGAGGATGTAGGGGGCGTTGTGCACGAACTTGACGCCCTCGCGCACGAAGCGCTCATTGTTCTTGAGGAACCAGCGCGCAAAGAGCGCGGGGAACATCGGCGAGGCTTCGGCGTTGCCGGTCTCGCGGCCCCAGATCTCGAGGTGACGGGCGTTGATCGCCTCCGCGTCGGCCGTCGTGCGGCTGTCGAGGTAGTTGATGTAGGGCGTGATCGCATGGCCTTCGGCGTTGATGCCGACGATGCCGCAGATGATGCCGTCGCCCATGATGGCGCGCACGTCCGCGGGATCGCGGCCCATGCTGCGGAGCGACTCGGCGCAGGCCTTCATGCACTTGACGGTGATGCCGAGGAATTCGTCGGCGTCCATTTCCACCCAGCCCTTCTCGGGGTTGGCGATGTGCGTCGGCAGGCTGTGGCTCGTGAGGCAGGCGAACTTTTCGTCGTAGACGGCCACCTTGACGCTCTGCGTGCCGGCGTCAAAGCCCATGTAAAGCTTTCCCATTGCGAGTTTTCCGTTGAGAAGATTCAAAGATTCTCCCATTGTACCTAGGTTGTGAACCTTAGGGGAAAGCCCTCCGGGCGGCAGCGCGCGCCGGGAGCGGGAGAGCGGCCGGGCAGGCGGGGTAAAAAAAACCCGGGGCCCGCAGAAGGCCTCGGGGAAACAGGAGAACATCGAACAGCGCTTTTATTGAGGAGAAAACAAGGCGAGCGCGTCAGGGAACCTTGAAACCGAACTGGTGGCACTGGTCGCAGAACACCTCGGGCTCCTCGTGGCCGTGGTGGCAGTTGATGCAGTCGAGCTGGTCCTTGTAGTGCGGCGAGACGTGCGGGTTGGTGGGCTTCACGTCCTTCGTCTTCTCGACGAGGGCCTTGGTGGGATGGCACTGCGTGCACGTCTCGATCGTGGGTTCCTTGGGGTTCTTGGCGTCGGGGCCGTGGCACGAGGCGCACTGGATGCCCTTGGCGACGTGGCGGTCGGCAAGGAACTTGCCTTGCTCGGCGGCCGAGACGCTGCCCGCGGCAAGCAGGACGGCGAGCGCGGCGGCGCAGACTGCGGTGAGGTGTTTCATAGGGTTGCCTTCTTTGTAAGGGGTTACAGGGGCCGGGGTCCGAAAAGGGGCTTAAGGCTCGCTTCAGACCACGCCTTGGATCGTATCAGCGCCGCGCGCTTTGCGGTACATACCTCGGCATAGAAAAAAAACATACTTTGGTATGTGGCGTCCGCCCGCAAGGTACGAAAGAATGTAACCGTTGCCGGGGGAGCCCAACCATCCCCGGGCGAATTTTCAAACCTTGCGTTAAGAGGTAAACCAATATGACCAATGTTGATCTGAGCCGCCGCGGCTTTCTGAAGTCCGCTGCCGCTACTGCCGCTCTGATGGCCGCCGCGGCCGCCGAAGCCGGCGTTCCCGCTTCCTCCGTCAAGAAGTTCGACGAGGAATATGACGTCGTCATCGTCGGCTCCGGCTTCGCCGGCATGGCCTGCGCTCTCAAGGCCGGCCAGGCGGGCCTCAAGGTCCTCGTCATGGAAAAGATGCCCACCGTCGGCGGCAACTCCGCCATCTGCGGCGGCAACGTCGCCTGCCCGGTCAACCCCGTGCAGAAGGCCCAGGGCATTAAGGACAGCAAGGAGCTGTTCATTGCCGACTGCCTGAAGGACGGCCTCGGCATCAACCACACCAACCTGCTGGCGACGATCGCCGACCGCTGCAACGACACGATCAAGATGGTCGTCGACTGCGGCGCCGAATTCGTTCCCAACAAGATGCTCTTCGAAGGCGGCCACTCGGTTCCGCGCTCCTATGAGATCAAGGCGGGCTCGGGCTCCGGCTACATCATTCCGATGCACGAGACCCTCAAGAAGATCAAGAACGTCACGATCCGCACGCGCTGCAAGTTCGACGACTTCGTGATGAACGACGACGGCTCGGTCGCCGGCGTTGTCTGCCGCGAAGGCTATCGCTTCAACAACAAGGCCGTTTCCGACGACCTCGAGAACAAGACCGGCAAGACGAAGTACATCAAGGCCACGAAGGGCGTGATGCTCGCCGCCGGCGGCTTCTCCCGCGACATCTGGTTCCGCCAGGTGCAGGATCCGCGCGTCGTCCCGACCACGGACTCCACGAACCAGCCGGGCGCCACGGCCGGCGTTCTGCTGAAGGCCCTGGGCATCGGCGCCACGCCGGTCCAGCTCTGCTGGCTGCAGTTCCTTCCGTACTGCAACCCGCATGAGAAGGGCTTCGGCGTCACGGTCAACTTCACGAACCACGCCTGCATGGACCTCGGCCTCGTCGTCGACAAGAAGACCGGCAAGCGCTTCATGGACGAGCACGCCGGCCGCAAGATCAAGGCCGACGCCGAGTTCAAGGTCATCGGCAAGGACGAGAACTACCCGATCGCCGTCTGCGACGACGCCATCGTCAAGGCCATCAACCCGGCCTTCGTCGAGCTGCCGATGAAGATGGGCACGATCAAGAAGTTCAACACCCTTGAAGAGCTCGCCGACTACTTCCACATCAACAAGGCTCCGTTCCTTGAGGAAGTGAAGCGCTTCAACGGCTTCGTCAAGGCCAACGACGACAAGGACTTCCACCGCATCCTGACCTTCAACAAGGGCCTCGATGTCTCGAAGCCCCCGTTCTACGGCGTTGAAGTCTGCCCGAAGATTCACCACACATGGGCGGCGTGATGATCAACGAGAAGGCTCAGGTGATCTCCGCCAAGACGCACCAGCCGATCAAGGGCCTCTATGCCGGCGGCGAGGTTGTGGGCGGCGTCCACGGCGCTTCCCGCCTCGGCACGGTCGCCGTGATCGATGCCCTGACGTTCGGCATGATCGCCGGCGAGCAGCTCGCTGCGCTGAAGTAATCGCAAGGCGAACGAACCGCTTTCGGGCGCGCCCCTCGGAGCGCCCGATCCGATAAGGCAGGCCCCGCTGCTCCGGCAGCGGGGCCTTTCTGCACTTCACGGAAGACGGATCAGCATTTACCCCAATTCTGTGGAATATTCAACAGACGGCATCTAACTCCCTGAATCAAAATGATTTTTATGCAAAGGAGCGGAACCGCTTTTCGGTCCGCCCCGCTTTTGCCAAGAGGAGAAATGCCATGAAGATCAATCGCCGTCAGTTTATCGGGACGGCCGCCGCTGCGGCCGCCCTCGCCGGGGTGCCCGAGGCGTTCGCCGCGGTCAAGGAAGAAAAGGTCGACCTGGTGATCGTGGGCGGCGGCCTGGGCGGCCTCGCCGCGGCCAACGCCGCCGTCAACAAGGGCTGCAAGCCGCTCGTGCTCGAGAAGCTCGACTTCCTGGGCGGCGCGGGCCTCTTCCCCGAGGGGTCGCTCGGCATCGGCACGCGCTACCAGAAGGAGCACGGCATCAAGACGACCGTGCAGCAGGCGCTCGACGCGGCGCTGCAGTTCCATCACTACCGCTGCGACCCGGCCATCCTGCGCGTGCTCTTCACGGAATCGGCCCGCACGATCGACGAGATCATGGACATGGGCATCGAGCTGCGCGGCATCCGCACGATGTACCCCGAGAACGAATCGCTCCAGTGCTGGCACCTCTTCAAGGGCGGCGCCGCGGCCGTTTCGCAGAAGTTCATCGAGAACATCAAGGCCCGGGGCGGCGACCTGCGCACCGGCACGACGGTCACCAAGCTCATCACCGACAAGGGCGAGGTGGTCGGCGTCGAGGCCGTCGACAAGCAGCGCAACAAGCACATCATCCACGCGCGCAAGGTGATCATCGCCACGGGCGGCTTCGCGGCCAACAAGGCGATGCTCGCGCAGTACGTCTTCGACTCGTCGGCGCTCGGCATGGTCGAGCCCATTTGGCTGCGCGGCCCGGTCGTCGACGGCCGCACGGGCGACGGCATCAACATGTGCCGCGTCGTGGGCGCGGGCGTCACCGGCATGCACTCCGTGGCCGGCAACGCGCCGTACCTCCCGGACGTGCCGCCGATCAACCAGTTCTCGGGCCCCGATGAGCTCAAGCAGGGACGCTGCGCCCTTGCGCAGCCCTGGCTCTGGGTCGACCACACCGGCAAGCGCTTCTTCAACGAGTCGCGCGGCTCGGTCTTCGTCGACGTCTACAACGCCATGACGACCGCGGGAGGCGTGCTCTACACGATCTTCGACCAGCAGAAGATGGACCGCATGATCAACAAGGGCGCCCTGCTGCCGTTCAACGCCATCGTGCTCGCCAACACGCCGCTCAAGGCGCTGCCGAAGACCTGGGAGATCGGCATGCAGCGCGGCTGGGCCTTCAAGGCCGACACGGTCAAGGACCTCGCGCTGCAGATCGGCGTGCCGCCCGAGAACCTCATCGAGACGATGAAGAAGGTGAACACCTACGCCGAGCAGGGCTACGACCCCGAATTCGGCCGCAAGCCCGAGCATCTCGAGAAGTTCGACATGGAAAAGGGCCCGTACTACGCCCTGAAGGGCATCCGCGCCTTCTTCCTGACCTTGGGCGGCGTCATGGTGACGCCGAACTTCGAGGCGAAGACGCCGCAGGGCGACGTCATTCCGAACCTCTACGTCATCGGCCAGGACATCGGCGGCCTCTACGACTCGTCGTACGACCTGCGCTGCGAGGGCTCCGCGTCGTCGTTCGCGATGACCTCGGGCCGCGTCGCGGCCGAGCATGCCCTGAAGAGCATCCAGGGCGCTTAACCCCCGGCCGCAGCGAAGCGGCGCCCCGACAGCCGCCGCTTCGCGCTTTTTTCTCTTGCTTTTGCCCTTGCGGCAGACGTCTTTGCGCGCCTGCCGCTTTTTATTAAACTGAGCGCGGGCTTTCCTGACCTGATGCAGGAGAAAAAAACATGAGCGATCCGGAGTACAGGCCGACTTACTCGGCGATGCCGTGGGTGATACCTCCCGCGCCCGCGGGGGCCGAAGACGTTTTCCTCAAAGAGGGGGAGCCTTTCGAGCTCCCCCGGGGCGAATTCTTCGATTTCGGCCGCGGCGAATCGGTGTGGTGGATCGAGAGCGGCCTTTTCGCCACCTATTCCAAGAATTACGTGCGTGCCATGCGCTACATCGGCCTTTTCGGGCCGCGCACCGTCCTGGGCGGCACCATGGCCGTGCGAAGCCGGGGCGAGCCCATGCAGCTCGCCGCGCGGGTGCTGGCGAGGGCCCGCGGGCTGCGCCTGGGCGCCAAGCGCTACCGCCGCCTGCTCGAGGAGCCCGGGACCGCCTCGAAGATGTTCCGCTGGTGCCTCTCGGCCTCGGAGGCGCAGCTCGAGGGATCGGTCGTCAACGACCTTTATCCGGTCGAGATGCGCATGCGGCTTGCGCTCGCGGCGCTTTATGCCGCCTCCGGCGGGAACCCCGCCGAGGCGGCGTTCCCGGCCGATCTCCCCTGGGAGATCACGGTCACCGACATTGCGCGGCTCGTCCACGCCGACCGGCCCCTCGTGAGCCGCATCCTGTCCGACTGGCAGAAGAAAGACCTGCTCAGGAAATCGGGTCGGCGCATCGCCGTGCGCCGGAACCCGCTGCCCGGCGAAGACGGGCAGTCCTGAGCGATCAGCTAAAATTAAATCTTCGGCCCTGTGCCCGCCGGGCGCGGGGCCGCCCCCTTTTTTACAATCGGCTTGGCATCGAAAAAAAATACGACTGGCTATGGCAAAAACAAAGAAAGCCGAGGAATACGGCGTTGAGTCCATCCGGGTGCTCAAGGGCCTCGAGCCCGTGCGCGCCCGCCCGGGCATGTACACGCTCACCAACAACCCTCTGCACATCATTCAGGAAGTGATCGACAACGCCACCGACGAGGTGCTTGCGGGATTCTGCACGCGCATCGAGGTGACGCAGCACGCCGACGGCTCGGTGACCGTCGAGGACAACGGCCGCGGCATTCCGACGGGCATCCACCCCGAAGAGAAGGTGCCGGTGATCGAGCTTGTCTTCACGCGCCTGCACGCGGGCGGCAAGTTCTCGAAGAACGACGGCAAGGGCCCCTATACGTTTGCAGGCGGCCTGCACGGCGTCGGCGTCTCGGTCACCAACGCGCTCTCGAAGCGCCTCGAGGTGACCGTCTGGCGCGACGGCAAGGAATGCTCGATCGCGTTTGCGGACGGCTTCGTCGCGGAGCCGCTCTCCGAGAAGAAGTCGCCCCGGCCCAAGTCCCAGACCGGCACGAGGGTGCGCTCCTGGCCCGACCCGAAGTATTTCGACAGTCCCGCGATCCCGCAGGCCGAGCTCGTGCGGCTGCTCCGCTCGAAGGCGGTGCTGCTCCCCGGCTGCGAAGTGATCTTCCGCGACGAAAAGAACGGCACGGAGCAGAAGTGGAAGTACGAGGGCGGCCTGAGGGAATACCTCGAAAGCGAAATCGCCGTGCCGCCCGTCGTCGAGCCCTTCGAGGCGGAGGCCTACGCCGACGAGAACACCGAGGGCTTTTCCGAGGGCGAGGGCGCCTCGTGGGTCGTCATGTGGACGCCCGAGGGGCCGCTCTCGCGCGAAAGCTACGTGAACCTCATCCCGACCACCTTGGGCGGCACGCACGAGGCGGGCCTGAAGGACGGCCTCTACCAGGCCATGCTCGCCTTCATGCAGGCGTACGGCCTGCAGACGAAAAACGTCAAGGTGCTTTCCGAGGACGTCTTCTCGCGCGTGAGCTTCGTGCTTTCCGCCAAGGTCCTCGACCCGCAGTTCCAGGGCCAGACGAAGGAAAAGCTCACGAGCCGCGACGCAATGAAGCTCGTGAGCAGCTTCGTGCGCCCGCAGTTCGAGTACTGGCTCAACGACCACATCGAGGAGGGCAAGAAGCTCGCCGAGCTCATCGTCGCGCAGGCGCAGGCGCGCCAGCGCCAGGCGACGAAGTACACGAAGCGCAAGAGCTCCACCGTGGCCGTGCTGCCCGGCAAGCTCACCGACTGCGAGTCGACCGACATCTCGCGCAACGAGCTCTTCATCGTCGAGGGCGACTCCGCCGGCGGCTCCGCCAAGGCGGGCCGCAACAAGGAATTCCAGGCCGTGCTGCCGCTGCGCGGCAAGATCCTCAACACCTGGGAAGTCGACGCGGACCAGATTTTCTCGAGCGACACGGTGCACGACATCGCCGTGGCGATCGGCGTCGACCCGCACCGCCGCGACAGCGAGCCCGACCTCAAGGGGCTGCGCTACGGCAAGATCTGCATCCTCTCGGACGCGGACGTCGACGGCAGCCACATCCAGGTGCTGCTGCTCACGCTCTTTTACCGGCATTTCCCGAAGCTGATCGAGCAGGGCCACGTCTTCGTCGCCATGCCGCCGCTTTTCCGCGTCGACGTGCCCAAGCACGGCCGCAAGGCCGAGCGCAAGATCTACTGCCTCGACGACCGCGAGCTGCAGAGAACGCTCTCGCAGCTGAAGAAAGAAGGCGTCGAGGACGACAAGATCACGATCTCGCGCTTCAAGGGCTTGGGCGAAATGGCCGCGCAGCAGCTCGCGGAGACGACGCTCAACCCCGACACGAGGAGGCTCCTGCCGGTATCCTTGGGCGGCGTCACCGAACAGGTGACGCGCCGCGTGATGGACCTGCTGATGAGTTCCAAGGGCGCCAAGAGCGCCGCGCGCCGCAAGCACTGGATGGAAGAGTACGGCGACAGCGTCGAAGCGGACGTTTAAGGAAGAACCATGGCGAAAAGAAAAAGCACCGAGAACCCGGACGACGTCTCGCTCTTTGACGCGCTCGCTCCGGAGAGCGAAGAAGAGAACGAAAAGGCCGCCCGCGCCGAGGAAGGACTCGGCGAGGCCGCCGAAGACGAAGCGGCCGATGCCGCCGAGGCGGAGGACGCCGAAGAAACCGCGGACGCCCTCGAAGAGGCCGAAGCCGCGGACGAAGAGCCCGAAGCCGCCGAGGGCGGCGCCGATGACGGCGGCAACGACGACGAAGCCGGCGATGAGGAAGACGGCGGGGACGAACCCCAGGAAGAAGCCTCGGCCGCCCAAACGATGCAGGACATCATGGGCGGCGACGTCGAGGAGGACGGCAGCCTGACGCTCGCGCGCTACGCATCGCGCGCCTACCTCGAATACGCCATGTCGGTCGTCAAGGACCGCGCGCTCCCCGACGTGGGCGACGGCCAGAAGCCCGTGCAGCGCCGCATCTTGATCGACATGGAGCGCATGGGCGTCAAGGCGGGCGCCAAGGCCGTCAAGTCGGCGCGCGTCGTCGGCGACGTGCTCGGCAAATACCATCCGCACGGCGACATGTCGGTTTACGACGCGATGGTGCGCATGGCGCAGAACTTCTCGCTTCGGTACCCGCTCGTCGACGGCGAAGGCAACTTCGGCAGCCGAGACGGCGACTCGCAGGCCGCCATGCGCTACACCGAGGCGAGGCTCATGCCGATCGCGCAGCTCCTGCTCGACGAAGTCGACTCGGGCGCCGTGGATTTCACGCCGAACTACGACGGCAACTTCAAGGAGCCCGTCGTGCTCCCGGCGAAGCTCCCGTTCGTGCTCCTGAACGGCGCTTCCGGCATTGCGGTCGGCATGGCGACCGACATCCCCTCGCACAACCTGCGCGAGGTCGCGGCCGCCTGCGAGCTCTTGATCGACAAGCCCGAGGCGACGCTCGACGAAGTGCTCGAGGTGCTGCCCGGGCCCGATTTCCCGTGCGGCGGCCAGATCATCAGCCCGAAGAGCGTCATCCGCGACATTTACGCGACGGGCCGCGGCAAGCTCGTCGTGCGCGCCCGCTACCATTTCGAGGACATGGCGCGCGGCCAGTGGCAGCTCGTCGTCGACGAGCTGCCGCCCGCGGCCAGCTCGCAGCTTGTCCTGAACCAGATCGAAGCGATCACCAACCCGCGCCCGCCCAAGGGCAAGAAGACGGTCTCGGCGAAGCTCCTGCAGGCCAAGTCCGCGATGCTCTCGATCCTCGACCTCGTGCGCGACGAATCGGGCGAAGGCAAGCCCGTGCGCCTTGTCTTCGAGCCGAAGACGAGCAAGGTCGACCGCAGGGAATTCGTGAAGGCGCTCCTCTCGCAGACCGCGATGGAGTCGAACGTCTCGGTCAACCTCGTGATGCTCGGCATCGACGGCAAGCCCAAGCAGAAGAGCCTGCTCGAGATCCTGAACGAATGGATCGCGTTCCGCCTGCAGGCCGTGCGCCGCCGCAGCCAGGCGAGGCTCGACAAGGTGCTCGACCGCATCCACGTGCTCGAGGGCCGCTCGATGGTGCTGCTGCACATCGACCGCGTGATCGAGATCATCCGCGCGAGCGACGACCCGAAGGCCGCGCTCATCAAGGAGTTCGGGCTCTCCGAGCGCCAGGCCGACGACATTCTCGAAATCCGCCTGCGCCAGCTCGCCCGCCTGGCCGGCATCGCGATCGAAAAGGAGCTCTCCGAGCTCAACCGCGAAAAGAACGGCCTCGAGCGCATCCTCGGAAGCGAGGCGGTGCTTCGGCGCACCGTCAGCAAGGAAATCGCCCAGGCCGCGAAGGACTTCGGCGACGACCGCCGCACGCTCATCAAGGAGGCCGAGGAGGTCGTTTCCGAAGTGCGCGTCGTCGACGAGCCCGTCACCGTGGTCCTCTCGAAGAAGGGCTTCGTGAGGAGCCGCCAGGGCCACGGCCACGACTGCACGCTGCTGAGCTACCGCGTCGGCGACGAGTTCGATCAGGCGATCGAGTGCCGCTCGGTCGACGACCTCTCGCTCCTCACCGACACGGGCCGCGTCTACACGGTCAAGGTCACCGCCATCCCGGGCGGCCGCGGCGACGGCGTGCCGATTTCGTCGCTGATCGACCTCGACAAGGAATCGAACGGCTTCTCGGCGATGTTCGCCGGGCACGAGAAGCGAGACGTGGTGCTCGCGACGAGCGACGCCATGGGCTTCATCTGCGCCGAAGGCGACATGAAGAGCTCGCAGAGGGTGGGCCGCACCTTCGTGAAGACGGCGGAAGGCCAGCGCGTGCTCAAGCCCGCCGCGGGGCTCCCCGAGCGCAATCTGCTGGCGTGCCTCTCCGAGCGGGGGCGCCTGCTGGTCTTCCCGGCCGACGAGCTGCGCCGGCTCCCGAAGGGCGGCATGGGCGTCGCGCTCATGAAGCTCGAGCCGGGCGAAAAGCTCCTCGAGGCGGTGCTCGTCGACGGGCGCGGCCTCATCGCCACGGGCACGGGCCGCGGCGGCAAGCCGAGGGAGGTGAGCATTACGAAGAGCACCTTCGAGGGCTTCGTCATGCACCGCGCCCGCAAGGGCCGCGCGATCGCCGTGTCCTGGCAGGTCGAGCACATCAGGCCGCTGCCCTCCGACGAGGAGCAGGGCGCTTCGGGCGACGGCGGGGACGGGCTCGTGATTTCGCTCGAAGACGAAAACCCGCGGCTCATTTAATGGCTAAGGAAATGAGGTTTTCAGCATGACCGGCAGCAAAAAGCGTTCGTTCACGCAGCTTTCCGTCAAGCTCCCGCTGCTCACCTTCCTCTGGGTGACCTTCGTCGTGTGCAGCCTTGCCTACACGATGGCGCTCAACTGGCAGCTCGAGGCGAGCGCGGCCGCGCGCAGCGCCGTGGCCGACCTGCGCTACAGCGTCTTCATGGCGGCGGCTTACGCGGGGGCGCCCGGCAGGGAAGCCGACTACGCGGCCGTCCTCGCCTCGGCGCAGGGCAACATGAAACGGCTCCGCAAGGGCGACAAGTGGCAGCCTCTGCGGCTCCCGGACGACCGGCAGATCAGGGGCATGTTCGCCGACTTCGAGAAGAACTGGGACGAGAAGTTCCTGCCCGCCCTGCAGCAGCGCCAGGAGCTGGGGACGCCCGTTTCCGAAGAGATGGTCGAGGATGCCGGCAGGGATCTTTCCGACCTGGCCGACCGCATCTCCGACTACCGCGAGCGCTACCTCTGGCAGATGCGCTACATCCAGGGGCTGCTCATCTTCCTCGCGGTCTGCAGCCTCTTTGCCATCATCGCGTTCCTCTACCACTGGGTGATCAAGCCGCTGCAGAGCATCGGCGCCGCGGTGAGCCGCATTTATTCGGGCGACCTCAAGACGCGCATCTCGGGCTACGGCAACGACGAGATCGGCCAGATCGCCGAGGGCTTCAACCGCATGACCGACCGCCTTGAGGACTCCTACGACAACCTCGAGCAGAAGGTGGCCGACAAGACCGCCTCGGTCGAGGAAAAGAACAGCCACCTCTCGCAGCTCTACGAGATGACCTCGTACTTCTCGCAGCAGCACAAGACCTCGGATCTCACGAAGGGCTTTGCGGAGCGCATCCGCCACTACACCGACGCCGACGCCTGCCTCGTGATGCTCCTGAGCGACGAGAGCTCGCACCTCGCCGCGCAGCTCGGGCTCGACGAGAAGCTCGCCCGGTCGTTCGCCGACTGCGAGAACATCGAAAACACGCCGATCGGGGCGGCGGTCTCGAAGACCTATCCGATCCGCCTGCACCTCGCCGACGTCAAGGACAAGGACGAGGCGGCGGGGCAGTTCTACGAAGCGGGCTTCCGCACGGCCTACGGTTTCCCGGTGCGCGCCGCGACAGCCGCCGTGGGCTTTTTCGCGATCTTCTTCAGGAAGGACACGGCGCTCCCGACGCAGCTCGTGAGGCTGCTCGAAACCTTCGCCTCGCACTTCGGCGTGGCCGTCGAGAACAACCGCCTCATCGAGCGCGACCGCCAGTTCGCCGTCGTGAGCGAGCGCCAGCTCCTCGCGCAGGGCCTGCACGACTCGATCGCGCAGGCGCTCTCCTACCTCAACCTGCAGGTGCAGTTCCTCTCGGACGCCATCAAGGACAACGACGTCGCGCTGCGCGACGAGTCGCTCGAGGCAATCCGCACGGGCGTGCAGCAGTGCTATGACGACGTGCGCGAGCTGCTCCTCAACTTCCGCGAGCGCGTGCACACCGAGAGCTTCATCGAGGGCGTGCGCACGGTGATCAAGCGCTTCGAGGCGCAGTCGCACGTCAAGGCGAAGCTGCGCGTCTCGGGCAGCGGCCCGAAGCTCACCGACAAGCAGAAGCTGCAGGTGATCTTCATCATCCAGGAAGCGCTCTCCAACGTGCGCAAGCACGCGCAGGCCGAGATGGTCGAGGTGCGCATCGCCAACGGCGACGACCTCGTCGTCACGATCCTCGACGACGGCGTGGGCATCGACGACAAGCTCGTCGCCGAGCGCCGCGGACGCCACGTGGGCCTCGCGATCATGGACGAGCGCGCCTCGCGCATCGGCGCGCACGTCACCGTGCGCAAGGCCTCGCCGATCGGCGGCACCCGCGTCGAGCTCGTGCTCCCGAAGGCGGCGAGGGCCGAGGCGATCTGAGCTTCGGACTCAGCGAAGAAAAAGCCATGAAAAAGCGGCCGGCTCCCGAAAGGGGGCCGGCCGCCTTGGTTCTTAAGAACGATCAGATCACTTCATCATCGTCTTGAGGCATTCGGCGATCGACTTGATGCCGGCGATGATCTTCTCTTCCGGAACCGTGACGAAAGAGAGACGGCAGGTGTTCATCTGCGGATGGGCGGCGTAGAACGCGAAGCCCGGAACGAAGCCGACCGGAACCGGAGAGGCGAGAACCTTCTTCATGAGGTCGGCCGAGTTGATGTACTCGGGCAGGTGGAGCCAAATGAACATGCCGCCGGTGGGCTTCGTCCAGTAGATCTCCTTGCTCTTGGGCATGTACTTCTCGAGGCTCTCGAGCATCACCTTGGCGTGCGAGGCGTAGATCTTGCGCACCTCGGGCAGGTGCTCCGTGCGCAGTTCCTTCGTGAAGACGCGGGCGGTGACGAGCTGCGTGTAGGTGCTCGTGTGGAGGTCCATGGCGGACTTGATCTGGTTGATCGCCTTGACGATCGGCAGCGGCGCGATGATGTAGCCGAGGCGGAAGCCCGGGGCCAGGATCTTCGACATCGTGCCGAGCGTGATCACGCGGTCCGGGCCGAAGGCGCGCATGGCGACCGGCGGCTTCTCGGCGTAATAGAGCTCGCCGTAGGGGTTGTCCTCGACGATCCAGAAGTCGTTGCGGCGGGCGAGCTCGATGAACTTCTTGCGGCGCTCGACGCTGATGGTGAGGCCGGTCGGGTTGTTGAACGTCGGCATGACGTAGGCGAAGTGCGCGCCCTTGATCTTCTCTTCGTCGACGAGGTCGGGGTTGAGGCCTTCCTTGTCGGTCGGCAGCTCGACGTACTCGGGCTCGACCAGGTTGAAGGCGCTCAGGGCGCCGAGGTAGGTCGGGCACTCGACGAGGATCTTCGCTTTCGGCTCGGCGAGGACGCGGCCGAGGATGTCCAGCGCCTGCTGGGAGCCGGCGGTGATGACGATGTTGTCCGGCGTGCACTCGTTGCCGCGGCCGGTCTCGTAGTCGGCGATCACCTCGCGCAGGGCCTTCATGCCCTGCGTCGGGGAGTACTGCAGCGCGACGGTGCCCTGCGTGTCGAGAACCCAGTCGGCGGCGGCCTTGATTTCCTTGACCGGGAAGCCTTCGGGGGCGGGCAGGCCGCCGGCGAAGCTGATCACCTCGGGACGTGCGGCCAGAGCCAGAATGTCGCCGACCACATCGTTTTCCTTGGGTTTGCCGATTTTGCTGAAGTGCATGCTGGGCTGCTTGCTTTCTGTCATAACACTGTTTCCTGACTAACTAAAGTTGGGTTTGCGATTCTGCGCGTCTTAGGCCCGCCCCGAAACGGTGCGGAGTCAAGGTGCATCTTTCGATTGTATGGCACGGGCGCGCCGCGTTGGACGCGGCGCGAAGCCTTTTCTCGTCGCCCGCTTCCTTAGGTCACAAGCAGTAAGCACTTTGCAGTAAACGCGCGCGGCTCAGGCTTCTTTTCCCTTGCCGGGCAGGGCGAAATCGGCGAGCCGCGCCTTCTTTTCGGGCGCATTGCACCACTTTGCGACGGCGCATTCCTCGCACATCGGCGAGCGCGCCTTGCAGACGTAGCGGCCGTGGAGCAGGAGCCAGTGGTGCGCGTTGCGGCGGTACTTGTCTGGCATGATGCGCGCGAGCTTCTCCTCGACCTCCTCGGGGGTCTTCCCGGGCGCGAAGCCCGTGCGGTTGCAGACGCGGAAGATGTGCGTGTCGACGGCGATCGTCGGCTGCCCGAAGGCGACGTTGAGGACGACGTTGGCGGTCTTGCGGCCGACGCCGGGGAGCGCCACGAGCTCGTCGAACGTCTCGGGCACGCGGCCGCCGTATTTCTCGCAGAGGATCTTCGAGAGCTCGATCACGTGCCGGCCCTTGCTGCGGTAGAGCCCGATCGAGCGGATGTAGGGCTCGAGCCCCTTTTCGCCGAGCGCGACGATCTTCTCGGGGGTGTTCGCGACGGGAAAGAGCTTCGCGGTGGCGACGTTGACGCCCTTATCGGTCGTCTGCGCCGAAAGGACGACGGCGACGAGCAGTTCGTAGGGCGTCGTGAAGTTGAGCTCGCTCTTCGGGTTCGGGTGTTCTTTGGCGAGCGCCTCCATGAAGGCTTCGCGGTCGGCTTTGCGGATCATTTCGCTTCTTCCTTCTTGGCGCGGACCTTGGCGAGCACGTCTTCGACGATCGCGCTCTTTTCCTTGCCGGGGGCGGGGTTCCTCAGCGCGTCGAGCCTGGCGTCTTCCTCGGCCTCGGCCCTGAGGCGGCGCTGCCGCGCGCGGATGAAGAGGCTTCTCGCGCGGTGCGCGTCGCCGAGCGACCAAATGTGCTTCGATTCGATCATGTCGATGCAGTCCATCGGGCAGGCGTCGAGGCAGAGCGCGCAGCCCGTGCAGTCGGCCTCGACGACGCCGTAGAGGTGCTTCGGGGAGCCCGCGATCGCGTCGGTCGGGCAGACCTTGACGCACCAGCCGCAGCCGATGCAGTCCTTGGCGCGGATGCGCGCCGTGGCGAACGGCATCTCGTGGCCGTACTCCGGGTCGAGCGGGATGACGGGGCGCATCGTGGCGGCCGCGAGCCGCTCGATGCCGAGCTTGCCGCCCGGCGCACAGCGGTTGATCGGCGCGCCGTTGAGCACGATTTCGCGCGCATAGGCGAGGCAGCCGTCGCAGCCGCACTGGCGGCACTGCGTCTGCGGCAGCAGATCGTCGATGTCTTCGGGTGTGAGACTCATGAAATTTTCCTCCGGATTTTTTCCCTTTTTTTCAGAGCAGCTCGGCCACGAGCTCCCCGGGGCGGCCGAGCCGCGGCGAAACGATGCCGCGCTCCTTGAAGATCGCGCGCATGTCGGCGACGAAGTTCTCGTTGCCGCAGAGCATGACGCGGTCGGTTTCCTTGGCGGCCGCGCGTCCCGCGGCCCGCTCGAGCTCGCCGTCCCTGAGGAGCGCCGTGAGGCGTCCCGTGAGCGGTCCCGGCTCGCGCGAGGCGGCGCTCATCACCGAAAAGCCCGCAAGGCCTTCGCCCGCTTCGGCGGCGAGCGCCGCAAGGGCGTCTGACTGCGCGCGGTAGGACGCGCCGACGACGCAGCGGACCTCGCGCCAGGCGGAAAGGGCTTTGCGGTCCTTGAGGAGCGAAAGGAAGGGCGCGAGGCCCGGGCCCGTCGCGAAGAGCCAGATCGCTTCGCCGCCCGGGATGCGCCGCGGGCCGAAGCTGCCCTGCGCGGGGCCGTCGATCAGCACGGCGCTGCCTTCGGGGAGCGAGGTGAGGCGGGGCGAGAGCGTGCCGCCCGGCTGCGCCTTGATGAGAAACTCAAGCGTCTTCGCGTCGGACGGGGCCGAGGCGATCGAATAGGCCCGGAAGACGGGCTCGCCCCCGACCTCGAGGCCGAGGCGCGCGAACTGGCCGGCCCGGAAGGACCAGCCTTCGGGGCGCTCGATCGTCAGCAGGAAGTGTCCCGGCGCGGCTTCGCGCCTCTCGATGAGTGCGGCGGAGAGCATGTCCTCTTCTTCGCTCCGAAAAAAAGAAAAGTGAAAAAAAGAGAGAGCCGCGCCTGGCGGATCTCTCTTTGTCGACGCAGGGCCAAGGGTCCGCGGCTTTAAGCGGCCAAAGCCTGAAGAAACGAGGCTCAGCGCTTGAGGTACTTGAGCTTGTTCTTGACGCCGCTCCACTGGTCCGCGTCGTCCGGATAGGGCTTGCGGTGCGTGATCGAAGGCCACACGCGGGCGAGTTCCGCGTTGATCTTGATGAATTCGCGCTGGTCCTCGGGAACGTCCTCTTCGGCGTAAATGGCCGCTTCGGGGCACTCCGGGATGCAGACGGCGCAGTCGATGCACTCGTCGGGGTCGATGACGAGGAAGTTCGGGCCTTCATGGAAGCAGTCGACCGGGCACACGTCGACGCAGTCGGTACGCTTGCAGTTGATGCAGGCGTCACAAACAACGTGAGGCATTTGGTTAGTCTCCACAACAAAAACAACAATGAGCCTGCTATTCTAACTCGTTTCTGCGTGCAAAAAGCCTTAGAAATTTCAAGGAAATAGCAGTGCGGAGGAGCAAAGGGCGGCGTTTGCCCGCGCCTTATCTAGAATGGGAAGCATGAAGCAAACCCCGCAGGACCCTAAGGCGGTTTCGCCCGGCGAGGGCGACGAGATCCGCCTCACGCGCGACACGCACCGGAAAATCGTGCACATCGACATGGACGCGTTCTTCGCCTCCGTCGAGCAGCACGACCGGCCCGAGCTGCGCGGCCGACCCGTTGCCGTCGGTCACGACGACAGGCGGGGCGTCGTCGCGACCGCGAGCTACGAGGCGCGGCGCTTCGGCGTGCACAGCGCGATGCCGAGCGCCATGGCGAAGGAACTCTGCCCGCAGCTCGTCTTCGTGCCGGGGCGCATGGCGCGCTACAAGGAAGTCTCCGAGCAGGTGCGCGCGATTTTCCGGCGCTACACCGACGCCGTCGAGCCGATCAGCATCGACGAGGCGTTCCTCGACGTGACCGTCAACAAGAAGGGCATGGCGCTCGGCGTCGACGTCGCCCGCGCGATCAAGCGCGACATCCGTGAGGAGCTCGGCCTCGTCGCGAGCGCGGGCGTCTCTTACAACAAGTTCCTTGCCAAGGTCGCCTCCGACTGGCGAAAGCCCGACGGGCTCTGCGTCATCCACCCCGACCGCGCGCTCGCCTTCATCGATAAGCTGCCCGTCGAGGCGCTCTGGGGCGTCGGGCCCGCCACCGCGAAGAAGTTCCACGAGCTCGGCATCCATGGCGCCAAGGAGCTGCGCGCGATGCCGCTTGCCGACCTCCTGCGGCACTTCGGGCAGGCGGGCTGGACCTTCTACCGGTTCGCGCGCGGCATCGACGACAGGCCCGTGCGCGTCACGCGCGAGCGCAAGAGCGTGGGGTGCGAGGAGACCTATGCGCGCGACCTCGTGGACCCGCGGGAGATCGACGAGGCGCTCGCGGGGCTCGCCGCCGAGCTCGAGGCGCGGCTTTCGAGGCATTTCTTCCGCGGTCGCACGCTCACGCTCAAGATCCGCTGGTTCGACTTTTCGACGCACACGCGCTCGCTCTCGAGGAGCGCCCCGTTTTCCGGGGCGGCGGACATCCTCGAGTGCGCCCGTGAGCTCCTCGCGGGCGCCGAGATCCCGCGCCGGGGCGTGCGCCTCCTGGGGCTCACGGTGAGCTCGCCCGAGACGGACGAGGAGCCCGAGCCCTCGCTCTTTGACGAGCCGGTGCGCTGAAGGGCAAAAAATCGGCCGGCTCCCCGAAGGAGGCCGGCCGCGGATCCTTGTCTTTCGAATCGGTTACCCGATCGTTCCGAAAAGCCGCTTTTCGCCGAAGATGCCCCTGTACATCGCCCAGACCATGGCCTGCGAGATCATCGAAAGGAGCGCCGTCAGCAGCGCCGCGACGAAGGAGGCGAGGAAGGGCGAGAGCGCGAAGAGCGCGGTCGTGAGCGTCCCGCACACCAGCGCGGAGAGCGAAACGCAGAGTCCCGCCGTAACGCTCGGCATGAAATTCTTCACGACGCCGAAGAACGAATAGAAAAGGCTCTTGCCCAGCGTCTGCCCGGCGTCCGCGAGGAGCAGCGGCGCGAAGACCGTCGCCATGAGGAGCGGGACATAGAGGAGCGAGGAGACGGCGATGCCGAAGTAGGGGATGTTGCCCGCGATGCTCGCCGCGTCGACGCCCTGCTCGGTGACGACCCACTTTGAGAGCTGGTCCTTAGAGAGCAGGCTGAAGACGATGAGCACGATCTGCATGCCCGCGGCGCTCACGACGCCGAGCCCGAGGAGCCGCAGCCGCAAGCGCTTCTGCGCCCAGGCCTGCCCGAGCACGCCCCAGGCGGGGCGGCCGCCCGCGAGCACGTCGCGGGCCGCAAAGCCCGTCATGACCGAGCCGAACGGCATCCAGAGGCTCGCGAGCAGCAGGCCGACCAAGGGCAGCCCGGCGAGCAGTCCGCTCATCAGGAGATAGAAAATGACGACGCCCGAGAACGCAATCGTGCCCGGCACGCGCAGCGAGCGCATGCCCTCGGAGAACCACTGCAGGCCCGTCGAGGGCGTGTTGGGTAATGCTGCCATGCCGTGTCAGAAGCCGATGCGGATCTGCTTGGTGTTGCCGAGCGTGCTCATCGAGTTGGCGCCCGGGTTGGTGTCGATCGGACGGTCGGCGCGGTTTTCCATGGTGTAGGGAATCTGCGTGCTGCCCGGCGTCACGACGTACTCGGTGACGCGGTTGTTCTCGTCGCGCACCGCTTCGATCTTGGTCTGCCGATCGAACTTCGGCGGCACCTTGCCCGCCTCGCGCTCGGCGCGGGCGTGCTCGTAGTCTTCCTTGGTCGGCAGCAGCGGGTTGGCGGCGTTTCTCTGCGCCTTCGACGCTGCGGCGGCGTTCGCCGCGGGCTGCGCAGCGACCGTGCTCTGCACCTTCTGCGGCGCCTTGTCGGCCGGGGCGGCGCAGAGCGCTCCGGCGGCCGCGGCGAGAATGGCGACGGTGAGAATCTTGGCGTGCGTCATACATACATCCTTTTTTCAACGAAGCGGAAAGCGCCGCCGAGCGGGCGTTTGTGAAGCTTTTCCGCTTCTCTTTACATCAATTGTGCCACACCCCGCCGCGCGCGGGCTCACTATCAGGCAAAAGCGATGCGCTTTTCCAACGGCCCGCCCCGGGGTTCGGGGCAGCGGCCCGTTGGGGTATGCTAACGGCCTGTAGAAACCCAAGCACAGAGACGAGCGAGCAGCGATGTCCAAAATACTTCTGATTGACGGCTCCAACTATCTTTTCCGCGCCTTCCACGGGCTGCCGGACTTAAGGACGAGCAAGGGCGAGCCCACGGGCGCCATGCGCGGCTTCTTCGGCATGCTCGGCAAGGTCTGGGCGATGTCGCGCCCCGACATGGCCGCGATCGTGTTCGACGCCAAGGGCAAGAACTTCCGCCACGACATGTTCCCCGACTACAAGAGCAACCGCCCGCCGATGCCCGACGACCTGCGGGTGCAGATCGCCCCGCTGCAGCAGGCGCTGCGCGACTTCGGCTGGCCCGTGCTGATCGTGCCCGGGGTCGAGGCGGACGACGTGATCGCCACGATCGCGCTCAACGCCGAGCGGCGCGGCATCGAGTCGGTGATCGCCACGGGCGACAAGGACCTCGCGCAGATCGTCGATGAGAAGACCGTGCTCCTCAACACGATGAACAACAAGTTCTACGACGCCGAGGGCGTGCGCGAGAAGTACGGCGTGCCGCCCGAGCGCATCATCGACTACCTCTCGCTCATGGGCGACAAGGTCGACAACGTGCCGGGCATCGAGAAGTGCGGCCCGAAGACGGCCGCGAAATGGATCGGCCTCTACGGCGACCTCGAGGGCGTCAAGGCGCACGCCGCAGAGGTGAAGGGCAAGATCGGCGAGAACCTGAGGAAGGGGCTGCCCTTCCTCGACCAGGCCAGGGCGCTCGTTACGATCAAGCGCGACTGCAGGCTCCCCGAGGGAAGCGACCCCGAGCAGCTGCGCGTGAAGCGGGCCGACGAAAAGGCGATGGCAAGCTTCGCGCTGCGCTGGGAAATGTCGGCCGCGACGCTCAAGGCCGCGGCCCCCGCCGGCATCGGCGAAGGCTCGGCCGGGGCGGCCGCCTCGGCCGCCCCGTCGGGCTCGCCCGAGATGCCTTCCGAGGCCGCGCCCGCCGAGTTCGGCGAGCCGATCGACGCGATCCCGTTCGACGTGATCGAAACGAAAGAAGGCGCGGAAGCGCTTGCGCGCGAGCTCGGGGCGCTCAGCCCGGACATCCCCGCGGGCCTTTCGCTCGCCTGGGACGGCGAGCCCCGGCACGCGAAGCTCGCCGCCATGGCCGTGGCGCTCACGCCGAAGACCGTGCGCGTGCTCCGCTTCGGCGAAAAGCTCGGTGCCAAGGAGGCGCTTGAGATCCTCAAGCCCTGGCTCGAAAGCCCCGCGCGGCGCGTGATCCACGACGCGAAGAGCGCCTGGCACGTCTTCCGCGCGCAGGGCATCGCCCTGGGAGGCGAGCCCGACGACACCATGCTCATGAGCTACGTGCTCGAGGCGCACCTGAAGCACGAGCTCCCGTCGCTCGCGCTGCGCTCGCTCAAGCGCCCGATCCCGAAGCGCGAAAGCGTGCTCGGCCGCGGCGCCAAGGCGATTCCCGCCGCGGAGGCGGACCCGCAGGCGCTTGCGAACCTGCTCGCCGAGGAGGCCGCCGCCACGCGCGCGCTCTATGCCGTGCTCACGACCCGGCTCGAGGACGACGCGCGGCTCGCCGATATCTATGAGACGATCGAGCGGCCGCTCCTCCTCGTGCTCGCGCGCATGGAAGCGGCGGGCGTCGCGGTCGACGCCTTCCGGCTCGCGCGCCAGAGCGAGGAGATGAGCGTGCGCATCGACGGCCTCGTGAAGCAGGCCTATGAGCTCGCCGGGCACGACTTCAACCTTTCGAGCCCGCGGCAGCTCGCGCAGGTGCTCTTCGCCGAGCAGGGCATGCCCGTGAAGAAAAAGACCTCGTCCGGCACGCCCTCGACCGACGAGGAGGTGCTCACGGAACTGGCCGCCGACTATCCGCTCCCGAAGGTCATCCTCGAGCACCGGCGCCTCACCAAGCTCCAGGGCACCTACCTCGACAAGCTCCCGAAGATGGTCGATCCGGCCGACGGGCGCGTGCACACCACGTTCAGCCAGGCCGTCGCGGTGACGGGGCGCCTGGCGAGCGCCGACCCGAACCTGCAGAACATCCCGGTGCGCACCGAGGAAGGGCGCCGCGTGCGCGAGGCGTTCGTGGGCGAAAACGGCCGCAAGATCGTCTCGGCCGACTATTCGCAGATCGAGCTGCGCATCATGGCGCACCTCTCGCAGGACAAGGAGCTCCTTGCCGCCTTCGCGCGCGGCGAGGACATCCACCGCTCCACCGCGGCCCGCGTCTTCGGCAAGAAGATCGAAGACGTGACGCCCGAGGAGCGCCGCATGGCCAAGGTGATCAACTTCGGCCTCATCTACGGCATGAGCGCCTTCGGGCTCGCGCAGAACCTCGGCATCGACCGGCATGTCGCGGCCTCCTACATCGACCAGTACTTCGAGCGCTACCCGGACGTGCGCCGCTACATGGAGCAGAAGCGCATGGAGGCGCGGGAGCGCGGCTACGTCGAGACCGCCTTCGGGCGCCGGCTCTGGCTCCCCGACATCCGCAGCTCGCGCAAGATGGTGCAGGCCGCCGCCGAGCGCCAGGCCATCAACGCGCCGATGCAGGGCACGGCGGCCGACCTCATCAAGAAGGCGATGATCGGCGTCGACCGCTGGCTGCGCGAGAAGGGGCTCGCCTCGAAGCTCATCCTCCAGGTGCACGACGAGCTCATCCTCGAGGTGCCGCCCGAGGAGGTCGAGACGGTGAAGAAGGGCGTCGCGGCCATCATGGCCGACGCGGGCCAGCTCTCCGTGCCGCTCATCGCCGAGGTGGGCGTCGGCGACAGCTGGGAAGAAGCCCACTGAGAGCCGTCTTTCCCCAAAAAGCAGAAAGGCTCGGCCGAATGCATTCGGACCGAGCCTTTGTTAACGGGTGCCGTGTGAGTTTCAGAGGCAGGCGCCGGCCGAGGAGGGCACGAGCACGATGAGCTCCCTGCCCTCGGCGTCAAAGAGGCGGACCTTGTCGCCGTCGGCCGCCGCATAGGCGGCGGCGTGCAGCGCCTCCATGAACTTCTGCTCGACCTCGGTGATCTTCGGGCCGCACTTGCGGCCCTCGGCCCTGACGCCCGCAAGGCTGATCTTCTTGCCCTCGAGCTTCCACTCGCCCGAGAGATCGTTGCAGGCGGCGTTGCCGCTCACCTTGCCGTCCTTGCCGAAAACGATTTCGGGCGGCACTTCGCAGTTCTCGTTGGCACCCGCGGCCCACATCATGCTGCGGCCGCTCAGCTGCGGGGCGCTGCCCGCGGGCTCGGCGGCGAAGGAAACGGCCGCGGCCAAGGCGAGCGGCAGGGCAAGCAGAGCATGGAGTTTCATCGAAAGGCCTTTTTTGAAGAAAAATTCAGTGCGCCTAAGATAGCACAGCAAATGCCGCTTTTTATTAACAATTTGTTTTTAGGCAAGCCGCAGGGCGGAGCGAAGCGGCGGAAAAGCGCACAATTACAGGGAGACTTTTCTCGGCATCTTGTCTTTTTTAAAAGGAATATCCGAATGAAAAACTGTGCCGCTCTGGCGCTGTGTGCCGTGTTGGCGACGGCCGCTCCTGCCTATGCCGAACTCACGCAGAATCACACTTACATCGCTTACGACAACGTCAAGGCTGCCGAGCAGAACGTCAAGGCCGACGAATACGTCCGCCTGACGGGCCACATCGTCAACGAACCCTCCACCGATGTCTACGTCCTCAAGGACGACACGGGATCGATCAAGATTTACCTGCCCAAGGACCTCGTCTCACCGAAGTCGCTCAAGACCGACAAGCTCTACGAGATCATCGGCCACGCTTACCGCGAGCCGCTCTCCGAGCTTCGCGTCGACGTCGACAAGATCACGGAAAAGTAAGGTCCTGCACGCATTCACGCACAGTGAGCCGGACGCCGCCCGAAGCGGCGCCCGGCTTTTTTGCGCGCGTAAAAAAAGGGTTCCCGGCGCGGGAGCGCACAGGGAACCTTGAAGCAGGAGACGTTTTTTTCTAGAAGATCAGGACATCAGTCCCAGGGCTTTTCGGCCGCAACCGTCTTGCCGGCGATGCGCCCGAAGACGCAGGACTCGGCGTTGTTGCAGGCGCCCTGGTAGATGTGGCCCCACATCGAGCCGAGCTCGCCCGCGCTGTAAAGGCGCGCGATCGGGCGGTTGAACGGCGTGAGCACCTGGCCCTTCACGTTGCGGCGCGGGCCGCCCTGCGTGTTGAGGATCGTCGGGTAGAGCGCCACGGCGTAGTAGGGGCCGGCGCCGAGCGGGCGCGAGAGCACGGGCGCCTCGCGGCCTTCGAACGTGGCCTTGCCCTTCTTGAGGAGCGGGCGGCCGAAGTCCTTGTCCGCGCCGGCGCCGACCTGCTCGTTCCAGCGCTTCACGGTGGCCGTCAGGTTTTCGGCGGGCATGCCGAGGAGCTTCGCGAGCGCCTCGAGCGTGTCGGCCTTCTTGATGATGCCCTTTTCAATCTCGACGCTGTTGTCGGCGCTCCACTTGTAGTTTTCGCGGTTGATCGCGTAGCCCGAGGTCGAGCCGCCGACGATCGGGCCCTGCTTGCGGGCTTCTTCGTCGAAGACCGCATAGCAAGGGATGCGCGGATAGCGGTGCTTCACGGCGTCGAGGTAGTTCACGGAGTAAATGCCCGTGTGGTTGTCGAACTTCTCGTTGGTGAAGCGCTTGCCGTCCTGGTCGACGTAGATGTAGCTCGGGGCGAGCATGTTGATCTGCAGCGCGGTCTTCAGGCCCGGCACTTCGATGCCGAGCGGGCAGGAGAGGGCGTTCATGTGCCAGAGATCGGCGCCCGCGGCCTGGGCCATGCGCACGCCGTCGCCGGTGTTGCCAGGGTTGCCGAGGCGATGGAACTTCTGGCCCATCGTGTAGTTGGCGAGCATCTTGTCGTCGAACTCGAAGCCGCCCGTGCAGAGCACAACGCCGCGGCGGGCCTTGACGTGCTTGAGCTGGCCGTTGATTTCGACGTCGACGCCGAGCACTTCGCCGTTTTCCATGATGAGCTCGCGGGCCGCGGCCTTGTAGGTCACGGGGATCTTGCGGACTTCCTCAACGGCGTAGCGGTAATTGGTGAAGAGGACGTCGCCTGCGCGCATCTTCACTCCCTTCGGGGTGCGGAAGCGCCACTTGTCGATCGCCTCGGACCCGGGGATCGACTGGAAGCCCGCGTGGCCGTAGATGTAGAGCTTCTGGTCGGGCTTGAGCGCCATCAGGAACTCCTTGGAGTGCATGGCTTCCTTGACGAAGGCGCGGACCTGCTCCTCGTCCTTGACGGAGTTGGCCATGTCGAAGGTCTTGAGCAGGTAGCCGACGGCCTTTTCCTCGTCGTTCGGGATCATCATGCCGCCCGAGGAGACGGCCGTGTTGCCGCCGCCCTGCTCGAGCTTTTCGAAGATCATCACGTCGGCGCCCGCATCCTTGGCGGCAATGGCCGCGCTCGCGCCGGCGCCGCCGTAGCCGAGGATCACCACGTCGGTGACGATGTCCCACTTCTTGGGAAGGTTGGCGGGGGCGGCCGAGGCCCTGCCCGCAAATGCCGCCGCAGCCGCCGCGGCGGCCGAACCCTTGAGGAAGGTGCGCTTGGTTAAGTCGATCATATGAAACTTTCTCCTTGGTGAAGGGCGGACCGTTCCGCCCCGGTCACCCGCATTGTTTCATCGGCCTATACGTACGTAGTTTGCGGGGTGTCAATTTTTAGGATGATGATTTTTAAATAAATAATCTGTTGGCAGGCGTCAAGCTACGTACGTAGCGGAGCGCCTCACAATGCCCATCAAGCCGATTCCCGGCTGCTGCAGAAATCAAAGGAGATAACCATGCTGCGCAAGACCCTCGCGGCGACGGCGGCTGCGCTTGCCGCCGCCGCGCTGATGCTTCCCGCCTTTGCCGCCGACCAGACGTTCCTCGCGGACCGTCACGTCGCCAAAGGCCTGAAGTGCGAAAGCTGCCACGGAACGGGCGCCAAGGGCGCCGTTCCCAAGGAGACCTGCCTCAAGTGCCACGGCGGCAGCTACGCCGCGCTCGCCAAGACCACCGACGGCGGCGACATCAATCCCCACGAGACGCACTTGGGCGAGCCCGAGTGCAACCAGTGCCACTCCGGCCACAAGAAGCCGCGCCTCATCTGCGACCAGTGCCACGAGTTCGACATGCAGGTGCCCTAAAGAAAAAAAGAGAAAAGCGTTCTCCTCGCGCGGGCCGGTTGCTTCCTTTGGTTGGGAAGCAGCCGGTCCGCGTTTCTTTTTCAGGAATCAGGAATTTCTAGGAGCGCTCGCCCGCAAGCGCGAGCAGTGTGGAAAGCTCGGGCGCCGTGCGCACGCCGAGCTTGTGGAAGAGGCTCAGGCGGTGCGCCTCGACCGTCCTCACCGAAATGCCGAGCCGTTCGCCGATCTGCCGGTTGAGGAGCCCCTCGGCGATGAACCCCGCGATGAGCCGCTCGCGCTCGGTGAGCGCATGCACGCGGCGGCGCGCCTCAAAAGGCTCGACGCCGAGGTTGGCAAAGCCTTCGGCGGACTTGCCCACCGCATCGCGCACGGCCTTGACGATGCGCTCGTTGCCGGAGGTTTTCTCGAGGAATTCGACGGCGCCCGAGCGGATCGCCGACGTGGCCGCGTCGATGCTGCCGTGGCCGGTGAGGAAGATGATCGGCAGGTCGTAGCGGCGCTCGAGCATCGCCTGCTGCAGCTCGAGGCCGCTCATGCCGGGCATGTTGATATCGAGGATGAGGCAGCCGGGCACCGAAGGCGAGTCGTCCTTCAGGAAGTCCTGCGCCGAGCCGTAGGCCTTGACGTCCCATCCTTCGCCTTCGAGCAGGAACGTCAGCCCGTCGAGCACCGCCGCATCGTCGTCGACGATGCGCACAAGAGGCTTGCTCATGCGGATTCTCCTTCTTTCTCAATGCGCGGGAGCGTCACCCGCGCCGTCAGGCCGCCTTCGGGGCGGCGCGTGAATTCGGCCCGGCCGCCGAGGTCGCCGGCGATCGAGCGCACGATGGAAAGGCCGAGCCCGAGGCCCTTTTCCTTGCTGGTGCGCAGCGCGCCTGTGCAGATTGTCTCCCAGTCGGCGTCGCTGATCGGCGCGCCGTTGTCGCTCACTTCGACCCAGGCGCGGGCGCCCTCAGCCCCGGTCGTCACGCGCACAAGCCCGTCTGAGCGGCCCGCGAGCGCCTCGGCCGCGTTCTTGATGAGGTTCGTGAGCGCGATTTCGAGCTCAAGGGCCCCCGCTTCGACCTAGATCTCGGGAAGCGGGCTCGAAAACTCGATGCGCGCGCCGCCGCGGGCGGCGGCCCGGCGCACTTCATCGGCGCATTCGGCGGCCCGTTTCACGAGGTTCTGGGGCTCGCGCTCGCGGCTCCCGCGCGCGTAGCTGCGCACCTGGCTTACGATCGACGAGGCGCGGTTCGTCTGGTCGGCGATCTTCTCGAGCGAACGCACCGTCGTCGCGCGGTCCTCGGTGCCCTGTTCGAAGCGCCGCAGCAGCCCGTAGCAGTACATCGAGATGCTCGCCAGGGGCTGGCGCAGCTCGTGGGCGATGATGGACGACATCTGCCCGATGATGCTCTGCTTCTGCAGCGAGGCGAGCCGGCTTTCGGCGGTGCGGCGCTCGCGCTCCAGCGTGCGCTCGCGCTCGAACGAGGCTTCAAGCTGCGCCGTGCGCTTTTTCACGAGGTGCGTCACCGTAATCGCGTGCACGATCAGCGCGAGGAGCAGGCAGAGCGCCACGGCGATCGGGAGCGAGTGCTCCGAGACGAAGCGCGTCAGGCTGAACTGCCTAAGGTAGGCGAAAGGCCCGATGCGCAGCTCGCGGAAAAGCCGGTCAACGCCGCGGA
Organism: Burkholderia sp.; assembly: GCA_047777475.1. GTDB lineage: Bacteria > Pseudomonadota > Gammaproteobacteria > Burkholderiales > Burkholderiaceae_F > Sutterella. The sequence continues at coordinate 297,764 of JBKEET010000001.1, forward strand.
AGTCCGTCGCGATGCCCCAGCCGAGGCCGTTTCTGACGGGTTGCATGGAAAAGAGGGCGCCTGCCACCCGGCGCGAGAGCTCGGGCGCCGTCCCCGGAAGAATCGAGAAGGCCCAGTTCGGGTAGAGGTCCGTCGAGTGCACGCAGCCGATGCGCGTGTCCTGCGGCCGCGCATCGAGGATCTTGAACTCCCCGGGGTCGATGCCCATGTCCTCGAGGAAGCAGGCGCGCACGATGCCCGCGTCCGAGGCGCCGCTGCGCACCGCCTCGATGACCTTGGCCATGTCGTGTCCCTTGAAGTCGGTGCGCCCGAAGAAATGCTGCTCGTCAAAGCCGCGGCGGCGGATTTCGCCGAGCGCGATCTGCCAGCCGGAGAAGCCGTATTCGTGGTTGGCGGCCACGCTCTTGCCCCGCAGGTCGGCGATGCCGGCAATGTTGGTGCGGTCCCTGCGCGTGAAGAAGACCGAGCCGTCGGCGTAGTTGGGATTGGGCGCCCGCGAGGAAAAGGCGGTCGCCAGGTTGACGATGCCCGCGCCTTCGATCGCGAGCCGGCGGTAAGTGCCCGCCGAGGACAGGATGAAATCCACTTCGCCCCTCTTGGCGGCCTGCTGCAGCGCGGCGACGGGGTAGGTCTTCACCTCGAGCCGGTCCCTGCCGAGCGTCTCCTCGAGCGCGCGCACGGTGGCGGGGATGATCGGCTCGTTCACCGATTTTTCGGCGAACTCGCTGATGCCGAGGTGCACCTTGCCGTCCTCCGCCGCCGGGGCGGCGGAAAGGAAAAGGAGGCCCGAGAGCAGGCCGATCAGCAGTTTGGCCGAGCCGTTCATCGTGAATGCGCCGGAGAATTCTGTGTGCTGAAGGAAATCATGCCACGAACGGGCGGCGCGGGCAAAAAGAAAGCCGCGCGCCGTTTTTGCGCGGCGCGCGGCTTGGTTCAGGAATCAGCCCTGAGTCAGAGCTTTATTCCTCGCCTTCAACGAACGGTTCGCTGTTGAGGTCGTGCTCAAGGTTGGTAACCGTAATGGCGGCGGCGACGTCGCCGACGACGTTGATGGACGTACGGATCATGTCGAGAATACGGTCAACGCCGGCGATCAGCGCGACGGCTTCCAGAGGAATGCCGGTCTGCGTGAAGACGATCGTCGTCATGATCAGGCCTGCGCCCGGGACACCGGCCGTGCCGATGGCGGCGAACACGCCCATCAGCACGATGGTGAGCTGGTCAGCCATCGACAGAGGAATGCCGTAGACCTCGGCGGCGAACACAGCGCACACGCCCATGTAAATGGCCGTGCCGTTCATGTTGATCGTGTTGCCGAGAGGAATCGAGAAGGAGGCAATGGCCTTCGTGGCGCCGAGGCGGCGGGCGGCCTGCAGGTTGGCAGGCAGGGCGGCCGCGGACGAGCAGGTCGTGAAGGCGACGAGCCAGGGCTCGAAGATGCCCTTCAGGAAGGTGCCGATCTTCGTGCCGCCGAGGGTGCGGACCATCGGCAGCAGGATGATGCAGACGAACACGACCGTGGCGATCAGGGCCGTGAGGATCAGGGCGCCGAGCGGAAGCAGGACCGCGAGGCCGTGGCGGCTGACCGTGTAGGACATCAAGCCGAACACGCCGATCGGGGCGAACTTCATGACGGTGGAGGTGATGTGAATCATCACGTCGCCGCAGACTTCGAAGAACTTCAGCACCGGCTTGCCGCGCTCACCGACCGCCGCAAGGGCGAAGCCGAAGAACACAGCGAAGAAGATGATCTGAAGCATCGAGCCCTTGGCCAGCGCTTCGACCGGGTTGATCGGGACGATCGCGAGGAGCGTCTTGACCAGCGGCGGAGCGACGACTTCCTTGGCCTTCAGGCCTTCCGTCGAGAGATCGAGGCCCATGCCCGGGTTGATGAGGTTGGCGAACAGCAGGCCGGCGGCGACGGCCAGGGCGGTCGTGATCGCATAGACGATCAGGACCTTCACGGCCACGCGCCCGAGCTTGGACGTATCGGAAATGCCGGCGGCACCGGCGATGATGGTGCAAAGCACCAGGGGGACGACCACCATTCGGATCAGACGAATGAAGAGGTCGCCGAGAGGCTGGAACCAGGTCGTGGCAAATTTCGCATCGACCAGCGCGCCGACGATAACGCCGAGCACCAGGCCGATCAGCATCTGCCAGGCCAGGCCTAAAGTCTTTTTATTGGAGGACATGATCTCCACCCTTATCTCTGTTGATGATTTTTTTGCGCCGCCGGGGAGACGTCTTCAGAGAAAAGATGCACGCGGCGGCCGACAAACCAAAGCTTGCCTTGTTTCGATTGTATCCGCCCTAAGTGCTGTATGACTAAGTAACATCCCTTAGAAAAGATGCACCGCGATGTATCCCTTTTTGGGGGCCTTCGGAAAAATAGGGGACACAATGTTTACAAATTGACATACATCAATTCCAAACACGATATTTTTTATTTATTTTTTATTGCCGATTCATAAATTCATTAAATACGCCGAATAAGCCAACTTCGCAAGGTGCACACGGTTAAAATGCGGCTCATTCTGTGCCGGCCCCGGGGACGGCGCAGTGCGGCTTAAAAAAGACTCTTATGACCTTACTGTTGCAAATCATCGCGGCGATCGTCGCGACGCGCGCGCTTGCGCTCGCCGCCGGCGTGGTGCTTTCCTACCGCTGGCTCGCGAAGATGTCCGAGGAGCTGCTCGCCGTGGCCTGCGGCCTGCTCGTCACGGTGGCGCTCACGCACATCCTCCCCGAGGCGTTCGAAAGCGAGACGGCCGACGCGCATGCGCTCGGCCTCGTGATGCTCGTCACAATCATCGCCTTCCTGATCCTCGAGCGCGTCGTCGAGGCGCTCGGCGGCGACAGGGACAGCCCCCGCCGCTCCGCTGCAATCGCCATGATGACGGGCGCCGCGCTGCACAACCTGGTCGACGGCATCTTCATCGCGAGCACCTTCATGGTGAGCCCGGCGGCGGGCTGGCTCGTCGCGTTCGCGGTCCTCTGCCACGAGGTGCCGCAGACGACGGGCTACATGGTGATCCTGAAAAACTGCGGCATGGACGCGCGCAGGTCGTTCATTTGGTGCGCGGCCGCCGCCATGGGCGCGGTCCTGGGCGGCGTCCTCGGCTGGGGCGCGGTGAGCCTGAGCAGCGGGCTGCTTCCCTATGCGCTCGCGATGTCGGCCGCTTCCTTCCTCTTCATCACGCTGCACAGCCTGCTGCCCGAAGTCTTCAGCGCGCACGAGGGCGCGCGCGGCGCAATGCGCCAGATTGCGCTTTTCCTGGTCGGCGCGGCCTTGAGCCTCGTGCTGCTCGGCGCGGACCATGACCACGGCCACGGGGCCGGCGGCGTCCCGGAGCAGGCCGCCGCAGAAGTTCAGGCGCCGCAGCGCTGATTCCCCCGGAACTTCCTCAGCCGGCCTTCGCCTTGGCGCGGCGGCTCGACCAGGCGGCCCAGACGCCCGAAACGAGGATGACGGCGATGCCCGCGGCGCTCGCAAGTCCAATGGTCTCTTTGAAAAAGAACACGCCGAAAACCGCGGCGAAGATGATCGCCGCATATTGGAAGACGGCCGAGAGCAGGATGTTCTCCGACCCCCAGGCCCGCGTCATCGCGAGCTGCGCCCCCGTGGCGCAGAGCCCCATGCCGAGGAGCGCGGGGACGTTTTCGGCGCTGAGCGGCGTGAAGCCGTGACTGAGCAGGAGCTGCCCCGCGCCGCCCCAGACCGTGCCGAAGAGCGTGAAATAAAAGACGATGCGCCAGTCGGGCTCGCGCAGGTTCGTGAGCTGGCGTATTTGGAAATAGGCGAGCGCCGAGAAAAAGCCCGAGGAGAGCCCCACGAGCGCCGGGATCTCCTGGCCGGAATGCAGCTCGGGCTTGAGCACCAGCGTGACGCCCGCAAAGCCCGCGACGACCGCGGCGATCGCGCGCCAGTCGAGCCGCTCGCCCCTCCTGAGCGCAAGCGCCGCCATGAGCGCGAAGAGGAACGAGGAGACGAGCATCCAGAAGCTTTTTTGCATGAGTCGGTCCGCCGAAGGCTGCCTTTGGGGAAGAGCAAGAGGGAGATCCCCGATTTTAAAGCCTCTTCGGACAGGGAACCCTGTTTCCGGGAGAAGGGGCCCGGGTCCTGCGCGCCCCGGCAAAAGCTGTCGCGCGAATACCGCATTCCGGAGGGGTTTTGGCCGGTGCGCAGGCGCGGGGAATTTTTAAGATCCGCCTTTCTTTCGATTGCTACAATCTGCAGACGGTCCTGCGCTCTTTCGGCGCACGGGCTTTTGCAGAACAAGGAAATCTCATGAGCGAAGCTAAATCCGTCGACGAACTGAGCTTTGAAGAGGCTCTTGCAGAGCTCGAGCAGCTGGCCAACGCCATGGCGGCGGGCCGCATGACGCTCAAGGAAAGCGTTTCCGGCTACGAGCGCGGCATGGCGCTCCTGAAGCGCTGCCGCCGCGAGCTCGAGGCGGCCCGGGCGACGATCGAGAAACTGAGCGAGGAAGAGGGCGGGGCGGCCTCGCAGGGCGCCGGCGTCTACGCGGCGGATCCCGTCGATCCGGACGATCCCTTCTGATCCTTCTCTATTGGGCGATAGACAGAATCCATCATGAGCGAAAGCAAGGAACTTTCTTTTGACGAGTGGGCCGGCGAAAAGCGCCGGCATTTCGAATGGTTCGCCGACAGCATGCTCCCCGCGGGCACCGAGCCGAAGCTTCTCACCGGGGCGATGCGCTATGCGCTCCTGGGCGGCGGCAAGCGCGTGAGGGCGCTCCTTTGCTACGCCGCAGGCGAGATGACGGGCGCCCCCGCCGACACGCTCGACCGGGCCGCCCTGGCGCTCGAGATGGTGCACGCCTATTCGCTCGTTCACGACGACATGCCCGCGATGGACAACGACACGCTGCGCCGCGGGCGCCCGACCGCGCACGTGCAGTACGGCGAGGCGACGGCGATGCTCGCCGGCGACGCGCTGCAGGCCGAGGCCTTTTCGGTGATCGCCGGTATTGAGGACGCCGATGTCGTCGCGCGCCTCACCGCAACCCTCGCGCGCGGCGCGGGCCTGCGCGGCATGTGCGGCGGGCAGGAGCTCGACCTCAAGATGACGGGCACGCACCCGAGCGAGGCGGAGCTCCTTCGCATGCAGTCGATGAAGACAGGGGCGCTCATTCTCGCGAGCGTGCTCATGGGCGCGCAGTGCGGCGCCTGGGAAAAGACGGGCGACGCGGCCCGCGCGGGCCTCGCGGCCTACGCGGACGCGATCGGGCTCGCGTTCCAGATCGTCGACGACATCCTCGACGTGACGCAGGACACCGCCACGCTCGGCAAGACCGCGGGCAAGGACGCCAAGGAAGACAAGCCGACCTGGGTTTCGATGCTCGGGCTCGAAGGCGCCCGCGCAAGGGCGGAGGAGCTCCTCGGGCGTGCCCGCGAGGGCCTCGCGCTCGCGCAGACCGATCCGGCCGTGAGGCCGTCGGCTTCGGCGCGGCTTTCCGAGATCGCCGGCTACGTCGTCTCGCGGACGCACTAAGATGACGGGCGCCGACAAGCTTATGCCCCCTCAGGACAGATCAGTGAACCCCAATCCCTACCAGTTGCTCGAATCCATCAAGGCGCCTTCCGACCTGCGCAAGCTCGACGCCCGCAGGCTGCCCGAGCTCGCCGCGGAGATCCGCTCGTACATGATCCGCTCGGTCTCGCAGACCGGCGGCCACCTGTCGAGCTCGCTCGGCGCCGTCGAGCTCGCGATCGCGATTCACCGCGTCTTCAACACGCCCGACGACAGGGTGATCTGGGACGTCGGGCACCAGGCCTACGCGCACAAGATGCTCACGGGACGCCTCGAGGCGATGAAGACGCTGCGGCAGCTCCACGGCATCTCGGGCTTCCCGAAGCGCGACGAGTCGCCTTACGACGCCTTCGGCACGGCGCATTCCTCGACCTCGATCTCCGCCGCGCTCGGCATGGCCGTGGCCGACCGCATCAACGGCATCGACCGCTGGCACATCGCCGTGATCGGCGACGGCGCGCTCACGGGCGGCATGGCCATCGAGGCGCTCAACGACGCGGGCGTCTGGAAAGAGGGCCTCAAGCTCCTCATCATCCTCAACGACAACAACTGCTCGATTTCGCCGCCCGCGGGCGCGCTCTCGAACCATCTCGCGAAAATCGTCTCGACGAGGGCCTACACGAGCGCGCGAAACCTCTCGAAGCGCGTCCTTTCGCCGGTGCCCGGCCTTTGGGACTTCTGCAAGCGCATGGAAAAGCAGGCGATCAACTTCGTGAGCCCGCCTTCCGGCATTTTCTCGTCGTTCGACCTCAATTACTACGGCCCCATCGACGGGCACGACATCTACGGCCTCATTGAGGTGCTCGGCAACCTGCGCCGCCTCAACAGCCCGTGCGTCCTGCACGTCTCCACGGTGAAGGGCAAGGGCTACAGGCCCGCCGAGCTCGACCCGACGGCCTACCACGGCGTCGGGCGCTTCGACCCGGAAAAAGGCCTGCCGCCCGCCAAGGAGGGCGCTTCGCCCACCTACACGCAGGTCTTCAGCCAGTGGGTCTGCGACACGGCCGAGCGCGACAAGCGGCTCTACGCCATCACGCCCGCCATGCGCGAAGGCTCGGGCCTCGTGGAATTCGAAAAGCGCTTTCCGGAGCGCTACCGCGACGTGGCGATCGCCGAGCAGCACGCCGTCACCTACGCCGCGGGCCTCGCCTGCGAGGGCATGAAGCCCGTGGTGGCCATCTATTCGACCTTCCTGCAGCGCGCCATGGACCAGCTGATCCACGACGTGGCGCTGCAGAACCTGCCCGTCGTCTTCGCGATCGACCGCGGCGGCTTCGTCGGCGCCGACGGCGCGACGCACCACGGCATCTTCGACATGGCGATGCTCCGGAGCGTGCCCAACATGACCGTCATGGCCCCTTCCGACGAAAACGAGTGCCGCCTCATGCTCAACACCGCCTTCGCGATGGAGACGCCCGCCGCCGTGCGCTACCCGCGCGGCAGGGGACCGGGCGTGCCCGTGACGGCGGGCCGGGACGTCATTCCCGTCGGCCGCTCGAGGACGCTCCTGAAGGGCACGCGCGTCGCCTTCCTCGGCTTCGGTTCCATGACGCAGGTGCTCCGCCCCGCGGCCGAGCACCTGGGCGGCACGCTCATCGACATGCGCTTCGTGAAGCCGCTCGACATAGAGGCCGTGCTCGGGGCTGCCGCCTCGCACGATCTCATCGTCACCGCCGAAGAGGGCGTGCTCATGGGCGGCGCGGGCTCGGCCGTGCTCGAGGCGATCGCCGACGCGGGGCTCGCCAAGCCCGTGATGCGCTTCGGCATCCCGGACCGGTTCATCGAGCAGGGCACTCAGGCCGAGCTCCTCGACATCGCGGGGCTCACCTCCGAGAAGATCGAAAAGGCCGTCGCCGCAAGGCTTGCCGCGCTCGATAAATAACGCTGCAACTTGTCAGTCTGCCGCTCGCTTTTCGCGAGGAAAGCGGGCGGAGTGCTGTCCGGGCCGCGGAAAAAGGGGGCCTCTGCCTATAATGCCTATCAGACAATAACAAAGGCGGCGGCTCGCGAAAGCCGCCGAAATCCCATGACTGCAGCTATTACCGCCGACAAGCGCCTCGATGCGCTCACCACCCTCGGCACCGTTTCCACTGCCGAGTTCTATGCCGAAGCCGATTCGCTCGCCGATCTGAAGGCGCTTTTGGCCGAGGCCCAAAGCAAAGGCCTTCGCGTTCATCTTTTGGGCGGCGGCGCCAACACCGTGGCGCTCTCCCGCGTCGAAGGGCTCGTCATCCGCCTCGCGATCAAGGGCTTTGCGATCGAGCGCCGCGAGGACGCCGTTTACGTTCGCGCCGGCTGCGGCGAAAGGCTCGACGACGTCGTGCGCCGCACCGTCGAAGCGGGCATCGGCGGCCTCGAGAACCTCTCGGCGATACCGGGCACCGTGGGCGGCGCGGTCGTGCAGAACGTCGGCGCCTACGGCGTCGAGCTCGCCGAACGCTTCGAGAGCGCCGAGGTCTATGACCGCGCAAGCGGCGAAGTCCGCACGCTCGACGTCACCGCGTGCGATTTCTCCTACAGGAGCTCCGTCTTCAAGAAGGAAGCGGGCAGGAACCTCATCGTGCTGAGCGCGCTTTTCCGCCTGCCGCAGCCCTGGAAGCCCGAGACGAGCTACCGCGACCTCGCCGCTTACCTGCAGGAAAAGGGCGTCGCCGAAAAGGCCCTGACGCCCGCCCTGGTTTCGGAAGCGGTGCGCGATATCCGCGCGAAGAAGCTCCCCGACCCGGCCGTGATCGGCAACGCGGGCTCGTTCTTCACCAACCCGATTCTGCCCAAGGTGTTCTGGCGCGAGGTGCAGGCCGCGCACCCGACCGCCGTCTACTACAAGCTGCCGGGCGGCCGCGTGAAGCTCTCGGCCGCCTCGCTCATCGACATTGCGGGCTTCAAGGGCTGCACCCGGGGCCGCGCCGGCGTCTACGACAAGCACGCACTCATCCTCGTCAACCGCGGCGGCGCCACGGGCGAGGAGGTGCTCGCGCTCGCCGACGAGATCGCCGCGAAGGTGAAGGAAATCTTCGGCGTGACGCTCGCGCGCGAGCCGGTCGTGCTCTGAGCCGTTTTGACGCCCGGGGCATGGCCCTGCGGGAAATTTTTCCCTGAATATCAGCCGCAAACACGCGGAGATACAAATCTTACGAAGTGCCTGACTGCAGGGCATCCCGGGCGCGTGCATCATGCTTTTAACGATCCGGGCTTTACTCGGGGCCCGGAAATCCAAAAAAGGACAAAAGCATGAAAAACAGTCAGTCGGCGGCGGCCGCCCTGGGCGGCTACACACTCGGGGAGGAAATCGCCAATTCCGTGACGCACGGCATCGGCGCGCTTCTCAGCATCGCGGGACTCGTCGTGCTCATCTGGTACGCGGCGACCCGCTCGGGCCAGGCCGTTTCTGTCGTTTCGGCCGTGATTTTCGGCGCGGCCATGGTGATTCTCTACACCTTCTCGACGCTTTACCACGCCATTACGAACCGCCGCGCCAAGCGGGTGCTGCAGGTCTTCGACCACAGCGCGATCTACCTGATGATCGCGGGCTCCTACACGCCGTTCTGCCTCGTCGCGCTCAAGGGCACGACGGGCATTGCGCTCTGCACCGCCGTCTGGGCGATCGCCGCGCTCGGCATCGCGCTGCAGCCGATCCTCATCAAGAAGGCCGAGTGGCTCAACTGCCTCCTCTACCTGCTGCTCGGCTGGTGCGTCGTGGTGGTGATCAAGCCCCTCGTTGCGGTGCTCCCGACCGCGGGCCTCTGGCTCCTCGTCGCGGGCGGCCTCGCCTACTCGGTGGGCGTGATCTTTTACCTCTGCGACCGCATCCCGTTCAACCACGCGATCTGGCACCTCTTCGTGCTGGCGGGCACGGTGCTGCAGTTCTTCTCGGTGCTCTTTTACGTGATACCGATCCAGGCGTAAGCCCGAAGCCTCTCTCCTGAGACGGGCCGGCGTTTTCCCTCCTGCGGCGCTCAGCCGCGCGGGGAAGCGCCGGCCTTGCCGTCTCCGGGCACCTCGCGCGGCAGGTCCTGCTCGGGCCGCGGCAGTCCGAGGCGCCGGTACCAGAAGGGCCAGTCGTCGATGAAGGACTGCAGCGTGGCGCTGCGGATCGCCTGCATCGCGCCGCGCACGAGGGGGTCCGACGAGAGCCTCGCGGGGCAGATCACGGTGCGCTGCCAGGGCCTGCGGTGCCACTGCGGGAGCACCGGCTGCACGGCGCCCGAGACGATCGCCTCGGCCATGAGCCCGAAGGTGAGGTCGATGCCGATGCCGTAGCCGAGCAGCACCGCGCGGCGGCAGGCGTCCGCGTCGGCGTAGTGCAGGTTCGGCCCGTCGGGGAGCCGGAAGCGCTCGCGCCCGCTCTCGAGGAGCCGGCAGGACGAGCGGTTGCTCGCGGTCCGCAGCCAAATCTCCCGCGCGGCGAGTTCCTCGACGCTCTGCGGCGCGCCGAAGTGCCGGATGTAGGCGGCGCTCGCGAGCATCACCGGGATGTCGTTCGAGATCCGCAGCGAAAAGACGCCGGGGTCTTCCGGCACCCAGCTCACGCAGGCGATGTCGACCGATCCCTCGAGGATGCCCGGGAACGCCATGTCGGCGACGTAGTCGAAGCGCAGGCCGGGATTTCGCTCTTCGAAGCGCCGCAGCGCCGTGAGCACGGCGTCCCGGCACCAGTTGATCGGGAGGCTCACGCGGATGCGCCGCAGCGCGGGAGCGCTCCTGCTCGCGAACCGCTCGGCGGTGCGCCGGATGTCGCGCTGCGCGCGCAGCAGCGAGGCGGCGCTCGAGGCAAGCGCCGCCATCGTCTCGGTGGGGCGCGCGGGCCGCCGCGAGCGGTCGAGCAGCGTGACGCCGAGCTCTTCCTCGAGCCTTGCGATGAGGCGCGAGGCGGCGGCAAGGTCGAGCCCTTCGCCGCTTGCGGCGACGGAGAGGCTGCCGGCGGAGGCGCAGGCGCGCACGAGGCGCCAGGCGGCGATGCTGTCAGAGGCTTTCATAAAGGTTTTCCCGCTTTTTCGGCGCGCAGGGCGCCCCGGGAGGAGGGCGCCGGCTGCCGGCCGAGCCGCTCACTAGTTTAGATGGAAAGAGGGCGGGTTTCTCGGCGGCGGGCGGCCCGGAAGGGACGGCAGGCGAAAAAAATGCCGTGCCCGCCCGGGAAGGGGCGGACACGGCCGTCACATGAGAAAGCTTTCACCCCTTAAGCCGGGTGAACAGGCTTGCGGGAACCGTTCCCGGCAAAGCCGCGGAGCGGTTCCGAACCGCTTGTCAGAGGTCGGCGTTCTGGGTGCGCTTGTACGGTCCCTTGTGGCCTTCGGACTCGATCCAGGCCGCGTCCATCGCCGCCACGCGCCTGCCGTCGACATAGGTGTGGAGCCAGATGTCGTAGTAGGCGCCCGCGAGCATGTTCTGCGAGAGGCCCTTCTGCGTGAAGGTGAAGACCATGTCCTTGCGGCCGTCGCCGTCGACGTCGCGCACTTCGCTCTTGACCGGCTGGGCGAGCTTCTCGGCCATCTTGACGCCGTTGCCGATCGAGGCGCGGCCCACGCCGCCCCAGGTCTGCTTCGGGTCGGCCTTCGTCGCGTCGAGCTTCTTGCTCGAGAAGAGCACGACCTCGACCGTCTTGTCGCTCTTCGGGTCGATCGCGTCGGCCATGACCGTCATCTTCCAGGGCGCCTTCTCGGCGAGCTCGTCGGCGACCTCGGCCTGCGCCTCGTTGAGCATGCGCACGTTGTAGCTGTGGAGGTATTCGACCGCCTTGCCGTCGGAAACCTTAAGCAGCGTCTTGGCGTGCTCCATCACGCCCGGAACGTCCTTCATCCAGTGCTTCTCGAGCTTCTCGTCGAAGGCGCGCACGTCCTTCTGGTCCTGGCGCTGGAAGTCATAGGTGTTGGCCGCCTTCACGAACGTCGAGACGGGCCAGTCCGGGCGGTAGCTGAAGTTTTCCGTCGTGCCCTTGAACTGCTCGGCCGTCGCCGTCTTCCAGTCCATGAAGGCCGTGCCCTCGGCCGGGCGGGCAAGCGGGAAGAACGGGATGTAGGGCGACTCGCAGGGGCGCGCCAGCGCGCGGTAGCCGACGATGAGCAGCGGGTTCTCGTTCATCTCGAAGACCTCGGACTCATGCGTCGTGGCGCGGCAGATGCCGATGCTCTTCGTATGGGTCCACTGCTTGTCCTCGTCCTGGATGCCGTGCTCGTGCGTGCGCAGCAGGTCCTGCACGTCGGCGACCGTCCACTTCTTCGCGGGCTTGCCGGAGTAGGGGAACTTTTCCGGATCGGTGATGTTCTTGCCGATGATCTTGTTCCAGGCGAGGTTGTTGCGCGTCCTGTTGTACTCGGCGGAGCGGCGCTCGGCGGGGGCCACCGCGACGCGGTAGTTGAAGTCCTTGTAGACGCCGGGGACGGCGGGCTTGTAGCGGCCGTTCTTGATGGCGCGCTCGATCATGCCGGGCGCCACGATGAAGTTCTTCGTGTCGGTGGCGTCGACCTTGTCCATCATAAAGTTGTTCGGGATGTAGACGACCTCGTCGTCCTGCACGCGGCGGGCGACCCAGGTGTTGCCCTGGTGGATGGCGAGCTGCCAGGCCTCGTGCGGGTCGGCGATCGTGTAGGTGCGGCCTTCGCTGAAGTAGCCGTACTTGCCGAGCAGGTCGATCGCGATGTCGACGGCGTTGCGGGCGCTCGTCGCGCGCTCGGCCATCAGGCGGCGGATGCCGTAGCCGATGCCGCCGTCCTTGGTCGGCATGATGTCGTCCTTGTAGATGCCCGTGCAGGCGTTGGAGACGATCGTCACGCCGTTTTCGTTGACGAAGCCGTCGGAGAACGAGGCGCCGGACGGGTCGTAGGTCTGCGACCACCAGAAGCCGTAGGTCTTCTCGACCTGCGGGATCGAGGCGGCGGCCTCTTCGAACTTGATCATTTCGCCCGCCTTGTGCGTGGCGGGCGGGACCCAGTACTGGGCCGTCAGGATGCGGCCGCCGTTGTCTTCGTTGTGGCCGACGATGATGTTGCCCGTCGCGCTGGCGTTCTTGCCGACGATGACCGTCGAGCAGGCCATGGCGTCAAGGGTCAGGGAGCAGACGGCCGCGCCGACCGCCAGGGCGGCGAGATTGAGCTTGAGATTCATATGCGTTCTCCTCATAAAATGCTTGCGGCTCAAAGGGTTGCACCGCTTTTTCCGCATTTCCGGGCAGTCTAAGGCAGCCCTTCCGGAAAGTTTTCGCTTCTAAGGGTTAAGCAGGAGGGGCATCGGGGTTAATACCTACGGCGGCGTTTCGGCGGCTGCATAAGAATGACGGAAACGCCGCGTCCCCCGCGGCTCCTTGTTTCCTGATCCGCGCCGTGGGCCTTGCTGCCCGCCGCGGACGATGCTTGCACCATGAACAGAATTCCGTCCTGGACGGGCAGGGGCATCCCGGCCCTGCCGCCTTCGGGCTTTGAAAAAGAAATCGCCGTCCTCGATGCGGCCGTCAGAACGATTGAAAAAGAGGCCGCCGGCGGTGCGCTGCCCGAGGAAAGGCTTGCCCGTGCGGTGATCGGCACGGACCGCGCCCGCGACCTCGTCCGCTCGCTCAAGACGGTCTGCCGCGCGCGGGAAAGCCTCGACATCACCGACACGCTCGCGGCTGGCTGGCTCGACGACGTGAGGCGGCTCGAGGACCGGCTCGAAGCGGCGGCCGAGGGGCTTGCCGCGATGACGGCGAAGCTCCCCGAAGCGCTCAAGCGCCGGCCGCCCTTTGCGGCCTGGTGCCTGCCGCTTCCCGGCCTTGCGCCGCGCCGCTCGCCCGTGGTCTCGGCCGTCATGCTGCCGCTAAGCCTGCAGCACGCGCACCTCACGGCCTCGATGCACCTCAGGGTGCCGGGCAGCGACGGTCTCGTGCACAGCATGAGCAGCGCGCAGGCCGCCGTCGTGCTCAAGACCTCGGAAGACCAGCGGCTGCGCCGTTCCGTCTTCGGGCTTTACAGCGCGTGGTTCGCGGAGCGGGCGCCCGTCTTTGCCGACCTCCTCAACGCCGTCCTCGGCTGGAAGCTTTACGAAGCCCGCCTCGGCGGCGGGGACCTGATCGCGCGCTCGCTCAGGGCCGAGCGCATTTCGCCCGAGGCGTACAAGGCGCTTCTCGAAGCGCTGCGCCTGAGGCGCGCCGAGGCGAGGGCGCTGATCGTCAGGCGCGCCGCCTTCCTCGGGCAGGAGCGGCTGCACGTCTCGCAGCTGCTGACGCCCATGCCGAGCGGGCGCGCCGCGGGCACGGAGTCGCTCTTTTCGTTCGCCCGCACGGTCGACGCGCTCTGCGAGGCGACGAAGCCCGCGGACCCGCGCTTCGGGGCGTGGCTCAGGAACGCGCTCGCCAGCCATTGGATCGACGCGCAGCAGGGCTCGAAGCGCGCCGGCGGCACCTGGTGCGAGGACATGCCCTCCCACCGGGCCGTGGCGATCTTCACCAATTACGTGCCCAACATCGCGAGCGCCTTCCAGTTCGCGCATCCCTGCGGCGAAGGCTTCCTGCACTGCGCGCTGCACGGCATGCAGGGGCGCCTCAAGGCCGTGCCGTATGCCGTGACCGAAATCTTCACGCAGCTCTCCGAAACGCTCCTCGAGCGCGGGCTCGCCCAAAAGCTGAGGGGCACGGGGGCCGAGGCGACGCTGCGGTGGTTCAGCATGGCGCGCACGAGCAACCAGCTGCTCCTGACGCCCTCGCGCCATGCGCTCCTCGCGAGCCTTTACAAGGCCAGGGAGCAGGGCGTGCTCTCGGTCGCCGCGCTCAATGCGGAGAGCCGCCGCGTCTGGGACGATGCGTTTGCCGACTCGGTAGAGGGCTTCGAGCAGTACGTCTGGTGCTGGCGCCCGCACTTTTACCGCATCGGCGCGGCCTTCTGCGACTGGCAGTATTCGTTCGGCTACCTCGTCTCGCAGCCGCTCGCCGAGCGCTTCCTCTCCCAAGGGAAGACGCTCTCGGGCGCGAGCCTTGCGGACATGGCGCGCGACGCCGTGCGCATGGACCTCGACGCGCTTCTCAGGAAGCACCTCGGCGCCGACATTACAAAGACCGATTTCTGGCTCGGGACCGTCGATGCGGCGCTCGCGCACGCGCAGGGCTGAAAAAGTTAGGGACGCAGTGCAATTGTGGCTTTCTATCATGGTGATTTCAGACGCCCGACAGTCAGGCCTTTTCCCTTGCGGGTCAGAGTTTTTACCTATATTCGCAAAAGCCTGAAGTTGTGTTTTTATCAAGTTAAGCTTGATAAAGTGTCAATTTATGCGCGGCGGGTATTGGTACATTATGGCTGTTGCGGCCGCATTGCTCCGATCCCTCGCCGGAATGCGGCCCGCACGTAACCCATAACCCAGCAAGGAGACCCAAAATGGCTGAAAACGCTGCCTCTACCCAGACCGCCAGTCCCGATCCCAACTCGGGCAAGGCCGGCATCGGCGCGCACATTTCGCTGCTGTTCGCCATCATCTTTTTCTCGGGCCTGTGCGCCACGTCGCAGTGGTGGGGCATCTTCGACTTCACCACGCTCAACGGCAGCTTCGGCAAGGTCGTGGCCAACGTCACGCAGAACGCCGACGGCCTGCACACCGTGATGTCCAACTTCCGCGGCAAGGGCGGCGTCGGCGCCATCGACGGCTTCATGTTCGCCCTGACGCTGATCCCGACCGTGATGTTCGCGCTCGCGATGATCGCGATCTTCGAGCACTACGGCGCGCTGCGCTCCGCCCGCCAGCTGCTGAGCCCGATCCTTCGCCCGCTGCTCGGGCTGCCCGGCTCCTGCACGCTCGCGCTCATCGCCTCGCTGCAGTCGACCGACGGCGGCGCCGCGCTCACCCGCCAGCTCAAGGACGCCGGCGAGATCAACGAGAAGGAAACCAATATTTTCGCCACGTTCCAGATGACGGCCGACGCCACCATCACGAACTTCTTCGGCTCGGGCTCGGTCCTCTTCACGACGGTGCTCGCCGCCGACGGCTCGAGCGCCGTCCCGGTCAGCATGGGCGCCTGCATCGGCCTGATGCTCATCATGAAGGTCATCGCGGCCAACATGATGCGCCTCTACCTGCTGCGCCGCGGCAAGAAGTGACCCGCGCATCGCTTAGGAACCCGAACCGAATTCATTTAGGAACGAAAGAAAATGTCTGACAATGCAAATGCTGCTTCCAAGCCGATGATCACCGACGTGTTCGTCCAGGGCGCCCGCCAGGGCTGGAAGATCGCCACGACCTCCACGATTCCGAACGTGCTGATGGCCTTCGTGATCATCAAGATCCTCAACCACTCGGGCCTCCTTGCCCTGATCGGCAAGGCCTTCGCCCCGGTGATGGGCCTCTTCGGCCTGCCCGGCGAAGCGGCCATGGCGCTGCTCGGCGGCTGGATGTCGATGGGCGGCGGCGTGGGCGTGACGGTCGCGCTCTTCGAAGCCGGCTCGATCAACGGCACGCACGTGGGCATCCTCGCCCCGGCCATCTTCCTCATGGGCTCGCAGGTCCAGTACATGGGCCGCTGCCTCGGCGTGATCGGCATCAAGGGCAAGGACATGCTCCCGATCATGTGCGTGCCCGTGATCTGCGCCTTCGTCTCGCTCTGGATCATGCAGCTCATCATCGCGATGTGACCGCCTCGCGAAACTTTAAAAGGAGAAAATCGACATGACGATGCTCAATGACTATCTCAAGGACCTCGCCGAGCTCGTGAACCGCGACTGCGGCACGGCCAACCACGAGGGCGTCACCGCCGCGGCGGCGGTGATGAAGCGCCACTTCGAGTCGATCGGCTGGGAGTGCGAGTTCAAGGACTTCGGCGACAAGTCGGGCAAGGGCCTGATCTGCCGCAACAAGCCGGGCTCGACTTCCTGCGACCTGATCATGAACGCGCACCTCGACACGGTGTTTGCCGACGGCACCGCCAAGGAGCGCCCCTTCAGCATCGACGGCGACCGGGCCCACGGCCCGGGCTGCTCGGACTGCAAGAGCGGCTGCCTCGCGATTTTCTACGCCTGCAAGAACGCCCGCCCCGAGGACCTTGAGCGCCTCTCGATCTGGGCCGTCTTCAACCCCGACGAGGAAGTCGGCTCGATCGCCTCGCACGAGTGGCTCGAGGAGCTCGCCGGCCACGCCAAGGCCGCGATGGTCTTTGAGGCGGCCCGCGCCAACGGCGAACTGGTGAGCGCGCGCAAGGGCGTGGGCAACTACCGCGTCACCTTCCACGGCGTCACGGCGCACGCCGGCAACAACCCGTTCGACGGCAAGAACGCCAACGTCGCCGCCATGCGCTTCGCGCTCGAGGCCTACAAGCTCACGGTCAAGGACCGCGGCCTCACGGTCAACCCCGGCATCATCGAGGGCGGCCGCGCGGTGAACGTGATTTCCGACAGCTGCAAGATCCTGCTCGACACCCGCTACTGGACGACGGAAGAGGGCCTCGAGCTCGAAAAGCAGATCCGCGCGCTCGCCGAGAAAGAGTGGGTCGAGGGCGTGACCTGCGAGTTCGAGCGCCTGAGCTTCCTGCCCGCGATGCCGTTCTCCGAGCGCACCCGCGCGCTCATCGCCAAGGTCGACGACGCCGCCCGCGAAGTCGGCTTCGAGGCGAAGTGGGTGAAGTCGGGCGGCGGCTCCGACGGCAACCATTTCGCGCTCAAGGGCATTCCCGTGATCGACGGCTGCGGCCCCGCGGGCGCCGGCTTCCACACGGAGCGCGAGTACCTGCGCCTCGACACCGTCGAGGAGCGCATCAAGATGGTGGTGGCGCTCCTGAAGCGCCTCTGACGCGAAACGTTCTTTAGCAGCAAGGATCCCGGGGCCCGGCCCCGGAGGATCCCTCTCTCGGGCGGAAGGCCTTCGGGCCTTCCGCTTTTTTTCGCCTGCGCGCCGGCGGGCCCGATTGGACATCGCAGAGTTCATCTGCCAAAATGTAAAGCTTTGATATCGATGGGAGAGAAGTCATATGCAGCAGACAGCCGCCGTCGGCACGCTCGCCGAAACGCCGCTTCGGGCCTCGGACTATGCGCGCATCGTCGATGCGTTTTATGCGCAATGGGGCTGGGAGACGCTCGGGGACCCCGGGCTCGGCCATAAGGTGGCGGACTGGTACTGCGCGAAGATGATGCAGAGCGTCACCTTCGGGCGGCTGCTGATCTCGCCCAAGGGCGTCACAGCGGGGCTCGCCGTGGGCGGCGTTTTCGGCGACCGGCCCGTCATGGGGAGGGATGCGCGCCTGCCTGAGCGCCGCGCGGCGCTCGAAAGGGAAATCGCCGCCGAGAAGGGCGGTCCCGACACGATCGCGCTTTACGGACACATCACCCGCGTCAACGAGCACCTGCGCCGCAGGGCGAAGGAGGACGGGCGCGTTTTCGCGGCCGAGCTCTACTTCCTCTGGGTCTCGCCCGACTTCCGCGGCTGCGGCCTTTCAAGAAGGCTCCTGAACGCCGCCAAGGGCGCGATGAAGGCGCGGGGCGCGAAGAACTTCTGCCTTTTCACCGACACGGACTGCGACTGGAAGTTCTACATGCGCGAGCCCTGGATCGCCTGCGGGCGCTGCCCCTGGCCCGACGTCCCCGGCATGAAGGGCGGCGCGGGGCTGATGTTCGGCGCCGCGCTCTGAAGTCTTTCCAAACCGGAATACGAAAAAGCCTCGGGAAACCAAGCGGTTTTCCGAGGCTTTGAAGCTTAGGGCCTAAGCGTTCGATCAGGCGGCCATGGCCTTGATCAGGGCGGAGAGGCGGCTCTTATGGCGGGCAGCGGCGTTGCGGTGCAGGACGTGCTTGCCGACCATGGAGTCGAGCACGGACTCAGCGGCGACGAACGCCTTCTGAGCGGCGGCCTTGTCGCCGGCGGCGATGAGCTTGCGGACCGTCTTGACGGCGGTGCGGTACTCGCTGCGCTGGGCGATGAGGTGCTGGTTGCGGGCGTTCGTCTGGCGGACGCGCTTGCGGGCCTGTTTGGTATTAGCCATTTTTAAATTCCTTGCTTAAATTAAACAGTTGAGCGTTCAGAACGTCTCCTTGGGTCGGAGGAGACCGACTTCCCGGTGTACCCGGGGACGCACGCCGCGCGTGCGATCCGGACGCTGCTGCATAACCTCGCACGGAGGCGGGGAAGTGCATCGCGGTAACGCGAGACACCGTTGATTCTGTCTCTTTTCCCGGCATGGGCCTGCGGGCTGCGGTGCGGAGCGCTTGCGAGCCTGAGGATTTCGAAAGCGGCGCGGCCGAAGCCATGCAGAACTGCATGTCCCGGAAAAGTCCTAAACTATATCAAATTTCCGAGGGCCGGGGAAATTTCGAGTAGAATTTTTTGCGTTTCAACAATTCCAAAAACGCACTGACGCCATGTCTCTTCTCAAGTCAGCCGCCGCCGTTTCGGGCCTGACGCTCATCAGCCGCATCACGGGCGTGATCCGTGACATGCTCATTGCCCGAATCTTCGGCGCCACGGCCGAAACCGACGCTTTTTACGTGGCGTTCAGGCTCCCCAACATGCTCCGCCGGCTGTTCGCCGAAGGCGCGTTCCAGCAGGCGTTCGTGCCGATGCTCGCCGACGTGCGCGAGCGCAGCGAGGAAAAGAGCGCCGTCTTCATCGACCACGTGTTCACGGTGCTCGCCGCTGCGGTGCTCGCGGCAAGCGTCTTGGGCGTCCTCTTCGCGCCGGTGCTCGTCTGGCTCATCGCGGGCGGCCTCAAGGCCAACCCCGAGGCGTTCGACCTCGCCACCGCGCTCACGCGCTTCATGTTCCCCTACATCGCCTTCATGTCGCTCGTGGCGCTTGCGGCGGCGGTGCTCAACACCTGGAAGAAGTTCGCCGTGCCGGCGGCGACGCCCATCCTGCTCAACCTGTCTTTCATCGGCTTCACGATCTTCCTCGCGCCGCACCTCGAAAAGCCCATCTGGGCGCTGGCCTTCGCCGTCATCGCGGGCGGCTTCCTGCAGCTCGGCGCGCAGTTGATCGCGCTGCGGCGCATCGGCATCCGCGTGCGCCCGAGGGGATTGCGGACGAGCCTCGCCGACGCGGACGTGCGCCGCGTGATGAAGCTCATGGTGCCCGCGCTCTTCGGCGTCGGCGTCGCGCAGCTCTCGATCCTCATCAACACCAACATCGCCTCCCGCCTCGGGGGCGGCGCGGTGACCTGGCTCAACTACGCCGACCGCCTGATGGAGTTCCCGACGGCGCTCCTCGGCGTCGCGCTCGGCACGGTGCTCCTCCCCGGCCTTTCGAGGGCCTATGCGCACGGCGACGCGGAGCGCTACAACCTGCTCCTCGACCGCGGGCTGCGCGCCGTGGCGCTCGTCGCGGTGCCCGCGGCCGTGGGCCTGTGGCTCACCGCCGACGCGCTCGTCTCCTTCCTCTTCCAGGGCCGGAGCTTCACGCCCGAGGACGTGCACCAGACGGCCGTCGCGGTCGTCGGCTACAGCGTCGGCCTGATCGGGCTCATCGGCCTCAAGATTGTCGCGCCCGCGTTCTACGCCCGCAAGGACATCCGCACGCCCGTCAAGGTTGCGTTCATCAGCCTCGTGATCGTGCAGCTCATCAACCTCGTTTCGGTGCCCACGTTCCGGCACGCGGGCCTCGCGCTCTCGGTGGGCCTCGGGAGCGTCTGCAACGCGGGCATGCTCCTTTTCATCCTGCGCCGCCGCGGCATCTACAGGCCGCTTCCCGGCTGGAGCAGGGACATCGCGCGCATCGGGGCGTGCTCGGCCGCCATGGGTGCCGGGCTCTGGTTCGTGCAGCGGGGCGTCGTCTGGACCGTCATGCCATGGACCCAGAGGGCCGTGCTCGTGCTCGCCATGGTCGCGGCCGCGGCGGTGCTCTATTTCGCGCTCTCGTTTGTGCTCGGCTGGCGCGTGAGCGACGTCAAGGGCGGGGACTGACGCCCGCCGCCGCTGCGAAACCGGTAAAAAAACAGAGGGCCGCGGTTTTGCCGCGGCCCTCTGCCACTTTCTGAATCAGGCAGGACTCGGAAAATTCCGAGCGCACAGGGATTAGCCTTTTTTCTTTTCAGCCGCCTGCGCCGAGGTCTTGCCGGCGTTCCACAGCTCGTCGTAGGAACAGAACGGCATGTTGATCGGCCAGGCGATCAGCTCGTCCTCGGTAAGCGCATCGAGCGCCTCGGGTCCGAGGTGAGCAGTGTTCAGTGCGTAATTGAGCTTTGCATAGACGTTGGCGAGCTCGTGGCTGTAAACCTCGAGGGCCTCTTCCTGATCGGCTTCTTCGAGCTTGTCAATCGCTTCGTTGAGCGCGTCGCCCGCATCGGCCAGCGTGGCCTTGAACCACTCGAGGTTAATCAGTTCTTTGTCCATTCAACAGCTCTTAAGTCACTGCATCTGCATCAATTACGAGTCCTATTGTAGGTAACGCGCACCCGTCCGTAAAGCAGATTTACAAATACAGCTTTTAAATCGGCGCCTCGGGTAAGTCCTGATTGAGATAGATCAAAATGATTAGCAAAAAAGGGCTAACCGCTATTCATTTTATGAATAGCGGCCTTTCGGGCCGCGGGCGCGCGTCTAAACTGCTTTCCGGACGCCGCCGGCATAACGCCGCAGGCGTCCGAAGGCCGCCCCGGGACCCTAGGCGGGCGGCCGCAGTTTCAGCATGACCCGCCGGCGCAAAGAGCGGAAAATAAGATGAAGGGCCTTCGATAACGGAGGCCCTGATTTTTGCGGGGAAGGCCTGACTTCACCCGCTATGATGAAGACGGAGAAGAGTCCGGAGCCGGATCACTGCGTCAGTTTTTTTGGAGTTTTATCTCCGTACAAAAATTGCAGTCTCAGGCCTTCGCACCCCCAATTGCACTCTCCCGAAAGGGAAGTAGGCGCATAAGAAAATGAGTTCACTCTCGTGAATCTTAGGTGGCTGAAAGGCCCGTGCCTTTATCCGGGCGGACTCTTCGAGATCCCCACTTTTAGAAGGAGAGGATCATGAGTAAGTCTACTCGGAAACCCACCGACACGGCTACGGCAGCGAACCCGCAAAACGTTGTCGAAGCCGTCTATTCATCCGCCATCGGCGTCGATGTCCACTGCGAACTTTTGGTTTGCTGTTTTCAATACATCGATGCCCATTCCTCAATTCACACGGAACTGCGCAGTTTCGGCACAAGAAGGTCGGAGCTGGAAAAGTTCGCAGGATGGTGCCGGAAATGCAGGCCGGAAACCATAGTGATGGAATCCACCGGCGTCCTTTGGAAGAGCCCGTACGCAGCTCTCGAAAGCGTCGGTTTCAACGCTTCATCGCTTACCCTCGTCAATGCCCGGGACGTTAAAGCTGCCATCGGCCGCAAAACAGATCAGCAGGATGCCCGGCGCCTGGCCGAACTGGCCAGGATGGGAACGCTGAAGAAATCGTTTATCCCTCCGCCGGATTTCCGGCTGATGAGGGAATTGGCCCGGCGCTATCAGAAACTGAAAAGCCATTACGCCTCTCACGTCAATGCCCTGCACAAACTGATGGATTCCGCAGGTTTTCGAGCCGCATCGGTATTCAGCGATATCCGCGGCACCAGCGCAACCAATATCCTGAGAGCCAAGATTTTGGGAGAAGGCAACTTCGAACAGTGCGTGGAAAACAATTCGCGCAGGCTGAGAAAAGCAACGCCCGAAGAAATCATTGACGCACTAAATTTCGACCTTGATCCGCTCCTCAGAGCCCAGATCGCCGATGAAATGCTGGCCATGGACCGAGAACTTGCGTTGGCAGAGCAGACGATGCTGCGCCTGGCAAAACTCCAGGCTCCCTATCAAAAGCAGATTGAACTGCTGAAAACGATACCGTGCATTAAAGAAACCGCTGCAAGACTCATCTTTGCCGAACTGTGCGATGACCTGAAGCAGCATTTCGACAGCTCCGAAAAGTTTTGCTCCTGGATGGGCATCTGCCCGGGGAACAACATCTCGGCCAACGTGCGCTATTCCGGCCACGCAGCCAAGGGCAACAAATGGCTGAGGCGAGTGCTGGTCGAATGTGCCCACGGGGTGAGAATGAGCAAAAACTCACTGTCGGATCGGGTCATGGAATGGAAATTGCGGCGAGGAACTTTGCGCGCCGTAGTTGCCGCTGCCCATTTGCTCGCCAGAATCATTTACAGCATTCTGGTTTCCGGGAAAAGCTACATTCCTTACGCAACGGATAAAGTACGGGCTTTAACCGCAAAGCGGACTCTGCAGAATGCGAAGCTCTTTGCTAAGAATGCGGATGACGAAGAGATTCGCGAAAAGATGTCGGAGGTAGCCGAAGAGATCAAAACACTGGTCAAAAAGGCTCGAAGGACCAAGCGTACGAGGGTTCTGACAAGCTGATTGGCAGGGAAAAACTGCTTGCAATGCTGCCTTTCCGGAGGCGGCAGGGATTTTTGTTTGCTGCTGTTTTTCTCCGTCTTCATAAGAAAAAACGCCGAAGCGCCGATTGAGCGGGCGAGAAGAAAAGGAACTGATATGGAGATGAAAACTGTGTTTGAGCGCCCGGTGAGCCGCCGCGCTTTCGTCCGCGGCTCGGCGCTCTTGGCCGCCGCGGGCTTCGCGGCGAACCCGCTCTCGAAGGCCGTCGCGTCGGCCGTCGAGGACATCGAGGTGTTTTCCTGGAGCGCCTGCGTCATCAACTGCGGGCAGCGCTGCCCGCTGCGGTGCTTTACGAAGAACGGTCAGGTGATCCGCATCGAGACCGACAACACCGTCAGGGACGGCTGCGGCCCGATGCAGCTCAGGGCGTGCCTGCGCGGCCGCTCGATGCGCCAGCGCCTTTACAGCCCCGACCGTCTGAAATACCCGATGAAGCGCGTGGGCGAGCGCGGCGAAGGCAAGTTCGAGCGCATTTCGTGGGACGAGGCGCTGCAGACCGTCGCCGACAACCTGAAGCGCACGGTCGAGAAGTACGGCAACGAATCGCTTTACTGGTAGTACTGCAGCGGCCAGCAGTCGCTCGTCAACTCGCGCCGCGCCTGGTGGCGCCTGCTGAACCTCTGCGGCGGCTACCTCAAGTACTACGGCTCCTATTCGACCGCGCAGATCAGCGCGGCCCTGCCGATGACCTACGGCACGGCGGCCTCGTCCGACATGAGCCAGATCGCCAACGCGAACCTCTACGTGGGCTTCGGCAATAACCCGCTCGTCACGCGCGGCTCGGGCGACGGCAAGGCCTACCAGATGGTCTGCGCGCTTGAGAAGCACCAGCCGAAGATGTACATCATCGACCCGATCTACACGGACACCGTCGCCGGGCGCGACGCGACGTGGATCCCGATCAGGCCGGGCACGGACGCCGCCCTGGTCGAGGGCATCGCCTACGAGCTCATCACGCACGGCTGGGTCGACCAGGCCTTCCTCGACAAGTACTGCGTCGGCTACGACGAAAAGACGCTGCCCGCGGACGCCCCGAAGAACGGCGACTACAAGAGCCACATCCTCGGCAGGGGCCCCGACCGCATCGCGAAGACCCCCGAGTGGGCGAGCCGCATCACCGGCATCCCGGCCGACACGATCCGCACGCTCGCCAAGGACATCGGCACCATCCGCCCGTGCTTCATCACGCAGGGCTGGGGCCCGCAGCGCCAGGCCAACGGCGAGGAAACCTCGCGCGCCATCGCCATGCTCGCGGTCCTGACCGGCCAGGTGGGCCTGCCCGGCACCAACACGGGCAACCAGGAGGGCAACGTCAAGATGCCCGCCGTCTACCTGCCGATCGGCAAGAACCCCGTCAAGGCGACGATCCCGGTCTTCCTCTGGACCGACGCGATCGTGCGCGGCAAGGAAATGGACGCGCTGCACGACGGCCTGCGCGGCGTCGACAAGCTCGGGCACGACATCAAGATGATCGTCAACTCGGGCGGCAACACGCTCATCAACCAGCACGGCGACTGCAACTGGACCGACAAGATCCTGCGCGACACCTCGAAGGTCGAGTTCATCGTCGTCTGCGACAACATGATGACGCCTTCGGCGCGCTACGCCGACATCCTGCTCCCCGACACGCTCGGCCCCGAAGCGGACGACGTGACCGCGAGCAGCGGCTCGAACGGCATCATCGCCTCGATGCTGCCGATGCACAAGTGCGTCGAGCCGCAGTGGGAGCAGCGCCCGACCTGGGAAATCTGCCGCGGCATCGCCAAGTGCCTCGGCAAGGAGCAGGAGTTCACCGAAGGCCGCACGCAGCTCGACTGGATCCGCTGGTGCTACGAGGAAACGAGGAAGAAGCTGCCCGAGCTCCCCGACTTCGACACGTTCTGGAAGCAGGGCCCGGTGCAGGCCTATTCGCTCGAGAAGACGAGCATCGCGCTCGAGGGCTTCCGCAAGGATCCCGAGAAGCATCCGCTCAAGACCCCGTCGGGCAAGATCGAGATCTATTCCGACAGGCTCGCCAAGATCGCAAAGAGCTGGACGCTGCCGGAGGGCGACGTGATTTCGCCGCTCCCGAAGTTCGTGCGCACCTGGGAGATGCCGGGCGACCCGCTCCAGAAGAAATATCCGCTCCAGTGCTACGGCTACCACTTCCACGGCCGCATCCACTCGACGTTCCACAACCTGCCGTGGCTCCGCGAGCAGTTCCCCGACCACGTGCTCATCAGTGAGCTCGACGCGAAGAAGCGCGGCATCGCCGAGGGCGACAGGGTGAACGTCTTCAACGGCCGCGGCTGCGTGGAGCTTGCCGCCAAGGTGACGCCGCGCATCATGCCGGGCGTCTGCGCCATTCCGCAGGGCGCCTGGTACACGCCGCAGAAGAAGAACGGCCGCGTCATCGACGTCGGCGGCTGCATCAACACGCTCACGCACCACAGGCCGAGCCCGTTTGCGAAGGGCAACCCGCAGCACACGAACCTGGTCGAGATCGCCAAGGCCTGATGACGGAGGATGGAGAAAATGTCTAAGCAATACGGTTTCTTTGTTGACGTCACCAAGTGCAGCGGGTGCCGCACCTGCGTCGTGGCCTGCAAGGACGCGCACGACCTGCCGGTCGGCATGAACTTCCGCCGCGTGCTCGAGTACACGGGCGGCGAGTGGAAGCAGGGCAGGGACGGCGCCTGGCGCCAGAACGTCTTCGGCTACTACGTCTCGGTGGCCTGCAACGAGTGCGAGAAGCCCGCCTGCACGGCGGTCTGCCCGACCAAGGCGCACGCCAAGCGCGCCGAGGACGGCCTCGTGCTGATCGACACGGCCAAGTGCATCGGCTGCGGCGCCTGCGCCAAGGCCTGCCCCTACGGCGTGCCGCAGCTCGACGAAAAGGCGCACAAGATGAGAAAGTGCGACGCCTGCGCCGACAGGCTCGCCAAGGGCCGGCAGCCGATCTGCGTCGAAGCCTGCCCGCAGCGGGCGCTCGAGTTCGGCGACATCGCCGAGCTGCGCGCGAAGCACGGCAAGCTCGCGGCCATCGCGCCGCTGCCTTCCGACGCGCTCACGCACCCGTCGCTCGTCATCAAGGCGCCCGCCTACGCCAAGGCGCCGGGCGACAAGACGGGCAGGGTCGCGAAGATCTGACCCTGAGCGTCTTCGTTCAGTAAAGAACGGGGCCGTCTTCCCTTTGAAGGGAAGGCGGCCCGCTGTGCTTAAGCGAGGTAAAAAATCGGCTCAGGCGAGCGGGGGAGCGCTCTTCAGGTACTGCCCGAGGGCCTCATCCTTTCCGAGGCCGAGCTTTTCGAAGAGGGCGAGCACGGCGGGCTCGGTTTCCTTGAGGAGCTTCTCGCCCTCGGGCGTGACCGCCGTGTAGATGCCGCGGCGGTCGGTCTTGCAGATGTAGCGCACGAGCAGCCCGCGGTCTTCGAGCCGCGTCACGAGCCTCGTCGTTGCGGACTGCGAGAGCCCCGCGAGCACGGCGAGGTCCTTCATCTTGTAGTGCCCGCCGGTGCCCTCGTGCTGGGTGCCGAGCACGCGCAGCATGATCCATTCGCGCACGGAAATCCCGCTCGGCGCAAGCGTTTCCTCGATGCGGGCGCTGAGCGCGTCGAGCATGACCTGCGCGCGCTGCCAGGTGTCCAGAATGCCCATGGGCGAAACCTCCGTTGCTTGTCCCTTATCAATGTGCCTGCAATTTTAGCATTGTGGAATATTTTCAATTTGACAAATACAGCGTGTGCAAGTAATATTCGTCCCACTTGCCGATAATCGGCGTATGCAACTAATTCAAGGAACACAGAAAATGAGATTTCCTCCTGCCCTCTGGGCGCTTGCTTTCGGCGCTTTCGCCATCGGAATGACCGAGTTCACCGCGATCGGCCTGTTGAACCAGGTCGCGGCGAGCTTCGGCGTGAGCATCAGCCTCGCCGGCTGGGTCGTGACGGCCTATGCGGGCGGCGTGATGATCGGCGCGCCGCTGCTCACGTGGATCGGCCTCAAGATCCCCCGCAAGACGACGCTCTGCCTGCTGATGGTGCTCTTCGCCGTCGGCAACGCGATCACGGCGGCCGCGCCCTGGTTCTGGCTCGTGCTCGCGGGCCGCGTGCTCACCTCGTTCGCGCACGGCGTCTTCTTCGGCATGGGCAGCGTGGTCGGCGCCGAGATCGTCGGTCCCCGCCAGCGCGCCGGGGCCGTGGCCTTCATGTTCTCGGGCCTCACGGTCGCCAACCTCGTCGGCGTGCCGCTCGGCACTTGGCTCGGCGAGGCCGTGAGCTGGCGCCTTACCTATGCGCTCATCGCGCTGATCGGCGCGGGCGTTGCGCTGGCCATCCGCTTCTGGGTGCCTGCACTGAAGGAAACGAAGAAGACCGGCATGGCCCGCGAGGTGCGCGCGGCCGCCAACCCGCAGGTCATCATTGCGCTCCTGATGACGCTCTTTGGCTTCGGCGGCGTGTTCGCGGCCATTACGTACCTCGCCCCGATCCTCACCAACGTGACGCACTTGGACGGCTCGACGGTCTCCTGGTACATGGTGGTGCTCGGGCTCGGCATGGTGACGGGCAACTGGCTCGGCGGCAGGCTCGCCGACAGGAACCTTGTGGTGACGCTCGCCGGCTCGCTCGGGCTGCTCGCGGCGATGCTCGTCGCCTTCAGCTTCGGCATGGGCAATGCGATTGCCGCCGGCGTCCTGCTTTTCCTGATCGGAGCGTTCGGCTTCGCGACGATTCCGCCGCTCCAGGCCGTGACGATGGAAGTCGCGGGCGACGCGCCCAACCTCGCCTCCGTGCTCAACATCGGCGCCTTCAACCTCGGCAACGCGGTGGCGGCCTGGCTCGGCGGCCTGGCACTCGACTCGCAGCTCGGCTTTGCGGGCGCTCCCCTGATGGGTGCGGCGATGACGGTTTTCGCGATGATGCTCGCCTTCGTGCTCGGCATCCTGCGCCGCCGTAGCGCAGCGCGGCTCTGCCAGGCGGCCTAACGCCGGGAGCCGACCAGTTCGGCGATGCGGTTCACCAGAAGGGCGGGGCTCACGGGCTTCTCGAAGAAGTCGGCCGCGCCCTTCTTCATGGCGGCCACGGCAAGCGGCACGGAGCCTTCGGCGGTGAGCATGACGGCGGGGATCGCCGCGCCCGCGGCCTTCATGCGGTCGAGGAGCGCGAGGCCCTTCATGCCGGGCAGCCGCTCGTCGAGCACGAGGCAGCCCGGTCGCGAGGGATCGTCCTTCGTGAGGAAGCTTTCCGCGTCGGCGTAGCGTGCGCTCTCCCAGCCCTGCGAGCGGAAGAGCAGGGCGAGCGAAAGCGAAAGCGCGGCGTCGTCGTCGACGATGCGGATAAGCGGTGCCATGGCGGTAAAAAACAAAAGAAAAGTTATCGGAGGACTTGATTGAAATCGTAGCCGTTTCAATCTTCAGGCGATACCGACCGAAGGATGTTTCTGAGTTTGGACCAGCGTAAATTACCTAGGTAGAAAAAAGCAGTCGCTTAGGGACTGTCCCCGATTGACGGGTCATACAATAAGAGACGCCCTTTGGCCGCTCCGTTTCTCTTTTCGGGCGGTGGGACACAGGAAGCCGGAGCGGGCCCTTGCGCCGCCTCCGGCCGCAAGCACCGGAACAATCCAGTACAAACAAGGAAAAGGAACCTTCGGTATGTCTATGAAAAAACTGGCCGCCGCCGCTGCGGCCGCCGCCGTCATGGTCTTCAGCGCCCAGGCCGGCGCGGAAACGCTGCGCATCGGCAGCGAAACGGTCTATCCTCCCTTTGAATTCCTCGATTCTGCCTCCGGCAAGTACGTCGGCTTCGACATCGATCTGATCAACGCGATGGCGAAGAAGGCGGGCTTCGAGCCGCGCATCTTCTCGATGGGCCTCGACGGGCTCATCCCCGCCCTGGTTGCGGGCTCGATCGACGTCGCGGTCTCCGCGCTCACGATCACGCCCGAGCGCTCCGCCAAGGTCGATTTCTCGAAGCCCTATTACGACAGCGGCCTCTCGATCATGACGCACCGCGACAATCCGAAGATCACGAGCGTCAAGGACCTTGAGAACAAGGTGCTCTGCGCCGAAATCGGCTCCTCGGGCTCGATCTTCATGTCGAAGATCCCGGGCACCAAGATCCGCACGTTCAACTCCGCCGCCGAAGCCTTCCTCGAAATCAACCAGAAGGGCTGCTACGCGATGGTCAACGACAAGCCCGTGAACGAATACTTCCTCACGCAGAAGGCTTCGAAGAACCTCGCGCTGCGCGAGGAGAACCTCGTGCTCTCGGCCGACCAGTACGGCTTCGCCGTCCAGAAGGGCAACAAGGCCCTCAAGGAGCGCCTTGACAAGGCGCTTGACGAAGTGAAGGCCGACGGCACGTACGACCAGATCTACAAGAAGTGGTTCGGCACGCTGCCCGCGAAGGCCGCGAAGTAAGCCACGCCTGAACCATCGGCGTCATAAGCGAATCGGCCGGAAGAGCTCGAGCTCTTCCGGCCGATTGTGCGTTAAGGGCGCTTCGCCGTGCTTACCACGTGGCGTTGACCGTGCCCGCGAAGGTCTTCTCGATGAACGCCTTCACCTCGGGCGAGCGGTAGTAGTTAATGAACTTCTTCACCGCCGGGTCGTCCTTGTTGTTCTCGCGCGCGGCGATCACGATGAGCGCGAAGGGCGCCTTGCGCGACTCGAAGTAAAAGCCCTGTTCCTTCGGCTTCAGGCCGGCGCTCAGCACATAGTTCATCGGGATCACGGCGCTGTCGACGTCGGAGAGGCTGCGCGGCAGCTGGGCGGCTTCGAGCTCGATGATGTTGAGCTTCTTCGGGTTCTCCGCCACGTCCGCGGGCGAGGCTTGGCCCTTGATGTCGCCGCGCAGCTTGATGAGGCCGGCGTTCTGCATCAGGATGAGGGCGCGCGCGCAGTTGGACGGGTCGTTCGGGATCGCGAACTTCGCGCCTTCCTTCACGTCCTCGAGCGAATGGATGGTATTGGAGTACATGCCCATCGGCTGCACGACCGCATCGGCCACCTTGACGAGCTTCGTGCCCTGCTGCGCGTTGTAGTTGTTGAGGAAGGGCTCGTGCTGGTAGACGTCCGCGTCGAGCTGGCCGTCGTTGAGCGCGCGGTTCGGCGTCACGTAGTCGGTGAATTCGACCACCTTGATCTTGAAGCCGTCCTTGGCGGCCACTTCGGCCGTCTTGTTGACGATGGCGGCGTGCGGGCCGGCCGTCACGCCGACCTTGAATTCCTTGCTGCCGCTGTCGCCGCAGCCCGAAAGCAGGGTGACCGAGGAAAGGACGGCGGCTGCCGCCAGTGTTTTCAGAAACGTTCTCTTCTGCATGATGGGTGACTCCGTAGCTGTTTTCTTCTTCTGCGGCTTGGGGCCGCATGTGTGGTTGGATTTGTAATGTTCCCCATTGTGCCTGATAACCGGGCATTGCGCGGAGGTAATACCTCAACGGACCTGCAATCAGCGGGTTTTCGGCAGCCAAGAAAAAGGCCTCCCCGCGGGGGGAGGCCTTAGGTGAGGAAGCCTGCGTCAGGATTTTTAGGCAATGCTCTCTAGTTTTTC
Source organism: Burkholderia sp. (assembly GCA_047777475.1). GTDB lineage: Bacteria > Pseudomonadota > Gammaproteobacteria > Burkholderiales > Burkholderiaceae_F > Sutterella. The sequence continues at coordinate 328,150 of JBKEET010000001.1, forward strand.
GGAAAGCTCGAGCCAGCGGTTCTCGAGTTCCGAGACCCGGTTCTGCAGCTCGCCGTGCTCCTTCAGGACCTTCGTCACCTCGTCCTGGTCGCCCTGCGTGTAGAAGGCCGTGTCGGCGAGCTTCGCGGCGAGCGCCTTGAGGCGCTCGCTCTTTTCGCCGAGCTCCTTGTCCACGGCGGAGAGCTCCTTCTGCACGGGGCGCTTAAGGGCCGCGATGCGCTCGCGTTCCTGCGCCTCGAGGCGGCGCTGCTCCTTCTTGCTGACGGCGGGCGGCCTGTCCTTCGGCTTTTCGGCTTCGGAGCGGGCGCGCTCGGCGGCCGCCGTCACGCGGCGGTGCTCGAGAACGATCTTCGTGTAGTCGTCGAGGTCGCCGTCAAAGGGCTTCACTTCGCCGCCGTGCACGAGGAGCAGTGACTCGGTCGTGGCGCGCAGCAGGTGCCGGTCGTGCGAGACAAGCAGCATCGCGCCCTCGTAGGTCGAAAGCGCCATCGTGAGCGCCTCGCGCGTTTCCATGTCGAGGTGGTTCGTCGGCTCGTCGAGGACGAGCAGGTTCGGCTTGCTCCAGGCGAGGAGCGCGAGCGCGAGGCGCGCCTTCTCGCCGCCCGACATGGGGCCGACGGGGTCGGAGGCCATGTCGCCCGAAAAGCGGTACATGCCGAGGTAGTCGCGCAGTTCCTGCTCCCGCACGTTGGGGGCGAGGCGCCGCATGTGCTGCAGGGGCGACTCGTCCTCGCGGAGCTGGTCGAGCTGGTGCTGCGCGAAGTAGCCGATCTGCAGGCCCTGGCCGCGGCGGATTTCGCCTTCCATGGGGGCGAGCTCGCCGACCAGGCCCTTGACGAGCGTCGACTTGCCCGCGCCGTTGACGCCGAGGATGCCGATGCGGTCGCCCGAGCGGATGCAGAGCGTCACGCCCCTGAGGACGGGCTTGCCGCCGTAGCCGAGCGAGAGCCCGGCGGTGTCGATCAGGTGGTCGGGCAGGCGCTCGGGCTTGGCGAACGTAAAGCGCCATTCCTGCTTCGCGCGCACGGGCTCAATCGCCTTGAGCTTTTCGAGCATCTTGATGCGCGACTGTGCCTGGCGCGCCTTGGTCGCCTTGGCGCGGAAGCGCTCGATGAAGCTCGCGAGGTGCGCCGCCTCGCGGTCGTAGGCCTTGGCGGCGGCGTTCTGCGCGCGGATCTTCTCGACGCGCTGTTCCTCGAACTTCGAATAGTTGCCCGCGTAGCGGCAGATCGTGCCGTCCTCGACCGACCAGATCGTGCCCACGGCGCGGTCGAGGAACTCGCGGTCGTGCGAGATGATGACGACGGTGGACTCGACGCGCCGCAGCCAGTTCTCGAGCCAGATGAGCGAGTCGATGTCGAGGTGGTTGGTGGGTTCGTCGAGGAGCAGCAGGTCCGCCGGGCGCATCAGCGCGCGAGCCAGCGCGATGCGGTTGCGCCAGCCGCCCGAGAAGTCGTAGACGAGCTTGTCGCCGTCCTTTTCGGAAAAGCCGAGGCCCGCCATGATCGTGCGGGCCCTGGCGACGACGGCGCCTTCGTTGATGTCGGCGAGGTTGGCCTGCGCCTGCGCGAGCGCCATCTCGGAGCCGTGTTTTTCGGCTTCGGCGAGCGCCTTCTTGGCGGCCATGAGCGGCTCGTGGCCGGCCACCACCGCCTCGAGCGCGGGCACATTGTCGGTGACGAAGGTCTGTGCGACGTGCGCGATGCGTTCCTTGGGCGGGGTTTCGATGTCGCCTTCCTCGGGCTGCAGCTCGCCCAGGACGGCCGCAAACAGGGTGGACTTGCCGCAGCCGTTGGGGCCGACGAGGCCGATGCGCTCGCCCGGCGAGGCGATGAGGTTTGCGTGCCGGTAGAGCACGCGCGTGCCGCGCGCGAGCGCGACGTTGAGAAGTCTGAGCATTGAAGGGTAAGGGGTTAGAGGGGATGCTTACTTGCGGAAATAGGCGTCGAGCGCCTTGCGCGTCACGCGGAAGACCTGGTCGTCGCCACCCGAGGTGGTGAGCCAGGTGAGCTCGAGGCCGGGGAAGGCCGCTTCGACGGCCTGTGCGCCGTCGCCCACTTCGACCACCATCATGCCGTCCTCGGTGAGGTGGTCGGCCGCCTCGGGGAGCAGGCGGCGGACGATGTCCATGCCGTCGGCGCCCGCGCCGAGCGCCATGGCGGGCTCGTGGCGGTATTCGGCCGGGAGCCTGTCCATGCTCTCCTGCGTGACGTAGGGCGGGTTGCAGAGGATGATCTCGAAGCGGCGCCCGGCGAGGTTCTCGAAGAGGTCGCCCTGCACGAGCTCGAGCGTGTCTTCCATGCCGTAGTCGCGGCGGTTGATCTTTGCCACTTCAAGCGCGTCGGCCGAAAGGTCGGAGCCCGTCACCGCGGCGTTGGGGAAGATGCCCTGCGCGATGATCGCGAGGCACCCGGAGCCCGTGCACATGTCGAGCACGCTCTTCACTTCGTAGGGATCGCTCACCCAGGGGGCGAGGTCTTCCTGGAGGAGCTCGGCGATGTAGGAACGGGGAATGAGAGCGCGCTCGTCGATGTAGAAGCGGTGCTCGGTGAGCCAGGCCTCGTGGAGCAGGTAGGCGGTCGGCACCTTCTCGTTGACGCGGCGGTCGATGAGGTTCACGAGGCGCGTGAGCTCGGTGTGGGTGAGCGCGGCGTCGAGGAACGCGTCGAAGTGCTCGAAGGGGAGCTTCAGCGCGCGGCACACCAGGAAGGAGGCTTCCTCCCAGCTGTCGGGCGAGCCGTGGCCGTAGGAAATGTCGTTGCTCTCGAGCTCGGTCACCGCCCAGCGGAACACGTCGCGGACGGTTTTCAGATTGTGGATGGGGTCGTCGAGAAGAGGTGCGGTTTCAAACATATTCGGTTCCTTCCGGCCGGGGGCCGGCGGCGGATTGGTCACTGCGGGGCGGCGCTCCGTGCGCCGCCCGAAGGCCGACACATTATAAGATGGAGCGTTTGCGGGACGGACTGTAAAATACACGCTTCCGACACCACTTCTTTTTTAACGCTTTTCCCGAGGTTTTCTCCCGTGCGCCTGCGCCACATCAAGCTTGCCGGCTTCAAAAGCTTCGCCGACCCGGCGCTCATCGAGCTGCGGCATCCGCTCGTCGGCATCGTGGGCCCGAACGGCTGCGGCAAGTCGAATGTCATCGACGCGGTGCGCTGGGTGCTCGGCGAGGCGCGCGTCTCGGAGCTGCGCGGCTCGGCTTCGATGAAGGAGCTGATCTTCGCGGGCTCCTCGTCGCGCAAGCCGCTCGGGCGCGCGAGCGTCGAGCTGCTGCTCGACAACTCCGACGGGCGCATCAAGGGCCCGTGGGGCCAGTACGCCGACATCAGCGTGCGCCGCGTGGTCACCTCGGAAGGCCAGTCGACCTACTACATCAACGGCCAGGCCGTGCGCCGCCGCGACGTGCAGGACATGTTCCTCGGCACGGGCCTTGGGCCGCGGAGCTACGCGATCATCTCGCAGGGCATGATCTCGAATTTCATCAAGGCCAAGCCCGAGGAGCTGCGCGTTTACCTCGAGGAGGCCGCCGGCGTCTCGCTTTACCGCGAGCGGCGCCGCGAGACCGAGACGCTGCTCGCGCAGACGCGGAGCAACCTCGAGCGCGTGAGCGACATGCAGAGCGTGAAGCGCGAGGAGGCCGCAAGGCTCGAGGGCGAAGCCGAGCAGGCCCGCAAGTGGAACGCGCTCAACGCCGAAAAGACCGCCGCCGAGTCGCTTTGGTACTGGATGCAGTACGACGACGTGCGCAGGACGCTCGACCGGCTCGCCGCCGAGATCGCCGAGGGCGAAGCCGCCATTGAGGAAAAGAAGGCCGAGGCCGCCGCCGCGGAAGCCTCGCTCGAGGGGCTCGAGAAAGCCGCCGCCGACCGGCAGCGCGAAGCGGCCGAAGCGGCCGCCGACCTGCGGGACGCGCAGCGCTCGCTCACCGAAGCCGAGGCCGAGCAGAAGCGCCTTGCGGAGCGCGCCGAGCGGGCGCGAAGCGACCTCGCGCTCGCCGAGAAGGCCGCCCGCGCCAAGGAGGCGGAGCTTGCCGCCTCGGCCGAGGGCCTCAAGGCCAAGCAGGCCGAAAAAGAAGCCGCCGAAAAGGAAATCGAGGAAACCGCCGCGCTCGAGGCCGCCGCCGAAGAGGAGGCGGGCGTCGCCGAAGACGCGCTTGCCGAGGCGAGGGAACAGTCCGAGGCGGCCCGCTCGCTCGCGGCCAAGGCCGACACCGCCGCGAAGCTTGCGCGCGCGTCGGCCGACGAGGCCGCGCGCCGCGCCGAAGAGATCGCGCGCCGCATCGAGCGGCTCTCGCAGGCCGAAAGCGAGCTCGACCGTCCCGAGCCCGGCGAGGCCGAGGCGCTTAAAGAGGCGCTCGCCGCCTGCGAGGAAGAATGCGAGGAGCTTCGCGCGCAGCGCGAGGAAGCGTCGATGGCCGCCGAAGAAGCGCGCGCCGCCAAGGAAGAAAGCGCCGAAAAATATTTCTCCGCGCTCTCCCGCACCAAGGAAGTCTCCGCGAAGCTCGAGGCGCTCGAGGCCGTGCAGAAAAAGGCCGAGGCCTCGGGCAGCGCCGGCGAATTCGAAAAAGCCGAGGGGCTCGATGAGCTCACGCTCGTTGCCGAGTCGCTGCGCATCGACCCGCAGTGGGTCACCGCGGCCGAGGCCGTGATCGGCGACCGGGCACGCGCCAAGGCGCTCTTTGCGCTCGAGGCGGGCGCCGCCTACGCGGGCAGGAGGCCGCCCGCGCCGCTTACGTTCGTCGACGCGAAGGGCAGGAAGCCCGAAGCCGCCGCGCCGCTCACCGCGGCGGGACGCACCTTCGAGCCGCTCGTTTCCGCCGTAACGGCCGAGTCCGACGCCGCCGCGTGCGCCGCCGCCGACTGGCTCTCGGGCGCCTACAAGGCGGAAAGCCTTGCCGAGGCGCTCGCGGCTCGCTCAGCGCTCCCCCTGGGCGCCGTGCTCGTCACGCGCGAAGGCGACCGGGTGAGCGCCTCGGGCCTGCAGATCTGGGCCGCTTCCGATCCCTCGCTTTCGCTTTTTTCGCGCCGGCAGGAAATCGAAAACCTGCGCCGCGAGCTTTACGGGCTCGAAGAGGGCTTGGGCGCCCTCGAGGCGGCGCGGGGCAGGGCGAAGACGCAGAGCGAGGAGCGCGAAGCGGCGCTGCGCAAAGCCGAGGAAAAGCTCAAGGCGGGCGAAAGCTCGCTCTCGAAGGCAAGGCTTGAGAGCGAGCGCGCGCAGTCCAGGCTTGCCGCCTACCGCGAAAGGCTCGAAGACCTCAAGAAGAGCCGCGGGGCGCTCGAAGAAGAGAAGGCCGAGGCGCAGGCCGCGGCCGACGAAGCGCTCGATCGCGCCGACGAAGAGCAGGAAAAAGCCAAGGAAGCGGCCCGCCGGGCCGAGACCGCGCAGCGCGCCGCGCTTCGCGCCGAGGAGCTTTCGAAGGCGAAGAACGCCGCTTGGCAGACGATCGTGCGCCGCAGCGAGCTCGCATCGCTCCGCGTGCGGCAGCTTGCGGAGGCGATTTCGCTCATCGCCTCGCGCAACGCCTCGCTCGAGAGCGACATCGCCCGCGAGGCGGAGCGAAAGGCACAGGCTGAGCGCACCCTCTCCGAAATCAAGCCCGCGCAGGACGAGAGCGTGCGCAACGGCGCCCTCGCGAGGCTCGAGGCGGCCGAAAAGGCCGAAACCGCGGCGAGGAGTGCGCTCGATGCCGCCCAGCAGGCGCTTTCCGAGCGCCAGAAAGCTTTCCGGGAGGCGCAGAGCGCCGTGATGCCGCTCACCGAGGCGCTCGGCGTGAAAAAGGTCGAGCGCCAGGTGAAGGAAAACCTCCGCGAGCAGTTCTCGCAGCGCCTCGATGAGCTTTCGGCCGACCGCAAGGCGCTCGCCGCCGAAGCGGCGGCCCGCCCCGTCAAGGCGCAGAGCGTGAGATCGAGGGTGTTGCGGCTCATCAGCGAGCTTTCCGCGCTCGGGCCCGTCAACCATGCCGCCTTCGAGCACCTCGAGGCGGTGCGCCGCACGCTCGAGGCGACGCAGAAGCAGATCGACGACCTTGAAAAGGGCATCGCCACGCTCGAGGCGGCCATCCGCCGCATCGATTCGGAAACGCGCGCCCGCATCAAGGAGACGTTCGATAAGGTCAACGCCAACTTCGGCGAGACGTTCCGCACGCTTTTCGGCGGCGGCGAGGCCTCGCTCACGATGACGGGCGACGAGATCCTCGAGGCGGGCGTCGAAGTGCGCGCGCAGCCGCCCGGAAAGCGCAACGCGAGCGTGCGGCTGCTCTCGGGCGGCGAGCAGGCGATGGCGGCCACGGCGCTCGTCTTCGCGATCTTCAAGCTCAATCCGGCGCCGTTCTGCCTGCTCGACGAGGTGGACGCCCCGCTCGACGAGGCCAACCAGGCGCGCCTCGCCGCCATGTGCACGAAAATGTCGGACCAGACCCAGTTCATCGTCATCACGCACCACCGCGTGACGATGGAATACGCGGGCTCGCTGATCGGCGTCACGATGCGCGAGCCCGGCGTCAGCCGCGTGGTGAGCGTCGACGTTGAAAACGCCGTGCGCATGGCCGGGAAGACGGCCTGAGCAGGGACCGCAAACCGCTGTCCGGGGCACGGTGGCGGCGCGCTTATTTGCTAAAATCCCCTGAATCTGCGTTACCACTTCGCATCAGAGTTCACAAATGACAGAAACCGAGATTTTCCTGATCATTGCCGCTGCGGCGGTCATCGCGTTTTTCTTCTGGCGCTCGAGGCGCGAGGTCAAGCGGATCCGGAATCAGAAATTGGGTGCGGAGAAGAGGAAGCTCAGCCGCGACGTGCTCGACGACGGGAACGTCGGCGAGCCCCCTGTCGAGCGCAAGGATCCCTCGCTCGGCACGGAGCCGACTCTGGGCCCGGCCGAAGGCGAGCCCGAGGAGACGGATGTGCCCCAGGCCCGTCCGCCCGTCTATGACAAGATTGCCTCCGACAAGAAGAAGGAAGCCGAGCGCGAGGCCGCCGAGGACGTCTCGGGCCGCATGCGCACGGCCGCCCGCGAGAAGCCGCCCGTCGACCTCGGCATCGAGTGGGTGCTCGACATCACGCCGAGCGACGGCTCGACGCTCTCGATCGGCGCGATCCAGTCGCTCGTGCAGCAGCTCCGTTCGATCGGCACGAAGCTGCCGGTGAAGCTCTGGTGCAAGTCGAAGGCCGACGGCCTTTACTATCCGGGCCACCTGGTGCCGTGCGACGCCACGCACGCTGTGGCCACGCTGGCGCTCGCGAACCGCGCCGCGGTGCTCGACGAGGAGACCGCCTCGCGCTTTTACCAGGCGATGGAGCAGGCCGCCGCGCAGTGCGTCACCGACGTGCGCACCTCGTGCGACATGGCCGACGCGCTCAAGAACGCGAAGCAGATCGCCGCTTTCGTGAAGTACTACGACAAGACGATCGAAGTGATCATCCGCCCGGCGCGCAAGGAAGTGGTGCTGACGCCCGAGATTGTCGGCGCCGCCGCCAAGGACGCGGGCTTCCGCCACGCGAGCGGGCGCTGGGAGTACTACTCCGACCCGAGCGCGAGCGAGCCCCTGATGGCGCTCGGCTACGGCCCGAAGGCCGACGGCACCCTGCGCCTGGCGCTCGACGTGCCCCTTGTCAACCTCGCGCGCGGCGACCTCAAGAAGTTTTTCTCGATGGCGAACCACCTCGCCAATCGCCTCAGCTGCGTCTGGGTCGACTTCGGCATGAACCCGATCGACGCCGCCGGCGCCATGATGATCCAGCAGGACATCGAGAAGAAGGCCGCCCAGATGGCCGCCAGCGGCGTGCACTCCGGCTCCGACCGCGCGCGCACGCTCTTCTCGAGGAGCGCCGGCTGAGAGCCTCATCTAAAATAGTTTTCCGCCAGCCCGCCGACAGCCTCCGGCCGCCAAAGCCGCCGCGCGCGGCGGGCTTTTCACTGTCTGCCGCAGGAGTACGGTTTTATGAGCAGCAACGAAGAGACGGCCCCGGATTTGTTCGGCCGCGCTGCCGCCGCGGCGCTTCCCCCGGAGGAAGCGCCCGCGCGCATGAAGGAACTTCAGGAGCTCGTCGAGCGCTGGGATTACGAATACTACGTGGAGGACAATCCGAGCGTTCCCGACTCGGAGTACGACCGCGTCTTCAACGAGCTCAAGGCGCTCGAAGAGCGCTTCCCGGAGCTTAAGAGCCCCGTTTCGCCCACCTCGCGCGTGGGCGGCGCGGCCCGCTCCGACCTTGCCAAGGTCGTGCACCGCGTGCCGATGCTCTCGATTCACACCGAAACCGACTTCTCCGACCAGGGCGCCTACGCGTTCGACAGGCGCGTGCGCAACGAGCTCGGCCTCACCGACGACGACCCGCCCGTCGAGTACGACTGCGAAATGAAGTTCGACGGGCTCGCGACGAGCCTGCGCTACGAAAAGGGCGTTCTGGTGAGCGCCGCGACGCGCGGCGACGGCATCACGGGCGAGGACGTCACCGACAACGTGAAGACCATCCGCACGATCCCGCTGAGGATCAAGGGCGAGGTGCCCGACGTGCTCGAGGTGAGGGGCGAGGTCATCATGCACAAGGACGACTTCGAGGCGCTCAACCGCGCGCAGCTTGCCAAGGGGCAGAAGACGTTCGTCAATCCGCGCAACGCTGCCGCGGGCACGCTCCGCCAGCTTGATCCCAAGGTGACCGCGCAGCGCACGCTGCATTTCTACGCCTACTGCCTCGGCGAGGTGACGGGCGGCGCGGCGGGCTTCGCACCGACGCAGAGCGCGCTGCTCGACCGGCTGCAGTCCTTGGGCTTCCCGGTCGCCAAGCACCGCAGGGTCGTCAAGGGGCCCGCGCCGCTGGCGGCCTTTCACGACGAAATCGCCGCCGTCCGACCGAGCCTGCCCTTTGAGATCGACGGCGTCGTCTACAAGGTGAACGACCTTGCCCTTGAGGACCGGCTCGGCTTCCTCGCGCGCGAGCCGCGCTGGGCCTGCGCGCACAAGTACCCGCCCGAGGAGGCGCTCACCGTCTGCGAAGCGATCGACATCCAGGTCGGGCGCACCGGCAAGCTCACGCCCGTCGCGCGCCTCAAGCCCGTTTTCGTGGGCGGCGCGACGGTCTCGAACGCCACGCTGCACAACGAAGACCATATCCGCGGTCTCGACCTGCGGGCCGGCGACACCGTCGTGGTGCGCCGCGCGGGCGACGTGATCCCGGAGGTGCTCCGCGTGCTCCACGAGCGCCGTCCCGAAGGCACGGTGCCTTTCGAGATGCCCAAGGTCTGCCCGGTCTGCGGTTCGGCGACGATCCGCGACGAGGAAGAAAAGGACACGCGCTGCACGGGCGGCCTCTACTGCCCCGCGCAGCGCAAGCTTGCTATCGTGCATTTCGCGTCGCGCCGCGCCATGGGCATCGACGGGCTCGGCGAGAAGATCGTCGACATGCTCGTCGAGGAAAAGCTCCTCGAGACGCCGGCCGACATCTTCCGGCTCACCCACGAGGCGCTCACCGCGCCGACGCTCGCCACCGCCAAGGATCCTAAGCCCAAGCGCCGCATGGGCCCGAAGGCCGCGGACAACCTGCTCGCGAGCATCGAGAAGGCGAAGCACACGACCTTTGCGCGCTTCATCTTCGCGCTCGGCTGCCGGCACGTCGGCGAGGCGACGGCGCTCGACCTGGCGCAGCATTTCGGCACGCTCGCCAATCTCGAGGCGGCGACGGTCGAAGACCTCCTTCAGGTCGAGGACGTGGGCGAGACGATCGCCGAGAGCGTGAAAGCCTTCTTCAGCGAGCCGCATAACCAAACCGTCATCCGGGAGCTGATCGAAGCGGGCGTCGAATGGCCCGCCGCGGAGCCGAAGAAAGCAGACGAAGAGAGTCCCGTTGCCGGCAAGACGTTCGTTCTCACGGGAACGCTGCCGCACATGACGCGCGACGAGGCCAAGGACCGGCTCATCGCCGCGGGCGCCAAGGTGTCGGGCTCCGTTTCGAAGCGCACCGACTACGTTGTGGCCGGCGCCGAGGCGGGCAGCAAGCTCGACAAGGCGCACGCGCTCGGCGTGAAGGTGATCGGCGAAGAGGACCTGCTGGCGATGCTTGCGGGCAAGCCCGCGCCGGAGGCCGGCAGCGAAGAGGGCGGCGGAGAGCAGGGCACGCTTTTTTAACACGCTTTTTCAAAAGTGCCGCCCCTAGGGCGGAGTGCTTAAAAGGTAGTGCCGATTTGCACTGCCCGCACGCAAAACACCGTCAGATCGAGAACTTTAGAGGTATCGAAAACGCAGGAAATTTGCTAAATCTGTTCTGTCCGAAGCGCGCATGCGCTTCTTACTTTTCCGCCTCGGCGGATATTTGGAGAAAAAAATGAACAGACGCACTTTCCTGGCGGCCTCGGGAACGGCCGCCGCCGCTCTTGCCGCCGGCATGCCTTCGGCGGCATCGGCCGCGGAAAAGCCCTCCGCCTTCGTTTCCCCGACGAAGGACAAGCCTCTCCTGCTGTGCTTCAACGAAAACCCGATGGGCATGAGCAAGAAAGCCATTGAGGCGGCGAACAAGGCCTGTGCCCACGGCAACCGCTACGCGTTCCTGCGCTTTGGGGACCTGAAGAAGGCCTGCGCCGCTTACGTCGGCGCCAAGCCCGAAAACGTTCTCCTGACGCACGGCTCCTCCGAAGCGATCCGCGCCTCGATCGAAGCCTACGCCTCGCCCGATGCGCGCCTCTTCGTGCCCGAGCTCACTTACAGCGACGGCGCCGACGTGGCGGGCCGCAACGGCATTCCCGTCGTGCGCGTCAAGATGAAGGGCGACTGGACGGTCGATATTCCCGCGATGCGCAAGGCTGTTGACCAGTGGTACGGCTTCTCGATTGTGTACCTCCCAAATCCGAACAACCCCACTTCGAGCCTGTGCGACTGCAAGGCGCTGAACGACTGGATCCGCTCCAAGCCGGCCGGCACGATGTTCGTGATTGACGAAGCCTACGGCGAGTTCGTCGACGATCCGTCGTTTGTCTCCGCTGAGACGCTCGTCGCCGAAGGCCTTGACAACGTGATCGTGCTCAAGACCTTCTCGAAGATCTTCGCCATGGCCGGCATGCGCCTCGGCTTTGCTTACGCGCAGCCCAAGGTCATCCGCCGCCTGCGCGACCGCGTCGCCTACGAGGTGATGATGAGCACGGCCGCGATCGAAGCCGGCTTAAGCGAGCTCGGCGATAAGGAGTTCCTGAAGGCGAGCCGCGACAGCAACGCCGAAGCACGCAAGATTCTCTCTGCCGCCTTCGACGAGCTGAAGCTCCACTACATCCCGAGCCAGACGAACTTCATGTTCGTCGACCTTAAGGCGCCGCTGAAGGCCTTCGCCGACCGCATGCGCGGCGAAAACATCCTCGTCGGCCGTCCGTTCCCGCCGGCCGACACGTGGTGCCGCATCTCGCTCGGCACGCCCGACGAGACGAAGTACTTCGTCAAGAAGCTCAAGGAGTTCCGCGCGAAGGGCTGGGTCTAAAGACCCGTAGCCCTTGGGCCGCAGAGGCCGCGCGGCGCAGCCGGAATGCCGGCTCGCCTGCGCGCCCGGAGCGGTCCCGGACTTCGCTTCAAAGTGCGCCGCCTGCCCACGTTGCAGACGGCGCGCTTTTTTGGGTGCGCGTGGAGGAGCGGCTTCCAATGCGGCGCTGGCTGATTTGGAGGGCTTAAAAGGCACGACACAGCCGGCCTGCACTGTCCGACAGGGGAAAATGCGAACCTAAGGTTTTTAAAGTGCCTGCCTTCTCAGGGCGTTTAATAAATCTGCATCTCAGAAGCGGATATCGCCTTCCAATTTTTTCCGCTGCGGATTTTGCCTGGCTGCGGCGTAAAACTCCATTGTTCCCGGCGGAGATATAAATCGCGGGCTTTAGGCTGGTTTCCTGATTTTCAGTGTACTTCTTGAATATCAAGAGCGGAATATGCCAGGCCTTTCGGGAATCGTCGCTCAAATCGTATCTTCTTTTGATAAAGCATGTATAGTTAAGGCATGCTTATTCGCCAAGCCTTTGTATGCAAGCTGAAACCCGACGGAGCTCAGGCCAGGAAACTGAGTCGCTTCGCCGGCTGTGCGCGCTGGGTGTACAACCAAGGGCTCGAATGGAATAAGGAGCGTCGGCTTGCGGATCCCAACTTCCATATCAACTTGTCCAAGCTTTGCACCGAACTGCTTGTTTGGAAGCAGCAGAATCCTTGGCTGAAGGAAACAACGCTCAGGTTCTCCAGCAATCGCTGATTGACCTGCTGGCCAGTTTCCAAAATTTTTTTCAAGGGTCTTGCGGCTTACCCGAAAAAGCACAGGAAATTCGCGGCCACGGACTCGTTTCGCTACCCGCAGCACTTCAAGATTGACGAAGGCCGCAGGCAGGTCTACCTGCCCAGCATCGGCTGGGTTAAGTACCGAAGAAGCCGTTTCATTAAAGGCAAGGCCAAAAACATAACGGTTTCCCGTAAAGCTGACGGATGGCACATGTCAATCCAAACCGAATACGAAGCGGAACCTCCCAGGCATGCCCATGCCGGAAGCAGCGTCGGCATTGACATGGGCTGCGTCCGATTCTGCACGCTTTCCGACGGCACATTCTTCAAGCCGTGCGCGCCGCTCAAGAAAAATCTTAAAAGCTCGCCTGGATGCAGCGCAGGCTCGCGCGAATGCAGAAATACGGAAAAAATTGGCGCAAGCAAAAAGCATCGATTGCCAGGCTTCACCAGCACATCGCCAATGTTCGCCGTGACTTTATCGAAAAGGTCTCGCTGGAAATCTGCAAGAACCACGCAGAAATATTCAGAGAAGACCTGAAGATCCAGGACATGACGGCATCGGCGAAGGGAACTGCTGAAGAGCCGGGGCACAACGTTGCACAAAAGAGCGGTCTCAACCGGTCCATTCTCGATCAGGGTTGGGGAATATTCTTCTCCAAGCTCGATTGGAAAGCATTGAGACTCGGCGGACACGTTTATAAAGTGCCGCCGCAGGACACAAGCCGCACCTGTCCGATATGCGGCTGCGTTTCCAAAGACAACCGCAGGACGCAGGCATTGTTCAAATGCGTTTCCTGCGGACATCATGGAAACGCAGACGCGGTGGCTGCGGTCAACATCAAAGAGCGCGGACGAAGCTCGTTAGCCTGTGGGGAGCCCGAGGCGAATGCTCGGACTCGAGTGAATTCGGGCCGGTTTAAAAAGCCGGCGCCGAATCAGCAGCAGGAATCCATCGAAGAGATCAGCAGCGCAAGCTGCTGACTCCGTAGAAAATCTCCGCCGTTCACGGCGGAGAGAACGTCAACTGCCTAACCCAACAATCCCATGGCGAGTCTCTATGACTTCGAGGCTTTCGCCGACCGGATTTGCAAGAAACCGGCCGATACGCGGTGCCGAATCTCACTCGTCACGCGCGAGTGGGACGAAGCACTTCGTCAAGAAGCTCGAGGAGTTCCGCGCGAAGGGCTGAGGGTAAAGAGATTCAGCGATCCCAAAACCGCACAGGGCACCCGGTGAAGCCGAAAATCGGCTCGCGGCCGCGCCGGCCGCAGCACAGCTGTCGTGTTTTTTGTTGCGCGCAACGGGGTGCATTATTCAACGTGATTAGTGCTAGTTCAGAGGGCTTAAAAGATACTGCCGACCTTAGCTGTTCAACAGCAAAAATCCTGCAAATCTAGGTTCTTTAAAGTACATCAAATCTCCGTAAATTTTTTAATCTGCATCTCGGAAGCGAATGTCGCTTTTCATCTCTTTTTCCTTTCCGCTTCGGCGGATATTACGGAGACACTTCCATGAACAGACGCACTTTCCTGTCGTTTTCGGGCACGGCTGCCGCCGCCTTTGCCGCCGGCCTGACTCCAGCGGCATCGGCCGCTGAAAAGCCCGCCGCCTTCGTTCCGCCGACGAAGGATCATCCTCTTTATTTGAACTTCAACGAAAACCCGATGGGCATGAGCAGGAAAGCCGTGGAAGCCGCGGCCAAGGGCTGCGCCGTCGGCAACCGCTATGCGGACGCGCGTTTCATGGAACTCAAGGCGGCCTGCGGAGCCTACGTCGGCGCCAAGCCCGAGAATGTGCTCGTGACGCACGGCTCTTCCGAGGCCATCCGCGCCGCGATCGAAGCCTATGCCTCGCCCGACACGCGCCTCTTCGTGCCCGAGCTCACCTACAGCGACAGCGCCGACGTGGCGGGCCGCAACGGCGTTCCCGTTGTGAGCGTGAAGATGCTCCCCGACTGGACGGTCGATATCCCGGCGATGCGCCAGGCCGTCGAAAAGTGGTATGGGTTTTCCATCATTTACTGCCCAAACCCCAACAATCCCACGGCGAGCATTTGCGACTGCAAGGCGCTCACCGACTGGATCCGCTCGAAGCCGGCCGACACCGTCTTTGTGATCGACGAGGCCTACCGCGAGTTTGTGACCGATTCGTCCTTTGTCTCCGCCGAGACGCTCGTCGCCGAAGGGCTCGACAACGTGATCGTGCTCAAGACCTTCTCGAAGATCTTCGCTATGGCCGGCATGCGCCTCGGCTTTGCCTACGCGCAGCCCAAGGTGATCAACCGCCTGCGCGACCGCGTCGCCTACGAGGAGATGATGAACGCGCCCGCGATCGAAGCGGCCTTAAGCGAGCTCTCCGACAAGGAATTCCTGAAGGCGAGCCGCGACAGCAACGCCGAATCGAGAAAGATCCTTTCGGCCGCTTTCGACGAGCTGAAGCTGCACTACATCCCGAGCCAGGCGAACTTCATTTTCGTCGACCTGAAGGCACCGCTGAAGCCCTTTGCCGATCGCATGCGCGCCGAAAACATCGTCGTCGGGCGTCCGTTCCCGCCGGCTGATACGTGGTGCCGCATCTCGTTCGGCACGCCCGACGAGACGAAGTATCTCGTCGGCAAGCTCAAGGAGTTCCGCGCGAAAGGCTGGGTCTGAGGCGGCCATAAGCCGGAGCGAACCGCCAGGGCGGGCCGCGGTTCCCGAATAAGGGGCTGCGGCCCGCTTTGCGTATGCTAGGATCGCTTCACGCTGTCCGCCCGCAGGCGGACAAGAGTTTGGAGACACACAGCATGTTTGCATTGATCGGCGGATCGGGGTTCGACGATTCGCTAAGCTTCACCGACCGGCGGGAAGAGACTGTCGAGACGCCCTACGGGCCGTGCTCGTCGCCGCTCATTTTCGGCCGCCTCGAAGGCGCGCCCTGCGTTTCCTTTACCGCCACGGCGTGCGGCACCAGTTCGCGCCGCACCGCGTGCCCGCGAGGGCCAATCTCTGGGCGCTCAATCAGGCCGGCGCGGAAGGCGTCTTCGCCGTGGCGACGGTGGGCGGCGCCGCGTCCGACCTGCCGCCCGGGCGCATCGCGCTGCCCGACCAGCTCATCGATTACACCTGGGGGCGCGAGGTCACTTATCACGACGATTTCTCCGAAGGCATGATGCACGCCGACATGACGAAGCCGTTCGACGAAGGGCTGCGGCGCCGGCTCGCCGATGCGGCGGAGGCGCTCGGCGAAGACGTCCGCATCGGCGGCACCTATGCCTGCATGCAGGGCCCGAGGCTCGAGACGGCCGCCGAAGTGAAGCGCTGCGTGCGCGACGGCGCCGACATGTTCGGCATGACGCTCTATCCGGAATGCGCGCTCGCCCGCGAGCTCGGGCTGCCGTATGCCGGCATCTGCCTCTCGGTCAACTGGGCGGCGGGCCTCGGCGACAGCTCGGAAGGCATTTCGCTCGAGAAAATGGCCGCGCTGCAGAAGGCGGGCATCGGCCGTGCGGTGAGGATCGCCGCGGCGGCGATGAAGGGGATGAAGCCGTGAAGCGCCGGGTGATGCTGATGGGTGCCGACGTGCTCACCGAAGTAGCGAGGCCCGTCGAGGATCCGTGCGCGCCCGAGATTCGGGCGCTCGCCGCCGATATGTGGGACACCATGGCCGAGGAGGGCGGCATCGGCATCGCCGCGCCGCAGCTCGGCGTCTCGCTGCGGATGATCTGCTTCGGCAGGGAAGACGCGCCGGGCGTGCCGAGAACGGTCCTCATCAACCCGGAAATCGAAGTGATCGGCACTGCAACGCAGAACGGCTGGGAAGGGTGCCTCTCGCTTCCGGGGATGAGGGGGCGCGTCGATCGGGCCGAGCAGATCCGCTACCGCGGCTTCGACCTGCAGGGCAATGTGATCGAAAGGCGGGTTTCCGGCATGCACGCGCGAGTCGTGCAGCACGAGTTCGACCACCTCGAAGGCATCCTTTATCCGATGCGCATCACCGACTGGCGCAATTTCGGGTTTATCGAAGCGCTTTTCCCCAAGGCACCCAACGGCGAAGACTGAAGCGAGGCCGGGCCGGGGAGGGACAATACCGCATAAAGGGTATTTTGCCGGGCGTCCTTGACAGTCCGAAATAAACCGTGTTTAATACGCACTCGCTGAGCTTCACCGCTCAGCAATTTTTTCCGCCAAGTTTTTTGAACTTGACAAAGATTGAAGAGTTGAGTAAACTTAACAATCTGCGCTTCCGAAAAGAAGCGGCTCTTTAAAAATTTGATTCAAACGAACCGATAAGCGTGAACATCGGCGGTTTCCGAAGCGAAAGGCTTCCGAAATTACGATGATCGCGCTTTAAGGAAAGCCGAAAGGAAATTAACCATTTTCTTTCAATTCCGGCGAGAGCGATAACAGAGATTGAACTAAAGAGTTTGATCCTGGCTCAGATTGAACGCTGGCGGCATGCTTTACACATGCAAGTCGAACGGCAGCGCGGGGAGCTTGCTCCCCGGCGGCGAGTGGCGCACGGGTGAGTAATACATCGGAACGTGTCCTTTTGTGGGGGATAACTAGTCGAAAGATTAGCTAATACCGCATGAGACCTGAGGGTGAAAGCGGGGGATCGCAAGACCTCGCGCAATTGGAGCGGCCGATGCCCGATTAGCTTGTTGGTGAGGTAAAGGCTTACCAAGGCGACGATCGGTAGCTGGTCTGAGAGGACGACCAGCCACATTGGGACTGAGATACGGCCCAGACTCCTACGGGAGGCAGCAGTGGGGAATTTTGGACAATGGGGGCAACCCTGATCCAGCCATGCCGCGTGCAGGATGAAGGTCTTCGGATTGTAAACTGCTTTTGTCAGGGACGAAAAGGACGCTGTGAACAACAGCGTCTGCTGACGGTACCTGAAGAATAAGCACCGGCTAACTACGTGCCAGCAGCCGCGGTAATACGTAGGGTGCAAGCGTTAATCGGAATTACTGGGCGTAAAGCGTGCGCAGGCGGCTCTGTAAGATAGATGTGAAATCCCCGGGCTTAACCTGGGAATGGCATTTATGACTGCAGGGCTAGAGTTCATCAGAGGGGGATGGAATTCCAAGTGTAGCAGTGAAATGCGTAGATATTTGGAAGAACACCAATGGCGAAGGCAGTCCCCTGGGATGCGACTGACGCTCATGTACGAAAGCGTGGGGAGCAAACAGGATTAGATACCCTGGTAGTCCACGCCCTAAACGATGTCTACCGGTTGTTGGGGCTTTTATAGCCTTGGTAACGAAGCAAACGCGTGAAGTAGACCGCCTGGGAAGTACGGTCGCAAGATTAAAACTCAAAGGAATTGACGGGGACCCGCACAAGCGGTGGATGATGTGGATTAATTCGATGCAACGCGAAAAACCTTACCTAGCCTTGACATGTCAGGAATCCTTAAGAGATTAGGGAGTGCCCGCAAGGGAATCTGAACACAGGTGCTGCATGGCTGTCGTCAGCTCGTGTCGTGAGATGTTGGGTTAAGTCCCGCAACGAGCGCAACCCTTGTCACTAGTTGCTACGCAAGAGCACTCTAGTGAGACTGCCGGTGATAAACCGGAGGAAGGTGGGGATGACGTCAAGTCCTCATGGCCCTTATGGCTAGGGCCTCACACGTCATACAATGGTCGGAACAGAGGGCAGCTAAGCCGTGAGGCGGAGCTAATCCCAGAAAACCGATCGTAGTCCGGATTGCAGTCTGCAACTCGACTGCATGAAGTCGGAATCGCTAGTAATCGCGGATCAGCATGCCGCGGTGAATACGTTCCCGGGTCTTGTACACACCGCCCGTCACACCATGGGAGTGAGGTTTACCTGAAGACGTTTGCCTAACCGCAAGGAGGGCGGCGTCCACGGTGGATTTCATGACTGGGGTGAAGTCGTAACAAGGTAGCAGTACCGGAAGGTGCGGCTGGATCACCTCCTTTACAGAGAGAAAAGGAAGTCCCGCCTCGGGATTCCGCTCCGGTGTTCACACTTATCAGTTCGTGAGAATTGAGTTTTTGCTCTTTAACAATTTGGAAAGAAACGAAGCGTTCAGTCTTGTCCGTGCGCCGGTCGATGAGATGACGGTGCAGACAGACTGACGGGTTGTGATTGCATTCATTGATTCATTGAAGTTCTCAAGAATCAGAGATATCAGCGATATCTACACGTTATAGGTTGCTTGTGACCCTGAAGGGCAAAAGGCCTCAGGGTTATAGGATCAAGCGACTAAGTGTATGTGGCGGATGCCTTGGCGATCACAGGCGATGAAGGACGCGACAGCCTGCGAAAAGCTGCGGGGAGCCGGCAAATGGGCTTTGATCCGCAGGTCTCCGAATGAGGGAACTCACCTGCTTTGCAGGTATTCCGGACTGAATACATAGGTCCGGAAGGCGAACGGAGCGAACTGAAACATCTAAGTAGCTCCAGGAAAAGAAATCAACCGAGATTCCGAAAGTAGCGGCGAGCGAAATCGGAGCAGCCTGCATGTGATAGCAGCTTAATTACCGGAACGGTCTGGAAAGGCCGGCCACAGAGGGTGATGGCCCCGTACGGGAAAAGCGAGCTGCGGTACTGAGCATGCGACAAGTAGGGCGGGACACGTGACATCCTGTCCGAAGACGGGGGGGACCATCCTCCAAGGCTAAATACTCGTGATCGACCGATAGTGAACCAGTACTGTGAAGGAAAGGCGAAAAGAACCCCGGCAGGGGAGTGAAACAGATTCTGAAACCGCATACATACAAACAGTAGGAGCCCTTCGGGGTGACTGCGTACCTTTTGCATAATGGGTCAGCGACTTACGTTCAATGGCAAGCCTAACCGAGTAGGGGAGGCGCAGCGAAAGCGAGTTCGAACAGAGCGATTGAGTCGTTGGGCGTAGACCCGAAACCAGATGATCTATCCACGGCCAGGCTGAAGATGTGGTAACACACATTGGAGGGCCGAACTGACTAGTGTTGCAAAATTAGCGGATGAGCTGCGGATAGGGGTGAAAGGCTAAACAAATCTGGAGATAGCTGGTTCTCCCCGAAAACTATTGAGGTAGTGCCTCGTGTATGGCTCCCGGGGGTAGAGCACTGTTATAGCTAGGGGACATGGCGTCTTACCAAACTATGGCAAACTCCGAATACCGGGAAGCATGAGCACGGGAGACAGAGCACCGGGTGCTAACGTCCGGACTCAAAAGGGAAACAACCCAGACCGCCGGCTAAGGTCCCTAATATCGGCTAAGTGGAAAACGAAGTGGGAAGGCTAAGACAGTCAGGAAGTTGGCTTAGAAGCAGCCATCCTTCAAAGAAAGCGTAATAGCTCACTGATCGAGTCTTCCTGCGCGGAAGATGTAACGGGGCTAAGTCGATAACCGAAGCCGCGGATTCATGCTGCTGAAGCGTGAGTGGTAGGGGAGCGTTCTGTAAGCCTGCGAAGGCGGACCGCAAGGTCCGCTGGAGGTATCAGAAGTGCGAATGCTGACATGAGTAACGTTAAAGCGGGTGAAAAGCCCGCTCGCCGCAAGCCCAAGGTTTCCTGCTCTACGTTCATCGGAGCAGGGTGAGTCGGCCCCTAAGGTGAGGCTGATAAGCGTAACTGATGGGAATCGGATTAATATTTCCGAACCGCCGCTGAATGCGAAGGGGGGACGGAGCATTGACGGTCGACCGGGTGTTGGATATCCCGGCTGACGAGCGTAGGAGGCCGGCAGGCAAATCCGCCGGCGCATCTCCGAGGCAAAGGCTCGAGGGACATTTTGTTCCGAAGCGGCCTGATGTGCTTCCCGGAAAAGCCTCTAAGCTCCAGTTCAGCGGTGACCGTACCGTAAACCGACACTGGTGGGCGAGCTGAATATGCTCAGGCGCTTGAGAGAACTCAGGAGAAGGAACTCGGCAAATTGACACCGTAACTTCGGGATAAGGTGTGCCGCCTTAGCGTGAAGGGAGAAACTCCCGCAGCGCGAAGCGGTCTCAGAGAATCGGTGGCTGCGACTGTTTATTAAAAACACAGCACTCTGCAAAGATGAAAGTCGACGTATAGGGTGTGATGCCTGCCCGGTGCTGGAAGATTAATTGATGAGGTGCAAGCCTCTGATCGAAGTCCCAGTAAACGGCGGCCGTAACTATAACGGTCCTAAGGTAGCGAAATTCCTTGTCGGGCAAGTTCCGACCTGCACGAATGGCATAACGATGGCCACACTGTCTCCTCCTGAGACTCAGTGAAGTTGAAGTGTTTGTGATGATGCAATCTCCCCGCGGCTAGACGGAAAGACCCCATGAACCTTTACTGCAGCTTTGCATTGGACTTTGAACCGATCTGTGTAGGATAGGCGGGAGCCGGTGATGACAGGACGCCAGTTCTGTCGGAGGCGTCGTTGAAATACCGCCCTGATTTGTTTGAGGTTCTAACCTTGGACAGTAATCCTGTCCGGGGACCGTGCATGGCGGGAAGTTTGACTGGGGCGGTCTCCTCCTAAAGGGTAACGGAGGAGTGCGAAGGTACGCTAGGTACGGTCGGAAATCGTGCTGATAGTGCAATGGCAAAAGCGTGCTTGACTGCGAGACCGACAAGTCGAGCAGATACGAAAGTAGGTCATAGTGATCCGGTGGCTCTGCATGGAAGGGCCATCGCTCAACGGATAAAAGGTACTCTGGGGATAACAGGCTGATACCGCCCAAGAGTTCATATCGACGGCGGTGTTTGGCACCTCGATGTCGGCTCATCTCATCCTGGGGCTGAAGCCGGTCCCAAGGGTATGGCTGTTCGCCATTTAAAGAGGTACGTGAGCTGGGTTTAAAACGTCGTGAGACAGTTTTGTCCCTATCTGCCGTGGGCGCTGGAAGATTGACAGGGGCTGCTCCTAGTACGAGAGGACCGGAGTGGACTCACCTCTGGTGTACCGGTTGTCACGCCAGTGGCACCGCCGGGTAGCTATGTGGGGAAGAGATAACCGCTGAAAGCATCTAAGCGGGAAACTCGCCTGAAGATAAGTCTTCCTGGAGGCTTGACCTCCCTGAAGAGTCGTTCGAGACCAGGACGTTGATAGGTCGGGTGTGCAAGCGCTGCGAGGCGCTCAGCTAACCGATACTAATTGCTCGTGCAGCTTGATCCTATAACCGTGAAGCTTTTGCTCTGAAAGGGAGCTTCAGAAAGAATCAAGAAAGCAAGCGCAGCTTGAGAAAAGCGCTTCGTTTTTTTCTTCCAAAGGATTCGTCCGCAAGGACAAAGCCCTTGCCTGATGACCATAGAGAGACGGTCCCACTCCTTCCCATTCCGAACAGGACAGTGAAACGTCTTATCGCCGATGATAGTTGGTTGTATTTCCAGTGAAAGTAGGACATCGTCAGGCTCCCCAATGCAGAACCCCGACACCGCAAGGTGCCGGGGTTTTGTCGTATTAGGTCGGCAAAAAGTTAGCCGCCCGGAGGCGGCTTGGGCTTGGAACAGCTGACAGAAAAAGGGCGCGGCCCCGCTTCGGGAGGACGCGCCCTTGTTTGTTATGTGGCTTCAGAGACCGCTTCAGTGGTCCCTGAGGAGCTCGACCTGCTCGCCGAGGTAGTTCCTCAGGAGCGTCTTCGCATCCTCCTCACGGCCTTCCTTGATGGCGTTGAGGAGGTCGCGCTCCTTGTGCGCGATGTCGATGAAAACCTGCGGGTTGTTGCGCGGCAGCTTGTCGGTCGTCTTCTCGAAATAGGTCACGAGCGCGGCGGAGAAGACCTGCAGCACGCGGTTGCCGCACGCTTCGAGTAGCAGCAGGTGGAACTCGCGGTCCCAGCGGTCCGCCTCATCGCGGTCGTTGGCGTGTGCCTCGATGTTGTCGATCGTATCCTCGAGGCGGCCGAGCAGCGCCGGCGTCATGCGGCGGATGGCGAGCGGGATGATGTCCACCTCGATCAGCTGGCGCGCCTCGATGAACTCGCGGATGTCGAAGTTCGCAATGTCCATCTGCACCTGGATCTGCGTGGAGAGGTTCTTGGGGCCGAGGCTGTTGAGCGTCATGCCGCGCTTCGGCGCGCGGTCGACGACGCCCATCTGCGAAAGGACGCTCAGTGCCTTGCGCACCTTGTAGCGCGTTACGTGGAAGCGCTCGGCGAGTTCCGTTTCGGTGTCAAGGCGCTCGCCGGCCTTGGCCTGGCTGAGGATATGGTGATGGATGTTCCGGAAGAGCTCTTCCTCATCCACATGAGGGCAATCCTCTCTCATTGTGCTGGATTCCGTTTTTTTATGGGGCGGACGAAGGCCCGCGCCGATTTGTCGAATAATGCTGACTATTGTAGCGGGTTTGTCCGCCGAAGCATTCGGAACGCCGCCTGCGGGCGCTCCGGGCCTGGGGTTCAGGCTTTCAGCTTCTGCGCGGCGGCCTTGATCTCATAGAGCTTCGCGAGCGCCTCGCGGGGGCTCAGGCTGTCGACGTCGAGCTCGGCGGTGCTCTCGATGAAGTTCTCGGCCTCTTCGGACAAGCCCTGCGCGGCCTCGTCCTCCTCGATGATCGGGGCGGGATCGGGCTCGTCAATGAAGAGCCCTTCGCCGAAGAGGTCGGCCTGCGGCGCCTTGGCCGCTTTCTTCGAACTTTCGAGCTTCAGGAGCATGCCCTTGGCGCGCCGCACGACGGGCGCGGGCACGCCCGCGAGCTGCGCGACGGCGATGCCGAAGCTCTGGCTCGCCGGGCCGTCCTTGACTTCGTGCAGGAAGACGATCTTCGACTTGCTCTTCACCGCGGAGACGTGGACGTTGGCGACTTCCTTCACGGAGGCCGCAAGCCGCGTGAGCTCGAAGTAGTGCGTCGCAAAGAGCGTGAGGCAGCGCGTGGTGCGCACGAGCTCCTCGGCGATCGCGGCCGCGAGCGACAAGCCGTCGAACGTCGCCGTGCCGCGGCCGATCTCGTCCATCAGCACGAGCGAGCGGTCGGTCGCTTGGTGCAGGATCGCCGCCGCCTCGGTCATCTCGACCATGAAGGTGGAGCGGCCGCCCGCGAGGTCGTCCGATGCGCCGATGCGCGTGTGGATGCGGTCGATCGGGCCGATGCTCGCCGCTTCGGCGGGCACGAAGGAGCCCGCCCAGGCGAGGATGGCGATGAGCGCCACGGCGCGCATGTAGGTCGACTTGCCGCCCATGTTGGGGCCGGTGATGATGAGGCAGCGCCGTCCGTCGCCGAGCGAGCAGTCGCTCGGCACATAGGTCTCGATCGTCGTCTCGACCACGGGGTGGCGCAGTTTCTTCAGGTAGATCCCGGGCGCGTCGGTGAGCTCCGGCTTCACCCAGCCGCGCTCGGCGGCGTGGGCCGCCAGGGCCGACGCGGCGTCAAGCCCCGCTGCCGCCTTGGCGGCGGCCATCAGGGCGCTCACGTGGGGCGCGAGCGAGGCGACGAGCTTCGTGTAGAGCTCGCGCTCGAGCGCGGCGGAGCGCTCCTGGGCGGAGATCGCCTTGTCTTCGAAGCCCTTGAGCTCCGGCGTGATGAAGCGCTCGACGTTTTTCAACGTCTGCTTCCTGTGGTAGGTGACGGGCACCTTGTCGGCCTGGCCCTTGGGCACTTCGATGTAAAAGCCGGCCACGCGGTTGTACTCGACGCGGAGGGTGTTGATGCCGGTCGCCGCCTTTTCGCGGTTCTCGAATTCCATGAGGAACGCGCCCGTGTTGTCGCGCAGTTCGCGAAGCGTGCGCAGCTCCTCGCTGTATTCGCTGCGGATCACGTCGCCCTCGCGAAGGAGCGTCGCGGGCTCGTCGAGGAGGGCCTTCTTGAGCAGCTCGCCGATTTCGCCGGGGAGGCTGAGCTTGGCGGCCGCTTCGCTCAGCCACGGCTCGGGGCGGTCCCTGAGGAGCGCAGAGATCGCCGCTGCGGCGGGGAGCGAGTCCCGGAGCGCCGCAAGTTCCTTGGGGCGCACCGTGCCGAGCGCGATGCGGCTTGCCGTGCGCTCCACGTCGGGAAGCTCGGCAAGCGCGCCCTTGAGCTCAGACGCGAAGGTGCTGTCGTTGACGAGCGCCTCGACGCCGCTCTGGCGGCGGCGGGCTTCGGCGGCGTCCCTCAGCGGCAGGTTGAGCCAGCGGCGCAGCTCGCGGCTGCCCATCGAGGTCGCGCAGGTGTCGAGCACCGAAAAGAGCGTCGGCCCCTTCGCTTCGGCGCGGATCGAGTCGGAAATCTCGAGGTTGCGGCGGCTCGCCGGGTCGATCACGATGTAGTCCGACGCGCTCCTGATCTTGAGCGGCAGGATGAAGGGCATCATGTCGACCTGCGTTTCCTGCGTGTAGTCGAGCAGGGCGTTGGCGGCGGCGAGGATGCCCCTGCGGCCCTCGACGCCCCAGGCTTCGAGGCTCGCAAGGCCGAAGGTTTTCTTGAGGAGTTCTTCGCCGTGCTCCGCGTCGAAGTGCCAGGAGGGCATCGGCGTCACGGTGACGTCGCCGTGCGCGGCGCGGAATTCGTCGCGAAGCGGTTCGGCGACGAGGATTTCCGAGGGGCCGATGCGCGCGATTTCGGTGTCGAGCTGCGCGTCGGTCGTTTCGCAGGCGCAGAACTCGCCGTTCGAGAGCGTGAGCCACACGAGGCCCCACTTCGCCTCTCGGCCGCCTTCGCGGGCGGCCGAGAGCAGGATCGCGTCGTTCTTTTCGGGAAGGAGCGCCGTGTCGGTGAGCGTGCCCGGCGTGATGATGCGCGAGATCTTGCGCTCCATCAGGCCCTTGCCCGGCGTGCCGATCTGCTCGGCGATCACCACCGACTCACCCATGCGCACGAGGCGCGAGACGTATTGGTCGAGCGACATATAGGGCACGCCCGCCATCGGGATCGGCGTGCCGTCCTTGAGGCGGCCGCGGCGCGTCAGCGTGATGCCGATGAGCTTGTTCGCCTTGATCGCGTCGCCGAAGAACGTTTCGTAGAAGTCCCCCATGCGGAAGAGGATCAGCGTGTCCGGGTAGCGGCGCTTGAGCTCGGCGTACTGGCGCATGGCCGGCGGCATGTCGTCGGCCTCAAGGTTCGCAATGTCAACGGCGCTCGTTGTAGTGGTCATGCTCATTGTCCTTTGCTGCGTGCACGGGGGAAAAGTTGCCGCTCATATGAAAAAGCCGGACGATGCGGCGACCGTCCGGCCTCAGCTCCCGCGCGGGCCGTTATTCGGCCGCGGGCTTCTCCGCCTTGGCGGCGGGCTTCGTCGAGAGCGTCTTCTTTTCGGCGGCCTCGGGCTTGGCGAGGGTGCCGACGAGCGGCAGGAGCTTCGCGAAGATCTTGGGCGAGCCCGCGCAGATGTCGCCGGTCTCGAGCCAGTTCTCGCCGCCCGTGAGGTCGGTGATCAGGCCGCCCGCCTCGAGCACCATCAGGCCGCCCGCGGCGCAGTCCCACTTCTTGAGGCCCTTTTCCCAGAAGCCGTCGTAGCGGCCGGCGGCGACCCAGGCGAGGTCGAGCGCGGCGGAGCCCGGGCGGCGGATGCCGGCGGTGCGCTCGGCGACGCGCAGGAAGCTCTGCATGTAGCCCTTGAAGTCGGAGCCGCGGCGGAACGGGAAGCCCGTGCCGATGACGGCGCGGTTCATGTCGATGTTGGTGCTCACGCGGATGCGGCGCTGGTTGAGGAACGCGCCTTCGCCCTTGGCGGCCGTGAAGAGCTCGTTCTTCGCGACGTCGTAGATGACGCCGACGACGACCTCGCCCTTGTAGGCGAGCGCGATCGAAATCGCGTACTGCGGGATGCCGTGCATGAAGTTGAGCGTGCCGTCGATCGGATCGATGATCCAGAGGTAGGGGCTCTTCTCGGAGCCGATCATGCCGGCCTCTTCGGTGAGGATGGCGTGCTTCGGATACGTCTGCTGCAGCGTGCGCACGATGATTTCTTCGGAGGCGCGGTCGGCGCTCGTCACGAAGTCGTTGACCGCTTTGTTTTCGACCTGGACGAGGTCAATGTCGGAAGCGGCTCGGGAAATTTCCGCGGCGGCGCGGCGTGCCGCGTTCACGGCGACGGCAATATAAGAAGCAGAAGACATAGTCGGAAAAAGGCGTTCAAAAAGCATTGCGGCGCGCTGCCGGAAAAGGGCGGCGCCGAAAGGCGCGCGCAGGGCAGCGGCCAAAGAAAACATTTTAGCCGATGCGCCGTGCTCACGCGCGGCGCAGGGCTCAGGATTATGGTCTGTTTTGGTTAGAATGTCCAACGTCTTTCACACTCATTTCGGCGTTTGGAATGGACATTCCCAAATTATCGTCACGCGTGCGCTTCGTGCTCTGCGAGCCGTCTCATCCCGGCAATATCGGATCGGCCGCGCGGGCGATCAAGACGATGGGCTTCCGCGACCTCAGGGTGGTCGCGCCGCTCGAGCCCAATTACCGGGAGCACCCGGAGGCCGTTGCCTTCGCGACGAGCTCCGCTGACGTGCTGCGCGCTTCGAAGCGCTGCGAAACCTTGGCCGAGGCGCTCGAGGGCGTCACCTTCGCCTGGGCGCTCACGGGCTACGACCGCGAGTTCGGCCCGCCCATGTCGCCGCTGCGGCCCGCCGCCGCGAAGGCCGCGGCGTGGCTCGCCGAGGAGCCGGGCGGCATCGCGTTCGTCTTCGGCACCGAGCGCAGCGGCATGACGAACGAAGAGATCGAGATGTGCCAGGGCTGCGCGGCCATCCAGGCCGATCCGGCAAGTCCGAGCCTCAACCTCGCTCAGGCCGTGCAGCTCACCGCCTGGGAGATGCACATGGCGCTCATGGCGGCCGAAGGCCACGAGAACGACCTTTACGACTGGGAGTCGCGCTTCGACCATGAAGCGCCCGCCACGGTCGAAGCGATCGAAGGCTTCTACAAGCACTGGGAGCAGGCCATGACGGCCTGCGGCGTGCACAACCCCAAGGAACCGAAGAACCTCATGGGCATCACGCGCCGGCTCTTCGCGAGAAGCGGCCTCACGCAGACCGAAATCGACCTGCTGCGCGGCATCTGTGCAGCCATCATCCGCCCGAAGACGGCCCGCATCGGCTCGAAAAACGGCAAAAAGCCCTGAAAGCACGGCCAAAAGCGGGCACAATAGACGCTGTTACACATTTTTCTGATCGGGGCGGCGGAGGCACTGCCCCGATATAAAGGAACGCAATGTTCGATTACGCACGCGAGCTTATCGACACGATTATGAAAAAGGACCCGGCCGCGCATTCGCGCTGGGAAGTGATCTTTGCCTATCCCGGCTTCCACGCCGTGGAGATCTGGCGCTTTTCCCATTGGTGCTGGATGCAGGGCTGGCATTCGTTCGCGCGCGTCGTTTCGCATGCGGGGCGCTTCCTGACGGGCATCGAGATCCATCCCGCGGCCAAGCTCGGCCGCCGGGTTTTCATCGACCACGGCATGGGCGTCGTGATCGGCGAGACGGCCGAAGTGGGCGACGACTGCACGCTCTACCACGGCGTGACGCTCGGCGGCACAAGCCTCGTGCCGGGCACGAAGCGCCATCCGACGCTCGGCAGGGGCGTGATCGTCGGCGCGGGTGCCAAGGTGCTCGGCGGCTTCATCGTGGGCGACGGCGCGCGCATCGGCTCGAACGCCGTGGTCGTGAAGCCCGTCGACCCCGACACGACGATCGTCGGCGTTCCCGGCCGCCGCGCGGGCGGGCACAAGACGAAGAAGTTCGAGGCCTACGCCGTCGAATCCGGCACGCGCGACCCGTATTCGGTCGCCATCCAGGAGCTGCTGCGCATCACGCACGAGCAGGGTCTGATGATCGAGCGCCTGAGCGCCGAAGTCGCCGCCCTGGGCGGCAAGCCTCCCGAAAAGGCGCCGCAGGCGGACGAGTCGCTCTTTAAGCCGGCGAACCTTAAAAAGGGTGCCGAAGGCAAAGAGAACGAAGGCAAAGAAGAGAAAGGCGAGGCGAACGGAAGTTAGCTGATCTGCTCACCTTCCTTTGAAGAGACGCAAGAGGGTCTCCGGCAGAACGGCCGGGGGCCCGTTTTTTTGTCTGTTCCCGTGCCTCAAAGTCAAGAAGCTTCGCCGATATTGGTATAAAAACAACGCAATCTAGGGAAAACACCTAGACATTTTTGCCGAGAAAAATTGTTTGAAAAAGATGAAAGGCAATCGGCAGTTTTTCTGAACGGTCGTGAAGCCGCTTTTAAAAAATTGCATTTCTTTGCCAATTTTTATGACAGCGCAATGAAATAAAAGGAGAAAACAGTCTTTTATAGATGGCTTGCCAGAGCAAATGTAAAGATTCGAAAAAATTTCTTTACGGATTCAGTGATGTTTGAAAAACGTAATCTATAAACAAATCTTATGCAAAATATCGAACGATTCTCATGAGCTACTAAATCGTTATGTTTGTATAAATATCGTTAAAAAAACAAATAATTGCAAAATCAAGAAAAGGTCACAAAACGATCTGGATAACTATAAGATGTCACATTGTTAAAAAAAATAAAACATCCCCCGAGTGTGTGGAAAATTTTGTGGGCGGCTCCTTCCAGTTTAATCGAGGTAAGGTGTCAGTCGGTCGCCGAATTCAATGGCTAATTCCGATATGGCAGCCTTCCAATACGGCGATGGCCTCAGCCACCGCTTTTCCACTTTTCTGACGGCCAGATAAAGCAGTTTCATCGCTGCGGTTTCCGTTGGAAACGACGCCCGTGTTTTAGCCGCTTTCCTGAGATCCCGGTTCAGGCTTTCAATGGCGTTGGTCGTGTAGATCAGCCGCCTGACGTTCGGCGAGAAATCAAAGAAGGGAATCACACGGTCCCAGGCATCAAGCCACTGCTTGGCAATGTAAGGATATTTTTTCCCGAGATCCGAGCTGCTGAAATCGTCAAGCGCCCGGCGGGCCTGCTCGGCATTGACTGCCCTGTAGATCGGCTTCAGGGCTGCCGTAACGGCCTTGTAATCCTTGTAGCTCACCATCTTCAGGCTGTTGCGTATCAGGTGGATGATGCAGGTCTGCAGCAGCGTTTTGGGAAACGCGGTTTCAAGGGCTTCCTTCATGCCTTTCAGGCCGTCCGTCACGGCGATCAGTACATCGGTCACCCCGCGGTTTTTCAGCTCGTTGAAGACCGTCAGCCAGTATTTGGCACTTTCGTTTTCCGCAATCCACATTCCGAGGACGTCTTTCTTCCCGTCGGTGTCAATTCCAAGGGCAATATGGACCGCTCTTGGCGTCACGATGCCGTTATCGCCGCGGATTTTTATTCTGATGGCATCAAAGAAAATCACCGGATAGACAGGGCTCAAGGGCCGGTTCTGCCATTTTTCCAATTCCGGCAGTATGGCGTCCGTCACGTCGCTGATGAACTCGGCGCTGGTTTCCATGCCGTACTCGTCATAAAGAAAACCTTGAATTTCACGGACTGTCATGCCTCTGGCATAGAGGGCAAGAATCTTTTCGTCGAACCCTTCCAGGTTCCGCTTGTGCTTGGGAATAATCCTGGGCTGGAAGCGGCCCTTGCGGTCCCGGGGCACATCCACTTTGACGTTGCCGACCTTCGGGGATTTCATGGTTTTGGAACTGTGGCCGTTGCGTTCGTTGTCGCCAAGGCGGGCCTCGCCCTTGCCGTAGCCGAGATGGTTTGTCATTTCGCCATCCAGCATTTTCGTCAGCAGCCGGCCCAGCATATGGGCCATGATGTCCTCGGCTTCGCCTGAGGATTTGATTTCCCTGCCGGACTTTTTCATGTCTTCCAGCAGCTGTTCCGCATACTTGTCAAATGGATCAGGTTTGCGCTTCATGTGAGGCTCCTTTTTGAGTAATTATCTCAGAGCGCCCACAAAATTCTTTACACCCTCCATCCCCCGCTATAGAAAATTGTTTTTTATAAGGGTAAACGAGTATGTTTAAACCGACTCTTTTGGCTGCGGGGGTTGCGCTGGCTTTGATGACGATGACGCAAGGCGCGGCGGCTCTTACATCTACTATTACTTCTAACGAAGATTCGGATACGGCCTTGTCCTATACGCCTGCTAAAGGAGATACGGCAGGCTTTCGTATTCTGAATCCCACATCGGATCTGTCAGTTACGGCGCCCAGCATCTCTGCGGTCGGTTCAGACTACGGCATGGCTATTGAATCTGAGGGCAACGCTACATCTGATCCTTTCCACGCGGAACATGCCATTACGATCGGTTCTGATAAAACTGAGAGCATTACAATCGGCAGCTCAACGACTAGCAAAGGCCTTGCTGTCATCAGAAACCAGGCGACTCTGACGGCCGATGAAATTACGATCACCGCCGCTTCTGGCGGCTGGGGTATTTGGTCGCAAAACAACTCCGAGGACGAGGCCGCCCCGGACACGCATGCGACGGTCAATCTCGTTGCGGATAAAGTCACGATCAATGCCGAGAACGGCTTGGGCATCGTTGCTTGGTCCAACAGCGAAATCAATATCAACAACGGCGATCTCACCATTAACGCGACTGGCGGCAACGTGCTTGACGTACGCGGCTATTCGACCGTGAACATCAACACCGACGGCACACATACAGTTGTGCTCAACGGCGATATCGGCTTTGAGACACCGGGGCCGAAGGCAAACAGCGGCAATATTGTCGATGCCTACGTCAATATCCGCCTCGTTGGCGAGGGTTCGTCCTGGACTGGCAATATCTACAAGGAAGTTCCGTCCGGCTGGACCCCTAAAGAGGTTTCGGATTACGGCACTGTCACTGGTTTTGAGCTTGAGCTCGCTGACGGCGCTACTTGGAATGTCACCGAAACCGGTCTGGATTCCAGCTCCAAGGTTCGCAACAGCAATTCCGTCTACACCCGTCAGGCGCTTAACAGCCTCGCTTTCAACGGCGGCGTGATCAATCTGCAGGCTTCTACCTCGCAGACACTCAACATTGAGAAGATCAGCGGCACGGGCGGCACGGTGAAAGTCAAGGCCGAGAAGAAGTCCGACGGCACCTACCAGAGCGGCAAGGTTTATATGAACAGCGTGGCAGACGGCAGCAGCCCGACGATCACGGAAACGTACGACGGCGTTACGGCCGACGATGTTGCCGGCAATGAATCCTCCGCGCTCGATCAGCTGCGCGCCGTTTACGTCGGCACGGAAGATGAGCCCTCCGTCAAGGGCCTGACGCTGACGCAGACGGTGCCCGAAGGCGAGCTGATCGGCGAAGTCACCCGCACCACGAACGCTGACGGCACGGTCGGCATCATTGAGCAGAACAACACCAAGCAGGAAGCTTTCCGCGAGATGGTCTCCGGTGCTGCGGTTGCCTGGCGTCACGAGACGAACGATCTCACGAAGCGCATGGGTGAGCTGCGCGACAGCCCCGAAGGCATTGGCTCCTGGGTCCGCCTCTACGGCGCTTCCTATGACTACGGCGATCAGGATCAGACCGTCCGCGGCAATTCGGTCCAGGTCGGCGTTGACACGGACGTTGCGAAGGGCTGGAAGGTCGGCGCGGCCTTCTCCTACACGGACTCCGAGATGACCTACGACGCGGGCAGCGCCGACGGCGATACCTACGCGTTCGCTGTGTACGGCACGTGGCTTGGCGAGAACGGCCAATTCGTCGACCTGATCGGCAAGTACGCCCGCATGTCGAACGACTTCAACCTCAACGGGTTCTCCGGCGACTACGACAACAACGCGCTCAGCCTCTCGGCCGAGTTCGGCTGGCGCTTCCCGCTGGCCAAGCAGGGCTTCATCGAGCCGCAGGCTGAATTGACGTACGGCCGCATCTTCGGCGACGACTTCGACTCCGCCAAGGGCACGCACATCGACCAGGACGACTTCGACTCGCTCATCGGCCGTATCGGTGTCCGCGCCGGCCTGAAGTTTGCTGAAGACCGCGGCACCGTCTACGCCCGCGTGAGCGGTCTCTATGACTTCCTCGGCGACTACGACTACACCGCCAAGACCTCGAAGCTCTCCCGCAGCTACACCGAAGAGCTCGGCGGCGGCTGGGTTGAGTACGCCGTCGGCGGCAACTTCCGCTTCACCGACCAGTCTTACGGCTACATCGACCTCGAGCGCACGAGCGGCGGCGAAGTCGACGAAGACTGGCGCTGGAACGTCGGCTTCCGCTACGTGTGGTAACCGTCAGATCTGCCTGATTCGGTTCGTTTAGACCGATAAAACCCCCAAAGTCCGCAAGGGCTTTGGGGGTTTTGTGGTTCTGTGCGCGGTGAAAAGCGGTGCGGCTTATTTCTTCGCGGCGGGTCCGAACGATTCGGTCTTGAATCCCGCATCGGGCATGCCAAGATCGCGGCACCAGCCCCTGGCGCTTTCGACGAAGCCGGGCGAGGCGCAGACATAGGCCTCGCGCTCGGCGATGTCTGGGACGAGCTCCTTCAGGCGGTTCTCGTCGAGCCGGCCGGTGAGGAGCGGCGCTTCACCGCCCTTGGCAAAGCAAAAGAAGGTGAGCTCCGGGCGCGTGTTCACGAGCCCGTCCCAAAGGGCTTTCTGCACGATATGGTTCGGCGACTTCACGGTGTAGATCACGTCGAGGTCGGCGCCCGGGCGGTTGACGAGGAGCCAGCGCGTCATCGCCAGGATCGGCGTGACGCCCGAGCCGGTCGCCATCAGCAGGAATTTCTTCGCCGTGCTGCCGTCGCACGTGAATTCGCCCATCGCGGGCGAGCACTGCAGCACGTCGCCGACCTTGACCGTGTCGTCGATCCACTGCGAGCCCTTGCCGAACTCGTGGCGCATCACGGTGATCGTCGGATAGCGGTTCACGCCGTAGGTCGAGGAGAGGGTGTAGCAGCGCACGTCGGGCGTGTCGCCGATCTTGACGCAGATGAACTGCCCGGGGCGGTAGACAAAGGGCTCGCCCGAAACGGGCTCGAGCTCAAAGGACCAGGTGTCGGGGGTTTCCTGCGTGCGGGAGACGACCCGCATCGGAGAAGAGAAAAAGTTTTCCGTCATTAAGCAAAATGTCCTGTCATGAAGGCCTTCCGGGGCGGCGCACGGGGCCGCCCCGAGAAAGCAAAAGCGCATTCATTGTATAGGAAATGAGAATTGTTTTAATTCGTCTTTTGGCTTAGTGCGAAGGCACGCCGGGCAATGGCGCCGGGTACCGTGTCGGGCGGCGCCACCGCCTCGATGAGGTCCGCTTCCATGGCAAGGAGCCTGCTGTCGTCGTTCGCCGCGGGCGGCCCGATGAGGAAGATGTCCTCGGCGCGCTCGCCGAGCGTGGCGATCTTGGCCGTATGGAGGTCCACACCGTACTTGTCGAAGACCTGCGCGATGCTCAGCAGCAGTCCGAGCCTGTCCGTGCACACCAGCGTGAGGATCAAGTCGCGGCCGCTCTCGTCGGGGAGCACCGTGACCGACGGGCGGGTGGGGAAGTGCTGCGAGCGGCGGGAGCGCTTGCCTTTCGGAGGCTTCGGCATCGGTGCGCGCCCGGTGAGGACGTCGGTCATCGTGCTCCGGAAGCGCGCGTCGAACGCATCGCTCTGGTGGCGCTCGAACTGGTCGACGACGAGGAACGTGTCGAGCGCCCAGCCGTGCTTCGTGGTGTGGATCCGCGCGTCGAGGACGCTCAGGCCGAATTTCCCGAGGCCCGCCACGGCGCGCATGAAAAGCCCGCGGCAGTCCTTCATGTAAATGAGCACGAGCATGCCGCCGAGCTTCGGGTCGCGCTTGATTTCGACGATCGGCTCCTCGGGGCTGATGCGGCCGTCGATCACCTCGCTGTGCCAGGCGATCTCCTCGGCGCTGTGGCGCATGAAATAGACGACGTCGAGCTCGTTCCAGAGCTTCTCGCTCGCTTCGCGCGGCACGCGGCCGGCGATGAGCCCGAGCGCCTCTTTGCGGCGGCGCGCTTCGATTTCGCCCGAGGTGCTCTCGGCGCCCTTGCCCTGCAGCATGTCGCAGGCGGCGCGGTAGAGCGTTTCAAGGAGCGCTCCCTTCCAGGGCGTCCAGACCTTGGGGCCCGTGGCGCGTATGTCGGCGACGGTGAGCAGGTAGAGCGCGTCGAGCCGTTCCTTCGTGCCGACCGTCTTCACGAAGCGGCGCACCACCTCGGGGTCCGAGATGTCCTCGCGCTGCGCCGTGCGGCTCATCGTGAGGTGCTCCCTGACGAGGAAGACGAGGAAGTCGGTCGTTTCCCTGTCGAGGTGGTAGGCGCGGCAGAAGTGCGCCATCTTGCGCGCGCCGATTTCGGCGTGCTGCCCGCCGAGGCCCTTGCCGGTGTCGTGGAAGAGCCCGGCGAGCGTCAGGCGCCAGCGCTCGCGCAGGCCCGACATGATCTGCGAGCAGAGCGGATATTCGTGCGCGAACTCGCTTCGGCCGAAGCGGCGGATGTTGCGCACGACGCGCAGCGTGTGCTGGTCGACCGTGAAGATGTGGTAGAGGTCGTGCTGCATCTGGCCGATCACGTGCCGGAACTCGGGCACGAAGCGCCCGAGCACGCCCCAAGCGTTCATGAGCTTGAGCGAATGGTAGGTGCCCTTCGGCATCTTCAGAATGTCGAGGAAGGTGCGCTGGTTTTTCGGATCGCGCCGGAATTCCGGCCCGATCGAGGGCACGGCGTGCCAGAGCGCGCGCAGGAGCCTTGTTGAAAAGCGCGTGAGCTCGGGGTGCGAGTGATAGACGTAGAACACCCGGAGCATGGCGTTGGGATCCTTTTCGAAGACGTCGTCGGCGACGATGTCCATCTCTTCGCCGCGCGCCGCGAACGCGCTCTCGAGCGGCTCGGCGGGCGCGCCCTCGTTTGAGCCGAAGAGTTCGTCCGACATCGTCTGGATCTGGATCACCGACATCTGCACGACGCTCTTCGCGTTGAGGTAGTAGCGCTTCATGAACGCTTCCGAGGGGCGGAGCTCTTCGGTGCCCTTGATGCCGAGCTCCTTGGCGAGGCGCTCCTGCACGTCAAAGAGGAGACGGTCCTCGTGCCGGCCGGCGAGGAGGTGCAGCGTCACGCGCAGGCTGTTGAGCCGGTGCCAGCAGCGCCGCAGCGTGGAAAGCTCGCGCTGCGTGACGAGCCCGGCGCGGCGCATGCCTTCGAGGCTGTCGGCGAGGCCCGCGGCCTGCGCGCACCAGAGGAAGACCTGCAGGTCGCGCAGTCCGCCGGGGCTTTCCTTGATGTTGGGCTCGAGCGAGTAGGGCGTGTCCTCGAACTTCTGGTGCCGGCGGTTGAGCTCGAGCATCTTGTCGCGGAAGAAGCGCCGCGGGTCGAGCTTGTGCACGAACCGTTCCCGCGCTTCGCGGTAGAGCGGCTCGCTTCCCCAGAGCAGGCGGCTTTCGAGGTAGGTGGTCGAGACCGACACGTCGGCGAGCGCCTCGTCGAGGAATTCCTGTTCGCTCCGCACCGAGGCGCCCACGGTGAGGCCGAGCTCCCAGAGCGCGGTCACGAACGACCCGATCCGCTCCCGCAGCGCCTTGTCCTCGAGCGCTTCCCGGCGGCCGAGGATCAGCACGTCGATGTCGGAATAGGGGAAAAGCTCGCGGCGGCCATAGCCGCCCACCGCAATGAGCGCGAGGCTTTCGGCGGGCAGGCCCCAGCCGCGCACGGCCGTGACGAGCGCCGCGTCGAGCGCGGCGCTGTGCTCGCGCAGGTACGTCTCGGCGTCGTGCGTCTCGCGGAAAGCGGCCGCCAGGCGCTGGCGCTCGAAATCAAACAGCATTTTCGCCGAATGCATCGGCGAGGCATCGCTCGGGGCGGTGATCATGGCTTCGCGTCCTTCTTTAGGGCATTTCCCAAGATTGTAGGACACCGGGGCGCCGCGCCCGCTTTGAAAGCGTCAGCTCCTGCTGACGTGCTTGAGGATGAGCTCCTCGCGCTCGCCGGTCGGCAGCGTGATGACGGCCGATTCGATGCGGCTGCGGCCGCGGATTTCGATCTGCGAGGCGCCGGGCATGGTGCCGGGCTTGGGGAGCAGCGTCACGGTGACGACGCCCCGATCCTCGGTGACGCCGATGCGCCAGTCGTCGGCGAAGAAATCGAAGTCGCCGAGCAGGATGCCCGCGAGGTAGGCGCCGTAGTCGGAGTTGGCGGGCAGTCCCGCCGCGGGCAGGCTCGACTGTGATTCGGCGTCCTCGTAGCGGATGCCGCCCGGCTCAAAGGTGAGCGACGAGGCCCGCGGCTTTTCCGTGATCCAGCGCACGCTCCGGCCGCGCTCGGCCTCGAAGCGCCCCTCGGAGACGACGGGCTTGCTGAAGCCGCCCACGAATTTCTTTTCCTTGAAGCGGCCCGAGGCGCGGTCGCAGCGCCAGCGCCTGCCGATTTCGGCGAGGTCCGGCGCCGATTCCGCAGCCGGCACGGTGCTCGGCAGCAATGCGCCGAGAACGGCGAGGACAAGGAAGCTGCGGCGGGTGACGGGCATGGGGCACTCCGAAAAGAAACGGGTAAACGGGGGAAAGCGCTGCAAGCGCCTGAAGGTAAAGCGCTATTTTAGTGCCTGGAGCGGCAGAAGGCGTCCGAGCGGTGCATTTTTCGCCCAAAGCGAGGCGTTTTCGCCGTCCGAGGAAAAATAAAAGGCGCCTTCGCCCTCAAGCCACCCGAGGAACGCCGCCGCAGAGAACGGCACGTTTTTCTTTTCGAGCGGCGTAAGGGGCCTCGTGAGCTGCGCAATAAAAGGACCGCGCTCCCAGGCCTTCCTGAAGGCGTCGCCTTCGAGGTCGTCCCTCTGGGGCCCGAGCGCGAGCGCCAGGAGAAAAGCGCCGCTCTGCCAGAGAAGAAGGGCTTCCTCGCCCCGGCCGATCGGCCCGAGCGCCGCGCCGAAGGCCGCTTCGAGCGCAGCGGGGCCCGTAAAGGACGCAGCCCGGTGCGCATCAAGGAAGGCCGCGAGGCCCGCCGCGGGCTCCCCGTCGGCCAGCGCCGCGAACACGGGGCGGCCCCCGGAGAGTTCGGCGAGCGTAACGCCTTGCCCGGCCTTTTCGATGTCGGCCGCGGCCGCGATGATCTGAGCGCACTCTTTCACGACGAAACTCCAGAAAGCTGAAAAAAAGGCTGCTGCCCTGCGGCATTGTAGCCTTGCCCGCAGGTTATAATCGGCGCTTTCCCGCGGCGGCCGGTAAAGCCTGAACCAGGATTGCTGGGCGCGGACAGACGCGGCCGGCCACAGACTGCCGGCTCTCCGGGAATCGGAGCGCGCCCCGGGCGTTGGATCGGCGTTTCTTTCTTCTTTGGAAACCCAAGGCCGTTAGGGTGAAGCCGTCGGCTCGCAGTGCAAGAGCCGGCGGCTTTTTGTTGTCCGCCGGGTCCAATAAAAACGCGGCGCGCCCTTGAGAGAGCGCGCCGCGGCTTCATCTTATATAAAGTCGGAACCTCTATTTCAGAGATTCTCGGGGAGGTGCCAGCCCTTCACGAAATCGGGCGGCGGCAGCGTTCCCTTGCTCACCGTGAGGATGTCGTAGCCCGTCTCGGTGACGAGCACCATGTGTTCCCACTGCGCGGAAAGCGAGTGGTCGCGCGTGACGACCGTCCAGCCGTTGCCGAGCACCGTCACGCCGTAGCGGCCGGCGTTGACCATCGGCTCGACCGTGAAGACCATGCCGGGCTGGAACGTCGGGGTGACGCGGTGCGTCGGGCAGTGGCTCACGAAGGGCTCTTCGTGGAAGCCCTTGCCGATGCCGTGGCCGCCGTAGTCGCGCACGACCGAGATGCCGTTCGCGTCGGCGAACTTCTGGCAGGCGACGCCGATGTCGTTGAAGGTGCCGCCCGGGCGCACGGCGTCGATGCCGGCCCACATCGTCTTGAAGGCGAGGTCGACCATGCGCTTGCCCGCGATGGTCGGCTTGCCGACGATGAACATGCGGGAGGTGTCGCCGTA
Organism: Burkholderia sp.; assembly: GCA_047777475.1. Lineage (GTDB taxonomy): Bacteria > Pseudomonadota > Gammaproteobacteria > Burkholderiales > Burkholderiaceae_F > Sutterella. The sequence goes on from JBKEET010000001.1 coordinate 366,033, forward strand.
GTAGCCGTTCTTGATGCTCGTGACGTCGATGTTGACGATGTCGCCCGGCTTCAGCTTCTTCTGGTCCGGGATGCCGTGGCAGACCACGTGGTTCACCGAGATGCAGGTCGTCGCCGGATAGGGCGTCATGCCCTCGGGCGCGTAGCCGAGGCACGCCGGCGTGCACTTCTGCACGTCGACCGTGTAGTGGTAGGCGAGGTCGTCGAGTTCGGCCGTGGTGATGCCCGGCTTCACGTACGGCGTCAGATAGTCGAGGAGTTCGGCCGCGAGGCGGCCGGCGATGCGCAGGCCGGCAATGTCCTCCGGCGTTTTGATCTCAATTCCCATAAGTTTTTCTGCCTTGCTTCTTTTTTGTGTCCTGTGTTCATGGCGGGGCCCAAGCGGCCGCTCGTTTCGAGAAAACGCCCGTCCGGCGCCACGCGATGCCGAAAATGGTACTACAAAAAGATGAGGCGGCGGGCTGCCTTTGCAACGCTGCCCGCACTTGCGCGCCCCGGAAGTTGTCCTTATAATGCATCGACTTCGGACCGGCCCTCCTTTGAGCCGGTTCGATTGTTTCCTGCCCGGTGCACCTTGGTCGGTCCCGGGTCAATCCGCGCGCGGTTCGTTCCGAGGTGCTGCTGCCCCGTTCCCGGGGCGCTCAACTTGCGGGCCGCGTAAGACTCTAAACCTCTGGAGAAAACCTAATTATGGTCAGCATGCGTGAAATGCTCGAAGCCGGTTGCCATTTCGGCCACCAGACCCGCTTCTGGAACCCGAAGATGGCCCAGTACATCTTCGGCTCCCGCAACAAGATTCACATCATCAACCTCGAGAAGACCGTCGCCAAGTTCGACGAAGCCTGCAAGTTCGCTCAGAAGCTCGCTGCCCAGGGCGGCAAGATCCTGTTCGTCGACGCCAAGCGCGGCGGCCGTGAGATCATTGCGGCCGAAGCGCAGCGCTGCGGCAGCAGCTGGGTTGATCAGCGCTGGCTCGGCGGCACGCTCACCAACTTCAAGACGGTCCGCGGCACGATCAAGCGCCTCAAGGAAATGGAAGAGAAGCTTGAGGACGGCTCCGTCGAGAAGTTCACGAAGAAGGAAGCCCTTGACTTCGAGCGCGAAGTTGCCAAGCTCAACAAGTCCATCGGCGGCATCAAGGAGATGACGGGCCTGCCCGACGCTCTCTTCATCGTCGACGTCGGCTACCACAAGATCGCCGTCAAGGAAGCCAACAAGCTCGGCATCCCCGTGATCGGCGTGGTCGACACGAACTGCTCGCCCGACGGCATCGACTATGTCATCCCGGGCAACGACGACTCCTCCAAGGCTGTGGCCATCTACGCCGCCGGCATCGCCGACGCGATCCTGGCCGGCCGCGCCGAGAGCGCGACGAAGGCCGAGGACGCCGCCGACGCCCAGGCTGAGTTCGTCGAGGTTCCCGCTGCCGAAGCGGCTCCCGCCGAAGCGGCCGAAGAGCAGCCCGCCGCCTAATTTTTGATTGGGCGCGGACGGTCCCTTGGGGAGCGAAGCCTCGCTCCCCGGGATTCAGCCGGACATTCGAAAAGGGGGCTGTCCTCTCCGGCAGCCCCTTTTTTTAAGAACACTTTTCAAACACCAACTTTAGATACTCTGGGAGAGTGAACATGGCAGCTATTACCGCCGCGATGGTCAAAGAACTGCGCGTCAAGACGGACGCCCCGATGATGGAATGCAAGCGTGCCCTCACGGAAGCCGACGGCGACATGGCCAAGGCCGAGGAGATCCTGCGCGTGAAGCTCGGCAACAAGGCCAACAAGGCCTCGAGCCGCGTGGCCGCCGAAGGCGTCATCGTCGCCTACATCTCCGACGACCGCAAGGTCGGCGCCCTGCTCGAAGTCAACTCCGAGACCGACTTCGTCGCCAAGAATCCTGAGTTCCTGCAGATGGCCAACGACGCCGTGCGCGCCGTCGCCGAGCAGAACCCCGCCGACGTCGCGGCCCTCGGCCAGTGCCTCGTCAACGGCCAGCCGCTCGAAGAGATCCGCAAGGGCCTCGTCGGCAAGATCGGCGAGAACATGACGCTGCGCCGCTTCAAGCGCATGGAGGCGAAGGGCACACTCAACGCCTACATCCACGGCGGCCGCATCGGCGCCATGGTCGACATGATCGGCGGCACCGAGGAGCTCGCCCACGACGTCGCGATGCACATCGCCGCCGCGCAGCCCAAGGCCCTCGACGAGAAGGGCGTCGATCCCGAGAAGGTCGCTTCCGAGCGCCGCATCGCCATCGAGAAGGCCCGCGAGGCCGGCAAGCCCGAAGCCATCCTCGAGCGCATCGCCGAAGGTTCCGTGAAGAAGTTCCTCAAGGAAGTCACGCTGCTCAACCAGCCCTTCGTCAAGGACGACAAGAAGACCGTCGGCGAGCTCGTCAAGGCCGCCGGCGCCCAGATCGCCGGCTACGCCCTGTTCGTGGTGGGCGAGGGCATCGAGAAGCGCAAGGACGACTTCGCCGCCGAAGTGGCCGCCCAGATGGCCGCCGCTCAGAAGAAGTAATTCTTCGGGCGAACGCTTGAGCCAAGCTCAAAGGAGCGCTTTCCCCGCGAGGGGAAGGCGCTCTTTTCGCATGGGCTTTTTCCTCTTGCGAAACCGCTTCGCGGGACTATAAAATTAGGCAATTTGCCTGAAGTGCCCGCCCTCCGGGGCGCGCGCTCGCGGCGTCAAACGCGTGTAGCAGGGAGTGTAGAAATGGAGCAGACGCTTTCGGAGAAAAAGCCGATTTACAAGCGCATTCTTTTGAAACTGTCGGGCGAGGCCCTCATGGGCGGCGATAAGTTCGGCATCAACCGCGACGTGCTCGTGCGCATGGTCGAGGAAATCAAGAGCGTGGTGGATCTCGGCGTCCAGGTCGGCGTCGTCGTCGGCGGCGGCAACATCTTCCGCGGCGTCGCGCTCGGCGCCACCGGCATGGACCGCGCCACGGGCGACTACATGGGCATGCTCGCCACGGTGATGAACGCCATGGCCCTGCAGGACGCCTGCCGCCACCGCGGCGTCGAGGCGCGCGTGCAGTCGGCCCTGCACATGGAGCAGGTCGCCGAGCCCTACATCCGCGGCAAGGCGCTGCGGCACCTTCGCCTCGGGCGCGTCGTCATCTTCGCGGCCGGCACCGGCAACCCCTTCATGACGACCGACACGACGGCCGCGCTGCGCGGCGCCGAGATCGGCGCCGAGATCGTCATCAAGGCGACCAAGGTCGACGGCATCTACACGGCCGACCCCAACAAGGACCCGACGGCGACGATGTACGACGAGCTCACGTTCGACGAAGCCCTGAAGAAGGACCTGCGCGTGATGGACTCCACGGCGTTTGCGCTCTGCCGCGAGCAGGGCCTGCCGATCAAGGTCTTCAACATCAACAAGAAGGGCGCGCTGCTGCGCGTCATCCTCGGCGAGAAGGAAGGCACGCTCGTGCATTCATAAATGCGCGCGGCATATGCCGCATTCGCTAAAATAGCCTTAAGCCGCAGACCCGCCGCGTCGTTTGGTGCAGCGGGTCTCGCTGAATTAAGGATTCCCTTTCCGGCCGCGGGGCGCAGGTGCGCCCCGCCTTCGGCCGTCCGCCGCAGCGCCGACGCTCAAAAGAACGGCCCGGCGGATCCACTCTTTTCAGGAGTTACACATGACTGTCGCTGATACCATCAGCCAAACCCGCCACAAGATGGGCCGCACGATCGACTCGCTTCGCGAGGAGCTGCAGAAGATCCGCACGGGCCGCGCCTCGACGGGCCTGCTCGAGCAGGTCGAGGTCGATTACTACGGCGCCATGACGCCGCTCAACCAGGTCGCCCAGCTCGGCGTGGGCGACGCGCGCACGCTCACCGTGCAGCCGTGGGAAAAGAACATGGTCCAGCCGATCGCCAAGGCGATCATGACCTCGGGCCTCGGTCTCAACCCGGCCGTCAACGGCATGGTGATCCGCGTGCCGATCCCGCCGCTCACCGAAGAGCGCCGCCGCGAGCTCACGAAGGTCGTCAAGGGCATCGGCGAGGAGAGCAAGCTCGCCGTGCGCAACCTGCGCCGCGATGCCAACAGCGCGATCGACAAGCTCTGCAAGGACAAGGAGATCAGCGAGGACGACCAGCGCCGCGGCGAGACCGAGGTGCAGAAGCTCACCGACCAGTACATCGAGCAGATCGACAAGGTGGTCGGCGAGAAAGAAAAGGAAATCATGACGGTCTGACGACGGGCCGCCCGCCTTTGACCGAAAGCCCCGGGGCCGCGGCCCCGCGGGCTTTTTGACAACCAGAAGAATTTTTCGGAGAAAGCCATGCACAAAATTCGTCTGACCGCCGCCGCGGCCGCTCTTGCCTCTGTTCTCGCGCTTGCGGGCTGCGGCACCACGCAGAACGCCCAGCAGAGCGCCGAAGCCCAGAACGCCGATGCGCAGGGCGCGGCCCCCGCCGCGGAGCAGCCCGCTGCCGCCGCCGCTGCGCCCGCCGCCCAGGGTGCCGCGCCGCAGTCGGGCGCCGCCGCTTCGCAGCCTGCGCCCGGCTCCGCCGGCGAACTGTGCCTGGCGGTCAATCCCAACCTCAACTCCGACAAGCTCGCCCAGGCCGTGCGCTTCGGGCTTGAGAGCCGCGGCTACACCGTCAGGGAGCTGCGCGGCGACCAGATCAAGCCCGACGCCTGCAAGCGCATCATTCACTACAACCTCGTCGTGAGCGCCGATCACAAGAAGATCGAGGGCATCCGCTACACCGAAGTGCTCGACGGCAAGGCGCATTTCTCCGCGGGCGGCCGCGCGGACGCCAAGGGCCTCACCTACGGCATGGTCGCGGGCTACGCCGCGAACTTCATGGACCACGTGAAGGCCGGCAAGTAAAAGCGCAGGGCTTAAGACGAAGAAGCGCGGCGTTCCTTGCGGAACCCGCGCTTTTTTGGTGCCTTTGAAATGCGCTGCCGGGGCAGTGCCCCGGCAGGCGCTTCGGGCCGGATTACTTGTAGAGCTGGGAGACTTCTTCCTTGGCGAACTTCTCCTGCTGCTTGATGAGCTCGGCAAGTTCCTTGTTGTCCATGAAGTGCAGCGAGAGGCCGGCCTTCTTGTGCTGCTCGATCGCCTGCGGATCGGACATCGTCTTCTTGAACGCGTCGACGTAGAAGGCGATCACGTCGTCAGGCGTGCCCTTCGGCGCGACGAGGGCGCGAGCGGAGCCGTACCAGTTCGGGTAGTAGCCGAGTTCGCCGAGCGTCGGGACGTCCGGGAAGGCCGCGAGGCGCTTCTTGTCGAACGTGGCGAGGATGCGGAGCTCGGGCTTGTCGCCCTTCACGAGCTTGGCGACGTCGCCTTCCTTGGCGCAGGAGAAGTCAACTTCGCCCTGGCGCAGCGCGAGCAGCTGGTCGGCCGTGCCGCCGTAAGGAATGGCCTTGTACTTGATGCCGGCGGACTTCGCGAAGAGCTGCGCGGCGGTGTGGTTCGAGGCCTTGACGCCGTTGGTGGAGGCGCGCAGGTTCGGGTTGGCCTTGGCGGCGTCAACGAGTTCCTTCAGGGTCTTGTAGGGGCTGTCGGCCTTGACGACGATCACGCCGGTCTCGATCAGGTGGTTGGCGATCGGCACGACCTGGTCGGTCGAGAACGGGGCGCCGGGCTGCGAGGCGAGCGTCGTGAAGGTGGGCAGGTTGATGAAGCCGATGGTCTGGCCGTCGGGCTTGGAGTTCACCAGGCGGGTCCAGCCGATCTTGCCGTCGGCACCCGGAAGGTTGTTGATGATGAGCGTGTGGCCGACGTACTTCTGCGCTTCGGAGGCGAGCAGGCGGGCGCCCGTGTCCGTGCCGGAGCCGGCCTTGTAGGCGACGATCACGGTGACGTCGCCCGAAGGCTGCCATGCGAAGGCCGAGGCGCTCACGGCGATGGCGGCGGCAGCAAAGAGAGCACTGAGCTTTTTGTTCATAGGAACATCTCCTTTGGTAAGAAACCGCGCCCGTGGCCCGGGCGCCTGGCAAAAATCCGAATTACTTGTTGGCGCTCTCGGCGAGGTGCTTTTCCCAGCGGCTCATGAGGAGCGGGCTCAAGATGCCGAAGACGCACAGGCCGATCATCACCCAGCAGAGCGGCGTCGAGAAGAGCACCGTCCAGTCGCCGTCGGAGAGCATCAGCGAGCGGCGCAGGCCCTTCTCGCCGATCGGGCCGAGGATGAGCCCGAGCACCACCGCGGCGGCGTTGAGCCCGAAGCGGCGGATGAAGTAGCCGATCACGCCGAAGATCATCATGATCACCACCTCGACGAAGTTGTTGTGGATGGCGTAGGAGCCGACCACGCAGAGGATGAAGATCGACGGAATGAGGATCGCGTCCGAGAGGCGGGCGATCTGCGCGAAGCCGCGGCAGCCCGCCAGGCCGATCGCGAGCATGAAGAACTGCACGAGCACGAAGCCCGCGAAGAACGTGTAGGTCATGCCTGCATAGGTCGTGAAGAGCTCGGGGCCCGGCTGCAGGCCGTGGATGATGAGGCCGCCCATGAGCACGGCCGTCACGCTCTCGCCCGGGATGCCGAGCGTGAGCGTCGGGATGAGCGAGCCGCCGGTGACGGCGTTGTTGGCCGCCTCGGAGCCGGCGACGCCTTCGATGGCGCCGTGGCCGAAGTCTTCCTTGTGCTTCGAGAAGCGGCGCGCCTCGTTGTAGCCCATGAAGCAGGCGATCGAGGCGCCGGCGCCCGGCAGGATGCCGATGATGTTGCCGATGAGCCAGGAGCGCGTCACGGTCGGCATGATGAGCTTCACGTCGCTCTTCGAGAGGCCGAGGCGGGAGAACTTCGCCGCCTTGGCGCGCTGGCGGATGCGCGACTCGGCCAGGATCAGCACCTGGGACATCGAGAAGAGGCCGATCAGCGCGCAGGTGACGTTGATGCCGTTGTAGAGCGTCGGCTGGCCGAACATGAAGCGCTCGACGCCTTCCATCGGGTCCATGCCGATCGTCGAGATGAGGAGGCCGAGGACGCCCGAGATGAGGCCCTTAAGGAGCGACTTCGAGGAGACGCCGGCGATCACGGTGAGGCCGAAGATCGAGAGCCAGAAGTACTCGGGGCTCTTGAACTTCATCGCGAGCTCGGCGAGCACGGGCGAGAGGAAGTAGAGCGAAATGCAGGAGAGCAGGCCGCCCATGAAGGACGCGAAGCACGCGACCGAGAGGGCGCGCGCGGCCTGGCCCTTGAGCGTGAGCTGGTAGCCCTCGATCGCGGTGGCCGCCGAGGCGGGCGTGCCCGGCGTGTGGATCAGAATGGCGCTGATCGAGCCGCCGAAGATGGCGCCGCAGTAAATGCCGCCGAGGACGATGAGGCCCGTGGCCGGGTCCATGCCGAAGGTGATCGGCAGCAGCAGCGCGACGCCCATGGCCGCGGAAAGGCCGGGCAGGCAGCCGATGGCGATGCCGAGCGCGGTCGACAGGAACATCGCGAAGAGATTGACCGGCGTGAGCGCATTAAGGAAGCCGGCGCCCATCAGCGAAAGCGTTTCAAGCATGAGTCGGCTCCCTTAGGAAAAGAGGATGCCCGCAGGCAGCGGCACGTTGAGGAACTTCGTGAAGGCGAAGTAGACGAGCGCGACGAGCACGACGAGCGTGACCGCGATCCAGCGCGGCGGCACTTTGAAGTAGAGGAGCGTGCCGACGAGGTAGACGGCGCCCGCGATGTAGTAGCCCACGGTGTACATGAGCACGAGGAAGAGCACGCAGCCGCCGAGCACGAACGCGAACTGGCGGGGAATGAGATCCTTGAAGATTTCGGGGAAGTCGTTGACGATGCCCTTGCGGCCGGCGGCGGCCGCCTTAATGAGGCACTGCGCAAGATAAAGGGTGTTGAGGAGGGCGAGGGCGATGATGAGTCCGAGCGGGTAGGTCTGGGCGGCCTCGGGTAGCTGCACGGTCATCACGAAAAAAAAGAGCGCAACGGCGTAGATCACGCTGATGACGCAGATATCGGATTTTTTCATAAATTCAAAGCTGTCAGGTCAAAGACCCGGGATGCGCCGAAAGGCCCTGAGCCGAACGGCGGGATTCAATCGTCCCGCAGCCGGCCGGGCCGGGCGTATGGAAGCATTGTAGGCGCAGGCTGGCTGCAGAAGGGCCGGGGCCTCGTCGAGGCGCGGCCGCAAGCGCAAAACGGCGAGCGGTTGGATTGTAACTGCTGGGAACCCTTCACGGGAAGAGGGAAATATCAAAGCCTCGGTTCGTGTAAAATTCATCTCTTGCACTTTTTCTACCAACCGACACTTTCCAACTGAACGCCATGCCGTCTTCCGTTTCGCTGCTTCCGAAGCACGTCGCCGTCATCATGGACGGCAACGGCCGGTGGGCCAAGGCCCGTTTCCTGCCGCGCGCGGAAGGCCATCGCCGCGGCGTGGGCGCCCTGAAGCGCCTCACCGAAGCCGCCGCCAAGCACGGCATCGAGATTCTCACCGTCTTCGCTTTCTCGAGCGAGAACTGGGGCCGCCCGGCCTCCGAGGTGAGCATGCTCATGAACCTCTTCTCGCAGGTGCTCGCCCGCTGGAGCCAGCCGCTCAAGGATGCGGACGTGCGCCTTCGCGTCATCGGCGACACGACGGCGTTCCCCGCCGAAGTGCAGGCGGCGATTGCGCGCAGCGAGGCGCTCACCGCGGACTGCACCCGCATGGTGCTTAACGTCGCGGCCAACTACGGCGGGCGCTGGGACATGTGCCGCGCCGCCCGGCTCGCCGCCGAGGCGGGCGAGGCGATCACGCCCGAGAGCATCTCCGCGCACCTTGCCGCGCCCGACGTGGACCTCCTGATCCGCACCGGCGGCGAGCAGCGCATCTCCAATTTCCTCCTCTGGCAGAGCGCCTACGCCGAGCTCTACTGCACCGACACGCTCTGGCCCGATTTCTGCGAGGAGGATTTCGTGCGCGCGCTGCGCTGGTACGAAGGCCGCGAGCGCCGCTTCGGCAAGACGAGCGAGCAGGTGCGGGCCGCCTGAAGCGCGTCCTGTTCGGTTAATGAAAAACGAGCCTCGTTTTCTCCGGAAAGCGGGGCTTTGTTCTGCTTTGGGCCGCCCCGAAAAGGAGACTCCCCGGTCTCCGAAAGGAGCAGGCCGGGGACTCCCGAAAGGGGCGGGGCCGGTCTCCGATGGGGCGGATCGGCCCTTTCGTAAGGAAAACCGCAATATCGGGCCGCTAGGATGCCGCACAAGGACCCTCGATCCGCCTATAGGAATCCCATGCTGCGCATCAATGTCTTTTTATTTTCTCTTCTGGCCGTCTTCTATCTGATCGGCATCGCCGTCTTCCCGTTCGAAATGAACAGCCGAGGCGTGCAGCACCAGATCTTTCTCGTCTCCGGCGTCGCCTCGTGGCTCCTCTGGGCCGAAGCGCTCGTCATCGCCTCGCGCCCGAAGTGGATCGAGCGCCTCGCGCGCGAGCCGCTCGACCGGCTCATGCAGTGCCACCGGCTGCTCGGCTGGGGCATGGTGGCGGCGGGCGCGGTCCACGTCGCGGCGCCGCTCCTTGTCATGCTGCTCCCCGTCGAGCAGGTCTCCGGTATGGCCGAGCAGCCCGTCATGCGGAGCTTGGGCGAGGCCGTCTGGATCTGGCTCCATCCGCTGAGCGCGCTGCTCGGCATCGTGCTCACGATCCTCATGCTCTTTGTGATCGTGAGCGACGCGTCGCGCGCGCTCGGTTTCAGGGGCTGGGACAAGTGGGAAAGGACGCACCGCGCCTGGGCCTGGCTCTTCGTGCTCTTCATCCCGCATTCGCTCCGGCTCATGAAGGAAACCGAGATGATCATGCCGCTCGGGTTCTTCAACCTCGCCGTGACGCTGCTCGGCGCCTGGGCGGCGATCCGCATCATCCGGCACCGGCCTGGCATCGACCTGCGCCGCGAGGCCGCCGTGGAAACGATCGAGCGCCGCGGGAACGAGGCGGTCGTCACGGTGCGCTCGCCGCTTGCCAAGGCGGCGAAGGCCGGGCAGTTCTTCTACCTGAGCCTCCCGGGCGATAAATGCGACCCGCATCCCTTCACGCTGATGCGCGCCGATGCCGAAAAGGGCACGCTCGCCTTCTGGGTCAAGGTTGTGGGCGAGTGGACCGAGCGGCTCGCCTCACAGCCCAAGGGGAGCACGGTCTTCGCCGAAGGCCCCTGGGGAACGTTCCTCCCCGTGTTCGACAGGCCGGGCGAGCAGGTCTGGATTGCGGGAGGGCTGGGCCTCGCGCCCTTCATTCCCTGGCTCGAGGCGGCCGCCAAGCGCAGGGAGCAGGGCGAAGCCAATCCCGCGGTGACGCTCTGGTGGTTCGTGCACGACCGGGGCGCCGAGCCGATGCTGCCCGAGGTTGAAAAGATGGCCGGCCGCGCCGGCGTCGCGCTCAGGGTCTTCGAAACGGGGCCCGAGCACCGCCGCGCCGATCCGAAGGACGTGATCGGCGGCATGCCCGCAAGGGTCGAGGTCTGCGGCAGCCGTCCGTTCGCCGAAGCCTTCAGGGCGCACTGGAAGGCGCTGGGCGCTTACGGCACTTACCGCTCGGAGGCCTGCTGACGCGATTCCCTTAAGCCCGGGCGCAGGATGCTTCCGCTACCATAAATTGCACTTTCGCTACAATACTCGGCAAAGCGGAAGCGCCTGCCCGGCAAAGCGGGCAGGTCGCCCGGCGGGGACCCCATTGTTTACGGCGGCGCAGCGACTGCGCCGCCCGGAGATTGTTCGTCATGCTCCTTCAGCGAGTCATCACAGCCATCGTGCTGATTACCATCCTGGCCGTTTCCATCTGGATGGGCCCCATGGCCTTTGCCAGCGTCATGGCCGTTGCGTTCGGCGCGACGCTTTACGAGTGGCTTAAGATCGGCGGCCTCGGGCCCCGCCCCGCGCTGCTGGTGTCCGCCGTCGAGATGATCCTGGTGCTCTCGATCTTCTACGCGGGCGGCATCACGAGCATCGACTGGTTCCTCTTCGCGGCCGACGGCGTCCTGATGGTCTGCTGGTTTGTGATCTTCTTCCTCGAGCTCTTCCATCGCGACACGGGCTTCAAGGTCTCGCAGCGCCAGTGCCTCTGGACGGCCGTGACCTTCGTGCCCTGCACCTACCTCTCGATGCTCTGGCTCTACGCGCAGGGCGACTGGGTGCTCGTGCTCTCGGTCTTCCTCATCGTCTGGGGCGCCGACATCGCGGCCTTCTTCTGCGGCCGCGCCTGGGGCAAGCACCGACTCTGCCCGGCCATCTCGCCCAAGAAGACCTGGGAAGGCGTCATCGGCGCCTACGTGGTCGTGATCATCTTCTTCGTGCTCACCTACGTCTTCTGCTCGCAGAACAACGTCTTCACGAACTACGTCTTCACGCACGTCGGCTTCTTCTGGGGCGTTGTCGTCCTCGCCGTCCTCGTGGCGCTCTCGATCGCGGGCGACCTCTGGGAGTCGATGCTGAAGCGCCTCGTTGGCATCAAGGATTCCTCGCACATGCTGCCCGGCCACGGCGGCTTCTTCGACCGCATGGACGCCTCGCTCCCGGTGCTGCCCGCCGCGGCGTTCATCATGCTCTGGATCAACCTGCTGGTGCGGTGAGCCCGGACGGCAGCTGCTTTCTTAACGGCGGCCGCTCTTCCTCAAGGGAAGGCGGCCGCTTCCTTTTGCGGCGCCCTTGTGCGCTATAGTCGGAAAGTTCGTTTCCCTTTCAGCCGCGTCCTCCATGTCAGGTTCTTACCTCATTCCCGATCTCGCGCCCGGCGAAGTGCACCGCGCCGAGCAGACGATCAAGCGCTCGCGCTTCATCGTCTCGATCGCGCACGCGGCAAGCCCCGAGGAGGCGAGGGCCTTCGTCGAGCGCGTCCGCGAGGAGCACCGCGGCGCGACGCACTGCTGCTCGGCCTTCAACGCCGGGCCGCCCGGCGACACGGCGAAGATCGGCGCAAGCGACGACGGCGAGCCGAAGGGCACGGCCGGACGGCCCATGCTCACGGCGCTCCTGCACTGCGGCGCGGGCGAGATCGCCGCCGTGGTGACGCGCTATTTCGGCGGCACGCTGCTCGGCACGGGCGGCCTCGTGCGCGCCTACCAGGGCTCGGTGAAGCTCGGGCTCGAGACGCTCCCGCTGCGCGAAAAAGAAGAAACCCTGAGGCTCCTCGTCTCGGTCGACCCCGCGATGGCGCCCGCCGCGGAGCGCTTCGTGCGCGAGGCCGGAGGCTGCATCGTAAAAAGCGATTTCGGCATCGACGCGGCCTACGAGATCGAGCTTCCCGCAAGGGCCGAAAAGACGTTTTCCGAAGCCCTCCTGGGTGCCTGCGCGGGGGATGCGCTCATCGAAAGGCTAGGCTCCGAGCCCTGACAATTTGTTAAGCGTTTTCGCAAAAAGAACTCGTAAAATAGCCAAACTGTTTTACGAACGATTGCTGCGATAGTTTTTCCCGTGCGCTTCGCTATTTTTCATATCATCGTCTGCCTGTGGCTGCTCTGGCGCTTCTGGCTTCCGCTGCCGATCTCGCGCCGCGCCAAGGCGGCCTGCTTTGCGGTCACGATCCTGATCTCGCTCTTTCCCGCTTACACGTCGCTGTTTGCCGGCGGCCTGGTGAGCCCCGAGCTGCCCTCGTGGGTGCTCGCGCTCGGCGGCGGCGCGAATTTCGCGCTCACTACGCTCGGCGTCCTCGTGCTGGCGCGCGAGGCGATCATCTTCGTCACCGTGATGGCGGGCAAGGCGGGCATCCGCGCTCACCACGCCGTGCAGAAGAACCGCCGCGTCGCGATCGGCATGGCGGGCGCCGCGGCGCTCCTCGGCGTGATCGGCGTGCGCGGCGGCATCGCCGTGCCGGAAGTGAAGCGCATGGACCTGCCGATCAGGGACCTGCCCGAGGGGCTCGAGGGCATGACGATCGTGCAGCTCTCCGACCTGCACATCTCCGCGCTCCTGCGGGAGCCGCACGTCGCGGCGATCGTCGACAAGGTGAATGCGCTTAAGCCCGACCTCATCGTGATCACGGGCGACGTCGTCGACGGGCACGTGCAGATCCGCATGAAGGACGTTGCGCCGCTCCTGAAGCTCAGGGCGCCGCTCGGCATCCTCGTGTGCGAAGGCAACCACGAGCACTACATCGATTACGACGGCTGGATGCGCCGCTACGCCGAGATGGGCATGACGGTGCTCAAGAACAGCTGGGTCGCCGTAAAGAGAAACGGCGCCTCGCTCGTGATCGGCGCCGTCACCGATCCCTGGGCCCGGCGCTTCGGGCGCGAGGAGCCCGATCCGGTCAAGGCCTTTGCGGGCGCGCCCGAAGAGGGCCCCCGCATCCTGCTGTCGCACCAGCCCAAGTATGCGAAGAAGTTCGAGCAGGCCGTGCGCTTCGATGTGCAGCTCTCGGGCCACACGCACGGCGGCCAGATCCGCGGCATGGACGAGGCCGTCTCGATCCTGAACGGCACGTTCGTGCGCGGCTGGTACCGGCTCTCGCACTCGCTCCTTTACGTGCATTCGGGCTCCGGCCTTTGGAACGGCTTCCCGATCCGGCTCGGCGTGCCGAGCGAAATCGCGTTTTTCACGCTTCGGCGCCTAAAATAACGGCTCCGCCGCCCCGAAGCGGGGCGGCGCTCGGCAGACAGCATTGAGAGGCATAAGGAACAAATGGAGCAGGTAACCCTTCTCGGCGCCACGGGCAGCATCGGGCGCAGCGCGCTCGACGTCATCGCGCGCTATCCGGAGCACTTCTGCGTGCATGCGCTCGCCGGCGGCTCGCGCGTAAAAGAGCTTGCCGAAGCATGCCGGCGCTTCCGCCCGGCGCGCGCGGCGATCGCCGACGCCTCGAAGACCGGCGAACTCGCCGCGGCGCTTGAGGCGGAGGGCCTCTCGGGCATCGACGTCTCGGGCGGCGCGCAGGCGATTGTCGAGCTCGCGCGCGACCCGCAGGCGGACACCGTCGTGCAGTCGGTGGTCGGTGCCGCGGGCGTGCCGCTTTCCTTTGCCGCGGCCCGTGCGGGCAAGCGGCTCCTCCTTGCCAACAAGGAAAGCGTCGTCTGCGGCGGCGGGCTCCTGATGCGCACCGTGCGCGAGTCGGGCGCGACGCTCTTGCCCGTCGACAGCGAGCACTGCGCGATTTTCCAGTGCCTGCAGGGCGCTTCCGAAAAGGAGCGCCGCGGCGCCTCGATCCTGCTCACCGCTTCGGGCGGGCCTTTCCGCGGCCGCCGGGACCTTTCGGGCATCACGCCCGAGCAGGCCGTCGCGCATCCCAAGTGGCACATGGGCCGCAAGATCAGCGTCGATTCCGCGACGCTCATGAACAAGGGCCTCGAAGTGATCGAGGCGCGCTGGCTCTTTGACGTGCCGCCCGAGCGCATCCGCGTCGCGGTGCACCCGCAGAGCATCGTGCACTCCGCCGTCGAATTTGCCGACGGCGCGATCATCGCGCAGCTCGGCACGGCCGACATGCGCCTGCCGATCGCCTACTGCCTCGGCTGGCCCGAACGGCTCGAGAGCGGCGCGAGGCGGCTCACGATCGCCGACATGGCGCACCTCACGTTCGAAGAACCCGACACCGAGACGTTCCCGCTGCTGCGCATCGCCTTCGACTGCCTCAAGGCGGGCGGCGGCGCGACCGTCGTGCTCAACGCCGCCAACGAGGTGGCCGTCGGCGCCTTCCTCGAGCGCCGCATCGGCTTTGCCGACATCGCGCGCACGGTCGAGGCGATGCTCTCGAAGCTCTCCGCGCCGCTTCCCGAGACGGAAGGGGACATCCTCGAGCTCGACCGGCGGACGCGCTCGGCGACGGCGGACTATCTCAAACCGTAACGACATCCCGGCAGATCCATGACGCTTATCTTTGCTCTTCTCGGCTTCACGATTGTGCTCGGCACCCTGGTGGTGATCCACGAGGGCGGGCACTGCTTCACCGCCAAGCTGCTCGGCATCCGCGTCGAGCGCTTCTCGCTCGGCTTCGGGCCCGTGCTCTGGCGCAGGGTGATCCGCGGCACCGAGTACTGCGTCTCGGCGCTGCCGCTCGGCGGCTACGTCAAGATGCTCAACGAGAGCGATGAGGGCATCCGGCCCGAGGACCTGCCTTACAGCTACGAGAGGGCGCCTCGCTGGAAGAGGGCGCTCGTGCTCTTCATGGGACCGGCCGTCAACTTCATCTTCGCGTTTGTGCTCTATGCCGCGGTGGGCCTCATCGGCGTGCCCGACATCGCGCCGATCCTCGGCACGCCGCCCGCGCAGACGCAGGCCGCCGCCGAGGGCGTGAGGGCGGGCGACCGCATCCTCTCGGTCGAGGGCGCGGCGATCCGCGGCCTCACCGACCTCAACCTCGAGCTCATCGCCCGCGCAGGCGAGGAGGACGTGAAGGCGGAGTTCAGCCGCGGCGGCGAAACGTACGTGCGGCATTTCTCGCTTGCGGGCGAGAGCCTTGACGACGTCTCGAAGAAGCCGCCGATGCTCACGCTCGGGCTCGTGCCCGAGTTCACCGGCGTCTCGATCGTGAACGTCATGCCCGGCTCGCCCGCCAAGGCGGCGGGCATCGAGCCGGGGTCGCTGCTCCTGGCCGTTGACGGCCGGAAGGCCGCGACGCCCGCCGATGCGGTGAAGCTCCTGAAGGCCGCCAAGGGCGGCGAGGTGACGCTCCTTGTCAAGAGCGCCGCCGATCCCGAGGCGGGGGCGCGCGAGGTGCGCGCCGCGTTGAAGGACGGCAAGCTCGGCGTCGCGCTCGCGCCGGGCTTCCACATGATCAAGGTGCGCCTCGGGCCGGTCGAGAGCGTCACGACGGCGCTCAACCGCGTGCGCGCGATGACGGCGCTGCAGGCCAAGGGCATCGGCCAGATGGCCACGGGCGAGGCGAGCACGAAGAACCTCTCGGGCCCCGTCGCGATCGCGCAGGCCGCGGGTTCCGCGGTGCAGAGCGGCCTCGTGCCGTTCCTCGAGTTCACGGCGCTCATCTCGCTCGCGCTCGGGTTCATGAACCTGCTGCCGATCCCGGTGCTCGACGGCGGGCAGCTCTGCGTGCTCGCCTGCGAGGGGGCGCTGCGGCGCGACTTCTCCGAGAAGACGCGCGAAAACATCGGCAAAGTGGGCCTTATCCTGCTCTTGGCGGTGTTCGCGCTCGCGATGACCAACGATTTCTCGCGCCTGCTCGGGGGCTGAACCCGCGGGAAAGGTTCTATCGCTGTAATTGCCTGTTGCTAAATATGCTTCGTTTTCTGCCGCCGAGGAAGGCCGAATTTTGGTAACCTTACACAGTTTTCGCAGCCGCAGCGCATCTCCCGTCCCGAACGGAGTGCCGGAAGTGACTTTTTCCCCGGTGCGCGCCGCGGTTCTGTTAACAGCCGGCCGGTGCCGACCGTCCGGTATTTAGAGAGATCTCATTTTGCTGAAACATCTGACACAGAAGGCCGTCGCCGCCGCGGTGGCCCTGGCGCTCTCGGAAGGCGCCTTTGCCTTTGTCATCTCCGACATCCGCGTCGAGGGCCTGGTGCGCACCGAGCCCGGCACGGTTTTCTCGCACCTGCCGTTCCGCACGGGCGACGACTACACGGCTGACAAGGGCACCCGCGCCATCCACTCGCTTTACGCTTCCGGCCTCTTCAAGGACGTTTCTCTGAGCCAGGACGGCACCGTGCTGGTGGTCCGCGTGGTCGAGCGCCCGGCCGTCGCGACCATTGAGACGCACGGCATCAAGACGTTCGACAAGGATGCCGTCGAGAAGAGCCTGCGCGACGTGGGCCTCGCCGAGGGCCGCATCTTCGACCAGTCGACGCTCGACCGCGCCGACCAGGAGCTGCGCCGCCAGTACCTCGCCAAGGGCTACTACGGCGTGAAGATCAAGACGACGGTGACGCCGCTCGAGCGCAACCGCGTGCGCGTCACGATCGACGCCGACGAAGGCAAGGCCTCGTCGATCGCCTCGATCCGCTTCAACGGCAACAAGATTTTCGATTCCGACGAGCTGCTCGACCAGATGCAGCTCGGCACGCCCAACTGGTTCAGCTGGTACACCAAGCGCGACCTCTACAGCCGCGAGAAGCTCGCCGCCGACATCGAGACGATCCGCTCGTTCTACATGAACCAGGGCTACCTCGACTTCAAGGTCGACTCCGTGCAGGTGTCGATCGCCCCGAACAAGTCGGACGTCTACATCACGATCAACCTCACCGAGGGCGAGAAGTACACCATTTCCGGCTGGAAGCTCACGGGCGACATGCTCGGCCTCGACGAGGACCTCAAGAAGCTCGTCACCCTCAAGGAAGGCGACATCTACAACAGCGAGAACGTCAACAAGGTTTCCGAAGCGCTCGTCGGCAAGCTCTCGACGCTCGGCTACGCCTTCGCCAAGGCCACGCCGAACCCGGTCGCCGACAAGGAAAAGCGCACGGTCGACGTGGTCTACACGATCGACCCGGGCCGCCGCGCTTACGTCCGCCGCGTCAACATTTCGGGCAACAACCGCACGAAGGACGAGGTGATCCGCCGCGAAGTGCGCCAGTACGAGTCGGCGTGGTTCGACAGCGACCGCGTCAAGGCCTCGCGCGACCGCATCGACCGCCTCGGCTTCTTCGACAGCGTGACGGTCGATCCGGTGCCGGTTCCGGGCACCCGCGATCAGGTTGACCTCGACGTCAAGGTGAAGGAACGCGCCACGGGCTCCATCTCGCTCGGCGCCGGCTACTCCACCTCGGAAGGCATCATCCTTTCGGCGGGCTTCGCGCAGAACAACGTCTTCGGCACGGGCAACTCGCTGTCGGTGAACGTCAACACGTCGGATTCCTCGCGCACGTACTCGCTCGCCGTTGACGAGCCCTACGTCACGCCGGAAGGCATCTCGCGCTCCTGGGAACTCTACGACCGCAGCGTCGACCTTGAAGACCTCGACATTTCGGACGTCAAGTACGAGACCCGCGGCGCATCGCTCGCGTTCGGCATCCCGTTCACGGAAAACGACCGCGTCTTCCTCGGCGGCAAGGTCGAGTCGACCAAGGTGTCGCTGCGCGACGCCTCGCCCCAGCGCTATGTGAACTACGTCGAAGAGTTCGGCAAGGACCCGTGGTCCTGGGCCGCGACGATCGGCTGGTCCCGCGACACGCGCGACAACTCGCTCGCGCCGACGCGCGGCGTCTACCAGCGCCTCAACGGCGAAGTCGGCCTCCCGGGCCTCGACATCCAGTACTACAAGTTCACGTACCAGTACCAGCAGTACATTCCGCTCTCGAAGACCTGGACGCTCGCCTTCAACGGCACGGTCGGCTACGGCGACACGTACGGCAGCACGAACATGTTCCCGTTCTTCAAGAACTTCTACGTCGGCGGCATCGGCTCGGTGCGCGGCTTCGAGTCCGGCACGCTCGGCCCGAAGGACGGCAGCTCGGATGACGACGACAACATGGGCGGCGACCGCATGCTCGCGGGCTCCATCGAGCTGATGGCGCCCCTGCCGGGCGGCGACCGCACGCTGCGCATCTTCGGCTTCCTTGATGCCGGCTATGCCTGGGGCTACCAGGGCGACGGCTACGGCCACTACACGCACCAGAACGTGAGCCTGTCGGACCTCCGCTACTCGACCGGCATCGGCATTGCCTGGATCTCGCCGCTCGGCCCGCTGAAGTTCTCGGTTGCCTGGCCTCTCAACGAGAAGGACGGCGACGACACGCAGCGCTTCCAGTTCCAGATCGGCACGGGCTTCTAAAGCCTCCGCCGCAGGAGAACGCTTAAGCCCCGGCTTTCGGCCCCGTGCCGAGCCGGGGTTAATTTTTGCCTTCGGCGGCGGGAAAGAGGGGACTTCTCAGACCGACGCGCGCTCGAAAAGCGGGAACATCGCGGCGTAGCGCCGCATGCGCTCCCGAAGCGCCTTGCCTTCGGCTTCGGCGAACCATTCGGCAAAGCGCAGGAGCCGCGGGCTGTGCCGTGCCCGCGCCGGCGCGGCGAGCGTCATCCGCCAGGCCGGGCGGTGCCAGCCGCCGAGAACGGGCACGAGCGCGCCGCTCTCGATGTCCTTGAGGCAGGAAGAAATTGACAGATCGAGCGCGATGCCGTCGCCCTTGAGGAGCGCCTCGCGTCCCGACATCACGTCGCCCGCAAACGCCACCCGTCGGCATTTGAGCGGCCGGCTCTCTGCGCCGCGCACAAGCGTTTCGGTGAAATCGTAATGCCGGGCTTTCCGAAGGATCACCGAGTGCGAGGCAAGGTCCTCGGGACACTTGGGCTCGCCGCGGCGGCGCAGGTATTCCCTTGAGGCGAGCGGCAGGTTGAACGCCGCGCCGACTTTCCAGAGCAGGAGCCCCGCGGCGGGCGGCTCGTAGGGGAGGTAGGCGATGTCGACCCGGCCCTCGAGCACGTCCTCGTGATCGAAGTCGGAAACGATCTCGATGCTGAGGCCCGGATCCCTTCCGGCGAAGCTTTTCAGGATGGCGTTGACGCTTTCCCTCGGGCAGTTGACCGGAATCGAGAGGCTCGCCGAAATGCTTTCGCCGCGCAGCACGGCGGCGCCCGCCTGCAGGCGGGCGTGGCTCTCGAGGAGCGAGCGCACGGCGGGCAGCAGCGCTTCGGCGCCCTTCGTGAGCCGCGCCGGCCGGCTTTCGTGGTCGATCAGCGCCAGGCCGAGATCCTCCTCGAGCTTCTGGATGATGCGCGTGCAGGCCGGGAGGTCCAGCCCCGTGCTGATGGAAGCGCCTTTCATGCCGCGGCCCTCGCTCAGGGCTGCGAGCACTTTCCAGGCATCGATGTTGTTCGTCGCTTTCATGTCCGTGCGGCCTTTCCGGCGCGGCCGGCTAAATTGTAAAAATCACAATCTGTTTTTAATTTTAGCCTTTGAACGCCCGCCGCGGTCCCGTAATCTTTGAATCAAGGGAAAGCGACCGATTTCCCGATGCAAAGGAGAAAGCCATGACCAAGTTCAACCGCAGAACATTCCTTGCTTCCGGTCTCGCCGCGGGTGCCGCTGCCGTTTCGCCGGCACGTGCTTCCGCTTCCGTGTGCCCGGCTGTTCCTCGGAAATGGGATGAGACGCTCGACGTCGTTGTGATCGGCTCGGGCTTCGCCGGGCTCGCGGCGGCCATTGAGGCGCACAAGGCCGGCGCGAGCGTCGCCGTGCTTGAAAAGATGCCGACCGCGGGCGGCAACTCCATCATCAACGGCGGCATCATGTCGGTGCCCGGCAATCCCGCCCAGAAAAAGCTCGGCGTCGAGGACTCGGCCGAGCTCCTCGCCGAGGACATGCTCCGCGAGGGCCAGGGGCTCAATTACCCGGACAAGGTGAAGACCGTGGCCGAAGGGGCTTACGGCGCCTGGCAATGGCTCGAGAAAGAACTCGGCGTCGAGTTCATTCAAGACAAAGTCGGTCAGGAAGGCGGCCATTCCGTGCCGCGTCACCTCTACACGAAGAACGGCTCCGGCTCGGGCATCGTCCTCAAGGAGCTCGACTGGCTGAAGAAGGCGGGCGTTCCCGTGCGGCTTCGCTGCTATGTCGAAACGATCTGGCGCGACGAAACGGGCCGCGCGGTGGGCGTTCGCGTGCGCGAGGGCTACAAGTTCCCGAATAAGGATTCCGGCAAGGCGAAGGACATCCGTGCGCGCCGCGCGATCGTGCTCTGCTACGGCGGCTTCGGCGCCGACGTGAAGTTCCGCATGAAGTACGACCCCAAGCTCACCGACAAGTTCGACACCACCAACCAGCCGGGTGCCACGGGCGAACTTTGGCGCGAGACGGCGCGCATCGGCTGCTCCCAGATCCAGCAGGACTGGATTCAGTGCGGCCCGTGGAATTCGCCCGAAGAAAAGGGCATGGGCATCGCGCTTTACTTCGCGCAGGGCGCTGCGGCCACACGCGGCCTGTGGATCGACTGCAAGACGGGGCGGCGCTTTGTCAACGAACTTGCCAACCGCAAGGTGCGCGCCGATGCGGTGATCAATAACAACAACCGCGGCCATAAGTGCATTGCGCTCGCCGACACAAATGCTGTCGACGACTGGCAGGTGGTGCGCCCCGGCATGCTCCAGAAAGAGCTTGACCGCGGCGTCGTTCACCGCTGCGATACGCTCGAGGAAGTGGCTTCGAAGCTCGGCATTCCGCTTGAAGCACTGAAGAAATCGATCGCCGACTACAACGCCGTGCGCAGCCGCGCCGCAGCCGACAAGACTGTCCGCGACGAAATGGGACGCGGTGTTTATCCGAAGGCCCGCCCGATGGAAGCGGGTCCCTGGTACTACTCGTTCCTGTCGCCCAAGGTGCACCACTGCATGGGCGGCCTCGAGACCAACGCGAAGGGACAGGTGATCGGCATCACGGACGATCAGCCGATTCCCGGGCTTTTCGCCGCCGGCGAGGCGACGGGCGGCGTGCACGGGGCAGTGCGCCTCGGCTCCTGCGCCACGCTCGACTGCATCGTCAACGGACGCATCGCCGGACAGAACGCCGCCAAAGCCTGATAAGAGCCGCTCGGCGGGCCTGTTTCTTCAAGAAGAAGAGCGGGGCATGTGCGGTACAATACGCCATGCCTGAAACGAGGGGAGCGTCCTCCAACGGGACGCTCCTTTTTCTTGCTGACTCACAGAAGAGGTAAGCCGTGAAAAAATTCCTAGCCGCCGCTTTCGGCGCCGCCGTGCTCGGCGCTGCCCTTGCCGCGCCCGCCGTCTATGCCGCCGAACTCAAGATCGGCGTCGTAAGCATGGAGCGCATCCTGAGAGAGTCCCGTTCGGCGGCCGTTGCCGGCGACAGGCTCAACGCCGAGGGCCAGCGCCGCCAGGAAGAGATCGACGCGATGACCAAGCGCTTCAAGCAGCGCCTCGAGCGCTTCGAGAACGAGTCGAAGAACCTTCCCGAATCGGAGCGCCTCACGGAGCGCCGCGAGCTCGCCGAGATGGAGCGCGACGTTTCGCGCCGCAGCCGCGAGGCGCGCGACGAGATCAACCAGCGCCGCAACGAAGAGGTGATGATGCTGCAGAGCCGCGCGGCGCGCGTGATCCGCCAGATCGCGGAGCAGGAAAAGTACGACCTCGTGCTCTACGAGTTCTTCTACGCGAGCAAGTCCGTCGACATCACCGACCGCGTGATGAAGATCCTCGACAAGGACGTGCCCGCCCCCGAGAAGAAATAAAGAGGGCAGGGCCTCATGAGGGGCGGCTTACGGAAGTCCGGGCCGCCCTTTTTGCGCAACGGATTTCACTGAAAAGACAGACACAGATAGGAGCCGACATGGCCGAATCCCGTCCCGAATTTGCGATCAATGACCTGATCGCGCAGGTTTCCCGCATGAGCAAGGACCGCCTCAAGATGCGCCTGCTCGGCGAAAACGTCACCGTTTCCCGCTTCATGCCGCCCAACGAGGCGGGCGAGGGCGACATGTCGTTCCTCACGAACGAGGCCTATGCCGCCGCGATGAAGGTCTCGAAGGCATCGCTCATCATCCTGCGCGAAAAGGACTTTGCGGCGCTCTTCGGCGATGAGAAGCCCGCCATGAGCGTGCTGCTCTGCGACAACCCCTATGCGTTCTTCGCGTTTGCCTCGCAGCTCCTCTTTGCCGAGCGCCGCCCCGCGGGCGTCGACAGGCTCGCCTTCGTCGAAGAAGGCGCCGAAATCGATCCCACGGCCCGCATCGAAGCGTTTGCCGTGGTGCGCCGCGGCGCCAAGGTGGGCGCCCGCACGGTCGTCAAAACCGGCGCCGTGATCGGCGAGGGCGCCAAAGTCGGCGCCGACTGCCTGCTTTACCCGAACGTCGTGCTCGAGCGCGGCACGCAGTGCGGCGACCGCTGCATTTTCCAGCCGGGCTGCGTCATCGGCGGCGACGGCTTCGGGTTTGCGCCTTTCTACGGCGAGTGGGTCAAGATCCCGCAGGTGGGCCGCGTGGTGATCGGCGACGACGTCGAGATCGGCGCCAACACGACGGTCGACCGCGGCGCGCTCGACGACACCGTGATCGGCGAGGGCACGAAGCTTGACAACCTCATCCAGCTCGGCCACAACGACCGCATCGGCCGCCACGTGGTGATGGCCGCGTGCGTGGGCATCGCGGGCTCGACCGAAGTGGGCGACCATACGATGATCGGCGGCGCGGCCAACATCAACGGCCACATCCGCATCCCCGCCGGCTCCGGCGTGGGCCCGGCCACCTCGATCACGGGCTGGGGCGAGCTGCCCGCCCAGAAGATCGGCTTCTTCCCGGCGATCGAGGCGGGCGAGTTCCAGCGCACGGCTGCGATGGTCTCGCGCCTGCCGCAGCTGCGCCGCGAGCTCAAGGCGCTCGAGAAGCGCGTGGAAGAGCTATCCGGCATCATCCGTTCTGCCGACAGCGCGGCGGATGAAAATGAGCGAAAATAAATCGATTTCGGTTCCGATTAATCCCCTGCGGAGGAACGCCCGAAGAGCGTTCCTCGCTGCCTTTTTTAGGACGCGACAAGACAATGGCTGTTTTTGACATTCAGGACATCATGTCCATGCTCCCCCACCGCTTCCCGTTCCTTCTCGTGGACCGCGTCGTCGAATTCGACCCCAAGGAAGGGCGCGTGGTCACGATCAAGAACGTGACGGCCAACGAACCCCAGTTCATGGGCCACTTCCCCGGGGCGCCGGTCATGCCCGGCGTGCTCATCATCGAGGCGATGGCCCAGTCCTGCGCTTTTGTGGCGCTGAGCCGGCTGCCCGACACGGTCGACCGCAACAACTCGATCTTCTATTTCGCCGGCATCAACAAGGCCCGCTTCAAGAGGGTGGTGGTTCCCGGCGACCAGCTCGTGATCGAAGGCAAGTTCGTCCGCTCCAAGATGGGCATCGGCATTTTCGACGCGGTGGCCCGCGTCGACGGCAAGGTCGCCTGCGAGGCGGAGATGATGTGCGCTTACCGTCCGAAGCCCGGCGCCCGCGACGACAACAAGCGCATCGAGGACATCCTGCACGGCCGCACGGCGCCCGAAGGCGCCGCAGAGCCCGCTGCGGAGCCCAAGAAAGCCGAATAGAGCTTTTTGAGGCGCAGCCCTTTCGAAAGCCTTCGCTTTTCCTAAAGGGAAAGCGAAGGTTTTTTCGATTTTCGGCCTGCCTAAAAATTAGGCAATCTGTATCGAATTGTGCCGTTGCTTTTGTGCTAAAACGCGCGCTGATAGGGCGTTTGCGGGGATCGGCGAGTATTTTTGTTACATGCCCGCACAAAGGGTAATCCCTGAGCCGTCCGCCGCCTGCTAAAGTCATTCTCGACAGCAAGCGAGGCAGACCGGAAACGGTCTTCCGATACAGTTGAAGTCAAGACAATGAGGGTTCGCTCCGAGGCCTGCCAGGGCCCCGGAGCTTTTTTTGGCCGCTGCGGCGGCTTTGTTTCCTTTAGTTCGCTTCAGATGTCTGAAATTGTTTCGGGCTGGGCGCCGAAAACGGCTTTTCAGGCGGCATTCGCCGAAGAAGGAAGGAATTTTTGTTACATCGCTCGCAATTCGATACCCGTGCCGCAGGGGTGCCGCGCTACAGTACGTTCTGACAGCAGGCGAGGCTGCGCAACGCAGCCGCGCAGTGGGGTCAAAAGAGGGTTTCGGCTCCGCGCGAACAGCGCGGGGCCGTTTTTTTACCTGTGCGCCGCAGAACAGGCCGGCTGCCGGTTAAGTGTTTCCGATTGTCATTTCACTTTTCTCTAACCCTGTATCCTGCAAGCAAATTTCCACGGGGCGTTCGCACGCGGTTACATTTGGGCAATATCGCGAAACCATTGCGGGGGCGGGCCTTGCTAAAGTGCATATCGACAAGAGAGGAGTCAAGGTCCGACGAAAGTCTCCAAGACGATTTGAGGTCAAAAGAGGGTTGAGCCCGCGGCAGAAATGCCGCGGGCTTTTTTTGAATGCCAGTTTGAACTGGTATGTCAGATCCGGAGCGGGCCGGCAGGCTTTCGGGCGGCCCGCGGCGGCCGTTTCCTTTGCCCGACATCTCTTTTTCAGTGCCGGGGCATTGCCCTTATAATGCAGACAACTTTATGCCGGCCGGACGGCCCGGCGGCGGGGAGATGCGCTTGGCGGCGCCGCCCGCGGCACCGTCGTCCGAACCGCAGACAACAGGAAAAACTTATGGCCCAGATTCATCCTTCTTCCATCGTTGATCCGCATGCGGAGCTCGCCGACGACGTCGTCGTCGGCCCGTTCTGCCTCATCGGACCGAAAGTGAAAATCGGCGCCGGCACGGTTCTGAGGAGCCATGTCTGCGTCGAGGGCCGCACGACGGTGGGCTGCCGCAACCTCGTGTATGCGGGCGCCTCGATCGGCTGCGTGCCGCAGGACAAGAAGTACGCGGGCGAAGACACGGCGCTCTTCGTGGGCGACGACAACGTGATCCGCGAGAACTGCACGCTCTCGATCGGCACCGTCCAGGACCACGGCGAGACGCACGTCGGCTCGCGCAACCTCCTCATGGCCAACGTGCACATCGCGCACGACTGCATCGTGGGCGACGACACCATCATCGCCAACAACGTGGCCTTTGCGGGCCACGTCCACGTGGGCGACTGGGCGATCGTCGGCGGCCAGGTGGGCGTGCACCAGTTCACGCGCATCGGCGCGCACGCCATGGTGGGCGGCGCCTCGGCCGTGCACCAGGACGTGGCGCCTTACACCATTGCCTCGGGCAATCCCGCAAAGTCCTTCGGCCTCAACATCGTCGGCCTGCGCCGCAGGGGATTCACCGCCACGCAGGTGAAGGCCCTGCACCGCGCCTACCAGATGGTCTTCCGCGACGGCGAGCTCCTCAAGGACGCGCTCGTGAAGGTGCGCGCGTTGAAGGACGAGTTCCCCGACGCGGTCCCGATGATCGATCTCTTCGCCGATTTCTTGGAAAACAGCCCGCGCGGCTTCGTCCGCTCCTAGGGCAGAACAGAGGAAGCGCACGATTATGCAGCAGAGCGCCTATATGAATGACCGCACGGGGGCCGTCTGGGTCGCCGGCGAAGCCAGCGGCGATTTCATCGCCAGCCTGGTGCTCCCTGAAGTTGAAAAGCGCATGGACGGCGCGCCGCAGTACGGCATCGGCGGCGAGAAGATGACGGCCGCGGGCTTTCACCCGTGGTACGACATCGCCGAGCTGTCGGTGCGCGGCTACGTTGAGGTGCTCACGCACCTGCCGCACCTGATCAGTCTCCGCAGGAGCCTCATCACGCGCTTTGCCGATTCGATGCCGAGCGTTTACGTGGGCGTCGACGCGCCGGACTTCAACCTCGGCATCGAGGAGAAGCTGCGCCGCCGCGGCATCCCGACGGTGCATTTCGTCAGCCCCTCGATCTGGGCCTGGCGCCCCGAGCGCATCCACCAGATCCGCCGCGCGGTCGACAAGATGCTCCTCGTCTTCCCGTTCGAGCAGGAGATTTACCGCAGGGCGGGCATCCCCGCCGTGTTCGTCGGCCATCCGCTCGCGAGCATCATCCCGATGAAGCCCGATCCCAAGGCGGCGAGGAAAGACCTCGGCATCGAGGACGACGGCCTGCCCGTCATCACCGTGATGCCCGGCTCGCGCATCGACGAGATGAAGGGCTGTGCGCCGATCTTCTTCGAAGCCGTCGAGCGGCTGCTGCGGCGCGAGGGCGACATGCACGTCATCGTGGCGGCGGTCGACGACGCGGCCAAGGCGAAGATCACGCAGGTCGCCTACCAGTACTCGCGCCTCGCGCGCTGCATGACCGTCACGGCGGGGCAGAGCCACCGCTCGATCGAGGCGGCCGATGCGGTGCTCGTCGCTTCGGGCACCGCGGCGCTCGAGTGCGCGCTTTTCAAGAAGCCCATGGTCGTCGGCTACAAGATGCCCGCGCTCACCGGCCTCATCATGCAGCACAAGGGCATTGCGCACTGCGTGTCGCTCCCCAACATCTTGCTCGGCGAGAACGTCGTGCCGGAATTCCTGCAGTACTTCTGCGAGCCCGACCCGATTTCCTGGGCCCTGCAGCGCGAGCTCGAGGACGACAAGAACCGCCGCGAGCTCGAGGAGCGCTTCAGCAAGCTGCACGAGAGCCTCATCGCCGACACGCCGAACCTGGCCGCCGAGGCGATCGTTTCGACGGCCCGCCGGTAAGGCGCCGATTCCGTTGTTTTTCTGCGCGGCAGCCCCGGCTGCCGCGCTTGCTTTTCAAAGAAAGACTTTTCCTTATGCGCCGCAAAGCGAGTGCACCCGCGCCGACCACGGACCTTCCGAGCCTCTTCGGCAGCGACGATCCGATTTTTGAAACAGAGTTCGCCGCGGGCGTCGACGAGGCGGGCAGGGGACCCCTGGCGGGCCCCGTCTGCGCCGCCGCGGTGATCCTTGACCCGAAGCGCCCGATCGAGGGCCTCAACGACTCGAAGAAGCTTTCCGCCAAGCGCCGCGAGGAGCTCGCGGTGCTGATCCGCGAGCGCGCCGAGGCCTGGAGCGTCGCCTGGGGCAGCGTCGAGGAAATCGACGCGATCAACATCCTGCAGGCGACGATGGCCGCCATGCGCCGCGCCGTTGCAGGGCTGTCCGTGAGGCCGCGGCTCGTCATCGTCGACGGCAACCGCGTGCCCGAAGGGCTCGGCGTCCCGGCCGTCGCGCTCGTCAAGGGCGACGCGCGCGCCGCGGCGATCTCCGCCGCCTCGATCCTCGCCAAGACGTCGCGCGACGCGCTCATGCGCGAGCTCGATGAAAAGTACCCGGGCTACGGCTTTGCGCGGCACGCGGGCTACGGCACCGCCGCGCACATCGAGGCGATCCGCCGGCTCGGCATCTCGCCCGTGCACAGGAAAACGTTCGAACCCATCAAATCCATGCTCCTCGGAGGAAACCGCCCATGAGAGACAGCGTCGTTTTCATAGAAAGCGAGGCCAACGCGCGCTTCAAGCGCTGGAAAAAGCTCGCCGCGGAGCCCCGCGCCGTCAAGAAGGAGGGCGCCTCGCTCATCGAAGGCATCCACCTCATGCAGAGCGCGCTCGAGGCGGGCTGGCCCGTGAAGGCCGTGATGCTCAATGCGGACGGCGCCGCAGGCGAGGCGAGGGACTTGGCCGAAGCGGCCGCGAAGCGCTGCGGCGCACGGCTCTTTGAGCTCCCCGCCGCCCTTTACCAGGTGCTTTCGCCCGTCGAGCACGGCGCCGGCGTGATCGCCGAGATCCCCGTTAAAAAGCCCGGGGCCTGGCCCGAGGGCGACGTGCTCTACCTCGACGGCGTGCAGGACGCGGGCAACGCCGGCACGCTCATCCGCACGGCGGTCGCGGCCGGCGTGCGCGTCATCGCCGCCTCGCCCTCGACGGCCACGCTCTGGGCGCCCAAGGTGCTCCGCGCCGGCATGGGCGCGCATTTCGGCGCCGCCATCGTCGAGAACGTGACGCCCGAGGCGCTCCGCGGCAGCTTCAAGGGCCTCATCGCCGCGGCCGACGCGCGGGGCGGGGAAGACCTCTTCGCCGCGCGGGACCCTTGGTTCCGCGGGCGCGTCGCCTGGATCCTCGGCGCCGAAGGCCCGGGCGTCTCGGAGGCGGCGCTCTCCGTTGCCGACCGGCGCTTCTACATCCCGATCGAAGCGGCGTGCGAAAGCCTCAACGTGGGCGCCGCCGCGGCCGTCTGCCTTTTCGAGCAGCGCCGCCGGCGTCTTGCCGAGCGCAGCTGAGGCGTGTCAAAAGGGTTGACCTTTTATTTGGAAGAGATGAAACTTCTCGGTAGACTTTCCCGCCGTCGGCGGCTAAGCCGATTTTTTAATTTTTTCCGCCCCGCCGGCGGCAGCAGCGGGCTGACAGCAGGGCGAAGCTAACGGATTCTGATCTATGGACAACTTCACGTACTACAACCCCACGCGCCTTGTGTTCGGGCGCGGCGCCGAGAAACAGGTCGGCGAGCTTGCCAAGAACGCCATGGGCCGCTGCGGCAAGGCTCTCGTCGTTTACGGCGGCGGTTCCGCCCGCCGCTCCGGCCTGCTCGGCACGGTCATCGACAGCCTGCACGAAGCGGGTCTCACCGTCCTCGAGAAGGGCGGCGTGCAGCCCAATCCCGACATGAGCTTCGTGCGCGAGACGATCGACTGGACGCGCGACCAGTGCGTGGGCCTCATCGTCGCCGTGGGCGGCGGCTCCGTGATCGACACCGCCAAGGCGGTCGCCGCGGGCCTCGAGTACGAAGGCGACTGCTGGGATTTCTTCGACGGGCACGCCAAGGTTGAAAAGGCGCTCCCCGTGATCGCCGTGCTGACGATCCCGGCGGCCGGCTCCGAGCAGTCGATCCGCTGCGTCATCTCGCACCACGGCACCAAGGCCGGCATCGGCAGCCCGCTGCTGCGGCCCGTCGCCGCGATCATCAACCCGGAACGCTTCTCGACGCTGCCGAAGCTGCAGATCGGCGCCGGCATCGTCGACATGATGTCGCACATCATGGAGCGCTACTTCAGCAACACCGAAGCCACGGGCTACGTCGACGCGCAGGCCGAGGCGGCGCTGCGCACCGCGATCAAGTACGGCCCGAAGGTCTACGCCGACCCGAACGACTACGACAGCTGGTGCCAGATCGCCCTGGTGGCCACATTTGCGCACAACGGCTACTTCGGCCTCGGGCGCGTTGAGGACTGGGCCTGCCACGCCATCGAGCACGAGATCTCGGGCTGGAACGACGCGATCGTCCACGGCATGGGCCTGGCGGTGGTGATCCCCGCCTGGATGAGCTACGTTTCCGCGAAGAAGCCGCGCCGCTTCGTGCAGTTCGCCGTCAATGTGCTTGGCATCAAGCCGCAGGAAGACGACAAGTCGACGATCGAGCTCGGCATCGCCAAGCTCTGCGGCTTCTACACGATGCTCGGCATGCCGATTTCGCTTAAGGAGCTCGGCGCCGCTGACCTCCCCGTCGAGTCGCTCGCGAACCACTGCGTGCGCAACGGCAAGGTCGGCCACTTGGTCGAGCTCGACAAGGAAGACATCGTCGCGATCCTGACGCGCGCAGCGCAGTAAGAAGCGCTTTCAGCCTTAGCGCTGTCCCCGAGGGCCGCTCTCCGCAAAAAAGAGGGCGGCCTTCGCTTTTCTATGTATCCGCGGCACCGCATAAGCGCTGCGCCCGAGCTCTTTTGCGGGAAACCGGACGGAAACACTTTTTCGTCCTCCGGGCGGCGCCTCTCACTTAGTGGGTATTTTGGACGACCACAACATCTTGTGGTTTTAAGAAATGGAAACCTCATCGTATGGATGAAGGGAGCGCTCTCATAAATTTCTGCTATGTTGCAATAGTCACGCAAAGAGGGGATGGCCGGCAAATCATAGTGTATTTTATGTAATACGGTATATTTTGTGAACAACACCCTTAATTCTCAATGAGAAGAAAGAATTGCGGATTTTCCGCGCGGGGCGCTTTGCCGCCCGAAAGCGGCCTCAGTTCCCGCTCGGGGATGATGAACGACATTTGACCTAGAGCGCGGAAACAGGATTTTCCACCCCACGATTTAGTTAGGATTACCCGCATTCACTCATTGATATTGTGGCTGCGGGCGGGGCACCGGCATCGGTTCCCCGCACTCTGATGCCCGCCGCCGCATCCAAGAACCAAAAAAAGGACCACCCATGCTGAGCGTTATCAAGAAAGATAATTCGATCGAAGAGTTCAAGCCTGAGAAGATCATCGATGCCGTCAAGAAGGCGGCTTACCGCTGCGACAAGAAGATCGAGGCGGCCAAGCTGCAGGCCATCGCCGACGAGGTGAGGAACCGCCTCAAGGACCAGACCCAGGTCACTGTCGCCGAGCTCCACGAGCTTGTGATCGCGGTGCTCGCGTGCATGCAGTTCAAGCAGGTCGCCGAAGCGTACGCCGAATACCGCTACTACAAGACGACCTACGCCAAGACCTTCGAGCAGCTGCGCCAGGACGCCGACGACGTGCTTCGCCTCGGCGACCGCGAGAACGCCAATTTCGACAGCTCGCTTGTTTCCACGAAGGGCTCGCTCATCAAGGGCTACCTCACCAAGAGCCTTTACAAGCAGTTCTATCTTTCCGGCAAGGAAAAGGCCCTGATCGAGCGCGGCGACATCTACATCCACGACCTGCGCGACATGATCCTCGGCTGCATCAACTGCTGCCTCTTCGACATCGGCGGCGTCCTGAAGGGCGGCTTCGAGATGTCGAACGTCCAGTACACGGAGCCCAAGACCGTCCTTTCGGCCCTGCAGGTGATCGGCGACATCACGCTCGTCGCGACCGCCCAGCAGTTCGGCGGCTTCACGCTGCCCGAGCTCGACAAGGTGCTGCTTCCCTATGTGAAGAAGAGCCTCAAGGCCGCCCGCGACAAGTACACCGCGCTCGGCCTCGACAAGGCGACGGTCGAGAAGATCGTCGAGAAGGACGTCGTCCGCGAGCTCGAGCAGGGCTTCCAGAGCCTTGAGCTCAAGCTCAACACCGTGCCCTGCAGCCGCGGCGACTTCGCCTTCACGACGATCACGTTCGGCCAGTGGTGCGCCGACCTGCCCGAGGAAGACAGGCACTGGCTCATGATGATCGACACGATCATGCTCAAGACCCGCCGCAACGGCCACGGTCCCGACCACAAGCCCGTGGTGTTCCCGAAGCTCGTCTACCTCTACGACCAGAAGCAGATCGACGCCGATCCCGCGAGCACGAAGCTCTTCGACGAGGCGGTGCGCACGTCCGCGCAGTGCATGTACCCGGACTACCTGAGCCTCTCTTCGAAGTACGGCACGGTCTCCCAGGTCTTCCAGAAGTACGGCGCCATCACGTCGCCCATGGGCTGCCGCGCCTTCCTGTCGCCCTGGTTCAACGAGAAGGGCGAGGCGATCACGACCGGCCGCTGCAACATCGGCGCCGTGTCGCTCAACCTGCCGATCATCCTCAAGCTCTCGCAGCTCCGCTACCCGGACACCTGGCGCGACGCTTTCTGGAAGGTCCTCGACGACCGCCTGGAGTTCATCCGCGGCTTCTTCAAGAAGCGCTACGACATCATCCGCAACCAGAAGTGCTCGAGCAACCCGCTTGCGTTCACGCAGGGCGGCTTCTATGAGGGCACGAAGGACCCGGACGACACGGTGGGCGACCTCGTGCGCTACATGACGGCTTCGTTCGGCATCACCGCGCTCGACGAGACGACCTACCTCTGGAGCGGCAAGCGCCTGCTCGAAGAGGGCGGCAAGTTCTCCGCCCAGGTGCTGCGCCACCTCAAGGAGAAGCTCGCGCAGTTCAAGAAGGAAGACGGCTACCTCTACGCCATCTACGGCACGCCCGCCGAGTCGCTCTGCGCCACGCAGGCCAAGCAGTACGACAAGTTCTGCCACGACGAGCACATCGACAACGTGTTCCGCCACACGGAGCACTACAGCCCCGAGTACTTCACGAACTCGTTCCATGTGAACGTCACCGAGGAGATCACGCCCTTTGAGAAGCAGGACCACGAGTTCGAGGACTTCCACCTCTGCGAAGGCGGCCACATCCAGTACGTGCGCCTCGACAACCCGCAGAACCTCGACGCCGTGCGCGCGGTGATCGTCCGCGGCATGGAGAAGGGCTTCTATCAGGGCGTCAACTTCGACAGCGCCTACTGCGGCGACTGCGGCACGCACAGCACGAACGTGCTCTTCACGTGCCCGCACTGCGGCAGCCACAACCTCTCGGTGATCTCGCGCGTCTGCGGCTACCTCGGCTACTCCAACGTCAACGGGCACTCCCGCATGAACGACGGCAAGATGGCCGAAATCCGCAACCGCAAGAGCATGTAAGGACGCGGGGCTCATGAACTACATCGGGCTGAGCACCTGCGACGCGGCCAACGGCCCGGGCATGAGGGTTTCCCTTTTCTGCTCGGGCTGCACGCTGCACTGCAAGGGCTGCTTCAATCCGGAGAGCTGGGACTTCAAGGCCGGCAAGCCCTTTACGGACGAGACGCTCGAAAAGCTCCTCAAGGCGCTTGAGGAGCCTTTCGTGAGCGGGCTGAGCATCTTGGGCGGCGATCCGCTCGAGCCCGCCAACGAGTCCGAGGTCCTGCGCATCGTCAAGGCGGTGCGCGAGCGCTTCGGCGACAAGAAGACCATCTGGCTCTGGACGGGCCGCAAGTACGAGAAGGTCGCCGAGAGCCCTGTGCTCAAGTATGTCGACACGATCGTCGACGGGCCCTTCATCGAGCGCTTCAAAGTGCAGGAGCAGGGCAGCTGGTTCGGCAGCACGAACCAGCGCGTCATCCCGCTTAAGAACGGGAAAGCGGGCTGAAGCCCCAAACGGTTCTTCAGAGAAGCCGTCCGCAGGAGAAAAAATCCTGCGGGCGGTTTTTTTCGTCTCGGGAACTGTCCGCCATGCGCTATAGGGGTAATTCAGCAGTGTTTGAAGCACAGGAGAAACGGGCAAAGGACCTAAACTGAACTCAGAAAGCGAACAATCGCTTTCACTGCCGCGCAGGCGATTTGCCGTTTCACTGCATTTTTTTGCGGAGCGCCGGCAGACAATTTTAAAAAGAAGAGAATCGCAAAAGGAGCACTGCCATGAAAGATCTTTCACGACGCAGTTTTCTTGAGGGCACGGCTGCCGCGGGCGGCCTGATGCTCGGGCTTCCGGCGCTTGCCGCCGCCAAGGCGGCCGAGCCGCCCGAAAAATGGAATTTCGAAGCCGACGTCATCGTCGTCGGCGCGGGCGGCGCAGGCCTTCCCGCGGTGCTCGGCGCGGCCGAGCGCGGGCTTTCGGTGATCTGCGTCGACACCAACTACGACATCGGCGGCCACGCCATCATCTCGGGCGGCAACGTGCCGCTCGGGGGCGGCACGGCCTACCAGAAGAAGTACGGCATCAAGGACGATCCCGACACCTATTTCAAGGATCTCACCGACTGGTCCGTCGTCGAGACGGGCGGCGCGCCGGACTACCGCTACAACGACCGCGCGGTGCAGTATGCGATTTCGCGCAACGCCGCGAAGGCCTTCGACTTCATGCTCGCGCACGGCGTGCGCTTCGAGGACCGCGAGCCCGACAACATCGGAGCTCATGCCGTGGGCATCAGCGCGAAGCGCGAGCACCACTGCGTCTGGAAGGAAGGCCAAAGCCTCGAGAGTCCCGCGGGCGCGGGCGGCACGAAGCTCATGCGCGACCTCGAGGCCGCGGCGCGCCAGAAAGGCGTGAAGTTCCTGTTCAACTACCACATGGACACGATTTTCCGCGAGGGCGAAGGCAAGGGCCGCGTCACCGGCATCGCCGCGCACTACACGCCGCGCGTCCTGCCCGACGGCAGGCGGCTCGAGAGCTTCCGCACCGAAGGCAACATCGCGTGCACCGAAAAGACGGTGACGCTCAGGGCACGCAGGGGCGTCGTCGTTGCCACGGGCGGCAATGCGGGCAACGTGCAGTTCCGCCGCATCTTCGACCCGCGCCTCACCGAGGAATACCCCAACGCGGCCTGCGAGTTCTCGCCGCAGGACGGCTCGGGCGAGATCGCCGCGATGGCGATCGGCGCCTCGCTCTGGGGCGCCGCGAACCAGGCGATGGACCGCAACGGGTCGCTGCGCAAGCGCCCCATCGTCGGCGTGCGCACGAACTACGTGCGGTGGACGAAAGACTCGCCGATCTTCCCCTTCGTGAAGTACACGGGCCTCAGGATCGTCAACTGGCAGAACGCCATCATCGTCAACCAGGCGGGGCGGCGCTTCTACAGCGAGATCGAAAACGGCTACCCGAACGGCACGCACGAGGGCTTCTACAAGGACGGCAAGCCCTATGTGCACGGCGACTGGCGCAACACGACGCGCATCACTTACCGGCCCCGGAACTACATCGACGCGGCGCTCGCGATCAACGAGGGCTCGCAGCCGCCCGAATTCTCCGCCGGCCCGCAGTGGGCGATCTTCGATGCGGCGGCCGCCGAGCGCGAGCATATGAAGATCGAGCCGGGCTGCGCCGACCCGGGGCTTTTCTTCTCCGCCCCGACGATCGAGGAGCTCGCCGAGAAGATCAGCGCCTCGGGCGCTCAGAAGGCCCGCATGGACCCGAAGGTGCTCGCCGAGACGGTGCAGCGCTACAACGGCTTCGTCGACAAGGGCAGGGACGAGGACTTCGACAAGCCCAAGCCCCGCTGGCGCATCGAGAAGGGGCCGTTCTACGCGGCCTGGGCGACGTTTGCCGTGCACGACTCCTACGCGGGCCTGCGCATCGACGGCGACTGCCGCGTGCTCGACCTGAACGGCAGGGTGATCGAGGGCCTCTGGTGCGGCGGCGAAAGCGCAGGCGGCTGCTCGCAGCACGGCCTCGGGCGCACGATGACGCAGGGCTACATCATCGGCCGGAAGGTGGGCGCATAAGGAGCGTCCGATGAGACCCGCGGCGGAAATCCCGCCGCGGATCGATAAAAAAGGGGGACCGCCCGGCTTTTTCCGGGCGGTCCCCCTTGTGCTTTGTCAGCCTTCGCTGCGGCTTAGCTGTGGTCGGACTTGAGGCCGGCGCCGCACATCGTGATCA
Organism: Burkholderia sp.; assembly: GCA_047777475.1. Taxonomy (GTDB): domain Bacteria; phylum Pseudomonadota; class Gammaproteobacteria; order Burkholderiales; family Burkholderiaceae_F; genus Sutterella. The sequence goes on from JBKEET010000001.1 coordinate 401,308, forward strand.
GTGTGTCGGGCGTCGGGCCGTAAAGCTCGCAGTAGCGGCGGTAGCCCGCGAGGTTCGCGGCCGTGGTGTGCTCGATGTAGATGCCGCGGCGCGCGAGCTCCGCGCGGCAGGGGAGGATCTGGTCCTCGGGGGCCGTGACCGTGCGGATGCCGTGCTTTTTCATGAGCGCGAGGATTTCCTTGCCGCGCATCGGCTTGCCGATGGCGATGCCTTCGGCCATCGTCGGCTCGGGCACGATGCTCGCGTAGTTCGCGAGGCCTAGCTTCTGCGCCTGCGCGAGCGGGTCGCACAGTTCGCTCTGCACCGCGATGATGTTCGGGAACTCCTTGATGGCGCCCGAGGCCTGCAGGTGCTCGAGGGCCTTGATCGCGCCGAGCAGCAGCGTGCCGTTGCCCACCGGGATCACGAGGTTCGCGGGGATGCGCCCGAGCTGCTCGAAGACCTCGTAGATGTAGGTCTTCGTGCCCTCGAAGAAGTACGGGTTGAAGACGTGGTTCGCGTAGTAGGCGCCGTGGAGCTGGACCTGCTCCCGGCAGACGTCGGCGCAGTGGTCGCGCGAGCCCGGCACGATCACGACGTGCGCGCCCATGGCCTGCATCATCGTGACCTTCTTCGGGCTCACGTCCTCGGGGACGTAGATCTCGCAGCGGATGCCGGCGCGGGCGCAGTAGGCGGCCACCGCGTTGCCGGCGTTGCCGGAGGAGTCCTCGACGCAGAACTTGACGCCGATGGCGAGCATGTGCGCGACGAGCACGGCCGCGCCGCGGTCCTTGAAGGAGAGCGTCGGCATGAAGTAGTCCATCTTGAGGAGGACGTCTTTCTTGCCCGGATCGAGCGGGATCACGGGCGTCATGCCTTCGCCCATCGAGACGCGGCGCCAGGCGTCGCCTTCGACCGGCATGAAACTGCGGTAGCGGAAAAGGCTCCACTCGTTCCGGTCGATGAGCTTCGGATCCCAGGCCGGGGGCGTGTAGTCGAGGTCAAAGAGTCCGCCGCAGTTGTCGCAGCGCTTGTTGTAGGTGTCGGCGGGGAAACGGGTGCCGCAGCGCGTGCAGATGTATTGCATAGATTTGCCTTTGCTGAGAGGGTGCAGTGAAAGGAAAACGGGCAGCCGTTACGGCTCGAGCTCGGCGATCGCCTCGATTTCGACGAGGCAGCCGAAGTGCAGGTCATTGGTTGCGACGATGATGCGGCCGGGGCGGTGGTCGCCGAAGAATTCGGCGTACTCGGCGTTGATGTCGTCCCAGTTGGCCGCGCAGGGCGTGTAGATGCGGCAGTAGACGACCTGGTCGCGCGTCGCGCCCGCTTCCTTGAGGACGCGGTCGACGTTGGCGAGCGCCTGGCGCGTGTGCGCGCGCACGTCGCCCTTGCACACTTCGCGGGTGTCAGGGTCGAGCGAAAGCTGGCCCGAAATGAAAAGCATGCCGTGCGAGATCACGCCGGCGCTGTAGTGTCCCTTGTTCTTGCCCTTGAAAGGAGGAGTTACAAGCTTCATTGCAGATGATCCTTTTTATTGGTCTGTCTTTTTCTTTTGCTCAAAACGTTCGCCGCGTCTGTGTTCAGTCGGCGCGGCGGCATTGAACCATTATAATTTTGGGACTTTCCGATTGGATGTTTTTTTATATAGAGAAAGCACGTATCCGCGGCGCGTTTGCGGCGGATCCGATGCATAAGCACTGCGGCGCCGCCGGAGTGCACGTGCGGACCCCGGGCAGGGCTTTCGGCGAAGCGCCGTGCGCCCGTGCCTTTTCGCCCGTGCCGAGCCTCCGGCCTTCGGCGGCGGCCAGAGGATGAGAGATGAGCGAACTGCTTTACGGCGTCTGGAAGGGCGTGCCCTTCGACAACCGCATGAAGCCCGAGAAAGCTTTTCCCGAAGGCCTGTCCAGGGAAGAGTTCGATGCCTTCAGCGAGGGAAATCCCGTTTCCGTGTTTCTGGCCCCGCAGGGCTTCCTGGTTTTCGACGGCAGGGAGCCGCTCCTTGACGCGCTGCTGCGGTACTACCGCCGCGTCGAGACGCTTTCCTGCGGGCGCTGCACGCCGTGCCGCGCCGGCTCGCGGCTGATCGTCGAGGCGCTCGAGAAGGCCGCCGCCGGCGAAGGCTGCCGCGTCGACTGGAACGAAATCCTCACGATCGCCGAGCAGATGAAGCTCACGAGCCTCTGCGGCATCGGCCTCACTTCGGCCGAGCCGCTCATCGGGGCGCTCAGGTATTTCAGGAACGAAGTGGCCGCCACGCAGCCGCTCTCGGCGCCCACGCGCGGCTTTTACGCCGAGGCGACGGCGCCCTGCATCGAGGCGTGCCCCGCGCACGTCAACGTGCCGCGCTACATCGATTACGTGCGCGACGGGCATCCGGAGCTCGCCGTGGGCGTGCTCCTCGAGCACTATCCGCTCATCGGCGCCTGCGGCCGGGTCTGCGTGCGCCCCTGCGAGCGCTTCTGCGCGCGCCACCTCGTCGACCGCGCCGTCGCGATCCGCGACATCAAGCGCTATGCGGCCGACTCGCTCGGCGCGGACATGTCCGCGATCTTCGACAGCCGCGCGCCCGAGAGCGTCGCGGCGCGCCGCCGCCGCGGCGAAGTGGCCGTGATCGGCGCGGGCCCGGCCGGCATCAGCTGTGCCTACCACCTGCTCCTTGCCGGCCACAGCGTCGACATCTACGAGCAGCGCCACCACGCGGGCGGCATGGCCCGCTACGGCATCCCCGAGTACCGGCTCCCCAACAAGCTCCTCGAGGACGAGTGCTCGGTCGTGGGCAAGCTCGGCGGGCGCTTCCACTTCGGGCAGAAGTTCGGCCGCGATTTCTCGATCAACTCGCTCTTCGCGCAGGGCTTCCGCGCCGTCTTCATCGGCACGGGCTGCCCCGAGGGCCGCTACCTCGGGCTCCCCGACGAAGACACCTCAATCCCCGAGTACGTCAAGGGCCTCGACTTCCTCATGGACGTCGCGCGCCGCCAGAACCGCGGCGAGGAGTTCTCGCTCGACGGCGACGTGGTCGTCGTCGGCTGCGGCAACGTCGCCATGGACTGCTGCCGCACCGCGAGGCGCCTGATGCGCGGCAAGAACTTCCGCGTCACCGTTGCCTACCGCAGGACGCGCGAATCCGCCACGGCCGACCCGGGCGAGATGCTCGCCGCCGAGGAGGAGGGCATCGACTTCCAGTTCCTCGTCGCGCCCGAGCGCATCTTGGTCGACAACGGCCGCATCACGGGCCTGCTCTGCTCCGAGATGAAGCAGGGCGAGCCCGACGAGACGGGCCGCCGCTCGGTGAGCCGCGTCGAGGGGAGCGAATTCGTCATTCCCTGCCGCTACGTGATCTCGGCGATCGGCCAGGTGATCGACCGCTCGGTCTTCAAGCCCGAGGACAACGTCTGGTTCACCTCGCGCGGCATCATCGAGATCGACAGGCATTTCCGCACGACGCGCCCCGGCGTGTTCGCGGGCGGCGACGCCGCCACCGGCCCCAAGACGCTCATCCTCAGCATGGCGCAGGGCGAGAAGGCGGCAAGCTCCATCCACCAGCACCTCATGACGGGCGAGGCGTTTTTCCCGCGGGAGCGCCTCTCCGAGATGATTGCGCACTGCGGCCTGCTCGGCGACTGCACGCCCCCGAAGGCGATGGTGCACATCCACCGCAAGACGCCGACGGAGCTCTCGAGCGAAGTGCGCCGCACGAGCTGGCTCGAAGTCGAGAAGCGCTTCACCGACGAGGAGGCCTGGGCGGAAGTAAAGCGCTGCATGCGCTGCTACCGGCTCTTTGCCGCCGTCACCGAGAAGCCGGTGCCGGGCGTGAACCCCGCCGCTCCGCAGTAAACGCCGAAGGGAGAAGAAGACATGCAAGCAAAGATCAACGGCCGCGGCGTCGAATTCATGCCGGGCAGAACCGTCCTCGAGATGATCCGCGAAGCGGGCGAGAGCGTCCCGACGCTCTGTGAATTCGCGGCGCTCAACCATCATCCCGGCACCTGCCGCCTGTGCCTCGTGAACGTGAAGAAGGCCTCGGGCGGCTCGCGCGTCGTGACGGCCTGCGACACGCGCCTCGAGGAGGGCGACGAGGTCGAGACCGACACGCCGGAGCTGCGCGAGCGCCGCGCGCTGCAGGTGAAGCTCCTTTTCATGGACCACTGCACGAAGTGCTGGGAGTGCCCGCGCCACGGGCGCTGCGAGCTGCAGAAGGCCGCCGCCGACACCGGCGTCGACGTGACGCAGCTCACCGGCAAGCTCATGACCCGCCGCGCGCCCCGCGACGACTCGGCCCCGGCCCTGGTGCTCACGCCCGACAAGTGCATCCGCTGCCTGCGCTGCATCGAGGTCTGCCGCCAGGTGCAGGGCATCGGCGCCGTCACGCTCTCGGGCGTCGGCACCGACGCGGCGGTGAGCTTCGACGAAGGCCCCTGGGCGAACTCCGACCGCTGCATCCAGTGCGGCCAGTGCGCGCTGGTTTGTCCGACCGGCGCGCTCTCGATCCGCGACCAGACCGCGGAGGCGCGCGACCTCCTCGGCAACCCGAACGTCACCACGGTGGTGCAGATCGCGCCCGCGGCGCGCGTCGCGGTGGCCGAAAGCGTCGGCGCCAAGCCGGGCGAAAACTTCGAAGGCCGGATCGTTGCGGCCCTGAAGCGCCTCGGCGCCAACTACGTGATGGACACGCGCTGGTCGGCCGACGTCACGATCATGGAGGAGGGCACCGAGCTCATCGAGCGGCTTCGCGCGCAGAAGAAGTCCGGCATGCTCCACGTGCACCCGAACACGATGTTCACATCGTGCTGCAGCGGCTGGGTGACGCACGTCGAAAAGAGCGCCCCGGACATGATCCCGCACCTTTCGACGACGCGCTCGCCGCAGGGCATTTTCGGCGCGCTCGCGAAAACCTACCTCGCCGAGAAGCTCGACATTCCCGAGGACCGCATCCGCGTGATCGCGGTGATGCCCTGCACGGCCAAGAAGGAAGAGGCCGGCAAGCGCACGCTCGTGAGGAGCGGCGACCGCGACATCGACCTTGTGCTCACGCTCGAGGAGTTCGTCTCGCTCCTGAGAAAGAGCGGCATCGACCTCGCGAGCCTCAAGCCCGAGCCTTTCGACTCGCCGCTGATGACGCAGGCCTCGGGCGGCGCCCAGCTCTTCGGCACGACGGGCGGCGTCATGGAGGCGGCGCTGCGCACCGTGTGCGCGTTGACCGGCGGCCCCGAAATCGAGCAGATCCCGTTTGAGCCGGTGCGCGGCCTCGGGCACATCCGCGGCGCGTCGATCCGCACGAGCGAGTTCGGCGTGCTGCGCGTCGCGGTCGTCCACGGCATCAGGGCCGCCGACCGCGTGATCGAGATGATCCGCAGCGGCACGTGCCCCTATCATTTCGTCGAGGTGATGGCCTGCCCGGGCGGCTGCATCGGCGGGGGCGGCACGCTCCGCGGCCGCACATGGAGCCTCACGCTGCCGCAGCGCCAGCAGGCGGTCTACGCCATCGACAAGTCGCTCAAGATCCGCTCCTCGCACGAAAATCCCGACGTGCAGCGCCTGTACGACGACTACCTCGGGCGGCCCGGGAGCGATCTCGCTCACGAACTGCTGCACTGCGAGTACGAGAACCGCAGCGCCAAGAAGAAGACGCCCGACGCGCGCGAAATTTTCCGCCGCGTGCGCCTGACGGACCGTTCCGAGCAGCCAGCGCCGCCGCGGCTGTGATAGCATTTTTTTGCAAATCAGCCGGCGCGCCGCCGTCATCGGACCCATCGGGTCCCGCGGGCGCCGGCGCGTTTCGCTTCCGAGCGGACGCACTGGAGGAGTCATCATCATGAAGAAACCCATCCGCATCGCCGTCACGGGGCCTGCCGGCCACATCGGCTATTCGATCCTTTTCCGCATCGCCTCGGGCGACATGCTCGGCGCCGACCAGCCGGTCGAGCTGCGGCTGCTCGAGCGCAACAACCCGGCGAGCGCCGCCGCGCTCAAGGGCGTGATGATGGAGCTTGACGACTGCGCTTTCCCGCTCCTCAAGGAAATGACGGCGACCTGCGACCCGCTCGAAGCGTTCAGGGACTGCGATGCGGCGTTCCTGATCGGCTCGCGTCCGCGCGGACCGGGCATGGAGCGCAGCGACCTGCTGCAGGCCAACGCGGAAATCTTCCGCACGCAGGGCCGCGCGCTCAACGAGGCGGCGAGCCGCAGCGTCAGGGTGCTCGTCGTCGGCAACCCCTGCAACACCAACGCCTGGATCGCGATGAAGAACGCGCCGGACCTCGATCCGGCGTGCTTCTCGGCGATGCTGAGGCTCGACCAGAACCGCGCCATTTCGCAACTCGCCGCCAAGACCGGCGCCGCGGTGACCGACGTCGACCGCGTCTTCGTCTGGGGCAACCACGGCCCGACGATGGTGCCCGACATCACGCACGCCACGGTGAAGGGCAAGGCCGCGACGGGCCTCGTCGACGCGGCCTGGGTGAAGGATGAGTTCACGCCGACGGTCGCCAAGCGCGGCTCGGCGATCATCAAGGCGCGCGGCGCGAGCTCGGCGGCTTCCGCCGCATCGGCCGCGATCGACCACATGCGCGACTGGCTCCTCGGCACGAATGGCCGCTGGGCCACGATGGGCGTCCCGTCGGACGGGTCCTACGGCGTGCCGGAAGGCATGGTCTTCGGCATGCCGGTCACCTGCGAGGGCGGCCGCTTCTCCGTCGTCAAGGGGCTTGAGCTCACTGACGCCGTGAAGGCGGGCATCGCCGCGAACATCGAGGCCTTGAAGGGCGAGCAGGAGGCCGTCAGGGCCTTCGTGCAGGACTGACGGATAAGCGCATTTCTCCGCGCTTGGCCGGAGAACCGGGCACCGTTTCTTCTTCGGGGACGGTGCCCGATTTCTTTCCGGCGCTATAAACTAAGAGAACGCCTCTGAGGCAGCGTTTTTCAACCATAAAAAGACGGAGACTACATGGACGGTAGCAAATGGGCGAAAGCGGCGGCGGTGCTCTGCGCGCTCGCTTCGCTTTCCGGCGGCGCCGCGGCAGCGGTGTACCAGAACTTTGACATCTGCGCACGGTTTGCGCGCCCCGACGGCTCTTGGTCGAACAACTTCCAGCTCAACGCGCAGCTCCTTTACGGGCGCGAAATAAGCCGCATCGTCAAGGACGCCAAAGTGAAACCCTACAGCCGCTACCTGCTCGTCAAATGGAAGAACGGCGCGACGACCGTGCTCGACATCGGCAACGACCGGCGCCCGCAGATGGAAGACCGCAGCTACCGCGACGAGGACGGCCGCCAGTGGTTCGTCCGCCGCGGCTGGCGCGGCTGCAACTGAGAGGACTTTTTTCGGCCGGACGCCAAGGCGCCGGCCTTTTTTGCAAGAGGGGAATTCGCTATGATGCCCGACCATAATCCCGTGGGACGCACGCTTTCCGACCCGTTGCTGATGACGCCCGCGTTCGTCATCGACGAGGAAAAGCTTTTCAGGAACCTCGAGCGCGCCAAGGCGAAGGCCAGGCGCCTCGGCGTGACGCTGCGCCCGCACCTGAAGACGCATAAGTCGATCGCAATCGCCCGCCGCCAGATGGTGTCGCCCGAAGGCCCAGCGACGGTCTCGACGATCCGCGAGGCGCGCTACTTCGCCGAAAACGGCGTGAAGGACCTCATCTACGCGGTCGGCATCGCGCCGCAGAAGCTGCCCGATGTGGCGGCGATCCGCGAGGAAGGGTGCGACCTCAAGATCATCCTCGACAGCGTTGAGGCGGCTTCCGCGGTAAGCGATTTCTGCCGCCGCACGGGGGCGCGCATCCCGGCCCTCATCGAAATCGACTGCGACGGGCACCGCTCGGGCGTGCAGCCCGAAAGCCCGCTCCTCCTTGACGTCGCCGCTGCGCTCAGGGACGGCGCCGAGCTCGCGGGCGTTCTCACGCACGCCGGCGCGAGCTACGACCTGAAGAGCCTCGCCGAAATCCGCCGGGCGGCCGAGCACGAGCGCGATGCGATCGTGCTCGCGGCAAAGCGCCTGAGGGACGCGGTCTATGCCGTGCCCATCGTCTCGGTCGGCTCGACGCCTACCTTTACGATGGCCGAGGACGAAACGGGCGTCACGGAAGTGCGCTGCGGCGTCTATGCGCTCGGCGACCTCTTCATGATGAACCTCGGCGTCGTGAAAATGGATCAGATCGCCGGTTCCGTGCTCTGCACCGTGATCGGCCACCAGCCCGAGAAAGACTGGGTGATCGTCGACGCGGGCTGGATGGCGATGTCGCGCGACCGCGGCACCGCGCGCCAGCGCTGCGACTACGGCTACGGACTCGTCTGCGGCCTCGACGGAAAGCCGCTGCGCGGCAGCGACATCCGCATGGTCGGCGCCAACCAGGAGCACGGCATCATCGCGGCCGCCGCAGGCGATGCGCTCGACCCGAAGGATTTCCCGATCGGCATGCGGCTGCGCGTCATGCCGAACCACGCCTGCCCCTGCGCCGCGCCCTATGAGAAACTGCTCGTGCTCGGAGCGGACGGCACGGTGAAGGCGGCGCTCGACCACGAGCGCGCCTGGTAAGGCCGCGTTGTGAAGCAAAACGGCTGAATGCTGTTATGAAAAGCCGCCGGAAATTTTTTTTCGGCGGTTTTTCTTACGGAAGCGGCACCGACACGGTGACCTTGAGTCCCGGCGGCGTGCGGCCGGGGACGGCGTCGTCAAGCGTCACCTTGGCGCCGATCATGTCGGCGTAGGTGCGCACGATCGCAAGCCCGAGGCCCGTGCCGGGCTGGCCGGAGCCGACGATGCGGTAGAACGGGTCGAAGACGCGCTCGCGCTCCTTGGGCGGAATGCCGGGGCCCGAGTCGGCCACCGAAAGCGTAAGCGCCTTCTTGTCGCGCTTCACGTCGAGCGTCACGCTGCCGCCTTCGGGCGTGTAGCGCACGGCGTTTTCGATGAGGTTGCGCACGATCGCCTCGAGCGGCGCGCGGCTGATGCCCTCGACGGGCTCCTCGTCGGCCGCGTCGAGCCCCTCGGCGGCAAAGGAGAGGCGCTTTTCCTCGATGCTGCTGAGGAAAGGCTCGAGCACGCCGGCGGCCATGTCGGAGAGGCTCCAGGGCTTCGCGTCCTTCGTGAGCAGCGCCGGATCCTCGCCGTTGCGCGCGCGCGAAAAGAGCAGCAGCTGCGAGACCTGCCGCACGGCGCGCTCAAGGCCCGAGCGCAGGCCGGCGACCACGTCGCGCGCCTCCGCGGGAAGCGGGAGCGAGGCGAGGTGGTCCGCCTCGACGGTGAGCGCCGTGAGCGGCGAGCGGAGCTCATGGGCGGCGTCCGCCGTGAGCCGGATGTCGCGCGTCCTTGCCTCGCGGGCGCGCGAAAGCAGGGTGTTGACGGCACTGACGTAAGGGAGCACCTCGGCGGGCACGCCCTCCGTGGAGAGCGGGCGCAGGTCGTTCTCGCGGCGCGAGACGATTTCCTTGGCCGAGGCGGCCAGCGGTCGCATCGAGCGCCAGATGACGAGCGCGATCACGATAAGGAGCACGGGCAGCAGCACGAGGAGCGGCGCAACCGATCGGAGCGCCGAGCTCATTGCATCCGCATCGCGCGCGGCGATCGGCTCGGCGACGGCCGTGTAGCGGCCGGTCGGCAGGAACACCACGCAGAGGCGCTGCGGTTCGCCGCCGATCACCTGCGTCGAAATGCCGTCCCGGAGCGCTTCGGGAAAGGTCACCTGCACGATTTGGCCCTGCTTGGCGATCAGGCGCACCGAAACGGGTTCGCCTGCGGGGATCTCGGTGCGGCGCACCGGGTCGATGCTCATCTGCATGCCGCGTCCCATGCCCATCATGCCGCGTCCCATGCCCATCATGCCGCGCCCCATGCCCATCATGCCGCGTCCCATGCCGCGGCCCATCATGCCGTTGCCGCCGCCCGCACCGCCGCCGCAGCCGTCTTCAGGGGCGCCGCCTCTGCCCGCACCGCCGCCGCAGCTGTCTTCCGGAACGCCGCCGGCGGGGACGCCGCCGGCGCCTGCCATGCCGTTTCCGCCGCCCATCATCCCGCGGCCGCGCACGGTGAGCGGCTCGTCGCTCTCGAGCCTTTTCTCGAACTGCTCGGGCTCCATGGTGAGCGCGCCCGGCACCGCATAGGCCACGTCGGCGCGCGCGAGCGCGGCGGCCATGTCCTGCAGGTGCGCGTCGCGCCCGGTGAGGAAGCCCCGACGCGAGCTGTCGAACTGCACGGCGGCGGTGACGGCGATAAGCACGGCGCTCGCCGCCGTGACGGCGAGCAGCGTGCGCGAAAGAAGCGACTTGGGCTTTTTCATGCCTCAGACCCCTTGATGCGCCAGCCAAGCCCGCGGATGTTCTCGATCGTACCGGCGCCGAGCTTGCGCCGGAGCTGGTGGATGAGGTATTCGACGGCGTTGCCTTCGGGCTCGTCGCCCGGCGCGTAGATCTTGTCTTCGAGAGCACGCCGCGAGAGAATCGCGCCCGGGCGCACGAGCAGGGCGGCAAGGAGCGCATACTCACGCTTCGAGAGCGTCACCGTCTCCGAGCCGACCGTGCAGGTGTGCGTAACGGTGTTGAGCGCCACGTTGCCCGCGCGGAGCACTTCGCCCGCGATCGGGCCCTTGCGCCGGATGACGGCGCGAAGCCTCGCGAGCAGCTCCGACATGTGGAAGGGCTTGAGAATATAGTCGTCCGCGCCCGCGTCGAGCCCCGCAAGGCGGCTTTCAAGCGCTTCGCGCGCGGTGACGACGAGGACCGGAATGTCCTTGAGCGGCGCGGGCATCGCGCGGATCGTCTTGAGAACGTCGAGACCGTCCATGCCGGGCAGTCCCAGGTCGAGCAGCACCGCCTCGGGCGACTCGGTCTTCAGCATGAGGAGGCCGCTCTTGCCGTCGGGCGACCAGGCGACGGTGTGCGCCTCGCTTTCGAGCGCGGCGGTGACGGCCTTGGCAATGAAGGGATCGTCTTCTATCAGCAGGATTTTCATGGCGTCTCGGCTCATGTCAAAAAAGGCGCCCGAAGGCGCCTTTGGGGGCGGCTCGGGACCAAGCGTTCACAGTATAAACGCTCGTCCCGGAGCGGCTCAGCGGCAGTAGCGGCCGCCCATGCCGTAGCCCATGCCCATGCCCATGCCGTAGCCCATGCCGGGGCCCATGCCGCCGAAGGGGCAGCCGTAGCCGGAGCCCGCGCCGCGGCCGCCGAAGCCCGGGCCGCGGCGGCCGGACTCGGAGAGGTCAAACGCGGCCGAGACCTTGCCCGTCTTGGCATCGACGAAGGCGGCGATGAGCTTGTTGTCCTTGGCGGCAACGGTCACGTCCCAAACCTGGCCGTACTGGCCGGCATAGTGCAGGACGGCGCGCACGGCCTTGCCATCGTAGGCCTTCTCGGCGGTGTCGACGGCGGCGGCCATCGTTACGGAAGCCTGCTCGGCCTGCTCGATGCCGATCGGGGCGCCGAGCGGCTGCGGGGCGGGCGCGTCAACAGCGAAAGCGGCGCCGGCGACGGCGAGGGCGGAAGCGGAAAGGAAAGCGGCAAAAGCGGTTTTCTTCATGGTGAACTCCTTTGAAGAGATCGTGGAAAAGTTTCTGATGAAGGAGGCCTCCGCACCGCGGGGCTCTTGGTGTTCCTTCATTTGATAGCTGCAGTGTAGAGTCCGAAACTTAGGTGTCTGCTAGCCAAAACTTAGTTTTCCCTAAGCCATGGTAACGGTTTGTGACGGTTCGCCGCTAGAATGGGCCGTCCCTTGAAATATAAAGGATCTTCCGGCCCTATGAATCGCTCCGACTTTGAAATCATGGCGCCCGCGGGCTCGCGCGAGGCGCTCGCCTCCGCGCTCGGCGCGGGTGCCGATTCGGTTTACTTCGGCGCCGGCGCGCTCAACATGCGCGCGGGCTCCGCCTCGCCCTTTACGGCGGCCGACCTCCCGGAGATCGCGCAGCGGTGCGGGGACGCGGGCGCCAAGAGCTACCTCGCGCTCAACACCGTGATTTACGAGCGCGACCGCGGCGAGATGCTCTCGCTCCTCGACGCCGCCGCGGGGGCGGGGGTGTCGGCCGTGATCGCCGCCGACCCCGCGGCGATGACCGCCGCGCGGGAGCGGGGCCTTTCGGTGCACCTCTCGACGCAGCTCAACATTGCCAACGCCGACTCGCTTGCTTTTTACGCGCGCTGGGCCGACACGGCGGTGCTCGCGCGCGAGCTTGACCTCGGGCAGGTCGCCGAAATCAGTGCCCTAATTAAGGAGAGGAACATCTGCGGGCCGTCGGGCAGGCCCGTGAGGATCGAGATGTTCTGCCACGGCGCGCTCTGCATGGCGGTGAGCGGGCGCTGCGCGCTCTCGCTCCACACCGGGGGCAAAAGCGCGAACCGCGGCGAGTGCCTGCAGGTCTGCCGGCGCCGCTACAGGGCCGTCGACGACGTGCGGGGCAAGGAGCTCGAAGTCGATAACGGCTATATCTTCTCGCCCAAGGACCTCTGCACGGTCGGCATCGTCGGCCGCATGATCGCTGCGGGCGTCTCGGTTTTCAAGATCGAGGGCCGCGCGAGGAGTCCCGAGTATGTGAAGACGACGGTCGAGTGCTACGGCGAGGCCGTCCGCGCCGTCGCCGAAGGGCGCTTTACCCCCGAACTGGCGGCGAAGCTCAGGGAGCGGCTGGCGCGCGTCTTCAACCGCGGCTTCTGGGAAGGGTGGTACCTCGGCGCCGGGACGATGGCGCGCGTCGCGGCGGCGGGCTCCGCTGCCACTCAGAAAAAGCTCTACGCCGGGCGCTGCGTCAACTGGTACGCCAAGGCGAAGGCGGGCGAATTCGAAATGCACGGCGAGACCGTGCGGCCGGGCGACGAGCTTCTCGTCATCGGTCCGACGACGGGCGTCGTCGAATTCACGCCCGATGAGATTCGCGTCGAGGGCAAAAAGGCCGGCTGCGCCCGCAAGGGCGAGTCGGCCACGATGCCCGTGGCGGAGAAAATCCGCCCGGGCGACCTGCTCTACGTGCTCCGAGCGGCGGAGCGCCGCTGAAGGCTTACTTCGCCGTGAGCAGGTCCGTGATGGTCATCGAGAGCAGGGGCGAGGAGCGCTTGCTGATCTCGTCGTCGACGAGCTTCTTCGCGAGCACGGTGAGCGAGTCCTGAAGGCCGTTCTTCGGATCGGTGAAGGCAAGCTTCATCGCGGGCTTCGAGCACTTGTTCAGCACGAGGCGCGTGAGCGACTGCTGCGCCTTGCTCTCGACGCTCTTCACCTTGGCCTGCGGGATCGCCTGCACCTGCTTGGCGGCGCTCGTGCGCGAGAGCGTCACGTAAGCCCACTGCAGGAGCGTCTGCTTGTCCTGCGAGGTGGCGTTCGAGTGGAGGCATTCGGCGAGTTCGTTGCTCGCGGAGCTCGCGGCCTGAGCGGGTAGAATGGAAACCGCTGCGGCAGCAGTGACAAGCGCTGCGGCGAAAATTTTCTTCATAGCTTTTTCCCCTGCCGGTTGCTTTTGGAAACCGCAGGCATTTTAAGAGATTCCGCCGCGCGCGGCGGGATTTCAGCACATTCGCTTTCACTTTTTGCCATGTACCGACTTTCGGAAACCGACTATACGCTCGACGACATCGGCCGCTTCGTGGCGCTCTCCATCCGCCGCGGCCTGCCGATAGGGCGGCTCTCCGAAGAGAACGGCGAGCGGCGCATCGCCGCGGGCGCCTTCCTGCTCGGCGGCGCCGGCACCCTGCCGCGCGGGCGCTGGCTCGAGACGGCGGATCGCTTCCTTAAAAACGAAGGCGATTGGCTCGCGGGCACGCCGGACGAGCTGCTCGCTCTGGCCGCCGAAGAGGGCCTTCTCGAGGAGCGGGAGGGCGGCCTTGCGTCGCTCCTGACGCCCCGGCCCGGCGTCACGAGGACAAGGCTTATCGACGAGCTTGAAAGCGCCCGGGCCATCCTCGCCGAGCGCCGCGCCCGCGCGAGGGAAGCGCTGCAGGCGAGGAACCGCGAGATCAACGCGCCCGCCGCGCCCGAAGCCGATCCCGAGCTCGACCGTCGCCTCATGCGCCTGGCGCTCGAGGAGGCGAGGAAAGCGGGCGAGGCGGGCGAAGTGCCCGTCGGCGCCGTGCTCGCCGACGAGGGCGGCCGCGTCATTGCGGCTTCCGGCAACCGGACGCTGCGCGACGGCGACCCGACGGCGCACGCCGAGATGGTCGTGCTGCGCGAAGGGGCGAGGAAGGCGGCCAATCACCGGCTTACGGGCACGGTGCTCTGCGTGACGCTCGAGCCCTGCCCGATGTGCGCCGGCGCCATGATCCAGGCGCGCGTCGCGCGGCTCGTCTACGGCGCTTCCGACCCGGGCCTCGGCGCCGCGGGCGGCGCTTTTTCGGTCTTTTCGCTGCCGGGCGCCAACCACCGACCCGCCGTGACGGGCGGCGTGCTCGCCGAAGAAGCCGCCCGGCTCCTCAACGATTTTTTCGCGGCTCGCCGCGAAAAGGGAGAAAACGCATGAATGAGCGGCCTTTCAAGGGTAAGACGCTGGTCGTGACCGCGCCTTCGCGCCAGTGGGTGCGCGAGACGGGCGGCATCGACTGGGACCTGCGGCGGCAGGCGTTTGCCGCCGCCGAGGCGCTCGGCTTCGATGTCGTCGAGCTCGAAACGACGATGCTCGAAGAAAAGCGCTTTGCGGGCAGCGACGCGGAGCGCGCCCGCGATTTCGTCAGCGCGCTCACCGAAGTGCCGGGCGACGCCGTCATGGCGCTTCGCGGCGGCTACGGCGCGTCGCGCATCCTTGATCTTATCGACGACTGGGGCGCGCTCGCCAAGACGAAGCGCCCCGTGATCGGTTACTCGGATTTCACGGCGCTCAGCCTCGCGCTGCTCACGAGCGGCATGAGGGCGACCTGGCAGGGCCCGACGCTGCGGGACCTGATCGATCCCGCGCCGCTCACCATAGCGGGGCTCGAAACGGCGCTCGGCATGCGGCCGCTCGACGTCGCCTGGGATACCGGCTTTTCGGGAAGCCTCGGCGTAAGCGGCACGCTCTGGGGCGGCAACCTCTCGGTCATGACGAGCCTCGCGGGCACGTTCTGGATGCCGCACGTCGAAGACGGCATCCTCTTCATCGAGGACGTGGGCGAGGCGGCCTACCGCATCGAGCGCATGCTGCTCACGCTCGACATGTCGGGCGCGACCTTCCGGCAGAAGGCGATCCTCGTCGGGCAGATGACGGGCGCGGACCGCGCCGTCGGCTGGAAGGGCGATTTCTCGCTTTCCGACGCGCTCGCCTATATCGCCGAGCGCACGGGCATCCCCGTCATCACGGGGCTGCCTTTCGGGCACGTGCACGAGAAGTGCGCGCTGCCCGTCGGGCAGAAAGTGCGGCTCACGGTCTCGGGCGGCCGGGCGCGGCTGCAGGGAGAATAGCCAATGAGGCTTCCCGTCAAAGAGCAGACGCTGCGGTTCCTGCGGCGCTTCTTCCACAACCCGGGCGGGCACCGGCCGATCACCGCGCGCACGCTCTCGAAGCTCATCCTCACGGCGATCCGGCTGCTGCCGGTCGCGCTCACGGCGCAGTTCTGCGGCTTCGTGAGCCTCGTGACGGGTTACTGGTCGACGGGCGCCTTCAACGTCTTCCTCGGCATCTGGTTTGCGCTCGGCATCCTTTACATCCTGCTTTCGCTGCGGTTCGTGCGCCATTACTGGCGCGACGCCGAGCGCGTCGCGCGCATCCGCCTCTGGGTGCGGCGCTGGACGCTGCTCGCGACCTTCTCGGGCCTGCTCTGGGGCGTCGCCGGGCCGACGCTGCTCGTGGCCGCGCCCGGCGTGCGGCTTTCGATCGTCGCGGTGATCGTCGGCGTGACGTTCGCTTCCTGGCCCGTCTTCTCGTGCTGGCTCCCGTCGCTCATCGTCTTCACGGCGTTCTCGCTCGCGCCGCTCACGGCCGCGATCGCCGTGCAGTACGGCCTGAGCCGCGTCTACATCGCGATGATCGTGCTCGTGCTCACGGTCTTCATCTTTTACGCCGGACGGCGCCTGAACGAGCTCATCGTCTCGGCCGTCGTCACCGACGAGCAGAACCAGCGCCTCGTGGCGAGGCTTCGCGCCGAGGTGCACCGCTCGGAGCTCGAGCGGCGCAAGACGCAGCTCGAAAGCGAACGGCGCTCGCGCTTCTTTGCCGCCGCAAACCACGACATCCGCCAGCCGCTGCAGGCGATGGGCATCTACCTCGACATCCTGAAGCGGCGCGTCACACCCGCCACGCAGCCGATCGTCGAGCAGCTCTCCGCCACGAGCGCCTCGATTTCGACGCTCGTCGAGCAGATCCTCATGGTGACGCGCATGGAGTTCGGGCAGGTGCAGATCCATCCCGAGCACGTCTTCGTGCCCGACCTCTTGAACGAACTCGCCGCGCAGAGCCGCCCGATCGCGCTCAAGAAAGGCCTGCGGCTTCGCGTGAGCGCCGTGCCCGCGTCGATCTTCACGGACCGTTCGCTCGTGAGCCGCGCGCTCAAGAACCTCATCAGCAACGCCATCGCGTATTCCGACCCGAAGGCGAAGGTCCCCGAGATCGTGCTCGGCGCCCGGCGCGTCGGGAGCCGCCTCGTGATCGGCGTCTACGACTGCGGCCCCGGCATCGCGCTTGAGGACAGGGAGCGGATCTTCTCGACCTTCTACCGCGGCGAATCGGGCCGCGGGCAGCCCGGCTCGGGCTACGGCCTCGGGCTTTCGATCGTGCGCGGCATCGCGCGGCAGCTCGGCATCAAGGTGACGCTCGGCTCCGTCATAGGCCGCGGCAGCGTCTTCCGGCTCACGTTCAGCATCGACGAGTCCGAGCAGGCCGACAGGCTCCGCGAGCCCGATGCGGAAAACCCCGCCATCGTGCCGATCCCGGGCACCGTGCTGTTCCTCGAAGACAACCGCGTGGTGCGCGAGGCGATCGAGGGGCTCCTGAAGAGCTGGGGCGCCGACGTGATCGCCGCGGCCGCGCCCGACGCCGCCTTCTTCGAGGCGGCCGCGCGGGCGGGGAACCTCGCCGCGGCGGTGAGCGACTACAACTTGGGCGAGGGCGAGCCCACCGGGCTCGAAGTGATCGGCTTCCTCGAAGGGCGCCTCGGGCGCCCGGTGCCGGCCGTGCTGCTCACGGCGGTGGCCGCCGACCTGATCGAGCACGCTTACGAGAAAGCGCGCGCCGAGCATCGCGCCATGCCGTCCGTCATGCCGGGCATCCTGCAGAAACCGGCCGAGGCGGCGGCGCTCAACGCCGCCCTGGCGCGCGCGATCGCCGCGCAGAAGGGGAGGGAAACCGGCCATGGGAACGCTTAAGCGCGCGGCCGCACTCTTATTGGCGCTCTTTGCCGCTGCCGCCTTTGCGGCGGAAGGGGACGGGACGCTGCTCCCGCACGGCCAAAAGAGCTTTGAAGCCTACGCGCAGGACGCCCGCGCCTACGTCGAGGCCAACCGCCGCTGGGTGACCGAAGGGGCGCTTCGCGCGGCGGAGCTCGAGGCGAACCTGCCGCACGAATACATGCCCGAGCACCCCGACGGGCGCGCGATCCTGCTTGTGCACGGCCTCGGCGACTCGCCCTTCACGTTCGACGAGATCGCCCGCGACCTGGCCAAGGAAGGCATCCTCGTGAGGACGGTGCTGCTGCCCGGCTGCGGCACGAAGCCCGCCGACATGATGAAGGTGACGCAGGAGGACTGGCGCCGCACGGTCGAGGAGCAGGCCGGCCTGCTCAGGGCGCAAGCAACGTCTTTCTGGATTGGCGGCTATTCGATGGGCGGCGACCTTGCGATCGACTACGCCGCAAGGCATCAGGGCGAGGTGAAGGGGCTCGTGCTCTTTTCGCCCGCCGCAGCGGTGCGCTCGCGCCTTGCCGCGCTCGCGGTGCCCGCCTCGCACGTGAGGGACTGGCTCACGGCGCCCGAGGAGCGCCCGAACGGCGGGCAGAACCCGCTGCAGTACCTCATCACGCCGATGAAGGGGCTTGCGGCCTTTTACCGCACGATGACCGCGGCGCAGGAAGGGCTTGAAAAGCTCGAAAAGGACCGCTGGCGCGGCCGCTGGTTCGCGGCGCTCGCCGCCAGGGACGGCCTTGTGAAAACGGAGGCGCTGCTCCCGCAGTTACAGCGCATCGCAAAGGGAACCCGCTCGGCTTTCCTGTGGTACGGGACGCTCCCGAAAGGCGCCGATGCGGCGGGGACGCAGGCCCTGCCCGATGCGATCGGCGAGCTTAAGATCGCGGGGTTCTCGCACATGGCGCTCACCTACAGCGAGCGCAACCCGTTTTACGGGAAAAAGGGCACGGTGCGCTTTTGCTGGAACGGGCAGGGCAAGGCGGAGTCGCTTGCCTGCGAAAAAGGGGCCGACGTCTGCTTTTCGGGCGACGGCCAGCAGCCGGAGGGAGCGGGCGGCTGCGCCAAGCTCACCTGGAATCCTTATTACGGCGAGCAGCTTAAGGCCATCCTCTCGGTGATGGCCGAACCCTGATCAGATGACGATGTCGAAGCCCGCGCGGCGCGCGGCAATGAGCGCTTCGGTGCGGTTGCTCGCGCCGAAGGCGCGGTAAATCGCCGAGACGTGCGTCTTGACGGTGCCTTCAGAGAGGTTGAGCTCGAGGCAGATGCGCTTGATGGGGGCGCCGCTGGCGAGCAGTGCGAGGACCTGCTTCTGGCGCTCGGTGAGGTGCACGCCTTCCTCGGCGGGCTCGAGGTGCTTGGCAGTCTCAAGGAAGAAGCCCTGGCGCTGGCTCTCTTCGAGCAGCTTCGAGGGGATGAAGACGCCGCCCTTCAGCACGAAGTCGATGGCGCCCGTGAGCGTCTTGGTGTCGAAGGACTTCGGCACGAAGCCAGCGGCGCCGAGCTGCAGCACGCGCATGATGTTCTCGCGGTCGGTCATGCCCGAGACAACGAGGATCTTCAGCATCGGCTCGCGGCGCACGATCTCTTCCATGAGTTCCGTGCCCGTGACGCCCGGGAGCGAGAGGTCGAGGATGAGCAGGTCGGCCGACGCGCCGTGCTCGTCGACGAGCTTCAGCGCGTCTTCGGCGGTGGCCGCCGTATGGATCTCCGCCTCGGGATCGCGGTCTTGGAGCATCATCGAGAGCGCGGTCGAGATCAGGGCGTGATCGTCGACAATCAAATATTTCAAAGTTTTCTCCGCTTGAAGCGGGGCGCGTCCGCTGAAAGCGGATCGCCCCGGCAATCTATAAAGTCTAACGCGAAAGCGAAGGCGGCCGCGGACGGATAAAACCGCCGCGGCCGCGCGGAGACGAAAGCTGAATCCCGTTTAATCGGGCTTCTTGCGGTTGTTGAACGGGATGTAGGCCTCGATGTCGTTGATGCGCACGGTCATCACCTCGTCGGTGAGCCGGTCGGCGAGGGCGTCGGCGCGCGCGAGCGTGTCGGTGCTGAAGTCGTCGAGCAGCTTCTGCGCGCCCTTCGGATCGGTCTTCACGGTCTTCAGGTACTGCGTCTCCATCGCCTTCTGGCGCTCGGCCGTCTCGGCCTCAAAGCCGCGGAAGGCCTTCTGCACGATCGGCGCGAGCTTCGGGTAGTCGGTCATCACGATGCCCTGGAGCTTACGGATCTTCCAGAACGAAGAGGCGCTGTCGGCCCGGTCGGTGCCCGTGCTGTAGCTCTGCGGCACCGTGCCGATGCCCTGGTAGAAGGGCACGAAGACCGAGAGGTCGGCCATGCCGAGCGAGAGCCAGTGCACTTCGCCGATCGCCTTGGGCATGTCGGGCCGCACCTGCAGGATGTGCGTCTGGAACGCGCGGAAGACGCTGATCGGACGGTACTTCGAGTCGGGCTTCAGGCCGTTGGTGTACGGGTCGAATTCCATGCCCTGGTAGTGGTTGCGCATGATCGTGCGCAGGTCGTCGAGCGTGAGCTTCTTCTCGGGCTTCGCAAAGACCGGGAAGGAGCGGCCTTCGTCGATCTTCTGCTCGACCGAGGGCGTGAAGGCGCGCTGGATCGCCCAGACGCGCGGGTCGTTGTAGGTGCGGTCGCGCGCGTCGTTGCGCGCATAGGCCTTGGTGAAGCTGAAGGCCCCGTCCTTGGGATTCCAGAGGCCGTGCTCCTTCGCAAACGAGACGAGCGTCTTCGAGCCCATGAAGTCGGGGTCGTTCTCGCGGTACTCCTGCAGGCGGCTCTGGTTGCCGGAGGCGAAGTACTGCGCCTTCGGGATGCGCCGCGCCATCCACTGGTGCCCCGAGCCGGTCTCGAGGTACCAGAGCTCCTTTTCGTCCACGAAGGCGACGCCCATGCCTTCGGCGGCGCCCGCCTTCTCGATGATGCTGCCGAGGATCTGCGCGCCTTCGCGGGCGGAGTGCGCCCGCGGCAGCAGCACGTTGGTGATGTCCATCTCGCTGATGCCCGAGGCCTCGTTGTAGGGATCGGCCTTGAGCGCCTCGGGGCTCGCGTAGATCGATTCGGTGCCGGAGATGCCGACGCCGAGCTCGTTGAAGCCCGCGGCGCCGTCGTTGAAGAGCTTCGGATCGGAGACGCCCTTCATCCAGCTCGGCGTCGAGGAGAAGGCGAGCGCGTTCTCCGGGAGCGGCCAGGCGAAGTCGTTGGCGTCCTCGCTCAGCGCCTTCGGGCGGTACTCGCCTTTCTGGCCCTTGACGGCGGGATGCTTGACCATCCACTGCGCGACGTTGACGTGGCCGTCGACGGAGCGCGCGATGAAGAAGCTCCCGTCGGCGCTCGCGGCGCGGTCGACGAGGATGGTGGTGCAGGCCATGGCGGAGCCTGCGGCGGCCGAGACGGCCGCGGCGATGACGAGTCTGCGGAAAAGCATGGAATGCCTCCCAAAAAAATTATTCTTTTGCGTTGAACGAAGCCGACCGTCCTTTAAATAAGACGGCGGCAGTCCGTGCGCCCGCTTTTTCGTTTGCTCTGTCTGTCTTTGCACTGCAGGCGTTTCCGAAGGGAGGGCGTTCGGAAGGCCCGCTGAAAGCTTTGGCGCAGCACACGGATTCTAGGTAGTTTGCCTTAGTTTCTCCATAAAGGAAAACGCTGAGGGCGTTGCGCACAAAAATGGGGTGCGGGACTTCGCCGTCCCGCACCCCCTTCAAGGGCGAGCCTTAAGGAACGCCGCTTCAGCGCTTCATCAGGTTGAGAACCTTGCTGATCTCATACTGCGAGTCGTAAACCGCGGCGCCCGCCTTGGGGCTGAGCTTCGTGTAGGAGCCGTCGGAATTGAGCTCCCAGGCGTGGATGTTGTCGTTCAGCTGCGGACGGACGATCTGCTCGATGATGTTGCGGCGGATCGTCGGGTTCTTCACCGGAACGAGCACTTCGATGCGGCCGTTCAGGTTGCGCTGCATCATGTCGGCGCTGCCGATGTACATGCGGTTGTCGCCGCCGTGGCGGAACCAGTAGACGCGCGCATGCTCGAGCAGGCGGCCGACGATCGAGTGCACCGTGATCGTGTCGGAGATGCCCTTGATGCCGGGGCGCAGGCAGCAGATGCCGCGCACCACGCATTCGATCTTCACGCCGGCCTGGCTCGCCTCGTAGAGGAGGCGGATGATGTCCGGGTCGACGAGCTGGTTGCACTTGAGGATGATGTGGCCCTTGCCGTCCTTGCGGTGCAGGGCGATCTCCTGGCGGATCAGCTCGGAAATGCCGGGGCGCAGGCTGTTCGGCGAGACGAGGAGCTGCTTGTAGCGCTCGATCACGCCGCAGCCCGTCATCACGTTGAAGAGGTCCTGCACATCGTCGCAGATCGCGTCGTCGCTCGAGAGGAAGCTGAGGTCGGTGTAAATCTTCGCCGAGCTCGCGTTGTAGTTGCCCGTGCCGATGTGCACGTAGCGCATCATGCCCGAGGGCTCGCGGCGCACGACGAGGCAGAGCTTGGCGTGGATCTTGAGGCCCGCAAAGCCGTAGACGACGTTGACGCCGGCGGCTTCGAGCTCCTCGGCCCAGTTGATGTTGCGCTCCTCGTCGAAGCGCGCCTTGAGCTCAACGACGGCGGTGACCTGCTTGCCGAGGCGGCGCGCCTCGAGCAGCGCCTTGATCACCGGCGAATGGCTGCCGACGCGGTAGAGCGTCTGCTTGATGGCGACGACGTTCGGGTCCTTGGCGGCCTTCGAGAGGAAGTTGAGGAAGCCCTGGAACGATTCGTAGGGATGGTAGAAGCAGATGTCATGCTCGCGGATCGCGGCGAAGCTGTCCGCCTCGGGCTCGAGCTCCGGGAGCACGCGCGGGTGGTACGTCGGGTACTTGAGCGCCGGCCGGTCGAGCCTGGCGAGCTCCATGAAGTTCGAGAACGCCATGGGCATCTTCGACTTGAAGACCTGGAAGGGCCGGAGCGCCAGGTGCTGCACGAGGAAGTCCTGCAGGACCTGCGGCATGCCGCGCTCGAGCTCGAGGCGCACGACGGAGCCGAAGCGGCGCTGCTCGACGTAGTCGCGCACGGCCGCGAGCAGGTCGTCGGCCTCGTCCTCCTCGATCTCGCCGTCGGTGTTGCGGGTGATGCGGAAGAGGCCCTGGCTCACGATCTTGTAGCCCGGGAAGAGCTTGTTCAGGCGCTGGCCGATGAGGTCCTCGATCATGATGATGAGGCCTTCCTTGGCGTGCGTGTCAAGCGGCGCGGTCTCGTCGGCGTCGTCCGGGATGAAGAGGAAGCGCGGGATGTTGTTCGGGCACTTCACGCGCGCGAAGCGGATCTTGCCGTGGTCGCGCGGGTTGACGCTCTCGAGCTGGACGACGAAGTTCATGCTCGTGTTGGAGATCATCGGGAAGGGATGGCCCGCATCGACCGCCTGCGGCGTAAGGATCGGGAAGATGTCCTTGTCGAAATAGCGGTCGAGGAACTCGCGGCGCTTCGCGGAGAGCTTCTGGTACTTGCCGAAGTGAATGTCCTTGCGCTCGAGCGCGGGCTTGAGCGTCTTCAGCCAGAGCTCCTCGGCCTCCTCGAGCAGGGCGGAGACGCGGCGGCGGATTTCGACGAGCTGCTTGGCGGGCGGCATCTTGTCGGCGCCGGTCGGCGCGACGTCGCTCCTCGCCTGGCGCTGCAGGTTCATCACGCGCACCATGTAGAACTCGTCGAGGTTGTTGAAGAAGATCGAGAGGAAGTTGACGCGCTCGAGAAGCGGCACGGAGGTGTCCTCGGCCGTCTCGAGCACCTTGCGGTCGAACTCGATCCAGCTGATCTCGCGGTTCGTGTAGAGCGCGGGGTCCTTGAGGTCGGTGATCTTCTTCGCGCCCGCTTTCTTCGCCGTGCCCTTGGCGGCGGTTTTTGCCGGTGCCGCCTTGGCGGCGGCCCTCTTGGCCGGGGCCTTCTTCGCGGCGGGCTTCTTCGCGGCCGGCTTCTTGGCTGCGGGCTTCTTGGCCGCGGCGGTTTTCTTCGCCGCGGCTTTCGCCGGTGCCGGGGCTTCGGCGGCAGCAGGCGCCTTTTCGGCGCCGGCCGCCTTCGGCTCCTTGGCCGCGGGTGAGCCCTCTTCTTTCAAGGGAGCGGGGCTCTTCGCGGCGGTTTTGTTCATTTCTTCGGTCATAGTTTCTCCTCAGGCTTTGTGCATCAATCGGACCGGCGCCGGGGGACGTCCGAAAAGAGGCGGCGCAGAGGGGCTGCGCCGCTTCCCGAAGAGGGCGTGCGAACGGCGCTTTTCTTTCTTTAATTGTACGTGAGGGAGACGATTTTTTATCGCTCCAAAGGCATCATTTAAGGTTTTTCCGGTGCCCGGAGGCCCCGCTTTTTGCCAAATTGCCAAAAACGGCAGAATCCGGCCCCGCCGTCCGTTCAGCCGGCGGCTGTTTTAAGGCGCTCAGCCTTCTGGCTTCGGCAGATCCTGACACCCGCGGAGCTGCCGTTTGTGTCTTTTCTGCGGCTACAATAAATCATTATTTGGCTTTTTGGAGGCAGCTATGGCAACCGAAATTCGTAAATATCCCTCGGGTTCCGTCCTCGCTACGTTCGACGGGCAGAAGCTCAAGGACTATCCGTCCGGCAGGACGGTCGCCATGGTTTCCGGCGATGCGCTCAAGGAATATCCGTCGGGAAGGACCCTCCTTACGTTCGACGGCCGCCGCATCCGCGAGTACCCCTCGGGAAGGACCCTCATTCAGGTTGACGGCAAAAGCTTCAAGCTCTATCCCTCCGGCCGGACCGTGGCGACGTTTGACGGGCAGGACTTCAAGGAATACCCGTCGGGAAGAACCATTGCCCGCGTGAGCGGCTTCGGCGGCCTCGGCGCGATCATCTGCGCCTGGGCTTTCGGGTTCGTGCGCGTTTAGTTTTCTGAGCCGCAGGCTAACGGCCGGCCTCTGCCGGCCCCGGTTCGAGAAGGCGGCGGGATGCCTCCCGCCGCCGAAACGCCTGCGCCGGTAACAGAAAAGCCGCCTTCACGGGCGGCTTTAAGGCAACCCAAACTCCCAGTTGGCTGATCAAGAAAGGGGCTGACGCAGATCAAAGACCCCTCTTTTAACGAAGATAACTCCGTGATTTCTTTAAAAAAGAATTTGCGGAGTTTTCTTTTATGCTGTAAAATGATCCATATTTATTCAATGATGATCATAAAGGATCATTTCGATGCGCAAGAACAACCCCGACAGATGGCATTTCACCGTTGAAACCAACGCCAAAGGGCTTTCCTATGTCTACGCCTACCAGACGCAGTGGGATCCGGTGAAGAAACAGTCCCACCGCAGCGCAAAGCGCTACGCCGGCCGACTGCACGAGGACGGCAGGGTGTCTTTCGGAAAGCGCTTTCTGGAGGATTTCCCCGCGTACGCCGAGGGCGATTTCTACTACGGAGCCGACAAAACTCTTGTGGACGAGACTGCGTATCGAAAGGATTTTCCGGAAGCCCCCGGCCCCAAGCCCGAAGAGGAACAGAAGCTCGATGAAACGCTCAATGCCGGCGTGACTTGGGCGGCCGAGGCCATCGCCGATCAATCCGGCATGCTCTGCGACCTGAAGGACGTCTTCGGCGAGGACGCCGGCGATCTGCTCGCCCTTGCTGTCTACAAGCTCGACGGCGGCGGCCCGATGGCCGCCTACGAGGACTGGCGGCGCAACGTGTATCTGAAATCCGGCGGCGTGCTCAGCTCGCAGCGCATCAGCGAGCTGATGAGCACCGTGACGCAAAAGAAGATCGAAAGCTACTTTGCCCTGCGCCACAAGCGAATTCTCGAAAAGGCTAAAAACCGCGGGGAGAAGACTTTCTATGCGCTGGACAACACGTCTGTCTCCACGTACTCGGCCACCATCGATGATGCCGAATTCGGACATGCCAAGCGAGATCCCGAGCTCAGGCAGATCAACTACACCTTTGTCTGCGATCAGGCGACCGGCGACATTGCCTATGCGCATTCCTATGCCGGCTCCGTCAATGACGTCACGGCCCTGAGCGACATCCTTTACCGCATGAAGGGCGCCGGCCTGGACCTTGAAGACACGGTTCTCGTGACGGACCGCGGTTACGGAAGCCTCTGCAATGTGCAGAGGATGGTGAACCTCGAGCTGCGCTTCATTCAGGGCGTGCGCAAGAACGAAGACTCTGTCCTGCGGGCGATTGACCGATACAGCGCATCGCTGCGCGATATGAACTTTTACAACTCCAGACTCGAGGTGTATGCAAGAACGATCAAGGAAGACTGGTCTCAGAATACGGATTTCGGACGCATCAGCAGGCCTGTCTACGTTCATCTCTACCGCTTCCCCGGCGGAGACGAGCTGGAAATGAAGCAGCTGATGGCCAAAGTCGACGATCTGCTGGAAGGTCTCAACGAAGGCAGAAAGCAGCCCGACGATTTATGGAGAAGCTGCAAGCGCTTTGTCGAGAAAACTGCGGACAGAAACGGCAGGACCGTGTGGGTCAGGAACTATGCCGCTCTGCAGGATGCCTGCCGCTACGCCGGCATATTCGTGCTGCGGACGAACGAGGAAGAAGATCCTTTCCGAGCGCTTTGGGCCTATCGCCTGAGGGGACGGGTCGAGCTCGATTTCAACCAATTCAAGAATCAGGTCGACGGGGACCGCCTGCGCAGCACGCAGACGGGATACCTCGGCAAGCTCTTTGTCTGCACGCTGGCCGCCGCCATTCGGCTCATGATGCTGAAGCGTGCGCACGACAGCAGGGAACCGGGCGTTTTCCTGCCGCATAACTCGATCGACTGCCTGCTTGCAAAGCTGCGCTGCCTCAAGGCCGACAAGCGCCTCAACGGCAATGCCTGGGTGATGCGCACCATAACAAAGAAGCAGCGGGATTATCTCTCGCTGCTTCTGTCGGTTCCCCTCCCGCCTAAAGTCCTGCGTTAGGGATCAGTTAACCGGGAGTTTGGGAGGCAAGCGGGGCGGCGCGTCCTCAGGCCATCGTCTGCATGCGCAGGGCGTAGCCTTCGGTGTGGCTCTTCAACGTCGTGACGGAGCCGCGCTTCTGCATTTCGAGCGCGATGCGGCTGCCGGCGTAAAGGCGGCGGCTGTCCTTGCCGACCACCAGGCGGAGCGATTCGCCGCCGCGGCAGGGGCCGGCCTTTTCGATGATGTTCCTCAGGCTCTCTTCGGGCCAGAGGCAGAAGGTGATGTCGCGCAGCAGGTTCTGCGCCTGCACGTGGCTGTCGAGGATGGGATTGCGCGACTCCTGGATGCCGGAGGGCGAGGCGTGGATGTGCCAGACGCTCACGTCTTTCTCGGAGATCGCCATCTCGAGCGAGTCGCCCTTGAGGACGAGCCGCGAGCTCAGCGGCGGCAGGTGCGCGGGAGCGCCGTCGGCGATCGCGTCGCGCGAGAACTTGAAGGAGAGCACCTGCTCGGCGCTCAGCGTCTCGCCGATCGAGAAGTCGGGATAAATCTTGGGAAGGACAATGCCGGCCGCATCGGAACTTGCTTCCGCCGAGGAATTCGCGCCGTCGGTGGCGCAGCCGCCGAGAGCGAGCATGAACGGGATCGAAAGCAGGGTGCGGCGGCTGATCATCGTTTTTGGGCTCCGGCAGAGGTGAAAACAAGACAACGGCAGTTATTTTAATTGGCCCGTCATGAAAACGGACTATGCGGAGGTCGCCTCAGATGTAAAAAGATGTTATCCGCACTTTCTGTCGCTTCGGAACGTCTTGGCCCCGCATGCATTAGACTTTGTTCCGCAACTGCATTCGTTCACCGTTCATCAAAGGCCTTCATCATGCCGACGAGCATCCGCGCCATTGCGCTTTCGACCGCTATCCTGCTCTCGGGCGGACTGTGCGCCGCCGAGCAGGGCGAAGCTCCCGCCGCGGCTCCCGCGGCCGCGCCGGCAGCGGCGCCCGCCGAGGCGAGTGCCGCCGCAAAGCCCGCCCCGCTCGCCGAGGTGCCCGCGCTTTTCGGCTTCAAGCCCTACGTGACGACCGTCGGCGAGGTTCAGGCCCGCTTCGGCGGCGACGCGAAGCTTTACGAAGAAGGCCGCACCGGCCGCCGCCATATCGTCACGGGGCACGATTTCGGCATCGGCGCCGAGATTGCGCTCATCTACTACACCGAGCAGGGCACGGTTTCCGACGTCTACCTGCGCGTTCCCGCCAAGGACCGCGACGGCGTCATCGAGAGCCTCAAGAAAGAGACCGCCGCGATGGACGCCAAGGGCGTCTGGAACCGCTCGCAGGGCAGGGACCTATGGCGCACCCCGACGGCCGAGCTCCTTGCGGGCGCGCCCCGCGAGGGAAGCTTCTCGGTCGAGTACGGCGCCGCCGCGCGCCGTGCGCTCGAGACGAGGGCCTGGATCGACGAGGATCCCGAGCACCATGCGCCGCATTTCGCGGGGCTCGACATCGGGCATTCGGCAATCGCCGACCTGAAGAAGATCACCGATGCGAAGGGCGATGCCTGCCGCCTTGCGCCGCCCGCCAAGCAGGACGACGGCACGCTCACCTATGCGCTCACGGGCGAATGCTTCGGGCTCCCGGGCGAATACCAGTCCTACGTCTGGACGGGGGCGGACGACGGGCGCATCTACCGGCTTTTCATCCAGTGCAGGGGCGATCCCGAAGGGTTCAGCTCGGTGCTCGCGGCGCTCAAGAAACGCTATAAGCCGCAGGAGCATGCGGGCGACTTCCGCGTCGCCGACGCCAAGGCGAAGAACATCTGGCCGCCCGAGATCCGCTACCGCGAGCAGGAGGGCACGCTCGAGTTCTATGCGGCCGTCGACGGCGTGAAGCGCGCCGAGGCCGACTACGAGCGTCTCGTCGAGGAGCGCAAGGCGCGCGAGGCGCAGGCCAAGAGGGTCGACGCGCTCTTCGAGTGAAGCGTATTTAAAAGACACAAAAAAGCTGCGGACCGAGCAATCGGATCCGCAGCTTTTTTTCCTGAGCTTTTAAGAGAACCGAAGGGCCGGCTCTTTTCAGAGCTTCGTGCCCTTCGTGCGCGCGGCTTCTTCGCGGGCCTTGGCGGCCGCGGCGCGCTCCTCGATGTCGCGCGCCTTCGCTTCTTCGGCGCCGACGGCCTGGGAGTGCGCGACGGCCGCGGCGTTGCCCTGGAGCTGCTCGTAGCCCGCTTCCTGGTACATGCGGTCGCGGGCGGCGTCGTTGTCAACGACGACGCAGCCCGAGAGCAGGACGGAGAGCGCAGAGGCCGCCGCCAGCGCAGCAAGCGCTTTCATGATCGTTCTCTCTCAATCAGCGGGACTGGCCGCAGCCGCCCGGGTTGTTCGGCTGGATGCGCGTCTCGCCGCTTTCGCTCGAGACCACCGTCGCTTCGCCGAGCTTGTACTCGCAGATGCGGCCCACCTGGGCGGACTGATAGGTCTTGCCGTCCGGGGCGCGGTAGACGATCTGCACGCCGTTGGCGTAGGCCGTCGAGGAGTTGCCGGCGATGGCGGAGCCCGCCAGGCCGCCGAGCGCGGCGCCGCCCACGCCGCCGAGGACGCGGGACGAGGTGCTGTGATGGTCGTGGCTGCCGAGCGCGGTGCCGGCGATGCCGCCGAGCACGGCGCCGACCGTCGTGGCGGTGCGCCTGTTGTCGGAGTTGTCGACGGCGACCTGGGCGGGATTGACCGCCACGATGGTCACGGTGTTGACTTCCTGGACGCGGTTGACGCTGTTGGCGTTATAGACGTCGGCGCGGTACATGTTGCCGTCGTTCTGATACAGGCCGCCCTGGCCGTTGCAGCCGGCGAGGAGAAGAGCGGCGCTGCCGCACACGGCAGCAAGGAGTTTTTTCTGAATCATTGCTTTTAGCCTTATGCTCAAAAAATTTGGTAAGCGAAGCCTCAGGAGGACGGCTGCGCTTACCCGACATTATCTCAGATGCGCGCTGTCAAGAGGACGCTAGCCTTTGTAAGAAAAGTTGTTAGCGCGCAGTAAAAAGGGCGGCCCGCCCGCTGCCGGGGAAGCCGCCCTTCGGGAAAGAAAGCCGGATCAGTTTTCGTTGTCGGTCGGCGTGAGGCCGTGGCGGATGGCCCACGTCCAGGGGCTCGAGAGCCAGTCCTTGAGGACCTCCTCCTGCTCGGCGGAGATCTTGCCGAGCTCGACGGCCTTGTCGAGCACCTTCGTGAAGCTGATCATCTCGTGGCAGTGCAGGTTCTCCTTTTCGAAGAGCCGGCGCGTCTCGTCGATGCCGAAGTCGGTGATCGTGAGGCAGTCGGTGACCACGGCGCCTTCGGCCTTGAGGCCTTCGACGGCCGAGAGGAGCGAGAGGCCCGTCGAGATGTGGTCCTCAATGATGAGGACGTGCTTGCCCTTGACCGGGCAGCCTTCGACGCGGCTCTTGTCGCCGTAGGTCTTCGGCTGCTGGCGCACGAAGATGTGCGGCTTGTTGAGGCGGAGAGCGAGGCCGGCGGCGTGCGAGACGCCCGCGCCCTCGACGCCGGCGACGATGTCGAACTCGAGGCGGTACTGCGCGACCTTGGTGGCCATCGTCTCGAGCACGTCCCTCCAGGCCTCGGGATAGGCGGTGAGCGTGCGGTTGTTCACGTAGATCGGCGTGATGAGGCCGCTCTTGAGGCGCATCGGCCTCTCGGTGAGGAAGGAGACGGCGCCGTTGTTGAGGAGATGCTCGGCGAGAATGTCTTCAGCGAGATGGGATTTGAACATTTTTTCGTATTCCTTCCGTGTGAATTAAGCGATGCCGATAGCCTTGCGGCCGTTGACGGTGGCGATCTTGACGAGCTCGTCGAAGTCGTCGAAGCGGCAGCCCGTGGCGAGCGTCGTGATCTCGTGCCACATGTCGCCGGCGTTCCAGGGCACCATCGCGTCGCAGACGTTGTCGGTGCCGAGCGCGACCGTGATGCCGGCCGGGACGAGCTCGTCGACCGGGGTCATGGAGTTGTGCATCGGGACGAACTGCTCGGAGCGCGGCGTGTCGATCCAGGCGGTCGGGCAGGCGATCATCATGACCTGCGCCTTCTTCATGAGCGCGTAGAGGCGCTGGCGGTAGGTGCGCGAGTGCGCGCCGATCGAAATGCCGTGGATGGCGACCACGCGGCCCTGCATGCCGTGCTCGATCGTCTTCTCGCAGAGCTGCTCGGTTTCGTACTCGAGGCTTTCGTTGAACTGGTCGACGTGCACGTGGACCATCTTGCCGAGGCTCTTGGCCGTTTCGAGGATGATGTCGAAGGCCTCGGATCCCTTGCCGTAGTCGCGCTCGTCGCGCTTCGGCAGGGCGCCGATGATGTCGACGGCCTGGGCGCCGAGGTCGAACCAGCGGCGCGCCTCGGGGTTGATCACGCCCTTCAGGGTCTGGTTGGCGAACTTGACGGTGAGCTGGTCCTTGTAGTGGTCGCGGGCGCGCAGGCCGGCGTTGATGGCGCGGTCCTCGGACTGCGGGTCGATGTCGACGAAGGTCGCAAGGGCCGTGACGCCCTGGGCGATCTGGTTCTCGAAGAACGTGCAGAAGCGCCTGTAGAAGTCTTCTTCCGTGGAGCTGCGCTTCAGGTGGTCGAGCGCGTCCCACTTCTGCTGCAGCGTGAGCGTGCGGCGCATTTCAAGGACGTCGGGGCTGAGTGTGTAAGAGCGGTCAGCATGGGCGTGCGTGTTGACCCAGCCGCCGGCTTTCATGATGGCCGGCTCGAGCATGTCGCGAATCGTCAGTGGGGCTTTGGGCGTAGACATTGAGAACATCTCCTCGGGAAAAACAGGAAAAGCAAAAGTCCGACGGTACTCACAAAAAAGCCGCTTGAGCGGCCCCGTACCCGGGTTGACGTTCACGCGGCTTAAATTGACAGCATTCTAATGACGGAGGCCCGGGCAGGCCAATCGTATAACAATTTGTTACATAGAGCAAGGCGGGAAAAATACCGTTCTCCTTAGGCCTCAGGCATCCCGAAGGAACCCGGCATTGGAGTAAATCAGCATGGAAGCGGGCGGAGCCGCGCGCTAACATCCATTCGACTCGGCGTCGGGCCCGCCCCCGCGGACCAGGACGTCGCCTAAAGCAAATACATTCAAAGGACTATCGACTATGGCGAAGATTCTTGAAGCCGCCGCGCTGCGGCACGATCTTCATGAAATTCCCGAACTCGGGCTCAATCTTCCGAAGACCTACGCTTACGTGACGAAGAAGCTCGAAGAGATCGGCGTTGAGCCGCACCGCTGCGGCAAATACGGCATTGTCGCCGAAATCCGCGGCGAAGAGCCGGGCCCGGTGCTCGCGCTGCGCGCCGACATGGATGCGCTGCCTTTCGTCCAGGAAGGCAAGCACGTCTGCATCCACGCCTGCGGCCACGACGCGCACACCTCGATGCTGCTCGCCGCGGCGAGCCGCATGGTCGGCCGCGTGAAGAAGGGCACCCTGAAGCTGCTCTTCCAGCCGGGCGAGGAAACGCTCGACGGCGCGCTCGAGATGATCGAGAACCACGCGATCGATGACGTCGACATCATCATCGGCGCGCACATCCGCCCGCTGCAGGACCTGCCCGCGGGCACGTGCTGCGCGGCCGTGAACCACTCGGCCTCCTGCCCCACGTTCGTTACGGTGCACGGCAAGAGCTGCCACGCCTCGCGCCCGCACCTCGGCAATTCCGCGCTCTACATGGGCACCTCGATCGTGCAGGCCGCCAACGCCTTCTGGCTCGACCCGCGCACGGCCTGGAGCATCAAGGCCACGCAGTTCCACGCCGACCAGGGCGCAGTGAACTCGGTGCCCGACAAGTGCACGATCGGCTTTGACATGCGCGCCGCGACGAACGAGGACATGGACGCCGCCAAGGCGATGATCAAGCGCGTCGCCGAGCACGTCAGCGCCGCGATGGGCGGCACCGCCGAAGTGACGTACGGCGGCTTCTGCCCGGCCGCGGTCTATGACGACGACGTGAAGGAAGTGATCGCGGGCGTGATCCGCGAGCAGCTCGGCGACGCCGCGCTCGCTCCCGAGTGCGGAGGCGGCGGCGAGGACTTCCACCACTTCAAGCTGCACAAGCCCTCGATCAAGGCGGGCTACTTCGGCGTCGGCGTTGCCGCTGCGCCGGGCCTGCACAACGCAACGCTGCACTTCGACGAGAAGTACCTCGACATGGGCGTCAAGGTCTGGCTCGGGCTGGTGGACCACTACCTCGGCCTGAAGAAATAAGCCGTGATCAACGATGCCGCTTTGCCTCCCGGGCAAAGCGGCATCCCCTTAAAAACTGCGGGCGTCTCTTTAAAAAAGAGGCGCCCGCAATTTATTGATTGAACGGAGATTGGCGATCAGCTTTTCTTCTGGAGGCCGAGCAGCGAGATGATCGTCGCGGAAATTTCCTCGATCGACTTCGTCGTCGAGTTGAGCCAGTGGATGCCTTCGCGCTGCATCAGGGCCTCCGCATTGGCGATCTCTTCCCTGCAGTTTTCGAGGCTCGCGTAGTGGCTCCCCGGGCGGCGCTCGTTGCGGATCGCCGAGAGGCGCTCGGGATTGATCGAAAGCCCGAAAAGCTTGTCGTGCAGCGGCCAGAGCGCCTCGGGCAGCGTGCCGCGCTCGAAGTCTTCCGGAATGAGCGGGTAGTTGGCGACCTTGATGCCGTACTGCATGGCGAGGAAAAGCGAGGTGGGCGTCTTGCCCGAGCGCGAGACGCCGACCAGGATCACCTCCGCTTCGTCGAGGCCGCGGTTCGTCTGGCCGTCGTCGTGCGTGAGCGTGTAGTCGATGGCCGCGATGCGGCGGTTGTAGCGGTCCTCGTCGCGGATGCGGTGCGTCTGGCCGATGGAGTGCACGCTCTTCATGCCGAGCTCCGTCTCGAGCGGGCCCACGAACTTGCGGAAGAGGTCGATGATGTGGCCGGTCACGTGCTCGTTGAAGGCGCGCATGATGTCCGGGTCGACGAACGTCGTGAAGATGATGGGCCGCACGCCCGATTCGCGCTCCGCTTCGTTGATCTGCTGCGCCGTCTCAAGCGCCTTGTCGACCGAGCGCACAAAGGGCAGGCGCGTCTGCGCGTAGTGGAGGTCGGGAAACTGCGAGAGGATGGCGCGGGCCAGGGTCTCGGCCGTAATGGCGGTGCCGTCGCTCACGATGAAGACGGGACGGGTCGGAGCGCTCTGCGTGTTTTCGGTCATATGTCCTGAGCGGAGAAAAAGCAAAGGGTAATCCGAAAATTCTAACCGATTGCCGCAGGCATCGCCCAAAAAGGCAAAGAAATAGGGCGCCCGCTCCGGACGCCCGTTGGGCCGGCCCGCGAAGGCGTTCAGCGCCTTGCCGTGTGCCGCAGGAATTTTTCTTCTTCGCAGAGCGCCGTGAGCACCGGCGCGACCGTGCGGTAGAAGCGCGCGTCGGGATGCTCGGAAAGGGCCTTCGCGAGCGCGGGCAGCCAGCGGGCGGGGTGCTCGCTGAAGAAGTCCGACGCGGCCCTGAGGTCTTCCCTCAGGATCTGCACGGCCATGAAGCCGAGCTCAATGCCGATGTGGTCGTCCGGCAGCCCCATGAAGCCCGAGCAGGCGACGCCGGCGTCCGAATAGGCCTTCCGCACGTCGAGCTGCGCCTTCTGCGAGAGCAGGTGCTTTTCGCTCGTCCAGGCCGATTCGCACAGCGGCAGCGTGATCTCGCCCACGCCGAGGAAAAGCTTCGCGTACTCGCGCGAAAGGTCTTCCGCGCTCGGCTGCTCGGCCTTGGCCGCTTTTTCATAAGGCGCCGCATCGAGCCCGTATTCCGAAGCGAGTCCCGCGGCGGCGGTGAGCGCCTTGTTCCAGCGGGGCAGCGCCGAGTCGTCCTCGGGACGGATGAAAAGGCCGGCGAGGGCGTCAAAAAGCGATTGGCGGGCGTAATTTTCGAGCTGATGCGTGACCACGGCGTCTTCTCCTGATCTGCGCCGCGCCCGGATGGAGCGGCGCATGAAATCCATTGTAGCGGCGGGGATGCAGGTTTTGGCCCGAAAGGGGACCCGATATGCCGCAATCGGGCCCGGCATTCGGGAAAATGCCTAGCGCGCCGTGCGATTTTGGCGACAGCGGGGCGAAACGGGGCCGGCTCGGACGCTTTGCCGCGGTCTCTATAAAGGGAAGTGAGATTCGGCCTGAATAAGCGGCCGCGGAAGTCATGCGGCGCGTGCGCTGCGATTAGACAGCACAGCCTGCAGCAGGTAAAATCAGCCCCGAATTCTTAACCGCCCCGGTGAGGGGCATATGAGGACAACATGGTACAGGGTCGTTACGTTTTCCCGTTTAGCAAACTTCGCATGACCGACGTCAGCCGCGTCGGCGGCAAGAACGCCTCGCTCGGCGAGCTGCTCAGCCAGCTCACCGAAGCCGGCATCCGCGTGCCCGACGGCTTCGCCACTACGGCGGAAGCCTTCCGCGACTTCCTTAAGGAAGGCGGCCTCGAGGAGCGCATTGCCA
Source organism: Burkholderia sp. (assembly GCA_047777475.1). Lineage (GTDB taxonomy): Bacteria > Pseudomonadota > Gammaproteobacteria > Burkholderiales > Burkholderiaceae_F > Sutterella. Next base: position 435,923 of record JBKEET010000001.1, read on the forward strand.
AGAGGCTCGATGGTCTCGACGTCAACGACGTCAACGCCCTGGCCCAGGCCGGCAAGGAAATCCGCGGCTGGATCATGGACGCGCCGTTCCCCGCCGAGCTCGAGAAGGAAATCCGCGAGTTCTACGACTGGCTCAAGGACGGCAAGGAAGACATCGCCGTCGCCGTCCGTTCCTCGGCCACGGCCGAAGACCTTCCGGACGCCTCGTTCGCCGGCCAGCAGGAAACGGTCCTCAATGTCGTCGGCATCGACGCCATCTTCAAGCACATGAAGGAAGTGTTCGCCTCGCTCTATAACGACCGTGCCATTTCCTACCGCGTCGACAAGGGCTTCACGCACAGCGAAGTGGCCCTTTCCGCCGGCGTGCAGCGCATGTGCCGCTCCGACAAGGGCGCTGCGGGCGTGATGTTCACGCTCGACACCGAGTCGGGCTTTGACCAGGTTGTCTTCATCACCTCGTCCTACGGCCTCGGCGAGACCGTCGTCGGCGGCGCCGTCAACCCGGACGAGTTCTACGTTCACAAGCCGATCCTTGACCAGGGCAAGTACCCGATCATCCGCAAGTCGATCGGCTCCAAGCTCATCAAGATGGTCTTCGAGACGGACAAGTCGACCGGCCGCACGACCCGCACGGTCGACGTCCCCGTCGAGGACCGCCGCCGCTTCTCGATCACCGACGAAGACGTGATCGAACTGGCGAAATTCGCCCGCATCATCGAGAAGCATTACGGCCGCCCGATGGACATCGAGTGGGGCAAGGACGGCATCGACGGCAAGATCTACATTCTGCAGGCCCGCCCCGAGACGGTGAAGTCCCGCCAGAACAAGGCCGAGATGCAGCAGCGCTACACCCTGAAGACGAAGGGCCGCCTGCTCATCCAGGGCCGCGCCATCGGCCAGAAGATCGGCAAGGGCCCGGTCCGCGTCGTGCGCGACGCGAGCGAAATGGACCGCGTCAAGCCGGGCGACGTGCTCGTCACGGACATGACCGACCCCAACTGGGAGCCGGTGATGCGCAAGGCTTCGGCCATCGTCACGAACCGCGGCGGCCGCACCTGCCACGCCGCCATCATTGCGCGCGAGCTCGGCATCCCGGCCGTGGTCGGCTGCGGCGACGCCACGGAACGCCTCTGCGACGACGACCCGGTGACGGTGTCCTGCGCCGAAGGCGACACGGGCAACGTTTACGAGGGCCTGCAGGACTTCGAGATCGAAGAAGTCCGCCGCGGTGCCCTGCCGGAAATCCCGGTCAAGATCATGATGAACGTCGGCAACCCGCAGCTCGCCTTCGAGTTCCAGTCGATCCCCAACAAGGGCGTCGGCCTGGCGCGCCTCGAGTTCATCATCAACAACAACATCGGCATCCACCCGAAGGTCGTTCTCGACTACCCGAACGTCCCGGGCGAGCTGCGCGACGCGGCCGAGCGCCTCTCCGCCGGCTACGCTTCGCCCAAGGACTTCTACGTCCGCAAGATCGCCGAAGGCGTGGCCACCATCGCCGCCGCCTTCTATCCGAAGAAGGTGATCGTGCGCATGTCCGACTTCAAGAGCAACGAGTACCGCAAGCTCATCGGCGGCTCGCTCTACGAGCCCAACGAAGAGAACCCGATGCTCGGCTTCCGCGGCGCTTCGCGCTACATCGCCAACCAGTTCGCGGACTGCTTCGCCCTCGAGTGCCAGGCCATGAAGTTCGTGCGCGACGAGATGGGCCTCACCAACGTCGAGCTCATGATTCCGTTCGTGCGCACCGTCGACGAGGCGCGCCGCGTCATCGAGATCATGGAATCGCACGGCCTGAAGCGCGGCGTCAACGGCCTGCGCATCAACATGATGTGCGAGATTCCGTCGAACGCGGTGCTCGCCGACGAGTTCCTCAACTACTTCGACGGGTTCTCGATCGGCTCCAACGACATGACCCAGCTCGCCCTCGGCCTCGACCGCGACTCCGGCCTCGTCGCCGCGAGCTTCGACGAGCGCAACGAAGCCGTGAAGAAGCTCCTTGCGATGGCCATCAAGGCCTGCCGCGCCCGCGGCAAGTACGTCGGCATCTGCGGCCAGGGTCCTTCGGACCACGCCGACTTCGCCGCCTGGCTGATGGAGCAGGGCATCGAGTCCATCTCGCTCAACCCCGACACGGTCGTCAACACCTGGCGCCGTCTCGCCGCCGAAGCGCACAAGTAACCGGACGGCACCGAGCCGCCTGAGCGCTTAAGCGCCCGCAATCGCCCCCGCACGGCTTCGGCCGCGCGGGGGCGATGCTTTCTGAGGGGCTGAAAGGCACCGCCGTTGTGCTACATTTATGCCGATGCGGCGGGGCATTCCCGCCGTTTGGCAGACACAGAGAGAGGAGTTCTTCCATGAGCCTTTCGGCCACTGTGCTTTGGTTTATCGCGGCGCTCGTCGCCGCCGGCGTCGAGATGTTCCTCGGCACCGTCTATCTGCTCGCCGTCGCCGCGGCCTGCGCGGGCGGCGGCCTGGTGAGCTTCCTCGGGTTCGGCACGTCCTGGCAGCTGACCGCCGCGGCGGTCATCATCGTCGCCGGCATCTGGCTCGTGCACCGCTTCCGCCGCCACAAGGAGGACCGCTCGAGCGAACTCCAGCAGATGGACAGCGGCCAGACGGTCTCGGTCGAGAAGATCGGCGAGGACGGCTTTGCCACGGTGAACTACCGCGGCGCTCCCTGGACGGCCCGCGCCGCCGAGGGGCAGACGCTTTCTCCCGGCCTCTGGCGCATCGAGCGCGTCGACGGCACGCAGCTCGTCCTCACCAAGTAACGGTTTCTCTTTTTTAAATTTCTCCTTCCAGGAGCTTTCATCATGCCCGTTTCCGGCTTTTTGATTTTCACGATCGTGCTCGTGGTGCTTGCGGTGCTTTTCGCCACGCAGGCCATCCGCGTGGTGCCCCAGCAGACGGCGTGGGTCGTCGAGCGCCTCGGCAAGTTCCACTGCGTGCTCAACCCGGGCCTTAACTTCATCATCCCGTTCATTGACCGCGTTGCCTACCGCCATTCGCTCAAGGAGATCCCGCTCGACACGCCGAGCCAGATCTGCATCACGCGCGACAACACGCAGCTTACGGTCGACGGCGTGCTCTTCTTCCAGGTGACCGACCCGCAGCGCGCCTCCTACGGCACGTCCAACTACGTGGTCGCCATCACGCAGCTCGCGCAGACGACGCTCCGCTCGGTGATCGGCCGCATGGAGCTTGACAAGACCTTTGAGGAGCGCGACCTCATCAATAAGTCCGTTGTGTCCGCGATCGACGAGGCGGCGCTCAACTGGGGCGTCAAGGTGCTCCGCTACGAGATCAAGGACCTGACGCCGCCGGGCGTGATCCTGCAGGCCATGCAGCAGCAGATCACGGCCGAGCGCCAGAAGAGAGCGGTCGTTGCCGAATCCGAAGGCCGCAAGATGGAGCAGATCAACCTCGCCGAAGGCGCCCGCGCTTCCGCGATCGCGAAGTCCGAAGGTGAGAAGCAGGCCGAGATCAACAAGGCCGAAGGCCAGGCCGCGGCGACCGTCGCGGTGGCCAAGGCCACGGCCGAGGCGCTTCGCGTCGTCGCCGAGGCGACCCAGGAGAAGGGCGGCATGAACGCCGTCAACCTGCAGGTCGCGCAGCGCTACATCGACGCGTTCTCGCAGCTCGCGAAGGCCGGCAACACGCTCATCGTCCCGAACAACCTCGGCGACATGTCCGCGATGATTTCTTCGGCGATGAAGATCATCGACGGAGTCAAGAACGGCGGCGAGGGCGCCGCGGCCGGCAAGGCGCTGCCGCCGAAGGCCTGAGCCCAGAGCTTCTGAAATAAAGCAATGACCCGGAATTCCCTTCAGCGGGAATCCCGGGTTTGTTTTGCCCGCAGGGGCGGCACGGATATAATCGCCGCAGGCGCCGCGCCTTTCGGGGCGGCGCTTCCCTCTTAAAACCAACGCGGACATACAGATGACTGCAGAACACACTGAGGCGGGCGCCGTGGTGCCCGTGCCACAGCTCGGCGATCCGAGCGTGCTGGCCGAAATCCTCATGTACTCCGCGCGCAATGCGCTCAAAATCCTCTTTTCGGAAGGCAGCGGCGAGGACTACTCGGCCGTCGTCTTCAGCGTCGCCTCGATCTTCATGGGCGAAACCGATTCGCTCGCGCTCCCCGACGGGTGGGATCCCGACCGGGCGGGCGAGGCGCTGCGCGAAGGGGCGCTCAAGGAGACGCTCTCCGAAATGGCGCCCGAAGACCGCGCAACCTTTTCCGAGAACAGCAGCATGCTTGTGCTCGCCGTGATGACGTGCTTCCAGGAAGCGGCCGCCATGGCGCAGTCCTGGGGCGAGGCGAACCGCGTCTCCGACACGGGCGAGATCCTGAAGGGGATGCTCCACGATCCGGTCTTCGAGAGCTTTTACCTCACCTGGGCGAAGAACATCCTCGGCAGCTACGCCGAGGACGGTGCGAAAAAGGAGAGCAAATGAGCGCAGAGAACACAAAGGGCGCGGGCGGCGAAAAGCAGGAGCCCGTCACGGTGACGCCCTCGCAGTTCGGCGAGTTCCTCCTCGTCTACGTGCGCGCCGTGGCCGAGCGCATGGTGAAGGTGCGCGCCCATGAGGTGAGCGCCGACGACGCGGCGGCGGCCGACGACCTGCTGGCGCGCAAGCTTGCCGTGACGCTGATGGGCGAGAACCCCGAGATCCGGCTGATGGTGCCCTACCGGGGCACGGCGCTGATCGCGGTGCTCCAGAAGAATTTCCCCGGGGAGTTCGCCCGCGGCAGGCTTCCCGAGAGCATCGACCGCGACAACCCGAGGGCGGTGATGACCTACGTGGGCCGGAGCTTTTTCCGCGGCATCTACGCTCTGATGCGCCGCCTCGGCGCCGAGGAGGGCATCTCGCCCGAAAAAGCCTCGGCCGAGATGCGCGCTTACGCCGAGCACTGGGCGCGCCGCTTCATGGGCATCGGCGAAGGCGCCCTCAACTGACCGCCGATCGAGGAGGCAAGCAATGACGTCATCCTGCGGAAGGTCCTCCTGCGGCATGTTCTGCGGCAAGTGCGGCGACTTCGGCTCGACCGCGCCGCGCGAGCCCGAACTGCTCCGCTACGAGGTCTGCGAAAAGATTTTTTCGGACGCCGTGCGCAACATGACCGTGCGCGTCGCCGAGCAGAAAAGCGGCATGATGAGCGACGAGGACTTCGAAGAAGCGAAGAGCCGGCTCGTGCGCTGGCTCGTCTCGACGTTCTCGGGCGAGAACAGCCACTACCGTGCCGACGACGAGTGGCACCTGCGGGGAGGGCTGGCGCGCTACCTCGCCGAGCGGCTCAATTTCCGCGGCCATCCGGCGCGCCAGGTGCTCACCTATGCGGCGGGCCTTTTCGCCGACCAGGCCGAGGAAACGGCGCTGAAGGTGCTCCGCAACGGCGGCATCAAGTCGCCCGCCGCGGCGCGCATCGCCGCCGGCACCGTCTCGCTCTGGTGCGGGCTTTTCACGGGCGCTCCGGTCGAATATCTCGAAGGGATGCACTGAAAAAGGCAAGGACGGGCGAGCCCTGCGCTCGCCCTTTGCCTCCTGATTTTGGTACTATCAAAAGACAGGCGCTGCACGACGCAGCGCTCTTTTTATTTCTTCCCGCCCGCCGCAGGGCGGTGCACGGAGACGGCTATGTTTGATTATCAATCGCTGCAGAATTTCCTGAAGGTCTGCCCGGGCATCGGTCTCGGCGATCCGCGCGAAGACACGCTCACTTCGCCGTTCCGCTTCCCGAGCTCCGGAAAGAGCGTCGAGGCCAGGGTCTGCTTCCTTTCCGAAAGCTACGTGAAGGTGCACGATGCGGGCGCCGCCGTGAAGGAAGCGGGCGGCACGGCGGCGATGCGGGCTGCGCCCGGCTGGGAGCAGCTCCGCAGGGCCGTCCTCGCCCTTAACGTGCATCTTGACGAAGAGGAACGGCTCTTTGCGGTCGCCTCGGGCGATGCGCAGGTGCGCGGCGCCGTCGCCGCCGTGATCGAGGCGCAGCTTCTCGTCGCGGGCTTTGCCGCCTCGCTGAAGCAGGGGGAGTGACCATGAGCGAGAAGCGCTCGCCGCTTGAAGAGCATGCGCCCGACGTAACCTCGCAGCTCATGCAGGGCCTTTCGCCCGAGGCGATGCATGCGCTCAAGGCCATCGCCGAGATGAAGGACCGCTCGCCCGAGGACGTGCTGCGCGACGAGATCCGCGAGTATGCGCGGCGGCGGCTGCCGATCCCGGACGTCGAAAGCATCATCCACACCATGGCCGAGCAGTTCTACACGCTCGGCTATGCCGCCGGAACGGCTAAACGGTTGTTCAGGCACTGGCGCAACGGCCGTTGAAAATCGTTACAAAACGCCTTCGGAGCGCGGTTTCGGCCGCGCTCTTTCTTTACCTATCTTAACTGAACAAGCGTTCGTTCACTGAAAATGGAGTTAGAAGGATTTAGGGGGATTTAGCAAAAATTCGGCGAACGATGGTGAAAGTTAGCGTGAATTAGCGGTTGGTACTTTCCCTCACCAAGGCTGTTTTCCATTTACTTTTGCAAAGAAAAAAGTGAAAATGTAATTGAAAGTTGAATTTCCGACGGAACCACGGGTTCCGGACAAGAAGAAAGGAGGATGGCCATGAGAGTTCAGGATCGCAAATACACACCGCATCCCGGTCTGCGTGTTCTGTAGTTCGTGCTGTTTCTGATCGTCCTCGCCGCGGTGCTCAAGGGCATCGGCTGGTTTGTCGGCGGGGCATGCTCTCTCGGAACGGATTTCTTCCTCGGATGAGAAGAGCAGGCTTGACAGCAAACCTTTAAATAGAGGCGGCCTATGCGGCCGCGGGGCGCCCAAAGAGTGCGCCCTGATGAATGACGGTTTTCGGTTTTTGGCCGAAGACCGTTTTTTTGTGTTTCAGAGGCGGTAGCCCGCTTCTGCGGCGAGCGCGCGGTCGTGCTCGAGCGGGCTTCCGCGCGTGGTGAGCAGCTCTCCCACGATAGAGGCGTTGACGCCGATCCTCACGGCCTCGCGCTCGGCGGCGGGACTGATGCGGCTGCGGCCGCCCGCAAAGCGCAGGTAAGCCGTCGGGTTCACGAACCGGAAAAGCGCCACGGTCGTCAGGATCTCATCGTCCGAGAGCGGCGCCTGATGCTCGAGCGGCGTGCCTTTGACGGGCGAGAGGAAATTAAGCGGAATGGAGGGCACCTCGAGGCCGCGCAGCAGCAGTGCGAGCTCGGCGCGGTCGGCCATCGTCTCGCCCATGCCGAAGAGGGCGCCCGAGCAGATCTCGAGACCTGCCGCCTTCGCTGCCCTGAGCGCGGCGATTTTGTCGGCCTGCGTGTGCGTGCTGCAGACTTTCGGGAAAAAGGCGGGTCCGGTTTCGAGGTTGCAGTGGAAGCGCCGGAGCCCCGCCGCCTTGAGCGCGCGGAGTTCCTCCCCGCGCATCAGCCCGAGCGAAGCGCAGACTTCAATCCCGCCGAGCGAGGCGGCATCGCGGATCAGCACGGCGATTTCGCACACCTCGCGCGCCGAGAGCTTGCGGCCGCTCGTCACAAGCGACCAGCGCGGCACGCCGCAGCGCTTCGCGGCCAAGGCCGAGCGGCGGGCGCGGGTGACGTCAACAAGCGGGTAGACGGCGGCGCCCGTTTCATAGCGCTTCGACTGCGCGCACCAGCGGCAGTCCTCGCCGCAGCGGCCCGACTTCGCGTTGATGATCGTGCAGAAATTGAAATCCCGCGGCGCGGCTTTCGCCGTAATGTCGGCGGCGGCGTCATAGAGCGCCTTTTTCGGCGCCTCGAGCGCAAGCCAGAGCGCTTCGTCCCTTGTGAGCTTCTCGCCGGCGAGGCTCCTCGCTTTGATGTCGGAAAGGTCCGCCACGGCATTTATCCTTCTTTTTGACTGCAAAGCAGTCATTTTGCCACGATGCGCGATTTGCTGCGTGCACTGCGGAGGACGCGGACAAAAATAAGATGAAGGGCCTTCGAATATGGAGGCCCTGATGTTTGCTGGGAAGGCCTGTCTTCACCCGCTATGATGAAGACGGAGAAGAGTCCGGAGCCGGATCACTGCGTCAGTTTTTTTGGAGTTTTATCTCCGTACAAAAATTGCAGTCTCAGGCCTTCGCACCCCCAATTGCACTCTCCCGAAAGGGAAGTAGGCGCATAAGAAAATGAGTTCACTCTCGTGAATCTTAGGTGGCTGAAAGGCCCGTGCCTTTATCCGGGCGGACTCTTCGAGATCCCCACTTTTAAAAGGAGAGGATCATGAGTAAGTCTACTCGGAAACCCACCGACACGGCTACGGCAACGAACCCGCAAAACGTTGTCGAAGCCGTCTATTCATCCGCCATCGGTGTCGATGTCCACTGCGAACTTTTGGTTTGCTGCTTCCAATACATCGATGCCCATTCTTCAATTCACACGGAATTGCGCAGTTTCGGCACAAGAAGGTCGGAGCTGGAAAAGTTCGCAGGATGGTGCCGGAAATGCAGTCCGGAAACCATTGTGATGGAATCCACCGGCGTCCTTTGGAAGAGCCCGTACGCAGCTCTCGAAAGCGTCGGTTTCAACGCTTCATCGCTTACCCTCGTCAATGCCCGGGACGTTAAAGCTGCCATCGGCCGCAAAACGGATCAGCAGGATGCCCGGCGCCTGGCCGAACTGGCCAGGATGGGAACGCTGAAGAAATCGTTTATCCCTCCGCCGAATTTCCGGCTGATGCGGGAATTGGCCCGGCGCTATCAGAAACTGAAAAGCCATTACGCCTCTCACGTCAATGCCCTGCACAAACTGATGGATTCCGCAGGCTTTCGAGCCTCATCGGTATTCAGCGATATCCGCGGCACCAGCGCAACCAATATCCTGAGAGCCAAGATTTTTGGAGAAGGCAATTTTGAACAGTGCGTGGAAAATAATTCGCGCAGGCTGAGAAAAGCAACGCCCGATGAAATCATTGACGCACTTAATTTCGACCTTGATCCGTTCCTCAGAGCCCAGATCGCCGATGAAATGCTGGCCATGGACCGAGAACTTGCGCTGGGCGAGCAGACGATGCTGCGCCTGGCAAAACTCCAGGCTCCCTATCAAAGGCAGATTGAACTGCTGAAAACGATACCGTGCATTAAAGAAACCGCTGCAAGACTCATCTTTGCCGAACTGTGCGATGACCTGAAGCAGCATTTCGACAGCTCCGAAAAGTTTTGCTCCTGGATGGGCATCTGCCCGGGGAACAACATCTCGGCCAACGTGCGCTATTCCGGCCACGCAGCCAAAGGCAACAAATGGCTGAGGCGAGTGCTGGTCGAATGTGCCCACGGGGTGAGAATGAGCAAAAACTCACTGTCGGATCGGGTCATGGAATGGAAATTGCGGCGAGGAACTTTGCGTGCCGTAGTTGCCGCTGCCCATTTGCTCGCCAGAATCATTTACAGCATTCTGGTTTCCGGGAAAAGCTACATTCCTTACGCAACGGATAAAGTGCGGGCTTTAACCGCAAAGCGGACTCTGCAGAATGCGAAGCTCTTTGCTAAGAATGCGAATGACGAAGAGATTCGCGAAAAGATGTCAGAGGTAGCCGAAGAGATCAAAACACTCACTGGTCAAAAAGGCTCGAAGGACCAAGCGTACGAGGGTTCTGACAAGCTGATACGGCAGAGAAAACTGCTTGCAATGCTGCCCTTCCGGAGGCGGCAGGGATTTTTGTTTGCTTCTGTTTTCTCCGTCTTCATAAGAAAGACGCCGCGTCCCCGAAAGGGGAGCGCGGCGAACAGAGCAGAGACAGGGTGATGGTTAAATGCGCATCAGGCGGCCGCGGCCTCGGCCAGGGCCTTGCGGCCGAGCTCGTCGGCCTTCAGGATGGCGGCCCTGAAGCCTTCGCGGGTGGTCTCGCGGTAGCCCGTCTTCCATTCGTTGACGGACGGGGCCTTGTCGAGCAGCTTGTCGAGGTCGGAGACCTTCACGTCGACCTGGGCGAGCGTGACCGGCAGGCCAACCTTCATGTTGAATTTCAGCAGCCTGTCGAGCAGCTCGAACTGCTCGTCGTAGGCGCACTGGACCAGGTTGCCGAAGGAGACGATTTCGCCGTGCAGGTGCTTGTGCGTGGCGGGGATCACCGTAGCGGCGTTGTAGAAGCAGTGCGCGAGCGCCGAGTTGTAGTAGTACTCCTTGCTCGAAGTGAGGTTGGAGACGATGCCCGTCGAGACGATGATGTCGAGCACCACTTCCTTGAAGTCGTCGCTCATGCGGTTGTTCTTGAAGTCGTCAAGCGCCTTGGCGCCGTACTTGAGCAGCGGCTCCTGGCAGGCGAGCGCCAGCGTCGCGCCGAGCAGCGGCGTGTGGAAGAGATCGCGGTTCTTCGTGGCGTAAAGGACTTCGAGCTGTTTCGAGAGCGCGTCGCCGATGCCGGCCCAGAACAGCCTTTCCGGGCTGTCCAGAATGACCGTGGTGTTGATGAAGCAGTGCGCGGCGCAGCTCTTCATGACGTGGTAGTGGTTCAGGCTGCCGTCGTTGTTGTAGATCACGGCCAGCGCCGACACGGGGGCGCAGTTGGAGGCCACCGTCGGGCAGGTCATGACGGTCTTGCCCATCATGTCCGCGGCGCATTTCACCGTGTCGCAGGCGCGGCCGCCGCCCACGCCGAACAGGATGTCGGCTTCCTTGACGCCCGGGCGCTCCATGATCTTGTTCACGTTGTCCATCGTGGAATCGTGGCCGTAGACGCAGAGGTCGGTGACGGTGGCGCCCGCCTTCTTCAGCGCAGCGAGCAGGGGCTCCTTGGCTTTCTTCAGAGCCGTTTCGCCGCCGATGACTGCTACCTTGTGACCGTAGGGGCGGATGACATCGCCGATCAGGTCGTACGCCTGGGGGCCGACGGAGTAATGGGGCAGATCGAGCGTGTAGTTGGTAGCCATGGGTTTTGGTCCTTTGAAATTTATGAAAAAAAGCGTGAAATCTTCGTTTCTGCGGAAGAATTTCACTGCGGATTTCTAAATTTTTGCACGCTAACTCGTTGTTAGGAAAGCATTATGATCAGCAAAAAAGCCTATACTGCGTGCGGTTTGTCATGTATTGCAGATTTTTTTGCAAAAGCGAAGGAAGCACTTCAGCGGCGCATTCGCTACACTCTGCGGCAGGATTTTTTCTGAAATACATTGATGGCTAAGAAAATTTCAGACGGCGCGGACGTCCTGCTCCGGGGCTTCCCGCCGCTCGTCGGTCCCAAGCCGCTCGCGCTCATCCTCGGCAGCATGCCGAGCGAGGCGTCGCTGCGCGCCGGGCGCTACTACGCCTTTCGCTCGAACCGCTTCTGGCCGATGCTCGCCGCGCTCTTCCCCGGCGAGGGCGCGGCGCTCACGGACGGGGACTTCTCGCTTCGCTACGCCGCGCTCGGGCGGCTGCATATCGCGCTCTGGGACACGATCGGCGTGTGCCGCCGCGCGGGGAGCCTCGACAGCGCCATACGCGACGCCGTGCCCAACGACGTCGCGGGGCTGCTGCGCTCGGCGCCCTCCGTCCGCGCCGTGCTGCTCAACGGCCGCAAGAGCGAAAGCATGTGGAAAAAGTGCGCCGAGGAGAGCGTGCTGGCGCTCCGGCCCGACATCCGGATTTTTTCGCTTCCGTCGACCAGCCCCGCCAATGCGGCCGTGCATTTTGACGCCCTTGCGCGGCGCTGGGGAGAAGCTTTCGCGGCGGCCGGCTGCCTAAAAAATAGGCAATGAAAATTTTCCATGCAGTTTCGGAACATGGGAAGTTATCCACAGATTTATACAGAGAAAATGTGAGCAATTCCTTCAAATGTGTCGCTTGAGGATGCAAATTCACTCCAAAACGTTGACTGAGGGAATTCTCCATACGCAATTGTCCCTAGAGCTTGTTACACTTCTCCGAGTTTGAAAGGCGCCCCGCGGGGACGCCGCTTAGCACTGAATTAAGGAGAATGGAATGAGCAAGCCTGCACTGGACGAAGGGATGAAGGCGCGCATCGCGCACCTGAGGGCCGATGAGCGCGTGAAGAAGGCGCTTTCGCTCTGCGAGGAGGAGGCCGACAAGGCCATGGCCGAGCAGGTGCACATCGCCGAAATCGAATCTCCGACGTTCGCCGAGCAGGCGAGGGGCGAGGAGATCGCCCGCCTGATGCGCGAGTACGGCCTCACCGACGTGAAGCACGAAGCCTCGGGCAACGTCGTCGGCCGCCGCCCCGGCACGGGCAATGGTCCGGTCCTTGCGATCGCCGCCCATCTCGACACGGTGTTCCCGGCGGGCACGAACCTCAAGGTCCGCCATGAGGGCGACCGCTACTACGGCCCGGGCATCGGCGACAACGCCTCCGGCCTGCGCTCGATGCTTCAGGTCCTGCGCGCGCTCAACGAAGCGGGCGTCGAGACCGACGGCGACATCCTTTTCGTCGGCACGGTCGGCGAAGAGGGCAACGGCGACATCCGCGGCTCCAAGGCGCTCTTTGACGGCTCGCGCCGCATCGACGGCTTCATGGCGCTCGACATGGCCGACGTCTACACGGTGCAGAACGGGGCCACGGGCGCGCACCGCTGGCGCATCAGCATCGACGGCGAGGGCGGCCACTCCTACATCGACTACGGCAAGACGCCGTCGGCCATTCACGCGATGTGCCGCGCCGGCGCACTGATCGCCGACCTCGAGCTCCCGAAGGACCCGAAGACCACCTACACGATCGGCACCATCAAGGGCGGCACGACGGTCAACACGATCGCCGCGCACTGCGAGGTGGACGTCGACATGCGCAGCGTCGACCTGCCCACGCTCGATAAGCTCGAGAAGACGGTTCTCGCCGCCTTCGACAAGGCCGTGGCGCTCGAGAACGCTCACTGGAAGGAAGCCGACGCCGAGCACCAGCTCAAGATCACCAAGACCCAGATCGGCAACCGCCCCGCCGGCATGCGCCCGGACAACTGCCCGGCCGTGCAGGCCGCGCTCGGCGCGATGGACTCGCTCGGCCTTGAAGCGAAGACCGTGAAGCCGAGCTCGACCGACGCCAACAAGCCGATGTCGCTCAACATCCCGTCGACCTGCATCGGCACGGGCGGCGTGACCTGCAACGAGCACAGCCTGAAGGAATACTTCATCGCCGACCGCATCTGGCTCGGCCCGCAGACGGCACTGCTCGCCGCGCTCGCGATGGTCGGCCTCAAGGGCGAAAAGGGCGCGCTCGCCAAGTAACGCAGCCCGATAAAAAACCGAACTCACCTGGGAGGCGCTCCGTCCGAAAGCTTTTTCGGGCGGGACGCCTCTTTTTTATAAAGGTTCGCCCCGGAGCGCGCTTGGGTAAACTTGAGCCCATCCGCGTGCTTTTACCTTTTCGTTCTGCCCAATGATCCAAACGGTTTATTCCAACAGCTACGAAGTGCTCCGCGAGGTGCTTCTCAGCAATATGCGCTCGCTCCGGTTCGAGGGCGGCGAGGGGCCTTTCGGCCGCTCCTCCGCCTTCGAGACTGTGCCCGTCGTCGTTCCGACGCTCGGCGTCAAGACCGACCTGCAGAGGGCGATCGCCGAGCGCGAGGGCGTCTGCGCCGGCATCGATTTCCTGACGCTTGCGAAATGGTTTTCGATTTTCGCGGGTGAACCGCGGGGATCGGTCACGGGCGGCGACACCGACTGGCTTATTTGGAGCGTGCTCTCCGAAGACGGTCCCGGAAGCTTTCGCAGCGAACCCGGGCACGAGCGCATCCGCGACTATCTGAAGGGCAAGGACGAACTCGGCGTCTTTGCGCTCGCGCAGCGCATCAGCCGGCTGTTCGTCGTTTACGCCACGTACCGCTTCGACTGGACGCTGCTTTGGACGGGCCGCATCAAGCCTGATGTGCTGCAAAAGGGCGAGCTCGAAAAGCTCTCGTCGCACGCCGACTATATTTGGCAGCGCGACCTGTGGCGGCGCCTCGCGTCGATGGGCGGGAAGTGGCGCGCATCGGGCTTTTTCAGCCGCTTTCCGGAAGCCGTCGAGCGGCTTCGCCATGCGCCCGCAGACGCCGAGGTCGAGCTTTCGCCCGGCCGGCGGATCCGCATTCCGGACGAGCTGCACGTTTTTGCGCCGTTCACCGTCGCGCCGCTGATGCTCCCGCTCCTCAAGGCCTACGAGCATTCCGGCCGCACCGTCTGGCTCTACCTCCTGAACCCGTGCTCCGAATACTGGTTCGAGCTCGTGCCGAAGTCGCTTTTCGACTGGCGCCGCTTTGCGGGCGGCGAGGGGAGCGCCGGGCACCCGCTCCTTGAAGCCGACGGCATGAGCACGCGCGCCAACATTGACCGCCTCTGGCGCTTCACCGCTTCGCCCGACACCGGCGCGGAGCTCGGCGAAGAGGGATTCAGGCCGCAGGAAGACGCCGAAAAGGGCGAGGAGCGCGGCATCTTTCCCGAGCGCTCCGCGCTTAAGGAACTCTCGGGCCGCCTGCAGGAACTGCGCGCCGAGACGCGCACGGCCGCCAAGGCCTATTACATCGAGGCGCGCGATCCGGCGCTGCTGCGGCTCGTGCAGGATTCGATCCTGCTGCTCGAGCCCGATATCCGGCGGCTTCCCGCCTTTGCGCAGACGGGGGCCGGCGGCATCCTCGGGCTGCTCGAAAAGGGCGACGATTCGCTCACCTTCGCCGCGGCGCCGACGCCGACGCGCGAGCTCGAGGCATTGGCCGACTGGCTGCAGAAGCTCTTCCGGGAGAATCCCGACATCCGTCCTTCCGACGTGCTTGTCGCCGCGCCCGACATTGCTTCGGTAGCGGCCCTGGTCGACAAGGTGTTCGGGAGCCTTCCCGAGGGACAGCGCATTGCCTGGCGCCTGGCGGGCCTCAGCAGCCTCGATGCGGATCCCGCCTCGCGGGCCCTCATCGGGCTTGCGGACCTCATCGCCGGGCGCGCGCCCCGCGAAGACTTCATTGACTGGCTCTCGCTCCCGCTCGTCGGCGAGCGCTTTTCGCTCACCGCGGACGACCTCGTCACGGCGGAGAGCTGGCTCTCGAGCGCAGGCTACCGCTTCGGGCTTTCGCCCGCGCATCTCCTAGCGATCGACGCCGAAACCTTCGGCAAGGTGCAGGAGAACACGCTCTCGCGCGCGATCGAGCGCCTGGCGCTCGGCGCGGCGTTCCCCGACAGCGAAATCCGGCCGGTGGGCGACACGGTGCCCGCCAAGGGCACGGAGACGGGATCGTTCACCGGAGCGGGCGAGCAGCCTGAGCTCCTCTGCGCGCTCGCGCGCATCGCCGACTGTCTCGAGCGACTTCGCGCCGAGGCCTCCGAAAAGGCCGGCGCGGCCTATTGGCAGGGCTGGGCGGCGCAGGCGATCGACCTGCTCCTCCCCGACGAGAACGCCGGGCACGACTACGGCGAGCTTCGCCGGGCGCTTGCCGAACTTTCCGACGACATGGCGGCCGCGGGCGATCCGCAGGTGAGCTTCCGGCTTTTCATGGGGGCGCTTGCCGGCAAGCTCGGCACGGTCCGCGGAGGCGGTTCGGCGAGCAACGCCGTCACTTTCACGAGCATGGAGCAGCTCCGCTCGCTGCCCTTCAAGGCCGTGGCAATCATCGGGCTCAACAGCGACTCGGCCTTCCCGGGCACGAGCCGGCGCGAGGAGTTCGACCTCACGGCCGCGGCGCCGCGCCGCGGCGACCGCGACAGCCGCGTCAACAACCGCAACGTTTTCCTCGACGCGCTGCTCTCGGCGCGCCGCAAGCTGCGCATTTCTTATGTCTGCGGCACCGGGCAGGGCGCCGATGCGAGGGAGCCTTCGATCGTCGTGCAAGAACTGAGGGACTGGCTGCTGGGCTTCGCGGCCGACCGCTCGGAGCGCCGCCGCGCTGCCGCGCTCCTGACCGAGCCGATCACGCTCAACGCTTTCTCGAAGCGAAACTTTACGGGCGCCAAACCCGCAAGCCACAGCCCGGCCATGCTCGAGGCCGTGAAGGAAGCGGACAGGGAAAACTACAGCCGCCCCGTGCAGCCGTTCGCCGACGGCGAACCGCACACGGAGCAGGGCACCGTGCCGTTTGCCGAAATCATGCGCTGGTGGCGCAATCCCTCGGCCGAGCGGCTCGCCGCGGTCGGCGTGCGCCTTTACGTCCCGGAGGAATCTTCGGACGAAGGACTGATGCCCGAAGGGGCGGGGCTCGCCTCCTGGCAGCGCGTCACCGATGCAGAGGAGGCCGCGCTCGCCGGCAAGGCGGAGGACATCGAGAAAAACTGGCTCGCCAATCCGCTTATGGGCGCACAGGGCGTGCGCGAGTGGGCCGTGAGGGACGACCTCGCGCTCGGCCGGAACATGGCCGCCAAGGTGCGCGAGCTTGCGGAGGGGCTCACGCCGCTTCGCGATCGCCAAATAGAATATCCGATAGGGAATGAATTTAAGATTACGCACACGCTCACGCGTCTCTTCGATGCGGGCGGCGGCAGGGTGCGGCTGATCCGCACCACCGCTTCGAAAGCCGATTCGCCTGCGATGATCCGGCCGCTTGCGGAATATGCGCTTGCCGCCGCCGCACTCGGCGGCACGGCGGAGATGACGGTCGTGCTGCGACCCGGTGCGGACGCGGAAAACCGCGACGAGCCGGCTGTCGCTCTATTGGCTGGCCTTTCGCAGGCGCAGGCCGCCGGCCTTGTCGAAACGCTCGCCCGCGTGTGGGCGAGGCGCGCGGGCGCCCGGCTCCTCAATGCCCGGCGCATCCGGGGCGAGACACAGATATCGCCCGAGGACGCCGTCGTCTGGCGCGGGCGCGACACCGAGGACGGTCTCGACGGGACCAAGAAGTTCGGCGATGCGCTTTCTTCGCTGATCAAGGCGTTCATCGAAGGCGGCAGCACGGAGGAGGCGCTCGCTCTTTTTGAAGAGCGTGCCCGCGGGCTTGCGCAGGGAGAAACGGCATGAGCGGAACAGCAAAAGAAAACGAAACCGAAAGCTTCGACGTCCTCACCGCGCCGCTCGGCGTGCCGACGCTGATCGAAGCTTCCGCCGGCACGGGCAAGACCTTCTCGATCAAGCACCTCGTCCTGAGGCTGGTCGTCGAGGAAGGCTTTTCGATCGACAGGATCCTCGTCGTGACCTTCACCAAGGCAGCCACGGCGGAGCTTTCGTCGCGCATCCGCCAGCACATCGCAGACGCGGACGACTATCTCAAGGGTACGCTGCCTGCCGGCGACGTCGACGGCATCCTCGTCGAACAGGCCAAGCGCTGGGAAGAGCAGGGCATCGCGCGCGAGGAGGTGCTGCGGCGCCTCGGCGACGCACTCGCGCGATTCGACAGCGCGCCGATTTACACCATTCATTCGTTCTGCGAAAAATCACTTCGCAGCCGCGCCTTCAGCGCATCGGACAATTTCGATTTCGATCTTGCCGAAAGCGATGCCGATTTCCGCCGCACGGCGATCGAGGATTTTGAGCGCCGCGAGCTCGACAGGCTTCAGGGCGCCGATCCGGCGTTCCTCGAAAAGCTGCTCGATGCGGACGCCTGGGACACGGTGCTGCAGCAGCTCTCCGCCAATCCCGCTTCGCTCGCGAAGCGCGTGCTGCAGTCGGAAGGCGAGGAAAAAGCCGTGCTCGAGCGCTTCTGCAGGGAAGCGCCTGCCGAGCTCAGGGCCCTTAAGCGCCAGGCACGGGTGCGCTCCTTTGACGACCTGCTCGCCGACATGTACGAGCGGCTGACGTCGGGCGCGACGGCCGAGTCCTTTGCCGAAGCCGTGCGCGGGCTTTACGACGCCGTGCTGATCGACGAGTTCCAGGACACGGACCCGCTGCAGTTTGCGATTTTCAGAAAGCTTTTCCTTGAGGGGAAAGCGGCGGGCAAGAAGCGCTCCGTCTTTTTCGTCGGCGACCCTAAGCAGGCGATCTACCGCTTCCGCTCGGCCGACCTCAACACTTACCTTGCGGCGAGGCGCCTCATCGGCAATACGAAGCGGCTCCCCGTCAACTACCGTTCTACGCCGCGCCTCGTGCAGGCCGTCAACGCGTTTTTCACTACGGGATCGGTCCTCAGCCCGTTCCTGCGAAGCGACATGACCTTCTCGCCCGTCGACAGCGTGCCGACGCGCACGGGCCTTTACCGCCTCTCCGAGAGCGGCTGGAGCGAGGTTCCTCCGCTCGAGATCTGGCAGACCGTCAGGCCGTTCGAAAACGCCGGCGATCGGCACGAAGCCTCGCGCCGGGCGCTTGCCAACGACATCGCCCGCGTGCTCGCCGAAGGGCGCGAGGGGCGGCTCTGCCTGAAAGCCGAGGAGGGCGAGGATGCCATAGCCGAAATGAAGACCGTGGCCGGCGGCGAGGAAAAAACGCTGCGGCTGCGGCCCGTCGAAGCGCGCGACATTGCCGTTCTCGTGCGCAATCACAGCGATGCCGAGGACCTCATGCCTGCACTGCAGGCGCTTGGCATCCGCGCCAGGGCCGTGAGCAGGGATGACGTTTTCAAAACCGAAGAAGCCGCTGAAATCCTGCTCATGCTCCGCGCCATGAACCGTCCCGGCGACGAGCGGCTCGTGCGCGCCGCGCGCATCACGCGCATCGTCGGCGACACCGAGACGACGCTCGAAAACGACACGGAAGAGCGGCGCACGCAGATGCGCGCGCTCTTTGAAAACGCCCGGGCGCGCTGGGCGAGGAGCGGCGCAGCAGCAGGCTTTGCGGGCATTTTCGAGGAATGCCGCACGACGGAGCGGCTGCTGCCCGAGGCGGGCGGCGAGCAGCGGCTCACCAATTACGCGCACGTGATCGAGCTCCTGCATGCCGAGGGCCGCAGCTTTGCCACGCCGGCCGGCCTGCTCGCGCGCTTCGAAAAGGCGATTGCCGAAGCGGGTGAAACGCCCGAAGAGCGCATCGTGCGGCTCGCAAGCGACGCCAACCTGGTCTCGGTGGTCACGATCCACTCGAGCAAGGGCCTGCAGTATCCGATCGTTTACCTGCCGTTCTGCGAGAAGCTCGGGTCGGGCAAGACAAAGAAGAGCCTCGTGTTCCGCACGGTGGAAAACGGCGTGCCCGAGCTCCTTTTAAGCCTCGAGCCGCAGGATCCGCCGAAAAGCTTTGCCAAGGAGAATGCGCAGGAAGCCACGCGCCTTGCCTACGTCGCGATGACGCGCGCCAAGGCGCGGCTCGTCATGAGCTTTTCGATGCACCAGCGCTCGAAAAAGATGCCTGACGCCTGGCACGCGAACTGCAAGAAAAACGCCTATTTCTCGATCCTGACGGGCGAGGAAGAGAGCAAGAACATCGCGGATCAAACTATCAAGGACCGTTTCGAGGATCTTGCCCGGGAGAACCCGGGCTGCGTTGCGCTGCGCTCGATCGCCGACGTCGCCGCGGACGTGCCGCCCATGCTCACTGCCGACGAGAAAGAAGAGTCGCTCAGTGTTTCGCCATCGCGCGACGTGCTGCCCGCCTGGCGCACGAGCTCTTTCACGGGCATCGCGCGCCTGATCAGCGACGACGGCGGGGACGAGGGCGGCTGCTTTGTGCCCGCGAGAAAGCCGGGAAAGAGCGCCGACATGCTCGATTTCCCGCGCGGCACCCGCGCGGGCACCGCTTTGCACGAGATCCTTGAAAAAGCGGATTTCCAGAAGATGGCAGAGGAGAGCGCGGAGCCCGACCGCCTTGCGCTTGCGCACGAGGTGCTCAGCGCCAACATGGCGTTCCCCGGCGAAGAAGACGCCGCGCTTGCCGAAGAGGCCGCCTCGCGGATGATCGCCGACGTCCTCAACGCGGAAATCCTGCCCGGCGTGCGCCTGAAGGACGTGACGCCCGAGAAGCGCTGCGCTGAAATGGAATTCCTTCTCAAGACGGGCCCCGGCGTCACGGCCGAGGGGCTCGGCGCGAAGC
Organism: Burkholderia sp.; assembly: GCA_047777475.1. Lineage (GTDB taxonomy): Bacteria > Pseudomonadota > Gammaproteobacteria > Burkholderiales > Burkholderiaceae_F > Sutterella. The sequence goes on from JBKEET010000001.1 coordinate 455,712, forward strand.
TCGCCGAGCTCGGCTATCCGCAGCCGCCGCTTGAAAGCGAGGCGCTCGAAGGATTCCTCACGGGCTTCATCGACCTTGCCTTCGAGGCGGACGGGCGCTTCTGGGTGCTCGACTGGAAGAGCAACGCCATTGCGGAAAGCGTGCGCGAGCCCAAGGACTACACGCAGCCGACGATGGCGGCCGAAATGGACCGTCACCACTACCGCCTGCAGTACCTGCTCTATTTGGTCGCGCTGCGGCGCTTCCTAAGGGCGCGCCTCGGCGATGCGTGGCATGACGATCTTTTGGGCGGCGCCGTCTACGTGTTCCTGCGCGGCGTGCGCGCGGAGGCGAAGCGCACCGCCCGGGGGCTGCAGGGCGTCGTTCTCGACCGCGTCGATCCTAAGAAGATTGCGGCGCTTGACGATTACCTCAGAGGAGAAGAGAAATGAGCGAAGCGGCTGCAAAAGAGGCGGCGATCGAGAGTCCCATGCTCGAGTTCGGCGAAGCGCTGCTGCGCGCGGTTTCCCGCGCCCGCGGCGCGGAACCGACGGAAGATCTGCGCCTTCTGGTGTCCGCCCTGATGGCGGTGCTCTCGGACGCTCAGGCCGACGGCAGCGTCTGCGTGAGCATGGACGCCGTCCTTGCAAAAGCCAATGAAGCCGGCCTCGCGCTTTCGCCGGAGGAAGCCGAAGAGGCACTGTGCGCCTGCGGCTTTGCCGACGGGGGCGGGGAGGCGGACGTGCCCGCGCCCTGCGTGATCGACCGTGCGACGAATCTCACCCGCATTTACCTGCGGCGCTTTTTCGCCGAGGAAAAGTCGCTTTCCGCCGCGCTGGCGGCCATGGGCCGCGCCAAAGGAAAGCCGCTCGGCGACAAGCAGAAGGCGCGCGCCGAGGAGCTCTGCCGCGCGTTCAACGCTGACGCGCTGCAGAGCCGTGCCGTGCTCCTTGCGCTTTCCGAGCCTTTCGCCGTCATCTGCGGGGGCCCCGGCACGGGCAAGACGACGACGGTGGCGCTCATCCTCGAGTGCCTGCTCGAAGACAATCCCGAGCTGCGCATCGGCTTGGCGGCGCCGACCGGCAAGGCGACGAGCCGCATGCGCGAATCGATCGAGGGCATCGCCTCGGGCGATAAGAAGGATAGCTTCCCGATCCTGCGGCGCATCGCCGATCCCGGCGAAGAGGAGCTCTCGGTCGCCGAGCGCACGATCCACAAGTGGCTCGTGACGCCCACGCCCTCGGGCGAGCGCCCCGGGCCCGGCAATCCGTTCGCGCTCGACGTGCTCATCGTCGACGAAGCCTCGATGATCGACTCGCACCTCGCGGCGCGGTTCTTCGCGGCGATTTCGCCCGATACGCGGCTTATCGTGCTCGGCGACAAGCACCAGCTCGCGGCCGTGGGCCCGGGTTCGGTCTTCGCGGACATCAGCGATGCGAAGGGCGTGCTCTCGGCGCATACGGTGGAATTAAAGAAAAGCCGGCGCTTTGCCGAAGGCACGGTGATCGCGGAACTCGCCGCCGCCATCAATTCGGGCGAAGAAGGGGCCGACGGCGAAGTCGCCGAAATCCTCTCGCGGGAATCGTCCGATGCGAAGTGGAAGGCGCTCTGGCACTGCGACGCGCCCGATCCGAGAACGGGACTTTCGGCAAGCGCCGAGGCCTGGCTCTCGGGGCATATCGCGCGCTACGGCAGGGCGCTCGTCGATTTCCTCACCGCGCAGAAAAAGGGCGAAGCGCTCGAAACGCTCTGGGCCGCGCTCTGGCGCGAGCACGCCTCGTTCGGCGCGCTCTGCGCGCAGCGCCGCGGCGTCATGAGCGTCGAGGCGGTCAACCGCCGCTTCGAGCGCGGCGTGCGTGAGCGGCTCGCCGCCGCAGGTCTCCTGCCCGCGGACGACGCCTCGGAAAACTATCCGGGGCGTGCGATCATCGTGCGCCGCAACGACGATGCGATCGGGGCCTTCAACGGCGACGCGGGCATCATCCTGCCGTCGACAGGGGAGAACGGCGCGCCGCTCACCGCCGTCTTCGGCGAGAGCGCGAGGCGCATCCCGCCTTCGCTCCTGCCGGAGCACGACACGGCGTTTGCCATCACGATCCATCAGTCGCAGGGTTCCGAATTCGACGACGTCGGCGTTTTCCTACCCTCGTCGCCCGTTTCGGGACTCGCAAGCCGTGAACTCCTCTACACGGCCGTGACGCGCACCAAGTCCGCCGTCACGGTCTTCGGCTCGGAAGAGGTGCTGCGGCACGCCGTGCGCACGCCCGCCGTGCGCGTGAGCGGCTTGGCGGACCGGCTCGCCGAGGAGGCCGCCGCAGGGGGCGGCCTATAATGTTTTCTCTTGTTTTTTCGGAGGATTGAGCGATGCCGGAGCTGCCGGAAGTCGAAGTGACGCGCCGCGGACTCTCGTGCACGGTGGGCAGCACCGTCACGGGCGCCGACGTGCGCACCGCGAAGCTGCGCGACCCCGTCCCCGACCTGGCCAAGGTCCTGAAGGGCCTGAAGCTCGCCGGGATCGACCGCCGGGCCAAGTACCTCATCTGGCGCTTTGAAGACGCCCGCGGGAAGACCGCGGGCTGGCTTGTCACGCACCTCGGCATGAGCGGCTTCTGGCGCCTGTGGCCCAATCCCGCGCCGGCGCCCCGCCGCCACGACCACATCGACATCACGATAGGCCCGTGGACCGCAAGGCTCACCGACCCGCGGCGCTTCGGCACCGTGCTCTGGATGACGGAAGACCCTTACAAGCAGAAGCCCCTGAAGGACCTCGGCCCCGAGCCCTTTGACGGCGAGCTCACCGCGGAGCGCTTCTGGAAGACGCTCCATGCGCATAAGACAAGCGTCAAGGCGGTGCTGCTTTCGGGCGAGGCCGCCGTGGGCTGCGGCAACATCTACTGCTCGGAGACGCTCTTCGAGGCGGGCATCCGCCCGACGCGCCGCGCTGACCGGGTGACGAAAAAGGAGGCCGAGCGGCTTCTCGCGGCCATCCGCGGCATCCTCGAGCGCGCCATCAAGGCGGGCGGCACCACGCTCCGCGATTTCCACGGGCCGGGCGGCCAGGACGGCTACTTTGCGCTTGAGTGCAAGGTCTACGGCCGCGAGGGCGAGAAATGCCCGGTCTGCGGCGGCGAAATCAAGCGCATCGTGCAGAACGGCCGCTCGAGCTACTTCTGCCCGCACTGCCAGAAATAACAACAGATAACAGGAAAGGACCATGCCCGTCACACGACGCGACCTACTGCTAGCGGCCGGCGCCGCGCTCGCCGCGCCCGCCGCGGCCTTCGCCGCCGGCGGCAAAAAGGACGCCGCTCCCGCCGTCCTCAAGGGCCGGGCGCTCAAGCCCGGCGACACGATCGGCATCGCCGCGCCCGCCTCGCCCGTTTCGGAGGGCGTGCTCTACCGGGGCGTGGGCACGCTCGAGGCGCACGGCTTCAATGTGAAGCTCGGCGCCCATGTCTTTGAGGAATACGGCTTTTTCGCCGGCACCGCCGAGCAGCGGGCCGCGGACATCAACGCGCTTTTCGCCGACCCTGAGGTCGACGCGATCCTCTGCGCCAAGGGCGGCTACGGTACCGCGGGTATCCTTGACCTGATCGACTACGGAGCGATTGCCGCGCACCCGAAGCAGCTCATCGGCTACAGCGACATCACGGGGCTCGAGACGGCGATCTGGCAGAAAACGGGTCTCATCACGGTCAACGGCGCGATGCTGCGCTCGCTCTCGGGCGAAGGCGGCTACACCGAAGAAAACTTTTTCCGCGGTCTCACGACGCTGCGGCCCATGGGCGCGATCGTGCCGCCAGAAGGGGAGCTCACGGCGATTCGCCCGGGCAAGGCCGCGGGGCGCATCGTGGGCGGCAACCTCACGCTCATTGCTTCGCTTGCCGGGACGCCTTACGAACTGAAGGGCGACGGGTGCATCCTCGTCCTCGAAGAGGTCCACGAAAAGAGCTACCGCATCGACCGCATGCTCCGGCAGCTTTACCAGAACGGGCTTTTCTCCCGCATCGCGGGGCTCGCCTGGGGCGAGTTTTACGAGTGCGGCACCGACGAAGGGGACTTCACGGTCGACGAGGTGCTGCGGCACTGGTCCAAGGTCTGCGGCAAGCCCGCGCTCTGCGGCCTGCCCGTCGGGCACAGGCTTGAGGCGACGGCCTACCTGCCGATCGGCGCCATGGCCGAGATCGAGGCCGACGAAACGGGCGGGGCGCTCTTCACCGTCACCGAGGCGCATGCCGTGCTCTGAGCTAAGGCAGAAATCCTGCGGCAAAAAAGTGCCTTTCGGAGCCGCCGAAAAGGGCGGGGAGGTGGTATAAACCCTATCTCTTGAATAATTAGTTCCAAAGGCCGACCCCATGAATCATGAGTCCCGCCGCAGCGGGGGCTTGGTGAGCTGGCTGCCCGTGCTCACGCTGACGCTCTGCGCCTTTATTTTCAACACCTCCGAGTTCATTCCCATCGGCCTGCTCACCGACATCGGCCGCGACTTCGGCACGAGCGAGGCGCAGACCGGCTGGCTCGTGACGGTTTACGCGTGGGTGGTGGCCACACTGTCGCTGCCGCTGATGCTCGCGGCGGCAAAGACCGAGCTGAAGCGCCTCATGCTGATCCTTCTCGGGCTCTTCTTCATCTCGAACGTCCTCTCGGGTCTCTCGGCCAACTACTGGATGCTCATGGCCTCGCGCATCGGCGTGGCCTGCGCGCACTCGATCTTCTGGTCGATCGTAGGGCCGCTCGCCGTCGAGGTCGCGCCTGCGAGGCGCCGCTCGGCGGCTCTCAGCATGGTGGTCGTCGGCTCGTCGATCGCGATGATCGTAGGCCTCCCGATGGGCCGCATGCTCGGCCTCGCGCTCGGCTGGCGCATGACGTTCCTCACCATCGGCGCCTTCGCGGCCTTAGCTTTCTTCTGCCTCGCGAAGCTTTTCCCGAGGGTGCCGAGCAACAACGCCGTGGCGCTCTCCGATGTGCCGAAGCTCCTTACGCGTCCCTCGCTCCTCGGGATCTACATCCTCACGCCCGTCATGATGACGGGCAACTTCACGATGTACAGCTACATCGAGCCCTATCTCGCGCAGGTGGCGGGCATGGCCGAGGGGACGATCACGCTGACGCTTGCGGCCTACGGCCTCGTGGGGCTGCTCGCGAGCTGGCTCTTCTCGCATTTCTATGACCGCGCGCCCTTTGCCTTCATGCGCGCTTCGGTGGTCGGCATCGCCGTGACGATCCTGCTGATGGGGCCCGCGAGCGCAAGCGAGCCCGCGATCATCGCGCTCGTCGTCGTCTGGGGCCTTTTCGTGACGTTCTACGGCCTGGTGTTCCAGTCTGCCGTGATCACGGCGGCGCCGACCGGCACGGCCGTGGCGATGTCGGTCTACTCGGGCATCTTCAACGTCGGCATCGGCTCGGGTGCCCTGGTGGGCGGCCTCGTGTGCACGCACCTCTCGATCGCCGACATCGGCTACGTGGGCGGCGGCATCGCGGCGGCGGCCGCGCTCTTCTGCCTCGCCTTCGTGGTGCCGGTCTTCAAGAAGCTCAAGGACGAGCAGAGAAGGGTGAAGGAAACGCCCGACGACTGAAGCTTCTGTTCTAAGCTCCGGACACGAAAAAGCGCCGCCGGCCGAAAGCCGCGCGGCGCTTTACAGTGTCCGGAAGACCGGTCAGCGGATGATCAGCAGCGGCACGGAGCTCGCCGAAGCGATGCGCATGGCGACCGAGCCGAGCATGGCGGCGCGGAAGTTGCCGTAGCCGTGCGAGCCCATGACGAGGAGGTCAAGGGGCTGCTCGTTCGCGTACTCGGCGATGATCGGGCCCGGCTCGCCGTCGAGCTTGACGCCGGTCGCTTCGAGGCCCGCGTCCTTGAAGCGCTTCACGAGCGGCGGGACGGCCTTGTTGTAGGCGTCCTCGCGGAACTTCTTGAGCTCGTCGAGGCTCTCGGTCGTGACGGCCATGCTCTGCATCGAGGCGAACGACACCGGGTGCATCGCCTCGCCCGCGTTGATGAGCTCGAAGCGCGTGCCGGTGCCGAAGAGCTCGCGGTGGCCGAGCACGTAGTCGACCGCCTTCTGCGAATAGTTCGAGCCGTCGACGGCCAGGCCCACGCGCAGGCCGTGCGTGCCCTCGGGGAGCTTGTTGCGCAGGATGAGGATCGGGCGGTTGGCGCGCGCCACGACGGCGTTCGAAACGGAGCCGAAGAGCAGGCCGCGCACCGGGCCTTCGCCGCGGGTGCCCATGATGATCAGGTCGGCGTCGATCTCGTTGGCCTTGTTCACAATGTCGTCGGGCGCCTGGCCGACGGTGTAGGAATAAATGGGCTTCACTGCGGTGCCCTTGAGGAGCGCAGCGACGGCGTCGAAGACGCCCTGGGCCTCGTTGTCGTAGTAGGCCTTGAGCTCCTCGGCCGTTTCCGTCATGTAAATGTGCTTCGGAATCGGCACCTGGGAAAGGAAGACGTGAATTTCGGGCGAGGTGCCGAGAAGGTCGGTCCTCGTGGTAAGGAACTGAATGCTGCGAAGGCTGTTTTCGGAGCCGTCGACAGGAACGAGAATGCGCATAAATGCTCCTCCTGTGAATTCTAGGGGCCATGCTTCGGAAACGTGCGGCCCTGACGTAATGATGCCTTATCCGGGTGCGTTTGTGAGCGTTCCTAGGCAAAAGTGCTCAAAATTCAGCTGATGCCGCTCAAAGCCGCGGGACGCTTTCGAGCAGCCGCACGGTGTAGGGATCCTTCGGAGCCCCGAGCACCTCGGCGGCGGTGCCTTCCTCGACGATGCGCCCGCGGCGCATCACAGCGATGCGGTCGGCCATGTGCTCGACGACGGCGAAGTTGTGCGTGATGAAGAGGTAGGAGAGCCCGAAGCGGCGCTGCAGGCGGTTGAGGAGGTTCAATATCTGCGCCTGCACCGAGACGTCGAGCGCCGAGGTGGGCTCGTCGCAGACGATGAGCTTCGGCTCGGCCGAGAGCGCGCGGGCGATGGCCACCCTCTGGCGCTGCCCGCCCGAGAAGGCGTGCGGGAGGCGCCCGGCCGCCTCGCGCGGGAGCCCCACGGCCTCGAGCAGCGCGAGCGCCTTTTCGGTGCGCTCCTTTTCGCCGAGCTCCGGCCGCAGCGACTTCATGCCCTCGGTGAGCGTCTCGAGGATGCTCATGCGCGGGTCGAGCGAGGAGTAGGGGTCCTGGAAGATGATCTGCGCGCTCTTTCTTAAGTGCGCCGTGCCCTCCGGCGTGGCGGGCAGGATCTGCTCGCCCGCGAGCTCAATGCGGCCGCTTACCTCGGCGGCGTCGCCGAGGAGCGCGAGCGCCGCCATCGCCGCCGTGGTCTTGCCCGAGCCCGACTCGCCGACCAGGGCGAGCGTTTCGCCCTGCGCGATCGTGAAGCTCACGCCGTCGACGGCGCGGAAGGCGTGCTTTTTCGCGAAGAAGCCGCGGCTGCGGTAGTCGACCGTGAGGTTTTCGACGCGAAGGAGCGGCTCTCCGCCCGAGGGGGCGCTGCCTTCGGCTTTCTGCGCGGCGCCCGGGAGCGCCTCGCGGTGCGGGCAGCGGCAGAGGTGCCGCGGCGCGATTTCGACGAGCGCAGGATCTTCGGCGGTGCAGGACGCCCTTGCGATCGGGCAGCGCGGCGCGAAGCGGCAGCCTTTGATCGGTTTTTCGATCGAAGGCACGGTGCCTTCGATCGGAATGAGCGTTTCGCTGCGGCCCGCCTTCGGCAGGGCGCGCAGCAGCGCCTTGGCGTAGGGGTGCGCCGGGGCGGCGAAGAAGTCCGCCGCGTCGGCCTCTTCGAGCGTCTCGCCCGCGTACATGAGCGCGAGCCGGTCGGCGCGGGCCTTGACGACGGCGAGGTCGTGCGTGATGAGGAGCACCGTGAGGTCCCGCTTGGCGCGCAGCTCGTCCAAGAGGTCGAGGATCTGCGCCTGCACGGTCACGTCGAGCGCCGTCGTCGGCTCGTCGGCGATGAGGAGCGAGGGCCCCGCCGAGAGGGCCGAGGCGATCATCACGCGCTGCTTTTGGCCGCCCGAGAGCTCGTGCGGGTACTTGCGCGCCGTCTTTTCGGGGTCGGGCAGGCCGACGCGGCCGATCCAGCGCACGGCTTCCGCCTCGGCTTCCTTTTTCGTCACGCGGCTGTGCGCGAGGATCATCTCGGCGATCTGGCCGCCCGCCGTCATCACCGGGTCGAGTGCGGCCGCGGGCTCCTGGAAGATCATGGCGGCGCGCCCGCCGCGCACCGACCTCATCTCGTTTTCGGTGAGCGCGAGGAGGTCGGTCCCCTCGAGCAGGATTTCGCCCCGCGGCACGCGCGCGCCTTCGGGGAGCAGCCGCATGATCGCGCTCGCCGTAAGGCTCTTGCCGCATCCCGATTCGCCCACAAGCGCAAAGACGCTCCCGCGGGGCACGTCGAACGTGACGTCGTTCAGGGCCTGCGCCCGGCCGCTCTCGGTCGGGAGCGTCAGCGAAAGCCGCCTTACCGAAAGAAGAATCCCGTCGTCCATGTCAGTCCTCCGAGATCTGGGTCCGCGCGTCGAACGCGTCGCGCACCGAGGCGGCGAAAAGGTTGGCGGAGAGCACGAGCGCGATCATGAAGACAAAGCTCGCGAGCAGGTTCCACCAGATCATCGGCGTGCGGCTCATCTCGCTCCTTGCGGCGTTGATCATCGTGCCGAACGAGCTCATCGTCGGGTCGACGCCGACGCCCACGTAGGAGAGCACCGCCTCGTAAAGGACGATGCCCGAGAAGTCGAGCACGGCGACGATGAGGATGATGTGGAGCACGTTGGGGAAAACGTGCCGCGCCATGATGGCGGCGTTCGAGACGCCCATCGCGCGGGCGGCCGTGACGTACCCGAGGGACGAGATCTTCATCGTTTCGGCGCGCAGCAGCCTCGCGAGCGTCGCCCAGCCCGTCATGCCGATGATGACCGCGAGCAGGAAGAGCCGCATGTCGGCGCGCTCGAGGCCCGTCGGCCACCAGTCGGGGTGCTTGTCCATGAAGACCTGCGCCATGAGCACGGCGGCGGTGATGAGGAGCACGCTCGGGATCGAGGAGAGCGTTGTGTAGATGTATTGGATCACGTCGTCGGCCTTGCCCTTGAAATAGCCCGCGGCAATGCCGAGCGTCACGGCAAAGGGGAGCATCGAGAGCGTGGCGAGCGTGCCGATCACGATCGCGGTGCGGATCGACTTGAGCGCCTCGAGGAGCACGTCGCTCCCCGCGGCGTCGGTGCCGAAGATGTGCCGGTCGGGCCAGAGCGCGCAGACCCAGGCGGCGAAAAGCAGGAGCGCCGCACCGGTGAGAAGCGCCGGGCGAAGCCGCTTGTTCGAGGCGAGGCCCTTAAGGCCCGCTATCGGGCCCCTGCGCTTTGCGAGCCCGAGCGCCGTGCCGGCCACGAGGAAGAGGGCGGCGCAGAGCGCGGCGCCCGCGGCGAGGCCTTGGGCGGTTTTCCTGAGGCTCTGTTTCACGGGCGATTCGCCGGGCGAAAGCGTTTTGCCCGCGTGCTCGAGCGGCCTGTAGATGCGCACGGGCCCCTTGTCGGTCAGCACGCTCGACTTGTCGAATTCTTTAAGCGCAAAAGGCGCGGAGTAGCTCCGCTCGGTGCCCGCGGCGCCGAGCACGTCGTGCACGAGGGTGTCAAGGAGCGACACCGTAAAAGGCGCGTAGGCCTGCGGCTGCCCGGGCACGGCGGGCAGCGCGGGGCGGTAGTGCACCGAGTCGACGGCGGCGATCAGAAGGAAGGCCGCGAGCACCGTCGCGGCCGAGCAGGCCGAAGCGCGCGCGAAGACGCGCTTCCAGCGCGCGAGGAGCGCGGGGCGCTTCAGGACGGCGCGCACATAGAGCGCGAGCATCACGAGGAGCAGCGCCATCACGCCGTCGGTCGGGAGGAAAACCCATTTCATCGTCCCGTCCTCCCTAGCTCAGCCGGATGCGCGGATCGACCCAGCAGTAGACGAGGTCGGTGAGGATCAGGCCCACGATGTAGGCGGCCGTGCCGAGGAAGACCATGGCGCGCACGATCGAGAAGTCCTGCGCGTTCACGGCGTCGATCGTGTAGCTCCCGAGGCCCGGGATGCCGAAGAAGCTTTCCATGAGGAGGCTTCCCATGAAGAGCATCGGGATGACGGCGACCGTCGAGGTGACGATCGGGAGCGCGGCGTTGCGGAGCACGTGGCGGCGCATGACCGCTCCCTCGCTGATGCCCTTGCTCCGCGCGCAGCGCACGTATTCCTTGCCCATCTCCTCGAGGAACATCGCGCGGTAGAGGAGCGTGTCGCCGCCGAGCCTCGCGAAGACGCTGATCGCGACGGGGAGGAGAAGGAACACAACGACCCGCGGGCCGTCGTCCCAGCCCGAGATCGGCACGAGCTTCATCACCTTGCCGAAGAGCCACTGCCCGGCGATGATGTAAAAGAGGCTCGAGACGGACATGAGGAAGACCGCAAGGCCTACGGCGGCAAGCTCAAGCTTCGTTCGCCGGAACATCACCACGAGGAGCGACCAGGCGACCATGACGATGACGCCGAGGATGAAGGTCGGAACGGCGAGCATGAGAGAGGGGACCATGCGCGTCTTGATTTCGGAGGCGATGCTGCGGCCCGCGTCGCTCGTGCCGAAGTCGAAGCGAAAGAGCGAGACGCTCCGCGTCCAGAAGACGGTGTCGGTCGCCTTGGCGAGCCCCTCGGCCTTCTCGTTGAAGAAGAGCGGCTTGTCGTAGCCGCGCTGCGCCTTCCACGCCTCGATCGCCTCGGCGGTGACGTGCTTGCCGCCCAGGTTGAGGCGCGCCATGTCGTCGGGCGTGTTGACGGCGAAAAAGAGCAGGAACGTGAGCAGGTTGACGCCGATCAGGATGAGGAACCCATAGAGGATGCGGCGGATCAGGTAGCGGATCACGGTCTCTCCTCCTTTTCCTTGCCCTTGGGCGCGAGGCGGATCTCGCCCCTCGCGCGGAGCACGGCGCGGCCGCCCCAGACGGCCGCGGCGAGCAGGGCGGCGATGAGCGCGAGCGGCCAGAGCACGGGCCGGTTCCACTTTTCAATCGCCGCGGTGCGCGCCTTGGCGTCGACGCCGATGTACATGAGCGTGTTGCGGATCATCGAGGTGGGCTTCGCGTTTTTCACCCAGCTCTGGAAAGCGGCCGCCGCTTTCGGGAAATACCCGAAGAGCACGGGCGCGTCCTGCTGCAGCGTCGTGATCATCTCGTTGATGAGGCGCTGCTTCTCGGGGCCGTCCGAGAGGTTCTTCATGCGCTCGAACGCGCGGTCGAAGGCCGGGTTCTCGTAGTTCATGGCGTTCTCGCCGCCGTGGCGCACCTTGCCGTTGGGGCCGTAGAAGAGAAAGAGGAAGTTCTCGGCATCCGGGTAGTCGGCGACCCAGCCCCAGAGGAAGATCTGCGCGGCGCCGCGCGACATCTTGTCCTGGAAGCGGTTGTAGTCGGTGGCGCGGATGTCGAGCTGGATGCCGAGCTTCGCGAACTGCTTCTGGAACCACTCGAGGTAGGACTTCGAGCCCTGCGAGGCACTCTGGTAGTCGAAGCTCAGCACCAGCGGGCGGCCCGTGGCCGCGTCGCGCCCGTCGGGCCAGCCCGCCTCGGCGAGGAGGCGCTTCGCCTCCTCGATCGGGCGGCGCACGGGGCGGCCCTGCGCGTCGCGCCGGTAGACGACGGGGTTGAAGGCCGCGGGGCCGTTGTCCTGCCAGCCGAAGATGCCGGGCGGGAGCGGGCCGCTGGCGGGAATGCCCTGGTCCTTCTGGAAAATCGCGATGTTTTCTTCCCAGTTGACGGCAATCGAGATGGCCTGCCGAAGCTTCCGGGCGCGCTCCTGCTGCTCGGGCGTGCCGGTGCCGCCGAGCACGGGATCGAGCCAGTTGAAGCCTAAATAAAAGAAGCTCGCGTCGACCGTCTGCGGGAACTGGATGCCTTTCTCTTTATAGAGCGCCGCCTTCTCGGGGCTGTCCGCCATGGCGGTGAGATAGCCTAGGCCCGTGTCGATGCGGTCGATCGAGGGGCTGTCGTAGTAGCCCTGCAGGAATTTCGTCTGCAGCGGCACCGACTCCTTTTCGATTTCGAAAACGACCTTGTCGACCATCGGGAGCGGCTTGCCGCAGGCGTCGAGCCAGCCCTTGGCGCGGTCGCTTTCCTCGCCCTCGCAGGGGTAGAGCACGCGGCGGAAATTGGGGTTCTTCACCATCACGTGGCGGCGGTTCTCGAGGAACTCCTTCATCATGAAGGGGCCCGTGCCGACCGGCCAGGTGTTGAGCGTGAAGTTGTTCTGCGCGAAGCCCGCCTGCGCGAAGAAGCGCTCCGCCTCCCAGGGCACGGGCGCGAAAAACGCCATCGTGAGCCAGTAGGAAAACTGCGGGTACTTGCCGCGGATGCGGATGCGCAGGTCGTAGCGGCCGAGCGCCTCGGCGCCCTTGAGCTTATAGGGCCGCAGGTCGAGCCACTCGCCGCCGCGGCCCGCCTTGCGCAGCGCCGCCTCGCGGTCCCTGAGCTCCTTGGCGAGGTCGCCCAGGCCCTCGATGTAGGCCGAGAGCGTGCCGAGCACGGGGCTCACGACCCGGGGGCTCGCCAGGCGCTTGATGCCGTAGACGAAGTCCTCGGCCGTGAGCTCGCGCGTGCCGGTCTCTGCGAAGTCGCCGACGCTGCGCTTTTTCGCGGCCTCGGCGGGCGGCAGGCTGTGGTAGAGAAAATTGCCGTCCTTATCCTTGGCGAACGCCGGGTGCGGCGCAAAGAGGATGCCCTTCTTGATGCGGATGTCATAGACCGACTCCGCGATCAGCGCGGGGTCCGCGTCGGGCGGGAGGCGCTTTCCGTCCCTGTCGTAATAGACGGGCTCGGCCACCGCCTCGGCCGCGCGCGGCTCGAGTGCGTAGGGGCGCTTCAGGTAGCTGTACTGGTAGGGCGGCTCGTAGATGCCGTAGGTGTAGGCGGTCTCGTCCGAGGAGTAGGACTTCTGCGGGTCGAGCGTCTTGGGGCTGCGGCCCGAGAACGCCGTGAAGATCGTGTTTTCCCCGTAGGCCGCGAGCGAGTGCGGCGCGTTGAGGACGACGGCACCCGCGCCGCCGGCGCAGAGCGCCGCGAGCAGAGCGATGGTGACCGGCAGGGCCGTCTTCTGATTCACGATTGCCGCCTCTTGAGACCTAAGAAGAAAGGGATTTCCCATTATACGGATCGGCGCGGGGCACTCGTTTCCGGGCCGCGGCGCTTTCGGGCAGGGATTCGGCAGAGGGCGGCAAGAGCGCGGGCGTTTTACCCGCTACGCTTTTTTCAGTGCGATTCTTTTTTTGAGAGGAGGACCCCGATTATGCAAAAGAGAACGCTTTTTAAGGCGCTGTTCGCCGCCGCTGCCGCCGCGGCGCTGCCCGCGGCCCGCGCCGCCGGTAAGCCCCGCGTCGCCGTCGTGTATTTCTCGCGCCAGGGCGGCAACACGAAGAGCCTTGCGGAATCCGTGAAGCATTTCACGGGCGCCGACCTTTACCGCCTCGAGCTGCAGAACCCTTATCCCGAGTCCTATCAGGAGACGGTGGATATCGTGCAGGAAGAGCAGCGCAAGGGCGTCATCCGCCCGATCAAGCCGATCGCGGTCGATCTGACGAAATATGACGCGATCGTCATCGCCACGCCGACCTGGTGGGGCGAGGCGAGCGGCCCCGTGCTCTCCTGGATCGCCTCGGTCGCTGATTTCGGCGGCCGCAAGGTCTTGACCGCCAACACCCACGGCGGCAGCGGCCAGGCGCGCACCCGCGCCGACATCGAGAAGGCGCTCAAGGGCAAGAACGCCGCCCTCGGCACGCACCTTGCGGTTTACGGCCGCGTGTCGTCCGAAGCCGATTCGAACGTCGAGAAGTGGCTCACCGAGAACGGCCTCATCTGAGACGCGATATTGCCTTAAAAGGCCGGCTGCAGTTCATCAATGGACTGCAGCCGGCTTTCTTTGACGGTGCGGCGGCAAAGCCTGCGCCCTCGCTGTTAAAAGCTTGGGGAGGGAGGACGCATGGAGCCTTGCCTGGGCCGGGGCATTGAATAAACAGCCGGCCGCAGCGGAGCTGCAGCCGGCCAAGCAGGAGCGGGGGACACTTCCTTCAGTTTCGGAGACGGATCAGTTTCCGATCAGGCGAGCGTGCGCTTGAAGAACGCTCCGAGCTTCGCGACGGCCTGGTCGACGTATTCCTTGACCCAGTAGGTCTGGATGTGCGTAGCGCCGGGGATCTTGAAGAGCTCCTTGTCCTTCGTGCCCGTCGCAAGCTTGAAGACTTCCTCGGACATGTAGAGCGAGTCGGCCTTTTCGCCGGCGATCATCAGCAGCGGCACGCTGATGAGCTCGACCTGGTCGCGGGCGTCCCACGTCATCAGGTCCATCAGGCTTTCCGCGGTGTAGCGGAAGCTCGAGCCCTCGGCGGCGTGCGTGAAGCCGTAGTAGACGATGCCTTCGCGGTAGAGGTCCGTCGGGACCTTCTTCAGGGACTCTTCGGTGACCTTGCTGTAGTCGACCTCGCCCGTGTAGCGGACCTTGCCCGTGGCGACGAGTTCGGCGCGCGCGTCGGCGGCTTCCTTGAGGCGCTGCTGGATCGTATCGACTGCCGAGTTCATGTAGCCGTTGCGGCGCACCTCGCCCGAGTTGAACATCGAGAGCGTGGCCACGGCGCGGACGCGCTTCTCGGACTTCATGGCGTTGATCGTGTAGCCGCCTCCGCCGCAGATGCCGAGCGAGCCGATGCGCTTCGGATCGACGCCCGGGAAGCCCGAGATGAAGTCGACCATGCCGTGGATGTCCTCGGTGCGGAACTGCGGCTTGTCGGTGTTGCGCGGCTGGCCTTCGCTGTGGCCCTGGTAGGAGGCGTCGGCGGCAACGGTGATGAAGCCGAGCCCGGCAAGGCGCTGGGCGTAAAGGCCGGCGACCTGTTCCTTGACGCCGCCGTTCGGGTGCGCAACGGTGACCGCGGGGTATTTCCTGCTCGGGTCGTAGCCCGCGGGCGTGTACACGTTGGCCGCGATCTTGAGGCCGTTGAGGCGGTAGGTCACGGGATGGATGTTCACCTTGCCCGGCACGTTTTCCGTGATGGCGCCGCGATAGACGAGCCCAAAGGGATTGACGGGCGGCTTTTCAAAATTCAGCATGGCAGAAGCTCCTTTCTGAGTGGTTTCGGCGGCACCGGCGGCGCCGGCTGCTCCGGCCGCGGCCGCAGCAAGCAGGCCCTTGAGAAAAGTTCTTTTTTGCATGATGCCTCCTGAGGTAGTTGCGATGGATTGAGATAAAAATGCAATCCGCGGACCGTTCCGCGAACAAGGCTCATGTTAGAAAAATCGCTGCGGCCGGCATGGAACGTAAGTGCGGGCTTTTTGCATAAAATTGCGGAGAGGCTTCGGAGGACTTTTTGAAGACCTTTGATTTGCAAGCGGCAAAGGAGTTCTTTTCTATGAGAGGCGTCGGTTGAAAAGCCTTGGAAGGCAGGTGCGCAGGGCGGGCGCCATAATTCGTGGAAGGGCGGAAAAGCCGCGGCGGAACTTTTCCGCCGCCGAAGGATTGTGCCGCTTTTCAGCAGATTCGGGCAAAATGGGAGTGCTCCGCCGCCTTCGGTCCGAAAAAAACTCTCCGGAATGCTTTGTTCGAAAAGCATTAGGCAAAAATGCGCGATATTTGGTACTGACGCGAAAGACAAAAAACGTCAGAATCTAGTTTGGCAGAGCGGTTCGGAGAAGCCGCACTGCGCATTGAATTCAGAGGGGAGAACAGCATCATGCAAAAGCGCACGCTTCTTAAGGCCGTGCTCGCTTCGGCCGCCGTCGCCGCGGCCGGAAACGCCATTGCCGCCGGCCCCAGGACGGCCGTGATCTATTTCACGAAGACGGGCCACACCAAGGCGCTCGCCGAAGCGGTCAGAAACTTCACGGGCGCGGACCTTTACCGCGTCGAGACCGTCAAGCCCTATCCGGAGGAGTACCGCGAAGCGACGAAGGTCGTGAAGGACGAGCTCGAAAAGGGCGTCATCCGCGAGCTCAAGCCGCTCAAGGTCGATCTTTCCGCCTACGACGTCATCGTGCTCGCGACGCCGACCTGGTGGCACCACGTGTCGATGCCGCTGCAGACCTGGATCAAGGGCGCCGACCTCTCGGGCAAGAAGGTGCTCACCGCCAACACCCACGGGGGCGGCGGCATGATGCACACCCGCGAGGACTTCGAAAAGCTTCTCCCGAAGAGCACCCTCGGCACGCATCTCACCGTCTACGGCGCGCCCGCGCCGCACGATCCGACCGTCGAGAAATGGCTCATCGCCAACGGCGTGATCTGAGCGGGGCGCGGACAGGGAAAGAAAAGAGAAGAATCGGATCTGCCGCAGCGCCGGCCGGTTTGCGGTACCGGCGCAGAAGAAAACCGGAGCGGGCCGCTGAAGCGGGCCCGCCCGTTGGAGCATGCAGAATATGACTGGAATCGAAAACAGCAGCCAGGAGCTCGATTACTGGACGGACCGGCTCTGCAGGAGCATCGCCTCGCGCTATCAGGCGGGCGACACGAGCTGGAAGTCCATCAAGGGGCTCAATCTCAGCTACGTTCTTGAAAATACGTTTGACATCAACTGCTTTTACACGCTCTCCGCCGCCCTCATCCTGCAGGGCGAAAAGAGCGTGCGCATCGGCAGCACGGATTATTACTACGGCGCGGGCACCATGGTGGTCACCTCGGTCGACGTGCCGGCGCAGTTCTCGCTCAGTGCCTCGAAGGAAAAGCCCTTCATTTCGATGTCGCTCAAGCTCGACCCGTTCCTGCTCGCCGAGCTGATGCCGCTCGCGCAGCGCGACGCGGTCTCGGTCTCGCCCGCCGCGGGCGAGGGCGACGCGCAGAGCTTCCTCGTCACGAAGAGCACGCCTTCGATCCTCGAGGCGTTCGACCAGCTGCTGCGGCTCGCGGACAACCCGGTCGCGGCCGAGGCGCTGATGCCGGGCACGGTGCGCCGCATCCACTACCTCGTGCTCACGCACAACGCCGCGATCAACCTGCGCCAGTACAGCGACCACCGGCTGCCGAGCAGCCGCATCGCCAAGGCGGTCGCCTGGATCCGCTCGCACTACAGCGAGACGATCCGCATCGAGAAGCTCGCCTCGCTCTGCGCCATGGCGCCCTCGACCTTCCACCAGCATTTCCGCAGCATCACCTCGATCACGCCGCTGCAGTACCAGAAGCGCATCCGCCTGAACGAAGCGCGGCGCCTCATGATTTCGGAAGGCAACAGCGCGTCCGAGGCGGCCTTTGCGGTGGGCTACGAAAGCGTGCAGCAGTTCACGCGCGAATACAAGCGGCTCTTCGGCGCGCCGCCCGCGCGCGACGCCAAGCGCTCGGTGGAAAGCGCGAAAAAGGCCGGCTGAAAAACGTCCGGCGCCTTTGCCCCGCCCGCGTCCTGCGCCGGCGGGGCTTTTGCTGCCTGCGCAGGAAATCCGTACAAAAAACGGGCTTTTCTCCGAAAAGGGGAAAAGCCCGTATGGCTTTGCACTCCGCGGCGGACGCGCCGCCGCGGAACCTGCCGGTCAGCAGAGCGAAGGATTACTTCTTCTGCTTGGCAGCGGCTTCAGCCTGCTTCGCATAGACGTAAGCGGACTGGCCGGCAATGCGGCCGAAGGTGACGATGTCGGCCTGGGCGTTGCCGCCGAGGCGGTTGCCGCCGTGAACGCCGCCCGTGACTTCGCCCGCGGCGAAGAGACCCGGAATGACGGCGCCCTTGGTGTCGAGCACTTCAGCCTTCGTGTTGATATGGATGCCGCCCATCGTGTGGTGCACGGCGGGGGTGATCAGGATCGCATAGAAGGGGCCCTTGTTCAGATCGCGCGGCATGTCGGCGCGGCCGAAGGCGTCCTTCTTGGCGGCGCGGCCCTTGTCATAGTCGGCAAGGGTCTGCTTGAGCGCGGCGGCCGGAACGCCCATGGCGTTGGCAATCGCGTCGAGCGTGTCGCCGTGCAGGCAGTAGGACTGCTGGATGTAGCGGTCCGTGGCCTTCAGGGACTTCTGCATGTCGGAGTCGAAGAAGAGGTAGGCGGACTTGTCCTTCTGCTTGAGGACGGCGGCGGAAACCGCGTCGCGCGTCTCGAGCTCGTTGAAGAAGCGCTTGCCTTCCTTGTTGACGAGGATGGCGCCGTTGCCGCGGACGGCCTCGGTGATCATCTCGCCCACGTTGGGGACGACGGTCGGATGCGTCTGGATCTGGTCCATCTGGATCAGGTCGGCGCCGGCCTTCTGGGCAACGACGAGGCCGTCGCCGGTGGCGCCCGGATGGTTCGTCGTGGAGAAGCCCTTCAGGCGGGGAACGTAATGGGCGACCATGTCGTTGTTGGCGCCGAAGCCGCCGGCGGCATCGACCACGGCGGGGGCGTTGATGACGTACTTGCCGTCCTTGCCCTCGACCTCAATGCCCGTGACCTTGCCGTCCTTGCCGCGGATGATCGACAGCGCCTTCGTGTTGGTGCGGATGTCGATGTTGCGGGCCTTGGCGGCGGTCCACAGCGTGCGGATCACTTCGGGGCCGACGAGCGCGCCGCCGGTCGGGCGGTGAGCGCGCTTCTTGGTGGCGCCGGCCATCATGCCGACGTCGCGCAGGTCGCCGCCGAGGGCGGTGAGCCATTCAACTGAGTGCGGGGCGTTCTGGACGAGCGTGCGCACGAGTTCCGGATCGTTGAGCCAATGGCCGCCCTTCATCGTGTCATAGAAAGCGAGTTCCCAGGAATCCTGAATGCCCTTGGAGCGCTGCTGGGCGGTGCCCGCGGCATTGAGGCCGCCGGCGGCGCGGATCGTGTTGCCGCCGACCATCGCCATCTTCTCGACGACGATGACCTTGGCACCGAGGCTGGTGGCTTCGACGGCGGCGGAAAGTCCCGCTCCGCCCGCGCCGATCACGGCCACGTCGGCGGAAACGTTCTCAGCGGCGTTGGCGCAGCCGAAAGCGGCGACGACAGCAGCAGCCACAAGAATCTTCTTCATGAACTATCTCCTCAAAAGAAGGGTGAAAGAGCCCGAATGCCCGGGCGCCTCTCGGAAAGCGGCGGCGCCCTTGGTTTTTAAGGCACAGGGCACAAAGGGAAAACCCTGAGCATATTACCTGACGAAAAACGTTAAGGAATGTAATTTTCTTTCTTTAAGACAAAAATAAGAATTTCAGAGCAAGAATTTCATGCTTTTCGGGCAAAAATAAGATGAAGGGCCTTCGATTGCGGAGGCCCTAATTTTTGCTGGGAAGGCCTGACTTCACCCGCTATGATGAAGACGGAGAAGAGTCCGGAGCCGGATCACTGCGTTACTTTTTTTGGAGTTTTATCTCCGTGCAAAAATTGCAGTCTCAGGCCTTCGCACCCCCAATTGCACTCTCCCGTAAGGGAAGTAGGCGCATAAGAAAATGAGTTCACTCTCGTGAATCTTAGGTGGCTGAAAGGCCCGTGCCTTTATCCGGGCGGACTCTTCGAGATCCCCACTTTTAAAAGGAGAGGATCATGAGTAAGTCTACTCGGAAACCCACCGACACGGCTACGGCAACGAACCCGCAAAACATTGTCGAAGCCGTCTATTCATCCGCCATCGGTGTCGATGTCCACTGCGAACTTTTGGTTTGCTGCTTCCAATACATCGACGCCCATTCCTCAATTCACACGGAACTGCGCAGTTTCGGCACAAGAAGGTCGGAGCTGGAAAAGTTCGCAGGATGGTGTCGGAAATGCCGTCCGGAAACCATAGTGATGGAATCCACCGGCGTCCTTTGGAAGAGCCCGTACGCAGCTCTCGAAAGCGTCGGTTTCAACGCTTCATCGCTTACCCTCGTCAATGCCAGAGACGTTAAAGCCGCCATCGGCCGCAAAACGGATCGGCAGGATGCCCGGCGCCTGGCCGAACTGGCCAGGATGGGCACGCTGAAAAAATCGTTTATCCCGCCGCCGAATTTCCGCTTGATGCGGGAATTAGCCCGGCGCTATCAGAAACTGAAAAGCCATTACGCCTCTCACGTCAATGCCCTGCACAAACTGATGGATTCCTCAGGCTTTCGAGCCGCATCGGTATTCAGCGATATCCGCGGCACCAGCGCAACCAATATCCTGAGGGCCAAGATTTTTGGAGAAGGCAACTTCGAACAGTGCGTGGAAAAGAATTCACACAGGCTGAGAAAAGCCACGCCCGAAGAAATCATTGACGCACTTAATTTCGACCTTGATCCGCTTCTCAGAGCCCAGATCGCCGATGAAATGCTGGCCATGGATCAAGAACTGGCTCTGGCAAAGCAGACGATGCTGCGCCTGGCAAAGCTCCAGGCTCCCTATCAAAGGCAGATTGGACTCCTGAGGACAATACCGGGGATTCAAGAAAACGCTGCAAGACTCATCTTTGCCGAACTGTGCGATGACCTGAAGCAGCATTTCGACAGCTCCGAAAAGTTTTGCTCCTGGATGGGCATCTGCCCGGGAAACAACATCTCGGCCAACGTGCGCCATTCCGGCCACGCAGCCAAGGGCAACAAATGGCTGAGGCGAGTGCTGGTCGAATGTGCCCACGGGGTGAGAATGAGCAAAAACTCACTGTCGGATCGGGTGATGGAATGGAAATTGCGGCGAGGAACTTTGCGTGCCGTAGTTGCCGCTGCTCATTTGCTCGCCAGAATCATTTACAGCATTTTGGTTTCCGGGAAAAGCTACATTCCTTACGCAACGGATAAAGTGCGGGCTTTAACCGCAAAGCGGACTCTGCAGAATGCGAAGCTCTTTGCTAAGAATGCGGATGACGAAGAGATTCGCGAAAAGATGTCAGAGGTAGCCGAAGAGATCAAAACACTGGTCAAAAAGGCTCGAAGGACCAAGCGTACGAGGGTTCTGACAAGCTGATTTGGCAGAGAAAAACTGCTTGCAATGCTGCCTTTCCGGAGGCGGCAGGGATTTTTGTTTGCTGCTGTTTTCTCCGTCTTCATAAGAAAAGGCCGTTTCGGGGCGGAGGCCGCCGGCGTGCCCGGGGAAGCGGGCCTTTTTGAGATATGCCGCTTCTCAGTTTTGATAAGCCTGAGGCTTAGGGGTTTTTCCATGGGTGATTGTCCCGATCTCGTAAAGACTGATGCCCGGCGCGGGCCCGGGGCTGTACGATAAAAAACGAAAACATGAGAAGAGACATGCAAGCGGCGCTTCTGCGCCGCTTCGCAGCGCAGACCAGCATTTCGCGCCGGCGCTTTTTTCCGGCGCAAAGCGAGAGCATAAGATGACCAAGCTTTATTCAGCCGATGCGTTCGATGCCCTCGTGACGCTTGAAAAACGATCTTTTGCAAGAGCCACCCGGGACGCCGTCAGCCGGCTTCTCGAAGAAACGCTCCCCGCGAACGCCAAGCTCGCGGTGAAGGGCGGCGAGGACTATCCGTCCGAAATCGCCGCGATACCCGAAAGCCCGGACGTGCTCGTTTACCGCGGCGACCTGTCGCTCGTTTCGCGCCAGCTCAAGGTCGCGGTGGTGGGCTCGCGCGATGCGACGCCCGAAGCGATCGCCGCCGCCAAGCGCATTTCCGAAGGCCTCGCCTCGCGCGGGGCGCTCGTTGTCACGGCGCTATCGGACGGCGTCTCGTCGAGCGCGCTCGAAGGCGCGCTCGCCTCGGGGCGCAAGGGCACCTGCGCGGCCGTGCTCGGCACGCCCCTGAGCTTCGAGTGGCCCCGCGGGGGCGGCCGCCTCACCGAGCGCGTCGCCTCGCAAGGGCTCCTCATCTCGCTTTCGCCGCAGATCAGCGGCCTCTCCTTCACGCAGCAGGAGCGCCATGAAAGCCTCGAGAGGCGGGGACGCCTCATCGCGGCGCTCGCGACGGGGTCGCTCGTTTTCGCCGCGCGCGACGGCTCCAACGCGCTCTCCGAGGTGCACGCCTCGCTTGCGCTCGAGCGTCCGGTGCTGATCTGGAAGGGCTGCGAAGGCGAGGGCGACTGGGCCGACGGGCTGCTGAAGGACGCGCCGCTCGACCGCGAGGGCAACCCGCTCGTCTCGGAGGTCGAAACCGCCGACGATGTCGAGCGCGCGCTCTCGCCCTGGAACAATGTCTGGTGGCTTTGAAAGGTCCGCCTGACGTTTTTCAAAACTCGCTTCTTTTTGCACAAAGCTTCAGAAACGCCGTCTTTCGGGACGGCGTTTTTTACTGCCTGCTACCTTTGAATGCGTCAGCGGCCGGGGCGTCCTGAAGTTGCTCCGGCCGAAGAAAAAATCATCCCCTTTTTCCCGGAGCAGGCAACTATGTTGAGCAAGCCAATGAAAACTTTCGCCGCCGCTCTCGCGGCCGCCGTCCTTGCGGCTGAGGCCCAGGCGGCCGAGCTGCTCGTCATCGCCGAGCAGGGCAGCTATGCCGTCGGCGGCAGCAGCGTGAAGCACGAAGGCACCTTTTCGAGCCGCACCTTCCTCGAGCCGCAGGGCCAGTCCGCCTACGGCGACCACGCTTACGTCTTTTATCAGATCCCGCAGAACGCGCGCGCCTATCCGATCGTGATGCAGCACGGCGGCGCGCAGAGCAAGCGCACCTGGGAGTCGACGCCCGACGGGCGCGAGGGCTTCGCCAACATCTTCCTGAGGAAGGGTTACGGCGTTTACCTCCTTGACCAGCCGCGCATGGGCGAGGCGGGCCTTTCGACGAAGGCGGCCGATGCGGCCAATCCTTACGCGCACAACCCGATGTACGCCGACAAGGCGCTTTACATGCTCTCGCGCGTCGGCACGTTCAAGGGCGACGAGCCCGTGCCGTTCGCGAACGCCGCGGTGCCCCGCGACGCCGCGAGCTACGACCAGTTCCAGCGCACCTGGACGCCGTACACCGGACCGATCGACAACGACCTCTACGCCGACGTGCTCGCCAAGGTCTTCAAGCGCACGGGCGAGGGCATCCTCTTCACGCACTCGATGGGCGGCACGGTCGGGTGGCGCGCCGCGATGCGCACGGGCCTCATCAAGGCGATCGTCGCCTTCGAGCCGGGCGGCACGCCCTTCGTGTTCCCCGAGGGCGAGGTGCCCAAGGCCGAGCAGGCGGTTTATCCGCCCGTCTCCGCCACGGCCGAGGCGGTGCCCCTCAGGGACTTCATGGCCCTGACGCGCATCCCGATCGTGATTTACTACGGCGACAACATCGCCGATAAGCCGACGGGCGAGGTAGGGCCCGACAAGTGGCGCACCGAGCGCGACATGGCCGAGAAGTTCGTCGCCGCCGTCAACCGGCACGGCGGCAGGGCTGAGCTCGTGCGGCTTCCCGACATCGGCATCAGGGGCAACACGCACTTCGTGATGGCCGACACCAACAACCGCGAGGTCGCCGACCTCGTCGCGCGCTGGCTCGATAAGAACGGCCTCGCGCTGCGCCGCTAAGGAGCGGGGATCATGGCTGTCTTCCAGCAGATGATCATTTTCGTGATCCTCATGGCGGTGGGCGCGGTTGCCCGCCGCTGCGGGATCCTCACGTCCGAGAACCAGCCGCAGCTCACGAAGCTCGTGGTGAACGTGGCCTATCCGGCCATCATTCTCTCGGGCGTCACGGGGGAGGGCGCAAGGATCGGCGGGAGCGAGCTCCTCACGGCCTGCGCGGTGATCCTCGGCATGCTCGCGCTGCTCCTTGTCTGCGCGCGCTTCCTCCCGAAGCTCATGGGCTATCCGGAAGGGCAGCAGGGCGCGGTCGACGTGATGTTCGTCTTCACGAACATCGGCTTCATGGGCGTGCCGATGATTGACTCGCTCTACGGCAAGGACGCGCTTATCTACATGACCGTGCTGCTGATCCCGTTCAACCTGCTCTTTTATTCTTATGTACAGCTAAGGCTGCGCGGCACGAAGGGCGAGAACGCCTTCACGCTCAGGAGCCTCCTCAACCCGGGCATGGCCGCCTGCGTGCTCGCGATCGTGCTTTATCTCGCCGACGTGAAGCTGCCCTATGTGGTGAGCGCCCCGATCCGCATGCTGGGCTCGATGACCGCGCCGCTCGCGATGATGCTGCTCGGCTCGTTCCTGCTCGAGACGCGCTGGAAGACGCTCCTCTCCGTCCGGGGCTTCGTCTTTGCGGCGGTGAAGATGCTCGCGCTCCCGATCGCGATCACGCTCGCCCTGCGGCTCGTCACCGACAACACTTATCTGCTCGCGGTCTGCATGGCGGCGCTCGCGACCCCGTCGGGCAACGTGATCCCGCTCTTGGCCGCGCTCTACAACAAGGAGGCCTATCCGGTCACGGTCGAAGGCGTGGCGATCACGACGGCCGTTTCGGTCGTCACGATGCCGCTCGTCGCCATGGCGGCCGGCCTCGGCTGAGGCGGCCGCCCGTCCGGCTTCGCAAAAAAAATGCGGCTCGGGGTTTACCCGAGCCGCATTCCTGTGACAAATAACCTTCGTTATCTTAAGTCATTTTTTGCCTCCGCGGTATTTATTTTGGCAAAACCGTGCCGCGGAACAAAAATTTGCGGAAAGCGAACAAGAAAAAGGTAACATTTCTGTCCGTTTTCCGCTTTCGACCTTAAGATAGAGATAAAACAAAGACAAAAAAAGACCGTCCCCCGATGCGGGTCCGGCCTGTGTGACAAAGGCCGCCCGAGGGCGGCCTACGTTTTTTTTCCGCCCGCAGCCAAACTTGCCTCTTCTCTTTCCGCTGTTTGGCTGCGGCTTTTTTTGTCTGCGAAAAGATTTTAGCTGAGAGCGTCCTTCATTGCTTCGCGGGCCTCGCCGAGGTCGTCGCCCGAGAGCCAGCCCCTGTCGCCGGCGGCGGTGAGCACCGCTTTCTGCGCTGCGCCGGCAGCCCGGGCAAGCCCGGGATCGGCCTTGATTTTTTCCTTCTGCACGCGGAGCGCGGCGGCGAGCCCTTCGGCGAGCAGCATCGCGGCGGCCGCGGCTTCTCCCTGCGAGCGCGCGGCGATGTCAACCTTGAGCCGCAGCGCCTTCCGGCGGCCGAGCAGGTAAAGCGCGGCCTTGGCGCCCGAGCGGCAGAAGCTGCCGGCCTCGCTGTCCGTGCCGGACAGCACGGCGGGGAGCACGGTGCGCACAAGGGCGGTCTGCACCGCCGCAAGCCGGCGGCGCGAGGCTGCGGAGGCGTACGCCCAGAAAACGGCGACCGCCGCAGCGGCGGCCGCGAGCAGGATGCCGAAGGACATGTTCACGTTTTTACTTGACGCTCGCCCAAGTGTTGCAGGCCTTGGGGTTGCCCGAGTCGAAGCCCTTCTTGAACCAGTAGTAGCGCTGCTCGGACGTGCCGTGCGTGAAGCTGTCCGGCACGACGCGGCCCGTGGCTTCCTTCTGCAGGCGGTCGTCGCCGATCGCCGAAGCGGTGCTGAGCGCTTCCTGCAGGTCGCCCGTCTCGAGGATGCCCGCCTTGTTCACGTAGTAGCCCCAGACGCCGGCGTAGCAGTCGGCCTGCAGCTCCATCTTGACCTGGAGGCGGTTCGCCTCGACCTTGGAGCTCTGGCTCTGGCGGCGCTGCGTGGACTCCGAAATGCCCTGGAGCGTCTGCACGTGGTGGCCGACTTCGTGGGCGAGCACGTAGCCGAGCGCGAAGTCACCGCCGCCGCCGTACTTCTTCTGCATGTCGCGGTAGAACGAGAGGTCGATGTAGAGCTTCCGGTCGGCAGGGCAGTAGAACGGTCCCATGGCCGACTGGCCGAGGCCGCAGGCGGTCTGCGTGACGCCCGAATAGAGCACGAGGGTCGGGTCGCTGTAGGTCTTGCCTTCGGCCTTGAAGAGCTCGCCCCAGACTTCCTCGGTGGTGCGCAGCGCCACCGACGTGAACTTCGCGAGCTCCTTGTCCTGCGCGGTTTCGGTGTAGCTGCTCTGCACGCTGGAGGTCGTGCCGGAGGTGCCCGAGAAGTCGCCCGTGATGAGCGGCGTGAGGTCAACGCCGTAGAAGCCGGCGATGAGCACGATCAGGACGATGATGACGCCCGTCTTGCCGCGCAGCGGTATGCCGCCGAAGCCGGAACGGCGCCGCGGCGCTCCGTACCCGAAGCCGCCGCTTTGGCCGCGGCGGTCCTCGACGTTGCTGCTGCCTTCAAGGTCCTTCCATTTCATTTTGCTGTCCCTCAGGATGTGGGTTTGGGCTGTGTCCGGCCGCAGCCGGAATCAGCGACATTTTAGCGGCTCGCCGCCCGCGCCGATGCCCGCGCGGTCAAACGGGAGAGGGGAAGGAGGGGGGCTGCGCTCTATAATCGAACACCTTCGCCCTCATTGAGAACCCCATCATGGACTTCGGCCTCTGGCTGTCATTTTTTGCGGCGAGCCTGGCGCTTTCCGTCGCTCCCGGCCCCGACAATCTTTTCGTGCTCACGCAGAGCGCCGTCTACGGCGTGAGGGCCGGCCTCACCGTCATGCTCGGCCTCTGCACGGGCCTTGTCGTCAACACGCTGCTCGCGGCCGCGGGCCTTGCGGCCGTGGTGGCCGCCGTGCCGGCGCTCTTCTGGGGCATCAGGCTCCTCGGCGCGGCCTACCTGCTTTACCTCGCCTGGCAGGCCTGGCGCCATTCGAACGAGGTTTCCGAAGGCCCGAAGGGCACGGCGCTATCGGGCGCCGCGCTCTATCGCCGCGGCGTCATCATGAACCTCACCAACCCGAAGGTGCAGATTTTCTTCCTCGCGTTCTTCCCGCAGTTCGTGCGGCCCGGCACGGAAGGCTGGGCGCTGGTGCTGCAGATGATCATCCAAGGCGTCACCTTCATCCTCGCCACGCTGATCGTTTTCTCGGCCGTCGCCTGGGGTGCGGGCACGCTCGCCGACAAGATGCGGAACCCGCGCGTGCAGCGCTTCCTGAACCGCGGCTCGGCGGTGATCTTCCTTGCCCTGGCGGTCTTTACGATCGCCTCGGGCCGCTAAGCAGGGCTCAGTCTTCTTCGTCGTCCGGAGCGTTCTTCGCTTCGAGGCGCTCGCGGCGGCGGATGTCGTGGATGCGCCAGACGATATAGAGAAGGGCGAAGCCCGTCATCGCCGAGATCGATCCCGGGATGGCCGCCCATTCGGCGCTCTTGCCCGCCGCGATCGGCAGGCCGCCGATGTAGGCGCCGATCGCGTTGCCGCCGTTGAAGGCCACCTGGCCGAGCGCGGCGCCCAGAAGCTTGCCGTCGCCCGCCTCGGCGAACACCATGATCTGCTCGGGACCCGACATGAAGAACACGCAGCCCGCGGCGACGGCCGTGAGGATGATCGCCGGCACGCTCCAGTGCGCGGTGAGAAAGAGCGCGCCCAGGGCCGCGCAGAGCACGCCCTGCCCGATGCAGGCGATTGCCGGGTCGGAGATGTGGCCGGCGACGCGCGCCGAGATGAGGTTGCCCGCGACCATGCCGAAGCCCGCGAGCGCGATGATCGCGCTCATCGACGAAGCGGGCAGGCCCGCCACGTCTTCCATCACCGGGTTCACGTAACTGTAGTAGGCGAAGAAGCCGCCGTTGCCGAGCGCGATGGCGCCGAGCACGAGCCAGGGCGACAGCGACCCGAGGAAGCGGAACTGTGCAAGGAACCCCTTGTCGGGCAGTGCCGGCAGGTTCGGCACCCAGGCGCGGATCGCGAAAAAGAGCACGAAGGCAAAGAAGGCGACAAGTGCGAAGGCCGCGCGCCAGCTCACGGCCCAGGAGAGGAAGGACCCGAGCGGCACGCCGATGAGGTTCGCGACCGTCATGCCGATCGCCATCAGGCAGACGTCGCGCGAGGCCATGCCGGGCTTGGCGAGCTGCGCGGTGACGATGGCGCCGACGCCGAAATAAATGCCGTGCGGCAGGCCCGAGATGAAGCGGCCGATGACCATCATCGGGTAGTTGACGGCAAAGGCCGTGAAGGTGCTGCCGGCAAAGATCACGGCGGCGAGTCCTAGGAGCAGGCGCTTCAGGGGAATGCCGCGCAGCGCAACGACCATGAGGATCACGCCCGCGCAGACGCCCGAGGCGTAGGCCGAAATGAAGTGGCCGGCTTTCGGGATCGACACGCCGAGGTCGGCGGCTACGGCCGAAAGGATGGACATCATCGAGAACTCGGCGATGCCGAGCGCAAGCGTGCCGAGCGCGAGAGCGATCAGATGGCGCGGAAACTCACGAAGCGAAATCATTTTTTGTTCTTGTCGGCCTGCGGAAACAAAGGATATTGGGGTTTGTCCTCTTTCAAAATCAGAGGGGCTCCGATTATAGGTCGCCGATTTTTTGTACGGATTCTCCGAACAAGGCAAAGCCTTTGTCCGAACAATGGGAACGAGGGGCCTGAAGGGAAACGAGGTCCCGGGAGAGAGGCCGGATGCTACACTGTGCGGCGCGCCCCGAAAAGAGAGGGTGCTTTTAAATAAAGAGGAAAGGCCAATGGCAGGAAGCGACAGGCAGGGCGGAGCGGTCCAGATCACGCTCGATACGGAAACGACGGGCATCGAGCCCTTGAAGGGCGACCGCATCCTCGAGATCGGCTGCGTGCGCCTCAACGGGCGCTCGGTGAGCGAGGATCCATCGTTCTGCCTGCAGATTTACATCAATCCCGAGCGCGACATTCCCGAAGAGGTGACGGCCATTCACGGCATCACCAACGAAAAGGTCGCCAACTGCCCGAAGTTCGCCGAAATCGCCGACCGGTTCATCGAGTTCATCCGCGGCGCGGAGCTGCTCATCCACAACGCCGCGTTCGACGTTGGGTTCCTCAACATGGAGCTCAAGCGCTGCGGCAAGGGGCGGCTCGAAGACTACTGCGCAAAGGTCACCGATACGCTCGAGCTCGCGCACAAGCGCTTCCCGGGCCGGCACGTGAGTCTCGATGCGCTCTGCTCGCTCCTTGAAGTGGACAACTCTTCGCGAACCTTCCACGGCGCTCTGCTCGATGCGGAGCTGCTCGCCGAGGTTTATCTCGCGATGACGCGCGGCCAGGGCTCGATCGCGCTCTCGAGCGTTTCGGGGACCGAGAAGCTGCCGGACCTGCCCGACGTCTCGAAGCTCCCCGTGATCAAGGCGAGCCCCGAGGAGCTCGCCGAGCACGAGCGCATCCTTGACATCGCCGACAAGAAGAGCAAGAGCACCTGCAACTGGCGAAAGGAGCGCACGCCCGCCGCGCCAGAGGGCGGTGCCGCGCAGGCGTGAGCCTTTAAGTCTTTATAAAGAAAAGCAAGGCGGCCCGCGGAAAATCCGCAGGCCGCCTCTTTTTTTAAGCGCTTTTGATAAAGCGTTACTTGCCGAGCGCGTACTTCGCGGCGTTCGTGCCGGCGATGCGGCCGAAGGTCACGATGTCGGCGACGGCGTTGCCGCCGATGCGGTTGCCGCCGTGCACGCCGCCCGTGACTTCACCCGCGGCGTAAAGGCCGGGGATCGGCTGGCCCTTCTTCGAGATCACCTGCGTCTGCGGGTTGATCGTCACGCCGCCCATGGTGTGGTGGATGCCCGGCGTGACGTGCACCGCGTACCACGGGGCGACGTCAAGCGGAATCACCATCTCGGGGCGCCCGAAGGCCGTGTCCTTCTTGGTGTCGTAAGCCTTGCGGTAATCCTTGAAGGTCGCCTTGAGGTTCGCGGCGGGGACGTCCATCTTCTTGGCAAGCTCGTCGAGCGTGTCGCCCTTGACGGCGTAGCCCTGCTCGTAGTAGCCGCGGGCGAGCTTGTTGGTCTTGTAGATTTCGCTGTCCCAGACGATCCACACGGAACCCGTGGGCTGCTTAAGCTCAATCTGCGAGACCACGTCGCGGGTCTGCAGCTCGTTGGTGAAGCGCTTGCCGTCCTGGTTCACCAGGATGGCGCCGCGGCTGCGCATCGACTCCGAAATCAGGTGGCCGTCCTTCTTGACGACGGTCGGGTGAATCTGGATCTGCTCGATGTCGGTGAAGGAAGCGCCGAGCTTCTCGGCGAGCTTAAGGCCGTCGCCCGTGGCGCCCGGATGGTTCGTCGTGGAGAAGCCCTTGAGCTCGGGGCGATACTTCGTGATCATGTCCATGTTCGCGCCGAAGCCGCCCGTGGCAAGGACGACCGCCTTCGCGTCAATCGTCTGCTCGCCCTGCGGGGTCTGCACCTTGACGCCCGAGACCTTGCCGTCCTTCATCGTGATGTCGACCACGTTGTTGCGCTTGCGGATCTCGATGCCGTCCTTCGTCGTGCGGGCCGTAAGGGTCTTAAGGATCATCGGACCCACGGCCGAGCCGTCGCACGGGCCGTGGCCGCGCGCCACGGACTGTCCGCCGCCGCGGCCCTTGCGGAAGCAGAAGTCGGCGCCGAGGTCAAGGAGCCACTCTTCGGAATACTTGGCGTTTTCGGTGAGCGTGCGCAGCAGGGCCGGGTTGTTGAGGTTGTGGCCGCCCTTCATCGTGTCGTCGTAGAAGCGCTGCGGGCTGTCGTTCGTGACGCCCGCGGCGATCTGCTGCTTCGTGCCGGCGGCGTTCATGCCGCCAGAGGAGAAGTTCGTGTTGCCGCCGATGTAGGCCTGCTTTTCAAGGACCACGACGCTCGCGCCGGATTCCTTGGCCATGATGGAAGCGGAAAGGCCGGCGCCGCCAGAGCCGATCACTACGACGTCGAAGCTTTCGGCCCAGGCCGGAAGGGTGCCGAGCGCGAAGCAGGCGGCGATGCTCGCCGCAGCCAGTGTTTTCTTCATAGTTTCTCCTCTTAGCTGAAAGAACGTCCGAGAATCAGGACGCAATTCAGAAAATATAAACGGCCTGAGAATGCTTGCAAATGCGGAATTGCTCTAATGGCGCACGTCAAATAGAAAGGAGGAACAGGGAAAAATCCCGCGCTTGGTTTGGCGCGCTGCTGCTCTTAGAGACTCGGCAATCCTGTGCCGGGGCAAAAAAGGGTACGGGAATGCTTTTGACAGCTATAGTCGGAAACGAGGGGATGTTTTTGCAGTGCACGGCGCTGCGGATCAGAAGGACATGCCGATGTGCAATAAAGATAGAATCTGCCGGGATACCAGCACGGTCGCAGAGATAGTTGTCAGAAGAATTCTGACGCAGGAAGAAATCAAAGCCGGCCGCGGCAGGTTGAGCGAAGCGGGTAAGGATGTTCTCTTGCGTGAGCCTCCTCGGCGTCCGGATACCGTGCTCGAAGCCGTGGCGCGGGAAACCATGCTGTGGTATGTCTTGGCGAAGCAGCCGAAGCCCGAAGCAATGCTGCCGATGAGGCCGAACAAACTGCTGAATCTTCTTGTGCAAACGGTGATTTACGCCTGGAAAACAGACGTTTTTGGCCCGTTTTTCAAAATCAACTGGGACTATGAGCCTATAAATCCGGGGGACGAGGATCGCAGCGATGAAGACTGCCTGATGCCGTACGGGCTTTACAGAAAGGACGTCAAGAGGATGACGGAAAAGGAGGCGATGAAGTATCTCCCCGGCGTTCTCCGC
This sequence comes from Burkholderia sp., assembly GCA_047777475.1. Classification (GTDB taxonomy): domain Bacteria; phylum Pseudomonadota; class Gammaproteobacteria; order Burkholderiales; family Burkholderiaceae_F; genus Sutterella. The sequence continues at coordinate 486,955 of JBKEET010000001.1, forward strand.
TATGCCTGCCTGTGGAATGATCCGCTGGTGATGTTCATGTGGAAGGAAGCCGGGGTGGAGCACCCGGGCTCGCTGATGGAATGGCTTGAAGAGCTGCCGAACGCAGAAGATTGGGCCACAGTCCTTTTTATCGCACTTTGACGGCCACCGTCTGCGGAAACCAGGAGGCTTTTAGGGAAAAACAGCGCGGGCGGCGGGTTTCGGAGAAAGGTGACCCGCTGCCCGCGCGTTTTTTTAAGCCGCTGCGCTTCTCTCAAGGAATTCCTTCAGGACGGAAGGCGCAGTGACTTCGGTGAGGCGCTCGGTTTCCTTGCCGCCCTTGAACGCGATCATCGTCGGGATGTGATCGATGCCGAGGCGGGCAATGACGCCCTTGGCGGAATCAAAGTCGGCATAGGCAAAGAGAACCTTGCCCGCGAGCGGCTTGGCGAACGTCGCAAAGAACGGGGCGGCGCGGCGGCAGTCCGCGCACCACGAGGCGCCGACGGCGAGCACGGCGGGCTTGTCGCTCTTGAGAAGGGTGTCGAGGTTCTCGTCGTTGATCTGAAGCATTTCGGGCATATCTGTACTCCTAGGGATCGAATGGGGTGCAAAGCGGCTATCCGGCCGCTTCTTCTGATTGCTTTTCTATTATATTAGCAAATCCTAATATATCAAGGGGGATTTCAAAGCTTCATCGTGCCCTCTTATCGTCCCGATAGCCCAAAAAGGGGATGGGGCGATTGCTCAGGGTTGGCGATCTTCGCCGAGCAATCAGCGCTTTTCGGCGGCGTTTATCAGGCCTTTAGGACATGGCTATTTGAAACGCCACCTTCGAGCCTTTACTCTATGACCTGAACCCGATACTACAGGTTGCGTTTCTCATTCTTTATTCATACTACATAAAGAGGATGGCGCGGCCTGTTCTTGTTTTTTTCCCATCCCCCGCATTGATTGACAGGACACTTCGATGACAGTTCAGATCGATTTGAGCCGGGACTCCCTTTTTGACGAGCTCGGCCTGATGCGTCTGCGCGAAAGCTACATGAGGCCCGAAGAAAAGAGCCCCCAGGAACGCTTTAAGTTCGTCGCGGAGACGTTTGGCTCGAATCCAGAGCATGCCCAGCGCATTTATGACTACGCCAGCCGCCACTGGCTTTCTTTCTCGACGCCGATTTTGGCGTTCGGGCGCGCGAAAAAAGGCCTGCCGATCTCGTGCTTCCTCACTTACATGGACGACTCGGCCGAGGGCCTCGTCAACACGCTCTCCGAAGTGAACTGGCTTTCGATGCTGGGCGGCGGCGTCGGCATCCACGTGAAGATCCGCTCCGCCGACGAAAAGTCGGTGGGCGTGATGCCGCACCTGCGCGTCTACGACGCGGCATGCCTCGCGTACCGCCAGGGCTCGACGCGCCGCGGCTCCTACGCGGCGTTCCTGAGCATCGACCATCCGGACATCATTCCGTTCATCGAGATGCGCAAGCCCACGGGCGACCAGAACCTCAAGGCGCTCAACCTCCATCACGGCGTCTGCATCCCGGACGCCTTCATGGAGAAGATCGAAGCCTCGATGCGCGACGCCGACTACGACGACACGTGGGAGCTCAAGCACCCGTCGACGGGCGAGGTGATCGACCGCGTCTCGGCGCGCGACCTCTGGCAGCGCATCCTCGAGATGCGCATGCACACGGGCGAGCCCTATCTCATCTTCACGGACACCGCGAACAGGGCGCTCCCCTCGTGGCTCAAGGACAAGGGCCTGCGCATCAACGGCTCGAACCTCTGCACCGAGATTTTCCTTCCCACCTCGAAGGAGCGCACCGCGGTGTGCTGCCTCTCCTCGGTCAACCTCGAGTACTACGACCAGTGGCGCCATTCGCCGATGTTCATCGAGGACGCGCTCGAGTTCCTCGACAACGTGCTGCAGTACTTCATCGACCACGCGCCCGACACGATCGCGCGCGCCCGCTACTCGGCGATGCGCGAGCGCTCGGTGGGCCTCGGCGCGCTCGGCTTCCACGCCTACCTGCAGAAGAACGGCATCCCGTTCGAGTCGGTCGTCGCCAAGGTCACCAACATGGCGATGTTCAACCACATCCGCAAGCAGTGCGAAGAGGCCGACAAGCACCTCTGCGCGCGCCGCGGGCCGTGCCCGGACGCGGCCGACTCGGGCGTCATGCGCCGCTTCTCGCACTGGATGTCGGTGGCGCCGAACGCCTCGTCCTCGCTCATCGTGGGCGGCACGAGCCCGTCGATCGAGCCTTACCGCGCCAACATTTACCGCCAGGACACGATCTCCGGCGCCTACATCATGAAGAACCGCTTCCTCAAGGCGGAGCTCGCTCGCCGCGGCATGGACAACGAGGAAGTCTGGGCCGACATCGTCGCCCACGACGGCTCGATCCAGCACCGCGATGACCTGCCCGACAATGTGAAGGCGGTCTTCAAGACGGCTTTCGAGATCGACCAGCGCTGGATCATTGAGCTCGCGGCCGACCGGCAGAAGTTCATCGACCAGGGCCAGAGCGTGAACCTCTTCTTCCCGCCCGACGTGTCGATTGCCTATCTGCACGCCTGCCACTTCATGGCCTGGAAGAAGGGCCTGAAGAGCCTTTACTACAACCGCTCCGACAAGCTGCGCAAGGCCGACCGCGTCGGCGTCAAGGCGCAGCGCCGGCGCATTGAGGACGAAATCAACATGCAGGCCGTCGCCGACAACACGACGTGCATTGCCTGCGAGGGGTGAGGCCATGACGGTGAAACTCGAAGAAAAGGGGATGCTTGCCCCGCGCACGTATTACAAGCCGTTTTCCTATCCGTGGGCGTACGAAGCCTTCATGCAGTCCGAGCAGATGCAGTGGCTCTGGACCGAAGTGCCGATGCTTGAGGACGTGAAAGACTACAACCAGAAGCTCACCGAGAGCGAGAAGGACTTCCTCACGAAGATCCTGCGCTTCTTCACGCAGGGCGACATCGACGTCTCGGGCGCCTATGTGAACGAATACCTGCCGCGCTTCCGCCAGCCGGAGCTCCGCATGATGCTCTCGAGCTTCGCGGCGCGCGAAGCGGTGCACATCGCCGCCTATTCGCACCTGATCGAGACGCTCGGCCTGCCGGAGTCGATTTACAACGAGTTCCTGCAGTACGACGCGATGGCCGCCAAGCACGACTTCTTCAACAAGGTCTGCGAGGACAAGGAAGACCTGGCCGCACAGATCGCCGCCTTCTCGGGCTTCACCGAGGGCATGCAGCTCTTCTCGTCGTTCGTGATGCTCCTCAACTTCACGCGCAACGGCACGATGAAGGGCATGGGGCAGATCATCGCCTGGTCGATTGCCGACGAGACGCTGCACACCGAGTCGATGACGAAGGTCTTCCGCGAGTTCATCAAGGAGAACCCGCAGCTCTGGACCGACAAGCTCAAGGCCAAGATCTACGGCATCGCCGAGAAGATGGTCGAGCTCGAGGACGCGTTCATCGACCTGGCCTTCGGCGTTTCCGAGATGAAGCGCCTCACGAAGGAAGAGGTGCGCGCCTACATCCGCTACATCGCCGACCGCCGCCTGATGGGCCTTGGCCTCAAGCCCATCTTCAAGAGCGGCGACAACCCGCTTCCGTGGGTGGACGCGATGCTCGGCGTCTCGCACACGAATTTCTTTGAAAACCGTGTGGTTGACTACGCCAAGGGCGCCCTCACGGGTTCGTGGGGCGATGTCTGGGGCAAGGCAAAAGCCTCTGATAAAAGCGTTTCCGGCTGATTAAACGGATCAAGTCCCGCGGTGCAAATGCACTTTGGAGCCGGGAGAAGAGGGCAGGAAAGACGGAATTTCCCACTGTTTTTCCCACAGTTTTTTTCTGTTTTTCTGTGGTTCTTCTTCAGTTCTGATAAGGGTTTTCACTGTGGAGATATAGCAACAAAAAAGCCTGACGAGATAACCGTCAGGCTTTTTTTCGGCGCGGTGCCCTGCCCGGTCCCGCGACTGCTGTCAGGACATCGCTGACGATTAAAAGAGGTCAAAATCTCCGCACACCCGCCGCCGTGCAACTAGTTTGAGCTTGCACTCCCTGACCATTTCGTCTTTCACTTTTTGGGTCAGCGCCATAGCTCTGGCGGGATTGCCGGTCACGAATCTGTCCGATCGTCCAATGCGCCGCCCTGCCGCCGTAATCGTAGGGAGGAGGTAATTATTTCAGTTTGACCCAACGCCATAAAGACGTCTTGCCGATTTTGAAGGTCGCCATCATATCTTCGGATCTGAGAGAGATATAGTCAGGCGCGGTGTTAAGGTCGTAAGCAATGCCTGCCTTTTCTGCCATTTTGCGGTCCCTTCAAAAAGTACAGATAAAACATAGGCTATACGCAGATGGCACGCTTGACAGGATTTGCTGTTAAAAGAGCAATTTTGGGCCGCCGGTGTTCCCAAGGCGCCGGCATTTGATCATTTTTTGCCTTCAGCGTGCAGATCTCAGGCACACAGAGAGGCGGGACCTGAAGAGTTGCTGCCTACTGGAAACAGCGACGGCTGCCGATGAGCTTAAAACGACATCCGCACTCTGCGCGGCCCGCTGTTTGACGGCAAAGCCGATGACAGGGAACAGTCAATGCTTTCGTCCGGAAGCAGAACGGGCCCCGGCCTCGGAAGAGGGCTCTTGCCCGGACGGGCGAGGGTGCCGATCGTTGGCTTAATTTTGCCGTCAGCGCTGCAGCTTTTCGTAAAGCTCGGGCGCGAGGAGGCGCTTCAAGAGGGCGTCGGTCTCGCCGGGCGGGAGGGCGTTCACGTGAAAGTGGTTCAGGTAGAAGAGGCCTTCGAGCGCCAACACGATGACAGTGGCCGGGCTTTCCGGGCCGGCCGAATCGCGGATGCGCGCAAAAAGCGACTCGTACCAGCTGTTAACCGGCTCGATGAGCTTTGAATTTTTCGCGGCAAGCGAGAGGATCGCGAGGCCGTAGTCGGTGTAGCCGGGTTGCGCCGAAGCATAAAACCAGCGGTACCACTCGGCAAAGCCTGCCACCGCGTCGGGAAGCTCCGGCCACTTTTTCCTCGCCTCGCGGATGCCCGCCTGGTAGCGCTCCTCAAGGTGCGCGGCGTAGTCGCGCACCATTTGGAGCTGCAGCCCTTCCTTGCTCCCGAAGTGATAGAGGAGTGTGCCTTTCTTCACCTTGGCCGCGGCGGCGATGTCGTCGACGGAGACGTCGGCCGTGCGCCGCCTGCGGATGAGCTTGGCGTAGGCCTGCACGATCCTGTCCTTCGTGCTCTGCCCGAGCGCGTTGGTTGCGCGGGCGCGGCCTCTCTTGATTTCTGCGTGTTTGTCTTTGCTGCTCACGTTTATTGGTTCTGCGGGTGAATCACGCCGGTCATTTTACTGAAACAGCGGTGAAATTCAGGTAAACAGGTATTTATACCAATGGTCGAAGAATATCTTGATTTATACAATTTATTTGACCATTGGTGCAAATAATAGCCGAAAGCGTTGTTGAAAGGAGAGCATTATGAGCAGCAGTCATCTCGTGTCACGCCGCCGCCTGCTGAGCGGCACGGCGGCCGGCATGCTGGCCGCGGGCATCGGTGCGGCGAACGCCCGCCCGCGCGCCACTCAGGCTTACAGCTGGGACGAAACCTACGACATCATCATCGTGGGTTCCGGCTTCGGCGGCCTGGCCGCGGCTTATGCCGCGCATAAGGACGGAGTGAAGAAGATCCTCATCCTCGAGAAGATGGTGTCCTACGGCGGCAACTCTGCTATCTGCGGCGGCCTAATGTGCATGCCACAGACCGAGCTGCAGAAGTCGAAGGGCATCACTGACTCGCCCCAGCTGATGGCCAAGGACATGATCAAGGCGGGACGCGGCTTCAACCATCCCGACCTTGCCCGCACGCTCTCGGAGCAGGCGCATACGGTTTACCCGATGCTCATGGAGTGCGGCGTTAAATTAATGGACAAGGTGATCCGTCTCGGCGGTCACAGCGCACCGAGGGCGCATATCCCGACGAACGCCTCGGGCGGCGGCGTGGTCGTCCCGATGCACAACTGGCTCCTCAAGGAGGGCATCGAGTTCCGCAACCGCACCTGCGTTGAGGAAATCGTCCGCGACGGCTCCGAGGTTCTCGGCGTCAACGTGCGCAAGGACTACGACTGGCGGACCGATACGGACAAGGGCATGGAATCGCTGCGCGCCCGCCTCGGCGTCATCGTCGCCTCGGGCGGCTGGGGCCAGGACCATGACTTCATCAAGGCGACAATGCCGGCCTACCAGAACCTGGAGTGCACGTCGCAGCCGGGCGCCGACGCCACCATGATCAAGGCGATGCTCTCGATTGGCGCGCTCCCCGTGATGCTCGACGTGTACCAGCTTGGGCCCTGGGCCTCGCCCGACGAGAAGGGCGCCGGCCCCGGCAGCTTCTTTGCCGACTATTCCTTTGCCGAAGGCATCGCGCTCGATCCGAAAACCTGCAAGCGCTTCATGAATGAGCTTGCCGACCGCCGCACGAGGGCGGACGCCGAGCTTGCCGTGCTGGCCAAGGGCACGCGCGAGCACCCGAACTATCCGTTCACCTTCTGCTCGCAGGCCACGGCCGACAGGGCGGAAGGCTTCAAGGCGGCTTACCGCGAAGGGACCGTGCGCCGCTCGAACAGCGTCGAGGAACTTGCGAAGCTGCAGGGCGTCGACCCGAAGGCCCTGCAGGCGGCGATCGATGACTGGAACGACATCGTGGCGGGCAAGAAGGCCGATCCGTTCAAGAAGCCGCTTGACGTGAAGACGAAGCTCGAGCCCCCGTTCTACTCGCTCAGGCTTTCGCCGAAGCTCCATTACTGCATGGGCGGCGTCTCCATCACAACGAAGGCGGAAGTGGTCGATTTCCGTACCCTGAAGCCCATTCCCGGCCTTTATGCGGCCGGCGAGGTCACGGGCGGCACGCACGGCATGGACCGCCTCGGCGGCTGCTCCTCGGTTGACGGCCTGGTCTTCGGACAGATTGCCGGCCACAGCGCCGCAGGCCGCCGTTCTGCCAGTTGAAAAGGAGAAAGCAAATGAAGAAGCAAACGTTCCTTTTGGCCGCGCTCCTTTCCGTGTTCGCCGCGTCGGCCTTCGCCGCCGACGTGCCCATGAAGCCGTTCCATGAGAAGCTCATGGGCAGCACGATGAAGTGCGAAACCTGCCACCAGACCGCCGTGCCGACGGCGCGCCCGTCGGACAAGGCCTGCATCGGCTGCCACGGCACGATGGACAAGATCCCGAGCAAGCCCAACAAGTTCGAGAAGTTCCCGCATGCATCCCCGCATTACGGCAATACGGTCGAGTGCACGGCGTGCCATGCCGAGCACAAGGCCTCGCGGGCGATCTGCAACGACTGCCACGTCGTGACGTTCCCGAATCTGAAATAACCGGCCGCACGGGCCGCCGATGACAAAGCCGCCTGCGCTCCTTCTGGGCGCGGCGGCTTTTATGGTATTTCGACGGGAGAACGATGCGCCTCAGCACTCCGGGGAGGGCTTTGCCGCGGCCTTCGCCGCGGCTTTCCGCTGGCCGGCCGCGAGCACGAACACCATGGCGAAGATGCAGAGGCCGCCGATCACTTCGGCCGTGCTGAAGCTCATGCCGAGGAGCAGCACCGGAAGGAGCACGGCGAAGAAGGGCTCGAAAGCGGCGAGGATCGCCGTCACGGAAGGCGGGACGAAGGCCAGGCTCTTCAGGTAGCAGAAAAACGCCAGCGCCGTGCCGACCGCCACTATATAAAGGGTGAGCGCGGACGACAGCGGCGTGAACGTGCCCGCGATGTCGGAAGGCGAATGAAAGAAGAGCGAGGCGGTGCCCGAGAGCAGCATGCCGAACCCGACGAGCGGCATCACGCTGATTTTCTTGAGGACCCGCGCGGGCTGCAGCGTGCAGAACGCGCCGATCGCCGCTGAGAGCAGCCCCCAGAAAACGCCCGCGGCCGAAAACGAGAGCGCATCGAACCGGCCTTTGGTGACCAGCAGCACCGTGCCGGCCGTGGCGAGCGCAAAGGCCGCCGCCTCGGATCCGGCGACGCGACGGTGCTCGGCGAGCGCCTGCCAGCCGATCACGAAGAGGGGGCAGGTGAGCACCATGATCGCCGCCGTGGCGGCGTTGGCGTCGCGGATCGAAAGAAAGCACGTGTACTGCACGCCGAGGACGCCGAAGCCGTAGACGAGCACATCGCGGAAGACGGCGGGGTCGGTGAAGATCCGCCGCGCGTCCTTCGGGTGGAAGAGGAGCGAGAGCACGGCAAGGATCACGCCCGCGCCGAACACGCGCAGGCAGCCGAGGTCCTCGGCGGAAAAGCCGAACCCGGTCATCAGGTACTGGCCCGCCACCGCCATCGAGCCCCAGCAGAAGCCCGCGGTCACGGCGAGCGCAAAGCCCTTGGCGGCACCGCTCACGATGCCTCCCCGGCGCGCCGGGTGCGGACCGTTTGGTTCGGGGCGGCGGCAAAAGCATCCGATTCCATGCAGAGCATATCGTTAAAAGTTTGATATTTAAGACAGGCTTATTTATTTGATGCATCCGATTTTATTTAAAAAATCGAAGGGCAATTTTCATTTTCCGCAAGTCTCGGCCGCGCTTCTTGCAGATTCGGCAAGCTGCGCCCCGTGCCGGGCTGTCTTTGCAAAAAATCGATGACGGCGGATTTTGCGATTAAAATCAGTCTGAACTCAAGAACGCCTTGAACGCATATTCGTTGTTTCAGAAAAGATTTCCTAACGATTTCCGCACTTCGCCATGAAATACCGCACCGAACTTTTTCTGGGCCTTTTCACGGCTATGTGCATTCCGGTTTCGGTGCTGATGTTCAACCAGCTTTCCGAAGCGAAGCAGAGCATCCGCGCCGAAGAGGCCTCGCAGATCCGCATTACGGAAACGGCGGCAGAGCGCCTTTCCTACCGCATCCACGTCGCCAAGCAGCTTGTGCGCCTCACCGAGCGCGCCGCTGCCGAGCAGCTCGAGGAAACGCCGGGCGATCTTGCCAACACGATGCTGCAGACGCAGGTGAAGAACATCGTCTAGCAGTTCCCGCTCTTCCTCAACGTGCACGTTGACGATCCGACGCTCACGAGCCTCGCCTTTTACCCGGCGTACAACGACCGCGGCGAGCCCAACATTGGGCAGGACCATACGATGCAGAACCACCTGGCCGCGCTTGCGATGGCCGAGGGCACGATCATCGTTTCGCCGATCTTCCGCGCCATGGGCGCCTACCGAGGGCTGACGGCCAATATTTACATGCCGATCGACGGCACCCGTCACCATCGCCTCGGCGTCGTTTCGGCGGCCATCGACCTCGCCGAAATCGGCCGCACCATCCGCTATTCGATGCCCGACGAGCTCGGCGCCGTCGTCTACGACAACGGCGGCAAGGAACTTTACCCGACGCCGGCCGGCGCTGAGTTCAACCCTCCGGCACCGCTTGCCGAGCATAAGGTGCACCTTATTTCCGATCCGATGGCGCCGAACCGCAAGCTGTACGCCGTTGTCAAGCGGCTTCCCGCCAGCCAGGGCGGCTGGGAGGTGATGACCTACGTGCGCAAGGACGTGCGCGACGCGCATGTGCGCCAGGTGTGGATCACGTCCGTCGGGCTGCTCGCGCTGATGATCCTGCTGAGCCTCTGCTGCTCGATGGTCATCAGCAAGCGGCTCGTCGTGGCCGTCGACAAGCTGATGCGCTACCTCCGGCACGCCGGCACGGCGGTGGCGCCCGAAGAGCTGATCACTTCGCCGCAGGAGCTGAGGCTCGTGCAGGAAAACATGGAGACAACGGGACGCAGGCTTAACGAGAAGACCGCGGCGCTCGCCAGGCTCAACCAGACCCTTGAGCGGCAGGTGCAGGACCGCACCGAGGCGCTCAGCCGCAGCAACCATTTCCTGCATTCGCTTTTCGAGAGCCTGGCCGACGGCGTCGTCGTGATGGACAGCGACGGGCGCTGCCGCACCTCGAACCCGCGCGCGAGCGAACTGCTCGGCGAAGAGCGGACGTTCAGGGGGGCCGACCTTTCCTTCCTGCTCGAAGGCTACGACACGGCAAACGCCGAGCCGCAGGCGCGGATGCTTTCGATCGGCGGCCGGCAGCTCGATGCGGTGCGCTTTTCGCTTAGTCACGCGGGCTACGAGGAGAACGCCATCGGCTGCCTGCTCCACGACGCCACCGAGCGCGAGGCGCTCTCGCACATGAAGACGACCCTCATCTCGATGGCCGCCCACGAGCTGCGCACGCCGGTGCAGGCAATCCGCCTGCAGATCGACGCGCTCATCAAGGCAAAGAAAGAGGGCACGAAGGTTTCCCCCGAGACGCAGCAGGAGCTGCTCACCGACCTTGAGGAAAGCTCGCTCCACCTGCAGACGCTCATTGCCGACTGGCTCGACGTGGCCCGCATCGACGGCGGCTCGTTCGCGATCGAGCGCGTGCCGATTTCGCTTCGGCAGGTGCTCACCAAGGCGGCCCGCTTCGCCAAGCGGCAGAGCCCGGACCAGACCATCGTCATCGGCGTCGACGAGGACGCCGAAGGCATGATCGGCGACGCAAGCCGCCTGCAGCAGCTCTTCCTCAACCTCTTCACCAATTCGGCGCGCTACGCGAGGGCGGGCGTGCCGAGCCGCGTCGTGGTGCAGGCCGGCGCGACCACCGGCAGCGACGGCAGGGACCTGATCCGCATCACGGTCGCGGACAACGGCGTCGGCGTGGCCGACGAGGACGCCGAGAGAATTTTTGACCGCTTCTACCAAGTGCAGCGCGGCAACCGCCGGCGCACCGGCGGCACGGGCCTCGGCCTCGTGATCGCCCGCGCCATTGCCAAGGCGCACGGCGGCCGGATTTGGCTGCAGAAAGGCGTTCAGAGCGGCGCCGTCTTCGTCATCGAGCTGCCCGTCGGCATCGATTCGGCCGAGGACGAAGCTTCGCCGGACGCACAGGAAGAAACCCAAGGACGCTAAACCGACGATATTGATTGCAGACGACGAAAGCCGCATTCGGCGCGTGCTTTCGGTGAGCCTCGAGCAGGCGGGCTTCGACGTGATGGCCGCGGGCGACGGCGAGCAGGCGCTCGAGATGTTCGCGAAATCAAACGCCAAGCCCGACATGCTGATCCTCGACCTTATGATGCCGGGGCTCGACGGGCTTGAGGTCCTCGAGCACGTGCGCGCCGTCAGTTCCGTGCCGGTGATCATGCTCACCGCCAAGGGCGAGCTCTCCGACAAGACGCAGGCCTTCAGGGCGGGGGCGGACGATTACCTCACGAAGCCCTTCGCGCCCGAGGAGCTCATCGCGCGCATCCACGCGCTGCTGCGGCGCGCGGGGACGACGGCCGCGGCCGGCGCCAAGGCCGACGAGCTTGTCAACGGGCCGCTCAAGCTTTCTTATTCGTCCCGGCAGTGCACGTGGCGGGGCGATGCCGTCAGGCTCAGCGACACCGAGTTCCGGCTGCTCTGGACGCTGATGAAGACCAAGGGCGCGGTGCTGACGCACGAGACGCTGCTGCGCGCCGTCTGGAGCAGCGAGATGGTGGGCGAGCTCAACACGCTTCGCGTCACCGTTGCCCGCGTGCGCCGCAAGTTCTCGGAGCTCGACCCCGAGGCGTCGGTCATCACGAATTTCTCACGCGTCGGCTACATGATGCCCGATCTGACAGACATGTAATTTTTTTGACATTTTTTGCCGAACCTGTCGCTCTCGTGACATTTCTTTCTGTAAGAATAATCATCAAGAAAGCGGTGGTTTTCAGCTTCTCCCCCGAAGCAAGGCACCGCTTCAAAGAAAAACAGAGTCCCCGCTGACCGTTACTCGAGCGGAGCGATCACTGCCTGAGCATGCCGTCATCCCCCGGCGTGCTTTGACGCTGAAAAGAATAATTAGCGTTCGGCGCCTTTCGGAAAGTCTCGGAAGGCGCCTTTTCCTTGCCGGTGAAAAGAAAAGGTCGGGCGGCGGCGCCGTTCCCGCTAGAATCCGCTTTTGCCGGCTTTCCAAGAAATTTCCGTGTGCGCAGGGACCGCTCCCTTTGCCGGGGCTTCCCTTTGCTTCTCTAGTCATCCTCCTGCAAAAGGGAAGGCCATCTTGAAAAATCGACTACAATAATTAAGACAGACAGATTTTCAAGGTGAACAGCATGACCGACAAGGCTCTTAAAACGCACGGCGGGCGGCGCCCCGGCGCGGGACGGCCCGCGGGAAGCGGCCGCTACAGCGTGGTGCGCTCCGTGAGGCTCACGCCCGAGGCCGCGCAGCACTGCGAGGCGCGGGGCGGCAACGCCTATATCCGCGCGATCATCGAGAAGGCGCTGAAAGAAGGGGCCGCCAACGAGCAGACGCTTCGCGTGCCGCGTGAGCTGCCGCCCTGGATCCGGCCCGTCGCCGCCGACGCGGCGCCCGTCACGGTGCCGCGGGTCGACATGCACGCGGCCTGCGGCTTCCCGTCGCCCGCCGCCGATTACGAGACCGAGGACTTCAACCTCAACGACTACTTCGTCGAGCGCCCGGCGGCCACTTATGTGGTCGAAGCCTCGGGCGACTCGATGATCGACGCGGGCATCCATCCGCACGACATCCTCATCGTCGACCGCTCGCTTGAGCCGAAGAACGGCGACATCGTGCTCGCCTTTTACGACGGCTCGTTCACCGTCAAGCGCTTTTTCAAGCGCGGCTCCCGCGTGGAGCTGCGCCCCGAGAACGCCGCCGCCGGCTATCCGGTGCTCCGCCCGTCGCCCCTCGAGGAGTTTTCCGTCGAGGGCGTGGTCACGGGCATCGGGCGCCGGCTGAGGAAATAATCCCCGCAGCAGGGAGGGGGCGGCCGTGTCGCTCATCCTTCACCTCGACGGCAACACGTTCTATGCCTCGGTGCACCGGGTCTTCCGGCCCGAGCTGCGCCGCCGCCCCGTCGTCGTGCTCTCGAACAACGACGGCTGCGTGTGACGCGCACCAAGGAAGCCAAGGCGCTCGGCATCGCGCGCGGCACGCCGTTCTTCAAGATCCGTGACCTCGCCGCGGCGCACCGCGTGGCGGTCTTTTCGAGCAACTACGAGCTCTACCAGTCGATGTCGAACCGCATGATGGCGGCCGTGCGCTCGCTGCTGCCCACGCAGGAGATCTATTCGATCGACGAGCAGTTTTCCCGACATCACGGGCATGCCGGGCGACATGACCGAGTTAGGCCGCGCCGTGCGCGAGCGCGTGCTCCGCTGGACGGGCATCCCCGTGTGCGTGGGCATCGCGCCCACGAAAACGCTCGCGAAGTTCTGCGACCACCTGGCCAAGACCGACGATCGCTTCGGCGGCGTCGCCAACTGGCTCGACATGAGCAGGGAAGAGCGCCGCGCCCGGCTCGCCTCGCAGAGCGCGGGCGAGATCTGGGGCGTCGGCTCGCGGCTTGCCTCGGCGCTGCTCGAGCGCGGCGTCGAGAGCGCCTGGGACTTCGTCTGCATGCCGGCCGCGCAGGTGCGCCGCACGGGCGGGCGTGGTGCTCGAGCGACGTGGTGCGAGCTGCGCGGCGTCAGCGTGATCCCGTTCGAGAGCACCCCGCCCGCGCGGCAGCAGATCCTCCGCTCGCGCACCTTCGGCAAGGCCGTGCCCGACTTCGGCTCGGTGCTCGCCGCCGTCACCGAACACATGGATTCCGCGGCGCGCACGCTGCGCTCCCTCGGGCTCGAGGCGGGCAGGGTGGGGGTGTTTCTTCCACACCGATCCCTTCAGGGAGGAGCTGCCGCAGTACGCCGCATCGCCTTCCGAAGCGCTCGAGCACCCGAGCAGCGACACGATTGCGCTGACGGAGAAGGCCGCGGAGCTTGCGGCCCGCGCCTTCAGGCCGGGCTTCCTTTACCGCAAGGCGGGGGCGGTGCTCTCCGACCTGCGGCCGGCGGGAAGCGGCACTGCCGTGCAGCCCTCGCTCTTTGACGACGGAGGCGAGGCCGGAAAGGAAGCGCCGCCGGGCGCTGATGGCCTCGCTCGACGCCCTCGAGGCGCGCTGGGGCAAGGGAACCGTGCGCTGCGCTTCCGCAAAGCTCGGGAGCGGCGACTGGAAGATGCGCCGTGACCGGATGACGCCCTGCTACACGACGCGCTGGGACGACCTGCTGCAGGTCGGCTGAGCGGAAAAGGAGAGCCGCGGTCGCTGCCGCGGCCCCTTCGCGGGCGCGATGGGGTATCCTTGGCAAATTCTGCTTACATTTGCCCGGAGTCTCCGATGGACATCCTGCTCAATCCGATCATCCTTTCCGTCGTCGCGCTGTGCGCGCTGTGCCTCGCGAGGGTCAATGTTCTGATCTCGCTCCTCGTTGCGGCGCTCGTCGCGGGTCTCGCGGGCGGGCTGAGCATCACCAAGACCATGACCGTGCTGGCCGACGGCTTCTCGGGCAACGCCATGACGGCGCTCTCCTACATCCTGCTCGGCACCTTCGCCGTCTCGATCGCGAAGACGGGCCTGATGCAGCTGCTCGTCAACTGGCTGAGCCGCCACATGGCGGAGCGGCCCGTGACGTTCTGCCTCACGATCGCGTTCATCAGCTGCCTCTCGCAGAACGTCGTGCCGGTGCACATCGCCTTCATCCCGCTCCTGATCCGCCGCTCCTCACGCTCATGAACCGCAATGCGGCTCGACCGGCGCGCGGTGGCCTGCGCGCTCGGGTTCGGCCTTACGGCACCCTATATTTCGCTCCCGATCGGCTTCGGCCTGATCTTCCAGGGCATCGTCGCCGACAGCATGACGTCGAGCGGCATGAAGACGACGGTCTCGGACGTCGCCTCGGTCGCCTGGCTCCTCGGGCTCTCGATGTTTGCGGCCTTCTCTTTGCCGTGCTCGTCATGTACCGCCGCCCGCGCGGACTATAAGAACATTCCCTTTGCAGGCGCCGAAGCGGAGGAGGCGCCTGAAAAGCTGAACGCCAAGCACTGGGTGACGCTCGCCGCGATCCTGCTCGCCGTCGTCGTGCAGGTGACGCTCGAGTCGCTGCCGCTCGCGGCGCTCCTTGGGCTCACCGTCATGATGGTGGGCAGGGCGTTTCGCTTTTCCGAGCTCGACTCGCGCATCGAAAGCGGCATCTCGATGATGGGCCTCATCGCCTTCGTGATGCTGATCGCGAGCGGCTACGCCGCGGTGCTCAAGGAAACCGGCGCGGTGAAGGAGCTTATCGAAAGCGTCGTGCCCTTCATCGCACGAGCAAGATCCTCTCGGCGGCGATCATCACGCTGATCGGCCTCATCGTCACAATGGGCATTGGCACGTCGTTCGGCACGGTGCCGATCCTCGCCGTGATCTACGTGCCGCTCTGCCAGGCGGTCGGGTTCTCGCTCCCCGCGACGGTGCTCCTCATGACGGCCGCGGCGCGCTCGGCGACGCGGGCAGCCCCGCCTCCGACAGCACGCTCGGGCCCACGAGCGGCCTCAACGCCGACGGCCAGCACAACCACATCTGGGACACGTGCGTGCCGACCTTCCTCGTCTTCAACATCCCGCTCATGCTCATGGGCATCGTCGGCGCGCAGTTCCTTTGAAGCGAAAGCAGGACGGCGCAGGGCCGCCGATTTACCTTGGAGCGCCTCGGCTCAACGCGAAGCCGGGCGCTTTCGTTTTGTTGCTCACACTTTGCACGCAATGTAAAGCGCGGGGCATACCGCCTTTTTCACTTACAAAAAAGAAAAAAATTTTCTACAATTGCGGTCTCGATATTTAGCCGACTAACTATTTCTCATGAACTATCGGAAAAGGCGGCTTCCCAGCCGGGAAGACATCAGAAGGACGATCAGCGGGGCGGGCGCGAGCGCCGAGCCCGAAGCGCCGGAGCTGGCGCTGGCGGTGATGAGCGCCGCGGGGCTCGTGCACGAGGAGATCCTCGAGCCGCTCGAGCGCGAGGAGGGGCTTTCGGAAGGAAAGTTCATCCTGCTCATGGCGCTCCGCTCCCGCCCCGACGGGCTCGGCGTGCAGGCGCTTGCCGAGGCGGTGGGCGTATCTGTCCCGACCATCTCGGTGATGCTGAAGCGCATGCAGGCTGCCGCGAAGCCCCTTGCCGCCGTCGAGCGCGACCCGGACAACGGCCGCGCCCGCGTGGTGAAGATCACCGAAGAAGGGAAGGCGCTCTTAAAGCGCGTGCTCCCCGTGCACATCGAGCGCGAGGAAAAGCTTGCGCGCCGGCTCGACAAAAAGGACCTCGACCAATTGGTGCGGCTCCTCGTGAAGCTTCTCGAAAGCGAGCCGCGCGCCTGATTTCATTCATAACAAAGCAAGAAAACAGAGAAAAAGGAAAATGCAGAAAGAAGAAAAAGGCCCCGAAGAGGCCGAACAGCCCTCCGCAAAGCCCTCGCGCGCCTCGCGCACGCCGGAGAACAGGCCGCCGCGCAATGTGCTCGTGAAGCCGCTCATCGTGTTCGGCGCATTGATCTGCGCGGGCACCCTGCTGATCCTCACGGGCGCGCGCTTTGACGCCGACACGCTCGCGCAGCGCCAGAAGTACGGCATCCTCACCGCCGAAGAGGTGAACGTCGCGTTCGAAAAAGTCTCCGCCAAGCTCATCGAGCGGCCCTTCCTCGAAGGCAGCACGGTGAAGAAGGGCGACGTGCTGATGGCGCTCGACCCCACCGACACCGACATTTCGATCCGCAGCACGAAGGCGCAGATCGCGCAGAACGCCGCGGAGGTAGAAAACGGCTGGAAGCAGATCGACATCGACCTTGAGGCGGCCGCGACCGACGAGAAAAACCGCTGGCGCAGCGCCGAGGCGCTGCAGGCGGCCCTGAATTCCGCCGTTTCGAGCGAGCGCCGCACCGCAGCCGACTACCGCCGCGCCCAGACCCTGGTGAAGACGGGCGCCGTTTCGCAGGCCTCCTATGACTCCGCGAGAAACGCCTGGGAAAGCGCCGTCGCCTCGGCTGAGAACGCCCGCAAGGCGCTTGCCGCCGCCACGGTGGGCGCCACCAAGGCCGAGATGCAGAAGCTCGCGCGCACGGGAAGCGCCGAGGGCATGCACCTCTCGGCCGTGAGCGACTCGCGCGCCTCGATCGAGAACCGCCGCCTCGAAGTGAAGGCGCTCGAAGCGCAGGGCGACCAGCTCCGCGCCTCGCTCGATTCGCTTTTGGTGCAGAAGTCGCGCCTCACGCTTGCCGCGCCCGAGGACGGCAAGATCGTGCGGCTCCTTTATCAGAAGGGCGAGATCGTGCCCTCCGACACGGCCGCCGTCCTGCTGCAGAGCCGGCGCCAGTACTACGAAATCTACGTGAATGAAAAGGACGCCGCGCGCTTTGCCGAAGGCACCCGCGTGGTGGGCGAGACGCCCGACGGGCGCAAGGTCGAGGGCACGGTGCGCGTGCTCTCGAGGGCGCCGTCCTTTGCCGACATCCGCGGCTCGCGCGAGCGCGGCCAGGCCGACCTCGCCTCGCTCATCGCGCGCATCTACATCACGCCGCAGAAAGGTCTCGTGCCGGGCACGACGATCGAGGTGAAGATCCATGGCTGAAGCGCATGAGTCCCGGCTCCCCAAGTGGCTTGCCGACTGCCGCGACGCGATGTTCGAAGAGCTCGACGCGATGACCTCCGGGCACTTCGTGCCGTACCACAAGCTCTCGATCATGGCCGCCATCGTGACCTGCCTCGTGCTCGGCACGATCTTCTCGCAGATGAGCGTGATCGAGGCGCCGGTCGCGGTGATCGACCTCGACCGCACGGGGCAGAGCGCCCGCTTCATCGAAGCGCTCGATTCCTCGCGCGACATCCGCGTGGCGAAGATCGTCCGCTCGCCGACCGACCCGGTTTACCTGCTCAAGCAGGACCGCCTCGTCGGCACCGTCTATATCCCCGAGGGCTTCGCCGAAGCGGTGCTCACCCACAAGAACGCCGCCCGCGTCGGCTATTTCGCCGACCAGACCAACGCGGGCCAGAACGGCGAGGTGTTCAACTCGATTGCGGAAATCGCCGCCGAGGAGGGCGCGGGCGTGAGCTACGACAATGTCGCCGCGATCGGCGCGGCGAGCTCGTCCGGCTCCTCGGGCGGCTCGATCAGCGTCGTCATCCGCCGGCTCTTCAACCCGACCAACTCGCTCAACATCACGGTGGCCGCGTTCCTGTACTTCTTCTCGGGCATTTACTTCGGCATCACCTCGCTCATGATCGTCGGCCGCGTGCACGTCACGGGCCTTTGGGAAAAGTCGATCCTCGAGCGCGGGCCGCTCGCCATGATCGCCCGCCTGGTGCCGTACTGCCTCGGGTACACCGGCGCGGTGACGATGCTCACGGCGGCGCTCGTCTTCTTGGACGCGCTGCCCTTCAAGGGGAACTACCTCGCGTACCTGCCGAGCCTTTTCCTGCTGCCGCTGGCGATCGGGCTCCTCGCGATGACGGTCACCTGGCGCATGCCGACGCCCGCCAACGGCGCCGCGTTCATGATCTTCATCGTGCCGCCCGGCTTCATCATGGGCGGCATGACGATGCCCATGCACGATTTTGCAGGCTGGGCGCACGTCTTTTCGCACATCTTCCCGCTCACCTGGCAGTTCGAGATGTTCCGCGACTTCGGGTTCCGCGGCAAGACGCTTGCCGAGATGATCGGCCCCTACGGAGAGTACCTGCTTTACATCACGGTGCTGCTGATGGTCGTGACGGCGCGCTTCTACTGGGAGCGCCACCGGCTTCTTAAGGCCCACGCCGCGTAAGGCGGGAAGGGGAGCCGCTCAAAAACAAAAAAACAGGAGGGCCGGACGCATCGCTGCGTGCCGGCCCTCCCGCATCAGGAGAACAGGTTTCCCTGCGGCTTACTTGAGCTTCAGGTCCTTCACGGCCTGGTCGACGGCCGCGTGGCCGGACCAGGAGGAGAAGCCGAAGGCGTTGCCGGAGGTGAACACCGGGTAGGTGTCGCCGTAGATGCCCGAGACGTCCATGCCGGCGACATAGAGGCCGGTGATCGGCTTGCCGTCCTTGTCAAGCGCCCTCAGGTACGGGTCAACCTTGACGCCGCCGTAAGAGGTGAAGTGATAGGGACGGATGCGAAGCGCGTGGAACGGAGCCTTCCTCACCGGGTTGAGCCAGGGCTGCTCCTTCTGGAAGGCGGCGTCGTAGCCGACGTCGCAGGCCTTGTTGTACTGATCGAACGCGGCCTTAAGGTTTTCGGCGGGCACGCCGATCTTTTGGGCGAGCTCATCGACCGTGGCGGCGCTCTTGAAGGATTCGGAATCCGCCGCTTCGGCGTCAGCCATTTCCTTTCTCAGCTCGGTGAGCTTCTTGCCGGTCGGAACCAGCACGCCCACGCCGTTGTCGATGCCTTTTTCTTCATAGAACTTCACGGCGTCTTCGTCGAAGATCGCCCAGGCGAACTCGCCGCGCTGCGCCATGAGGGCGTTGGCCGTGTCGGAGAACTCGTGGACGACGGTCTCGCGCACGAAGCGGTTGCCGTCGGCGTTCACCCACAGGCTGCGCGGGGCCCAGGAGAGGGAGTAGAGGTCGCCGAGGAACTTGATGCCCTTGCCTTCGGTGCCCGGATGCAGCATCAGGCCGACCGGGCCGGGGGCGGCACCGGCTTCGCGGGCCATCGAAATGCCGTCGCCCGTCTTGTTGAGCGGCGCGGTCGGCTTCACGAGGTCGGGGTCGACGTGCGCCCATTCGCGCAGCTTCTCGGGGCTGTTGCCGTAGCCGCCCGAGGCGATCACGACGGCCTTCGAGCGGATCGTGTAGGTGTTGCCCTTGTTGTCGGCGGCCTTGACGCCGACGATGCGGCCGCCTTCTTTAATCAGCGACTTGGCGGGCGTGTTGACGAGGATCTGTCCGCCGTGCGCCTTCACCCAGTCGTTCAGGAGCTGGATGTAGGCGGCGCCGTGCACCGAGTTCTTGTAGGGCCCCACGACGTGCCAGGAAATGAGCTCCGTGGTCGACATCTGCGTGAGGTTGAACTTCATGCCGTGGTCGGCGAGCCAGTCGAGGTTGCCGGCGGAGCCCTTGAGGAAGCGCTTCACCAGGGCGCCGTTGGCCTTGTAGTGGGTGAAGTCCATGATCCTGTCGTAGGCGTAGTCGACGGGAAGCGAATAGTTGCGCTGGCGCTGCCATTCCGTCTCGGCGCCGAAGAGGCCTTCGGCCAGGGCGGCGCCGCCGCCCACGAAGGCGTTCTTCTCGAGGAGCACGGTCTTGAGGCCGGCGTCGACCGAGGCGGTGGCGGCGGACATGCCCGCCGCGCCGCCGCCCACGACGACCACGTCGGCGGTGAGCTGGGTGTCTGCCGCGGCAGCGGCGCCGAGGGCGCCCGCGAAAGCGGCGGCAACCGCCGCGCGAAGCGCATGCTTGGTGAATCTCATGAAGCTTTCTCCTTTGTTTTTCCTGCGGTTCGGAAAGTCTGCGTCCGAACCTTTACGAAACCGAGGATAAAGAGAAAGGCGAGCGGCCGATGTTGAGCGGGCAACACTGCGGGTGTTGCCCGGGCAACAGATTTGCCGGTCTGCGGGCTTAAGCCCGTCAGGGGAAGAGCTCCTTGTCGGGACTGCGGCTGCGGCGCGCGGCGAGAATGTCGCGCTCCCAGTCGTATTCCCTCTCGAAGAGCTTGCCGTGCAGGATGATCAGGCGGCCTTCGCGCTTGGCGAGTCCCTTCTGGATCCAGCCCGCGATGACGGTGCTCACGCTCGAGCGGTTCGCCGCCGTGATGGCCGCGATTTCAAAGGTGGTGAGCTCGATGGGGAGGGGATTCCAGCCGTCGTGCTTGAGCGGGTAGTAGGTGCTGATCACGGCCGAGGCGAGCGCGAGCAGGCGCTGCTCGAGCGGCAGGGTGTAGTTCGCGAAGAGCCCTTCCATGTGGGACTCTTCCTTGGTGACGGCGCTGACGGCGTAAAGCTCCATGAGCTTCGGATCGGAGCGGAGGAATTTCCGGTACACCTCGCCCGGGACCGTGAGCACTTCGCAGGGGCGCGACGTGACGGCGATGACGTTGAGCCGATATTCGGTGAGCGCGTCGAGGTCGCCGATGACGCGCTTCGGCGGCAGCACCGCAAAGATGCGGTCGCGGCCGTCGCTGTCGACGAACGCAAAAAACGCAATGCCTTTCACCAGGTAGTTGACTTCGCCCCTTTCGGAGCCGTGGAGAAAGACGTAGCCCTTAGGGACGCGGCGGCGCACGCCGTAAAGGCGGAAGACTTCCGCCAGCGCTTCGGGTTCTTCCTGGTGGACCCAGGGGCGGCTCTGAAAGACCTGACGCATGCTGATGACACCTCTCTCAAGAAGAGCGGCCGAGCGGGAAAGTTTCCGGCGGCGCCCGGTGAACACTTGGAAATGATAGCGCCGAAGGCGTTTTGTCTGTTTCGGGGCCCATGCATTACAATACGAGGCCTTTGCTTCAGAGGTTCAAACATGGAAATCAAAGGTTTTGAGCTCCCGGGAGAAGCCCTGAGGTGCTTTTTCTTCTTCCTTCGCGAGGGCGGCGGGCATTTGCTGCCCGTTTCGCCTGCCCCGGCCGCCAAGGCAAAGGCCGGCATCGGCGGCCCGAGGGCAGGGCGATCCCTGCTCTGCCTCGGCTTTGCCGCGGTGGTTACCTGAACTGAGGGCCTGACGGCGCCCGGCCGCGGGCCGGCGCCGCTTCCTTCCTGCCGTGCAGACGCTTTCCCTGTCGAGGGAGCGCTGCCCGGATGATTTTTGTCCTTTAAGCCTCATGCATCAGTTCGAATTATGGAAATCAAAGGCATTGAGCTCCCGGGCGAGACCCTGAGCTGCTTTTTCTTCTTCTTTTCGGCGGGAGCGTACTACTCGCTCCTCACCTCGCGCATGCCGGCCATCAAGGCGCAGGCCGGCATCGGCGATGCGGACGTCGGCCTGGCGCTGCTCTGCCTCGGCATCGCCTCGGTGACGGGCCTCATCTTCTGCGGCAGGCTGATCCGCCGCTTTTCGTCGCGAAGGCTTCTCACGGTGTCGTCGGCCGCGCTTTTCCTGCTCCTGCCCTTTGCCGGCCTTGCGCCGGGACGGCTCTCGCTTTTTGCGGTGTTTGCCGGCCTCGGGCTTTCGGTGGCGATCTTCGACGTCTGCATGAACACGCAGGCGATCGACCTCGAAGTGCAGCGCCGCGGCCGCTACACGGGCAAGATGCAGGCGGGCTACAGCCTCGGGTGCATCTTCGGGGCGCTGCTTGGCTCGGCCTTCGCCGGATTCGGCGCGGGGGCCTTCGCGAACTTCCTCTTCTTTTCGGTGCTCTGCCTCGTGCTGTGGTTTTTCGCGAGGCGTCACCTGCTCGAGGATTTCAAGCGCTCGGAAAAGGCGGGGCGCACGAAGATGCCGCTTTTCATCTATTTCTGCGGCGTCATGGAAATCTGCGCCTTCGCGGGCGAGGGCGTCTTGGGCGACTGGGGCAGCATTTTCCTGCACTCCGCCAAGGGCGCTCCCGAATCGGTGGCGGCCCTGAGCTTCGGCGTCACGGCGCTCGCGATGGCGATCGTGCGCATCTTCTGCGACGGGTTGCGCGGCAGGGTCGGCGACTTCCCGCTCCTCGCGGGCGGGGCGCTCCTTGTTGCCGCTGGTCTGCTCCTTGCCATTTTCGCGGACTCGCCCGCGCTCTGCCTCGGCGGGTTCTTCCTCGCGGGCGTCGGCGTCGCGCCGGCCGTCCCGATCGTGATGAGCCGCGCGGGCGCGACGCCCGGCGTCGACCCGGGCGCGGCCTGCTCGGCGGTCTCCGCAGTCGGCTACGGGTCGCTTCTCTTTTTGCCGCCGCTTCTCGGCTCGGTGGCCCAGAGCTGGGGCATCGAGAGGGCGTTCTTCATCCCGATTGCGTTTGCGCTCCTGCTCTTTGCGGGCAGCTTCCGGGCGAAATAAATAAAAAGAGGCCGTCCCGGTTTCAAAAACCGGAACGGCCCGCGAGGAGAAACACGCGAATAAATGGCCGGGCTGCGCCCGTCAGAAGGCGTGGTGCATGCCGAAGAAGAGCATCTGCGCATCGTCGCCCGGCTCGGCCGCGGCGATGTGCAGCGAGCTGTCGGGGCCGGCTTCGATCGACCGCTGGGCGCGGCTTTCATTGAAGACGGCGGAGACGCCGCCGTAAACGAAGGTGCGCTTTGAGAGCGGGTAGTCGTAGCGGACGCCGAGGCCCGCGCCGTCCATGCTGTCGTTGTCGGCGTCGTGCAGCCAGGCGGCGGTGGTGTGGAGCCTGCCGCCTGCCATCGGCGTCGAGGCGCCGATCTGCGCGACAAAGATGTCGGGGCCTTCCGTTGTGCCGTCGGGTGCCGTATAGCCAGCGCCGTCCTTGTACTGGAGCTGCAGGGCGAGCTTCGTGAACCCCGCATCGTAGCTCATGCCGAGTGAGAAATAGTTTGCATGCCCTTCGTAGTCGCGGCCGCCCTGCGCATAGGTGAGGTTGGCCGGCGCGAAATCCTGCCGCAGCACGGAGGCCATGACGAAGAAGCCGCCCGAGCGGTAATTGGCAGCCAGGCTGTAAACGTTGCCCTGCGTGCTCGAAGTGCCGTGCTCGCCCAAGGCGGCATAGGCCATGAAGGTTGCGCCGCCGAGGTCGGGGCTTGCCCAGAAAATCGAATTGCTGCGCCTCGTCAGGTCGTCCTGCGTCGGATCGTCGCCGCCGAGCACGCCGTCGCGGCAGGCGAAAAAGAAGGGCGAGGCGCCCATGCCGAGCGAAAGCCCGGTGACGTCGGTCATCGCCCAGGTGAGGAACTGCGGCGTGTACTGCCGTCCGAACGACAGCTGCCCGAAGCGCTCGCTTTGTATGCCGAGCCAGGATTCCCTGTGAAAGAGCCGGTTCGTATTGCCGGCAAAGGACTGCGAATAGGTGCCGTCGTCGGCCAGGATGCCGCTTTCAAGCTTGAAGACGGCCTTGACGCCGGGGGCGAGGTCTTCGCTCCCCTTGATGCCGACGTAGGAGGCGGAGGCGCCGCCGCTCTGCAGGACGGAAGTGACGTCGCCGCTGTCGTTGTTGACGGCGGCGAACATATCGACGGCACCGTAAATGCCGACGTCGGCTGAGTGGGAGGCCTGGGCGAGCGCCGCCGCCGCGGCGGCGCAGAGGATGCGTTTGTTCATGATGCTGCTCGGGAGGAGGTAAAAGGGGATGCCGGCCCGCAGGGCTTTGCCGCCCCGGGGGTGGGTACGCTTTGACAATAAGGAAGCGCAGCGGAGGGCAATGCCGTGCAGGCAACGGGATGCCCGGGGAGCTCTGTTGCCCGGGCAACAGAAAGGGCGCTGCCTTGGGGTTTGCCCTGAGGCAAAAGCCGGGTCCGCCGGGGCGGCAGGGCGGCCGGCAGATTTGCCTTTTTCTCCGCCGTGAGCAGGTTTTTCTGTGCAAAGGCCTCCCGCGCTTTTGTCCTTTCGGCAAAGAAAAGCCGGCCTTAACGCGGGCAGGGGCCTGCTCTTGAACGGCACGCCTATAATACGGGGTTTTCCCGTATTGACTTGATGCGTCCGGAGCCGTTCTGATGAGAGCGCCGCCCCGGTGCTGTTGTTTTTCTTTTTTGCTGCGTATCAGACATGGACTGGCTTGCCGCGCTGCTTTCCGACCAGGGCTCGTTCGCCCACGCCATGCTGGCGTATTCGTTCATCATTGCGCTCGGCCTTTTCATCGGCCGCTTCCATATCCGGGGCATCTCGCTCGGCACAACGAGCGTGCTCTTCATTGGGCTGATCGCGAGCTACGCGGGCGTGAAGATCGACCCGTCGCTCCTCGGGTTCTTCAAGAACTTCGGCCTCATCCTCTTTGTGTTCTTCGTGGGCCTGCAGGTCGGGCCCTCGTTTTTCGTCACGATGAAGAACAACGGCCTGCCGCTCAACCTGCTCATGATCTTTGCGGTGCTGCTCGGCATCGCGATCACGATCGGCATCTTCTTCGCCTCGGGCGGCGCGCTCACGCTCCCTGAGCTCCTCGGCGTGCACTTCGGCGCCGTGACGAGCACGCCGGGCCTGGGCGCCACGCAGGAAGCCCTCGCGCAGCTCGGCTACAAGGGCGACATCGCGGTCGGCTACGCCTGCGCCTATCCGCTCAGCATCCTCGGCATCATCCTGGTGCTGATTGCGCTCCAGAAGATTTTCCATATTGACCTGCACGCCGAGGAAGAGGCCTGGGAGGCCGCGCAGAGCAAGCGCCGCCACACACCGATTTACTTCCACGTCACGGTGACGAACGCGGCGCTTGACGGCCTGAAGCTTTCCGAAATCCGCTCGCTCGTGGGGCGCGGCTTCATCTGCTCGCGCATCCTGCATGACGGGGAGATCACCTCGCCCATGGGCGAGAGCAGGGTGCACCTGGGCGACAAGCTCCGCATTGTCTCGAACCCCGAGGACAAGAAGGCGCTCGTTGCCTTCTGCGGCGAGGAGGACAAGACGATCGACCTTGCCACGGCGCACTCGCCCCTCGTCTCGCGCTTCGTGGTGGTGACGAGGGAAGAAATGAACGGCGTCGAAATCGCCGACCTGCACCTCTCGCGCTTCGACGGCGTCAACATCACGCGCGTGCTTCGCGCGGGCGAGCAGATCTTCCCGTACGATTCGCTCCGGCTGCAGCTCGGCGACCGGCTCTTCTGCGTGGGCCCGAAGAACGCCGTGATGCGCCTCGCTTCGCTCATGGGCAACGAGGAAAAACAGCTCGAGCGCCCGAATGTCATGGCGATCTTCATCGGCATCGGCGTGGGCATCCTCTTCGGGAGCATCCCGATCGCGGTCCCCGGCATGCCCGTGGCGATCAAGCTGGGCTTGGCGGGCGGCCCGCTCATCGCGGCCATCCTGCTCGCGTATTTCGGCCCGCGCTTCCGCCTCGTCACCTATACGACGAACTCCGCAAACCTCATGCTCCGGCAGTGGGGCCTCACGTTCTTCCTCGCAAGCGTCGGGCTTGGCGCCGGCGACAAGTTCTTCGGCGCCTTCATCGACGGCCGCGGCTGGATCTACGTGGCAATCGGCTTCCTCATCACGACGGTGCCGATGTTCACGATGGGCTGCATTGCGCGCGCCAAGATGAAGCTCAACTTCCACACGATCGCGGGCCTCATTGCCGGTTCCTCGACGAGCACGACGATGCTCTCGTTCGTGAACCGCCTTTCCGAAAAGGGCCTCGCCGTGGTCGGCTACTCGACGGTCTACCCGCTTGCGATGTTCCTTCGCATCATCTCGGGCCAGATCATCCTGCTCTGCTTCTATCATCCCTAGGGAATTGCTTCCGTTTGCAAGAGGGGACGCCGAAACACGCTCCGCCCGCTATCATTGAGCAGCCGAAAACCCTTGCCGGCCCGCGAGCGGAGCGATGCCGCGTGCCGGCCCAGCCACGCTGAGAGGAGCGCAACGTGAAAATTCTTCTTGTTCCCGATTCGTTCAAAGGCACGATGACCGCGGCCGAAGTCTGCGGCATTCTCAAAAAGGCCGCCCTCGAGGCGATGCCCGATGCGGACGTGCGCGCGTTTCCCGCCGCCGACGGCGGCGAGGGGACGCTCGACGCGGTGCAGCGCGCCGCGGGCGGGCAGTTCGTCATCGAAACCGCCACGGGCGCGAGCGGCCAGCCCGTGCGCGCCCGTTACCTGAGCCTCGGGGACACGGCGGTGATCGGGCTTTCGGAGACCGCTGGCCCGCAGCACCGCGCGCCCGGCTTCTCCGCGGGCACCACCACGACGTTCGGCGCGGGGCAGCTTGCGCTCGCCGCGATCAACGCCGGCCACCGGCACATCGTCTTCGCGCTCGGCGGCTCGGCCACCCAGGACATGGGCTGCGGCATCGCCGCGGCGCTCGGCACCGTCTTCACCGATGCCCGCGGCAGGGCGTTCCTGCCGACCGGCAATACGCTCAGGGACGTCCGCGCCGTGCGCGTCAACCCGGTTTTCTTCAAGAAAGAGGGCATCCGCATCTCGGCGCTCTGCGACGTCGACAACCCGCTTTACGGCCCGCAGGGCGCGGCGCATGTCTTCGGGCCGCAGAAGGGCGCGAGCACAAAAGAGATCGAGCTCTTCGACGAAGGCGCGAAGCACCTCTCGCAGATCTTTGCCAAGGCGGGCGGCGCGAGGCTCAACGCGATCCGCGGCACGGGCGCGGCGGGCGGCACGGGCGGCGGCCTCGTGATGTTCTTGAACGCCGCGCTCCTTTCGGGCGCGGGCATGATGCTCGAGCTCATGCATTTCTACGAAGAGGCCCAAAAGAGCGACCTCATCGTCACGGGCGAAGGCCGCGTCGACGCGCAGAGCGCGGGCGGCAAGCTCGTGAGCATGGTCGCCGGCATGGCAAAGGGCCGCCCCGTCGCGGTCCTGGCGGGTTCCGTCGACCCGAAGGCCGACCTCGCGCCGCTCTACGAGAAGGGCGTCACCGCCGTTTTCTCGGCCCTGCGCAGTCCCGCGACGGCCGCCGAAGCGATGGCGGACGCAAAGGGGAGCCTCGGGCGCGCGGCGCGCGACCTGTTCCGCTTCGCCGCGGCGATGCACAGCGAACACTGACGCCGCGCAAAAGGCTCGCGGCCGATCTTGCCTCATCTTTACAAAGCGCCGTTGTACAATGGGCGCGCATCGGGCGGAGGGATCCCGTTCTCCGCCCTTTTTTCATCCCTCGGATATACCCCATGAAACAGTTCATTAAGGAATTTCAGGCCTTTATTTCGAAAGGCAACGTGATGGACCTGGCCGTCGGCGTGATCATCGGCGCGGCTTTCTCGGCGATCGTCAACTCGCTCGTCAAGGACATCATCAATCCGCTGATCGGCGCGCTCGTCGGCCGCCCCGACTTCTCGAACCTTTTCATCGTGCTCAAGCCCGTTGAAGGCTACACGGGCCCGCAGACCTACGATGCCCTTGTCAAGGCGGGCGCCACGGTCTTCGGCTACGGCGCGTTCCTCACCGCGGTGGTGCAGTTCCTGCTCCTTGCGTTCGTGATCTTCTGGCTCGTCAAGGTCGTCACCAACCTGCGCAAGCGCCTCGAGCTCACGGCCGCTGCCAAGCCCACTCCGGAAAACATCCTGCTGCTTCGCGAAATCCGCGATCTGATGAAGCAGGAAAACGCTTCGTCGGCCGAAGTGAAGGAAGCCGTGAAGAAGCTCACCGAAGAGCAGAAGTAAAGCACTTGTGCTTTTCTGCTGACAGCCCTCGTTTCCCAAGAAGGGAGGCGAGGGTTTCTTTTTTGTCAGCTCGTTGAACCGGTATGCGAACTCGGGCAAGCAGAGAATTTCTCCCGCGCTGCCTTTACAATGTCAGTCGCCCTTTGACGGCGGACGCGAGAAACATGAGGCGGGGCAGGGTGCGCGGCCGCCGGACTTTCTTCTCTTTTCTTATGCAGGACACGGCCTTCGGACAGCTTTTCGAGCGGGCGCTTTCTTTTCTTCAAAGGGCCAACCACGCAAGGATCAGGGCGAGGAAGCTTCGCCGGCTCGAGCGCGAGCTCGCCGAGGTGACGCCGTCCCGTGCCGGCGCAGCGCCCGAGCGGATCCAAAGCGTGCTCCTCATCGACCCGCTTTACTGCTTCGGCGACGGGCTCTTCGTGAACGGCCTGCTGCACTGCCTCTCCGAGCGCGGACTCGAGGCCGGCATCGTCACGTTCCCGCAGCTCGCTCAGATCTATTGCACCGTGCTGCCCGAAGAGCGCATCTGGCGCATCGACGATGAAAAGAGCTCCTCCGCGGCGCTTGCGCGCCCGTGGGATATCGCGGCCGACCTCTGCTATATGTTCAACCAGCGCTGGGACGTGAGAAAAAACATTGTCCGCGACCTCAGGGCGTACAGCATCACGATCGACAGAAGCATCGGCGAGAGCCGCCACCGCAGCCTTTACTCGGAATATCTCGACGTGTCGCACTGCGCTCACTTCGGCGACCGCACGGCGCTGATTGCCTCGCGCATCCTGGGCGAAAAGATTGCAAGGCTCCGCCCCTGGATCGGGCCCGAGGAGCCGGGTCCCAAGGACGGCTATGTCTACGTCAACACCGTAGGCGGCACCGCCGCGCGGTGCCTCAGCAAAGAACAGATCGGGCAGATCGCCGCGGCGCTCAAGGAACGAAGGATCCTCGGTCTCTTTTACTGCAGGGAAGGCGAGCCGCTTGAAGAGGGCGAATTCGTGCGGCGCGTCCGCCCGAAGCGCTTTGCCGAGAGCCTGAAGCTCATACAGAAGGCAGCCGGCGTCATCTCGCCCGACACGGCGGCCGTGCACGCCGCCTCGGCCTGCGACAGGCCGGTGCTCGCGCTCTACTGCGCGAACGATCCCGAGCATTACGGGCGCCCGATGCGCGAAGTCTGGGCACCGCTGAGCACGAAACAGGCTGTGCTCGTGCCCGAGGCGAGGGGCGTGCACCGCGTGCCGGTTTCGGCCGTCACGGGCGCAGAGCTCGCCCAAGGGCTCGAAACCTTCTTCGGCCTGCTCGGCGCGCCCCGCGCCTGAGAGCGCACGCATCCGCTTTTGGCGAAAGCTTCGCGTTCGGGCTTAGAATGCCCGAATCGGCCGCCCGCAGGTGCGGGCGGCTTTTGCGCATCACGGAGATATGAGCTTATGAAAAGCCTGAGCGAAACGAAGATCGCCTTTATCGGTTTCGGCAGCATGGCTACGGCCATGGCCGACGGGTTCCTGCTTTCGGGGAAGATCCCCGCGGGCAGCCTCGGCGCGAGCTCGAGGCGCTTCAGCGTGCTCGAAGAAAAGACGAAGGCGCGCGGCATGCACGCCTTTGCGAGCAACGAGGAGGCGGCGAAGTGGTGCGACGTGGCGATCATCGCCGTGAAGCCCCATCTCGTTGCGGATGTCGTGAAGCCCTTGGCTTCCGTTCTGAAAGACAAGATCGTCGTCTCGGTCGCGGTCAACGTGCTCTTTGATGACTACGAAGCGATCCTCGAAAAGGGCACGCACCATCTCTCGATCCTCCCCAACACGCCCGCGGCCGTCTGCGAGGGCGCGACGGTGTGCGAGGCCAAGCACAGCCTCACCCCTGAGGAGACGGAGCTCGTCACGAATCTTCTCAATCTGCTCGGCCTTACGGTCTTTGCCGATGCGAAGACGATGTCGCCCGCGGGCACGGTCACAGGCTGCGGCCCGGCCTTCGCCGCGATGTTCATCGAGGCGCTCGCCGACGGCGCGGTGAAGCACGGCGTGCCGCGCGCCATGGCCTATCAGCTCGCGAGCCAGATGCTCGCCGGCACGGCGAAGCTGCAGCTCAAGACCGGCACGCATCCCGGTGCCATGAAGGATGCGGTCTGCTCGCCGGGCGGCACCACGATCGTAGGCGTCGCCGCGCTCGAGCGCCGCGGCTTCCGCTCGGCCGTGATCGATGCCATCGACGCGATCGAGAACAAATAAAGGGAATCAGATCTTCGGCGCGGGGCAGGGCCGGGGCATCACGGCGGGCGTCTGGTAAAGCCCGTTCGAGCGCGTCGAGACGAGACACGGATCGGCGAGGTCGCCCGTATTGAAGCGCACCGCGCCGATGATTTTCCCGGGCGCAGCCTTGATCGGCCTTGCCTTCTGCCCGCCGAAAAAGGCTTTTCCCCGGTCCGCCGCAAGTGCCGTGTCGAGGCGCCCGTCCTTGTCTTTTACGAACAGCACGTCGCCGGCCCGCACTTCGGAAAGGGGGACGGCGTTTTTCTTGCCGAACGCCTCGAGCATCATGTCGGCGTCCCGGCGCACGATGAGGTCGTGCAGCGCAAAGGCGCGGCGCACGAGCTCGTGGCCCGAGGCGAACTTTGCACCGCCCGAGACCAGCTCTCCGGCGGTTTTCGCGACGAACGACAGGTAGCGCTCGGGGCGCTCCCGCCGGTTCATTTCCTCGTGCTTTTGGAAGGCTTCCTGCGAAACGAAGTCCGCGGCGTTCACCGTACCCTTGGGTCCGAAGGGGAGCCACGCTTCGACCCGGCCGTTTTCAAGGTCCGCGCCGCGCCGCAGCAGCGCGAGCGCCGGGAGCGTCATCGTCTTGCCGTCCGCCGTCTTGAAGGCCGTGCCGTCCTTCTTGGCGCAGAGCTTGTCATGGCGGTTCCAGACGAGCACTTCGGTTTCCGAGATCTGCCGCGCCTGCGACTTGCTCACCCAGGCGAGCGTCCCGTCGGGGAGCATGACGTGCAGGAAATCGCCTTCGATCTCGTAGAGCGCCATCGGCGTGCCGAGCGTGAGCGTTTCCGTTGTTTCTCCGCTGGGCTTGTTGAGCGCCCGCGCCTCGGGCACGGTCACCACGGCAAAGATCTTGTCCTTGAGGTCGTCGCGCGAGGGAAGCACCTTGATCGCTTCCGCGATATTGCCGCCGAGCGTGAAGATGCCGGCGTGCAGCTCCGCGGCGGCTCCGATGACGCCGGTCTTGCCCTCGAGCCGCAGCCCGCCCGAGGGCGTCGTCACGAGCTTCACGTCGAAAAGCGCGGTGCGCGGGTCGGGCGCGTATTTCTGCCGCACCTGCTCGAGGAGCTTTGCGGCACCGGTCTGCGCAAGCGCAGGCTGTGGGGCGCTGGGCGCTGCGGCCGCAGGGACTGTAATGACCGCCGAAAGAGCAGGGACCGGCAGGGCGGAAAGGGCGAGGGCGCAGAAGGCGGCAGCGGCACGACGCTTCATAGGGGTCTCCTTAAAGGCCGAGCTCGCGGCGGCGGTCTTCCTTCAAGACGTAGCCGTTCACACGGCGGGTGCCGTCGGGCTGCTTCACCATGTAGACGCCCTGCAGTTCCGACTCGAACCCCGGGAAGCTGTTCGAAAGCTCCTCGAGCGCGAGGAAGTAGTCAAGCACCGGCCCGTCCCAGATTTCGCCCGGCACCACGCAGAGGATGCCCGGCGGATAGGGGAGTGCACCTTCGACGGCGATGCGGCCGCGGGCCTGCCGCAGCTCGATCATTTCGACGTTGTCGCGCATGAATTCGTAGTGCGCTTCTTGCGGCTTCATGGCCATCTTCGGGAAATGCTCCTTGCGGAACATCTCGCGCTGCAGCGTGCTTAAGCTGTGGCTGCGGTAGAAATCGTGCAGTTCCCGGCAGAGCCTGCGGATGCTCCAGCCGCGGTAGCGCTCGTGATAGCGCCTCGCAAGGCTCGGGAGCACCGCCTCGAGCGGCGCGTCCTTCTTGAGCAGCGCCTCGAAGCGCGCGATCTGCGCGATCAGGTGCTGCATCTTCGCGCGGTCTTCGGCGGGCGTAAGGAGGAACAGGATCGAGTTAAGGTCGGCCTTCTCGGGCACGATGCCGTTTTCGCGCAGGAAGTAGGCGAGCACCGAGGCGGGCACGCCGAAGTCTTCGTAGCCGCCCGTCGCGCGGTCGATGCCGGGTGTCGTCATCAGCAGCTTGCAGGGATCGACAAAGTATTGGTCCTTGCCGTAGCCTGAAAAACCGTGCCAGTTGTCCTTCGGGTCGAAGGCCCAGAAGCGGCGGTCGGCGGCGATCTGGTCGGTCGGCCATTCGTCCCAGGGGCGTCCGTCGACGCGCTCAGGGATAAAGGGGCGGATGAGGCTGCAGGAGCGAAGGAGGTCCTTGCGCGCCTCGATGCCCACCCGGACGCAGTCGGCCCAGAGACGGCGGCCGCTTTCGCCCGAGTGCATCTTCGCGTTCACGTCGAGCGCGGCAAAGAGAGGATAGAACGGGCTCGTCGAGGCCTGCAGCATGAAGGCGTTGTTGACGCGGCGGTGCGGGCAGTACCTTTCCTGCCCCTTGATGTGGCGGTCCTTCTTATGGATCTGCGAGCACTGCGAGAAGCCGGCCATCTGCTTGTGCACCGACTGGGTGACGAAGATGCCGGGATCGTCGGGCCCGAGCTCGAGGAGCATCGGAGAGCAGTCCTTCATCATCGGGATGAACTGCTCGTAGCCGACCCAGGCCGAGTCAAAGAGGATGTAGTCGCACAGGTGCCCGATCTTGTCGACGATCTGCCTTGCGTTCGAAATCGTGCCGTCGTAGGTGCCGAGCTGAATCACCGCGCAGCGGAAGGGCCGCGGCAGGTCGGCCCGCTCGGGCGCGACCTCGCGGATCAGCGAGCGGATGTAGCCTTCGTCGAAGCAGTGCTCGTCGATGCCGCCGATGAGGCCGTAGGGGTTGCGCGCCGTCTCGAGATAAACGGGCGTCGCGCCCGCCTGGATCAGCGCGCCCTGGTGCACCGACTTGTGGTTGTTGCGATCGAAAAGAACGAGGTCGATCGGCGCAAGGAGGGCGTTGAGCACCACCTTGTTCGAGGAGGAGGTGCCGTTCAAGACAAAATAGGTCTTGTCGGCGTGGAAGACCTTCGCGGCGCGCTTTTGCGCCTCAAGGGCCGCGCCCTGGTGGATGAGCAGGTCGCCCATCGACACATCGGCGTTGCAGAGGTCGGCGCGGAAAAGGTTCTCGCCGAAATATTCGGCGAACTCGCGGCCCGCCGGATGGCGCCGAAAGAACGTGCCGCCCTGGTGGCCCGGGCAGTCGAACTGCCGGTAACCCTGCTCGACGTAATCCTCGAGCAGGCTGAAGAAGGGCGGCAGGAACTCGTCCTCGTATTTCTGCGCGGCGGCGTCAATCTGCCGGCCGTTGTACTCGGCGTCGTAGGGCTTGCCGGAAATCACGGCGGTGACGTCCGTGAAGAGCGCGTCGGGCATCTTCGCGCCGTCGTCGAGGAGAATGAGGGGGAGCCCGAAGGCAGTGGCCTTGACAGGCTCGAGGATGCCGGCCGCGGCTTCGCCCACCGTCGCGACGACGGCGGAGACGCGGGTGAGGTCGGCTTCGGTCAGGTCGACCACGGTGCGCTCGCAGCGAAAGGCGTGGCGCGTGGAAGGCGTGGCGGCAACGAGAAGTTTTTTCATTGTGTCGTAGCTCTTTAAGAAAAGGCGTGCGCGGCGGGCTTTTTTAAGAGAAAGCCGGGGCCTTGCAAGTGCGACCATTGTAAGGAAACGGACCGCGCTTCAAAGCCCCTCGCGTTGACGAAGCGCAAGAGCAGGGACCTGTACGACCAACGGACTAAGCCGTTGCGGTGCGCTCTTTTCGAGCTTTTCCTGCGCCTCGGCCTTTTTCGTCGTCACCGTAGCGGCAAGCCCTGCGGCGAGGATGAGCGCCATGCCGGCGAGGCCCACGGGCGTCACGCCCTCCGAGAAGCAGATCCAGCCGATCGCCGCCGAAATGGGAATGGCGGAAAACCCGAGGCAGGACGAGAGCAGCATGTTGCCGTAAGCGTAGGAGCGCGTCGAGCAGATTTGGCCGAGCGTTGCAAACAGGCCCATGCCGAGGATGCCGGCGGCGCCGCGCAGGTCCGGCATATGGAGGCCGCCCTCGACGGCGAAGGCGCCGATGAGGCCCGTGAGCGTGCCGAAGACGGTGAAGTAAAAAACGATGCGCCAGGAAGGTTCCTTGAGCCTGCCGAGCTCCTTCATCTGGCGGTAGACGAAGAGGTCGATCAGCGACACCGAGAGGCAGACGAGCGCGGGCACGAGCTCGTCGGCTTCAAACGACGGCTGCAGCACGAGGCAGACGCCAGCGAATCCCACCGCGATCGAGGCCGTCATGAGCCAGGGCGCCTTCTTGTGCGCGAGGAAGGCGGCCAGGAGGAAGCTCGCCGCCATGAAGAGCGGCGTCGTGTAGGTGAGCGTCATGTTGAGGCCGAAATGCATGCGCCCCAGCGTATAGAACCAGAGCACGATCGAGAGCGTGCCGAGGAGCGAGCGCTTCAGGTGCCCGCCGATGTGCTTCGTTTTGAGCGTGAGCGTGCTGCGGTTCGACCACACGAAGCCGCTGATGGCGAGCACACCGAAAAGCGAACGGTAAAAGAGCAGCTCTAGCGTGCCGTGGCTGCCGCTCGCGAGCTTCACGAAGGCGGCCATGATCGAAAAGCAGGCCGCGGCGGCAATGGCCCAGAGTGACTGCTTCATAGTGAAATTATTCCCAGGCTTCCTTGAAGAGCAGGGCTATCGCATCGAGCCCCGCGCGATTCACGGCAAGATCAGCAGCGGCCTTCGCCGGGGCCTTGGCGTGAAAGGCGACGCCGATTCCCGCGGCGGCGAGCATCTGCGCATCGTTCGCGCCGTCGCCCGCGGCGAGCACGTCCTTGAGCGAGCACCCCTTGAGCGCGCAGAGCACCTCGACCGCTCGGCGCTTGCCTTCCGCGTCGAGGATCTTTCCGCCGCCAGGACCCCGCACTTCGCCCTTGAGCGCGCCGTTTTCAAACACGATCTCGTTGCCGACCGCGCCCGTCATGCCGAAGTGCCGCAGCGCAGAGCCGGTAAAGGGCGGAAAGCCGCCCGAGACGATGTAGGTCTCGACGCCTTGGGCGCGGCAGAAGGCAAAAAGCTTTTCCGCGCCCGGCTGCCAGCGCGTGGTGCGGCAGGCCTCCTCGACGAGCGCGGCGGGCTCGCCCTTTAAAAGGGCGATGCGGCGCTTCAGCGTCTCGGCGAAGTCGGTGATCTCGCCCCGCATCGCGGCGCGGGTGACGGCGCTCACAGCCTCGCCCCTGCCGAACCTTGCCGCCATCTCGTCGATGCACTCGTTTTCGGTGAGCGTGCCGTCCATGTCGAAGGCCATGAAGCGGATCGATGCGATCGAAAGCCCCGCGCTCACCGGGAGCACGTCGAGCGTTTCGTCGGCGGAAAGTTCCCTGCAGAGGTCGGAAGCTTCTTTGTCGGAGAGCGAGAGAAAGCGCATCGCGCCGTTCTTTTCGAGCACGCGGCCCGCAGAGCGGCGGGCGGCTTCGAGCGCGGCAGTGCTGCCGCCTATCACGATCAGGTCTTTCATAAGCTGAGGCTGGGTCAAAGGGGTCGGTCAGGCGGCTAGATTAGCGCAAAGCGGAAGCGAGCACAAACGCCTGCGCCCGGCGCGAAGCGGGGCAGGGGAGCCGGCGGGAGCCGCTGTTGCTTCCGCAGGCCCTATAAAAACAGATTACAATGGCGAAAGACAAAAGTTAACGAGAATGATTTTCTTTACTAGACCCTAAGAAAATCGCACGCAATTCCCAAATGACTGAGACATTCACCCTCGACAAGGCTCCCGCTTCAGGAGCCGCTAGAAGTTGTGGCGGTGAACGCCGAAGGCGTTCCCGAAGACTGGAGAGACTGGCTGGAGGAAATCGGCTTCTCGCAGGGCGAGCCCTGCGAGGTGATGCATCGGGCCGCGCTCGGCGGCGACCCGATTGCGGTGCGCATCGGTGTTTCGACCTTTGCGCTGCGCCTTGCCGAAGCCTCCTGCATCCAAGTGAAGCGCAAGGCCGACTGACATGGCGCTTTCTCCCGTTGATGTCTATCCGTCGGGCCGCCTTGTGGCGATGCTCGGCAACCCCAACGCCGGCAAAACTTCGCTCTTCAACATCCTCACGGGCTCCAAGCAGAAAGTCGCCAATTACGCGGGCGTCACCGTTGAGCGCGTCGAAGGCTTTCTGAAGGATTCCAAGGAGCGCATCCGCATCCTGGACCTTCCCGGCATCTATTCCTTCCATCCCCGCTCGCCCGACGAAAAAGTCACCGTCGAAGTCCTCAAAGGCGAGGCGAGGGGCGAAAAAAAGCCCGATCTCGTCGTCTGCGTCCTCGATGCGCTCAACATGCGCCGCGGCCTCAAGCTGGTGCTCGGCGCGCAGCGCCTCGGCCTTCCCGTGATCGTCGTCGTCAACATGATGGACCTTGCCGCGAAGCACGGCATCCACGTGACGGGCGAAGCGCTTTCGGCCGAGCTCGGCGTTCCCGTGGTGGAGACGAGCGCGGTCAACAAGGAGGGCGTCGAAAAGCTCAAGGCCCTGATCGAAGACACGTCGAAGTGGCAGAGCTACCTGGTCGACCGCTCGAAGATCCCGGACGACGACCTCGCGCGCTTAAGGGAGATCCTGAAAAAGCTCGGCCTCGACCGCATCTTCACCGACGATTTCTCGGACGCGGTCGACCGCGTGGTGCTCCATCCCGTCTTCGGCCCGATCCTCCTGATGGCGGTGCTCTTCTTTGTCTTCCAGGCCGTCTTCAGCTGGGCCGCTTACCCGATGGACTGGATCGAACAGGGCTTCAACGCCTTGGGCGAGCTCTGCGCGCAGTACCTGCCCGACGGGTTCATCAAGTCGATGCTCGTTGACGCGGTGATCGGCGGCGTGGGCGGCGTCGTGGTGTTCCTGCCGCAGATCCTGATTCTCTTTTTCTTCATCCTCATCATGGAGGAGTCGGGCTACCTGCCCCGTGCAGCGTTCCTGCTTGACCGCCTCATGGGCTCGGTCGGGCTTTCGGGCCGCTCCTTCCTGCCGCTGCTTTCCGGCTACGCCTGCGCGGTGCCCGCGGTGATGGCCGCGCGCATCGTGGGCTCGCCCCGCGATCGCTGGGCGACGATTGCGGTGGCGCCGCTCCTCACCTGCAGCGCGAGGCTTCCGGTCTACGCCGTGATGATCGGCGCCTTCGTGCCGAACGTGAAGGTCTGGGGCATGGGCCTGCAGGGCATCGTGCTCTTCGTGCTTTATCTTTTCGGCATGCTTGGGGCGCTTACCGTCGCCTGGATCCTGAAGCACACGCGCCGCAAGGAAGACCGCCGCATGCTCATGCTCGAGCTCCCGATCTACCACATGCCGCGCCTCGGCGCCCTCCTTCAGGGGCTCTGGCAGCGCGGCTGCATCTACTTGAAGAAGGTCGGCACGATCATCCTCTGGCTCACGATCCTCCTTTGGGTGCTCACCACGTTCCCTGCGCCGCCCGAAGGCGCGACGGGCCCCGCGATCAACTACAGCTTCGCGGGCATGATCGGCCGCGCGCTCGAGCCGATCTTCGCGCCGATCGGCTTCAACTGGCAGATGTGCGTCTCGCTCGTGCCCGCGCTCGGCGCGCGCGAGGTCGCGGTCTCGGCCCTGGGGGCCCTCTATGCGGCCGGCACCGAAGGCGGCGATGCGGCGCTGGTGCCGCTCCTGCAGCAGGCTTGGACGATACCGATGGGACTCTCCTTCCTCGCATTCTTCGTCTTCAGTCCGTCGTGCTTCGCAACGCTTGCGGCCATCCGCCGCGAGATGGGCACGTGGAAGGCGCCCGCTGGCCTCTGGCTCGCCTACACGGTGCTCGCCTACGTTTTTGCGTTCGTGATCTATCACATTGCGCTCGCCGTCACTGCCTAGCCCGATGCGGGGGAATGATTGCCCGATCGTCCCCCGTTTTCGGCTCGGCGTGAACCGTTTCCGCAAAAGTCGGATAATGGTGCCCCGCTTAGATTTGCAGTGATTGACGCACGCCTATGGCTCGTTCTTCCAAAAAAATCGACATGCTCAGCGGGTCCCTCTGGGACAAGCTGATCATCTTCGCTCTGCCCGTGGCTTTCACGGGCATCTTCCAGCAGCTCTTCAACACCGCCGACGTGATCGTGCTCGGCCGCTTCGTCTCGAAGGAGGCGATGGCCGCGGTCGGCAACAATGTGCCGCTGATCGGCCTCATCATCAGCTTCTGCATGGGCCTCGCGCTCGGCGCCAACGTCGTCATTGCCCGCGCGCTCGGCAGGCGCGACGCCGAAGAGGCGGGGCGCGGCGTGCACACCGCGTTCGCGCTCGCGCTGATCTTCGGCATCGCGATGATGATCCTGGGCGAGCTGATCGCCGCCCCGATGGCCGAGCTGCTCGGTGTTCCCGAGAGCGTGATGGACCATGCCGTAAGCTACCTGCGCGGCTTCTTCGTCGGCCTGCCGTTCATCGCTGTCTACAACTTCCTCGCCGCCGCTTACCGCAGCCAGGGCGACACGCAGACGCCGCTCTGGGCCCTGGTGATGGCCTCGGTCATCAACGCGGCGCTCGACCTCTTTTTCGTGCTGGTGCTTGGCCTAGGGGCGGGCGCCGTGGCGCTCGCGACGTCGATCGCGAACCTGAGCGCGGCGCTTTTCCTCTTTATTAAGCTACTGCGCATCGAGGGACCGCTGCATCTCTACGTGAAGAGGCTCTTTGACATCGACCGCACGGCGCTGCGCACGATGGTGCGCATCGGCTGGCCCGCCGGCCTGCAGGGCGCGGTCTTCTCGCTCTCGAACCTCATCATCCAGTCGGCCATCAACAGCCTCGGGCCGGACGTGATGGCTGGCTCCGTGGCCGCTTTCACGATCGAGATCAACGTCTACTGCTTCATCAACGCGTTCGGACTTGCGTGCACCACGTTCGTGAGCCAGAACTACGGCGCGGGGCAGTTTGAGAGAAGCCGTCACGTGACGAAGGTCGCCACCGGCCTCAACGTGATCGCCACGGTTCTGATGGTCGCCCTGGTGCTCGCCTTCGGGCACCAGCTCCTCGGGTTCTTCTCTTCGAGCAAGGAAGTGATCGAGCTCGGCTTTGTGCGCCTGCTCTGGGTCGTGAGCGCCGAGCCAATCAACGTGATCCTCGAGATGCTCTCGGGCGCGCTTCGCGCCTATGGCTGCTCGATGCCGCCGGCGATTCTGATGCTCGTTGCCATCTGCGGTGTGCGAATCGCCTACGTCTTCACGGTCT
Organism: Burkholderia sp.; assembly: GCA_047777475.1. GTDB lineage: Bacteria > Pseudomonadota > Gammaproteobacteria > Burkholderiales > Burkholderiaceae_F > Sutterella. The sequence goes on from JBKEET010000001.1 coordinate 526,154, forward strand.
TTGCGGCCAACCCGACGTACTCGACGCTGATGGCCGTCTATCCGCTCAGCTGGGTGGTGGCCGCAATCGGGCTCATCATCCTCTACAGGCGCTTCATTCGGAAGCTCGCATTCCGCATCAGGGCGCGGAAAGAGGAAAAGCTTGCGGCGGCAGCGGAAGACTGATCGGGCAATTTGAATCGAGGCGCTCCCGGCCGCGAAGGCAGGGCAGTTCCGAAAGGCAAAGAAAAAAACGGGGGCGGAAGAAATTCCGTCCCCGCTGCTTTCCGCATGCCTGTCGGAGCGCACCCCGAGGTGCATATTGACGGCCCGCAGGTTTGTTGCGGGTCTCGCGGCTCTGCCGCTCTCGTACGGCGCGGCCGCTGGAAAGCGCGCCTATTCTATAAGAAAACCGCCTGCGGGAGCGGGGCTCCTGCAGGCGGCAGCGGTTGGTCAATCAAAGATCAAGACGGTTATTCGGCGGTGTGGGTGCCGGCCTTGGTTCCCGCCTTGGCGGCGGCCGTAGCCTTGGCCATCTTGTCGAAGAACGTTTCCTTCTCGCCTTCCTCGTGCCAGCCCTGCATCACGGACGCGACGGCCGGGCCGGTGATGTTATGGAGAAGGGCGCCGAGGGCGGACGGAAGAGCCGTAAGCGGGCTGGCGGCAAAGTGCACCGTCGCAAGCGCCACGCCGAGGCCGGAGTTCTGCATGCCGACTTCGAAGCAGAGCGTCTTGCGCTTGGCGAGCTCAAGACCGAAGAGCTTGCCCGCACCGTAGCCGCAGGCCATGCCGATCAGGTTCTGGATAAGAACGGCCGCGAAGATGACCGGTCCGGTCTGCAGAAGCTGGTTGCCGGAGGCGGCGGTCACCGCAGCGACGATCGTCACGATCGCGCCGACCGAGATGAGCGGGAGCGTTGCCATCACGTTGTTCAGGTACTTGCCGAAGTACTTGTTGATGATCACGCCGGCGGTCACCGGGATAAGGATGATCTTGACGATCGAGATAAACATCGCCCAGGCGCTGATCGGCATCCACTGCGAAGCAAAAAGGTACATCAGCGACGGCGTCATGATCGGCGCGAGAAGCGTCGTGCACGAGGTGACCGTCACGGAGAGGGCCACATCGCCGCGGGCGAGGAAGCAAACCACGTTCGAGGCGGTGCCGCCGGGGCAGCAGCCAAGGAGCATCATGCCGACGGCGACTTCCGGCGGAAGGTGCATCACGATGCAGAGCAGGTAGGCCGAGACCGGCATGATGACGAACTGCGCGGCCACGCCGATGAGCACATCGCGCGGACGGCGGAGCACCTCACGGAAGTCGCCCGGCGTAAGCGTCATGCCCATGCCGAACATCACGACGCCGAGCAGGGGCGGAATCCATGGGGCTACCTTTTTGAAAATCTCAGGAAAGAAGAATCCCAGAATGCCGAAAACAATGACCCAAAGGGCAAAGGTCTTGTTCACGAATTGCGTCACTTTCACTAAGATCTTCAGCATGATCGATTACATCCCGCAGGCGTTGCTCTGCGGGAGCCTCCAAAAGGTTGTATCGCTATTCTTGGTCTGCGAGTTCATTCGAACTGCTCCTGTTCGCGAGTTGGATTGAATGGGCTGAACTGCTTATAGGCGTAGCGGTTCAGGAAATTTTCCGCGTGAAAATTTTTTTGCGGTTTCGTCAATTTAGCAATTTTTTCGAAGCCGCCTATAGAGCAAACTGCCTAAAGCGCATAGCTAAATTTGATTTCCGTGCCGAATGCCAAAGGCCCTAGGGCGAGCGCCTTAGGAGAAAGGGAATATGACGGGCGCCGCAGGCGGGGTTTTGTGCTTATGAATTGAATTTTCTGCAGAACCGATGCGGCTTTTAGGCTGACGGCCCCCTGGTTTTCACAGCGGGCGAAAGGAGATTTGAACCGGGAGGCGGGAAGAAACGGATGCGGGAAACCCCGATAAGAGAAAGGCCCTGAGAGCCGAAGCTTTCAGGGCCTTGAAAGGGTGGGGTGGGGGGTGGGACTCGAACCCACGACAACCGGAATCACAATCCGGGACTCTACCAACTGAGCTACGCCCACCGTCATGTGAGGAAACGTATTTTACCCAAGCATCCGCCCGGCGCAAGGCGTAGAGGGGAAAATACCGCAAATAGGCTACAGTGCTGTTGGTAGAATAGCGCCGTCGTCACCAATCCTCTTTCTGTCGCTTATGTCCCGCGCTCCTCATCTTTCCGAATTTGCGGACCGGCTTGCCGCGCTCGGCGCCAAGCCCTCGCACATCCGCCGCATCTTCCGCGCCTGGATGGGGCTCTGCCCGTGGGAGGCGAAGGCGAGCCTGCATTTCCCGCAGCCCGTGGAAGAGGCGCTGCCCGCGCTGCGGAAGGAGCTTGAGGGCCTTTCAAGAGCGCTCTATGTGCCGAGTGCCGCAACGCGCGGCTCGGCAAAATTGATCGTCGAGCTCGCTGACGGCGAGTGCGTCGAATCGGTGCTGCTGCCGCGGCAGGGCCTCTGCGTTTCGACGCAGGTGGGCTGCGCCGTCGGTTGCCTCTTTTGCCAGACGGGCAGGGGCGGCCTTATCCGTCAGCTCTCGAGCGCCGAAATCATTGCGCAGGTGCGCGAGGCAATGATCCTGCGCCCGGGCGGCGTCAAGAAAGTCGTCTTCATGGGCATGGGCGAGCCGAGCCACAACGCGCAGGCCGTCTGCGAGGCGGTGGAGTTCCTCGGCGATATCGTCGGCCTCGCGCACAAGGACATCGTCGTCTCGACGGTGGGCGACCCGAAGTTCATCAAGCGCTTAAGCAGTCTGCGTGTGAGACCTGCGCTCGCGCTCAGCCTTCATACCACCGACGATGCATTGAGAAGAAAGCTGCTTCCGAAGTCGCCCGCCGTGCCCGCAGCGGAGCTTCTGAAGATCGTCCAGGACTACGCGCGCGAGACGAAGTATCCGGTGCAGATCGAGTGGACGCTCATCAAGGGCGTCAACGATTCGCTCGAAGAAGCGAGGCGTCTCGAGTCGATGCTCGAAAGCGAGTGCGCAATGGTCAACTACATCGCCGTCAACCCGATCGAGGGAACGCCGTTCGATAGGCCCGAGGGCGACCATATGCAGTCGCTCATCACCGTGCTTCGCCGCAGCGGCAAGAACATCGTCGCCACCATCAGGGAAAGCGCCGCGCAGGACGTCGAGGGCGGATGCGGACAGCTGAGGGCAAGGGTCCTTCGCAGCATGACCCGCTGAGGATAAAAACTCAGTAATGCTGTATTCTGTGGGCGCCTGATTATCAATAGACGTCATAGAGTCCATGAAAGCGGATGAATCCACTGTTTCGTACCGTGTTGTAGCCGTCGGCCGGCATTCCACCCGGCTGAGGCAGGCCTCTAGGTATTTTCATCGCATCGAGCAGGCGGAATCTTTTTCGGACGTTCCTTGGCAGGATATCCTGCTTCGGCGTTTTCGCCTCATTGCCGTGCCGAGCAAGCGCGAGTGCCGGAATGCTTCGGAACGCGCCAAGCGCTTTTTCTGCTAGCTGCTGATGCTCACGCTTTCGGGAGAGATTGCCGCAAAGAGCCTTGATGAATGCTTTCTTCAGGCTGATGGCAAAAAAATCATCATCGCGCCTTCGGAAACGGCGGCTGCTATCTATCGCTGGCATCTCGAGGGCGAGGGCTTTCTTGTGCTCGAGTGCAAGGACGAAACAAAGAAAGCTCGCATCCGTGCTTTTGCCAAGCGAGTTCAAAACCGGATCCGAAGCGAAGGCGTCGATGAAAGCGAAGGCCTGACTGTTTTCCTCGATCTCTACGATACGGAGCTCCTGCGCCTTTACCGTAGCCTGCATCCAAAGCGCCGTATCGTGCTTCGCCTTCACGACAGCATCGAAGGCGGCCTGGGCAAGCACAGCTTGACGCTTCGGCGCCTCTCAGAACTGATTGCTCAGCTCATTCGTGAGGGCACGATCAATGAAGCGGAAAGCTACAGCGCTCACGATGCAGAGGCGCTCGGCATTTTCTACCGGCCTAACGGCGTCAATGTGAAAAAGGTTCGATCGCTCGATGTTCCTTGGCGCGGTAAGCTCGGCGTTTTTATCGGCGGCGCGTCCGGCAGAACCGTGAATCAGAGGACGCGGCCATTGTTGTCCATCGTAGAGGCGTCAAAGCGTATTTTCGGCTACTATACTCCGATTCAAATCCAAACTGCTGCAAGCGATGCACAGTGGCTGTCATACCCTCTTTATCTGAAAGAGGCAGCCCAAGCAGAAGTTTTCATCGACATGGTGGGACTGTCTCAATCGGAGGTTTTTTCATTTCGCATCCCGGAAGCACTGGCTTTGAACCGTAAGATTATTACGAACAGAATGACAGTTTTATCGGAACCTTTTTACAGCCCGGAACGCGTTTTTGTAATCGGTCAGGATTCAGAAGAGTCTCTCCGTGCTTTCTTTGCGCGCGATATCGAGCCAATTCCGAAAGATGTGCTTGACCTCTACGATGCCTCACTTTGGTGGAAACCGAAGGATACGAGGAAAGGCAAGAAAATTTCAGGAGATTAGTCATGAAAGGCATTATCCTGGCCGGCGGCAGCGGCAGCCGGCTGGCTCCTCTGACATCGGTGACATCTAAACAGCTTCTTCCTGTTTATGACAAACCGATGATTTATTACCCGCTCTCAACGCTGATGGATCTTGGAATCAAGGAAATTCTGATTATTTCCACCCCCCGAGATCTTCCGAATATTCAAAAACTGCTTAGCGACGGTTCGCGAATTGGACTGAAACTCCAATATCACGTTCAGGACAAGCCCGAAGGAATTGCTCAGGGCTTTCTTATTGCCGGGGATTTCATTGATCAGGATATCTGCTTCATCCTCGGTGACAACCTGTTTTATCTGGGTTCTGAGCTCGCCGAAATGAGAAAGCTGTCCAGTCAGGAAAAATTGAATAACGCCGCGATCGTTCTGTGTCCCGTGAAAGATCCCGAACGCTTCGGCGTTGCGGATTGCGATGAAGCAGGCAAGGTTGTGCGCATTATCGAAAAGCCGAAGGTTCCGACTTCAAATTTAGCTGTCACGGGACTTTATTTTTATCCGCGTGACGTTCTCGAAAAAGCAAAAACACTCACTCCGTCGGCGAGAGGCGAGCTGGAAATCACGGATCTCAATAACGAGTATTTGGAAGAGGGGCGGCTTATGAGCTTGAGGCTTTCTCCCAAATCGAACTGGCTGGATACCGGTACACCGGATTCCCTGCTGGCAGCTTCGCAGCTTGCCGCCAAGGCCTATCACGATGACAGGAATCCGTTTGGCTACATTGAAGCGATGGCTCACAGGAGAGGCATGATTTCCAAAGAGGATTTAGATCGGATTATTAACGGATTCAAATCCGGCACGCCTTACGCCCAGCATTTGAGGGTGCTCTCTGTACCTCGTGATAAGGCGTAATTGGTAGTTTAAGGAGAGAACCAATGGAAAAAATCGAAACGGCCATCCCCGGCGTTTATATTCTTGAGCCCAAGCTTTTCAGGGACGAGCGCGGTTATTTCGTCGAAACGTGGAATGCCAGGACGCTCAAGGACCTCGGCATTAACGCTCAGTTTGTTCAGGACAATGAGTCGCTTTCTTCCTATGGCGTCCTTCGCGGACTTCATTACCAGAAAGGCGAATTTTCTCAGGCCAAGCTGGTTCGGGTGATCGAAGGCGAAGTTGTCGACATCGCTCTTGATATCCGCGCAGGCTCGCCGACGTTCGGCAAGCACGTTGCCGTTCGCCTGTCGGGTGATAACCATCGTCAGTTCTTCATCCCCAAGGGATTTGCGCATGGCTTCGCCGTTCTGTCCGAGCGTGCTGTTTTTGCTTATAAGTGTGATGGCTGTTATGCACCTCAGAGCGAGGGATGCATCCTCGCGGACGATCCCGATGTGGGCATCGAATGGCCTGTTCCGGCGGAGAAGCGCATTTATTCGGCGAAAGACCGCCGCGGACTCACTTTCAAGGATTATTGCCGCAATCCCGCTTTCCGCTACGAGGATTTCAAATGATCGCAGTGACCGGAGCCGGCGGACAGCTGGGACAGGCGGTTCTGCAGGAAGCCTCGAAGAGAGGCATTGAGGCCAAGGGATTTTCTCGTCAGGAACTCGATGCATCGGACGCCTCTGCCGTTAAGTCTGCATTCGCCGGGGCTCAGTTTGACTGCATCGTCAACTGCGCAGCCTATACGGCGGTGGACAAAGCCGAAAGCGAGCCGGCTCAGGCGTTTCTTGGAAACGCTTTTGCTCCCTGGCTTTTAGGCAGAACCGGGATACCCGTTCTTCATGTCTCCACGGACTATGTCTTTGATGGCAAGGGCACCCGCCCTTATCTGGAAAGCGATGCTGTAAGACCTCTTTCCGTTTACGGGCTTTCCAAGAGAGCCGGCGAAACGGCGCTTCTGGAATCGGGGGCTAGCGGAGCGATCGTCCGTACGGCCTGGCTGTATTCCAAAGCTCAGGGTACGAAGAATTTTTATCAGACGATGCTTCGCCTGGGGCAAAGTCATGACGAGATTTCTGTCGTTGCCGATCAGTTCGGCGCTCCGACCCTTGTTGATGACCTTGCCGGCGGACTTCTTGACCTCTATCAAGCGGGGGGTCATCAGCAGCCGATGCAGCTCTTCCAGTTTGTGAATTCGGGCAAATGCTCCTGGGCGGATTTCGCCGAGGCCATTATGTCTGCGGCCGGTTTGCACTGCCGTGTGAAGCGTATCGCTTCGAGCGAATGGCCGAGCCCTGTTACCCGCCCGTCCTACAGCGTGCTTTCTACGGAAAAATTCACAAGTGTCACCGGGAAGGTGCCTCGCAGCTGGCAGGATGCATTACTTTCTTAAAGGCCAACCATGAGCCAATTTTCAAAAACAATTCTCGTCACCGGCGGTGCCGGATTCATCGGTGCCAATTTCATCGAGTATTTCTCGGCCCGGCATCCTGACATTCGTCTTGTTGACCTTGATGCGCTGACCTATGCAGCTCATCCGCAGGCTTGGGCAAAGCAGAAGGCTATGGCAAATGTCGAGCCCGTGCAGGGCGATATCTGCGATGTTCAGACGGTGGCGGAGCTCTTCTCCAAGTTTGATGTCACGGGCGTCATTCACTTTGCGGCGGAAAGCCACGTTGACAATTCCATCCGCGATCCGCTTCGCTTTGTCCGCACTAATGTCGACGGCACGGCTGTGCTGCTGACGGAGGCTCTCCGTTTTTGGAAAAAGCAGGGCGTTCTTGACACGGCGCGTTTCCACCATATCTCGACGGACGAGGTCTACGGTACGCTCAGCAGCACGGGCTATTTCACCGAGAAGACGCCTTATGCGCCGAGCAGCCCATACTCCTCGAGCAAGGCTTCAGCAGACATGATCGTTCGTGCCTATGTGCGCACTTATGGCCTTAATGCCACGATCTCGAACTGCTCGAATAATTACGGTCCCTGGCAGCATGCCGAAAAGCTCATCCCAACCGTGATTCGCAAGGCGCTTGCGGGCGAGCCCATTCCTATCTATGGCAACGGCAAGAATGTTCGCGACTGGCTTTGGGTGATTGACCACTGCCGTGCCATCGAGAAAATTTTCTTCGACGGCAGGAAGGGTGAGTCTTATAACGTCGGTGGTCACAACGAACGCAACAACCTCGAGATTACCGGCAAAATCTGCGATATCCTCGATCGGCTGCGCCCGCTCGAGAACGGTGCTTCGCATCGCAGCCTTGTAACGTTTGTCGCCGATCGTCCGGGGCATGATCTGCGTTATGCGATTGATCCGTCGAAGATCGTTCGTGAACTTGGCTGGCATGCTGAAACAACGTTTGACGAAGGCATCAAGCGCACGGTCAAGTGGTATCTCGGCGACGGTGCGGAGCTGCTGAAACTCTCCGGCAAGACTTTCTAGTCAATGGCGTCCAACCAGGCAGTTAAAAGACAGGTTATCTGTCTAGCGACGGCGGCAATCGTTGCCGTCGCTTTTTTTGCTTTCACTGAACTGGTATGGATTTATTGGACAGAAAAGCGACGGGAAAATTTTTCAGAAATTTTTCTGATTTCTAGATTGTTTTTCCGCCGTTGGTGTAACAAGCAAGCGAGGATAAGGCAACCTTACCTCGCTGCTTACGGGCAGGCCTCTTCACAGAGGCCTGCTTTGTCTGAATGATCTTGATCCCTGAATTCTAGAGGACTTAGATTGTTCAGAACAGAGCACGGCCGTTCCGTGTTGTAGAAAGCGATATAGCGTTCAATCCTGGCGTTGATTTCATAGAATGACTCTTTGTCCTTGCAAAACATTGGGTTGTTGAGCTCTTCGACTTTGATCGTGCCGTTAAAGCATTCCATCGGGGCATTGTCGTGGCAATTGGCCACCCGGGACAGGCTCTGGGTCACGCCCAAAGCGGCCAGCCGGTCTCTGAATGGCTGCGCCGTATAAATCGACCCGTGGTCGCTGTGGAGGATTGCTCCTTCGGCAAAGCCCTTGTTAGCCAGTATCTGGAGCGTGTCCATGGCCAGGCCGATGTCCTGGTGCTTGGAAAAGACCCAGGCGGCAATTGATCGGTCATACAGATCGAGCACCAGCGACAGGTAGCCCCAGTGATACTCACCGTCCTCGTAATAAGGCACGTAAGTCACGTCCGTCAGCAGCCTGTGCATCGGTATATCCGCCCTGAAATTCCTGTCCAGGATGTTGTCAGGGAGCCCGTCCTTGAGCGGGTGCCTCGTGTACGGCCGAGTCTTGCGGATCTGCCGGATCCGCGCCTGCAGGCCGAATTTCTGCATGAGCCGGTGGCACTGGCTCTCGCCCATGGATATGCCCTCGCGCTTCATTTGAGCCGACATGCGGCGGCGTCCGATGGTGAAACCGCATCTGGCCTGAATGCGCCGGATGACGGAGGCTTTGTCCTCATCGGCAGTTTGGGCCTTGGTTTTGTGCCGGTGCGAATACAGCGTGCTTCTGGGAATCTGCATGACTTTGCAGATCAATGAAGCAGGGATTCGATGTCCTTCCTTGCCTTTCTCGTAAGCTCTAATTGCCGCTGAATTTCTTTTTTTTTAAGCCCTTGGGCTGATTCTTCGGCAATTTCAAGAATGGACTCGCTGCACAGCAGCCGGGCTTCCGCCAGCTGAATTGCCTTGCGAAGCCTGCGGCGCTCATCGGCATTCATCGGACGATCGTAAGGCAGGGCATCGAAGTCGAAGCCAAGATCTTTCAAATCCTGTTTCATGTCGGCCTCCTGCAGTTCCCAAAGTAAGGTGACTTCGGGCTTTAGGATAGCAGGTAACGAATCAATTTCCCTTTTGATTTTCTGATAAACAAGGCTTGGTCTCAGACAGAATTCTTTGGCAGCGGCCGGATAGCTGATCGGGAAATTTTCCCTCCAAAAATTCACGGCCTTGCGGACCAAAGTCCGATCCTGACGAATCCACGTTTTCTGAAGCCAGTCGTAGTTATGGTGGTCTGTGTAAATTTTCCAGACTGAAACGGTGGTGCTTGAAATGCCCAGCTCCCTGGCTATCCGCTTAATGGGATGTTTGTGCAATAACCGCTCAAAGGCTTGGGCTCTAACGGTCAGGGCAATCGGCATGGTTTGGACTCCTTAAAAGTGTCCAAATTTCCCATACCAGTTCACACCGACGGTCTTCTTGCCGGAACGTGGCGCTGGTGCCTCAACGAAAGCGCCGCCGTCATTCCGGCAGCAGTCGGCGCCGCGGTCTATGCCGTTGCTTTCCAGAAAAATCCCCGCATGCTGGTCTGCGCTGCGCTTTGGACTTTGTTCCTGCTTGTTCCGGCGCTGATTGTGCGGGCGCTCGTCCCGAATCCCGATATGCTCGTGCGCGGCGACGGGATCAAGTATTCCTCATCCCTTGTGATTGCCGTGAGCGGGGGCATTGTTCTCACGCTTGTCTCGGCATGGGCAGCATCTGTCAGGCAGACGATGCTGAGAGCCTTGCTTCGCATCATCTCTGCGGTTCTTTGGCTTCTGGCAGCGCTCGTGCCGCTGACGGCCATTGGCTATGCCGTGAGCCACGGCACGCCGATCGGCGTTTACGACGTAATCGCCGTTTGGCAGACGACGCCCAAGGAAGCGCTCGAGTACGTGCGCTTCAAGGGTATTCCTCTTGCGATGTCGGCGGTCGCCGGCACGGCTGCGGCGCTGTTTTTGGCAGCGGCGGGAGTACGATTTAAGCCGATGTCACCGAAGCGGGGAACGCTTGCTTTGGCACTGGCGGCTGCTGTTCTCTGCGGCTTCGGGTTTTACAAGGGTGCTCCGAAAAGCCTGACGCTTGAGCCCTATGCCGATGCATCCGAGACCTATGCGCAGATGCAGGCTTTTGCCATCGGGAATCGCAGGCGGCAGGAAATCGCCGAGGCGCTCCCCGACATCCGTGCGCAGGGTGAGAACGGTCTCTTTGTCCTGGTCATCGGTGAATCGCAGAGCAGGGACCGCATGTCGGCTTACGGCTACGGCCGCGATACGACGCCGTGGCTTCGGTCCATGGAAGGCAGGCCGGGCTTCGTGCGGCTCCGCCGCGCTTATTCGAGCTCGGTTTCGACCGTGCTTGCCGTAACAAGCGCCCTGACGTCAGTGAGCCAGTACGCACCGGAGAAAAAACTCGAGACGAGCCCGTCGATCATTGAAATCCTTAATGCTGCGGGCTACAGCACGCAATGGTTCAGCAGGCAGGACAAAATCGGCATTAACGATACGTCTGTGACAGTGATAGCCAAGCAGGCTGGCACGAGCGAATGGCTCGGAGGAAATTTCGATGATGAGCTCGTTGAGCGAATCAAAAAGCTGCCGATTCAAAAGGGCAAGACCTTCGTTGTGCTCCACACCTATGGCTGCCATGCGGCGTACTTCCTGCGCTATCCGAAGAGTGCGGAATACTGGCCGGCCGATAGCAGCCCGAACCAGTACGACAATGCAGTGCGCTATAACGACGGTCTGATGAAGGAACTCTTTGAGACGCTGAGCAGCCGCCCTGATTTCAAGGCACTGATCATGATGTCGGACCACGCCGAAGACATGAAGCTCGGTCACAACGGCTCGAACTTCACCTGGGCAATGACCCGCATTCCGGTCTGGTTTGCCTTTTCGGAGAGTTATGCCGGCGCGCACAAAGATATTGTTGAGGCGCTTCGCGCCAACAGCGGCCGGCCGTTCACCAACGACATGATGTTCGATGTGCTCTGCCGGATAACCGGCGTGAGCGGCATTCCGTTTTATACACCGGAAAACGACATCGCCTCGGATCGCTACGCGCGCCGTCCCGAAGAGCTTCGCACGATGAGCGGGACGAAGGCGATTGTCGATGACCCGCAGTTTTGATCAGAGGCGTCCCGTCGCGCGGGCGTAGGCATCGAGCAGAGTCTGCACGTGTTCCTTGTTGCTCTGCGTGACGTGCAGATATCTCGCGGGGTCTTCAATTTTCCGATGTCCGTAGGCGGCGATCGCCGCCTTCACCGCGTCCTCGAAGCTTTCGAAAGAATTCCGGTCAAAGAGGAACTTGGCCGGCGCATCGATCACTTCGCTCGAGCAGACGTTTTCCGCGAGCACGGCGGGCGTCCCGCAGGCGACGCTTTCGATAGCGACAAGGCCGAAGGGCTCGTAGCGGGAGGCGAGCGTCGTGAAGTCGGCGCTGCGGTAAACGTCCGGCATGTCCTTGCGAAAGCCGATGTACTTCACGTTGCGGTGTTCGCCTTTAAGCGGCCTGCCGGCAAGGAGCAGGGTGATCGGAAGACTCGTTCTGCCGAAATAATCGATCAGGATGTCAAGACCTTTCATGCGGTGGTTGCCCGCCGAAGGGATCACGAACGTGTAGCGGTCGCCCGTGCCGAAATCGAGCGGCTTCCTGCCGGGCTGCGGATAAAAGTCCTTGCAGGAAACGGGCGGGTAGATCGTGACGCATTTCTCGGCCGGCTCGCCGTAGATCTCGAGGAGCTCGCGGCGCATGCCTTCCGAGTGCGCGACGATAAGCCGGCTCGTTTGGTAATAGCGTTTTTCCAGATCCACCATATGCCGGTCGAAGAAGCCGAGCGGATGCTCCATGGCGCGGCAGAAGCCCAGGTGTGTGCCGCCGCAGACCGCGATGTCGGTGTGCGTGTTGCGGTTGCACGAGATCATGATGTCGACGGGATGCCTGCGGCGTTCTGCGCCGAGGCGAAGGTTGTACCAGTAGTCGCGCAGCTTGCTCGGCACGAGACGGCAGTCGATGCGCACGAAGTCGACGCTCTTGGCAAGCGGCCTTGTGAAATCGATTTTCTTCGTGAAGACAACGGGGCGGATGCCGAGCTCAAGAAGCCCGTCGGCCAGGTCCTGCACATAGGTTCCCATGCCGCCGTCGTTTCGGAAAGAGTGGCACGCAATGCCGACAGAAGGTAATGACACGTTTGCTCCGGAAGTACGGGCGCCCGCCGGAGCGGAGCGGCCCGGAAACAATGAGTATGAAGCGCCCTTTTTGACCGTCATTCGGAAATAACACCTGCCGGACAGCAAAGGGCATTAGCTTATTGTGCCATCGCGCTTAAAATTTTGATGTACCCGGGGAGAAGAGGGTGTTCTGCGTCCATAAAAAAATTTTCTTGAAGCCGGGCAGAACATTGCAAAGAAACTGTTGTTTATAAAATATTTAATTCCTCCTCAGCCGAATATCACGCAGAACGGATTTCATACTCCGGAAGCCGGAGCGTTCTGAATTTAAAAGAATAATCGGGAGGCTGAATTCGCTTTCAATGCTCCCGTGCTGAGGGAGCTCGGCGAAAATGCCATCGGTGTGAAATCTATGGTATTTGTGTGAACTAATCCTAGGTAAATCTTTGGTGGTATGTTCGGCTTAAGGAAACTGCCGCAACGGTTGAAGACGCCTTCGGCTCAGTCGCCTACAATCAGAACGATATCTGCCGGATGACTGTATCCGGCGAGATCAGTGACTGCGGCACCTAAAACCCCGCCGCCTCCCTTTATGGAGATATATATGTTCGAAACGCAATACGAAGCGCTCCGCCGCCAAGGCATTACCCGGCGCAGCTTCCTGCAGTTTTGCTCTCTGACTGCCGCGAGCCTCGGCATCGGCAGCGCCGGTGCTAAGGACATCGCCACGGCCCTCGAGACCAAGCCCCTTACCCCGGTGGTTTGGCTCCACGGCCTGGAATGCACCTGCTGCACGGAATCCTTCATTCGTTCTTATCATCCTGTCGCTAAGGACATCGTTACCTCGATGATCTCGCTCGACTACGACGACACCATCATGGCCGCCGCGGGCGAGCAGGCCGAGGCTGCGCTTGAGGACACGATCACCAAGTACAAGGGCAATTACATCCTCGCCGTCGAGGGCAACGTGCCCCTGAACGAGGACGGCATCAACTGCATCCCGGGCGGCATGACCTTCCTCGAGAAGATCAAGCACGTCGCCAAGGACGCCAAGGCCGTCATCGGCTGGGGCTCCTGCGCCGCCTGGGGCTGCGTGCAGGCCGCCAAGCCCAATCCCACGAAGGCTGTGCCGATCACTGAGATCATCAAGGACAAGCCCATCGTTCTCGTTCCGGGCTGCCCGCCGATTCCGGAAGTGATGACCGCCGTCGTCACCTACATCCTCACCTATGACCGTCTGCCTCCGCTTGATCGCCTCGGCCGTCCGAAGATGTTCTACGGCCAGCGCATTCACGACAAGTGCTACCGCCGCGCTCACTTTGACGCCGGCCAGTTCGTCGAGAAGTTCGACGACGAAGGCGCCAAGCTCGGCTACTGCCTCTACAAGGTCGGCTGCAAGGGCCCGACGTCCTACAACGCCTGCTCGGCCCTGCGCTGGAACGAAGGCCTTTCGTGGCCTGTCCAGTCCGGCCACGGCTGCATCGGCTGCTCCGAGCCCAACTTCTTCGACAAGGGCTCCTTCTACGAGCATGAGCCGACGGTTCTGCCTCCGGGATGGGGCGGCATCGAAGCGACGGCCGACAAGGTCGGTCTCGTCACTTTGGGCGTCGTCGGCGTTGCCGCCGCCGCGCACATCGCCATGTCGGCCGTGTCGCAGGCCCGCTCGAAGAAGACCAATAAAGACATCGGAGGAGAGGAATAATGACCGAACGTCGTATTGTTGTTGACCCCGTCACCCGCATCGAGGGTCATCTGCGCGTCCAGGCGATGCTTGGCGATGACGGCAAGATTGCCGACTCGATGAGCACCGGCACGATGTGGCGCGGCCTCGAGGTCATTCTGAAGGGCCGCGATCCGCGCGACGCCTGGGCCTTCGTGGAACGCATCTGCGGCGTCTGCACGGGCATTCACGCCCTGGCGGCCGTCCGCGCCGTTGAGGACGCTCTCGGCATCAAGATCCCGAAGAACGCCAACATCATGCGCAACCTGATGAACGCCACGCTTTACACGCATGACCATCTGGTTCACTTCTATCAGCTCTCGGCCCTCGACTGGGTCGATCTGGTTTCGGCGCTCTCCGCCGATCCCCGCGAAACCTCCGAGCTGCAGCAGAAGATCTCGCCGCATCATCCGCTTTCTTCCGTGGGCTACTTCCGCGACGTGCAGAACCGCCTGAAGAAGTTTGTGGCCGGCGGCCAGCTCTCGATCTTCAAGAACGGCTACTGGGGCCATCCCGAGATGAAGCTTCCGCCTGCGGTCAACCTGCTCGCTGTGACGCACTATCTGGAAGTCCTCGACTTCCAGAAGGAAATCATCAAGATCCACACGATCCTCGGCGGCAAGAACCCGCACCCGAACTACCTGGTCGGCGGCATGGCCTGCCCGATCAATATGCACGAGACGGGCGGACAGGGCACGATGGTCAACGAGGTCACGCTCAACTACATGCGCGACATCGCCCGCCAGTCGGTCGAGATCGTCGAGAACGTCTACCTGCCCGACATCAAGGCCATCGCGAGCCTCTATCCGGAGTGGTTCCACTACGGTGCCGGCCTCTCGAACAAGAACGTGCTCTGCTACGGCGACTTCCCTGAAATTCCCAACGAATGGTCCGAGAAGTCTCTGCAGATGCCGAGCGGCGCGATCATCGACGGCAAGATGGACGAAGTCCATGAAGTCAACCCGCGCGATCCCAACGAAATTCAGGAATTCGTTGATCATTCCTGGTACAAGTACCCGGATATGAACAAGGGCCTGCATCCGTGGGACGGCATCACCGAGCAGAACTACGAGATCTCGAAGAACTCCGAAGGCACGAAGACCAAGTTCTCCTGGCTGGCGCCTGACGGCAAGTACTCCTGGATCAAGAGCCCGCGCTGGAAGGGTCACATGATGGAAGTGGGCCCGCTCGCCCGCCTCGTCGTCGGCATCGCGAAGAACGTGCCGCACATCAAGGAGCCCGCCCTCGCGCTGCTCGACGAGCTGCACCTGCCGGTCGATGCGATCTACTCGACACTCGGCCGCCATGCTGCCCGCGCTCTCGAGTGCGACTGGACCGCCAAGATGATGGTCAAGTACGTTGACGATCTCACCGCCAACATCCGTGCCGGCGACGAAGTTGCCGCCAACATGGAGAAGTGGGACCCGAAGACGTGGCCGAAGGAGTGCAAGGGCGTCGGCCTCTGCGAAGCTCCGCGCGGCGCGCTTGGCCACTGGTGCGTCATCAAGGACACCCGCCTCGCCAACTGGCAGGCCGTCGTGCCCACCACCTGGAATGCCTCTCCGCGTTCGCCGGACGGCCAGAAGGGCGCTTATGAAATGTCGCTGATCGGCACGCCGGTCGCCGACCCGAAGCGTCCGCTGGAAGTGATCCGCACGATCCACAGCTTCGACCCGTGCCTCGCCTGCGCGACGCACCTGCTCGATCCGCAGGGTGAGGAAGTTTGCAGCGTGAAAGTACGCTAAGGAGGTTTGGTTATGAAAATCGAACCCGTCACTTATGAAGTCAATCCGGAAGGCGGACTGAAGCCCATCTACGTGTGGGAAGCTCCGATCCGCGTCTGGCACTGGCTCATGGCGATCGCCATGTTCGTGATGATCGTCACCGGCTTCATGATCGGCAATCCGCCGGGCTCCAACATGGGCCCGACGTGGGATACGTACACCTTCGGGAATGTGCGCATGATCCACTTCATTGCCGGCATGTTCTTCACGGCGCTGTTCATCTACCGCATCTTCTGGGCGATTGTCGGCAACAAGTACTCCCGCCAGATCTTCATTCCTCCTCTCTGGAGCCTGAAGTGGTGGAAGGGCGTCCTCGGTCAGGTGGCTTTCTACCTGTTCATGAAGAAGTCCTCTCCGGAGTATGCGGGCCACAATCCGCTCGCTCAGCTTGCGATGTGGGCGTTCTTCGTGCTCGGCTCGATCGTCCTCATCATCACGGGTCTCGCGCTCTTCGCGCAGGCCTGGGGCTGGGATTCCGGCTGGATGACGTACTTCGGCTGGGTCTTCTCGCTCTGCGGTGACGCCCAGTTCGTGCGCACGCTGCATCACTCGATGATGTACCTGCTCATCATCTTCACGATCGCTCACCTTTACATGAGCTTCCGCGAAGACATCATGGGCGGCGCCACGACGCTGTCGTCGATGACCACCGGCCTTCGCATGTTCAAGGGCGAATAACTCCTGAACGCAGCACGGGCGGCCTCAGGGCCGCCCCTAAAAGAAAGCCTCAACAATGAAAGGGCGGCATTTCTCGGTAATGCCGCCCTTTTTAGTGCGCTCAGCATGAGCACGATTCAACGGGAGAAAGACCCGAGAGCAGGAGGTAGCTCAAGGTGCGTAGCTGGGGCAAGGTAATTTTTTGCAGGAGCTAGGAGGCGGCTTACCTCACGCTTAGTTCATCAAGCCGTTCATCGCAGGGAAGCTTTTTCTGAAGCTGAACGAGGAAAAAACGAAGGTGAGGTATATCGCCACGGCTGACGTCAAGTTTTTCGGGGTCGGCTTCTGGATTCTGCCAAGCAGGAAAGGCGGCAAGTAGTCGGCTGCCCCAGAAATCGCAGCTCAAATGCAAAGCAAAGCTCGAGGAGCAGACCTCTAGGGGCAGAGCTTTGATGAGTTTCGCAGGAAGCTCAGGGATTTTGTGCGGGCATGGGTTGATTATTTCAGGTACTCAAGTTTGCGGCACTTTGTAAAGGACGCCGATGAGTGGCTGAGAAGACGCATCAGGCGGATCTAGTAGCAACAATGGAAGACCAACTCGATGCGCTATCGGGCTCATATGAAACTCAGTTCTCCGCAAAGCCAATAATGGCAATAGACGTATACGAGGGAATAAGGCACTTTGCAAACAGTTGAATTCTCCACAAAACCCTAACAACGCTGTTACTGCGATCTAAAGGATGGAGGGACGCCAATCGATAAGCTGATTTTCCATTGCAATCCAGAGGCAACCTTTCACTGTGGGATCGTATGCTGGGTGGTGTGCGGACAGTTTGGTGTGGATTCAAGCCATTAATTTTGGAAAAGTTACTTATAAAGATACATAACAACACATTATCAATATAGGAAAGAAATTCTCACTATTACTAAAAAGCAGGAAAATCAAATCAATATAATTTTTTGTTTATTTAGAAGAATATGCTTTCCATTCCATAGTATATAAGCTACTTAAAGTAGATACTGAGTTTTTCTGTTTTTCCCACTCTCAATGAAGTGGGTATATAAACTTTCACGAAGAGGTAGTAAGGAAGTATGATTCTGCCTTTGAATGCTCATAGTAGTCACATTTGTACATACCTCAATAGCAATAGTAAGTCAAAAGTGTACTCTAGGGAACATCGTTGCAAGGGCTACCCAACAATTTTAAATTTTCCCTACAACAATCGTAAAAATTTTTTATAATTTTCCGGTTTGGATGTGAGTGCTGGAATTAAGGCTGAAAGTTATACTATATTAAATAATGAAGTGCGATAGGTTATATAGATGAATTTAATATTTATATATAAACACTACTTTATTTATTTTATTTTATATAATTAATTCAGAAGATTATATTTTTTAAATATTTAGCATTTTTAAATAATTTTTGTTATATATGATTGAAAATTTTAATACTTAAAAAATAATGTATCTTCGATATTAAATTTATTATTTTATACTCTTTGTAATTGCGTCATGAACTCTATGTTAAAAAGAATGATTATTTATTGCTTATATACGCCGTCAGGCCGTTTAAGTAATATGGATTTATATTATATAAACTCTCTTAAAAATATTTGCGATAAATTTGTTTTAGTGATAAACGGAAATCTAACAGAAGAAGATTGTGGAAAGATAAAAAATTCAAATACGATTATATATTTTAGAAATAATACTGGCTATGATTTTGGCGCTTGGAAATATGCGATTTTAAAATTATATAAAAAGATTATTAACTGCAGCGAGCTGGTCTTATGTAATAATTCGTGCTATGGACCGTTTTATGATTTGGGGAAAATTTTTGATGTAATGGAGCAAAAAAAATGTGATTTTTGGGGAATGTATAAACATAGGGAAGTAAAAAATGCGTTTCCAGAACATTTGCAGTCATATTTTTTAGTTTTCAAAAATAGAATACTTAAATCAAGAGCATTTTATAGTTATTGGCTCTCTTTACAGGAGCCCTGCAATTTTCCTGATGCGATTAACAAAGAGACACATTTAACTAAATATTTTTCAGATCAAGGATTTTCATATGATAGTTATATAGATAATAAAAAATTTAAATACTATAATAATGTTTCTATCTTTCAACCCGTTGATCTTTTGAGGCAAGGGTTCCCGTTGCTTAAGAAAAAAGTTTTTGCGGAAAATTTTTATTTTTTGTTGAAAGTTTCTAATGCTAATCAGGCGGTTGATGCAATAAGTTTTCTGAAAAATAATTATAGGAATTTTTACAAAGAAATCAAGGAGGATCTGATAAATACAAGGAAAAATACAGATTTAATTCAAAGATTTCGTCTTGTCTATCCAATATCTGGAAAATGCGAAGAAAATATAAACACAAATAAAAAGATATTGATAGTTTTATATGACTCCAATACAGATGCTTTTGATATAGCTTTAAGCCATTTAAAAAAATTACCGACTTTTGTTGATATATATATTATAGCTGAGAATGACTTTATCGCTAAAAGGTGGAATGAGGCGAAAAATGACTATAAGTTAAATATAATTAATGTTTCTGAGAATGGTCTGGGGAAAAATAATTTCATGGTCTTTTGGTTGTTATGCTGGAAGACTATTGACAGATATGACTATGTATGTTTTCTTAGAACGAAATTTTCAGTAAGTTATAATTATATATTGCCTGAGCACGAACTACTGACTCGTTATTTTGATAATATTATTTATGATGCTCGTTTTGTAAATGGTATCTTTTCTTTATTTGATAAAAATGAAGATATTGGGCTGATCGTGCCTCCCATTCCGATGAATCCCGAATTGCCTAATAGTTTAAAATGTAATAGGTGGGAGGAGGAGTATGGAGCCGCTCAAAACATTTATAGAAAATTAAAACTTACGGTTCCTTTAGACGACTATTTTTTAGGTTCTTGCAATGGAATGATGTGGTTTAGGCCCAAAGCTTTTTCCATTATTAGAAACTATTTAAAAGAAAATGGTAAATTGCCATATTATGATTTTATAGGAAAATCGAGCGAATATAATTTGGCTTTCTCGAAACTATATCCTGCGATTGCCCAACAAAGTGGTTTTTTGACTGCAATTGCGTATCCGACAACTGATGGGGTAGCGAACTATATTTCAGAAGTTGTAACTCCACAGAATCGAGGATATAGTAGCATTTATGAGATAATAAATGATAAGAACTATAAAATTAAATCAAAAGCTCTGAAAAAAATTATATTAAAATATTTAAGAGATAAATTTAAAAAAATCATTGGCAAGCATTTTAGTTAAATTAATATCTTGTGGTTAAATCTCGAGTTTAATCATTAAGATTACCAATGATCTCGGCTTCAGAAAAAAGCGCTGTGGCGCCGCCCGTGTGCAGGAACACAACGGTTGAGCCCTTGGCTATTACGCCCGAGCGGATCTCATCGCACATGCCGTGGAAAGCCTTGCCCGAATAGACAGGGTCGAGGAAGATGCCTTCGGTGCGGGCCATGAGGCGGATGTCGTCGTTCGCTTCGGGATTCGGCTTTTCGTAGCCTGGAAGGAAATACTTGTATTCAACGTGGAAGTCGTCGGCGCGAACCCTGGCGCGCTCCCCGATCAGGTCGAGAAGGGCGTTGGCCTTGTCGACGATCGAGACGGGATAGGCAGCTTCGTCTTTGACGTCGGCCGTATAGGCGCGGATCGCCGTGTCAGTGTCGCCGATCATCGTGCGGCCGGCGACGAGACCCGCCAGAGTGCCGCCGCTGCCGGTCGCCGTGCAGACGTAAGCCGGGCTGAGCTCGAGCGCTTCGGTCTGCTCCTTGAGCTCCACGTAGCACTCCGCAAAGCCCGCGGCGCCAAGCGGCGTCGAACCGCCGACGGGAATGTCGTAGACGCGGTGGCCTTCGGCTTCGAGCTCCGCCGTGCGCTTCGCAGTGATGGCCTGCAGTTCCTCGGGTTTCAGGCCTGCGGGAATGATATGGATCTTCGCGCCGAGGATTCTGTCGAGAAGAAGATTAGCGCGCACATCGTCCGGCTTCGGCTCCACGACCGCTTCGAGCCAGAGCTCGGGATCAAGGCCGCAGCGGCGCGCGGCCGTGGCGGTCTGCATCGCGTGGTTGCTCTGCGTCGCGCCGTAGGTGTAGACCGTGTCACAGCCTTTTTCGATCGCATCTTTCATCAGGTACTGGAGCTTGCGCACCTTATTGCCGCCGAAAAGGCTGATGCCCGAAAGGTCCTCGCGCTTGATCCAGAGATCGACGCCGAGGGCCTTCGAGAGGCAGTCGAGCCTGTGAAGTCTCGTGGGATAAAAGCCGAGGTTAACTTTGCCAAGCTGCGCAAGCTTGGCGCGGGCGGCTTCCGTGAGCATGGACATGGCGTGCTTCCTTTGATAGAAAAAATTTTTCTCTGCGTATTGTAGGAGAGCGGACGGCCGAAAGAGGGTGAGAGCGGCTTTCTTCGGAGCTTGCCAGGAGCTCAGGATTTCTCCCTGTGCCCTCAGATCGTGCAAGCCGCATTCCGCAATGCCGATTTCCCGACTAAAACTAAGGGAAAATCCTTATGATGGAAAATTGTTTGAAAAACAATTTGCTAGCGATTCATAAAAGGCGAAAGTGTCTCCGTTTGCCTAAAACAAACTTTGCAGTCGGTTTGAGTTTCTAGAATGCCCATAGTTATTTTTTCTCTGTTACTTTAGGACAGACGGATATGCAGTTCAGAAAATCCCTTCTTTCGGCTGCGGCGCTCCTTGCCTTCGGCACGGCTTCCGCGGCTCTTCTGGCGGCTCCGGTGACCACGCAGGGTACCGGCGTCGGCAAGGACGGCGACATTACGGTCGCCGTGACGTTCGACAACGGCAAGATCCAGGACATCAAGGTTCTGAAGAACGCCGAGAATCCGATGCTCGCCAAGAAGGTCTTCACCGACCTCAAGGACCAGGTGGTGGCGACCAATTCGGTCGACCTTGACGTGATCTCGGGCGCTACTTTCTCTTCGAAGGGCTTCCTCGCGGCCGTGTCTGACGCTGCCAAGAAGGCCGGCGTGACGCTCGGCAAGGCCGACAAGAAGGCGCTCAAGAAGGCCGCTGCCAACATTCCGGCGACGAGCAGCTACGACGTCGTCGTGATCGGGGCGGGCGGCGCGGGCTTCTCCGCCGCGATCACCGCGAAGAATGCGGGCGCGAGCGTCGTGCTTCTCGAGAAGATGCCGCAGGTGGGCGGCAACTCGCTTATTTCGGGCGCTGAGATGAACGCCGCGCGCAACTGGGTGCAGCTCAAGCTCGGCATCACGGACGACAGCCCCGAGCTGCACGCCAAGGACACCTACCTCGGCGGTGACAAGAAGGGCGATCTGAAGGTCATCAACGTGATGACGCACAACGCCCTCGATGCGGCCAAGTGGTGCCGCGATTACATCGGCGTTCGCTTCGAGCCCGACAACCTGTTCTTCTTCGGCGGCCACAGCCGCAAGCGCGCCCTGATCCCGGTCGGCCAGTCGGGCCTCGAGTTCATCTCGAAGTTCCAGGCCAAGGCCGATGAGCTCGGCATTCCCATCATCACCGACATGAAGGCCGAGGAACTCATCAAGGATAAGAGCGGCCGCGTCGTCGGCGTCAAGGCCACGATGGACGGCAAGACTTACACCTTCAACGCCAAGGGCGGCGTGGTGCTCGCCACGGGCGGCTTCGGCGCCAACAAGGAAATGGTGAAGAAGTACAACCCGAAGATCGACGAGCGCTTCAAGACGACCGATGCGCCGGGCACGACGGGCGAGGCCCTCTATATGGCCGAACGTGCGGGTGCTGAGCTCGTCAACATGGGCTACATCCAGACCTACCCGATCTGCGATCCGGTGACGGGCGTGATCGAGCTGATCGCCGACTCGCGCTTCGACGGTGCCATCATGCTCAATCAGGAAGCCAAGCGCTTCGTTGAAGAGCTGCAGCGCCGCGACGTGCTTTCCGATGCCATTCTCAAGCAGACCGGCGGCTACTGCTGGGTGCTCTGGAACGACAACATCGGCAAGATTTCCGAGACGATCAAGGCTCATCCGAACGAGCACGAAGCCTTCACGAAGCAGGGCATCATGAAGGACTGCCCGGATCTGAAGTGCATTGCCGACTTCACGAAGATGCCGCTTGGCCAGCTCGAAGCCACGGTGAAGCGCGTCTCCTCCATGGCCGGCAAGGGCAACGACAAGGACTTCCATCACCGCGCCGGCCTGATGGATATGTCGCAGGGCCCGTACCACGTCATCAAGGCTGTGCCTTCGACCCACCACACGATGGGCGGCGTGCGCATCAACGAGCACGCTCAGGCGCTGACCAAGGACGGCAAGGTGATCCCGGGCCTCTGGGCCGCGGGTGAGGTCACCGGTGTGACGCACGGCACGAACCGCCTCGGCGGCAATGCCTATGCGGACATCATCGTCTTCGGCCGCATCGCCGGTCAGGAAGCAGCTGCTGCGGCTAAGTAATTTATAAACATCTAAATTATGAGGGGACCGAGTAATCGATCCCCTTTTTTCTTAACCTAGTTGCAATTAAATTTATTATTTATTCCAGCTAAGTTTGTTTTTTGCTTCGTAAGTCCTGTCCGGGTTCAATGGGGTTGAATAAATATCTTCGTTAATTAATTTCAGCATATTTCTTAGATAATTTTTATCATTTTTTATAATTATTTTTTGACCATTATCGGTCGCTTCTAGCTCGATATTATGCTCTCTGCCATAGTTAATTAAAGCTTCAGCTGTTGTAGAAGGAGAAAGTCGCCCAAATTTTTGAATTTTGAATATTGCTTTCCTCTCGCGCGCGCCAACTATTTTGTCAATAATGCTTTTGTCGGCTAGTTGAAATAAGCTGTTTTGAAAGAAAAACTCGACTTCTTGTGATGTCGCTTCTCTAAGATATTCTTGTAAGTCAAAAATCCTGCTCGCAGTGTAAAAGCTTTCAAAGTAAAGACTGTTGTCTATGAAATATGCGGTTGGCTTGTCTTTTAAAATAAAACCATCAATGTCAAGCCTCTTGAATGTATTTCCATTATTTTTAAATTTTCCAATCATAAATCTTAGGTTGGAAAGAATTTGCATGGGCGGAATGACTTGAAATATTAAAATATCTTTTTTCAATGCTTCTGTTTCGTTCGATTGCTTTGGTGCATCTAAGTTTGATGCTTCATGCAAAAGATCTGAAGCATGAACTTTTGCGCAAATGGCTTTTATGTCCGAAATGTGCTCGTTGTAATTATCAAAAAGAGGAGTTGAAGTTGTAATTGGTTTTTGTAAAACTGGATCAATTCCCTTAAAATTTGATATTCTGAAAATTTGTTCCCCTTTTTCAAGACCGCCGATGTTATCTGAGTCAAATTCAATTGGTTCTAGAGGTTTGGGATTGTGTAAATTTTTATATGATGCAATAAATTCTTTGGTAATTTCAATTTCCGATGAGCGATCTTGTGTGTCGAATCCAAGCCAATAGTGATCTATAAAGACATAGAGATTCATGATTTGGTTATCCTATAATTCAATATAGCAATTGGGGTCAAGCTTTACTAGTGTTAATGTTCTTGATTTTATATTCTGAGGAGTTTTTTTGCTGAGAATCATAAAAACAAGGTCTTCGTTTGTGGTAATTTTATATAAATGATAATTTAGAATTGGGAATATTAAATTTATACGCGATGTATTTGTTATTATTAATAATAACCAATATACAGTGGTAATTTCTAAGAGGGTCTGGTATGAAAATGATGAAGCGCTATCAATACAAAGAGGGATAAAATAAAATATAAAAATATTGAAAAATTGTTTATCATCTTGTTCGATATTTTTTATTGTTGAATTTGTTACTGTTGTTTGCGTTACTTTTATTTGATGTATGCGGTATAGGGCTAATACCGAAATGATAATAAATAAAAGTAATCCTATACCCCATATTATTCTATTGTTGCCGTCAATAAGAAAATTTATCAATGCGGGCAATCCAAACATTGGAGCCGCTCCGGAAAGTGATAAAATCAAACTTCTGTGCGCGTATGACATTTGTTTTCAATAAATAACAGCTAATTTGTAATTATTTTACTTTGAGGACCAAACAATGTCTGAAATGGACGAGCTTTTTTACCGCAATCCGTATCTGAAGACCTTCGAGGCTAAAATCGTTTCCTGCGAAGAGGGCAAGAACGGCTTTGAAGTCGTGCTCGACGACACGGCTTTCTATCCGGAAGGCGGCGGCCAGCCGGCGGATCACGGCAAGATCGGCGAGGCGGTTGTGAACGACGTTCGCCGCACGGGCGGGCGCATCGTGCACTACTGCGACCGCGCGGTGGATGCCGGCAGCCGCGTCAAGTGCGAGATCGACTGGGCGCGCCGCTACGACAACATGCAGAACCACACCGGCGAGCATGCGCTTTCCGGCCTCGTTCACGCCAAGTACGGCTTCGAGAACGTCGGCTTCCACATGGACGACGATGTGATCACGGTTGACTTTGACGGTGAGCTCACGCCAGAGCAGATGGCCGAGATGGAAAAGAAGGTTAACGAGGCGATTGCGCTCAATAAGCCGGTTGACGTCGATTTTCCGGATGCGGAAACGCTCGAGCACATGCAGTACCGCTCGAAGAAGGAGCTCACCGGCCGCGTTCGCATTGTGACAGTCGAAGACTGCGACCGCTGCGCCTGCTGCGGCACGCATGTCAGGAGCCTCGGCGAAGTGGGCATCCTCAAGATCCTCTCGGTTGAAAAGCACCGCGGCGGCACACGCGTCGAGTTCGTCTGCGGCGGCCGCGCCATGCGCGATTACCAGAAGCGCATTGACCAGGTGAAAGCCGTGACGGCGCTCACCTCGGCGAAGAACGGCGATATCGTGCCGGCCGTGCAGAAGCTGCTCGATGAGATCGCGCAGCGCAACGAGCAGATCAAGGCGCTCGAGAAACAGCTCTACGAAGCCAAGGCCGATGCGATTCCGTCCGGTCAGAAGGTGCTCGTGCTCTTCGAGAAGGGCATGGTGCCGCAGCAGCTTCGCAACTTCGCGACGATGCTCTTTGAAAAGGGCAAGGCCAAGGCCGTTGCCGTGCTCTCCGAAACGGCGCCCGATACGCAGAGCTACGTTCTCGTCGGCCCCGAGGCTTTGATGCGCGATGCGAGCAAGAGCCTCAACAAGACGCTCAACGGCCGCGGCGGCGGCTCGAAGGGCATCATCCAGGGCAGCTACAAGGCCGCTCCGGATGCCATCCGCGCGGCGATCGTAGAGACGTTCAAGGATCTCTGAGACTGCCTTTTCGGGCGGCAGACGCCGCCTGAAAGGCTTTTGCCGAAAACAAAAGAGCCTTCGCAGGCTGAGTGCCCGCGAAGGCTCGATTTTTGTCAGCTCAGCGCTCTCACTGCGGCATCTTGATGCCGCCGATCATTTCGACGACAGCCGGGTCGTAGTGGGAGAAGAAGCAGCTCTTGCCCGTATCGAGCGCGGCAATGCGCTTTTTCTCTTCGTCGGTGAGCTTGAAGTCGAACACGTTGATGTTCTGCTCGATGCGTTCTTTGTGCACCGACTTCGGAATGCAGACGATCTTGCGGTCTAGCAGGTAGCGGAGCGTCACCTGGGCGGCGGACTTGCCGTGCGCACGGCCGATCTCGTTCAGCACCGGGTTCTTGAAGAGGTTGTTGCGGCCTTCCGCGAACGAGCCCCAGCTCTGGGGCTGCACGTGATACTTCTGCATCACCTTGATGTCGTCAAAGCGCTGGCAGAAGGGGTTGATCTCGACCTGATCGACGTGCGGCACAACCTTGGCATGCATAGCCAGGTCGGTGAGCCGGTCGGGCATGAAGTTCGCCACGCCGATTGCACGGATGCGGCCCGCTTCATAGAGCTCTTCCATGGCGCGCCAGCTGCCGTAGTAGTCGCTGAAAGGCTGGTGGATCAGATAGAGGTCAAGGTAATCGAGGCCGAGGCGTTTCAGGGACTGCTCGAAAGCGCGCTTGCCGCTTTCGTAGCCCGCGTCGCTGATCCAAATCTTCGTGGTGATGAAAAGCTCTTCGCGGGGCACGCCGCTCTTTTTGATGGCGCGGCCCACGGCTTCCTCGTTGCCGTAAATTGCGGCCGTGTCAATAAGGCGGTAGCCTGCGGCCAGCGCATGGAGCACCGACCGCTCGCACTCGGCGGGATCCGTAATCTGGTAGACGCCGAAACCAAGAAGCGGCATCTTGACGCCGTTGGAAAGCTCTGTGTATTCCATGCTGCTGTTCCTCACTTACAGTTGGTGCGCCGTTAGGTTTACCAGCGCAAATTTCATGGTTCCATTGTATTGGCGGAGTTGGGAGAGGCGTTGCCTTTTGAAGCGAACCCTTTGCCTGATCCTTTATCGGTTCCCATCGTTAGCTCGCATGGACATCTCGAGGATTTGAAAGTTATATTGAGGCCATCCTTAAAAAAAGGAGCATCGTATGCGTCAGATTTTCACGAGCGTTCCTTACATACTCCCCGAGGAACCGGCAGAGACGGCGGCCATCTGCAAGGCGCGCGGCACCGAGCGCTCCGTGAAAAAGGGCGAGGTGCTCAAGCGCGGCGGGGAGCATGCGCGGCTTTATTTCATCCTGCGGGGACTCGCCGCTTATTTCGTAGCGGAAGAGCTTACGGGCCGGGGCACGATCATGGCGCTGATACCGCCGGGCCGCGTGGCAGGCGACCTGACGGCCAACATCGGAAACAGCTGCAACGTGACCACGCGCATGCTGACGGCAGGCGCTGTGCTGAGCGTGCCGCCGGACGCCATCAGCGAAGCGATGCGAGAGCACCCCGAGCTCTCGCAGACGGTGGTCAAAAATGTGATTGCCAAGGAAGAATGCCACCTCGAAGGAATGATCGCGAACTTCACGCTGCCGCCCGCGCAGCGCCTCAAGGTGCTGTTTCGCGCGGCGCTCGGGGCCGATCCCCTTGATGACAGCGTGCCGTGGTACGAGCTTCCTTGGGAGCTCAGCGCGCAGACCGTCGGGCAGATCGTGAACCTCAACCGCGTGAGCGTGGCCCGGCTGATCAGCGCTTGGATCAAGGGAGGCCTGCTTAAAAGAGCCGGGAGAAAACTCTGTGTGCGTCCGAGCCTATTTAACGACGTTTACGATTGGGAAAAGGCGAATGCGGACGCTGTGCGTCCGCGCTGGGTGTCGCCTTCTGCTGGGCAGAGAAAAGGTTGAAGAAGAAGCGGCGGCCGTCCTGGCAATGTGCCGGGGACAGCCGCCGCAGTTTTTACTCAGCTGCAGACAGAGTTTACTTCAGCGTCTTGATGTACTCGGCTGCCGAATCAACGGCGATGCGGCCGGAGTTGACGGCAAAGCCTACGGTCGAGCCCGCCATCAGCAGGTCGTAGCTGTCGCCGTACATGCCGCCCACGTCGTTGCCTGCAGCGTAAAGCCCGGGAATTGGGTCTTCTTTCTGCGTCACGACTTCAAAGCGTTCGTTGGCCTTGATGCCGCCGAGCGTGCCGAGCGTGCTCGCCACGGACTTGATCGCATAGAACGGTCCGGTCTTCACTTCGCGGAGCAGCGAGGGATCCTTCGCAAACTCTTCGTCATGGCGGACGTCGCAGAAGTGGTTGTAGGCTTCAACCGTCTTCTTGACGCGTTCGGGATCCATGCCGGTGGCTTTCGCGAGACCTTCGAGCGTGTCGGCCTTGAAAGCCCAGCCGGTTTTCTGCGCATCGGCGAATTCTTCATTGAATTTCGTGAGCTTCGTGCCGACCGGCACCATCACGCCGACGCCGAGATCGATGCCGTCGTTGATCATATGATCGAGCGTCTTCTGATCGTAAACGACGTACATCGTGCCGCCGATGCGCTCAAGCGCGTTGCCGGCGAACGGCCACTGCAGCATGATCTTTTCGTCGCAGAAGCGGTCTCCCTTCGGGGTGAGCCAAAGGAGCGGCTGCTTGGCGGTGGCGCTCACATGATTGGTGGTGGCAACGCCGCGGGGACCCGGACGGTAGGAGGCCTGGACTTCGGTGCCTTCCTTGCCGCCGCCGACGTTCCAGGCCATGCGGATGCCGTCGCCCGTCTTGCCGGTCTGCGCAAGGCCGTCGGCGTCAGGGAAGCGCAGGTATTTCTTTGCCATCTCGCGGTTCGCGAAGAAGCCGCCCGTAGCGATGATCGTGGCCTTGGCGTTCACGGTGATCTTGTCGCCGGCCTTATTGGTCGCTTCGACGCCGGTCACGCGTCCGTTGTCAGTGATGAGCTTGGTGCCCCACGTTTTGAGAAGCAGCGTCTGACCCTTCTCCTTGTACTTCTGCTGGAAGAGGTTGATCCAGCCGGCGCCGCGGCCCTTATAGATGTGCCACGTGTAAAGGCCGTTAGGGTAGTTCGAGAAGAGCTTTTCGAACACTACGCCGTTTTTCTGCATCCAGTCGATCGTGTCGGCCGACTTGTTGACGAAGGCCCTGACCATTTTGGCGTTGCCGCGCCAGTGGCCGTAGTTCATGATTTTCTGGAACGCTTCGTCCTTGGTGAGTGCATAGTTCCAATCGTGCTGCATCTTCGACTCGACGGCGAAAATGCCTTCGGAGAACTTACCCGTGCCGCCGACCGTTGCGGCTTTCTCGAGCGTGACCACCTTGAAGCCTTTTTCGGCAGCGGCCCACGCGGCCGCTGTGCCGGATGCGCCGGCGCCGATGACGACGATGTCGGCCGTGTAGGTCTGATCGGCCGCAAAGGCAGGCGCGAAGGCCAGCGTCATGGCAGCGCCGAGAAGCGTCATTTTCATTGTCTTGCGCATAACTCACTCCTTTTCCGGATCTCTTTTGAAGGTTTCGTTCCTCCGGAACACGAAGCCAGTATCGCGGCAAAGGGCAGGGCAGTCTGTAGCCGCGGCTACATCCTAGGGAAAGTGCCGATATAGGGAAATCGAATCCAAGGGCGGCGCGCCTCGGCTCCGGGCTCCTTAGGCTTATCATTGGCGGTGCGGCTCCGTTTGGGGCTGCTTTACTCAAACCCTCTCGGACCTTCAACGCAATAAGAAAGAAGCAATATGCTGCTCGAATTTTTGGAACTTTTCGGCATCGGCATCGGCGTCGGCGCATTTGGATCTCTCGTCGGCATCGGCGGCGGCCTCATCATGGTGCCGCTTTTTATGCTCGCAATGATGCCGCCTCACGGCACGACTTTTCAGACAGTGCAGCAGGTGGTGGGCACGAGCCTTTTTGGCGTGATGCTCAATTCGCTTTCAGGCACCTGGGCTTATTTCCGTCAGGGGCGCATTCTTTTCAAGGCGGCGCTGCCGTTCGCGATCGCAACGATCCCGGGCGCTTTCCTCGGCAGCTACGTCAGCAACTATTTTTCCGGCCCTGGTTTCTCAATGTTCTTCGGCTGCGCGCTGGCCATTCTCGGCGTGATCATGTATTCGAAGTCCCGCTCGAAGAAGGCTAACGTCCGCGTCGAGGATTTCGATCCGGCCACGATCACGGCAGGGCGCACGGCGATCGGTGTGGTGCTGTCTGTCTTTGTAGGTTTTTTCTCTTCGATCCTTGGTATCGGCGGCGGCGTTGTGCACGTGCCGATGATGGTGTTTGTGCTCGGCTTCCCGACCCACATCGCCGTAGCTTGCTCCACCTTCATTCTGATGATCAGCTCCTGCATCGGCGTGGTGAGCCATGCCATGCTGCACCATATCGTCTGGTTGCCGGCTATCGCCGTTGGCTTCGGTGCCATTGTCGGTGCTCAGATCGGTGCCCGCCTCTCGAAGAGGAGCCGTCCGCGCGTCATCATCGTGCTGCTTTCGATTGTGATGGTTTGCCTGGGCATTGAGCTTTTCGTGCGCGGTTATCTGATGTAGACGCTAGGGTTTCCCCTAAGAATGACTGCAAACAATTCATTTTTTCTTGAAAATGAATTGATTGTCGTATAATTGGCGAATTTAATTACTGTGCCAAGGTAAAAGTTATGTCCAAGAACGTTCTTATAGTCGATGCCGGCGCCAAGCTCGGAGGTCAGGGCGGAACGCTCAGCAAGACGTGCCGCTAAAGCGGCTGAAATTCTGCTTGAAACAGGCTGGAACGTGATGAACTCACATCCAGACAGCTATTGGGTGATGGCTGACGAAGTTGAGAAAGTCTCAAAGGCCGATTTCATTCTTGCGCAGATTCCTATTTGGTGGATGAGTGCACCTTGGACGTATAAGCGCTGGTTCGATCTGGTATTCATGAACGTGCCGTTCGGCGATGACGGCCGCACGCACACTAACCCGGACGTCAACTACGGCCGCGGCGGTCATCTTCAGGGGCATTACATGCTTTCGACCACCTGGAATGCGCCGCGCAATGCATTCGTTGATCCGAAGGAATTCTTCGAAGGGAAGGGCATCGATGCGGTGCTCTTCCCGCTTCACAAGGCCTACCAGTTCGTCGGTTTCAAACCGCTAGAGACTTTCATGGCAAACGATGTGCTGAAGAATCCTAAGTTCGAAGAAGACATGGTACGCTTTGAAAAGACACTGAAGGCCAATCTGACCAAGATCGGCTGAGTAAAGAGTTGTTGCACCGCGCGTAAGTGCGGAACAAGAGAGAGAAAGCGGGTGCTTCAGAAACGGAGCATCCGCTTTTTCTTCAGCCATTTTGCATAGAGCTGAGACCAGAAGATCACGGCTGTCTAAGCCATAAATTTATTGTTTTGCAGG
The DNA here is from genome assembly GCA_047777475.1 of Burkholderia sp. Taxonomy (GTDB): domain Bacteria; phylum Pseudomonadota; class Gammaproteobacteria; order Burkholderiales; family Burkholderiaceae_F; genus Sutterella. Next base: position 557,301 of record JBKEET010000001.1, read on the forward strand.
CGGTTAACAGTTTAAATTTTTATCTTCTTTGAAAAAATGCGAGATATAATCATTCTCGCTTTTGTTAGGGTATTCCCCAAAGGAGATAAAAATGACAAAGACAGCACTGATTGTGAATGCTGGCACAAAGTTCGCCGGTAAGGGCGGCACGCTCAGCACGGCTTACGCTGAAAAGGCGGCGGAGATTCTTCGCGCCGCCGGCTGGAACGTGCTGGAAACCCGAGTCGATTCGGATTGGTCCGTGAAAGATGAAGTTGACAAGGTGATGAAGGCCGACTTCATCCTGGCCCAGATTCCTGCCTGGTGGATGGGAGCCCCTTGGACCTATAAGCGCTGGTTCGATACGGTCTTTATGAATGTGCCGTTCGGCGGGGACGGTCGCACGCACACGAATCCGGCCGTCAACTACGGCCGCGGCGGCCATCTGAAGGGCTACTACATGCTCTCGACTACCTGGAACGCGCCGCGCAACGCGTTCGTTGATCCGAAGGAATTCTTCGAAGGCAAGGGGATCGATGGAGTGATTTTCCCGCTACACAAAGCCTTTCAGTTCGTCGGCCTCAAGCCGCTCGAGACCTTCATGGCCAACGATGTGATCAAGAATCCGACGTTCGAAGCGGATATGGCGCGCTTTGAGAAAACTCTCAAGGCCAATATCGCCAAGATTGCCTAAAGTTTCGCTGTCGCGCGGCGATAAGCTGAAACGGCTGTGAACGAGAAGGGCGGGCTCGGAAAAATTCCGGCCCGCCGTTTTTATACGGACTTTCATAACTGTTTTGCAACGGAGTGACCATCCATTGCAATGACCGCATCACTATAATCGCGTTAAGACCATTTCTCCGACCAAAAATTTCTGACAAAAGCACGTGCGCCGCAGCCTAAGCTTCATTCTTCCGATTGCCATCCTCGCCGCCTGGTTCCTGACGAGCGAGTACGCCGGCATTCCAAAAATTCTGCTGCCTTCTCCCGGCGATGTGCTGAGGGCTTTTGTCAAACTCTGCGAGAGCGGCGCACTCGCACACCACATCACCATGAGCGCTTTCAGGACGCTTTCGGGCTTCCTGCTGGCAGCCGCCGTCGGCATCGGCTGCGGCGTGTGGTTTGCCTGCCGTCCGACGGCCGAGCGGGTGTCGCGCTATATCGTCGAGTTCCTGCGCCTGACGCCGCCTCTTGCGCTCGTGCCCGTGCTCATCCTGTGGCTCGGCATCGACGAGGCGCCGAAAATCGCCGTGGTGTTCCTCTCGAGCTTTTTCCCGATTTATCTCAATGCGTACGATGCCGTGCGAAGCGTGGACCCGAAGCTCTCCGAAGTCGCTGCGCTGCTGAAATTTTCTCCCGCCGAGCGCTTCCGCATGCTGACGCTCCCTTCGGCCATGCCAGGGATTCTCACGGGTCTGAGGCTCGGATTCGGCTACAGTTGGCGCGCCCTGGTCGGCGCGGAGCTGATCGCCGCCGCCTCGGGCGTCGGCTTCATGATCACCGAAGCGAGTGAGTTCGGTCAGACCGATGTGGTCTTTGTCGGCATCTTCACGATCGTGATCCTCGGCATTGCGGCCGACGCCGCAATGACGAAACTGCTGGCAGCGTTCCGCCGTTTCCTTGAGAGGCGCTTTGTATGATCGGGGTGAAAATCGAAGATCTTCAAAAGCGCTTTGCCCGCAAGGACGGTTCTTTTGCCGCTCCTGCCGACGGACTGTCGCTGGAATTCCCGGCAGGGGAGATCACGGCTGTCATCGGCGAAAGCGGCTGCGGCAAGACGACGCTGCTCCGCATGATTGCGGGGCTTGAAAGACCGGACGCCGGCATGATTGCTTTTAAGCGTGCCGATGGCACGCCGGCTGATCCTAAGATCTCTGTCGTTTTTCAGGAGCACCGGCTTTTCCCCTGGATGAGCGTTCGTCAGAACGTCGAGGTAGCCGTAAGGCACGAGAGTCCTGAAGAGCGGAAGCGGCGGGTTGATGCCGTGCTGGCTTTGATGCATCTTCAGGATGCTGCCGAAGCAATGCCGCGCGAGCTTTCGGGCGGCATGAGCCAAAGGGTGGGGCTCGCGAGGGCGCTCGTGAGCGAACCCGACCTGCTGCTCCTTGACGAGGCGTTCAGCGCGCTCGACGCGCTGACGCGCCGCCGCCTGTACGATGAATTCATCCGCATTTATTTGAAGCATCCGCTCACGGTGGTCCTCGTCACGCACGACGTCACCGAAGCGGTGCTTCTTTCCCACAGAGTCTGCCGGATCGGAAAGGGCAGGCTGCTTTCGGTGTGCGAGGTCTGCTCGCCTTATCCCCGGTCGCTGTCGTCTCCGGGTGTGAGCGAGCTAGCCGACCGCATACTTTCTGACTTTATGAACCCAAAGGACAACTCATAATGAAAAAAATGTTTGCTGCCGCGGTGCTCGCCGCTGCCGTTTCCGCCGCGTTTGCGGCCATGCCCGAGAAGGTGACGATCGTCTACGTGAAGGCTCCGTTCAACCTTCAGAACATGGTTATGAAGGAGCGCGGCATGCTTGAGAAAGCCTTTGCCAAGGACAGCGTGAAGGTTGAGTGGAAGACGATCACTTCGGGCGCCAAGCAGGGCCAGGCTATGGCGGCCGGCTCGGTCGACGTCTCGGCCGTAATGAACACCGCCTCGCTCCTGATGGCCAACGGCGCCGGCAATCCGGTGCTCGTGGCGAGCGGCGTGGCGCATCCGACCGATACGTTTGCGATCGTGGGCCGCCCCGGAGCTTCCATGTCCGTCAAGGACCTCAAGGGCAAGAAGGTCGCCGGCCCGCGCGGCACGGTGCTTCACCAGCTCCTCGTGGCCGCTTTGCTCAAGAACGGCATGAAGGCCGATGACGTTGAGTTCATTTCGATGGATCCGGGTTCGGCCATGACGGCGCTCACGAGCGGCCGCGTCGATGCGGCGCTCCTTGCCGCGAGCCTCATCATCAAGGCTGAGGACGCCGGTTGCAAGGTAATCACGACTGCCAAGGGACTCGTCGATGTGAACCTGGTGATGACGGCGAGCAAGAAGTTTGCCGATCAGTATCCGGAAGCGCTGGCTACGGTTGTGAAAACCGAACGCGAAGCGCTGGACTGGATCAACGGCAACTGGCAGGAAGCGCTCAAGATCGGTGCCAAAGAGCACAACATCTCGCTCAAGGATGCCGAGCAGCTGGCGAAGTGGTCCAACTACTATAGCAAGGTGACCGAGAAGGACATCAAGGGCCTCGAAGCCGACCAGAAGTTCCTGCTTGACAACAAGCTCATGAACGCGCCGGTCGATGTGAAGTCGCTTGTGCTGCCGATCGCCATGCAGTAATCGGCGTATGACACACGCTGGCTTAAGCTAGCAAAGAAGTGGGCTCTTTCCGTGCAATGTGGAAAGGGCCTTCTTTTTAGTTCAAGGGCTTAAACCAGCCGTTGGCCGCGTTCTCGCGCAGCGGGAAGTTTTCGAGGACGTTGTCTGCCGCTGCTTGGAATTCCTGCAGCGTCTTCGCCTTGAAGATAGCCTTGCCGGCTTTTTCGGCACCTTCGAAAAGATTGAGCTGATAGAACCAATATTCCTTCATGCGCATGACGGCGTTTTTAACGCTGCCCCAGGCTTCGGCGTAGTGTTCGTAAAGCTCGCGCTGAAAGTCAATGATTTCTTCTCTTGAGGCAGGGGCGCCTCCCTTGATCTTGCGGAAAAGCGCAGGATCGGCCATGAGTGCGCGGCCGACCATGATTAAGGCGAGGTTGGGGTAGCGTTCTTCAGTGCGGCGGCAGTCCTCCAGCGTCACAATGTCGCCGTTGTAGCCGACAGGTGCTTTGATCTGCGGGCAGAGCCGATCGAGCTTATCGAGCCGCACGGCACCGCGGTAAAGATCTTTCTTAAGGCGCGGGTGCACGATGAGCGTCTTGATCGGGTAGCGGTTATAGATGGTGATAAGTCGGTCGAATTCGTCTTCTGATGCCCACCCGAGGCGCGTCTTCACCGACACTGGAATCGGAATTCCTGCGCTGAAAACCTCATCGAAAAACTGATCGAGCAGATCGGGGTGCAGCAGAAAACCCGCTCCCTTCCCTTTGGCCGCCACCGTGCCCGAGGGACAGCCGAGGTTGAGGTTGACTTCTTCATAGCCGAGATCGGAGAGTGCCTTCGCGGCCCAGATGAAATCCTTTGCGTTCTTGGTGAGGAGCTGCGGCACGGCCTTAAAGCCCTTGTTGACTTCGGGCCTGAGCTCGCGCATCTGGCGTTCCGTGAATTTCGGAATGTCGGTCGGCGTTATGAACGGGAGCCAGTACTCATCGGCGCCGCCGAAATGTGCGGCGTGCACCTGCCGGAACACAAAGGTTGTGAGCCCTTCCATCGGGGCGGCGGCAAGAAGGGGAGTCGTCATGAAAAAGACAAATAAAAACGGGAATCCGCATTCTAGCGAATTCCCGTCTGCAAATTGGTTTGGCTTTTTAAGCGCGGCGATAGCTTTCGACCATGTCGCCCTTGCGGAGCACGAGCCGGCGGTTCGTCACCGTTTCGATGGCCCAGGCTTCGTTGAACGGCGTGATCTGGCCGTTGTCGATGCTCTTGCCCATGAGGACGAGGGTGTTGCCGCGCTGCTCCCACTTTTCGATGCGGAGCGTCGCCATGTTCACCGAACGGGCACGGCCGTCGAGTAGGAGCTCAAAGCCCTGACGAAGCGAGGTGCCCTGAGCAGGCTGTAGCCACCTTCCCGTGATGTCGCCGGCTTTTTCCGGCGTTGCCGAAGCAAGCCATTGCTTGCTGCTCGCCGAGGCGCAGCCCGAGAGAAGGAGAAGCGGAAAGACGGAAATCAGCATGCGGCGTCGGTTCATGGCAGTGGCTCCGAAGCAGGGCGATCAACAATGTGTTTATGTTAGCGCGAACGGATGAAAAGCGCGATAGGATAAGTGCCTAAAATTTGAATTAATGACGCTTTCGGGATCATTAATCAAAAGTTCGAGCCTAATTCGGCTGCGATTTTTAAAGCAGGTTTGATGCCGATGGCTGTATTCGGAGAATTTTGTCATGCCCGCATCCAGCAAATGTCTTCAGGTTACGCTCGCCGTTCGTCAGGCCATCGTGAGCCGCGAATGGAAGCCCGGAGAAAAAATTCCGTCCTTCGGGGCGCTTGCAAAGCGCTTCGGCGTCGGCGTGGGAACGGTGCGCAGGGCCGTCGATACGCTCGAAGCCGCCGGCATCCTGATCAGCCGGCATGGAAGCGGAACCTATGTTGCAAGCTTTGAAAATGCCTATTGGAATCGCTTTCAGCGTTATCAGCGGATAGACGGGACGATCCCTGCCAACTATCACGCTGAGATGCTGCGCTTTGAAATTGTCCCTGCATCGGCGGCGATAGCCGCGAAGCTGGGGCTTAACAAGGGCGACGAGGTTATCCACTGGATTCGGCGAATGCACGTCGACGATGACAAGTATCCCGGGATCGATCAGTCGTGGCTTCCGCACAGCCGCTTTCCCAATATTAGCTCGCAGACTTTTGCGCAGAAGGATCAGCCCGTCAGCCTTTACGGACTCTTCGAGCAGGCTGACGGCGTGCTGATCGCTTCTTCGAGTGATTTCGTCACGGCGGAGAAACTTTCGAAAGGCGAGGCTAAGCTGATCGGCGCCGAAGAGGGCGCCGTGATGCTGGTGGTCACGAGAACGTCTTATGACGCCAAGGGCAGGCCGGTGGAATTCCGCATCGAGAAATCCGATGCCAGGTCGGTCAGAATCCGCCTCTGACGGGGCCGAAGCGGAGTCAAAAATCTCTGACGCTTTATAGTTCGAGAGTCGTAGTCCTCTCCCCACAATGATTGTGGCGGTTCGCATCGTTGCAGGGTATATTGGGGTTTGCACTACGCTCTAACCAAAGAGGGTTCAGTTTCGAAATGACTATCGCAGAAGGCAGCATTCAAGACCATCAGCGCGACGTGCTCGTGCTGGGCATCGGCAATATTCTTTGGGCAGACGAGGGCTTTGGCTCCCGCGCGGCCGAAATGTTCAATCAGCGTTACGCTGATATTGACGGCGTGGAATGCGCCGACGGCGGCACGCTCGGCTTCTATCTGATCAATCTCATCACGACGTCGCGCCGCATTCTTGTGTTTGACTGCTGCGACTTCCGCGAAAAGCCGGGCACGATGAAGGTCCTTCGCAAGGACGACATCGTCATTTGGCTCAGCACCAAGATTTCGCCGCACCAGACCGGTCTTTCAGACCTGCTTGCGCAGGCCGAGCTGCTCGGCAAGGCGCCCAAGGAGATTGTTGTGATCGGCGTGCAGCCCCAGGAGCTCAACGATTACGGCGGCGGCCTTACGCCGACCGTGCACGCTTGTCTGGAGCCCGCCATGAAAATGGCGGAGGAAGAGCTCGCCAAATGGGGCTATGTGCTGAAGCGCCGTGCCCCGGGCGAAAAAGTCCAGCCGCTGATGGATCGCTCCGTCGAAGAAAGGCCATACGTCACCGGGCGCCCGAGCAGCGAAGATGCTTGCCGCGATGGCGACGAGCGCTTTATGGCGCGTCCGGCGGGCACTCGTGTCGAAGATCCGAACAACGAATTCTGACCTTTTTTAAAACCACACTGGAAATTCAACCCATGTGCATTGCAATTCCTATGACGGTTGTGTCAGCCGAGGGCTTCGAGGCTGTCGTCGAGCGCGACGGCAAGCAGCAGAAGGTCACGGCGGAGCTGGAGCATGGGCTTCAGCCCGGCGACCATGTGCTTGTTTTCCGCGGTTCGATTCTGCGGAAAATGGATGCTTACGAGGCCAAGGAGGTCAATAAGGCCCTCATGAGCCTGTCCGCCGTAATGGCCGGAGAGGCAACGCCCGAGATCATCGAAGAGGGCTTCGGCGACCTGAACGAGGGGCCAAAGCTCCCGCTGCACCTGCAGGCGATGGTCGGCAAGAAACCGGAGAATATGTGAATGGCTAAATTTACGCAGGTCGCAGCAATCGACCCCGAAACGCATCCCGGCTTTCGCCGCCTGTTCGACAAGGAAGGCTTCAAGAAGCTTACGGAAGACGGGCTCGATGCGATGCTTGCCGAGGTTGGCATGAAGATGGTGGTTTTTGCCGATGATCCGAACAAGATGAAAGAGACGCTTGACATCGTGATCATCGCCCCCGAAATTGCCAAGGCTTTCGGCAATCGGCTCGCCGGCTGCTGGATGTCCGATACGAACACCGGACGTGCTTTGGCTTCTCGTTTCGGATTCCGCAGGCTCCCCGCCGTGGCCCTTTTCAAAAACGAAGTGTGTCTCGGTGCCGCTGAAGGGCTGATGAACTGGGACGATTACATCAAAACGCTGGCGGAGATCGGCTCGAGGCAGACGGCCCCGAAGCGCACGATCGCCATTCTGGCCGGCAGCAGCAAGGAGAATTGACCGATGAGCTCTCTTACCCTCGAAGGCGCGAGCGCCTGGGCTAAAATTCCGCAGCTTCCGCCCGATGTTGAGCAGGCGGCTGCCGAAGCGCTCATTGACTTCTTGAAAGAGGTCCGGAGCGCCGTTGAGAAGGCGATGGACAAAGGCCAGGCCGCTCTTGAAGATCTGCACGAAATTTATGATTTCAAGCGCTTCAAGCCCGAATGGATGCCTTTTATCCTCGCAACGCTCGGCGTCGGCGAAGTTCGCGTAACGCTGCATAAAGGGCTCGTCAAAATCGAGGAGACGGGCGTTCCGGCGCTTTGGCGCATGCAGATGGGCGACAACGAGTCTTTTGTTCTCTCACGCATTCCGCTTTGCGTACGCCGCGTGGCGCTCGAAGGCGATGAGGAAATCGGCAAGATCGTGAATGCCGGCCCCGATGTTTTTGCGGCGCAGGCTATTCTTGAAGAGCTTCGCAACGGTCTTAAGGACGTTCAGTGGAAGACGCTTCCCGAAGATCCGGCCTTTATGGTTGAACTTACGCACCAGCCGATGTCGCCCGGCGACAGCCGCGCACTTCTTTCTACGCTCGGCACCGGTGACATTGATGTGGAGATCCAGGGCTTTGCTAAGACGGAGATCCAGCGCACGCAGGTGAAGGGTCTTTGGCACAGCCGGCTTTATAACAATGCCGGAAAGACGCTGCTCGATGCCTATGTGACGGCTTATATCCCGCCCGAGGTTGCGGCGCCCTATGAATCGTTCGGCGATGCTAAGGCCAAGTGCACTGATCTCATCGAATGGCTGCAGGGCGACCTCGACCGCGGAGTCATCGGTAAAAAAGAGGAGAAAGATGCCTGACAGTTCACCGAAACTTGTCAACGGGGACGAGATCGAGGAAAAGCTTGATGAATACATGCGTTCCCGCATTGGTCCAACGACTAGGATGCAGTGCAAGGTCTGCTGGCACGTTTACGATCCGGCAGAAGGGTCTCCTGAGTGGGGAGTGCCTCCGGGAACCAGTTTTTTAGACTTGCCGGAAGACTGGACATGTCCGGACTGCGGTCACCCGAAGTCGGCTTTCATTCCAGTAGATGATGATATTCAGCATTAATCATCATAAAAAATTCACCGTATGATAAAATCCGCTAACGGTGAATTTTTTTTTTGAAAGAAATGCCAAAGGTTTCAGTTTTAGTTCCATGCTATAACGTTGAAAAATACGTAAATGAATGCCTTACAAGTATCCATCAGCAGAGTTTTAAGGATATTGAGGTTATTTGTTTAAATGATGGTTCAAAAGATGGAACTTTGGAAATTTTAAAGAGCTTTGCAGAACGAGATCCAAGATTTAAAATCGTTGATAAAAATAATTCCGGATACGGGGCTACAATGAATATTGGCCTAAAAATGGCATCCGGAAAATATATCAGCATTGTAGAATCTGATGATTTTATTGACTCGGAGATGCTGGCTACTCTGTATGAGAAGGCTGATAAATATAATTTAGATATATCGAGAGGATGCTACAGCCGATTTATTGATGGGGAAGACAGGTACGATTCCAACCGCTTTACTCCTAAAAATTTTGTCTATACTCCAAGGAAATGCATTCAGTCGTTTAGAGAGCCGCCTTCAATTTGGGCAGCTATTTATAAAAAAGATTTTTTATATAAAAATAAAATTTTCTTTTTGGAAACGCCAGGAGCGTCATTTCAGGATATATCTTTTTCTTTTAAAACGAATTTAATGGCTGAACGAGCCTTTTGTGTAGCGAACTCGTTTTTGCATTATAGAATTCACTCGAAAAATTCAGTGAAGAAAAGCTCTAATGCAATGGTCGTTTTTGACGAGTTTAATGAATGTCTAGCTTATGCTGAAGAGCATAAGCTTCTTGATCTTTCTAAACCAATTTTATTGGCTTTAGAATATGCTTCTTTTAAATGGAATTATTTTCGCGTAGATCAAGAAAGCGCTAATGCATTTTATAATGCTTGGGTAAAAAGATGGCGAGAGCTGTATAGAAAAACAAAGAAAATAAATTTTAAAATATTGTTATATTACTATATAATTACAGAAATGCCTTTTGTTTTTGCTAATTATCTAAATTTAAAAAAGCAAGCTTGATAAGAGATTTTGAGTTTCCGCTTATTCGACTCATATGTTTAAAATTTCGATCATTTTGTCGACTTACAACAGACCAGACGCACTGCGGTTAGTGCTCAATTCTTTGTCATACCAAGATGATAAGAATTTTGAGATTATCGTTGCAGACGATGGTTCAGGGGAATCAACAAAAGCGGAAGTTGATTCTTTCTCTGGCAATCATCCGTATTTGCACATAAAGCATGTATGGCAGCCAGATACGGGGTTTCGCTTGGCGAGAATTCGTAATTTGGCTGTGCTATCAGCAACGGGGGAATACATTGTTTTCCTGGATGGAGATTGTGTGGTTCCGCCGAATTTTGTCAGTAGCCATCGGTTGTTGGCGCAAAAAGGGTGGATGGTTCGCGGGCATAGGATTCTTGCTAGTGAAAGTTTTACCAGTGATTTGCTGAAAGAAGGTTTAAAACAACAAATAACTTTCTGGAATTTTTCAAATCTTTTTCAACTCCAAATCAAGAAAAAAATTAATCGTATATCGCCGAGAATAGTCTTCCCTCTTAATTTCTGGAGACTGATGACTCCTAAAAAATGGAGAAAAATTAAGGGCTGTAATTGGGCAATGTGGAAGAAAGATTATCTTTCTGTAAGAGGCAGTGATGAAAGCTTTGAAGGATGGGGCTCAGAAGATTGTGATGTCGCAGTTAGATTGATAAACCGTGGAATAGGAATTAAAGACGGGTTTGGAAAAAGTTACGTTCTTCATTTATGGCATAAACAATCATCCAGAATATCAGAAAAGAAGAACTTAGCAGTTGTTGAGAAACGTTTCTCAGATAAAATAATGTATCCTACTAAAAGTATGCTTAAATAAAAAATGTTGCTAGTTAATTAAACTAGTAGCACTTTTTAATATTTATTCTTCTAATTCATGATTGGCTAATGCCATAGCTGAAGCTATGACATTTTGCATATCATAATATTTATACTCTGCTAAACGGCCGCCAAATAAGAAATTTTTCATTTGATCTGCACGTACTCGATACTGTTGGTAAAGAGAAGAGTTTTTCGCGTCATTGATAGGGTAGTATGCTTCTCTCTCCGGCGTCCAATTTTGAGGATATTCTCTAGTAATCACAGTATTAGGCTGTGTACCGAATTCAAAGTGCTTGTGTTCAATAATTCTAGTAAAAGGAACATTGCCATCGTTGTAGTTGACAACTGCATTACCCTGGAAATTGTCTGTATCAAGCACTTCTGTTTCGAAGCGGAGAGACCTATAACCCAGATAACCGAGGTCGTAATGGAAAAATTCATCAATTTTACCAGTATAGAGGATTTTGTCAGCTAACAGATTAAGTTCATCAGCCGCCGTATTGTAATCAATACCTGTTTTGACCTCGATTCCATCGAGTAAACTGTCGATAAGTTTATTGTATCCGCCAATGGGTATACCCTGATATCTGTCATTGAAGTAGTTATTATCAAATCTCAGCCGTACTGGGAGGCGTTTAATAATAAAAGCTGGTAGCTCTTTAGCGCTTTTACCCCATTGTTTTTCGGTGTATTCTTTGATTAGGATTTCGTAAATATCTTTTCCGACAAGTTTCAGTGCTTGCTCCTCGAGATTTTGAGGTTCTTTAATTCCGCAAAGTTCAATTTGTTCTGCTAATTTTACTTTTGCTTCAGAGGGTGTTTTAACACCCCAAAGTTGATAGAAAGTATTCATGTTAAAAGGCAGGTTATATAATTTGCCTTTTGCTATAGCAACGGGAGAATTGATGTAGTTATTAAATTCAACGAATTTGTTGACAAAATTCCAAATTTTTTTATTGCTTGTATGAAATATATGAGCACCGTATTTATGAACATTGATTCCTTCAATGTTTTCACAGTAAATATTACCTCCTGTGTGATGTCGCTTTTCTATGACAAGAACTCTCTTACCTTTTGATTTTGCAAGGTTTGCAAAAACACTGCCAAACAGACCGCTGCCTACAATTAGATAGTCATATGACTTTTTCATAAGAATTTCCTAGGTGAGAGTGTTTGCTTTTAAAGTTGACGACTTATAAAATTTTAATTATATCATGCAGTGTTAACTGTAATATGTATTCTATAAACAACTTTCGAGGGAAAAAATGAAGGTTCTCCTTACTGGCGGAGCTGGATTTATCGGTTCACATACAGCTGTGACTTTGTTGGAAAAAAACTATGAAGTTGTCATTTACGACAATCTATGTAACTCAGATGCGTCGGTTATAGATGGCATCTCTAGTATTACAGGCGTTAAACCAACATTTATTCAAGGAGATATTCGGAATAAAGAGCAGTTGACTTCTGCTTTGGCAGGCGTTGATGCCGTGATCCACTTTGCAGGATTAAAGGCGGTAGGAGAGTCTGTAGATAAGCCACTTGATTATTTTGATAATAATGTTCACGGATCGTTAGTTTTGTTAGAAGCTATGCGAACCGCAGGAGTAAAGCATATCGTTTTTAGTTCTTCTGCTACGGTATATGGGGAAGAAGCAAAGGTTCCTTACGTTGAGAGCACACCCACTGGAAGGGCGACGAACCCTTATGGGCGCACCAAAATTTTTATTGAAGAGATCCTTCGTGATTACTGCAAGGCTGATCCAACATTCAGTGCAATATGTTTACGCTATTTCAATCCTATCGGTGCTCATCCCAGCGGATTGATAGGAGAGAACCCTAGAGGTATTCCAAATAATCTCTTGCCGTACATTATGAAGGTGGCTATAGGGCAATTACCTTATCTTCGGGTTTTCGGCGGCGATTACCCTACGCCGGACGGAACGGGAGTACGTGATTACATCCATGTGATGGACTTGGCAGAGGGGCATGCCGTTGCAATTCCTTATGCTATTTCTCATAAAGGTTGGTTAGCGGTGAATTTGGGCAGTGGTGTTGGCCATAGTGTCTTGGAAGTAGTGCATGCAGTGGAAAAAGTCACAGGAAAGGAGATTCCTTATAAAATCGTGCCGCGGCGTTCGGGAGATCTCCCCGCCTTTTGGTGTGATCCAGGATTGGCAACTCAACTATTTGGCTGGAGAGCATTGCGTTCTTTGGAAGAGATGTGTAGAGATGCATGGCTTTACACTCAGAAGCACCAATGAAGAACATAAGCTTGTTAATACTAAGATTTAGTGATGAGAATGATGGTTAAGGCAAATACCTGGAGATCTCTTTATGTTTGAGGTTTGGAGGAAGTGCGCTGAAAAAGTTGATCCCAATCTCAGGTGGCTGGCTAGCTATCTTCTCCCTTACAAGAGATATATTGCAATATCTATAATTTTTATGATTGCTGCTGGCCTAGCTTCATCGTTGATTGCTAAGCTTTTGGGGTCGCTCACTGATATCGGCTTCTACAAGCAGGAGTCTTGGATCATTTTGGCAGCTCCTATTGGGTTGATTTTCATTTCTGTGCTGCATGGCGGCAGCATGTTTATGAGTAATTACCTTTTAGGAAAAGTTAGTCAAAAAGTTCTACGAAAATTGCGTGCGCAAATCTTTCACCGCATTTTGCGCTGGCCTTCATCAGCCTACCAAGCTAACAGTACTGGGCAGATCAGCTCAAAGTTTGTATTTGAAGCGAATTTTGCACTTTCGAGTGCTACAAAGTCTTTCATCGTTCTGGTTAGGGATTCTTTTCAGGTAATTGCTCTGACAGGGATGCTAATTTGGCATAACGTCTTCCTTGCACTGATAAGTTTGATAATAATACCTTTGATTAGTATTTTATTACGTTATATTTCTTCAAAAATGAAGTCTGTTATGTCTTCGAGTCAGACTTCAATAGCAACACTGTTAGTCCAGGTAAAAGAAGTATATGAAGCTCAGCGCCTTATCAAAATCTCTAACACTTATCAGAAAGAGACAGAAAAATTCCGCAAAACTAACGAAACAATTAAGAATCTTAGTCTAGATATTACAAAATTCAGTGCTTTGGGGGACCCACTTACTCAATTTATCTGTTTTATTGGAGTGGCAATTGTTCTGACTATCGCCATGATTCAAACGCAAATGGGCTTGTTGACTCTTGGCGATTTCGTGACGTTCTTGGCAGCTTTACTTTTGTTAATGCCCCCTCTACGACATTTGGCTGGTTTAAATGCCAGTTTGGTTATGATGAAAGTCGCTGCGTCTAGCCTAAAAAGTACGATGGAAAACCCTTTAGAAGAAGATCGAGGGGAAAAAAACATTAATAAGTGCCTTGGTCAAGTTAGCTTCGAACATGTTTCTTTGCGCTATCCGGGAACAAATGTTGATGCGGTTCATGATTTTAATTTGCATACTAATCCTGGGGATATTGTGGCGCTGGTTGGGCTTTCAGGTTCAGGAAAAACTTCGTTGGTTAATATGATACCGCGTTTTTGGAATCCCACAGGAGGACGCATTTTAATAGATGGAATTGACACTCAAGAGCTAAAACTTGAATCTCTAAGAAAGCAAATTGCTATTGTGTCTCAAAATGTATTTCTTTTTGATGATACTATCCTAGCTAATATTAAATATGGTAATCCTGATGCCACTGATTTAGACATTGAAAAAGCGGTAGAAGCAGCTGCTCTGACAGATTTTATTTCATTGTTGCCTCAAGGTTTAGATACATTAGTTGGCGAAGCTGGGGATAGGCTTTCTGGTGGGCAACGTCAACGAATTTCAATTGCAAGAGCGTTATTAAAAAATGCTCCTATTCTGATTCTTGATGAGGCTACTAGCGCGCTTGACAGTGTCAGTGAAGCGCAGATAAAAAATGCTTTGAGTAAGTTGATGCAAGGACGGACAACTTTTGTAGTAGCTCATCGTTTCTCTACTATTGAAAATGCAAAAATTATTGTTGTAATGGAGAAAGGTATTATAAAGGAGGTTGGAACTAAAAAAGAATTACTTGAAAAGGGCGGACTTTTTGCCAAGCTTGCTAAATTACAAAACTTTTCTGAAGCTAAGGCCAGAATATGAACGCTCTAATAAAACGAATTGATCCAGCCTTAATTCGACTTTATCGCTATTTAGCGCCCTATAAATGGAAATTGTTATTAGCGAGCATTTTTCTGTTTGGAAGTGCTAGTACATCATCACTTACGGCTACTTTGCTTGGAAAACTTACAGATCTTGGCTTTTATCAAGGAGAAAAATGGGTTATTTATGCAGCACCTGTCGCCTTGCTCGGGGTGTCTTTGCTATTTGCTGTTTGTTCTGTCTGTAGCAGTTATGTTATGACTGACATAAGCCAATCTGTATTGGTCACAATCCGTGAAGAAATGTTTAAAAGCATTTTGCGATGGCCCAATCAGGAATATCAGGATCATACAACAGGGCTAGTAAGTTCTAAGTTTGTAAATGAAGCAGCAATGGCTTTGGGGGGAGCAACCCAATCTTTAAGTACATTGGTTCGAGATTCAATCCAAGTCGTTGCATTACTGTGCGTACTTTTTTATTACAACTGGCAACTCACGTTAGTAACCTTTCTGATTGGACCCGGTCTGGTTTTTATTTTACGAAAAATTTCAAGGCGAGTTCGCATTATCGTAAAAGAAAATCAGGAAACGCTCGGACAAATGATTTCTCGAGTACAGGAAACTTACGAGGCTGAGAAGTTAGTCAAAATCAGTAATACGTATGATTTTGAGGATCAGCGTTTCGATAGAGTAAGCGGAAAAATTGAAAAATTAACACTTAAAAATATCAAAATGTCTAGCATTAGTACGCCGGCTACTCAATTATTAACTATGGTAGCGATTGGATTTGTTGTAGCAGTGGCGTTAGTGCAGGCACAAAAAGGTTTACTGACAATTGGTGAATTCATCACGTTTCTGTCGGCAATGCTCTTGATGAAAGCTCCCATTCAGCACTTGGCTGGACTTAATGCAACGTTTGCAAATATTTCTGTAGCAGCAAAAAGTATATTTGAGATACTTGATACTTTACCAGAAAAGACGATGGTAAAAAATAATAAAACATGCGAGAGGTGATTTTGAATTTGAGCATGTATTTTTACGGTATCCAGGCCAAACAGAAGATGCTCTGAAAGATATTAACTTTAATGTAAAAAGTGGTGAGCATATAGCATTAGTAGGGTTGTCAGGCTCTGGAAAAACCTCTTTAGTTAATCTTATACCCCGTTATTGGGAATTAACTTCAGGCAGTATTCGTTTGGATGGCATCGATATTCGCGATTTGAAATTGGAGAGTTTGAGAAAACAAATAGCAGTGGTTTCACAGGAAATTGTACTTTTTGACGATACGATTCGAGCGAATATAGTATATGGTTGCGAAAGTGTAACTGATGGGAAATTGCAAGAAGCTATTCGCGGAGCGGCTCTAGATGAATTTATTGCGGCTTTGCCAAGGGGCCTTGATACCTCAGTAGGAGAAGCAGGAAATTTGCTATCAGGAGGGCAAAAGCAACGATTGTCAATTGCAAGGGCTCTTTTGAAAGATGCGCCTGGTACTTATTCTAGATGAAGCTACCAGTGCTCTTGATAGTAAAAATGAATTATTAGTGAAAGAAGCATTGAAGAAGCTAACGCATGGAAAGACGACTTTTACAGTTGCGCATCGGTTATCGACTATAGAAGATGCAGATAAGATTATAGTAATTGACAAAGGTGAAATAAAAGAAATAGGAACTCATGAGGAATTGCTGCAAAACAAAGATGGCATATATAGAAAACTGAGTCTGCTTCAGGGCTTGAATGCTAAATAAATATAAAAATTATTAAAATTTATTTATGGAAGTAGCAAAGCTAAAATCAACAAATAAAATATCTATATTTTATACTGCTAAAATTACAGTAGATAAGTAGGTTATAGTATTATGTGCCCTGAAAATAAAGATTATCGCGTAAAAATCTTAGTAGGATATCATAAAAGAGCTGTTTTACTCAAAGATAGTGTATTAACTCCTATAAACGAGGGAAGAGCGCTTCTACATAGTGATTATGGTGAAAGAGACTGGCTTCTAGAGAATACAATAGGAGATGATACTGGAGATAATATTTCTGCAAAAAATAAAAATTATAATGAATTAACAGCAATATACTGGGCCTGGAAAAATATAGATAAAATTGGAAATCCCGATGCTATCGGGTTTTGGCACTATCGTCGGCATATGATTTTCAATGAACATATAAAAAGAAAACAGGAGAGGTGGACTGTTGATTATCAAGGATATATAGGTGGAAAAGAAACATATTTGAATGCGATTGGTTATTCAGAAAATATTGTTAGAAAATTATCAAACAATTTCCTTGTATAGTTGGAAGTTATTCAGGGAAAGTAAGTGTATATCAGCAATATAGGAATTCGGAAATATTAGCAGGCCATCATATAGAGGATTTGGATTTTGTATGTGAATATATAAAAGAAAATTACCCGGATTATAAAAATGCAGTTAATGCTTATATAAATGGCAAAGAGAATTATTTCGGGAATATATTTATCCTCAGGAAGGATTTATTTGAAAGATATTGTTCATTCATTTTTGATGTTCTTAATAAGTTTGAAGAATATATAAAAAAAGATGAATTAAGATCAGAGTGGGAAAACAGGTTTTTTGTCTCTGAAAGAATAACAGGCATTTTTATAACAAAGTTAGCCGAAGAACATATTGCTATAAAAAAAGTTGCTGTATCGTTAGTTGAGAATACTGCAGATTTTATTCAGCCAAAAATAAATAATGATGATGTAAATATAGTTTTTTCTATCGACCGTAATTATCTTCCTCATTTAGCCGTTACATTAAAATCCATAAATGATCATTTAAGTCCTACTAGAAAATATCATGCATATATACTTCATGTAGGAATATCAAGCGATATACAGAGAGAGTTTATAAATAATTTACAGACAAAAAGAAATTTCCAGATAAGTTTTGTTGATATTTCATATTTATTTAATAAAATAAATAAAGAGAATTTATATATTGAAATCCACGTAACTAAATCAACGTATTATCGTTTCTTTATACAACAAGTTTTTAAAGAAGCAGATAAGATTTTATATTTAGATTCTGATTTAATTGTCTTGGATGATATTGCAAAACTTTATGATACAGATATAGGAGAGAAATTTCTTGGTGTAGCTTTAGATATAAGAGAAAATCTAGCCGCAAAGCTTGATATTAAAGTATCGAAAGGTGTTAATTGGAAAGAATATATCCGCAATATTCTTAAAATAAAAACATATGGGATGTATTTCCAGGCTGGTGTCATATTATTTAATCTAAAAAAATTAAAAAATGTTGATTACTTAAATAGATGCTTAAATAAGTTAAAAGAAATAAAAACACCAATTTTATCTGACCAAGATGTTTTAAATTCCGAGTTTTGCAGTGATGTGTTTTATATAGATCCAAAATGGAATGTAGAATGGCAAATATTATTCGAATTTCCAAATTATGATAAAATTATGCCAACAGATCTATTACTCGCTTATAAACAAGCTTTGAGACATCCTTCAATAATACATTATGCTTCAAGCGTTAAACCTTGGAATAATATAAATAAACCACTTGCTGAATATTGGTGGGTGTATGCAAGATCTACAATTTACTACGAACAATTTTTTCAGCAAGCTATAAATTTAATTCAGAAAAAAAATTGCAAAAAATATAAATGCTATAAACTATATCTATATAAATTGCTGAAAAAAGCTACTTTTGGGTTGTCTAAAACTATAAATAAAAAGTATAATAAATATTTTAGCAAGATGCAAGATATAAATATCTAAAGGTATAAAAAATATGGATAAAATATTTGATGAGATTGTAAAGCATGATATTATATCTTTCGATATATTCGATACCTTGCTAATAAGACCTTTTGCTCGGGCAAAAGATATTTTTAAATTTATTGAATTAAATGAAAATGCAACGGGATTTGCTATAAGTCGAGAAAAGGCAGAGATTGAAGCTAGGGTGAAAAATCCAAAAGATGAAGATGTAACGATCGATGAAATTTATAATTTCATTGAAGAAAAATTTAAAAGGGTAAAAACAAAGGAAATTGAAATTGAAGAACAAATTTTGCAAGTAAATTCTAAGATTAAAGAATATTTTGATTTTGCCTTAAGCCTTGGCAAAAAAATTGTCCTTGTTTCTGATTCGTATTTGACTAAAGATATTCTTGAAATAATCTTGAATAGGAGAGGTTATTCAGGATATAACAAAATTTATATTTCTTCAGAATATCGGAAAACTAAGCATTCGGGTAAACTTTTTCAAGTAGTACAAGAAGATTTAAAGACAAAAAATATCTTGCATATAGGAGATAATAAGTATAGTGATTATACTGTACCGAAAAATTTAGGCTGGGATGCTATTTGTATAAAAAAACCAGTTGATATTTACTTAGATCACGATAGTAGAGCTAAAAATTTATATAATAAACAAAGTGATAATCTAGAAATTTCTATTTTATTTGGTATTTTAGCAATTTATTATATAAATAAATCAAACAATTATTGGAAGGATTTTGGGTTTAAATATGCTGGCCCTGCAATTTATGCTTATACATCATGGATATATCGTGAGGCTTGTAAAGATAATATAGAAAATATATTATTTATTTCGCAAGAGAGCTATAGTTTAAGAAAAGTATTTGAGATTTTATATCCTGATAAACATTTCAATACGCAATATGTTTATGTACCACAAGGATTAGATGCTTTAATAAATTTAGATCTAACGCCATATTTATTTTCAAATCAAAATGAAGCCCTTGCAACAGTTAGAAAAATAATAAATTATTATAAAGATAAAAATTCATTATTATATGATAATGCTCCAACACAAATAAAAAATGTTAGGCAAGGACTTAACTTTATAAATAAATATAAAAATATATTCGATAAACTGGTTTCGATTAAAAGAGACGACTATAAAAATTATTTATATAAGGTTATTGGTGAATCTAAGAAAATTGCAATGGTTGAAACTAGTCCTATATATTTTTCAAAACAGAAAATTTTTTAAAAAATTTGTAATGAAAAAAATATAGAATTAAAGGGTTATTACTGGTTTATTACAGATAATAAGAAATTAAATTTAAAAACCTATGATATCTCGACGTTTCAACTTGAACACAAGTTGAAATTTATTGATTGGGATCTTATGGAGTTTTTAATGTCATCTCCTGAGGCAGAAGTTTCTGACGTTGTTAATGGAAGTCCAATGTATAAAGAAAAGTCTCAAGATGATAGAGTTAGAACCTCTGCATATACTCTAATATCTTTAGGGGCTGAGAGTTTTGCCCATTTTATAAAAAAAATATTTGGTAATTTAAATATTTATTTCCATCCGGAAACAATTGCGTTGTTGATTAATGAATTTTCTTCGACAAAGGTTGAATTAGATCTTCCTTATATGAGGCAAATAAAGCTGCCTAGCTATTCAAATTATTCATTAGATGTCCCTATATGTAAGCAGTGGTTCGCTGAGGGGAAAGTTCTTCCCAAAAAATTATTTAGTTTGAAATTTATTTTTCATTTTTTAGATTGTATAAAAGACGAAAATTCTGTTAAGATAAAAATTTTTAGATATTTTAATTTAATAAGCTTAGTTCGTAAGGATAACTCTCAATTTATTTATTTCCTATCTTTTCCGGTATTACGTATACTGAAAAAAAATAAAAAAACTAAATTTTATTTGTTCAATTTAATTCCTGTTCTCAAAATACGTCATGGCTGAAAATATTAATATTGTTTTAACTGCGGATGGTAACTATGTTTATCCTCTTGGTGTCTGCATGACATCTATTATTTTAAATTTAAATAAAGAAAATGTAGCTAATTTTTTCTTGTTTGTTAAAAATTTTTCGGAAGAACAAAAAAAAGAACTTTTAAAATTAAAAGATAAATACAATTGCATAATAAATTTTATTGACGTTTCATCTTACGAATATATTTTCCAATCGATTGACGAACAAAATTTTCGACTTCAGTATATTTCCAAGGCAACAATGTATAGGTTGCTTATGTTTTATGCTCTCCCGAACGATATAGAAAAATGTATCTATGTCGATGGCGATATGATAATTGATGGAGATTTATCAGAAGTTTACGATTCAGTTGATAAAAATATATTGCTTAGTTGTGTTATTGAAATTTTGGCAATGAGAGATAGGACTATTCTCCTTCGCCATTTATATAATATTAAAGAATTTCAAAATTTTAAGCATAATCCTAATAAATTTCCTTATTTTAATGCTGGTTTTTTTATTGTAAATCTAGCTTTATCGAGGAAATTTAAGATCTTTGAGCAACTTATTGACTTTATGAATCGGAATCCTGATTTGCCATACGCTGATCAGGATATATTAAATGCAATCTTAGGTCAAAAATATAGAGATTATCTGAACTTTCTTGATCCTTGTTATAATGTATTTTGTGATATTTCTTATAAACAATCTTATCCTAGTGAGATTTATAGCAATTTACAGATAAAAGAGGCATTCTATTATCCTTTTATATACCATTTTGCTGGCGGTAATAAGCCATGGATAAATGAAAATTGTCAAAACCATCGTGATATTTGGTGGCATTATGCAAATCTATCTCCTTGGAGTAAAATTATTAATAAAAAATGTCGAAAGATATTTATTGCAAATCACACAATTACAGATAAATATTATATCTTTGGATTTATCCCTGTTTGTAAAATCATTAAAATAAATGAGGGTTGGAAGCAAACAAAAAAAATAAATTTTTTTGGTATTAATTTATTGGAGTATTCAATTTTTCATTAAAATTAATATGACTTAGTATAAATAAAATTGTTTAGCAGTAAAATTTAAAAATTTAATTTAAAGTTAGTATTGGATATACTAACAGTTACTTATAAAATCTAATGTTTTTTATATTTTGATAAGATTATAAAAAATCACTAGTTATATATTTTCTTATCTTGATGGAGAAAGGGATTGCTTTTGATTGATTAGGTCATTATTTAATCAGACTACAGAGATGAAGATTGGTGGCCTGCTAGATCATATGGAAGACTAACTACCTTAAAATCGGGTACTCACTTTCATTTTAGGAATCAAGTAATACTGTTTAAAAAATAATATAATTTTTTCTTATTTTCCTGTTGTTTTTTGTTCTAATCAAACTCTGATTTAGTGTATAAATTTTTATATGCGGATTAATTATCTTAATGTCTATACATCCATATAATTTTTAATAATATCAATTGAAGGCTGGAACAATATTATGAAATGCTATTTTACAATTAGTTTGTATGATGACTCAAATCCTTCATATGTGGATGCTCTTAAAGTTGCAATTCTTACTGGATTAAAGAATACTTCATTAAAATTTGTTGTTATATATGACGGTCCAGAGCAGTCAAGTCTACTTGATTTTTTAGCTGTAAATAAAATCGCTGTAATCCATCACAAATTTTCCTTTACTAAATACTTAAAAAATATATATTACAAAAATGTTATCTCTAAAAATTTAACCAAAGAAATAAATTATGAAGATATTGCTTCGTTTTTGAGGCTTTTTGATATTCCTGTTGTAGAAAGTCAGGACGATTTCGCACTTTATTCTGATGTTGATGTTCTCTTTATGAGAGATATTAATATATCTCTTCTGCCTCACCCAAAATATCTTTGCGCTTCTCGAGAATTTATTGAAAATAGGAAAAATTATAATCTAGGAGTGGGTTTAATTAATATTAAAGGAATGAGAGAGAAATGTAATTCTATTCTTAAAGATCTATCACAAGGTACCTTTAATTTAAATGACCTCCTTGAACAAAATTATTTGGCTAAATATTGTTGTAATGAAAAAGATTTTTTATCTCCATTCTTAAATTGGAAACCATATTGGGGAATTAGCAAAGAAGCTGTAATTATCAATTTTCATGGGATGAACCCCTTAGATATCGGAAATAATAAATCTTGGTTAAAATGGGAATTCCTTTCAATTGATGATTACTTAGAAAATATTTCTGGTATTATATTTTATTCTTTAAAATATTTAGAAACGATAAATAAAGACGGAAGCTTTTGGTTTGCTAACTATTCCTCCATCATTAAAGAAAATTTATTGACTTTTATTAACAATGAAAATCTCCCCATTGAAGAAAAGGATGTATTCTCTTTCCGTGAAGTAAAAAAGAGATTTAAAGCAGATTCCAAATATTTTTTAAATTATTTAAAATTTAAGTCTAATAAAAAAATAAATAAATTGGATTTATATCGAAGATATCTTAAATCTTTAATATTCGGAGCCAATAAACCGGTAAACGTTAGTGTTGTTGTAGCCTCATATAATTATGAGAAATTTATTAAGACTACTCTTGATAGTTTAATTACACAGACTTTAAAGATCCCTGAAATAATTGTAGTGGATGATGGCTCAAAAGATAATAGTCTAGAAGTTATCAAAAAATATGCTGAAATAAATAACAATATACGGCTTCTTAGGCACCCAAATGGAGAAAATAGGGGTTTAGCTGCTACAATTCAATTGGCTTTAAAAGCAGCACATGGCGATTGGATAGCTTTTTGCGAATCTGATGATTATTGGGATTCTGATTACTTTAGACAGTTATGTCTTTCAATCAATCGATATAGTTCCAAACTAAACTCGATTTTTATAGGATCTGTGGAACCGTTTGGAAAGCCAGATTTGGTTAGGAAATTTAAAGGCTATACGGACAACTCACTTCGCTATTTGCAACAAGAATCGGGAAACAATATTTTTAAAAGTATGCTTAATGCAAATGTTATTCCTACATTTAGTGCTGTATGTATTAGAAAGTCAGTTTTAGAGTCTTTGGATTTTAACCCAACTATTCCCCAGTATCTTGATTATTGGTTATGGAGACAGGCTTGCAAAAAATATAATATTATTTTTGTAAAAAAATCTATTGTACATTGGCGTAAACACGGTGATAATTTAGATGTAAAAAAGCATGTAGATGATATAAATGCTTTTTTAAAATTAAATGATCATGTTATTAAAGGCCTTAAATAGAGAATGATTTATTTTGACACTTTTATAATAAATTTTAAAAGTTCTCTATTTTTATTTTTTTTATTTCATGGAACTATTGGTATTTATTTTAATTTATAGCCATAGTTCAGGTGTTTTTTAAGATTTTATTTAATATATCTTGTTGGATTTTTTGTGAATTTGGCGATTCTCCTGAAAAGACACTTAAAGTTGTATCGTATCTTTAATAATTTAATATTAAGTTGATTGTCATTAGGAGTGGTGATCCTGATAACGAAAACCCAAGCAATGGTTGCCGAGATTGTTTGATAGCCTGTCGGCTTAGGGTCGAAAACACTTTTGGTGAAACTTGCCTTTGCCAAGGTAGCCTTGATCCAAAAAATCGGTCAATGCTCATAGGTGGAAAAGTTAACCCCGAATGAGATTCTTGAAGCAAAGCCAGTGAAACGCATCCTGTTCGACTCGAATTAAAACGAGTAGTCGGATTGTTACATGACTTTTCTTTTGAATACGGTGATAATAATGGCAAACAAAAATCCCTGCCGCCTTTGGGAAAAACAGCATTGCAAGCATTTTCCTCGAGGGTGTAAAGAATTTTGTGGGTGCTCTGAGATAATTACTCAAAAGGGAGCCTCACATGAAGCGCAAACCAGATCCGTTTGACAAGTATGCGGAACAGCTGCTGGAAGATATGAAAAAGTCTGGCAGGGAAATCAAATCCTCAGGCGAAGCCGAGGACATCATGGCCCATATGCTGGGCCGGCTGCTGACGAAAATGCTTGATGGCGAAATGACAAACCATCTCGGCTACGGCAAGGGCGAGGCCCGCCTTGGCGACAACGAACGCAACGGCCACAGTTCCAAGACCATGAAATCCCCGAAGGTCGGCAGCGTCAAAGTGGATGTGCCCCGGGATCGCAAAGGCCGATTCCAGCCCGGGATTATTCCCAAGCACAAGCGGAACCTGGAAGGGTTCGACGAAAAGATTCTTGCCCTTTACGCCAGAGGCATGACAGTCCGTGAAATTCAAGGGTTTCTCTATGACGAGTACGGCATGGAAACCAGCGCCGAGTTCATCAGCGACGTGACGGACGCCATACTGCCGGAACTGGAAAAATGGCAAAACCGGCCCTTGAGCCCTGTCTATCCGGTGATTTTCTTTGATGCCATCAGAATAAAAATCCGCGGCGAAAACGGCATCGTGACGCCAAGGGCGGTCCATATTGCCCTTGGAGTTGACACCGACGGGAAGAAAGACGTCCTCGGCATGTGGATTGCGGAAAACGAAAGTGCCAAATACTGGCTGACGGTCTTCAACGAGCTGAAAAACCGAGGGGTGACCGACATCCTGATCGCCGTGACGGACGGCCTGAAAGGCATGAAGGAAGCCCTTGAGGCCGCGTTTCCCAAAACGCTGCTGCAGACCTGCATCATCCACCTGATCCGCAACAGCCTGAAGATGGTGAGCTACAAGGATTACAAGGCCGTTACGGCAGCCCTGAAACCGATCTACAGGGCAGTCAATGCCGAGCAGGCCCGTCAGGCGCTTGACGATTTCAGCAGCTCGGATCTCGGGAAAAAGTATCCTTACATTGCCAAGCAGTGGCTTGATGCCCGGGACCGTGTGATTCCCTTCTTTGATTTCTCGCCGAATGTCAGACGGCTGATCTACACGACCAACGCCATTGAAAGCCTGAACCGGGATCTCAGGAAAGCGGCCAAAACGCGGGCGTCGTTTCCAACGGAAGCCGCAGCGATGAAACTGCTTTACCTGGCCGTCAGAAAAGTAGAAAAGCGGTGGCTGAGGCCATCGCCGTATTGGAAGGCAGCCATGACAGAATTAGCGATTGAATTCGGCGACCGACTGACACCTTGCCTCGATTAAACTGGGAGGAGCCTCCCACAAAATTTTCCACACACTCGCTAATTTCCTCATCAGCTAGTAATCCGCTGAGTTAAAAACGATTTCTTGAGTGTGCCTATCCTGCTCAGTATGGCTAGATGACAGGCATCCTGCTGATCGTTTTACTGCCGATGTCAACTTTAACGTTCACGAGTATTGACGAGGGTAAGTGATGAGGTGTCGAAACAATGTTTTTGAGAGCTGCGTACAGGCGATTCCAAAGAACGATAATGGATTCCATCACAATGCTTTCCAGACAGCATTTCCAGGATCTTCCTGAGAACTTTTCCAGTTCCGATCTACCTGTGACGAAACTGCGCAGTTCCGTGTGAATTGAGAAATGTGTAGCGATGCATTGAAATAGCAAACTAAAAATTTGCAATGAACATCAACAAAACCAATGGCGGAAGAATAGACAGCTTAAACAGCATTTAACGGATTCCTTACTGCACTAGTTCTGGCGGTTTTCCGAGTAGACTTACTCATGATCCTGTAAAGTAGGGAACTCTCTGATTTCGACTGGATTTTAGCCCAGGCTTTTCAGCAACCTGAGATTCACGAGTTATACGCCTGCTTCTATTTCTTGAGAGGGCAATAGGGGTTAGGAGGCTTGAGACTGCAATTTGTTGAAGGAGGTAACACTCCAAAAGAGTTAACGCAGTAATAGGAATCTGTTTCTGAGCTCTTCTCCATCGACATCATAGCGGGTGAAGATAGGCCTACACAGCAAAAAACAGATCCTCATTACTCGAAGGCTCCTTTTTATTTGGTTCTAGCTGATAATTGTAGCTCTCTCTTGGTTAAAGTTTCTTACCACTTCCTGGGCTACTATATTGACCTTTAAGTAAAACAATATGCTACTGTTTAAGGACATCTTGTTATTTTATAAAGGTTATTTCTTAGAAGTAGTCAATAGCTAGTTTTTGTCGCTTTATTCTCTAGGAACTCTACGTTATTAGATCTGGAAGAGCTTTATATGCATCTTGAGATGAGGAAACAAAAAATTGTAAATATTGCCGGTAGGTCTGATTTTTCAGTGCAGTTTTATAACTCAAATTAGACCTAGATGTCTTTAAACTGTAGGATTTATCAAAATTATTATATTGTTACCTCTAGTCTCATCGGATAACGTTCAAAAATTCTTGTAATAGTTGCCATCTTAAAGTTGATGAGGGCGAATTTTTTGGCCAAGTGATAGTAGTCATACTGTTTTGGGACTGGAGATTCATTCTTGAAATAGGAGCCTTATCATGTATGTCAAATCAGAATTGAACACCAAGTTATTGATATGGGGTTTACCGTTTAGCTGTTGTTGTTATCATGTAAGATCTTTGACATCGAATGTTGATGAGGTGAGATACGTTTTGTTCTTGTCTTGACAGAAGTGTCTTTTCAGGGAATGTGACTAGCGTAATAGCATTAAGATTAGATCAATGAGTTTGATTCCCTTAGAGAACGACTTGCGTTAGAAGATGCAGTTGATACTGTAATAATTTTAGCGCAAATTTAAGCCTACCTATATTTGATAGAAATTATTGTTGATGAAGAGAAATTTTGTAAAATTTATCATTTTAATAGCTGCATTCAATAAAATCTAAAATAGATTGGGTAACATAAAATGGAAGCCATGATTTCTGTTATTTATTATATAAATAATAACGAGCAATCATTAAATAATGTTTATGATTGTTTGCTTGCACAAACTTATAAAAATATTGAGCTGATACTGATTGATGATGTTTTTCCTAATACTAAAGGCATTGAGGTTGAAAATTGGTTATCTAAACATAAAATTTTAAAAAATAATCCGGTTAAGTATTATAGAAATGATAAAAATATAGGTTTCATAAATAGTTGCATAAATGCTGTAAAATTAGCCGAAGGTGAGTATATCTCATTTTTAAATGACAACGATTCAATTTCAGTAGATTTTTATAGAACATTAATAGGAAAGGCAATTGAGACTAATTCTGATGTAGTTGGTGCTCAATTCCTATATTTTAAACCTGATAAAACATATAGAAAAATTGACTCATCTTTATTTTGTTCTAAGGCTTTGGAAGTTAATCGTTCCGAAGCGTATAATATATTTAAACAGAATGTTTCACTGGATTTAAATTTTCAATTATTATTTAATAAAATTTACAAAAAATCTCTTTTATTAAAAATAGCGAAATATATAGATTCTGATGTTATTTCAATGGAGAATGGAGATACCTATATATCACTTTTGATATTTGATAATTTAAATAAATTCGCTACGGTAAATACTGGAGCTTGGTATTTATATAATTGCACTGCTCATCAGCAATTCTCACCTCTAAAAATAACGACTGATTGCATTCGCTCCAATGTACAGCAAATAAAGAAATCTTTTGATTCGATTTATAAATATCTATATAAAACGAATAAGGCTAATGATATTGGGATTTTTCGAGAAAGCTATAATTTCATAGTTAAATGCTGGCAGAATAAAGCCCATGTATTGAAGAATAAATCTTTAGAAAAAGAAATAGAAGGCTATTTTGATAAACAAGCTAGATTGCCTCTTGATTCAGAAATTGATTTTTATGATTTAACAATTGACAATGATTATATTAATACTGAAAGGCTAGAAAAACATATAATAGACAGTGATGTTGTCAGTTTCGATGTTTTCGATACTCTTATTCTAAGACCTTTCTTGGATCCTACTGATATTTTCCAAATTTTGGAGTTTGAATATAATGAACATTTTATAAATAATTATTATGTGAGATTAAAAGAATATAGGGAGACAGCAGAAAAACTTGCAAGAGAATTTGTTAACGCAAAAAAACTAGGATATGAGGAGATTTCTTTATATGAGATTTATGATCAATTGCAATCACTGATGGATCTCAATAATGAAAGAAAAAATTGGATTTTAAATAAAGAAATAGAACTAGAATATAAATATTGTACTCGCAGGAATTTTGCATATCGTTTATTTGATCTTGCTAAGTATCTTGGCAAGAAAGTTGTTGTTGTTTCCGATATGTATCTTCCAAAAGAGGTTATAGCCAATATTCTTAATAAATCTGGTTTTAATGGCTGTGATGATATTTTTGTTTCCTCGGATTATAGAGTTTGCAAATGGAGTTCGAAATTATTTAATATTGTTCGTGAAAAATATCACAATTTATCTGTAGCCCATTTTGGCGATAATCCTGTCTCTGATGTAAATTGCGCAAACTCAGCGGGTATAAAGGGTTTATTGTTACCAAAACCTGTTGATGTGATGAATGGTATTTGCCCTTCAAATTATGGCGGAGAATTTTTTAATCGTATAAAACATACTCGGCAAGGCACTTTCATTGATGCGTTTTTTGCTAATCGTTGTATTTATGGATTGATCGCTAATAAACTATATGATAATCCATTTGTTAATTTCAGAGAAGATTCTGATTTTAATGGAAATCCATATAGAATTGGCTATTTTGTAATGGGGCCTTTTTTGCTCGGTATATCTTTATTCTTGGAAGAAGTAGCAAAAAATTCAGATCAAATTGTCTTTATGGGAAGAGATGGCTATTTAGTAAAATTGGCTTTTGAATTTAGGAATAAGAACAAAAAAATTACTAGTTATTTTTATTCTTCTAGAAAAGCGATGTTGCCGCTTTTCGTGAAAGATCGAGATGACTTCAATTCTCTTCAAATTAATGTTAATTTACGATCTTTGACTCCTGAAAAATTAATTAAAATGTTAAGACCGTTAAGCAATTATGATGTCGATACGGCTATTGAAATTGCTAAACGAGCTGGCTATTTAATTAATAATAAATTTGAAAAATTTGAAATTGTTCAAAACTTTCTAAATTTTTATAAAAACAACTTGTTTGATGAGCAAGTTGCTAATCAATTTCATCGCGATTTTTATAATTACATAAAAAATATTTTTGTTGGTAAGACAATAACAAGTTTTGATCTTGGGTATTCTTGTCGGACTGAAGCTCTTTTTGAAAGGAATTATGGTTTAAAAATTTCTCCAGTCTACCTTTATTGTTTAAATAATCAGGCTTATTTTAGGAATTATTTTTTAAATTTAGGATTAAAAACTTATTTTGATTCCATTCCTACAAAACAGCCTGGTTTTTTATCTGAAGAACTTTTTAGAGAAAATGGCCCATCTTGTATTAGCTATTATCAAGATGGTAAAATTCAACCCCAATTCGAAAAATACTTTTGTACTCGTATTCATACGAATATGATTAATCTCTTGCATTCTGGGGCATTAGAATTTGTTCAAGATTTCAGTAATTCTTTTGATAGAAAATTAGATTACATATTTCGTCGTTACGAAGATTTAGCTTTGCCTTTTATTCTATTTAACGATTCGGCTAAACCCTATGATCGTCGATTTTTTGCAAACTCTTTCTTTGAAGATGATCTTGGTGTTGGCACTTTAAGCTTGTTGGACACTTGGAATTCTTTAATTCCCTTTAATAAAGATGAATTTAATAATAAAAACCAAAAAGGTATATTGATTGTTTCAACTTTTAGGTTTTTAAAAAATAAGATATTTAATTTAAATAAAAACAAAAATAACGTATATTCCAGTAATGATGTCTTCAATATTTTTTCTTATAGAAAATATAAGTTATTAAGATATTTTTCGGAAAAATATAAGAACAAGTATAAAAAATATCAGGATATGCTTAAGAATCATGATGTTTCTTTAAGGCTTTAAGCTATAAGACTGACTTTGATTAAATCATATTTATATATTTATTTTTGAAGATTTCTTTCTTAATGACTATTTTATATTAAATTATTTATATAAAAAGTAATCTTAAAACTAGTGCTGGGCCTTTTTAAAATGGGATGCGCCTTGGATGGCGTTTCCCATTAATTTTTTAATGTTCTTATTAATAGTGCTTCATGCCCTGAAGTATGCCATCGCTCGGTTCATTGCATTGCCTTTGAGGAAATCCTCGACGTTGACCTAGGGGCCGATCGCGTAGATCCTCTTCCGCCTCGAGAGGTGGTGATACAGGCTGCTGCTCATTATCACTACCGTGCGGCTGTAGTCCTTTTATGCTCCGGAGAACGCACCATTGTTTTCGCCGTCAAGGTACTGCACCATGCAGAGCAGGTCGGGGGGCAATCGTGTATTCACCCCGAGGAAGCCCGAAATGCCTTCGAGCGACTTGCCGGAATCGTCAAAGTCGGCGTCCGTCAGGTCGCCGTCCCACGTGGCGTCGGAGAACGTGCGGAAGTTCTTGTACCAGTTGGCGCCCGCCTAGAGCGTCCAGGCCGTGCCGGCAGGCTGCCAGGCGCCCGCAAGCTTCACGCTCCACTGGTCCTTGCGGTCGGTCGCGTTGCCCATGATCGTCGACTCGACGGCCGCGAGGGCACGCGTCTGCGTGCCGTCCCAGCGAAGGGCGGCGTTGAACCACGAGTTGTTGTGCGAGAAGTGCTCTTCCTCGTCGTCGGCGCGGTCGTTCATGCCGTACTGCAGGCCGAGCTTCGCGCCGCCGAACGTGGGCGAGATGTAGTAGAAGGTGTTGCTGTGCAGGAGCCAGACGTTCTGCTGCGTGCCCTGAACGCCGGCGTCGATGTAGCCGGTTTCAAACGGCTCGAGGTCCCAATACCAGGAAAGCGAGCTCGAGCCCGAGGAGAACGCTCCGACGCGGCCCGCGCCGAACTTGCCCCAGCTGCCCGAAAGCGCAAGCTGGCTTTCTCGGTTGAAGAGGGTGCCCGACTTGGCGTGTGCGCCTGTGTCGTCGGCAAAGCCCGACTCGAGGATGAAGGAAAGGGTTGATAAAGGGAGACTGCTGTTATGCTCATTCCGCTGTATGGGTGACTGAAAGTTCCCTTCGGATTTTGTGTAAGATGCTATTCGATGTAGCATAAGCATCAAATTACCTTTCCGCGTTTCTCTCTTTTCCTGCTGGCTCTATGACAAAACCTCTCATCATCATCAGTTCCAGAACTGGAAACACTATGGCAGTAGGCCACGC
Source organism: Burkholderia sp. (assembly GCA_047777475.1). Taxonomy (GTDB): domain Bacteria; phylum Pseudomonadota; class Gammaproteobacteria; order Burkholderiales; family Burkholderiaceae_F; genus Sutterella. Next base: position 588,616 of record JBKEET010000001.1, read on the forward strand.
AATCTGCGATGCGTTGCCCGGAGCCGTTATGTTCCGCCCGGAAGAATTGCCAGAAGACCTAAGTGGCTATAACCCTGTGCTGCTGGGCTTTTGGTGTGATCGCTGGGATGCACCCGATGATATGCTGAAAGTCGCTCCGCGCCTGCATAACAAAAAAATAGGGTGCTTTGCCACCATGGGCGGCGATCCGGATGATGAGAAAGCCAAGCAGTGGATGATGAAAACGTCCGAGAAGTTGGTCAACATGGGAGAAGGGAATACGCTCGGTGAAACATTCCTTTGCCGCGGGCGCATTGATCCGGAAGTCTTCAAGAGAATGACGGAGCTCTTGGGCGGCAAGGTCAGTCCCGAACGGGAGGCTCGGCGCAAGGCCTGTGAAACCCATCCTGACCGTCTGGATCTTGAGAGGGCAGCAGAATTGTTCCGCGGCTTTTTCGGGGCCAATTGGTAGCAGTTATAGGTAATTCTTATTTCGCTTTAAAGGCACTAGTTTTTCTGTCATTGGGTTAAGGCCACTTTTGCAGGCCAAAAAATGGGATGCTCCTCATGGAAGCATCCCATTATCCTGACTTCGCGGGGATAAGTTATGAAACGCCCATAACCGATTCGTCCGTAGCCTCTTAACCCCTTGTATCGCAGGTTTTTCAGAGCGGCAAGGGGTTAAAAATTGCCCGTGTATGCATAATATATTGTATAATGTAGCATATGCATACGACAGGCAGTCACTATGACGATCAGTTTTCAGACTCAGGGCGGTCACACTTACGGTACGCTCTGCACAGTTACCCGCGTCGGGCAAAAAGTTATCAAAACCTACGGGGAATCCTTGGGGCGAGTTGTTGATAAGGAGCGGCTTGTCTTTTACAGCCGCTCACGGGGCTTGTTCCAGTACGATCCGGAAACGGGAAGCTATCTTCCCGCTCCGCCTGACGTCGAAATGCCGAAGCGCAAATCCAGATTAAAGGTCCCGGCTCAGTTGGTCTCTTTTGTTTTCGGGGACGTTTATCTGCTGGATCGATTCATGGACAAGCTTGGCTTGTATCCTGTTCTGGAATCTGCATACAAAGATCGACTGGATGCTCTCAAAGCCATGGTGTGCTTCTACTTGGTCAGCACCCTGAGCAACTGTTATGCCGGTCAGTGGCTGGAGCGAAGCATCGCGCACCGGCTATTCCCTCAGGCCCATCTTTCAAGCTCGCAAGTCTCCGATCTCTTGAAATACCTCGGAGATCCCTCGCGACAGCAGGTCTTTTTCTTGAATTACCTGCAATGGTTTGTTGACAGTCATGCCACCGACAAGCTTGGGCACATCTTGATCGATAGTACCGGCCTGCCCAACAGCATCCACTTCAGCCTGACGGCGATCAGCAACCACAACGGCGACATCAACAATGAGGTTCGGCTAATTTACGTGGTTCAGCAAACAACCGGCTTGCCAATCTACATGCGCTGTGTTCCAGGAAATATCATTGACATCAACACCCTCAAGAGAACCATTCTGGAACTCAAGCAGATGGGGGTGGACACCAACTTTGCCATTACCGATGCCGGCTACCTGTCCGAAGAAAACGTCAATACGTTTTATGAGGAACAGGTCTCCTTCCTGGCCAGGCTTCAGCCCAACCGCCGCCTGTTCAAATCCATTGTGAAGGAGCATCTGGCGGACACCAAGGAAAATGGTGTATTGGTCAAGCAAAACAACCGTCTGGTCAGAATTAAGAAAGTCTCTTGCCAACTCAATGAGAAGATCGGAAAGAACGGAAAGGTCATTGAGCCCGGGCACTCAGCCTACGCTTATCTTTGCATTGATCTGCAACGATCGGCGCTCGAACAACTGTCTCTGATTGAGAAGGTTGCCGAGGGCTCGCTGAGTACCGAAAGCTACGAAAGCAAGATCGAAAAGGCCGGCATTTTCATGTTGGTCTCCAAGCGGAGCATTGCGCCAAGCAAGGTGCTGGAGATCTACTACACGAGACAGGAAATCGAACAGGTTTTCGATTTGGGAAAGAACTATGCCGGCATGCTGCCGTTGTCTGTACAGACGGAGGAAACATTCCGCGGGCACATGGTGCTCACTTTTATTGCCACCATCGTGGCGAAATTGTTGTCGGATCGCCTGAAGGAAACCAAGTATCCGATCCAACCGACACTGGCCAATTTAGCAACGCAGTCATGCTCTGAGATAAAAGGATGCTTGATTACTTCCGAGCCCAACAAGGTGACTCGACTCGCCTATAAAGCGGCCGGAGTCGAGTACCCCGTATGCATAGAATAAGTCCGCGAACTCAGGATTATTTTGGCGATCTCGATGGTTGTTTAGAAGCTGTTCACCACGTCTAAGCTTGCCATCACGCTGTTCTTCGCATTGTCATCAAGTAGATTCTCGCTTTCTGCCCGTGTTTCAACCGTTTAGGTCACCACCCCTTTCCAGGGTCGGTAGTGAGGGCTGATGTTCACCGCAGCGCGGCTGGTGGTCCTTTTTGGAATCGCAGCCTGTCGTTGCCAAGGAGCCGCACAATGCCGTCCTATGTCGGAGCGTCGCTTCGTCCACTTCACGCAGCGGAAGCTCGAATTGCCTTTGAAAGACTTGCCGGAATCGTCGAAATCGGAGAACGTTGGGTTGCCGTTCTTTTGTCGCGTTAGAACGTCTGAAAGTTCATGCGGCAATGCGCTTTAGCGTAGTGCTTTAAAGGGGTTGTTTACTTTCTTAGCTGCTCCGCTTGGCATAAGCAAATCAGGCATGCAACCTGCTGATCTTCTTAGTTTTTGATAAAACTCAACCCTGCCTAGGTACAGCTTGAGGGATGCTGAAAATGATCGATGGGCAATACCTTCGATCTTCGACCAAACCTAGGAGAGTCATTATGCAAAGACGCACGTTTCTGAATCTTGGCTTTGCTTCCACCGCTGCGCTGGCCGCTCCCGCCATGGCAACGCCGGTTGCCATGCCCCAGAAATGGGACGAGGCCTATGACGTTGTTATTGTCGGCGCAGGCGGTGCCGGACTTGCGGCCGCGACGCAGGCTGTTATGAGCAAATTGTCCGCCGTTGTGTTCGAAAAGGAACCTGTCGAAGGCGGTTCTTCGGCCATCTGCGGCGGACAGTGGGCCGTCGGCGGCACGCCCGAACAGGAGAAGAGGGGAATCAAGGACAGCGAAGACCTTTTCTTCAACGATATGATGACGACGGGCAAGCATCAGAACGACCCGGATGTTGTCCGCGCTTATGTGAAAGAATCCAAGGCGCTGTACACCTGGGTGACCACGGAGCTCGGCGTCAAGCCGATTTCGGTCACGCTTTCCGGCGGCATGAGCGTGCCGCGCGCCCATACCTTCAAGCCCGCTGAAGTTATCCAGGCTTATAAAAAGTATGCCACCGGCCACGGCGTCAAGCTCGTGACCCGCGCGAAGGTCGAGCGCCTCGTCTGGGACTTCCAGAAGCAGGAGATTGCCGGCGTGCGCGTCACGGTGCGCAACAAGACGCTTTTTGTCAAGGCCAACAAAGGCGTGGTGCTCGCGGCCGGCGGTTTCTCCCGCAACCCGAAGATGCTGAAGAAGTACGCGCCGCTGCTTGAAAATGCCGCCGTGATTGCCGGCCTCGGCACGCAGGGCGACGGCATCCTGATGGCTCAGGCCTACGGTGCCGACATGATCGACACGAACTACATCAAGGCATCGTACGGCTTTACGCTGAAGCCGTCGACCATTCACGACATGGCCCTGACCCAGTTCAAGGGTGCCATCCTGATTAACAAGTTCGGCAAGCGTTTCGTCGACGAATCGATTTCTTACAAGATTCAGGCAGACGTGGCGTTTGCGCAGCCCGAAGGCAAATCCTGGATGGTTTTTGACGATGCCATTCGCCGCACGGCCATGAAGCTCGATCCCATGCAGGACGGCATCCTTTGGAAGCCGATTGACGAGGGCAAGGTCCCGCCGTACGTCTTCATGGGCAACACCATTGAAGAGGCGGCCCAGAAAGCCGGCCTCGATCCCAAGGCCGTTGCGGAGACGGTGGCCCGCTACAACAAGGCGGTTGAAACCGGCAATGATACGGAATTCGGCCGCAAGGGCCTTGCTTCCGGCAAGGGCAAGCTCGTCAAGATTGAAAAGGCCCCGTTCTTCATTTTCCCGTCCGTCGGCGCCATGATCGGCACGTACTGCGGCATCCGCATTTCGCCGAAGGCCGAAGTGATTGACGTTTTCGGCGAGAAGATCCCGCACCTTTATGCCGCCGGCGAAATGACGGGCGGCGTGCACGGCGCTTCCTACATGACGGGCACGGCTTTCTCCAAGGCCATGTGCTTCGGCCGCATTGCCGTGAGGTCGATTGCCGCACAAAAGTAACCAGAAGAACTTAAATTCTTAAGATAGATCAGGGCTGTCGGCTCCGCTCAAAGCAATAATGGTCGGCAGCCCTGATTTTTTATCTGCTTGAAGCCGAGGCGCACCATGAGTTTGTCAAGACGGAAGTGCCTGCAGGCATTGCTGTGCTCATCTGTTTCTTTGCCGCTGAAAGCAAAGCTGCCCGCTTCCTTGCCTCAAAGCTGGGACTTGGTCATCGTCGGTGCCGGCGCTGCGGGGCTTACCGCTGCAATATGGGCGAAATTATCGGGGGTCGATCGAATCCTCATCCTTGAAAGCGAGCCCTTGGTAGGAGGCTCCAGCATTATCAGCGGGGGCCTTTGGGCCGTTTCCGGGACTGAAATGCAAAAAGCTCACGGCATCAGCGACTCTGATGCTGACTTTTTCAACGATATCCTCGAAGTCGGCAATCATAAGAATCGCATTGATGTTGTCGAAGCCTTCATCCGTAAAAATAAAGAGCAGTACGAATGGGTGACGAAGACCCTCGGAATCGTTCCCAAGAGCATTGTCCCGGGCGCCGGGACGCCGAGGGCGCACTCATTTTCGATGGTCAGCCTGGTCAGAAGGCTGACAGAAGAAGCTTTAAAACTCGGTGTGGCGATTCGAACGGGCACCCGAGTGACATCGCTGACAAAAGACGCCCAAGGGCAGGTCTCCGGGGTCGCTGCCGAAGGGCAGGGTGTCGTGCAGTCGTTTGCTTCGTCCCGCGGCGTCATCCTTGCTTCGGGCGGTTTCGCCAGGAATACGGCATTGATGGCGAAATTTTCGCCCAGGATGCGCTTTGTGACCGCCATCTGTGCGCAGGGCTCGCGCGGGGACGGCTTGCTGATGGCGAGGCGTTTGGGGGCCGCTCTGGCGGATACTGAATATCTCGAGGGCTCTTATGCTTTTACGCGGCATCCCTCGACGATTGCCGATATGACGCTCTTGCCGTACTACGGTGCCATCGTCGTCAATCAGAACGCAGAGCGCTTTGTGAATGAATCGCTGCCTTACAAGCAGATCGCAAAAGCGGTTTTGGACCAGCCGCGCGGCCAAAGCGCCATTGTCTTTGACGAATCGATCCGCCGGTTTGCGGTGGAAGAAACGCTGGACAAGCATCTTTGGGAGCCCATAGACCGCGGTTTTATACCGGACTATGTGGTCAGCGATGACTCGCTTTCCGAGGCAGCCGTCAAAGCGGGCCTCGATCCTGCGGCATTGCAAAAAACCGTAGAAGACTATAACCGTGCGATTTCGAATTCGGATTCGCAGCGGCCTCGGGGGAAGCTGTCCGTCAATAACGGTCAGCTGATCTCCATTTCGCATCCTCCGTACTTCATCATGCCGGCCTCGGTCTCCATGCTCGGCACTTACGGCGGCTTGCGAATTGACGGAGAAGGAAGAGTCCTGCGCGAGGACGGCTCTCCCATCCCTGGGCTTTGGGCGGCCGGTGAAGTGACGGGAGGTTTTCACGGAGCCTCTTTCATCATGGGCACGGCGATTGCAAAAGCTATGGTTTTCGGGCGAATCGCCGCGGAAAGCGCAGCAGGGAGGGATTCCCATGACTGAGTCTCCGTTGCTTTCGATGCTTTGCGGTCTTGAGGGCATCATATTGTTTTTCTTCTCAAGTTGCGCCGCAGGCAGTGCGGAAATTGCTGCCAGCCCGTCTTCCTTTGAAATTGTCCGCATTGCGGTCACGGATGACCTTGACCAAATCTCCAAAGGGTTAATTGATAAAACGCTGTCAGCCCTCAAGGATCAAAAGGGTGCCGATTATTCAGTCGAAACGATTCTTCTTTCGGAAGATGAACTGAAAGAAGCTGTCAAACAGCAAAAAGTGGACGCGTTTATCGCGCCGAGCCAAATCTACAGGCAGTCCCTGCGCTACGGCGCCAAGGACATTGCCGTGACGATCCCTTCGCAGGGCAGCAACCCCAATGCGAGCGACGGCGCTGCGCTGCTTATCCGTCTGGACCGCAGCGATAAAGTCCGGCTCGAAAACTGGGAGCGGCTGCGCGTGACGTTGGCGGGCGCCATGTCCAGCACCGCTTTCACGAGCCTGCGCGATGAGCTGCTGAGCAAGCTCACGATCGATAACGCCAAGCTTCATCTGCCCTCGCAGGCAGCGGCCGTCCCGATGGAAGAGGGCATCAGGCGCTTGCAATCCGGCGAAACCGATGTTCTGATGCTTTCGGCCTGTGCGTTGGAAAATTATTCGAAGCATGCCGTATTGCCGGTGAATATGATGCTGCTGAATGCGAAAGAGGACACCGGCCTCAATTGCCTTCATTCAACCCATCTTTTCCAGGGAATCACGTTTGCGGCGATGCCGTCGCTCTCCGTTCAAACGTTTAACCGGCTGAGCACTCAGGTGCTTTCTGTCTCCGTGCCCGGCTCGGCCCGGTGGGCTATGGCGACGGATTTCAGCGGATTGGACAAAGCGCTGGAGAGGCTTGACAGTGACGCCTGGGCTTCGCTTCGGGAACCCGATTGGACGATTTTCTTCAAAAAATATCAGGCCTGGTTTTTAGGGGCTGCTGTCATTGCATGCCTGGCTGTATTCAACATCTTTTTGCTGGGTCTCATGGTGAAAAAGAGGACAAGGGAATTAGTGTCCTCCATCCGGGAACAGAATCGGCTTCGTAAAGTAGCGGCCAGAACGCATGAGAAGCTCGAAAAACTGCAGCGCCTTACGACGGTCGGCCAGATGGCCAGCCTGTTTGCCCATGAGCTTCGTCAGCCCCTGAATGCGCTGAGCTGCTATGCCTACGGCCTGCAGCGGGCGCTTGAGGCAGAAAAAATTTCACATCGCGATGATGTCAGCCGGGGCCTCAATGGACTGTTCCAGCAAATAAGCCGGCCAACGCCATTGTGGATAAAGTCAGGAGCTATGTAAAAAGCCGCAGTTCAAGAGATAATCTTATTGATTTCCATAAATTACTGCTGACTGCAATTGAAAACTTTAAAACCACGAGCAGCGGCGATATACCTGTTTACTTAAATGTTGATCCCGAAAATCGCAGACGAACTTGGATTTAAAAAAGAACGCACCTGCGCCGCAGTTCGTGATAGCGGGCGATGCAATGGAACTCGAGTTAATCATCATTAACCTGCTGCGCAATGCTTCCGAGGCACAGCGGGAAGTTAAAAAGCCGTTTATTAAGCTGACGCTTTCAAGACATCAAAACAGGATTTCGCTGTGCGTTGAAGACAATGGTCCCGGCTTGTCCGATGATGCGTTTGAAAATATTGTCAGTATCGGGGAATCGACTAGGCCGGAAGGCCTTGGGTTAGGCCTCTCCATTATCAATGATCTGGTCTATGCACACCGCGGGGATCTGAAATTCACTTTGAGCGAGAAAAAATCTCTCATCGTTACGGTGACTTTCCCTGCTGCCGGGAGTTAAAGTTATGAGCGAACCTGTCTTAATCCGAGTGGTGGACGATGATCCCGATGTCCGCGATGCCCTGATTTACATGCTCCGGTTTGAGGGATGGGAAGTTGCGGCTTTTGAAAATGCCGCCAGCTTCCTTGCCGGCGACGTCCCTTCGCGGAGAGGGGTGCTTATCTTGGACGTCAAGATGCCCGGAATGTCCGGCCTCTCGCTGCAGGATGAGCTGTTAAAGCGCCAGTATCCCAACCCCATCATTTTTTTAACCGGCCACGGCGATATCGGAATGGCTGTCTCTGCGGTAAAGAAGGGAGCCGTCAATTTTCTGCAGAAACCTATCAATGCCCCGGAATTAATTAAGGTTATTAAAGAATCTTTGAAATCTTCATCGCAGGAGATACCGAAGCAAAAGGCCTTGGCGGCTATCCAAGCGCTTTCAGAGAGGGAAAGGGAAATCATCGGCTATCTTATTCATGATCTCAGCAATGCCCAGATAGCCGAGCGCCTGGGCATTTCGGTCCGCACCGTTGAGCATTATCGGCAGTCTGCCTATTACAAATTAGGCGTTCACAACCTGGATGAACTTGTTGAGAAATTCGGGGAAATATTGACGACGGAGTCTTAGCGGAATTGTCGGAAACTCTGTTGTTTTCGCTGCCGGCAGTTCCGCTGTCCAACTGACAAACAGGCCGCAGCTCTGCGAAGAAAGCTGCGGCCTGCCAGATTTTCAGCTCAGCTGCGTTCAGAAGAAGTGCGTCATGCCGAAGTGGGCCATCACACGGTTCGTCGCATTGTCTTCGAGGAGATCCTCGCCGTCAGCCCAGGAGCCGATCGCGTAGATCATCGTCCGCTTTGAGAGATGATGGTGGAGGCCGATGCTCACCACCGTGCGGCTGTAGTCCTTCTCAGCGCCGGCGAGCGCACCCTTGTTTTCGCCGTCAAGGTACTGGACCATGCCGAGCAGGTCGGTCGGGCCCATCGTGTACTTCACGCCGAGGAAGCCCGAAATGCCTTCGAGCGACTTGCCTGAATCGTCGAAATCGGCGTCCGTCAGGTCGCCGTCCCAAGTGGCATCGGAGAACGTGCGGAAGTTCTTGTACCAGTTGGCGCCCGCATAGAGCGTCCAGGCCGTGCCGGCAGGCTGCCAGGCGCCCGCGAGCTTCACGCTCCACTGGTCCTTGCGGTCGGTCGCGTTGCCCATGATCGTCGACTCGACGGCCGCGAGGGCGCGCGTCTGCGTGCCGTCCCAGCGAAGCGCTGCGTTGAACCACGAGTTGTTGTGCGAGAAGTGCTCCTCCTCGTCGTCGGCGCGGTCGTTCATGCCGTACTGCAGGCCGAGCTTCGCGCCGCCGAACGCGGGCGAGATGTAGTAGAAGGTGTTGCTGTGCAGGAGCCAGACGTTCTGCTGCGTGCCCTGCACGCCGGCGTCGATGTAGCCGGTCTCAAAGGGCTCGAGGTCCCAGTACCAGGAAAGCGAGCTCGAGCCCGAGGAGAACGCGCCGACGCGGCCGGCGCCGAACTTGCCCCAGCTGCCCGAAAGCGCGAGTTGGCTTTCGCGGTTGAAGAGGGTGCCCGACTTGGCGTGCGCGCCCGTGTCGTCGGCAAAGCCCGACTCGAGGACGAAGGAGACGGTGAGGCCGTCGCTCACCTTTTCGCTGCCGCGAAGGCCCCAGCGGGGGCCCGCGTAGTTGCCGGAGGTCATCTCGAGCGTGTCGTCGCCGTTCTTGACGTGCGTGTAGGTGAGGCCCGTGTCGAGCACGCCGTAGAGGTCAACCGCGGCGGCCGAGGCAGAGATCGCAAAGGGGCAGAGCGCCGCGAGGAGGGCGGCGGAGAGTTTCTTGGTCATGATCAGTATCGGTCTAAAGAGAAAAAGGGCAAAGGAAAAGCCCGCCGCCGGCCGGTGAAAGGGCTTGCGGCGGGCTTCAAGGGCGCCGGCAGGAAGCCCCTTCAAGGGGGCTTCGCAGCCGAAGCACGTTTTTATCAGCGGAAGTTCTCGAGGACCTTGACGCCGTCGGCGATGTTGTCCGTGAAGATGCGGTCGCGCTCGACGAACGGCACCTTGGCGCGGTAAGCCTCAAACAGCTTCTCGGTCGTGTCGGAGAGCTTCAGGTTCTTGTCCTTCATGCGGCGGAGGTCGATGGCCTGGGCCGAGTGCAGCAGCTCGAGGCTGTAGATCGACATCATGTTCTCGTCGATCTTCTCAAGGCGCTTGGCGGCCTGAAGGATGTTCGTGAAGGTGTCTTCGATCTCGCCCGCGACCGGCATGCCGTAGAGGCTCACCGGCTGCGCAAGCGCCATGTTGTCGACGTGCAGGCCCATGAAGGCCTTCTGCACGGCACCGAACGCATGGCCCACGTTGCCAGGCGCAGCGAGGAAGCGCGGCAGGCCCGTGAACTGGTCATAGGAGAGGTGCACCGTGCGCTGCACCGAGTAGTGCGAGAGGTGCGCCATGGCAAGCGACGTGCGCTGCAGTGCAAGCGCCACGGGCAGCGGGTTGAAGTTGCCCGACGGGATGATGGCGCCCTTCACGTTCTTGTCGTTGACGAAGTACTGCGCAACCTGCGGCTGGTCCTTGTACTCTTCGGTGGCATTCAGGAGCGTCGCGGGGTTGTCGTCCGTGCAGTTGATCTGGACCGTGATCTGGTCGGCGAGGTCCTTCACGGCGCGGCGGGCCTCAGAGAGGCCGTAAACGGTCACGCGGTAGGAGAGCGGATCCTGAAGCTTGCGGGTGTCGCTCGTGTTCCAGAGATAAGAGCCTTTGAGCGCGGCGCGCATGTCGGCCGCGGTCTGGGCCAGGCCCTCGAAGGGACGGGCGCCGATCGTCTGCGGGAGGATCGGGGCGACGTTGCCGTTGAGGCCCTCAAGCGAGAGGCCGTAGACGGCGGGGGTGAGGTCGAGGACCTTCTTAGCGTTGCGCTCGGCTTCGACCGCATAGGCGACGGCCACCGAGTTGTTCGAGAGGATGGCAAGGGCGTCCTTGCCTTCCGGCACGAGCGGCTCAAGGCCGGCCTGCTGCAGCGCGGTCTTGCCGTCGACGATCTTGCCGTTCACTTCGGCGCGCCACTCGCCGATCATCACGGAGCCCACGTGCGAGGCGAGCAGGATGTCCGCTTCGCCGATCGAGCCCTGGGAGGGGATCTGCGGCGTGATGCCCTTGTTGAGGAAGTCGCGGTAGAGCTCGGCGACGCGCAGCTGCGCGCCCGACTTGCCCGAGAGCAGCGTATTGAGGCGGATCACCATCGAAAGGCGGGCGAGGTTCGTGGGCATCATCGGGCCGACGCCGGCGGAGTGCGCGCGAAGGGCGTTGTAGTTGAAGGCCTTCGAAGCGGCGAGCACCTCGGGGGTGAGCTTGCCGTCAGCGGTGAAGAGCTTGCGGTCCTTGTTGAGGCCGACGCCCACCGTGAGGCCGTAAACGGGGCGGCCCTTTACGGCGGCGGCCATGACGAGCGCATGGCTCTGCTTGACGAGGTCGGCGGCCTCGGGCGCGATGGCCACGTCGGCCTTGCCTTCGGCAATGTCCCAGGCCTGGTCGATGGTGAGCGACTTGCCGTCGAGGGTGACGGTGGCGGCGGAAACGGCGCCGGCGGCGATCATGCCGGCAGCGAGCAGGGTGACTTTAAAGGACTTGTGAAACGACATCGTAATGTCTCTCCTTTGTGTTTTGGTTTGGTCGGTCGATGGGGTAATGGGATCCGGGCTCCCGGCGCCCGCAGGCGCCGGGAAAGCCCGGGGAAAGAAAAATCAGCGGATCGGCTTGAACGGGAAGGCGTGGCAGTTGTTGCAGTACACCTCGCTCTTGCCGTGCTCCGAATGGCACGCCGTGCAGGCGATGTTGTCGCCGTAGTGGTGCGAGGCGTGCGGGTTGGGATCGCGCGGGTCGGCGGGCTTCGTCTTCTCGGCGAGCGACTTGCGGTCGCCGTGGCAGCTGAGGCACGTCTTCGAGTCGGGCACCACGTAGGCGTTGCCCTTGACGGCGTTCTCCTGCGTGTGGCAGACGGCGCAGTCCTTGATGGCCTTGTGCTTCACCTCGACGGCAGAAGCGTCGCCCGCGGCCGAAAGGGCGAGAAGGAGCGCGGCGGAAAAGCCCGCGATGATGGAAAGCTTTTTCATGATCAGTTCGCTTCAAAAAGGGTTCAGAGGTTGACGGGCTCGGCCGCAAAAGCCGAGTCGCCCGCAATGCGGCCGAAAACGAGGCCGTCGGCGATGGCGCAGCCGCCGAGGCGCGAGGCGCCGTGCGCGCCGCCCGTGACTTCGCCCGCGGCATAGAGCCCGGGGATCACGCGGCCCATGACGTCGACCACCTCGGCGCGGCGGTTGATGCCGACGCCGCCCATGCAGTAGTGGACCTTCGGCCAGACGCGCGCCGCATAAAACGGCGGCGTGTCGAGCTTGATCGCGAGCTGCAGCGGACGGTGGAACTCCTTGTCCTCGCCCTTTTCGACGAATTCGTTGAAGCGCGCCACCTGGGCCTTGAGGCCTTCGGCCGGGATGCCGTAGCCCTTGGCGAGGTCGTCGAGCGTCGCGAATTCGCGGATCACCTTGAACTTGAGGCCGTTGCGCAGGGTCTGCGCCTTTTCGACGCCCTTCTTGTCGGTGAAGCACACCGGGTAGACGGGCTTGCCGTTTTCCATCTGCGAGAGGATCGCATCGGAGCGCGCCTTGCGGTCGGCAAGCTCGTTGCAGAAGCGCTTGCCGGTCCTCACGTCGACCATGATGCCCTTGGGGAAGCCCGCAATCGTGTTGAACTGCGAGACCAGCCCAAAGCCCTTTTCGTCGGGCGAGGCCCAGGGCCCAAGCTGGATTTGGTCGAGCTGCACCGGGGCGCCGCCGATTGCGAGCATCGCAAGCAGGCCTTCGCCCGTGGCGCCCGGCTGGTTCGTGGAGTCGAGCCGATTGTCGAGCGACGGATCCTGCTGGCTGCGGAACCAGACGTTGCGCGAGAAGCCGCCCGTGGCCATGACCACGCCCTTGCGCGCGCCGTAGTTCACGACGACGCCCGACTTCTCGTCGGGGAAGCGGTAGCGCTCGCGAACGACGAGGCCGATCACGCGGCCGTCGCTGCTGCGCACGAAGCTCTCCATCTTGGCGTAGAGGTGCATGTCGACGCCGTGCTTGCGGCAGCTGTCGGCGAGCGGGCGGGTGATGCCGCCGCCCGTGCTCTCGATCGTCTGCATGATGCGGGGCACGGAGTGGCCGCCGAAATGCTGCACGAAGTTCTTGTACTTGACGCCGTGCTCGACCGTGAAGTCAAACGCCGGGCGGGTGCCTTCGACGATCATCTTCAGGAGGTCGACGTGCGAAAGGCCGCGGCCCGAGCGGATCATGTCCTTCAACATCAGCTCGGGGCTGTCCTTGATGCCTTCCTTTTCCTGCAGGGGCGAGCCTGCGACGGCGAAGGCACCGCCGTTGACGGCGGAGTTGCCGCCGAAGACGGGCATCTTCTCGATAAGGAGGACCGAGGCGCCCTTGAGGCGGGCCTCGAGTGCGGCGGCCAGGCCGGCGAAGCCGGAGCCGACGACGATGATGTCGTAAATCTTGTCAAAGGCGGGCTTGCCTTCTGCGGCGGACACGTGCCCCGCGAGGACGGCGGCCGCACCGGCCGCGCTGCCGGCGAGAAGGCGGCGACGGGAAATAGGGGTCATAGCTGCTCTCCAGTTAAAAAATATTCGAGTGCACTCCTTTGCTTAGCAAACGCCGTGCCAAAATCCGAAAGAATTAGTCCTTTCGATGGATAACAGGCAGTTGCAAAAATCCATCAAAAATCAATGAATATCGCCGCTTTCTCGTTTTCCCCATAAGACTTGTTTAAGGGTTCACGAAATATCGTAAAATAAAACGATATTTCGTAAATTCACGATATTTCGAGAGGCCATGACGATGGTTCCCGAGTCCGTTTTCCCGCATGAGCTGCGGCTTCGCACCTATGAGCGCATCACCGAGACGCTCGAGCTCGAGAAGGCACTGCAGGGCGTGCTGCTGACGCTGAAGAGCGTGCTCCCCGCCGACGGCGTCTTCGTCAACTACTTCAGGCCCGAGGACAGCTCCGTGCAGTTCATGGCGAAGGCCGATGCGAAAAGCGCCGAGAAGTACACCGAGTACGTGCCGGTTCCTTATACGTGGCGCGAGCAGATGACCTACGAAAAGCGCGGCACCTGCCTTGTGGCCTCGCGCCCCGAGGACGACCCGCCGACGCAGTATGTGCTGAGCCGCACGATCCCGAAGGCGCGCTCCTGGATCATGCTGCGGCTCCTACTTTCGGGCACGCACTTCGGCGTCGTCTGCTTTTATTCGGATAAGCTGGCGGCCTTCAATGAAAGGCACGCCGAGATCGTCTCGGCGCTTCACAATCCGCTTGCGCTGGCCGTCGGCTATGCGCTCGCGATGTGGTTCCGCTCAGCGGGCCTGCGCCTGAATGAAGAAAACCGCCGTCTGCAGAGCACCATCTCCGCCGGGTCGGAAGCGCCGCTTGAAGCGCTCTTGAAGCGCACGCCGTCCCTTGTTCATATCGCGCCGCAGATCCGTCGCGTTGCACCCTATAACGCCACGGTGATGCTCACGGGCGAGTCGGGCTGCGGCAAGGACGTCGTCGCGGGCGTGATCCAGCGCCTCTCCGGACGGCGCGATGCGCCTTTTGTGAGAGTGAACTGCGCGGCGCTCCCGCCCAACCTCATTGAGAGTGAGCTCTTCGGCTACGAGAAGGGGGCATTCACCGGGGCCGCCTCGCGGCACCCCGGCCTCTTCGAGCAGGCCGACGGCGGAACGCTCTTTTTGGACGAAGTGGGCGAACTGCCGCTCGCTGCTCAGGCAAAGCTCCTTCGCGTGCTGCAGGGCCAGGGCTTCAGGCGCGTGGGCGGCGACAAGGACGTGAACACCGATGTGCGCATCATCTGCGCCACGAACCGCGACCTCGAGGCGATGGTCGCGGCGAAAACCTTCCGCGAAGATCTCTATTGGCGCCTCAACGTTTTTCCGATCCGCATTGCGCCCCTGAGGGAGCGGCTCGAAGACATCGAGCCGCTGGCGGCTTACTTCATGTCGAGTATTTCGCGCCGCTACGGCCTCCCGATGGCTCCGCGTCTCTCGGAGGAGGCTATCGCCCAGGCGAAGGCCTGGACGTGGCCAGGCAACGTGAGGGAGCTTCGCAACGTGATGGAGCGCGCGGTGCTCTCTGGCGAAAGCATCGTGCGGCATCTCGATCTCAGGAGCGAGGGAGAGGGAGTGCGCGACGGTCTTTCGGTAGCGCAGCTGGCGGCAAGGGATGCGTTCAAGAAAGAGGGTTCTTCCGAAGCAGTGAAGAAGAGCGAGAGAGCGGTCCCGTTAGGGACGTTCGACGAGTGCCAGAGAACCTACTTCAGGTCACTGCTTAAAAGCACGGGCGGCAAGATCAGCGGCGTGGGCGGAGCGGCCGAGAAAGCGGGGATGCATCCCAACACGCTTCGCAGCCGGCTTTTGAAGCTTGGGCTCTACAACCCGAGAGCGGAACGGTTTTCTTAGACAAAGCCGTTTCTGGTCTGCATAACTAATTGATAAGCTGATTCTTGACCATGGGAAGCGATCAGGAGTCAGTTGCGGAGTCTGTAAAACTCATTCCAATTGATGATAGGTTTATGAATGATATGCGGAATTGTCCTGAGATTTTCGGGTATTAATCGTAGCATATGGCACATTTAGTCTTTTCTGCAAAGGATATACTGTTTTTTTTTCATTGTCAGCGCTTTAATCTGGGTTTCCATAATTTTTTGAAAAGATTCCTATATTACCTTCTTATAATTAATTTTTTTACAAATTCCCTTAAAACATATAATCAGTTGTTCTGTATTTAATTTATAGTTAAAAATATTAATTAATTTATAGAACACTAGTTTTAACACTGGTTTTTATAAATTCAGCAACTGCATTGGAATGGTGTATGTGCATGTCCATAAAGCTTTTTGTGATAAAGGGAATAATTATCAGATCCTTCCATAGAATAAATCCTAAGAGGGGAGGAAGTGCTACAAAAGTTAAGTTCAGGTTTACATTGAAGCAAGGACAAGGTAAGATAAGGCTAGCTTTTTGGGACTAACCCACCCAATATCGATTATCGATCTGAGGAGATTCAAGTGTTTGCATATCGTGTCGGCTTCCCTGGTTGGAAGATCGCTGCACGTCTTGGATTCATGCTCAAAGTTCGTGTCGAAGTTCTTTGGGATGATGAGGCCAAGGTTTTTGTCGCTCGTAGTGACGATTTTCTGCCAGATTTTGGATGTGTTGCTGAGTCAGCCACATGGGATGGTCTGAAGGCAGAACTTAATTCTGTCTTTGAAGATGCCTTTGAGTCCATCTTTGGCAAACCGATTAAACATCATCAGTTATTTGATGCTAATTTGCGTTTCGCTCATCAATGAATGGTTTTTATAAACAACTTAAAGAAATCCTGAAGCGGCATGGTTTCCAGATTATTCGTCAAGGTAGAGGAGATCACCAAATCTGGGGAAATGGAAAAGTACAATGTCCCGTTGATAGAAACTGTAGATCTAGGCACACTGCTAATGCAGTATTGAAGCAGTGTGGCATTGATGAGAAAATTTAACAGCCCTCGGCAAACGAGGGCTTTTTTATTGCTTTTTATAAACTGTTTTTTCAAAAATTATACTATCGATGGGATAAAAAAGGATTCCCTTTTAATTTAAATTTAATATTTATTTGTTTTTTTGTTTAATTAATAGATTTAATTTTATTATGCTTCTGTAGAATATTTTTTGTTTTGCTTAAATTAAAAATATTTAAAATAGCCAGCCAATATCAATATCTAGATTTTCCTTCAATTTCAGCCTGTTTTCAACATTGATTGTGTTAACTGTCCAGCCTAGTGCCTGACAATTTTTAATAAATGTACTCAAACGGTTCTGCAAGAACATTTCCTTCAGAGTCACAACAACACCAAAAGGTTGATAGTGGGCTTTCCCGGAAGAAGCTCTCTCCTTAGTTCGAATCATCAGTCCCCACCTGGGATTTTCTTTATTGACAATGCTCCTGGGATAGCGGCGCGATTTTACTTTTTCTGCCACTCGTTTAACGTTATCCCACTTCCGATGGGCTTTCCTTACATCAGCTTCCAAGTCAGCTGCACCGTTTTCATCGCCTTGAGTGTTATCGTCGATGGATTTTATACCGTACTTAACGGTGAGCTGGTCTTGAGATTTTGAAGTTTTGGCAGTTAGACGACCGAAATGAAGATCCATTTCGGTTTGCGTATAGTCAACGCCCTGGCTACGGTCACATTGCGGGAAATAGCAAAGCGTCGCACGTGCAAAATAGGGGTACTTAGATTCTGCGATAGGCACTGGAATATTGTAAGTATATGTTTCATATGCAGTACAAACACCGCTGATCACAAAGCGAATTTCATCGTTCCCTGAGCCGAGAACTTCGCGAATGTCAACTGGTACTACACCGAATCCTTTGAGTGGCACATTGTCACAAGGGGTCTTCCATTGTGCTGCGGAATCTATTAGTAATGCTTTAGCAACTTCTCTTGACAGGTTCATGTTGTGAATAAGAAAAGCCGCTTTCCTAGAAATCCATGCTGCCGCTATAGAGCTTCCAGCTATTTGCAACCGATGGCCTCTTGCGCCGATAACCTTGAAGCCTTCTTCTTGGGTTCCCCCGAAATAACAGATATCTGGTTTGACAAAAAAAGAAAGAACAGGTCCGGTCCTTGAATAAAGGGCTGGTCGAGCGTCTGTGTCAACAGAATTGACAACCAATGAATTCAAAGAATCAGCAGGTGATCCTACTCTTTTGCGGGGGAGAGAATCATTGATACGTTTGTTGTCGTTCGTGCCTGCGACTACAAACAGCACGTCATACTTTACTTGTAATCGGTCTAGCTCAGCTCCAAGAATCGAGATGACATTGGTGTCTGTTTCCCCGACTGTACCGAAGGAGCAATTCCAAACTTTGATGTCCGCGTTGTTCTGAATGATGCCTTCTAACTGGTTAAGCACAAACGGAATGCTAGAAGGTTGTTTTGAGCCTCTCATTAAACGGAAATGCCTCACTTTAAATCTTCCGCAGTGATCATCGTAAAGAGGCTGTTTTGTCCCTTGAAGAGCAGGTCCGTCAACAAGTATGGAGTCCACGGCCGTGCCATGTGTTGTTTCATCCTCCCAATTTTCATCGTCGACAGGGAAATCTTGAAGACCATCGTTGTAGGTGACCCAGTCGTGGAAATAAACGGTTTGATCAAAAGCCGTATCAATGACCCCAATCGTGGGTTCATTTTGAGGAGTTGGTAGCTTTAGCGTAGAAATTTCTTCTCTGATCTCAACGCATTCTGATTCATCGAGTTGAAAACTGTCCGGGGTGGACATACAGATCAAGTAGGGAGCTTTTTCGAATAACAGACTGTAGTTACTTTCGTTTAGGTGATAAACGATTTTATCGGAGCCTATTGGGTTACCGGCAATGTTCAGTCTTCGCAAGGCCTCAGCCGGTTTTAAATTTGTAGTGATCAGCTCTAGCAGTACGGAGCCCTGAAGCTTCTTGGTAGGACCTTTATAAGAGCGGAACTGCTTGATGAATGCTAAATCGCAGATCAGCTGGGCCATCTCGGTTTTGCTTATTGCACTTTGTTTCAACAGCCGATTCCATTCATTGCGATTTGAGCTTTTCGGATTATTGAAGTCATCCAGCTCCTTCGCAGTGATGCAAGAACCGTTGCAGGCGGCTATAAAATCAGCCGTTTTACGAATTCTCTGAATAGCGTGGTCCAGACGCGACAAAGGAAGATAATAAGTAAAAACGTGGACATGAGTCTCTTTCAACTCGTTGTCAGTTACCAATTCGTATCGAATACTTCGGATGAAGGAGTCAGCTATTTCATTGGAATTTTCGAGAAAAAGGCGCTTAATCCTTTTGCTTTTCGGAAGGACTCGTTTGGCAACGGCATCTATAAGAGCCCCCTGGATTAATGGATTATTTTGCCATTGAAGCTTCGCTTGTTCGAGTTCATTTTGCAGAACTCTTAATTCAGATGCTTGAACAGTGACATTCTTTGGAAGAGACGGAGCACCGGCCCTCTTATCGCTTGGCATAGATTCGAGATGGCCACGAAGTTCAATAACTGGGTTCATTCCTGCTCCTTGGATGCGATTCTTGCAATTTGGCTTTTTGAAATTCCAGTTAGCATTTCAATTTCTCGGAGCGTGAACTGACGCTTTCGTAGCTCTGGGATATTGAATTGATCATCCCCAACAAAATTTGTATAGAGAAGCTTGAAATATCCGTAACGTTCTGATGAATCGCTGAAAGCTATGGCAGTCCGAATTTTATTTTTTAGAATACCGGGGGCAGGAAGCTTTTCTGGAATTTCAAAGATTTTTTTCGCCAATCTATAGTCAGGTTCCGTTAACGAATTAGGAGGCAGACTGGCTTGAAGCAGAAATAGAGCAGATCTGACGAGGTCACTGTGGCTGTAGCGGTCGAAACTGACTGTGTGATCGAAGCGTCTGTGAAGGGCTTCATCAAGCATATTGCCAAGATTGGTCGTTGCAAACACAACAATGCTGTCTGGTAGAGAGTCCATACCACGAATAAAGGCAGAGGTAGCTCGTCCCATTTCCCGTACGTCGTTCTGGTCTGTTCGGTTCAATGCAATGGCATCGATTTCATCTACCAGAAACATTTTGGACTCAGGGGAGTGAGTTTGTGCGAGCTCATAAAAAAGCCGGTCAATATTTTTGGCGGTTTCTCCCATGCGGCTGTCAATGAGGCTAGATAGATTTAAAGAATAGAGCCTTCTTCCAGTCTCTTCCGCCAGTTGAGCGACTGCGGCAGTCTTTCCAGTTCCTGGCGATCCAATAAAAAGAAACTTGGACAGAAGACCCCGCCCCTGAAGAGCATGTTTGATTCCTGTCAGTTCTGTGGCCAATCCGGAAGGCCAAGGAAGCTTAACTGCTTGAGGAGTAATTTCTGAGAACAGTTTAAAAGTTTCGCTCTCAGATCCCGCCTTAGAAGATTTCAAATACCCGGGGGAAGGTGTCAGAGACTGAGGAAATAGAGAATTGGCAGCAGGATCTCTCAGGGTTTGAATGTAATTAGCTACGGCGTCATGCCCAGTACTGCGGAACTCAGCTATCACGTTATCAGTGAGACGATCGAATTCTCTGTCGTTGCGCTGATAGTGGTAACGGATCAATTCGGTTAATGTGCGGACTTTCATGGTATGACTCCTTGCCTGCAACATTGTATCGTAAAAAAGAGACTAGGTAAACGATCTTGCAGGGACAAAACTAGATACTGAAAACCTATTGGATCATCATCAGTCTAAGTTGTTTATAATGGCTGAAAACCTAAGAATCACTGTGATTAACACATGAATAGACTCTTTTTGCTCTTTGACTTGAGACTGAGAATCGGATCTTTTGGGAAAAAATTTTCAAAAATTGGACACACAATTTTTGAAAAACTTGCTAGAATAAAAAATAAGCACTGCGCGTCGGATGCGCAGTGCTCTCAGTGGAATGCCTTAGAGGCCTGCATTCTGCCGACCCCCGGAACAACCAGTGAATTCTCAGTGTATTGGACGGGGCTTCGAAAATCAAGGCCTTCACTTATGAAGATCTTCTCTGATCTTCTTAACATTCAACTTATAAAATACATTATGGCAAAAAACGATTGTTACGATGTTACCCCGTCTCCCAAAGGGGGCTGGCGAGTTGCCCGCGAAGGGGCTTCCAGAGCAGCAGGGAAATATTCTACGAAAAGGGAAGCCGTTGCCGCAGGCAGGAAAATCAGCCGAAATCAGGGTAAAGAGTTAATCATCCATAACCGCAATGGCCGCATTTCTCAGAGAGATAGTCACGGTCACGACCCCTATCCTCCGAAGGGTTAGCCAGTGCTGATTCCCATGCAAGGAGTGAGCAAAGTGGCTAGCCAATTGCTGAAGCTCCTTTGATAGATTTCAACGATAAAACAGGCCGTAGCTAAAGGACTGCGGCCTGTCTATTCATCAAAAAAGATGTCAATCTGAAATATAAAAGAGTGTGTGGAAAATTTTGTGGGCGGCTCCTCTCAGTTTAATCGAGGTAAGGTGTCAGTCGGTCGCCGAATTCAATGGCTAATTCCGATATGGCTGCCTTCCAATACGGCGATGGCCTCAGCCACCGCTTTTCCACTTTTCTGACGGCCAGGTAAAGCAGTTTCATCGCTGCGGTTTCCGTTGGAAACGACGCCCGCGTTTTGGCCGCTTTCCTGAGATCCCGGTCCAGGCTTTTAATGGCGTTGGTCGTGTAGATCAGCCGCCTGACATTCGGCGAAAATCAAAGAAGGGAATCACACGGTCCCAGGCATCAAGCCATTGCTTGGCAATGTAAGGATACTTTTTCCCGAGATCCGAGCCGCTGAAATCGTCAAGAGCCCGGCGGGCTTGCTCGGCATTGACCGCCCTGTAAATCGGCTTCAGGGCTGCCGTGACAGCCTTGTAATCCTTGTAGCTCACCATCTTCAGGCTGTTGCGGATCAGGTGGATGATGCAGGTCTGCAGCAGCGTTTTGGGAATCGCGGCTTCAAGGGCTTCCTTCATGCCTTTCAGGCCGTCCGTCACGGCGATCAGGATGTCGGTCACCCCGCGGTTTTTCAGCTCGTTGAAGACCGCCAGCCAGTATTTGGCACTTTCGTTTTCCGCAATCCACATTCCGAGGACGTCTTTCTTTCCGTCGGTGTCAATTCCAAGGGCAATATGGACCGCTCTTGGCGTCACGATGCCGTTATCGCCGCGGATTTTTATTCTGATGGCATCAAAGAAAATCACCGGATAGACAGGGCTCAGGGGTCGGCTCTGCCATTTTTCCAGTTCCGTCAGTATGGCGTCCGTCACGTCGCTGATGAACTCCGCGCTGGTTTCCATGCCGAACTCGTCATAAAGAAACCCTTGAATTTCACGGACTGTCATGCCTCTGGCGTAGAGGGCAAGAATCTTTTCGTCGAACCCTTCCAGGTTCCGCTTGTGCTTGGGAATAATCACGGGTTGGAGGCGGCCCTTGCGGTCCCGGGGCACATCCACTTTGACGCTGCCGACCTTCGGGGATTTCAAGGTTTTGGAGCTGTGGCCGCTACGGTCGTTGTCGCCAAGGCGGGCCTCGCCCTTGCCGCAGCCGAGATGGTTTGTCATTTCGCCATCCAGCATTTTCGTCAGCAGCCGGCCCAGCATATGGGCCATGATGTCCTCATGCTTCGCCTGAGGATTTGATTTCCCGGCTGGACTTTTCATGTCGTCCAGCAGCTGTTCTGCATACTTGTCAAAGGAAGCCGGTTGGCGCTTCATGTGAGGCTCCTTTTTGAGTAATTATCTCAGAGTACTCACAAAATACGTTACACCTTCCAGGTGTGAGTTGAACTCACAAAATATTTAGCTTTAAAAATAAGCTTCTTCACTTCCGCTGGTCTTTATAATCCTCGCTTCGTACGACTTTAATAAGGAAAGCCGATCATGTTTTCCGTGCGCTCCGTAACTCCCAACGACCTTGACGCGCTCACTGACATCGAAGCTAAAAGCTTCCCGCCTGCCGAGAAGGCTACGAGGGAGAGCTTCGCCGCGCGCCTTGCGGTGTTCCCTGAGTGCTTCATTCTGCTCCTTGAGGACGGCAGGCCCGTGGGGCTCATCGACGGCATGGCGACCGACAGCCCGGTGATCGAGGACGTGATGTTCGAGGACGCCACGCTGCACAATCCCAAGGGTGCCTGGCAGTCGATCTTCGGCTTTTGCGTGCTGCCCGAAGTGCGCGGCAAGGGCGGCGCGCCGATCCTTATGAAGGCGTTCATCGACAAGGCGAAAAAAGAGGGACGGAAGGGCGTTACGCTCACCTGCAAGGATCGCCTGATAAAGTATTACGAAAAATACGGTTTCAAGCTGCTCGGCAAGTCCGCTTCGGTGCACGGCGGCGCGGTATGGTACGACATGGCGCTCACGTTCTGAAGCCTGCGCGCGAGCATAAAAGAAACCCACTTGCCGCATACATAAAAAGTATTGCAGAGCCGATCCCTGCTGTTAAACTAAGCGGAGCCGAGTCCGAGAGGGACGGCGGGCGTCAGCCGCCCGTCCTCTGCTTCGGCGGGCATCCCGCTGCGCGTCCCCGCTTATTTGCGCGCAGAGTCCCCTGTTCGCCATTGCAGAGCCTCCGGCTCCGGGTAAAGTTTTTTATAGGAGATGACAATGAAATATCGTTGCACCGTTTGCGGCTATATCTATGACGAAGAGAAGGAAGGCGTGAAGTTCGCCGACCTGCCCGCGAACTGGACCTGCCCGACCTGCCATGAACCGAAGTCGAAGTTCGTGCCGGTCGAAGGCGAGATGACCTGGGCTTCCGAGCACGTTCTCGGCGTTGCCAAGGGAGCTCCCGAAGACATCCTCAAGGATCTCCGCGCCAACTTCACGGGCGAGTGCTCCGAAGTCGGCATGTATCTGGCTATGTCCCGCGTTGCTTTCCGCGAAGGCTACCCGGAGATCGGCCTGTACTATGAGAAGGCCGCTCACGAAGAGGCTGAGCACGCTTCCAAGTTCGCCGAGCTGCTTGGCGAAGTGCTGACCAACTCCACGAAGAAGAACCTCGAGATGCGCGTCGAGGCCGAGAACGGTGCTACCGCAGGCAAGACGGATCTCGCCAAGCGCGCCAAGGCCGCTGGTCTGGATGCGATTCACGACACGGTCCACGAGATGGCCCGCGATGAAGCCCGTCACGGCCGCGCCTTCAAGGGCCTGCTTGACCGCTACTTCGGCAAGTAATCCGCTGCGGCGCCTGAGCGCCGCCTAGCGTGCCGAAACGCAAAGGCCGTCCGCTTTCCGGTTCGGAAGCGGGCGGCCTTGTTTTGTGCGCTGTGGTTTTGTGCCGGTCAGGCCGTCTTTTGGCCTGCTGCGGGCTCGAGCCCTTCCCACCACGCCGTGCTCACTGCGGAGCCGTCGAGCGGCAGCGGCTCCCCGATTCTCGGCGTCAGCAGGTGAAGGCCGAGTTCGCGTGCGGAGGCTTCGGCGTGCTTGAGCGGATCGTCCCAGGCGTGCTTGCAGAGGCAGTACTTCGAGTTGTGGATGGTGACGAGACTCTTGGCGTTCAGCAAAGCCGCCGTCTTCTTCCAGTCTTCCGGCAACAGGTGAACGCCCGGCCAGTCTGCATCGTACTGGCCGTTTTCCAGAAAGGCGAGGTCGAGCGGCCCGAAGGCTTCGGCGATCTTTGCAAAGTGGCCGCCTGCGGCCGAGTCGCCCGAGTGATAGATCGTCGCGCCGCCGCCCTGCAGCACGAAGCCAGCCCAGAGCGTCTGGGCGGCAGGTCCCGTCATGCGGCGGCCCGAGAAGTGCTGCGAGGGCACGCAGGTGAGCGTGAGGCCTCCGAAACGGGTGCTCTCCCACCAGTCGAGCTCCGTGATGCGGTCGGCTTCCCAGCCCCAGCGCTCGAAGTGCGCGCCGACGCCGAGCGGCATCGCGGCGTGCTTTACCTTGTCCCTGAGCACGGAGACCGTGCGGTAGTCGAGGTGGTCGTAATGGTCGTGCGTGATGATGAGGAGGTCCGCCTCGGGCATGTCGGCCGGCTGATAAATGCCCGCTCCCCTGAAAGGCTCGAAAAAGCCACGCGTCGGGAACGCGGCGGTGAGCGCAGGATCGATGAGGATGCGAAGCCCCGCAAAGCGCAGGAAAACGCCCGAATGCCCGAGCCAGACGAAGCGGTCGGCCCCGAGCGAGGCGAGGTCGGTCTTCACCGAAGGGATCGCCACGGAGGGCTTCCTGCGGGGATTGCCGCCGAAGAAAAAGTCGCGCATCACCGCGGTCTGCGATTTCGGGTGCTCCGGGAGGCGCATCGGCTCAAGGTTGCGAAAGCCGCCGTCGCGCCAGTTTGGCGAAGCGCGAAGCCGCTCGAGGCGCTTGCCGGAGGGCACGCCGCCGAACTCGTCGCCCGAGAGAAAGGCTGCCGCGCCCGCGGCGGTGCCGGCCACTGCGCCGGCCGCGATCGTGCCGATGAGGAAGCGGCGGCGGGATGGTGAAATGCTCATTTGGAATCGGTCCCTGCTGAATGTTCTTTTGTCCGATAGGGATCATTTTGACCTGCGGGGCGTGTTTTGGCGTGCCCGATCGTAGCGGAGTTCGGGCCGATCCTCTCAGAGGAAGGAGGCCTGTCAGCCGATGCCGTCAATCGAGATGCGGCTCACGGCGCGGCCGTAGATTTTGACGGAAGAGGCGGGGACGGTTTCGGTGGTGCTCCAGCGGCGGGCGTCGCAGCGGATTTCGACGGTGCCGTTCGTGAGCGGCTGCAGGCGGCGCAGCACAGGGGTGCCCTGGAGGTCAATGAGATAGACGCCGCCCACGGCGGGATTGGTGAGCAGGCGGTTCACGACGACGGTGTCGCCGGGGCGAACCGTCGGCACCATGTCGCCGAGGCGCTGCGTGAAAAGCGCGAGGTTTTCGGGTGCGCCGCCGAAGAAGTGCTGGGCGCTTCTGTCGGAAAGGGCGATCCCGAAGCTGCGGTCCGGATCGGTGCCGGGGAGCGGCCGCAGCACCGCGCCTTCGCGCTCGAACTCGCTCCCGAAGGTGAGCCACTGCGGGGAGACGCCGAAAATCTTGGCCATATGCTCAAGGTGCTCGATTTTGGGCACGGCCTGGTTGTGGCACCATTTCGAGATCGAAGGCTGCGCAATGCCGATGCGGCGCGCAAGCTCCCGCATCGAAATGCCGGAGCGCCTGAGCTCTGAAGTGATACGTTGTCCTAAAGTGGTCTGCATGTTTGAAGGGTGAAGGGCCGTAATCGGCCGCCGAGACGCGCGAAATGCGTTCAGCAGGCTGAATTCAAAATTTCCAGTGCGAAACCCGCTGTTGACGGATTCCGTGTCGGAAGTGCTCTGCGCCGAACGGCAGCTTTGTCCCTCAGCGCCTCGGCTTCATCGCAACCTGCTGATAATTCGATATTTTGTTATATCAAAGTCATCGTCAATAAGAAAGATTCTATAGCGTTTTTCAAAATCTCGCCGTGCAGCGCACAAGTGATATCTAACAGGAAAACTTACAGAACGCCGGACTGTTAAAAATTGCTGTTAATCAAAAATCCACGGGCTGAAGAATCCTGCAACGGGGCGGTGCGGGAAAGGGCGGTCCGAAGGCCGCACGCCGTGCCGTGCGGTTCTTGGGGCGGCACAAGTGCGTAAAGAAAAAGGTGCAGGAGGGCGGATTGTTGCGAAGAGGTCATAAAAGAGTCCCTCCGAGAGAAAAAGAGAAGAAGGGATCTCGTAAAAGTGCCGCGAAGTGTGTAGAATCAGATTAACCCTTTCGGGTACGAAACAATAAAGGGCGGCAAAGCCGCCTGTTACCCTCTTTTGATACGGAGCCCCGTTATGGCGGATAACGCCTCAGACAAGCAGGAACGCCCGGGCCGGCTCACCGAGTCGGTGCGGCGCACCGTTCGCACGAAGCGCGTTATTATCCGCAGCGTGCGCGAGCTCGGTGCGCTGCTTCGCGTGGCGCGCTGCCGGCTCAATATGTCGCAGAGCGACGCCGCGGTGTGCTGCGGCGTCGGCCGCCGCTTCTACGTGGAGCTCGAGAACGGCAAGCCGTCCGTGCGCCTTGACAAGGTGTTCGACGTGCTCAACGCCCTGGGCCTCAACCTGGCGCTCGGCGGCCCCGGCACGGCCTTCACCGTTGATGAACTCGCGAGCGCCTCCCTGAAGCAGGACGCTGACGAGCCCGAGCACGTGTGGGAAGCCGAGTTCGTGAAGGGGCTCGATGCGCCTTACACCGAGGATCCCGCCGAAAAGAAGCCGACGCGCGGCCGCCGCACGGGCAGCGTGGCGATCCGCTACCGCCGCAAGAGCGGCGTCAATTCCGAGGACGGCAAGATCCAGTTCCGTCCCGAGAACGATGCCGCCGAAACCGGCAAGGCATCCCGATAAGAATTCCCTATCGCATATTCAAAGCCCGGCTTGGCCGGGCTTTTTTCATGCCGAAATATTGACGGAAGCAACAGATTCCGGTGCGGAAACTCCCAAAAGCGATGAAGCTTTGAGAGATAAAAAGGCAATGAATTTTTAGAAATCCGTTTGAAAGGCCTGAGACATATAGGCAATTTCACGCGCATCGGCCCCGACCTCGACGGCGATCGCATCCCAGCCCGAAAGCACGCGCTTCATGTCGGAAAGCATCGCTTTGGCATCGCGGCTGCTGACGCCGAAGTAGCGCGACAGCGTCACGGCTGCATCGGTTGATGGAATCGGCCGCCGGCCGTCGGCAGTGAGCTGCACGCCCGCCGTTTCGCCGAGGGCAAAGCCCTGCGCGGGTGCCAGGCGCCAGCCATAAGCCTCGCGCGTGAAGAGCGTTTCGCGGCCCGTGATGCCCGCCGAACCCGTGAGGAGCCTGAAGAGCATGCGCCGGAAGAGCTGCGGCAGGTCTTCGGAAGGTGACGCGCCTTCACGGTTCAGGATGTCGGCAAGCTCAAGGATGCCGGGTGCCCTGCGGGCTCCGGGTTCCCCTGAGGGATGCACCGAAAGCGCTGCGCCCGTAAGCGCAAAGAGGGGGCGGGCGTCGCCGCCGCGGTCGGCGCGGGAGGAAACCAGCACCGATTCGCCCATCTGGTGAAGCAGTTCGGATTTGACGCAGCGAATGCCGCAGCGCTCTGCAAGAACCAGCGAAAAGTGCCGCCAGAGCGGCAGGTCGGTTTCATCCGAAAGCGTGCGGATCAGCGCTTCAACCGGCTCGCCGCTTCTGTCCATGGCAAAGCGCAGTTTCGGCCCCGGCAGCGTGACGGCACGGCGAAGCAATTGGCATTCATTTAAACGCGCTTTGCCGCGCTCATAGGCATGGGCCGAGTAAACGAGGTCATCCATTTGCGCCGCGACGGAAACCGGCTCGGCCGCAGGGGTTTCGGAGGTGCCGGAAGGGTAAATCGCCGCCGCGCCGAAACTTTGGCCCGAATCGGGCAGCAAAACAGAGAGGGCTTCGTCATCCGATGCGCCTTCGATCAGCCTCTGGTCGACCAGTTCTTCTTTATAGAGAGGAAGGACCGCCGTCGGGAGGGCGCGGTCTTCGAGAAAAGCAAAGAGCCGATGCCCCGGAGCGGGACGCTGCGGAGCGGTCACGAGGGGAAGATCGGCTCCGATCGAAAATCCGTCGTCGAGCCAGGCGGCGTCGTACTGAAAAACGGGTTCCGACCCGGCTAAACCCCTCATATGTGCTGAAGATACCGAACGGGAACTCTTATTAGCACCGAAACGAAGCCTTCCGATGAGGCGAGGGGCTTCGCCGCGGGTTTTGACATCATAAAATCGCATGGCTGAGAGCATCAAATTTGTTGTTTTTCGGTTTTGCGAGTGCGGATGCGGCGGGGTAGGCGTTTCTCCTCGAGCATGAGTCCGGCCTCATCCGCGGAAGCGGCTGCGACGTCCGAAAGAGGTGATCCGAGCCCGATCGCCTGGAGCACGGCGGCGATGTTGCCGATCGAAACGCCGCAGTCGCCGTTTTCGATTTTGGAGAGGGTGTTCATCGAAATGCCGGCTCTTTCTGCCACGGCAGACTGGGGGAGGCGGCGGCGCAGACGGGCGCTTTTGATGTTCAGACCGAGCGTCCGAACGGATTCTTCAACGGCAAATGACGGTCTCATAACTAAACTATAGTGCGTTTAAGATTAGATAAAATAAATTATTATGTGAATAAAGAGATTTTTTACTTCCGCTCCGAGAAACGGGTTTCGGGCGGAACCTTAACGTATGAAACCTTGCTTTCAGGTGTTCTGAAGGCGTTCATTTATTCACTTTATAGTGCGTATTATACTGCAATTATTCGCAGAATACGAGAAATTAACTGCTCTGCAGAATCGTCTTACCGCCGGCTTTTCAGCCGCCGCCTCGCCTTTTTCGGAATCTGGATCTTCGTTTTCGGCACCGGCCTTGCCATGCGGCGGTCTTCTTTCGGACTTTCAATTTCGCCCCTGATCTTCAGAACGCGTTTTCGATTCTTCGCAAATCTCCTTTGGCAGGCTCGGTTTTTGAAAATCCGCTTTTTCTGTTTTTCGCATGGCTTCGTCAGAAATCGGCCTGCGTCAATTTTAAGAGTTCCCGAACGAACATTTAATAAATTTTCTTTGTTTTCGAGAAATGCGCAAAAATGTTGATTGAGAGAAGTGCGGTGAAAATGAAGCGCGTCTTTTGCTGGCGACGCCGGCTCTCGATCGATTCAGCGTGACTTTTTCGTTCTTAGCTTCTCATATTGGCTTTTTTCCCTGCGGCACAAGGGATTGGCGTTGGTTTTTGTTCTTTCTGCCGTTTTTTGCCTAAAAAAGTTCCCGAACGAACCCTCTTTCTTGGACGATTCACGTTTTCACGCGTTTCTATGGTTTCGTCCGGCTGCCCGTAGACGCTGATCATTGCCTTCGTGATTCTCCGGATGCTCACGATGACTGCGCTGGCTCTCTTTGGACCTTCTGAGGGCGGCTTAATCTTTCGTCAAGGCGTTCAGAACCTTCCCATTGAAAACTGCCTTAAGTCTTCGTCTGAAGGCCCCCGGAGAGGTCCTGTGTCTTTTGCTGAGGTGCCCGGTCATTCCTTCACCGGCACTTCGTCCTTCGCTGCTCGTTATGGGCTCAGCCTGTGCAAAGACGTTCCCCGCAGAAGAGGAGGTGCCGGAAGGGGAGACGGGCGGTTTGAAAAAGGCCGGCTGCGTTTTCACGCCGCCGGCCCTCTGTAGAGAATCTGCTAATTTTTGCTGAGTTTTCGAAAGGGAACTTTTTGAGAGAATTCGCTAAGTCAGTCGAATGAGATTTTTGCGCTCAGTTTTTCGGGATCCGCCCCCGAGAGAACGGCCGAAACGCGCTTCATGCCGATCTCGGCGCTCCAGACGCCGCAGCAGATGATCACGGTGCCCATGATGCCGACGAAGGTCATGTATTCGTCCAGGAACAGCATGCCCGCGATGATCGTCACGATCGGCACCCAGTAGAGGTAGTTGTTGATCGACTTCGCGCCTGCCACCACCGCGGCGCGGTTCCAGAGCACCGTGCAGAGCGTCGTCGGACCGGCGGCGAGGAAGAGGATGAGCGAGGCGGCCGCCGGATCGGAAAGGAACGCCACGGCGTCCTTGCCTTCTGCTAGCGCAAAGGGGATCGATGCGACGAAGCCCCAGCCGAGCGCCTTCCTCGCGACATACGCGCCGTCGTAGTTGTGAATGGTCTTCAGGAGCGCGCTGTAAACCGCCCAGGCAAACGCCGCGCCGAACGCGAGCGCCGAGCCCTTGCCGGAGAGCCCGCGCATGATCTGGCTGTCGAAGAGCACAAGGATCGCGCCGGTGGCCGCGGCGAAGATGCCGAGCTTTGCCATCCAGTGCAGGCGGAAGTGGCGGTAGCGGACCATCACGATCAGCGCCGTCATGAGCGGCGCGCAGGCCATGAGCGCGGCCACCGTGCCCGCCTGCGTCTCGTAGAGCGCCATGTTCTCGAGGCCGTAATAAAAGGGCACGCAGGCGATGCCCAGGAGCATGAACTTCAGCTCGTCGATCACGGTGTCCGCGAAGCCTTGCTTATGGCTGATCACGATGAGGATCAGCCAGGCCGCGAAGATGCGCAGCGTAAGCAGTCCGAAGGGCGACATGCCCATTGCGAAAAGCGCCCGGGTGGCGGTGAAGGAAAGTCCCCATACGATGACGACGAAGATTGCGAGCAGCCGATAGAGAATTGCCATGACTTTCAACGAGAAATAAGCCTGACTTCGCGGGGATAAGTTATGAAACGCCCATAACCGATTCGTCCGTAGCCTCTTAACCCCTTGTATCGCAGGTTTTTCAGAGCGGCAAGGGGTTAAAAATTGCCCGTGTATGCATAATATATTGTATAATGTAGCATATGCATACGACAGGCAGTCACTATGACGATCAGTTTTCAGACTCAGGGCGGTCACACTTACGGTACGCTCTGCACAGTTACCCGCGTCGGGCAAAAAGTTATCAAAACCTACGGGGAATCCTTGGGGCGAGTTGTTGATAAGGAGCGGCTTGTCTTTTACAGCCGCTCACGGGGCTTGTTCCAGTACGATCCGGAAACGGGAAGCTATCTTCCCGCTCCGCCTGACGTCGAAATGCCGAAGCGCAAATCCAGATTAAAGGTCCCGGCTCAGTTGGTCTCTTTTGTTTTCGGGGACGTTTATCTGCTGGATCGATTCATGGACAAGCTTGGCTTGTATCCTGTTCTGGAATCTGCATACAAAGATCGACTGGATGCTCTCAAAGCCATGGTGTGCTTCTACTTGGTCAGCACCCTGAGCAACTGTTATGCCGGTCAGTGGCTGGAGCGAAGCATCGCGCACCGGCTATTCCCTCAGGCCCATCTTTCAAGCTCGCAAGTCTCCGATCTCTTGAAATACCTCGGAGATCCCTCGCGACAGCAGGTCTTTTTCTTGAATTACCTGCAATGGTTTGTTGACAGTCATGCCACCGACAAGCTTGGGCACATCTTGATCGATAGTACCGGCCTGCCCAACAGCATCCACTTCAGCCTGACGGCGATCAGCAACCACAACGGCGACATCAACAATGAGGTTCGGCTAATTTACGTGGTTCAGCAAACAACCGGCTTGCCAATCTACATGCGCTGTGTTCCAGGAAATATCATTGACATCAACACCCTCAAGAGAACCATTCTGGAACTCAAGCAGATGGGGGTGGACACCAACTTTGCCATTACCGATGCCGGCTACCTGTCCGAAGAAAACGTCAATACGTTTTATGAGGAACAGGTCTCCTTCCTGGCCAGGCTTCAGCCCAACCGCCGCCTGTTCAAATCCATTGTGAAGGAGCATCTG
>JBKEET010000002.1:0-451531 GCA_047777475.1 Burkholderia sp.
ACGCTCGAGGAGCTCGGGCTCGACCTGCGGCGGCACCTACGAGAACGCCTTCCGGCCGAAAAAGGCCGGCGGCTGCGCGTTCCACTACATTCCGGCGCTCAACGACTCGCCCGAGGCGGTGGGCGCCTATGCGGCCATCCTCCGGCGCGGGCTCGCGGGCTGGCTGTAGCACCCCGTTGATATTGGGAAAGTCGTCCCCATATAAACTTTATGTACCCATTTGTGCCGGAAAGGCGAAGAGGCCTTTTCGGCCGCTGACGGCGTCAGCGGTTAATTCGGAGCAGATCAATGGCAGAAAATACTCAGGACGAAAAGAAGAAGACGGGCGGCGCTTGCGGCGAAGAGAGCTGCGGCGCCAAGGGCGGGGCGAACGCTGGTCAGGGCGCCGCTTCCGCCGCCGGCGAGGCGGCCGCTGCCGCCTCGGCCAAGGCCGGTGCCGATGCCAAGGCCGGCGCCGAGGGCAAGGCCGAGGCCAAGCCCGAAGCGAAGCCCGAGGAGAAGAAGCCCACCGTCGAGGAGCTTCAGGCCAAGCTCAAGCAGGCCGAGCTCAAGGTGGCCGAGCACTACGACCTTTACGTCCGCGCGATGGCCGAGCTCGAGAACACGCGCCGCCGCTCCGCCGAGGAGGTCATCAAGGCCAACAAGTTCGGCGTCGAGAAATTCGCGAAGAACCTTCTCCCCGTGGTCGACAGCCTCGAGAAGGCGCTTGAGCTCACCAAGGACAAGGAGGGCGACCCGATGCGCGAAGGCCTCGAGACGACCTACCGCCAGTTCATCCATGCGCTCGACGTCTCGCAGATGAAGCCGATCGAGGCGAAGGGCCAGCCCTTCGACCCGCACCGCCACGAGGCCGTCGCCATGGTGCCCGCCCCCGAAGGCGTGGAGCCGGGCTCGGTGGTCCAGGAGTTCCGCCGCGGCTGGATGATCGCCGACCGCGTGCTGCGTCCCTCGATGGTGAGCGTGGCCCAGAAGAAATAAGGCCGGCCGTGCGCTCTAAAGGCGCATCGCGGCACAGGCGCCTCCCTCAAGCGGGAGGCGCTTTTTTTCGGCCTTCGTTCAGGAAAAAAGGCCGGTGTTTATGTTGAAAAATAAGGAAAAATCGAAATTTCTGCGAAGGCGGCAAAAAATTTTGCTTGAAAAAAGAAGCCCCATCCCCATATAGGGATTAGGCAGTTGCGGAGCCGGCGCGTCGGCGCCCGGCGGCCGCAAGTCTCAATTTTTTCAGATTTCTCGCCCGAAGCGCCCGAGCGCTTTGCGGCGACAGCATTAAAGAGGATTTTCCGATATGGCGAAGATCATTGGCATTGACCTTGGCACGACGAACTCTGCAGTTGCCGTGATGGAAGGCAAGAACATTAAGGTCATCGAAAACAGCGAAGGCGCCCGCACCACGCCGTCCGTCGTTGCTTACATGGACAACGGCGAAGTGGTCGTCGGCGCTCCCGCCAAGCGTCAGGCCGTCACCAACCCCCAGAACACGATTTACGCTGTGAAGCGCCTCATCGGCCGCCGCTTCGACGATGCCGAGGTGCAGAAGGCCCTGAAGCTCATGCCCTACAAGATTGCGCGCGCCGACAACGGCGACGCCTGGGTTGAGATCCGCGGCAAGAAGCTCGCTCCGCAGCAGGTGAGCGCCGAAGTGCTCCGCAAGATGAAGCAGACCGCTGAGGATTACCTCGGCGAGCCGGTGAAGGAAGCCGTCATTACGGTGCCCGCTTACTTCAATGACTCCCAGCGCCAGGCCACGAAGGACGCCGGCCGCATCGCCGGCCTCGACGTGAAGCGCATCATCAACGAGCCCACGGCCGCGGCGCTTGCCTTCGGCATGGACAAGGGCGGCAACCAGGACCGCAAGATCGCCGTTTACGACTTGGGCGGCGGCACGTTCGATATTTCGATCATCGATCTGGCGAACATCGACGGCGACAAGCAGTTCGAAGTGCTTTCCACGAACGGCGACACGTTCCTCGGCGGCGAAGACTTCGACCGCCGTCTCGTCGACTACCTGATCGAAGAGTTCCGCAAGGACACGGGCGTCGACCTCTCGAAGGACGTCCTCGCCCTGCAGCGCCTGAAGGACGCCGCCGAAAAGGCGAAGATCGAGCTCTCGAGCCGTCAGGAAACGGAAATCAATCTGCCGTACATCACGGCGGACGCCACGGGCCCGAAGCACCTGAACATTTCGGTGACGCGCGCCAAGTTCGAGAGCCTCGTCGAGGACCTCGTGCAGCGCACGATCGAGCCGGTCCGCAAGGCCCTGCACGACGCCAACCTCTCCACCTCCGACGTGACCGATGTGATTCTCGTCGGCGGCCAGAGCCGCATGCCGCGCGTTCAGGAAGTCGTCAAGGAATTCTTCGGCAAGGATCCGCGCAAGGACGTCAACCCGGATGAGGCCGTCGCCATCGGCGCCGCCATTCAGGGTTCTGTCCTCACGGGCGAGCGCCACGACGTGCTGCTTCTCGACGTCACGCCGCTTACGCTCGGCATCGAGACGCTCGGCGGCGTGATGACGCCGATGATCAAGCGCAACACGACGATCCCGACGAAGCACAGCCAGGTCTTCTCGACGGCTGAAGATAATCAGCCGGCCGTGACGATCAAGGTCTACCAGGGCGAACGCGAAATGGCCGCGAGCAACAAGCTCCTCGGCGAGTTCAACCTCGAGGGCATTCCGCCGTCTCCGCGCGGACTGCCGCAGATTGAGGTGACCTTCGACATTGACGCCAACGGCATTCTCCACGTCTCCGCCAAGGACAAGGCGACGGGCAAGGAGAACAAGATCACCATCAAGGCAAGCTCCGGCCTCTCCGAGGACGAGATCCAGCGCATGGTGCACGATGCCGAAGCCAACAAGGAAGAGGACCATCGCCGCGCCGAGCTCGCTCAGTCCCGCAACAGCGCCGATGCCGCCGTCAACCAGGTGCAGCGCACCCTCAAGGAGTTCGGCGACAAGGTCGAGAGCGCTGACCGCGCCGCCTGCGAGAACGCCATCAAGGACGTTCAGGAGAAGGTCAAGGGCGAGGACAAGGCCGCCATCGACAAGTCCGTCGAACGCCTGATGGAAGCCGCCCAGAAGATCGGCGAGAAGATGAACAAGGCCGCTGCGGCCGCCGGCCAGCAGCAGGCCCAGGCCCAGCAGGCCCAGGGCGGTGCTTCCGGCAGCGCGAAGCAGGGCAAGGACGACGATGTCGTCGACGCCGACTTCACGGAGAAGAAGTAATCGCGGCAACGAATCCGCCGGGGACCGCTCCCCGGCCCGATTCGCGGCGTTTTGAGCCGCTCTGAGAAGGGTCGGAGAGCGTCGCTGACGCTCCGGCCCTTTTCGAGTTTTCTGAAGCAACAGCAGCGGCGGCGCCCCTCGGCGCCCCGCAGAGTTTTTTGAAGCTATGTCTGATTCTGATCAGGATTATTACGAGTTGCTCGGCGTAAGCAGGGATGCGACGCCCGAAGAGATCAAGAAGGCGTACCGCCGTCTGGCAATGAAGTACCACCCTGACCGCAACCCGGGTGACAAGAGTGCCGAGGAAAAGTTCAAGCAGATCGGCGAGGCGTATGCCGTGCTCTCCGACTCGCAGAAGCGCGCCGCTTACGACCGCTTCGGCAAGGCGGGCGTCGACCCGAGCGCCGCGGCCGGCGCAGGAGGCGGCGGCTTCGGCGGTTTCGGCAACATGGGCGGCGCCGATTTCCAGAGCGCCTTCGGCGACATCTTCGCCGACATCTTCGGCGGCGGCAGCCGCTCGAGGGCCCAGCGCGACCAGTCGATCCGCGGCGCCGACGTGCGCTACGAGCTCGAGATCTCGCTTGAGGACGCCGCGCACGGCCGCAAGATGGACATCCGCGTGCCGGCCTGGGAAGAGTGCGACCACTGCCACGGCACGGGCTGCAAGCCCGGCACGTCGAAGAAGACCTGCCCGACCTGCAACGGCACGGGCTACGTGCGCATGTCGAACGGCCTCTTCCAGGTCCAGCAGACCTGCCCGCGCTGCCACGGCACCGGCCAGGTGATCGAGGATCCGTGCCCGAACTGCCAGGGCAAGGGCATGGTGCGCACGACCAAGGTGCTCGAGGTGAACATCCCCGCGGGCATCAACCAGGGCCAGCGCATCCGCCTCGCCGGCAAGGGCGATCCGGGCGTCAACGGCGGCGAGCCGGGCGACATGTACGTCGAGATCATCATCAAGCCGCACGAGATCTTCTCGCGCGACGGCGACGACCTCCACACGGAACTGCCGATCAGCTTCGCGACGGCCGCGCTCGGCGGCGAGATCAGCGTGCCGACGCTCGACGGCGAGACGCGCGTGACGCTGCCCGAGGGCACGCAGTCGGGCAAGACGTTCCGCCTGCGCGGCAAAGGCATCCGCAACCTGCGCACGCACGAGCCGGGCGACCTCTACCTGCACATCGACGTGGAAACGCCGGTGAACCTGTCGGCCAAGCAAAAGAAGATGCTCCGCGATTTCGACGACTCGCTGCGCGAAGAGGGGAACAAGCATTCCCCGAAGTCCGAATCGTTCTTCGACAAGATGAAGAACTTCTTCAAGAGCGAATAAAGCCGCCGCGCATTGCGCAGCGTTTTCTCAAGCGGGGACTCGGCGTCAGGGCGCCGGGTCCCCTTCTTTTAACCGCAAAAAGGCCCGCCGGGAATTTTCCCGGCGGGCCGTCCTGTCCTTTGGCGCAGCAGGCGCTTACTTCCTGAGCTTGCGCTGCCTCGCGAACCAGGTGAAGAACACCGGCACGAAGATCGTGGCGACGAAGGTCGCGGCGAGCATGCCGCCGAAAACGCCCGTGCCCATCGAATGGCGGGCCGAGGCGCCGGCGCCCGTGGCGACGAGCATCGGCGCGACGCCGAGCACGAATGCGGCCGAGGTCATGATGATCGGGCGCAGGCGGAGCGCCGCCGCCTCGATGGCGGCGTCAAAGGGCGAGAGGCCCTCCTCGAGCTTCTGCGAGGCGAACTCCACGATCAGGATGGCGTTCTTGGCGGTGAGGCCGATGAGCACCAGCAGGCCGATCTGGAAGTAAATGTCGTTGGCGGTGCCGCGGATCCACAGCGAGACGAGGGCGCCGAGCAGGGCGTAGGGCACGGCGAGCACAACGGCGATCGGCAGCGACCAGCGCTCGTAGAGCGCGGCGAGGATGAGGAACATCATCAGCATGCCGAAGCCGATCGCGACGAGCGACGAGGTGCCGATGCGCTTCTCGTGGTAGGCCTGGTCGACCCACTCGATCGTGTAGCCCTCGGGCAGGTACTCGGCGGCCATCTGCTCGACGAGCGCGATCGCTTCGCCCGAGGAGACGCCCTGGGCGGCGGCGCCCGAGAACCGGGCGGCGAGGTAGCCGTTCATGTGCGTGAGCGACGAGGCGCCCGAGTTGCGCTCGACCGTGATGAGGCTCGAGATCGGCACCATCTTGCCGCTCGACGAGCGCACGTAGCCGGCGCCGAGGTCCTCGGGCGAGGTCCTGAACTCGGTCTTGGCCTGCAGGATCACGCGGTAGTTCTTGCCGTTGCGGGTGAAGTCGTTGATGTACTTGCTGCCCATCAGGTCGGAGACGGTGCTGTAGACGTCGTCGACGTCAACGCCGAGCGCCTTCGCCTTGGTTTCGTCGACCGTCATGAGCAGCTGCGGCGTGTCGGCCGAGAGGAAGGTGCGCGTCGAGGTGAGCTCGCTCCTTTCGGAAAGCCTCTCGACGAACGAGTTCGTCACTTCCTGCAGCGCGAGCGCGTTGTCGTTGCCGTGCGCCACCACGAAGCCCGAAAAGCCGTTGGTGGACCCGAGGCCCGAGATCGGCGCAGGAAGCGAGGCCGCGCCGGTCGCTTCGTGCGAGGCGCGGATCATATTCTGCAGCGAGCGCTGCACGTCCTCGGCGCTTTCGGTGCGCTGGTCCCAGTCCTTGAGGTGGACGATGAAGCTCGCGGCGTTGCTCGTCATGTCGCCGCTCATGCTGTCGTTGCCCATCATCGTGATGTTGCTGCGCACGGCGGGCATTGCGAGGATGCGCTTTAAGAAGTCGCCCGCGACGGCCTCGGTGCGCGGGAACGCGGCGCCCTCGGGGAGCTTGAGCGTCATGCGCACGAGGCCCTGGTCTTCCTTGGGCAGGAACGACGTGGGCGTCGACTGGAACATCGTCCAGACGGCCGCGGTGACGGCAGCAAGGAGGAGGGCGCTCAGCACGCGGTGGCGCAGCGCCCCCTTGACGACGCGCAGGAACATCATCGTGAAGCGCGCCAGACCTGCGTCGAAGGCGCGGAAGAAGGCGGGCTTGTCCTCTTCGCGGCGCTCCTTCATGAGGAGCGCGCAGAGCGCGGGCGTGAGCGTCAGCGCGACGAAGCCCGAGAGCACCACCGCGATCGAGATCGTCACGGCGAACTGCCGGTAGAGCGTGCCCGCCATGCCGCCCAAGAACGCCACGGGAATGAAGACCGAGGAGAGCACGAGGACGATGGCCACCAGGGCGCCGGCGACCTCGTGCATGGCTTTCTGCGCGGCCTTGAAGGCCGAGAGCTTTTCGGTGCGCATGATGCGCTCGACGTTCTCGATCACGACGATGGCGTCGTCGACGACGATGCCGATCGCGAGCGTCATGGCAAAGAGCGTCAGCGTGTTGAGCGAGAAGCCGAGCGCCCAGAGGCCGGCCATGGTGCCGATGAGCGAGACGGGGATGGCCACGAGCGGGATGATCGTCGCCCGCCAGCTCTGCAGGAAGAGGAAGATCACCGCCAGCACGAGCAGCATGGCCTCGCCGAGCGTGACGTAGACCTCATGGAGCGAGGCGCCCGCGTAGACCGAGCTGTCGTCGGCGATCTGGTAGGCGAGCTTGCCCTTGGGGAAGTAGCGCTCGAGCTCCGTGATCTTCGCCTTCACTTCGGCGGCCGCGGCCATGGCGTTGGCGCCCGTCTGCAGGTAGACGCCGATGTTGACGCCGGGCGAGCCGTTGATGTCCACGCGGAACTGGTAGGAGCGGTTGCCCACTTCGGTAGAGCCGATGTCGCGGATGCGCACGATGCCGTTGGGGCCGTCGTTCTTCACGATGATGTCGGCGAACTGGTCGGGCGTGAGCAGGCGTCCGGGCGCCGTGACGGTGTAGGTGAGCTGCTGGTCGTCCGGCGTGGGCGACGTGCCGACGCTGCCCGCGCTCCTCTGCGTGTTCTGCTCTTCGACTGCGGCTTCGACGTCGCTTACGGTGACGCCGAGCTCGCCCATTTTCTGCGGGTCGACCCAGATGCGCAGCGCCGACTGCGTGTTGCCGGTCACGGTCACGTCGCTGATGCCGGGCAGGCGCTTGAGCTCGTCGACGATGTTGAGGTAGGCGTAGTCGGCCATGTCGATGCGCGACATGCTCTTGTCGGGCGAATAGAGCACGAGCATCAGCAGGTTCTCTTCGGAGCGCTTGCGCACGTTGATGCCCTGCTGGCGCACCGACTCCGGCAGCCTTCTCTCGGCCTGGCGGACGCGGTTGTTGATCTCGAGCATCGCGTCGTTGGGGTCGGTGCCCACGTCGAACGTGCAGTTGATGATCATGTCGCCGTTGCTGCGGATGTTCGTGATGTAGTAGAGCAGGCCGTCGATGCCGGAGAGCTGGTCCTCGATGGGCGCGGCGACCGTGCGGGCGATCGTCTGCGCGTCGGCGCCGTCGTACGTCGTCGAGATGCGCACCGAAGGCGGGCGGATGTCCGGGTACTGCGAAAGCGGCAGCACGCGGATGCTCAGAAGGCCCGCCAGCACAATGATCAGCGAGAGGACCGTCGCAAAGATCGGGCGGCGGATGCAGAAATCACTCAGCCCCATGGTATTGCCTTTCCCTGCGGGATCTTCTTACTTGGCGGCCGCTTTGGCGGCGGGTGCGGAAACCTTGACGGCGAGGCCGTCGCGAAGCTTAAGCTGCTGGTCGGTGATGATCATGTCGCCCGCTTCGAGCCCGGAGGTGACAAGCCAGTCCGTGCCCTGCCAGCGGTCGACCGTGACGGTGCGGCCGAGCGCCTTGCCGTCCTTGGCGACGAAAACCGTGTAGCTGCCGTCGGCGTTCTGCACGACGGCTTTCTGCGGGACGACGGCGGCGTTCTTGCGCACGCCGATCATGAGGTTCACGCGCACGAAGTCGCCGGGCAGGAGTCCGGAATCCTCTCCGAGCCGGGCGCGCATGATGCGCGTGCCCGTGTCCGCCTCGATCATCGGGGCGACGTAGTCGAGCGAGGCGCTGTGCCTGCGGCCCTGCTCATCGAGCACCTCGACGCGGTTGGCCGTTGAGATGTCGGCGCCCGCGAGCGTGCGCTCGGAGGGCGCGAAGGTGACGCGCAGGTCGGCGTGCTGCGAGATGTCGGTGAGTTCGGTGGACTGCGAGGAGACGAGCGTGCCGCGGTTGACGAGCGTCTTGCCGGCCCAGCCGGAAACGGGCGCCCTCACGTCGGTCCAGGAGAGGTCGACGGCGGCCTGCGCCTCGGCGGCCTTCGCCGAGTTGACTGCCGCCCTCTGGGAGTCGCGCAGCGTCACGGCGTCGTCGTAGGCCTTCTGGCTCGAGGAGCCGGCCTTGTAGAGCTTTTCGGTGCGCCGCAGCTCGCGCTCGGCGCTCTGCAGCTCCACTTCGGCTTGGCGGCGGGTCGCCTTGGCCTGGCGAAGCGCTTCGGCAAAGGGCTTCGGGTCGATCTTGTAGAGGATGTCGCCTTCCTTGACGAAGGCGCCCTCCTTGTAGCGCACCTCGGTGAGCACGCCGCTCACCTGGGGCTTGACGGCAATCTGTTCGCCGCCCTCGGTGCGGCCGATCACCGTGAGCCAGAGCGGCGCGTCGGCGAAGACGGCCTGCTGGGCGGTGACGGGCAGCGGCGCGGCAGCAGCTTTTTCAGCCGGCTTCTTGCCGCATCCGGCAACAAGAATCGAGGCCGCCAGCAGCGCGGCGGCCAGCCTGAAAGTGAGTCTGTGCATGGATAAGAAATCGAAATGCAAACAATTCTCAGAATTGTAGAAAAACTTCTGCCCGCCGCTGTCAAAACAATGTCAAAGGATCGCCATTTTTCAGGCAACTTGACCGTTCTTTACATTTCTTTGTAGTTCTCGCAGACGACATCGAGCCATTTGGCGGCGCGATCCGAAAGACGTCCGGAGAGCTTTTGGCGCAGCGCTTCGTGATAAGCCCTGAGCCAGGCTTTTTCGCCCGCATCGAGCAGCACCGCATCGAGCGTCGCCGGATCGATCGGGCAGAGCGTGAGCACGCTGAAGTCGAGGAAATCGTCGAACTCCGTGCTCTCGGCCTTCTTGAGCGCGAGCAGGTTCTCGATGCGCACGCCCCACTTGCCCGGGCGGTAAACGCCCGGCTCGTCCGAGATGACGATGCCGGGCTGCGCGCCGAGCTCGCCCGTCTTGAGCGCCCGCGGCGAGATCGTGAACGGCCCTTCGTGCACGGAGAGCATGAAGCCGACGCCGTGCCCCGTGCCGTGCCCGAAGTTGAGGCCCGCCTTCCAGAGCGGCTCGCGCGCGATCGCGTCGAGCTGCGCGCCGGCGCTGCCGAGCGGCACCCTGGCGCGTGCGAGCGCGATGTGGCTCTTCATCACGAAGGTGACGTCGCGCTTCATGGCGTTGGTGAGCAGGCCCACGGCCGTCATGCGCGTGACGTCCGTCGTGCCCGTGAGGTACTGTCCGCCCGAATCGATGAGCAGAAGTCCGCCCGCGGCGCGCGAGAACGACGCGCTGTTTTCGGCCGAGGGCTGGTAGTGCGCCATGGCGGCATTGGGGCCGAAGGCGGCGATGGTTTCGAAGCTTTCCTCGACGAAGTCCTTCTGCGCGGCGCGCTGCTCGTGGAGCATCGCCGCGGCGTCCGTTTCGGTGAGCGTCTCGCCCTTGGCGAGGCGCTCGTCAAGCTCGGCGTAAAACTCGGTGAGCGCCGTGCCGTCCTCGAGCATCGCCGCGCGGATGGCGGCCAGCTCGCCCGCGTTCTTGCGGCTCTTCATGAGCGTCACGGGCGAGACGGCCTCGGTGCTCCTGCCCTTGGCGATCGCAGGGAGCAGGGCCGCGGGCGTCGAGTCGGGGTCGTAGAGCACGCCGAAGCGTTCCGCGGCGCTCGAAAGCTCCTCGCCGAAGCGCTCCCAGGGGCAGAGCTCGAAGCCGCCGGCGGCGAGCTGCGCGAGCGTTTCTTCGTCGAAGCGCTCCCTGTCGGTGAACACCAGCGCGCGCTCGGGCGTGACGATCAGCGCCGAGAGGAACACCGGGTTGCAGCGGATGTCGCGGCCGCGCAGGCCCGTCATCCAGGCCACGCCGTCGAGCGAGGTCTCGAGCAGCGCCCCGGCGCCCGAATCCTTGAGCGCGGCGCGCACGGCGCGGATCTTGTCGCTTCCGGTGCGCCCGAAGCTCCCGACGGCGAAGACCTTGGTCATCGGCCGCTCGGGGCGGTCCTCGGTCCAGATCTCACCGAAGATGTCGCGCTCGCCCGAGAGCATGATGCCGTGCTCCTTGAGCGCGGTGCCGGTGCCGCGCAGCTGCGCGACGCTCGCGCACTGCGGGTCGATGCCGGCGCGCTCGCCCTTTTTGAGATGCCAGCCGAGCCAGTCGGCGAGCGAGGGCGCGCAGGGCGAGCCGGCGCGCACGAGCTCGATGCCCGTGCCGTCCAGCTCTTTTTCGGCCTGCTCCCAATAGCGCGAGTCGGTGAAAAGCGCGGCGTCCGAGGCGGTGACGGCCAGGACGGCCGTGCTGCCCGTGAAGCCGGAGACCCAGCGCAGGCTCTGCCAGTGCGGATGGATGTATTCGCTTAAGAAGGGATCGGACGTCTCGGCGATCCAGGCGCCGAGGCCGCGGCGCGCCATGGCGGCGCGAAGGGCCGCCATGCGGCGGCCAATCATTTCAGTATCGGCCATATGCAAACAACAATTCTGTGGCGATCCGCTCAGAAGAGCTTGCGGATCTGAATGGTGACGGGGAAGCCGACGTGGCTGTCCTTCTCGGTGTCCTCGCCGATGTCCATGCTGAGGATGCGCCAGCCGGCGTCGCGAAGCTCGCTTAAGGTGGCGCTCACGTTGATGTCGGGGCACGCGAACGGGATCTCGCTCACGCGCTTGGCGACGGTGACGGGTTCTTCCGACGTGCAGGTCATGAGCGCCCGGTGCGGCGCGTCGATCAGCGGGTCGTGCACGCCGCCCGAGGCCTCGCCGCCCTCGCCGGCGCCGCCCGCGGGACCCGTCGTCGAGCAGGCGGAAAGAAGCGCCGCGGCGGCAAGCGCCGCAAGGGATGCGCGGAAAACACGGAAACTCTGGTTCATAAGTGGTCAGCCCTGTGCACGTGCAAACGGGAAAAAGCTTTCAGCGAGTGAGTTTACTCGATATGGAGCGCGCTGCCCGAAAGAAAGCGGCCGGGCGAATTGCCTCGCCCGGCCGTGTGCTCGCTTTGAGTGCGTCAGCGCTGGAAATTGCGCTTGCGGAAGTTGCGCTGCTTGCGGCGGTTGCCGTTGAAATTGCCGTTCTTGGGCCTGCGGCCGAAAGGCGCGTTCTCGTCCGGCATCATCTGCGGGAGGCTGAGCGCCTGCGACGAGGGATGGTAGGGATCGTCCGGCTGCCAGTGGATCGGCTGGTCGCTCCTGAGCGTCCTCAGGTTCTGGCGCTTCGGCTGGTAGTGGATCGAGTTGCCGAAGTTGTCGTCGTCCCATTCCTCGCGGCGGTTCTCGTGCCGATTGCGGCGCTCGGCGGCGTTTTTCTTCTGCGGGCGGCTGCCGCGGCGGCGCTGGTCGTTTTTCTGGTGACGGGCGGGCTTGGCGCTCTGCTGCGGCGCCGCGGCGCCGTCGGCGGCCGCGTCCTGCACGTTCGCGGCGGGAGCGTTTTCAGCGGGCTTGTTCTGCTCGCCGCCGCGGCTGAATTTCTTCTTGCCGCGGAATTTGCCGCGGAAGCGGTTCTTGCCGCCCTCGGCGCCTTCCTTTTTCTCCTGGCCGTGCTTTTCGTACTTGCCCTTCTTGCCGAAGGGCGTGCGCCGCCGGCGGAAGTTCTTCTTGCCGCGGTGCCCGGGGCGCTCTTCGTCGCCGAAAGCGGGCTCTTCGCTCGCGTAATCCTCTTCGCCGGAATCGGGCGCCGCTTCGGCGGCGCTTTCTTCGCGGCCGGCTTCCGGCTTTTCGGCGAAGTCGGCGCGCACCGTGAGCTTCTCACGGCGCACGGTGAAGCCGATGCGCTCGGGAATGCCTTCGAGCGAGGCGGAATTGACGACCTCGGCGGAGCGCCCGGCGCAGGAGAGCAGGCGGTCAAGCTCGGGGAGCTCCTTGGCGCTCACGAGCGTGGTGAGGCTGCCGCCTTCGGCAAGCAGCCCCAAGTGCTGCGCATAAACGAGCGGGGAGCTCGGGGCGCCGGCCTGCATGATGCGGCCGACGCTCTTGGGCGAGAGGCCGAGCAGGGCGCCGTGCGCCGCGACGAGGCGCTCGACGCGCCCCGCGGTGAACTTCAGGAGCAGCGTGTCGCGGGCCGATTCG
Source organism: Burkholderia sp. (assembly GCA_047777475.1). Lineage (GTDB taxonomy): Bacteria > Pseudomonadota > Gammaproteobacteria > Burkholderiales > Burkholderiaceae_F > Sutterella. Next base: position 12,436 of record JBKEET010000002.1, read on the forward strand.
GACTGCGTCGAGGAGGCGCGCTTTGCCTCGAGCCCGGCGTTCTTGAAGAGGGCGGCGATGCGCTGCGCGGCGGCGGCCGTGGCGGCGATGAAAAGGACGGGGGTTTCGGCGCCCTGCGCGAGCAGGGCCGCGTCGAGCGATTCCTCGGGCACGACGGCGGCCAGTTCCTTGGCTGCGGCCGGCTCGGTGCCGTCGGGGGCGCGCACGAACACGGGCGCCGAGAGGCGCTCGATGATCGGGTTGGCGATGTTTTCTTCGCCCGCGAGCGCGGTGACGATGATCTGGCGGGCGGAAGGAAGGCCTTCGCAGAGCTTGGCGAGACGCTCGGTCTCGCCGCGCTCGGCCATCCATTCGGCGCTGTCGATGACGACGGTCTTGACCTCGGAAGGCTTCAGCAGCCCGAGTTCATAAATCTTCTCAAGCTTGGCGGGGGTGGTGACGAGGATGTCGCAGCCGGCGAGCTCTTCGGCGGTCATTGAGGCGGCGCTGCGGCGCTCGGCCGAGGTGACGGCCGCAAGGCCTGCGCACGAGGCGATCTCGGCGGCGAGCCGAGCGAGCGATTCTTCGGAGCCCTGGCACGAGGCGAGCACGACGGCGCGGCCGCGCTCTTCGGGCGGCGTGTCGCGCATCTTCTGCGCCACGGCAATCAGTGCGGTGAGTGCACGGGCCATGCCGCAGGGACCGGCAAGGCGCGCGTCGCGGTCGCGCAGAAGTTCTTCAAGGGCGACGGGGAAGAAGCCCGACGAGGACGCCCACTGCATAAGCTGTGCGGGCAGCCACTCGGCTGCGCGCTCAAAAGCGGAAATCGGTTTTTCTTGCTCTGACATTATTCTCTTTGGCAGGGCGGCAGCGCGAGCGGCTGATTCAGACAGCACGCGGACAGGGTAGCTTGGCGCGTCGCCGGGCCGGAAAAACGATGTTTTCAGATTGAAAGTCAGCCGTCGTGAAAGACGGCGGGGACGGCCGCAGAGGCCGTTCTCAGCGTTGGAAAATTCCGTGCGATCGGATGTGGCACGGATCGGTCAGGCGGGCGCGGAGCCCGCAGGCCGCATGCCGCGGCGCAGTTGGCCGGGCAAGGGTATTTTACACGTTTTGCCCCGCGCGGCAGGCCGCATTTCCGCCCTTTGAAACCGAGCCCTCCGACCCGCTAAACTAAGCGGATGTCCCGCGCTGCGGCGCTGCTGCCGAGGCGGGTCGGTTTTTCCCTTCTTTTCTAAGGAATGCATCATGAAGGAAGCGCTCACTGAGCTCCGCATCGAAGAGCTCGCGCCGGGCAGCGGCCGCGAGGCCGCCAAAGGCGATCTCGTGCAGGTTCACTACACGGGCTGGCTCGAGGACGGCACCAAATTCGACTCGAGCCTCGATCGCGGCGAGCCGATCGAGTACACCTGCGGCGTCGGCATGGTGATCCCGGGCTGGGATCAGGCCATCGTCGGCATGAAAGAGGGCCAGAAGCGCCGCCTCACGATTCCGCCGCACCTCGCTTACGGCGAGGCGGGCGCGGGCGGCGTGATCCCGCCCAACGCGACGCTCATCTTCGAAGTGGAGCTCGTCAAGGTGAAGGACCAGCCGAAGGTCGCCGTCGAAGTGCTCCGCGAGGGCAGCGGCCGCGAGGCGCAGCCGGGCGACTCGGTTTCGGTGCATTACACGGGCTGGCTCGAGGACGGCACGAAGTTCGACTCGAGCCTTGACCGCAACGAGCCCCTCGAGTTCGTCTGCGGCGTCGGCCAGGTTATCCGCGGCTGGGACGAAGGCGTCGTCGGCATGAAAGAGGGCGAGAAGAGGAAGCTCACGATTCCGCCCGAGCTCGGTTACGGCCCCTACGGCGCGGGCGACGTGATTCCGCCCAACGCCACGCTCATCTTCGAGGTGGAGCTCCTGAAGGTTCTCAGCTGAACCGATAAGGCGTGACCCATAAAGCAGGCGGCCGCCGGGACTGCGATCCCGGCGGCCGCTGCCGTTATATGGCTTCGTGCGGAGGTCAGCCGATGATGCGCACGCCCGCGCGGCGCAGCAGCTCCGCCGTCTCGAAGACGGGCAGCCCCATGATGCCGGTGTAGCTGCCGGCGATGCGCGAGATGAAGATGCCGGCGAGGCCCTGGATGCCGTAGCCGCCCGCCTTGTCGTAGGGCTCTCCCGTGCGGACGTAGGCGAGGATTTCCTCTTCGCTCATCGGCCGGAACGTCACTTCGGAAACGCTCAGCGCCCCTTCGCGGCGGTCTTCGGCAAAGCCCGCGACGACGGCGGTGCGCACTTCGTGCGTGCGCCCCGCAAGGCGCCGCAGGAACGCGCACGCCTCGGCTTCGTCCCGCGGCTTGCCGAGGATGTCGCCGCCGATGCTCACGACCGTGTCGGCGGCGAGCACGGGACCCGCGTCCTTCGGGAGTCCTGCGGCGTCCCTCGCGGCGAGGCCTTCGAGGAATTTATTGGCCGCCGTGCGCTGCACGTAGGCCTCGGGCGTCTCGCCGGGGTTCTCCGTCTCGTCGCCCTCGAAGGCGTAGAGCGTGTGCGCGTTGCTCGCGATCACCCGCACGCTGAGGCCGAGGCCTTCGAGGATCGCGCGGCGCCGCGGGCTTTTGCTCGCCAGGTAAACCGTTCCCATCGCCTCAGGCCCTGTGGTAAGGGTGCCCCGCCAGGATCGACCAGGCGCGGTAGATCTGCTCGGCGAGCATGACGCGGGCGAGCGCGTGCGGCAGCGTCATTTCGGACAGCCTGAGCGTCATGCGCGCGGCGGCCTTCACGTCGGGCGAGAGGCCGTCGGGGCCCCCGATCACGAAGACGGGATTTTCGCCGTCCTGGCGCCACCGGGCGAAAAGGCGCGCGAACTCGACGGAGCTCACTTCCCTGCCGTGCTCGTCGAGCACGACGGTGTAGCTGCCGGGCTCGATCGCGGCGAGGATGCGCTCGCCCTCGGCGGCCATGAGCTGCGCGGGCGTCTTGCCGGGGCGGGGCTCCGTGCGGATTTCCTTGAGCTCCACGCGGAAGTCCCGCGGCATGCGCGCGAGGTATTCGGCGACGGCGTCCTGCGCCCAGCCGCTGATGTGCTGGCCGACGGCCACGATGCGGGTGAGCATGGCGACTTACTTGATGTCGTCGGGAACGCTGCCCGGACGGTGCGGCATCAGGTGCGGGGCGCACTCCTCGGTGGCCTTCACGAAGACCTCCTTGCCGCCCCAGATCTCTTCGAGGTTGTAGTAGGCGCGCACGTTCGGCAGCAGGCAGTGGCAGACAACGCTGCCGCAGTCGACGAGCACCCACTCGCCGGCGTCCTGGCCTTCCATGCCGATGACGGTGCCGCCCGCGTGCTTCACAGCGGCGGCGACCGAGTAGGCCATGGCGCGCGTCTGCGTGCCCGAGGAGCCCGTGGCGATCACCACGCGGTCGAACTGGTCGGTGAGGTGATGGGTGTTGAAGATCTTGATGTCTTTGGCCTTCACGTCGTCGAGCGCGTCGACGATGGTCTGGGTGAGTTCCTGAGTGTCCATAAGCTCTGCTCGCTTAATTTAAAAAAGGATTCTGGTAAAGGCGGTGGGCGCCGATGTACTGCGCCACGCCCACGGGCAGCCATCCGTCGAGGCGCTTCATCGCCTCGGCAAAGGGCCTGCTCGCAAGGATCTGCCGGATCGCCGTCGCGCTGGCGCGGTGGGGCGCCATTTCGAAGCGCGCGACGCGCCCGCTCGCAAAGGCAGTGAGCGCCGCGGCGGGAACGCTGCGGCCGGCGAAAAACGCGCGCTGCTCGGGCGGCACGTCCGCTTCGTCGGACACGCCCGCGCGGCTGCACCAGGCGATGTCGGCGTAATCGGTGAGCCGCCGCCACTCGTGCCACGTCGTGAGGTTGAGCCACTGGTCGCGCCCGAGAATGAGAACGAGGGGGATCGACGGCCCGAGCGCCCCGCGCATTTCGCGGAGCGTGTCGACGGTGTAGGTGGCGCCGCTGCGGCGCAGCTCTGCGGTGTTGACCCGCAGGCGGGGGTCGTATTCTACAGCAAGCCTGAGCATGCTCAGGCGGTGCTCGGCGTCGCTGATGCCGCCCTTCTGCCAGGGATCGCCCGCGGGCAGCATGTCGACGCGAAGGAGCGGCACGGCGGCCAGGGCCGCGTGCGCAAGGGCCAGGTGGCCCGCATGCACGGGATCAAACGTTCCGCCGAGAAGGCCGATGCCGCGCCTGGGGAGGAGCGCTTCTCTCATAGGTTCGTGACCTGCGAGATGAAGGCTTTCTCGATGCGTCCCCTGCGGTCGTAGTGAACCGCGAGCCAGTTGAGCCGCAGCTCCTGCAGGTCGCGCTCGTTGCGCGAGAAGCGCTGGCTGAACCAGTAGTGCCAGCCGGCCGAATCGACGTGGGAGGGGTCGCCGAGCTCTTTTTCGACGTCCGCTTTCGCCATGCCGAGGCCGATCCTGCCGAGCCGCAGCGGCAGGAGCCGCCCCGGCAGCGCGCGGCAGTAGCCGGGAATCTCGCCCGGCTTGGCCCATTCGAGCTGTGCTTCGGTGATGTACTCGCTGGCCGTGGCGATGAGCCAGGCGACGACGGGCCGCCCGCCCTCGGTGCCCGAGAGGCAGAGCGTGTCGCGCCGGTAGACGCCGGCACCTTCCGAAAGGCGCGTGCCCTGCGTGAGCCTTGCGACGTCCTCGAGCTTTGTGCGCTCGAGCGCCGCCTTCGGCTTGCCGAGGCGCAGGTAGTCGGCCGCAGGGCTCGAGAGCGTGGCCGGCGCATCGAGCAGGCCCGCCGGGTACCCGAAAGGCCCGGCGGTATCCTGGGCGAAGACGCTCAGCGAAGCAAAAAGGGCTGCGGCACAGACAAAGTTAAAACGCATCAGGCAAATACACTCGGAAAGGTCGGTTAATCGGCATTGGTCGGTTCAGTATAGCCCGTCAGGCCGGTCGTTCCGCCTTTCCGAAGTTTCCAATTGTCAGCGGCCGAGCGCGCGCCAGCCGATGTCGGAGCGCATCTGCATGCCGTCGAATTTCACGCCGTGCGCTGTCTCGTAGGCTTTTTTCTGGGCGTCGGCCAGAGTCTTGCCGAGCGCCACGGCGCAGAGCACGCGTCCGCCGGAGACGACAGTAAGGCCTTCGGCGGTGAGCGCCGTGCCGGCGTGGAAGACGTGCGTGTCGGCGGTGTCGGCGGGCAGCTCCTCGATGACGGCGCCCTTCTCGGGCTTGACGGGGTAGCCGCGGGAGGCGACGACGACGCCGAGCGCCGCGCGCTCGTCCCAGTCGATCGAGGCCTGGTCGAGGTGCCCGTCAATCGCCTTTTCGACGACTTCGGAGAAATCGCTGCGGATGCGCATCATGATCGGCTGCGTTTCCGGATCGCCCATGCGGCAGTTGAACTCGAGCGTGCGCGCCACGGGCTTGCCCTCGGCGTCCTTCGAGATCATGAGGCCGGCGTAAAGGAAACCGGTGTAGCGGATGCCGTCGTCGACCATGCCCTTCACCGTCGGACGGATGATGCGCTCCATCACCTGCTCGTAGACTTCGGGCGTCACGACCGGGGCGGGCGAGTAGGCGCCCATGCCGCCCGTGTTGGGGCCGCGGTCGCCGTCGAGCAGGCGCTTGTGGTCCTGCGAGGTAGCCATCGGCAGGATGTGCTCGCCGTCGACCATCACGATGAAGGAGGCTTCCTCGCCGTCGAGGTAGTCCTCGATCACGACGCGGGCGCCGGCATTGCCGAAGCGGTGGCCTTCGAGCATGGAGTCGACGGCGGCGATCGCCTCGTCGACGCTCATCGCCACCACGACGCCCTTGCCGGCGGCAAGGCCGTCGGCCTTGACCACGATCGGGGCGCCCTTGCGGCGGATGTAGGCGTGAGCCTTCTGCGGATCGGTGAACGTCTCGTAATCGGCGGTCGGGATGCCGTGGCGCTTCATGAAGGCCTTGGCGAAGTCCTTGGAGGTCTCGAGCTGCGCGGCCGCCTTCGTCGGGCCGAAGATCTTCAGTCCCGCGGCGCGGAACTGGTCGACGATGCCGGCGGCGAGCGGCGCCTCGGGGCCGACGACCGTGAAGGCGACGTTGTCGCGCGCGAAGGCGATGAGGCCGGGGATGTCGGAGACGGCAAGGTTTTCAAGGCCCGGCGTGACGGCGGTGCCGGCATTGCCGGGGGCAACGAAGACTTTTTCGACGCGCGGGCTCTGCGCAAGGCGCCAGGCGATGGCGTGTTCGCGGCCGCCGCTGCCGATGACGAGAAGGTTCATTTCTTGGACTTCCGAAAAAGAAAAGGTCTGACGGGCGGGAGACCCGCGCTCGCCGTGATGGAAAGCCGCCGCGGCGTGCCGCGGCGGGACTTACGAGCGCCATTGTAGCGCCCGTGCCGCACAGGGAAAATACGCGCAATCCTCAGGGTTGCGGAGCACAAAAAAAGGGAAAGCGCCTGAGGCTTTCCCTTTTCGGACGCGGGCGTCCCGCCGCGGCGGGGCGCGCCTTCTGCGAGGCCTTATTCCTCGTCGTCCGGCGTGTCGAACACGGCGGTCGTGTAGACGTTCTGCACGTCGTCGAGGTCCTCGAGGTCGTCGATGAGGTTCTGCATCTTCTCGGCGTCGGAGCCTTCGAGCTTCACCTCGTTGAGCGGCTTCCAGGTGATCTCCGCCTCGTCGGGCTCGAGACCGGCCTTCTCAAGCGCCTTCTGAACGGCGTCGAAAGCCTCGGGCTCGCACGTCACTTCGATCGAGCCGTCGTCGTTGCTGATGACGTCGTCGGCGCCCGCTTCAAGGGCGGCTTCCATGACGGCGTCCTCATTGGTCTTGCCGGGGGCGAAGAAGAACTCGCCCTCGTGCTTGAACATGAAGCTCACGGAGCCCTCGGCGCCGAGGTTGCCGCCGTGGTGGCTGAGCAGGTGGCGCACATCGGCGACCGTGCGCACGCGGTTGTCGGTCGTGCAGTCGATGATGAGCGCGGCGCCGCCGATGCCGTAGCCCTCGTAGCGGACCTCCTCGTAGGAGACGCCCTCGAGCTGGCCGGTGCCCTTGAGAATGGCGTTCTTGATCGTGTCCTTGGGCACGTTGCCCGCGCGGGCCTTGAACAGAGCAAGGCGCAGGCGGGAGTTGGAGTCGGGGTCACCGCCGCCCATGCGGGCAGCGACGATGATTTCGCGCACCAGTTTCGTCCAGAGGTTGGAGCGCTTGGCGTCCTGGCGTCCCTTGCGATGTTGAATGTTGGCCCACTTGGAATGACCGCTCATGATGAGTCCTTCGCTTGAAATGCCGGCAGCGCGCGCCCGCCTCGGCGCCGTGCGCCTGCCGGAGAACAATTAAAACAATGAGAAAATCTGTGCCTGGCGGCCGGGGCGAGGTCCCTTGCCGCGTAAAAAGACTCAGTATTTTAGAGCAAAACGGGCAGCCGGGTCGATGCCGGCTGCCCGTTATTCTTTGCCGGAGGGCAATCTCCGGCTTGCCGGCGCGCTTATTTCAGCAGGCGCACGAGCGTTTCGGCCCAGATGTTGAGCGCCACGTCAAGGTCGCTTTCCTTGATGTCGAAGTTCGACGTGTGGTGGCCCGACGGACGGTCGGTGCCGATCACCATGAAGGCGGCCTTGCCGCCGTGCGACTGCACGCGGCGCGCCAGGATCGTGGCGTCTTCGGAGCCGCCGAAGTTCATCGGATCCTCGCGGACGTTGAGGCCCTTGACGGCGTGGCCCGCGTCGATGAGCACCTTGACGAGCTCGGGGTCGTTGGTGAGGTCGACGGCCTCGCCCATCTTCTCGACGGAGTACTCGCAGTTCTGGCCGATGGCGCAGCCCTTGATGATGGCCATGGCCGAGTCGTACATGTACTGGTTGATCTCGCCCGTCTGGCCGCGCACTTCCATCTTCATGAGGGCGTGCGACGGAATGACGTTGCGGCCTTCGCCGGCGGTGAGCTGGCCCACGTTGATGCGGGTCATGCCGGAGCCGTGGCGCGCGATGCCGAGCAGCTGGACGACGGCGTTGCAGGCGGCGGCCATGGCGTTGCGGCCGGCGTTGGGCTCAACGCCCGCGTGCGCCGGACGGCCCGTGTAGGTGACGTCGAGCTTGGTCGTGCAGAGGAAGCCGTACGGATTGACGGAGAGCTCGCCCGACTTGCACATCATGCCGATGTGCGCGCCGAGGAAGTAGTCCGCATCGTCGACGATGCCCGAGGCGGCCATGCCGGCCGCGCCGCGCACGCCTTCTTCGGCGGGCTGGAAGAGGATCTTGAGCTTGCCCTTGAGGGCGTCCTTGTGGTCCGCCGCCCAGTGCGCGACGGCCAGGCCGATCGAGGTGTGCGCATCGTGGCCGCAGGCGTGCATGAAGCCCGGGTTCTTCGAGCAGAAGCCTTCCTTCACCGGGATGCGGTTCGGATCAGTCGATTCCGTCACGGGCACGCAGTCGATGTCGAAGCGGATCGCGACCGTGGGGCCGGGGCGGCCCGTGTCGAGCACGCCGACGCAGCCCGTGAGGCGGTCGGTCTTCTTGAGGAAGTCTTCGCTCACGCCGTTGGCGCGGGCGCGCGCCAGGCCGGCCTCGACGACTTTCTCGCTGCGGCCGAGGCAGCTGTCGGGATTGACGACCTTGCGGCCGAGAAGCACTTCATAGCCGTATTCCTGAAGCTTGCCGGCGATGAAGGCCGTGGTCGTGAACTCGCTCCAGCCTTCCTCGGGCATCGTGTGAAGATGGCGGCGGAATTTGATCAGCTGATCGTGATACGCAGAAAGATCGTTCATTCTTTTTTCGCTCCTCATAACGAACGGTTCCGCTTTGGATGCGGAACCCTATTTGCACGGTGGTTTTTAACAGTTTCACTGGTTTTGCGCATCGGTAATTACCTTAGGTCTGATGGTTCTTTGCGGGGATATACCCCTTAAGAGCGACATTTACTCGCCGTTCCGCCTGAGAGTAGTTAAAATCGCGAAAGAGAATAATACTAAGGAGGTAGGGCCGCGGCTTGACCGACCGCGCCGAAACGCCTCCGTTTCAAAGGATCAGAGACATGCAGCAAAAATTGCTTGAAGAAGGCGAGAATTTCGCCCGCACCATCTTCGACACTGTCCGCGAAATGAGCAAGGACACGCTCGGCGTCACGCGCCAGGGCTACAGCGAAACCGAAAGCAAGGTGCTCGCCTACCTGAAGGGAATCGGCAGCGACCTCGGCCTCGAAATCAAGGAAGACGCCGCCGGCAACGTCTGGATGACGCTCCCCGGCAGGGACCGCAGCAAGCCTGCCTTCGTGTCGGGCTCGCACGCCGACAGCGTGCCGCAGGGCGGCAACTACGACGGCCTGGCCGGCATCACGGCCGCGCTCACCGTCGCCCGCTGGATGAAGGAATCCGGGTTCGTCCCCGAGCGCGACTACACGGTGCTGATGATGCGCTGCGAGGAGAGCTCGTTCTTCGGCAAGTCCTACATCGGCTCGCTCGGCATGATGGGCCGCCTCACCGATGCGGACCTCGCTCTCAAGCACCGCACGCAGGACATCACGCTCGGCGAATCGATCGCCAAGTGCGGCTTTGACCCGAAGAAGCTCACGACGGGCAAGCCCGTCGTCGACGTCAAGCACATGGGCTCCTTTGTCGAGCTGCACATCGAGCAGGGCCCGACGCTCACGAGCCAGAAGGACATCCGCGTCGGCGTCGTCACGGGCATCCGCGGCAACGTGCGCTACAAGAGCGCCGTCTGCAAGGGCGAGACCGCTCACTCTGGCGCCGTCAACAAGGAATACCGCCACGATGCGGTGATGGCCATGGCCGAGCTTCTCCATACGATGGAGAACGCCTGGCAGGAATGGCTCGACAAGGGCGCCGACCTGGTCTTTACGGTGGGCGTCTTCAAGACGGCCGAAACGTCCGCCATCTCGGTCATTCCGGGCGAGGTGCGCTTCACGGTCGACATCCGCAGCCTCTCGGCCGACACCTGCGAGAAATTCCGCGCGCTGCTCGTCGAGACGGCCTCGAAGATCGCGGCGCGCCGCGGCGTGACGTTCGACTTCGGCAAGGCGATCTACACGGCGCCCGGCGCGATCAGCGCTCAGATGGCCGAGGAAATCGCCCGCGCGGCCAAGCACGCCGGCATCCCGGCCATGAAGCTTGCCTCCGGCGCGGGCCACGACTCGGCCGTGATCGGCGCGGCGGGCGTCCCCGCCGCCATGATCTTCGTGGCCAACCAGAACGGCTCGCACAATCCGCGCGAGGCGATGCGCATCGAAGACTTCATGCTCGGCTGCCGGGTGCTGCTCCAGACGGCGCTTGACTGCCTCGGCGGGAGTGATCTGTGATGGAAAAGAGCGCCTTATCCGTGCTGCTCATCGACGACTACCCGCTTTTCAGCCGGGGCATGGCCGAAGCGCTGGCTTCGAGCGGCGAGTTCCGCCTGCTCGGCACGGCGTCCGATGAGAAGACGGCTCTGTCGCTTGCTTCGCTGCGGCCCGACATCGCCGTGCTCGGCCTCGATGCGGAAGCCTACAACGCGCTTGATATCCTGCAGGAGATCAAGTACCGCGAGCCCGGCTGCCGCGTCGTGATGATGCTCAACTCGATCCGCCAGCCCGGCCGGCTGCTGCAGGCGATCCGCTACAGCGCCAACGGCTACCTGCTGCGCACGATTACCGAGAAGGAGTTCATCGAGCAGATGCGCACAGTGGCTGCGGGCGGCATGGCCGCGAGCGACCGCATCACGTCGGTGCTTGCCGAGCGGCTGCGCGCGAATTCGTTCGCCAGCGAAGACGAGCGGCGCATCAACTCGCTCACGAAGCGCGAGCACGACGTGCTCGGCTGCGTCGCATCGGGCATGTCGAACCGGGAGATTTCCAAGCACCTCGGCATTGAGGAGGGCACCGTCAAGGTGCACGTCAAGCACATCCTCAAGAAGCTGAAGTGCCGCTCCCGCGTGGAGGTAGCCGTCTGGGCCTCGGGCCAGAACATCAAATAAAGCCCGGCCAAGCGCAGCAAAGCGGCATGACGCCGCCGCTAGCCTATGCCTCCGGTTGAATTTTCCAGAGGAAATTCAGCCGGGGGCTTTTGTTTTCTGCGAATTTAATTTTTTTCAAACGCCGGCATCCCTGATATCCGCTGCCGCATCGGCCGTAAGGACAGCGAAGCCTGCGGCACAGCGGTCAGCCCTGATAACTTGCCGAGAACTCCCTCATATAAATCCTCTTGCGGTATGTGCCGGCGCGCCGAGTCGCGGCTGGCGCTAGGCTGCGGTGTTTCGCGAATTCCACGGTGAAGAGGGTATCTCGGCATGGAACGAAGGCGCGAAGTGGGGCGAGGCGAACAGCCGCGAGGCGGACGGTTCAGCGGCCACGCGGTAAACGGCGGGCACGGGCTGGAAGCACGCCAGGAAGCGCATCTCGGCGTCCACTGGAAGTTCTGAAGGCGGTGCGCCATAAAGAGAAACAGGGCAGCGTCCGCAAAGAACGCTGCCCTGTTTTCGGGTCCTCATGAGGGGGCCGGGTCGATGCCCGGCCTCTGTTTTTTATTTCATCCCGATTAGATGTAGCCGTAGGCGAGGCCGAGGCAGTAGCCAACCGCGGAAGCGGTGATCACGCCGATGAGGCCCGGGATGATGAACGAATGGTTGATCACGTACTTGCCGATCTTGGTCGTGCCGGAGCGGTCGAACTGAATGGCCGCGAGGTCAGACGGATAGGTCGGAAGGATGTAGTAGCCGTAGCAGGCGGAGGCGAAGGCGACGATCAGGCCCGGATTGACGCCGGAAGCCAGAGCGATCGGCACCACCGTCGCAACAGCGGCAGCCTGCGAGTTAACCAGCTTGGAAACCACGAGGAGCACGAGAGCGTAGGTCCACGGGTATTCCTTCACGCAGTTGACCAGGATGTCCTTGATGTCGGCAATGTGAGCCGAGAACATCGTATCCGACATCCAGGCCACGCCGTACACGGCGGCAATGGCGATCATGCCCGAATTGAACACCGTGGTCTTGCCGATGGTCTTGGCATTGCACTTGCAGAACATGATCATCAGGGCGCCGGCGGTCAGCATGAACATCTGAATGACGAGCGTCATGGACAGAGCCTTCTTACCGATGACAGGGCGCAGCGACGGGAACATGCCCAGGCAGGCAACCACAGCAACGGTGAGCAGGAAGATCCAGAGGGAAGCCCACTGCTCGGTGCGGAACTTCTTGCCGATGAGCGTGGTGGTTTCGCCGTAGACGTACTTGCGCTGCTCCGGATCGGAGATGAGCTTCTGGAACTCTTCGTCCTTGTCGAGGTCCTTGCCGCGGAAGCACGAATAGGTGGCTTCAGCGAACAGGCCGACGATGGCGGCCGGGATCACGATCGCGAAGAGCTGGCCGAAGCCGAAGGGCTTGCCGCCCACTTCGTAGCCGTCGAGGAGGGAGATCATCGACACGGCAGCCACAGCGGCCGGCGAGCAGATCACGCCCATCTGAGCGGCAATCGTCGAAGCAGCGAGCGGGCGCTCCGGACGGACGCCGTTCTTAATGGCGACGTCGTAAATAATGGGGAGCATGGTGTAAACCACGTGGCCCGTGCCGCAGAGAACCGTCAGCAGCCAGCAGAGGTACGGGGCCAGGTAGCAGACGAAGCGCGGATGCTTGCGGAGAACGCGTTCTGCGATCTGAAGCAGGCAGTCAAGGCCGCCCGCAGCCTGCAGGGTGGCCGAAGCCATCACCACGGCAAGAATCGTCAGAATGACGTTGACCGGCGGCTTGCCCGGCTTCAGGCCGAAGCCGAACACGAAAATAATCAGGCCGATGCCCGAAACCAGGCCCAGGCCGATACCACCTTTGCGAGCTGCATAGAACAAGCAGATCAGCAGGATGGCAAATTGAATCCAAAAGCTAGCACTCATGTTTTGCTCTCTCAGTGACAATATGAGGACTTTCTGATTTTGCCTTTCAACTAAGCCTCGAGTAGTAGTTTGTGGCCGAACCTTGACGAAAAGACGGGTAACAGAGATTTTCTTTACAGTAAAAATTTGTTACTGATAGGGTTTGTCCCTATATTTGTGCGCACAAATGTTTTCTGTTTGAACGTCATTTCCAAACAGGTTAAAAATCAAATAAGTTCGGAATGTTTTAGGCAGAATATCTTATTTTTTTAGACAAATGTCTAAAGAAAAAGCGGATGTTTTAAGGGTTAACCCGTGGGTAAGTGCGGAGCAGAAAATTTAATTTCAATACCTCTTTTAAATTACTCATTAAGAGATACCGAAAACGTTTCCCGCCGGGCTTGACGAAAGGCCTTCCTGACGGTGCTCAGGACGCCTCAGTACTCGGCCTGGCGGCGGATGGTGATGCGGTAGGTGTAGGAAGCCTGCGGGAACAGGTTCCGCGCCACGATGAGCGGGCGGCGGCGCGCATCGAGGAACTCGCGCACCACGAGCATCGCCGGGGCGCCTTCCCGGAGGTTGAGGATTTTCGCCTGGTAGTCAGAAAGGCCCGTGCCGCAGAAAGACTGGCGGATGGACATGCACCGCACGCCCGTGATGCGCTCGAGCACGTTGATGAGCGGCGTGTCGGGGTGCGCTTCGCCCGCGGCGAGCACGTCGCCGCTGATGTCGCGGATCCAGGTGACGGTGTAGGAAATAAGGGGATTGCGGGGGCTTGCGGCGTCGCGTCGCGTGTATTCAAGCCGGATAAGCGGCGTCTGCTCGGCAAAGCCGGTGAGCGAGGACGTGGTTTTGTCGCAGATGCTCTTGCCGCTGCTCAGCAGGAAGCGGGGGTAGTGCTGCGCGAAGCGGTCGAGGTCGCTGTACTCGCCCGGCTCCATGTAAAAGCGCGGCTCGCGCCCGTCGGAGATGACGCGGCTGCCGATGTGCGGATGCCGCTCGATAAGGCCTCGGTTGACAAGCTCGGCGAGCGCCGCGCGGACGGTGTGGCGGCTCACGGAGTAAAGCGCCGTGAGCGCCTGCTCGGTCGGCAGAAGAGAGCCTACCGGGCGCTTTCCTTCGGCGATCTCCCGCGCCAGGGACTGCGCCAGGCGGCTCCAGAGCGGCGTGTGGGGCGAAGCGGAAGGCATGGTCAGGTCTCTCACTGTGTAAGAAAAAGCCTCCTGCCGCAGTCGGGAGCGGCGGGAGGCTGATCGTTCATAGATCTCTCAGAGCTGAGGGATTACTTCCACCAGTTGTTGCCGTCCGTGATTTCGTAACGGGTGGCTTCCTGATGGTTGGCAACCTGCTCGGCGCCGATCGAGTAGTTCTTCCAGATGGTCAGCGTGCCGCAGACAATCAGCAGCAGGGCGATGATGAGGAAGCCCTTGCGCAGGCCGGCACGGTCGCCGTCGCGGGCGCGCTGGTCGATGAGGTTGCGCTCCTTGTTGCCCTTGAAGAGGTCCCACTTCACGCAGAGGCGATACAGGCCGATCATGCCGTGCAGCTCGGTGATGACGAGGAAGAGGAACGTCCAGAGCATGCCGTTGTGGTAGGTGTGGACGCCGATCAGGTTCACGTCAAAGCCGGACGGATGCAGAAGCATCGGGAAGAGGTGCGTGAACACGAAGAGGAAGAGCAGGAACGCGGTGGCCAGCTGGATGAGCCAGAGCGTCGTGTCCGGATGGTGCAGCATGCGCTCGTGGGCGCGGATGTCGCGGAACTTCTTGTAGGAAGTCGGGAAGCGGCGCAGAGCGCAGAAAGCGTGGATCGCGACGCAGAGGAAGATGAAGCCGACGAAGAGGACATGCATCCAGAGGTGCTCTTCGCCGCCGATGAACATGCCGCCCGAGGTGTTGATCAGGTTGGCAAACAGGTCCTTGCTGATCTGCACGGAGCTCGTGAAGGCCATGTGGCAGAAGAGGAAGATGCCGAGAATGCCGCCCGTGATGGACTGCGTGATATCGGCGATGGCCGTGGAGCGGCTCTGGCGCTTGGCGTCCTTGAGGCCGACGCCCCAGATGTTCTGGGTCGCCGTCGGCACATTGGCGTACTTGGCGGAATCGTTATCGATCATCGACATGGAATGTGTCCTTGATGTTGGATAAGTTGGGGTCAGGCGCCGAGAAACAACGACAGCAGCGCCTTTTGTCAGGGCGTATCATGCGCCCTTCATTCTGCCTTAAGGTTGATAAATATCAACTAAAAATGGGTTAGTGCCCAATGGGTTCGGGCTCAAAATGGCAGAAATAAACACTTATACGTATAAAAAAATATAAAAAGTCGCTCAAAATGTGAAAATAAAAGGGTTAACCCTAAGTTTTCGTGTTCAAAAAACAGTCAAAATTTGCAAGCAAGAAAAAAGCGGCCGGAGGCCGCTTTTGTGCTCTCTGAATGCCTGGAAATCAGAGCGTGCCGAAGATGCGGTCGCCCGCATCGCCGAGTCCCGGAACGATGTAGGCCTTGTCGTTGATGGTCTCGTCGAGCGCCGCGACGAAGATGTCCACGTCGGGGTGCGTCTTGGTGAGCACTTCGATGCCCTGGGGCGCGGCGACGAGCGCCATGAAGTGGATCTGGCTGCCCTTGATGCCGCGCTTCTTGAGCAGGCTCACGGCGTAGGCGCTCGAGTGGCCCGTGGCGATCATCGGGTCAACGACGATGTAGGTGCTGTTCGGAGCGTGCGGCAGGCGAACGAGGTATTCGACCGGGTTCTGGTTTTCGTCGCGG
Source organism: Burkholderia sp. (assembly GCA_047777475.1). GTDB lineage: Bacteria > Pseudomonadota > Gammaproteobacteria > Burkholderiales > Burkholderiaceae_F > Sutterella. The sequence goes on from JBKEET010000002.1 coordinate 27,958, forward strand.
TAGACGCCGATGTGGCCGACGCGCGCGGTCGGGATGAGGGTGAGCAGGCCCGAGGTCATGCCGAGGCCGGCGCGGAGCACGGGGACGATCACGGGGTCTTTCTCGACGAGCGTCGGGGCCTTCGTCTTGGCGATCGGCGTTTCGATGTCGATGAGCTTCGTCGGGAAGTCGCGCGTCACCTCATAGCCCATGAGCAGGGCGATTTCGTGGAGCAGCGTGCGGAAGTCCTGCGTTCCGGTGTTCTTGTCGCGCATAAGCGTGAGCTTGTGCTCAATGAGCGGGTGGTCAACGATGTGAAGGCGCGGAAAACGAGGATCGGTGCGCATAAGAAAAGAGGTCTCCGGTAAATTGAATTGAATGCTGTTTCTGAAGTCTGTCTGTCACAGCAAAAGGCTAACCTGAAACTATAAAGGCACGGAGCGGCCCCCGTCAAAGCAACATTTTGCAATTGCTTGCCGCAGGGCTCATGCAGCATTTGATATCATGCCGCTAGAAGCAACCTTTTCCGCCTGCGTTCTCATGAGGCTTCCGCGGCGGAAAACCGACCCCCGCGAAGCGTCTTGAGCAATTCCGCCGCCCTGCGGGCGGCCACTGCGAGAAAACGATGAAAATCCGCAACATTATTCTGCTTCTTCTTCTGATCCTGATGGCCGTGTTCCTCATTATCAACTGGGGAGCGCTTTCGACCGATGTCGCGGTCAATCTGGTCTACACCGAAATCCAGGCGCCTCTCGGCATCATCATTGTCGTGTGCTTCGCACTGCTGCTCCTTATTGTGCTCGGCTACATGCTCTGGCAGTCTGCCAGCGTCACGCATGAGCTGCGGGCCGCCTACAAGGAGGCGCGCAACGCCCGCGCCGTGGCCGACGACGCCGAGAAGAGCCGCTTCGCCGAATCGACCAAGCTTCTCCTTGAGCGCATCGAGAAGCTCGAGACGGCGATGATGTCGCGCTCCGACGAAATGCTCGCCAAGATCACCGAGTCCTCGGACAGTTCCGCGGGCAAGCTCGACGCTTTCATGAAAAACCAGAAAGAGTCGTCCGACACGCTGAAGACCGAGGTCGCCAAGCTGACCGAAACGCTGCCCGCCGCCGAAGAAGCGGCGCAGGACGAAAAGGAAGGCAAGAAGCAGAAGAATATGTTCGGCGACCTGTTCTGATGCCCGGCGGCCTTTCCGCCCCATAGAAAAAGCGGCGCATTTCCGGATTCGGAAATGCGCCGTTTCTTTGCTTGGCAGCCGGTTCTCGGGGCTCAGGCCTCGAGGTGGTAGCCCGTGACGCGGTCGACCTCTTCGGCGGCGCCGAGGAAGACGGCGATGCGCTGGTGGATCTTCTCGGGCTTCATGTCAAGGATGCGCTGGCGGCCGTTCGTGGCCTTGCCGCCGGCGTTTTCCACGATGAGCGCCATGGGATTGGCCTCATAGAGCTCGCGCAGCTTGCCGGGACGCGAGGGATCGCGGTTGTCGCGCGGGTACATGAAAATGCCGCCGCGCTGCAGGATGCGGTGCACCTCGGCGACCATGGCGGCCACCCAGCGCATGTTGAAGTCCTTGCCGCGCACGCCGTCCTTGCCTTCGAGGAGCTCGGCGACGTAGCGCTTCACGGGCTCTTCCCAGTGGCGCATGTTGGAGCAGTTGATGGCGAATTCCTTGGCTTCGGGCGCCACACGCACGTTTTCTGCCGTCAGCATGAACGTGCCCGTCGCCGGGTCGAGCGTGAAGATCACGACGCCGCGGCGCAGCGTGAAGACGAGCTGCGTCTGCGGGCCGTAGATGCAGTAGCCTGCGGCGACCTGGTTGGAGCCGGGCTGGAGGAAGTCCTCCGCCTTCGGCTTGCGGGTCGGCGCCTCGGCCGGGAAGACCGAGAAAATCGAGCCGATCGAGACGTCGATGTCAAGGTTCGACGAGCCGTCGAGCGGGTCGAAGCAGATGAGGTAGGGGCCGACGGGGCGGTCTTCGGGGACGCTGATGACGTCGGGGACTTCCTCGCTCACCATGCCGCTCACCGCACCGGTGGCGCTCACCGCATCGACGAAGATGTCGTTGCTGATGATGTCCATCTTCTTCTGGTCCTCGCCCTGGACGTTGGACGAGCCGGCCAGTCCGAGCACGCCCGCGAGCGAGCCGCAGCGCAGCTTGAAGCTGATCTGCTTGCAGGCTTCGGAAACGCCGACGACCAGGCGCGAGAGCACCGGATCAAGGCCGTTGAGCCGCTGCTCGCGGCACAGGTACTGGCTGAGAGAAAGGGTCGACAAGATGGTCTCCTCTTAAACGGGGTTGTTGAGGGATTTTTCGATGATTTCGCTGACGTTCGCGGAGAGCTGGTCCTTGCGGGCGTACATGAACTGCAGCGTCTGGTACATCAGATTGGCGAGGTCGGGCGTGTAGCGGCGCCAGTTCTCGAGCGCGCGCGCCAGCCCCGCGGCGATCTGCGGGTTGATCTTGTTGAGCCTGAGCACGGTCTGCGCCCAGAACTGGTAGCCCGCTCCGTCCTTGCGGTGGAATTCCGCAGGGTTGTCGAAGAAGAAGGGCCGCAGCAGCGCGTAGACGTTGTTCGGGTTGTCGATGTGGAAGAAGTCGCACTGCGAGAGCTCCTGCACGCGCTCGAGCACGGGCACTTCGCCCGCGTAGCAGGGTGCAGTGGCCTGGATCGTGAGCCACTTGTTGAGAAGGAGCGGCTCGCCGATCCATTCCTCGAGCGCCTGGCGCTCGTGGTCCGACTTCGAGGAAGCGCTCGAGCCGGCGATGAGCTCCAGCGCGGCGAGCTTGTCGGTGAGGTTTTCTGCCACGAGGAACTGGTCGCGCACCTGCAGGATCGCGTGCTTGTTGTTCGAGGCGATCATGTAGAAGAGGCAGGCGTTCTTCAGGGCGCGCTTGCCGGCGCTGGCCGCATCGGGCGAGTACTCGCCGGGCGTCGCGCAGCTTTCGGCGACGCTCTTCAGCTTGGAGAGCCAGCGCGTGCCGAGCGCCTGGCGCACCTTGTCGCGGGCGCGGTGCACGGCGGCCGGGTCGATGAGCGGCAGCTCGTTGGCGATGAGACGCTCGCTCGGCAGGCGGATCGCTTCGGCGCGGAAGGCGGGCGAAAGGAGCTGGTCGTCGAGCGTGCGCCCGAAGGCTTCGATGAGCTCGGGCTTGACGTCGGCGGGCTGGCGCATCAGATCGGCGCTCACCTGCTCGACGAGCGCGCGCATCATGAGGCGGTTCATCGCCTCCCAGCGGCTGAAGGGATCGGAATCGTGGGCGGCCAGCAGCGAGAGTTCCTTGTCGCTGTAGGGAAAGTCCAGCACGATCGGCGCGGCGAAGCCGCGGTTGAGGCTCAGCACGGGCTTCTCGGCAAGGTCGCAGAAGCGCCAGCTCTGCACCGGAGCGGAGAGCTCGAAGACGCGCGTGGTCTGCAGCGCCACGGGCTTTTCGCCCTCGATCTTGACGGGCATCTCGCGGCCTTCGGAATCGAGCAGCGCGACCGGGAAGGGCATGAGGAAGGGCAGCTTGCTCTCCTGGCCCGGCGTGGCCGGCGTGCTCTGCTCGGCGGTGAGCGTGTAGGTGTGCGTCGCCGCGTCCCATTCGCCCGAAACGGTCACGCGCGGCGTGCCCGCCTGGGAGAACCAGCGCATGAACTGCTCGAGCGAGCGGCCGCTCGCTTCTTCCATGGCCTGGACGAAGGCCTCGCAGGTGACGGCCTTGCCGTCGTTCTTGGCGATGTAGGCGTCAAAGCCCCGGCGGAACGTCTCGCGGCCGAGCAGCGTCTGCAGCATGCGGCAGACTTCGGCGCCCTTGTCGTAGACGGTCGCCGTGTAGAAATTGCTGACTTCCTGGTAGCTCTCGGGGCGGATCGGATGGGCCATGGGGCCCGCGTCTTCGGAGAACTGGCGCAGGCGCAGCGCCTCGACCGTGCGGATGCGCTCGACGGCGCGCGCCGTCGGGTCGCCGAGCATGTCGGAGGCGAATTCCTGCTCGCGGAACGTGGTGAGGCCTTCCTTGAGCGTGAGCTGGAACCAGTCGCGCAGCGTGATGCGGTCGCCCGTCCAGTTGTGGAAGTACTCGTGGCCGACGACCGTCTCGATGTTGAAGTAGTCGCGGTCGGTCGCCACCTTGGGATTGGCCAGGGCGTAGCGGGCGTTGAAGATGTTGAGGCCCTTGTTCTCCATGGCGCCGAAGTTGAAGTCGTGCGTGGCGACGATGCGGAAGCCGTCGAGGTCAAGCTCGAGGCCCCAGCGCTCTTCGTCCCAGCGGATCGCCTTCTTGAGGCTTTCCATGGTGTGGCCGGCCTTGTCGAGGTCCTGCGGCTCGACCCACACTTCGAGCGCGGCCGTGCGGCCGTCCTTGAGCTCGATCGTGTCGCTCTTGCAGGCGAGCTTGCCCGCGACGAGCGCGAAGAGATAGCTCGGCTTCGGGAAGGGATCGGCCCAGTGCGTCTCGTGGCGGCCGTCGTCGAGGTCTTTCTCGTCGAGGCGGTTGCCGTTCGAAAGGAGCACCGGATACTGCGCCTTCGGGGCGCGGATCACCACCGTGTAGCGCGCGAGCACGTCGGGGCGGTCAAGGAAGTAGGTGATGCGGCGGAAGCCTTCGCTCTCGCACTGGCTCATCAGGTTCTCGCCCGAGACGTAGATGCCCGAGAGCGCCTTGTTCTTGGCCGGCGAAAAACGGTTGACGATCGTGATGTCGCTCGGAGCGGCAACGTTCTTTATGGTAAGTGAGTGCTCGCCGACTTCGTAGCGGCTTTCGTCGGCCGGCACGCCGTCGATCGCCACGCTCACGAGCGTGAGTTCCTCGCCGTTGAGCACCAGGTCCTTGGTCGCGTCGGGGCGCTCGGGATTGGGCTCGACGTGCATGGTGTTGATGACGCTCGTGCTTTCCGGGTCGAGATCGAATTCCAGGTGCACGGTCTTGATGAGGTGCGTCGGCGCGCGGTAGTCCTTGCGGTAAATTGTCTGGGCCATTTTTTCTGTTGCGGTGCCTGTATCAGAGCGCCGCACCGGAATCGGCCGGGACGGCGCATGAAAACGGAAATGATGAAGCGATTTTAGACAAAAACCTCAGTGCATACGAAAGAAGGCGCCCCGCTAGGGACGCCTTCGGACGATTGGTCAGGCTGCCGAATCAGAGATTACTTGGCAGCGGGAGCCGCTTCGGCCGTCTTGGGGGCCGCATAGTTGTGGCCGGCGGTCGGATGGCAGGCCAGGCAGTCGGCCGGCTTCTCGATGAAGCCCTTGTGGAACGCAGCCACAGCCGGCTTCTTCGGGTTGTACATGCGGGACAGGTCGTGGCAGCCGCGGCAGGTCGAGAAGTTCTGGTCAACCATGTGCTTGTGAACCTTCTCGGAGAGTTCCTTGCGCTTGGCAACCTGCTTCTCCGGGGTGCTCATCGTGCCGCGGACTTCGCCGAAGAAGGAGCTCGTGCCGGACTTGGCCTTGTCCCAGAGCATGGCGACGTAGTCGATCGGGCCGACGTGCTCATTGGAGTGATACTTCAGGTGGCAGTCGGAGCAGCCGGCGGTCATGCCGCTGGCCGTGCGGAAGTGCTGGCCCTTCTGGTAGGCCGTATAGGTGGTGTCCATCGAGTGGCAGAACTCGCCGCAGAACTTTTCCGTGCCGGCCCAGTGCACAACGCTCGTCAGAGCGCCGACCAAAACGATGCCGATCACAACGCCGATAAGGCAGATGCCGGCGAGATACCATTTGCTGTTCTTGTCCATTTTCGGAACCTTTTTCCTTGCCGGGAGCCCGCGCGAGATGACTGACAGGAGGGCGGACAGCCGGTGCTTTGTTAGGGGTTAAGCATTGCCCGCACGCCTGCGAGAGACAGGTTTGCGGGCACAAATGCAATCATATTAAGGAATCCGTAAGAATTGGTAAGCGCCCTTTTGACGGCAATCAAAAGTTAGGCGCTCCTATCCCTAGGGAGGTATATGCGCTTCGGGCCGCAGCGCCCGCAGGGAAGACGCCTGCGGATTACGAATTGAGCGCAATGACGATGGCCGAGGGCGAAACGGCGGCAATCGCCTTCATGCCGATGCGAAGCCCGTGGCCGCGCTTGGCAAAGCCCACGACGGTGATGCCGGAGGGGAGCTGCAGCGTGCATTCGCCGCCCTTGTCCTCGCGCTCGCAGCGCAGCACGGTGCCCGTGAGGATATTCATCTTGGCGGAGCCCTGGGCTTCGCCGCTGTCGGTGCTGATCGTCACGGCCGTTGCCTTGGTGAGCGCGAGCACCTCGAGGCCTTCCCGCAGGCCGAGCAGCTGCGCCGATTCCATGGTCACCGAGGCGCGCAGCAGGTGCGTTTCGTCGACGCGCAGGATGAGCCGCACGAGCGCCGAGCCGATCTTCATTTTCTCGATCGTGGCGGGCAGCTGGTTGCGCATCGAGGTGCGAAGCGTGCTCACGCCGATGTTGATGAGGCCCGGCCTTTCGCGCAGGCGGTAGCGGGCGAGCACTTCGGCCCTCGCGCGCGTCAGGTCGTCGGCGATTTTCAGGACCTCGAGGCCTTTGGCGGAGAGCTTCGTGCCGCCGCCCTTGGAGCCGCCCACGGTCTTTTCCACGAGCGGGCCGCCCGCCAGGTTGGAGAGCGTCTCGATGGCCTGCCAGGCGGCCTTGTAGCTGACGCCCGCGCGGCGCGCGGCTTCCGAGATGGAACCCACGTCGCCGATGCGGCGCAGGATGTCGATGCGCTTGTCGGCGAGCTCCGAAATATGGGAAGCGAGCAGTGTGGGGTCAGCGAGGTTCTGGGACATGGTAGTTGTCAAAAAAAGCAAAATTGTTGCAAAAAGTTTAGCTCATCGCTATTCTTTTTTGACATAGCGACAGTATAAAACTTATCGAAGGTTTTCCCTTGATAGCCTCGAAGCCATGCCTGTCGCCCCGCAGTGTGCGGTTTTTTTAAATCCACAAAGGAGTTTGCCATGAAAAAGCTTTTGGCGGCGCTGGCGCTTGCCGGTCTTTCCTCCGCGGTCTTTGCCGCCGAGATTCACGTGGCCGTGGCGGCCAACTTCACGGGCCCTGCCAAGGAACTCGCTCCTCTCTATGAGAAGGCGACGGGCGACAAGGTCGTTCTTTCCTTCGGCTCGACGGGCGCTTTCTACGCCCAGATCAAGAACGGCGCACCCTTTGACGTGATGCTCGCCGCCGATGCCAAGACCCCCGCCAAGATGGTCAACGAAGGCCTCGGCGTGAAGGGCACGGAATTCACCTATGCAGTCGGCAAGCTGGTTCTCTGGTCCGCCAAGGACGGCTTCGTCAAGGACGAGTCCGTTCTCAAGAGCGCCGACCTGAAGAAGCTCGCCGTTGCGGATGCGAAGCTTGCGCCTTGCGGCGAAGCCGCCGAGCAGACGCTGAAGTCCCTCGGCCTCTATGAGCAGCTCAAGCCGAAGTTCGTCGTCGGCAACAACATCGGCAAGACGTTCCAGTTCGTGAAGAGCGAGAACGCCCAGGCCGGCTTCGTGGCGATGTCCCAGTGCACGCGCGACGGCAAGTTCACCTCCGGCTCCGGCTGGGTTGTGCCGCAGAAGTACTACAAGCAGATCCGTCAGGACGCTGTGATTCTGACCGCCTCCAAGGAGAAGGATGCCGCGGCCCGCTTCACGAAGTATCTGAAGGAAAGCCCCGAAGCGGCCAAGATCCGCGCCTCCTTCGGCTACGACACGGCTAAGTAAGGCATCATGATCCTCACCGCTGCCGAGCTCGCTCCCGTTTGGCTCAGCCTCAGGCTGGCAGCGGTGACGACCGTCATCCTGCTCGTGATCGGACTGCCCCTGGCATGGTGGCTCTCGCGCCGCAAGACGACGCTGAGCTCCGCCATCGGGGCGGCGGTCACGCTGCCGCTCGTGCTCCCGCCTTCCGTTCTCGGCTTTTACGTGCTCGTCGCGCTCGGCCCCGCCGGCCCGATCGGGCATCTCACCGAGAAGCTGGGCCTCGGCACGCTCAATTTCACGTTCACCGGCCTTGTGATCGGCTCGGTGATCTACTCGCTGCCCTTTATGGTGCAGCCCGTCGTGACCGCTTTCGAAGCCATCGGCCCGAGGCCGATGGAAGTGGCCGCGACCCTTCAGTGCCGGCCTCTCGACGCGTTCTTCCACGTCGTGATGCCGCTCGCGCGCCACGGCATCATCACCGGCGCGCTGATGACCTTCGCGCACACCATCGGCGAATTCGGCGTGGTGCTCATGATCGGCGGCAACATCCCCGACCAGACGCAGGTCGTCTCCACACAGATTTACACCTACGTTGAAGCCATGGAATACAGCAAGGCGCACGTGCTCGCAGGCGGCATGCTCGTCTTCAGCTTCATCGTCCTCCTGAGTCTCAACCTGCTTAACAAGCGCATGGAAAGGCACGGCCGATGAGCGGACGCGTTGAACTCACCCTTAAGCGCGCCACGGGCTTCACGCTCGACGCCGCCTTTGACATTCCCGACCGCGGCATCACGGTTCTTTTCGGGCCTTCGGGCTGCGGCAAGACGACGGTTCTGCGGTGCACGGCCGGCCTCGAACGGGCTGAGGGCCTCGTCGAAGTGAATTCCCACGTCTGGCAGGACAGCGCCCGCAAGATCTTCGTGCCGGCCTACGAGCGCAAGCTCGGCTATGTCTTCCAGGAGGCGAGCCTCTTCCCGCACCTTGACGTGGAAGAAAACCTCACCTTCGGTCTGAAGCGCGCGAAGACGGCCGACGGCATGAAGCGCCTCGAAGAGGCGGTGGCGCTGCTCGGCATCGCCGACCTGCGCAAGCGCTCGGTGAGCGAGCTCTCGGGCGGCGAGCGCCAGCGCGTCGCGATTGCGCGTGCGCTCGCCATGACGCCCGACGTCATTCTCATGGACGAGCCGCTCGCGGCGCTCGACTGGGAGCGCAAGCAGGAGATCCTTCCCTGGCTCGAGCGCCTGCGCGACGAGCTGCACATCCCGATGCTCTACGTGACGCACTCCGCCGACGAGATGGGGCGCCTTGCCGACAGGCTCGTGTGCCTCGAAAAGGGGCACATCACGGCCGCCGGCGAACTCGAGACCGTGCTCATGGACAAGTGGCCGGGGCGGTTTGCCGAAGGCGCGGCCTCCGTGCTCGCCGGCAAGGTCACGGACGTCTCGCGCGACTGGGGCACGCTCACGGTGCTCGCCGAGGGCACGCCCTTCGAAATCAGCACGGGGCCCTCGCATCCCATCGGCGAGAGCGTGCGCGTGCGCGTTCTCGCGCGCGACGTCTCGGTGTGCCTCGAAAAGCCTGAGCGCACCTCGATCCGCAATATTTTCCCGGCCTCCCTCGAGGCCGTCGAGGAAACAGGCGAGGAATCGGCCGTCATGCTCAAGCTCCGCGTCAAGGGCGGCTGCCGGCTGCTCGCGCGCGTCACGCGCCGCTCGGTTTCCGAGCTCGGCCTCGCGCCGGGCATGGACGTCTACGCGCAGGTGAAGGCCGCGGCCATCATCCTCTGAGCGCCTAGGCGGCCGCTCCCCTTCATTTGTCGGCCGATTTCCGAAGAATAGGTGCTCGTGCCCAATCGCCTTTGAAGTTTCTCAAAGCGAGGAAATCCCGGGCTTGAACGGCGCGCCCTCAGGGGCGACAATTGAAAGATGCGGCCGGGCGGTTTCGCGCCCGGCTTCTTTTGACTGTTAGGAGAAAATGCCGTGCCTTGCCACTTTCTGAAACTGAGCGATTTTTCCGGTGAAACGCTGCGCTACATGCTCGAGCGCGCCAAGCACATCAAAGCCGACCTGCGCGCCGGGAAAACGTACGAACCCTTCCGAGGCAAGGTGCTCATCATGGTCTTCGAAAAGGCGAGCACGCGCACGCGCGTGAGCTTTGAGACGGGCTTTTACCAGTTCGGCGGCAACGTCATCAACCTGACGAGCCAGGGCTCGCAGATCGGCCGCTCGGAGCCGATCGCCGACACCGCGCGCGTCATCAGCCGCATGGGCGACCTCATCATGATGCGCACCTTCGGCCAGGATCGGCTGCTCGACATGGCCGAGCACAGCCGCGTGCCCGTGATCAACGGCCTCACCAACGAATACCATCCCTGCCAGATCCTCACGGACATTCTCACCTACGAGGAGCACAGGGGCCCGATCACCGGCAAGACTGTCGCCTGGGTGGGCGACGCCAACAACATGGCCTACTCGTGGATCGAGGCGGCGAAGCTGCTCGGCTTCACGATCAACTTCTCCTCTCCCTCGGGCTACGAGCTCGATCCGAAGCTCACGCTCTTCGGCGACCACCTGAAGATCTTCCGCGATCCGCTCGAGTGCTGCAAGGGCGCCGACCTCGTGACCACCGACGTCTGGACGTCGATGGGCTACGAAGCCGAGAACGCTAAGCGCCACAAGGATTTCGCCGACTGGCAGGTCAACGCCAAGTCGATGGCCGCCGCCAAGAGCGACGCGCTCTTCATGCACTGCCTGCCCGCGCACCGCGGCGAGGAAGTCACGGCCGACGTGATCGACGGCCCGCAGTCCGTGGTCTGGGACGAGGCGGAGAACCGCCTGCACGCCCAGAAGGCCGTCATGGAGTACTGCCTGCTCGGCAAGGTGGAATAAGCCGGAAGCCCCTGCGGGGCGGGAGGGTCTCTCCCGCCCCATAACAATGAAGCCGCCGCAGTCCGTCATGAACTGCGGCGGCTTTTGTCACCTGAGCCTAAAGCGCTCTCAGCAGCGGCGGGCGAGCTCGGCGGCCTTGCCCACGTAAGTGGCCGGCGTGAGCGCCATCAGGCGCGCCTTCGCGTCTTCGGGGATGTCGAGCTTCGCAATGAAGCCGCGCATCGTCTCCGGCGTGATCACGTCCTTGCCGCGCGTGAGGGCCTTGAGCTGCTCGTAGGGCTTCGGGATGCCGTAGCGGCGCATCACCGTCTGCACGGCTTCGGCGAGCACTTCCCAGGCCGCGTCGAGGTCGGCCGCGATCTTCGCCTCGTTGACCTGGAGCTTGCCGAGGCCGCGGGTGAGCGCGTTGTAGCCGATGAAGCAGTAGCCGAAGGCCACGCCGAGGTTGCGCAGCACGGTCGAGTCCGTGAGGTCGCGCTGCCAGCGCGAGATCGGCAGCTTGCCGGCGAGGTGGCCGAGCACGGCGTTGGCCAGGCCCAGGTTGCCCTCGGAATTCTCGAAGTCGATCGGGTTCACCTTGTGCGGCATCGTCGAGGAGCCCACTTCGCCTTCCTTGAGCTTCTGGCGGAAGTAGTGGAGCGAGATGTAGCCCCAGACGTCGCGGTCGAAGTCGATGAGGATCGTGTTGGCGCGCTGGATCTCGTGGAAGAGCTCGGCCATGTAGTCGTGCGGCTCGATCTGGATGGTGTGCGTGTTGAAGTTGACGCCGAGGCGCTCTTCGACGACGCGGCGCGAGAAGCTTTCCCAGTCGAAGTCAGGGTAGGCGATGAGGTGCGCGTTGTAGTTGCCCACGGCGCCGTTCATCTTGGCGTAGATCTTGACGGCCTTGATGGCCTCGATGACGCGCGCGAGGCGCACGGCGACCACCGAGAACTCCTTGCCGACCGTGGTGGGCGAGGCCGTCTGGCCGTGCGTGCGGGCGAGCATCGAGATGTCGGCCCACTTGTGCGCGTCGTCGGCGATGATGTCGTGGAGCTTCTGCAGGTAGTCGACGAGGGCGGCGCGGCCGCGGGTGAGCATGAGCGCGTGGCTCGTGTTGTTGATGTCCTCCGACGTGCAGGCGAAGTGCACGAATTCCGAGGCGGGACGCAGCTCGTCGTCGTGCGCCACCTGCGCCTTGATCCAGTACTCGACGGCCTTGACGTCGTGGTTCGTCGTCTTTTCGATTTCCTTGATGCCCTCGCAGTCGCTGATCGTGAAGTTGTCCGCGAGCGAGCGCAGGAACGCCTTGCCGTGGGCGCTGATTTCGGGCAGCTCGGCAAAGCCCGCTTCGGAAAGCGCGATGAGCCATTCCGTCTCGACGCGGACGCGGGCGTGCATCAGGGCGTATTCGGAGAAAATGCCGCGCAGGGCGTCGGTCTGGCGCGAGTAGCGCCCGTCGATCGGGCAAAGGGCCGTAAGAGGATTGAGATCCATGGTTTGAGAGCCTCGGACAAAAAGAAAGGGAAAGGGCTGAGATGCCTCGCCGGGAGCCGGGAGGAGATGATCCGGATATTTTAACGTACCGCGCGCCGGCCCCGCTTTCGGCGGCAGGTTCCGGGAGGTGCGCGCCGCTTCGTAAAGCTCGTTGCCGCGCTCGTAAGCAAATGTCATTCGGAAAACGCCGCTGCGGGGGCGGAAATTTCTTTGCAAACAATGCGGATGGCGGGAATTTGCGAGGTAAAAAGGTTTACGCTTCCTTCACGCTCGGCTCCGCCCGGCCCGTTTAAAGTAAAGACATGCGAAGAGGCGCCGCGGGGCGCGCTTCGCCGACCGATACGATTTCTCGGAGGAAGCACCATGAATAAGACGAAAAAGATGTTTGCCGCTGTGGCGGCGATCGGCGCTCTGGCGATTGCGGGCGTGAGCTTTGCCGCTCCGTCGGGAGCCCCGAACCCCGGCCCGCGCGCGGCCGCCCAGGGCCCGGAGCACGCCGCTCCGCTGCCGCCCGAAGCGCGCATCGCGATGCGATACGAGGCGCTTGAGCGCATGCTCACCCTCAAGGACGGCCAGCAGGACGCCTATAAGGCCTATGTCGCCGCGAGAACGGATTTCGTCAAGCGCGGCGATCCCGAGCAGAAGCCCGCCGTCGACGAGCAGGACCGCCTCGAACAGCGCGCCGCCCGCCTCGAAGCGAAGGCCGCTGCGGTGAAGAAGGTCGCCGACACGCGCGCCGCTCTGCTCAAGACCCTTTCGCCCGAGCAGAAGTTCGTGCTCGAGAACTTTGAAATCATGCACCGCGGCCACGGTGCCCAGCAGGGCTTCCATCAGTTCGGCCGCGGCCCCGCTCCGCAGGGTCCTCAGGCCGGCATGATGGCGCCGTGCCCGTTTGCCGCGGGCGAAGCCCCGGCGCCGGCTCCCAAGGGAGCTCCTGCGCCCAAGGGCCCCAAGGCTGAGAACGATGACTGATGAGACGTCACTGAGCGTCTGATCGAACTCACCTCAGGCGGCGCCGCCCGGAAGAGATTTCTTTCGGGCGGCGCCGCTGTTTTTACGTAAAATGATTCTTTCGAGCGTTGGGGGTACTGGGCTCCGGAAAGGAACCCGGTTGAGAAAAACCCTTCGCACCGGATCAGGCCAACACCTGCGTCGGGAAACGCCGCCGAAAGACCGCGCGCGGGGGAGCAGAACCCCTCGTGCCTCCGCCACGTTTCTTCGCAGGCCGCGCCGCTGACTTCTTAGGAGTTGCGCGACTTATGCAGAACTGCTTTTTCTCCCGTCCCGAGCTTCGCCCCGCAGGCGAGCGCTTCTATGTCAAAACCCCGTCCGGCGAAAGCGTGCCGATGCGCCGCATCAGGCTGACGCGCACGCCCGAGTGCTACGGCGGGGCCGCCAATCCCGACTGCTTCGTGCCCGATGTGACGGGCGCCTACGGCGAAGCGAATGCGCCCGCCGAGGTGACGCTCCCGAAGCGCCGCCGCCCGGCGCCGGGTGCCCCCACGCAGCTCGCCGCCGCTCGGCAGGGCACCGTTACGCCCGAGATGGAGTACGCCGCGGCAAGGGAGAATCTCAACTTCGAGGCGTTCGCAGCGTCGCTCGCCGCCGGCGGCAACAAGGCGCTTCAGGAGAAGCTCGCCTCCCTGGTGCGCTCCTTCACGCCCTGGACGGGCGAGAAGGTGAGGGCGCTCGTCGCGGACTGCCGGGCCGTGATACCCGCCAACGTGATGCACCCCGAGCTCGAGCCCACGGTGATCGGCCGGGCGTTCTTGACGAAAGTGAACGCCAACATCGGCACCTCGGCAACCTCGAAGGACTGGCGCGAGGAGGGCGTCAAGCTGCAGCAGGCGCTCTCGCTCGGCGCCGACACCGTGATGGATCTCTCGACCGGAAAGAACGTCATCGAGACGCGCGAGATGATCCTGCGCGGCTCGCCCGTGCCGGTCGGCACCGTGCCGATCTACGAGACGCTCGACCGCGCCGGGGGCGATCCCCTCAAAATGAGCTTCGCGCTCTTCAAGGAGGTGATGCAGGAGCAGGCCGAAGCGGGCGTCGACTACATGACGATCCACGCCGGGGCGCTCTTGAAGCACGTGATGCTCACGCGCAGCCGGCTCACGGGCATCGTCTCGCGCGGCGGCGGCCTGATGGCGCGCTGGATGACCGCGCGCGGCGAAGAGAACTTCCTCTACGAGCACTTCGACGAGATCCTCGACATCGCCGCGAAATACGACGTCACGCTCTCGCTCGGCGACGGACTGCGCTCCGGATCCATTTACGACGGCAACGACGAGGCGCAGTTCGCCGAACTGAAGACACTCGGCGAGCTCGCCGAACGCGCTTCCGAGAGGAACGTCCAGGTCATGATCGAAGGCCCGGGGCACATTGCGATGCCCGGCATCGCGCGCAACCAGGAGCTCGAGGAAAAGCTCTGCGCCGGGGCGCCCTTCTACACGCTCGGGCCGCTCGTCTGCGACATCGGCGCCGGCTATGACCACATCACCGCCGCCATCGGCGGCGCGATCATCGGCGCGGCGGGCACGGCGATGCTCTGCTACGTCACCCCGAAGGAGCACCTCGGGCTGCCCGATGCGGCCGACGTGCGCGAGGGCATGGCGGCCTTCCGCCTCGCGGCGCACGCCGCCGACATCGCCAAGGGCAATGTGCCCGCGATCGTGCGCGACCATCTCATGAGCGCGGCGCGCTTCGAGTTCCGCTGGGCCGACCAGTACGCGCTCTCGATCGATCCGGCGCGGGCGCGCGCCTACCACGACGCCACGCTGCCCGGCGCGGCGGCGCAGAAAGCGCATTTCTGCAGCATGTGCGGCCCGAAGTTCTGCCCGATGAAGCTCGCCCACGAGCTCTTCGGCGAGGGCAGGTAAGCCGCGGGATTTTCGAAAAGCTCCGTAAAGCAATAAAGCAAAAGGCGTCCGCCGGGAGGCGGGTACCTTTGCTGCGCTCAGAGGGCTTCGTCCTGCTCCCCGCTTTCTTCGGGGAGCTCTTTGGCGCGGGTGTTTTTGCGCAGTTTCCTGAGGTGCTCCGGGACCTCGAGCGGGCTTTCGTCGAGCGAGCGGCGCGCCAGCTCGTAGAGGATGCGGATCGGCGGCTCGCTGCCGAGCCGCTTCATGATGTGCGCGCGGTGGACCTCCACCGTGCGCTGCGAGAGGAAAAGCTTCTGCGCGATCTCGCTGTTCTTGAGCCCGAGGCAGATCAGGTCGAAGATCTGCGCTTCGCGCTTCGAGAACGTCGCGAGCTTGGCGCGCATCGCCGCCTTGTGGCCGGCGAGCTCGCTTTCGGCGAGCGCTTTTTTCACCTTGGCGCTCAGCTCCTCGGGGTCGACGGGTTTCTCGAGGAAGGAGACGGCGCCGTTTTCCATCGCGGCGACGGCCATGCGCACGGTGGCGCGGCCCGAAAGCAGGATCACCTTGATGGGGCTGCCCTCGTCCCTGAGGCGCTGCTGCACTTCGAGGCCGTTCATGCCGCTCATCGTCATGTCGAGCACCAGGCAGCCGGTCTGCGACGGATCCACGTGCTCAAAGAACTCTTCGCCCGAGGCGAAGGTCTCGGCCTGCAGGCCATGCGTGGCCAGCGCAAAGCGGATGGAGTAGCGCACGTCGTCGTCATCGGCGATCCACACGCGTCCCGAAGCGTGCGGCGTGGTGTCGTTTTCAGTCATAAGCTGGTTCTGCCTCGTGCGGCGCCGGACGCCGCCTTTTTGTGCAAAAGATAAGTACTAATACTAGCAAAAAGGGCGATGCGGGGCGTGCGGGGACGGTGACTTAAAATGGATTCGGAAACGCCTCTTTTCTTTGGAGTTCTCAGAGTTCCGATGGCCGCTCAGAATACGCACGAACCGCTTTACGACGACCGCCCCTCGGAGCGGTCGCGCGCCGAGACCATGGCCGCGGGCGCAGAGCTCCGCGGCCTCGCCGCCCGCCGCCCGAAGAGCCTCTTCATGGGCTGCTTCGGCTGGAAGGAGCCTGCCTGGCGCGGGCTTATCTATACGAAGACGAGCGGCGAGCAGTCGATTTTTTCCGAGGAAGGGCTGGCCGCCTATGCGGCGCATCCGCTCGTCAACTGCCTCTCGCTCGAGCGCGGCTACTACCGTCCGTACCGAGCGCGGGAGCTCTCGGCGCTCGCGGCCTGCGTGCCCGAGCACTTCCGCTTCCTCGTGCGTGCGCCGCAGACCGTCACCGACGTGATGCTCCGCGACCGCTGGGGCAATGCGAAAGGCCCGAACCCCGACTATCTCAATCCCGACGAAGCGGCGCGCTTCATATCGGAGACGGCCCGTGGGCTCGGGGAAAAGTGCGGCGCGGTGGTTTTCGAAATGGCGCCGCCGCCCAAGGGGGCGATAAGGAGCACCGGCGATGCGGTGCGCCTCACCGAGCACATTGCGCGCTTTGCCGCCGAAGTGCAGGAAAGGAATCTCGCGGGCCTCACGCTCGCGGTGGAGCTGAGGAGCACCAGGCTCCTCACCCCGCGGCTGCTCTCGGGGCTTAAGGACGCCGGCGTGCGCTATTCGGTGGGGCTCCACATGCTGATGCCGGGCATCCTCCGACAGACGAGCGCCTTAAAGCGCTACGAAGGCGTGCCCGACGATGTTGCGGACTGGGCGCTCAGCGCGCCCCTGATCATCCGCTGGAGCCGCTCGGCGGCTCTCAGCCACGTCAATTTCCGCGCGGGCGAAAGGCTTTGGGCGAGCGATCCGCTCACCCGCTCGGGCATCGTGTCGCTGCTGCTGCGCGCCGCCGCGGGCGGGCAGGAAGCCTACCTCGCGGTGTCGGACCGCGCCGAAGGCTCGGCCCCGCGCACGCTGCTTTCGATTCTCTCGGAATATGCCGAAAGCGCGGCCGCGGCAAGGCGCGGGGCCTGATGGCGAGGCTTACCAGCGCGTGAGCGGCAGCGCCTCGTCGTTGCCCATGCCGATGTCGCTGTAGTCGATCGGCGTGTCGGGCGTGCCGGCGAGCACGAAGGCGAGCAGCTTCTCATTGGCCGGATCGTAAAGCCCGTCGGGCGAGGCGAAATCCTTGGCGGAAACGGTCTTGGCGACGAAGCCCTGCGCATGGAGCGCGGCAAGGAAGTTCATGAGTGCGGCGCCGACGGTGATGAGGCGCTCGGCTTCGGCGCGCTCGGAAAGGTCCGCGGAGCGGCCCGTTTCGATCAGCGCCATGCACAGCGGCGATTTCGCGGCCTTGGAGCGGGCCTTGGCGCGGGCGGCATCGTCCGCATCGGGCGGCAGAGCCTGCTCAAAGAGGTTGGCGAGGCGGTCGCGGTCGGCGACTTCCACCCAGCGGAACGGCAGCACGGGCCCGTGGCAGGGCACGTGGCAGGAGGCCGAGACAGCGAGGCGCAGCGCGCCCACGTCGGGGGCCGGGATGGTCTGATGCTTGGGGCCCATGGAATGGCGGGAGAAAATGAGCTTGAAGAAGGTGTCGTTCATAAAGCTTCCTGTTGAAAAGAAGCGGCAAGGGCGCGCCAAGGTAAGGAGCGTGCGGACGGGCCGCCTGAAATGATTCAATTTTATGTTAGCCTTGCGCTCAGTGTCAGGAGGGGGAAGCCTTGCAGGTGCTTTTTGATATATCGCCCGAAGTGAGTGCGTTTTCGAGCGTCTTCCCGGGCGACGAGCCGTTTTCCCTGAAGTGGCTCTCGCGCACGGGCGAGGGCGCTTCGGCGTCCGTTTCCGTCATCAGCATGACGCCGCACGACGGCGCGCACGCCGATGCGCCGCTCCATATCGCCGAAGGCGGCGCCGACATCGCGGGGTGCGGCCTTGCGCCCTTCTTGGGCCCCTGCTTTGTGCTCGACCTTTCGCAGGGCCGGGCCCGGGCCCTTATCGGCGCGGACGAAGTGCGTCCCGCGCTCGGCGAGAAGCGCGTTCTCGTCAAGACGCGCACGGTCGCGCCTTCGTCGTTTTCAAAAGACTTCCGCGCGCTTTCTCCCGAAGCCGCCGCGGCGCTTCGCGATGCCGGGGCGATTTTGGTCGGCATCGACACCCCGAGCATCGATCCCTTTGAAAGTACAATGCTTCCTTCGCACCGCGAAACGCTCGGCAGGGGCGTGCCGGTGCTCGAGAACCTGGTGCTCGGCGATGTGCCGGGCGGCCGCTACACTCTCGTCGCCCTGCCGCTCAGGCTGCGCGGCGCAGAAGCCTCGCCCGTGAGGGCCGTGCTCTGCGCGCCGCAGCAGGCAGAGGCCGAGAAGAAGGAGTGAAAGCCCCATGGGACTTGTCTATGAACAGCGCGTGCGCATCCGCTGGTCGCACTGCGACGCCGCGGGCATCGTTTACCACCCGCAGTACTTCGTGATCCTCAACAACGTGATGGAGGATTTCCTGCGCGAGTGCGCAGGCGAAAGCTACGTCCAGGAAATGAAGCACGGCACCGGGATGCCGCTCGTCGGCGTGCACTGCGACTTCTGCGCCCCGAGCCGGCTCGGCGACGAGTGCACCGTGCGCATGTGGGTCGAGCACCTCGGGCACACATCGGTGCGCTTTGCGATGACGATTGAGAGCAACGGCGAGGAGCGGCTGCGCGGCACCGAGACGGCCGTTTACGTGAAGCTCACGGACAAGGCGATCGGAAAGCATCCGCTGCCCGATCTCATCCGCGAAAATCTCAGCCGCTACCTTGCAGACGAGGGCACGGAGCCCCTTCGCATCCGCTCCTAAACGTCGAGGGCGCCGAGCGCGGCGTCCTTCTTCCAGAGCGTCTGCAGGATGCGCTCGCGCTCGGGCGTGGCGCCCGTGACGCAGAACGCTTCCTTCCCTGCGGCGCGATCGCTCAGCAGGTTCGCCTCGGTGAGGCGGCGCCGCAGCTCGCGCGCCACGGCGGGAGCGGGATCGATGAGCGTCACGCCGCTGCCGGCGGCGCGGCGGATCGAGCCCGCGAGGAACGGGTAGTGCGTGCAGCCGAGCACGAGCATGTCGGCGCCTTCGGCCACGAGCGGGCGCACATAGTGCGCGACGAGCGCATCGGTCTGCGGCGAGTCGAACTCGCCTTCCTCCACGCAGTCCATGAGGCCCGGGCACGGGCAGTCGATCACGCGCACGCGCGCGGGCACTTTCGTCTTGAGAAGGCGGTACTTCTCGCTTTTCACCGTCTTGGTGGTCGCCATCATGCCGACCACGTTGCTCTTCGTTTCGCGGGCCGCGGGCAGCAGCGCCGGCTCGATGCCGATGATCGGGAGCGTGAGCTCGGCCCTGAGGCGCGCCGCAGCCACGGCGGTGGCCGTGTTGCAGGCGAGCACGAGCGCCTTGATGCCGTTCTGCAGCAGGAAGCTCACGAGCGCGTCGACGCGCCCGTTGATGAACGCGTCGGTCCTGTCGCCCCAGGGCGCGAAGCCGCAGTCGGCGGCAAAAAGAAGGTTTTCGCCCGGCAGCTCGGCCCTGACGGCCTTCATCACAGAAAGGCCGCCGAAGCCCGAATCCAGAATGCCGATGGGACGGCTGTCCGTCATAGCGCTTGCTCCTTTTTCCTAAATTTGATTTCGCCGGCGAGGATGCCCGCCACGATGAGCGCGCCGCCCGCCAGGCCCATGACGCCGAGCCGCTCGCCCGCGAGCGCGCCGATCACGGCGGCGAAGACGCTTTCCATGGCGAAGATCACGGCGGCCTGGGCCGGCGGCACGTAGCGCTGCGCCCAGGAGAGGATCACCTGCACGAGCGCGACGATCACGGCGAGCCAGACGACGGCGATCCAGAACGTTGCATTGGGATGCGTGTCGGCAAGCGGTACGCCGATCAGATCGAGCAGGGGAAGGGCCGCGGCGCTCAGCACCGTGACGCTCACGAGCTGCGCAAAGGCGAGCTCCCGCGGCTCGGTCTTGGGCGCGTAGGCGCCGACCACAATGATTTCGGCGGCCGACAGGAAGGCCGAGAACACCGTGATCCAGGTGCCCCAGCCCGCGTCCATGTCCATGTTCGCCGGATCCGCGATGAGAATGAGGCCCGCGAAGGCGAGCGCCACGCCGAGGAAAGCCGCCTTGGAAGGCGGCTTGCCGTAGACGACCCAGACGAAAAACGGCGTGAGCGGCACGTAGAGCGCGGTGAGGAAGCCTACCTTTGAGCTTGGCAGCGTGATGAGGCCCGCCGCGTTGGTGGCGTAGCCGAGGAAGATGATGACGCCGCAGACGGCGCCCGCTTTCCAGGTGGAGCGCGGGATCGAGAAAACGCGCCGCCCGAGCATGAGCCCGACGAGCACGGCGCCGATCGCAAAGCGCGCCATCACCACGGTGACGGGTTCGAGACCGCAATCGCCTGCGAGGTGCTGTAAAAGGACGACCCCCAGAAAAACGTCGCGAGCAGCAGCGCAAAGACCGGCAGCCGCTGCGTGTGGCGGTCGAGGAATTCGGAGAACTTCAAAGGGTTCTCCTGCTTTAAGCCGCGGCGCGGCCGAGCCGGTCGTTGACGGCGGCCCAGTCGGGCGTCTGCGGCGGCAGCTCGATCAGGATGCGGTCGGCCTTCGCGGCGTCGAGCTCGTGGAGGTTTTCGTAAAGCGAGGCGCCGTACTCGTGAAGCGCCTTGGGCGAGACGAGCGTGAAGACGGGACGGACGGGGAGCGCGGCGAGCACGGCCTCGGAGGCCATGACCGCAAGGCGCAGTCCGGAAAGCTCCGCGGCGCGCGCGGCAAAGCGCGCTGCGGGCACGAGTTCGAGCTTGGTCTTCGGCGCGTAGTGGCTCTTCAGGCGCCCCGAGGCGCGCGGGGCGTCGCTGCCCGCGTCGGGCACGGGCATGCCGAGCGTCTTTTCGAGCATGGCGCGCGAGACGACGCCGTGGCGCAGGATCGAGGGACGGCCCTGCGAGAGGTTGATCATCGTCGACTCGATGCCGAATTCGCACGGGCCGCCGTCGAGGATCATGTCGAGCTTCCCCTCGGGCTTCACGCCGAGGTCGGCGGCGACGTGAGCGGCCGTCGACGGGCTGATGCGCCCGAAGGTGTTGGCCGAAGGCGCCGTGAGGCCGCGGAACCCAGGGCCCGAGAAGCGCTCGAGGAGCGCGTGCGCCCAGGGGTGCGAGGGGCACCGCAGCGCCACCGTGTCCTGCCCGCCCGTGACCCAGAGGCCGCAGCGGGGCTTTTTCTTGAGCACCAGCGTGAGCGGTCCCGGCCAGTAGGTCTTCGCGAGGAGCCACGCCTCGGGCGGCACATCCTCGGCCCAATGCTCGATCGACTCGATGCCCGGGACGTGCACGATGAGCGGATGGTTCGAGGGACGCCCCTTGACGGCGTAGGTGGCCATCACGGCCGCCTCGTTGTCGGCGTCGGCCGCAAGGCCGTAAACGGTTTCGGTGGGAATGGCCACGAGCCCGCCGCGCTCGAGGATTTCGGCGGCGCGCTCGATTTCGGCCATGTTGACGGGAGGAACAGCGGACATGGTGTGCCTGGTCAGTCGGGTTCGGGAAGATGCAGGATGCGGGCGGCGGCGCGGGCGCGCTCCATCGCTTCCTCGGGCGTGCGCCCGAGCAGCGTGACGTGGCCCATCTTGCGCGCGCGGCGCACGGCGTCCTTGCCGTAGAGATGGATCTTGGCGCCGGGGACGGCGGCAAGAGCCGCCCAGTCGGGCTCGCGCTGGCTGCCGTTCTCGTCGAACCATTCGTCGCCGAGGATGTTGAGCATCACCGCAAAAGAGTGCTGCTCGGTCGAGCCGAGCGGCAGCCCGGTCATCGTGCGCACCTGCTGCTCGTACTGGCTCGTGACGCACGCGTCGATCGTGGCGTGCCCCGAGTTGTGGGGGCGCGGGGCGAGCTCGTTGACGAGCAGCGACCCGTCCTCGAGCACGAAGAATTCGATGCAGAGCACGCCCACGTAGTGCAGCGCCTTCGCGATCGTCTCGGCGTAGCCGCGCGCCTTGGCGGCGGTTGCCCCGGGGATGCGCGCGGGCATCACGGTCACCGCGAGGATGCCGTGGCGGTGGTGGTTTTCGCAGACCGGGTAGGTCGCCGTCTCGCCGTGCTCGTTGCGCGCGACGATGACGGACACCTCGGTCTTGAGCGCGAGGCGCTTTTCGAGCACGCACTCGACCCTGCTGAAGTTCTCGAACGCCGTGCGGACGTCGTCGGGCGTGTCGACAAGGGCCTGGCCCTTGCCGTCGTAGCCGAGGCGGGCGGTCTTGAGGATGCCGGGCAGGAGCTTCGCATCAATGCGGTCGAGGTCGGCTTCGGTGAGCACGGCCTGGTGCGGCGCCACGGGGACGCCCGCGACGGCGCTCACGAAATGCTTTTCGGCGTTGCGGTCCTGGGAGACGGCGACGGCGGCGGAAGGCGGCGCTACGCGCAGCCCCGCCTTTTCGAGCAGAGCGAGCGAGGGCGCGGGAACGTTCTCAAACTCGGTCGTCACGGCGCTGACGCTCTCGGCGAGCTTGTGAAGGCCTGCCCTGTCCTCGTAGCCCGTCGCGATCTGCGAGCGGGCCACTTCGCCCGCGGGGCAGGGGGAATGCGGCTCGAGCACGGTGACGTGGTAGCCCATGCGCGCGGCGGCCTGGGCAAACATCTTGCCGAGCTGTCCGCCGCCCATGAGTCCGAGGCTCGTGCCGGGGAGCAGTGCTTTTTCCTTTTCGCTCATCGCTCGCACCTTCTTTCAGAGGGGAAGTTCCATGGCGCGGGCCTTGGCGTTCTGCGCGCGGCGGAACTCCGCCAGCTTGTCGGCCAGGGCCGGATCGGTCACGGAAAGGATCTGCACGGCATAGAGCGCGGCGTTGGCAGCGCCCGCCTCGCCGATCGCGAAGGTGGCGACGGGGACGCCCTTGGGCATCTGCACGATGGAGTAAAGGCTGTCCTGGCCGCGCAGGTACTTCGAGGGAACGGGCACGCCGCACACCGGCAGCGTGCACTTGGCGGCGAGCATGCCCGGCAGGTGGGCCGCGCCGCCCGCGCCGGCGATGATGACCTTGAGGCCGCGCGAGCGCGCCGTCTCGGCGTACTCGAACATCTCGTCGGGCATGCGGTGGGCGCTCACCACCTTGGCTTCAAACGGAATGCCGAAGCTCTTGAGCATCTCGGCGGCGTTCTTCATCACGTCCCAGTCGGAGCTGCTTCCCATGACGATGCCCACGACGGGCTTTTCGGTCTCGTTCATCTTTTTTCCTCGCTGACAGATTTGGTTTTGCCCTTGGGCGTAAAGCGCCTGTGCGCGCCCGCCCCGGGCACGGCGATCAGTATATAGAGAAAAGGACCGGCAGGCACTGCGGCCGGCCGATCCTTTCAGGCGGCGGAGCTGAGCCCTTCAGCTCAGGGCTCGATGTCGGTGCCGGTCAGGCGGCGGAGCGCCTCGCGGTACTTCTGCGCCGTATGCTCGATCACTTCCTGCGGAAGCTTCGGCACCGGGGCGACCTTCTTCCAGCCCGAGGCCTCGAGCCAGTCGCGCAGGTACTGCTTGTCGAAGCTCGGGGGCGACACGCCGAGCGTGTGCTGGTCGGCGGGCCAGAAGCGGCTCGAGTCGGGCGTGCAGACCTCGTCCATCAGACGGACGCGGCCTTCGGCGTCGAGGCCGAACTCGAACTTCGTGTCGGCGATGATGATGCCCTTCGTGGCGGCGTAGTCGGCCGCGCGGCGGTAGAGCTCGAGCGTGGCGTTCCTGATCGTGCGCGCGACGTTCTCGCCGTAGAGCTCGCAGACGCGCTCAAAGGTGATGTTCTCGTCGTGCGTGCCGACCTCGGCCTTGGCGGCCGGCGTGAAGATCGGCTCGGGGAGCTTCTCGGCCTGCTGCAGGCCCTTCGGGAGCTTCACGCCGCAGATGCTGCCCGTCTTGCTGTATTCCTTCCAGCCGCCGCCGGCGAGATAGCCGCGGGCGACGCACTCGATGAGGATCGGCTTGAGCCTCATCGCCACCACGGCGCGGCCGCGCACCTGAGGCACTTCCTCGGGCGTGACGACCGTCTCGGGATCGATGCCCGTCAGGTGGTTGGGAAGCACGCCGTTGAGTTTCTTGAACCAGAAATCCGTGAGCGCGGTGAGCACCTTGCCCTTGCCCGGGATCGGGTCGTCCATGATGAAGTCGAACGCCGAAATTCGGTCGCTCGCAACGATCAGCAGCTTGTCGTCGCCGACCGCATAGGTTTCACGGACTTTGCCCGAGTAAACGTGGGGCAGAGAGTTAATCGTGATCTTAGAAAGACCTGCCATTTATGGTCTCCGAGAAGTGCGCCGGATGCGTGAGGCAGCCGGCAAGGGAAAAGCCGTTCCCATTGTAAAGCCCTGCTTTGGGCGCAGCCGAAAATCCCTACGCAGTTTGCCAAAACGGACATGCGCAGGATAAAGCCGTGCGGGATTCAGCCGGCGATGAGCGTCCAGACCGCCGGCAGCGCGAGGAAGGCCCAGGTGATGATCAGCAGCACCGTGGCGATGAACACCGCCGCGCTGCCGAGGTCCTTGGCGCGGCCCGAGAGCGGATGGAGCTCGGGGCCGATGCGGTCGACGACCGCTTCGACGGCGGTGTTGAGGATTTCGGTGAGCATCAGCATGAGCACCGAGCCGATGAGGAGCACTTTTTCGACCGCCCCGACGGGGAGCAGCAGCGCCGCGGGGATGAGCACGACCGCGAGGAGCACTTCCTCGCGGAAGGCGTCCTCGTTTTGAAAGGCGGCCTTAAAGCCCTGCATCGAATAGCGCGTGGCGTTGATGAGGCGCGTTATGCCCGACTTGCCCTTGAGGTCGGCGGCGCTCTGCGGTTTCTTTTCTTCGTTGGACATCGTGAAAGCTGGGTTGATCGGAAGCGCCCGGCAGGGGCGCTTCTGAGATTAAAAAAACGCGCCGGGCTCTTTTGCAGAAGCCGGCGCGCCTTGCGGCATTCTGATGCTCGCTTGCCGCTAAGTCTCAGAGCACGTTCTGGCGAAGCGTGCCGTCGGCGTAGCGCGAAGCCATCACCGAGAGCTTCAGGGGCTTGATGCGCGCGCCCTGGCCCTCGCAGCCGAACTGGAGGTAGCGCTTCTTGCAGAGCTCCGTGGCGGCCTTGCGGGCGGCCTTGAGGTACTCGCGCGGATCGAACTTCGAAGGATTCTCAACGAAGAAGCGGCGGATCGCGGCGGTCATCGCGAGGCGGATGTCCGTGTCGATGTTCACCTTGCGCACGCCGTGCTTGATCGCTTCCTGGATCTCTTCGACGGGCACGCCGTAGGTCTCGCGCATGTCGCCGCCGAACTGGCGGATCTCGGCGAGGTATTCCTGCGGGACCGAGGACGAGCCGTGCATCACGAGGTGCGTGTTCGGCAGGCGCTCGTGGATTTCCTTGACGCGCTGGATCGAGAGGATCTCGCCGGTGGGCTTGCGCGTGAACTTGTAGGCGCCGTGCGACGTGCCGATGGCGATGGCGAGCGCGTCGAGCTGCGTGGCCTTGACGAATTCGGCGGCCTGGTCCGGATCGGTGAGCAGCTGCTCGCGGGTCATCGTGGCTTCCGTGCCGTGGCCGTCTTCCTTGTCGCCGCGCATCGTCTCGAGCGAGCCGAGGCAGCCGAGCTCGCCTTCGACCGAGACGCCGATGCAGTGGGCCATCTCGACGACGCGGCGGGTCACGTCGACGTTGTATTCATAGGTGGAAATCGTCTTGCCGTCGCTCATGAGCGAGCCGTCCATCATGACGGACGAGAAGCCCATGCGGATGGCGCCCTGGCAGACCGCCGGGCTCTGGCCGTGGTCCTGGTGCATGCAGACGGGCACCTCCGGGTATTCCTCGACGGCGGCCTTGATGAGGTGGGCGAGGAAGGTTTCGCCGGCGTAGCGGCGGGCACCCGCGGAAGCCTGCATGATGACGGGCGCGCCGACCTCGCTGGCGGCGGCCATGATGGCCTGCACCTGCTCGAGGTTGTTGACATTGAAAGCCGGGACGCCGTAGCCGTTTTCGGCGGCATGGTCGAGAAGCTGGCGCATGGAAACAAGAGCCATGGCGAAGAACTCCGTAACGAAAGTTTTTTCTGAAAAAGCCGCTCCCGCCCCGCAGCGTCGCGGGGCGGAAATACGGTCGATAGCGTGATTTTAAAGGGGATGCCGGAAAAGAGAAAGTCTCGGCCCCGGGGCTGCCTTATGCCTTGAGCAGCGAGGGGTTGGCGGCGACCTGGCGGCGGATGCCGCGGTAGATCGCCTCGGCGATCTTCTGCTGGTGGCTGCCGTTGAGCAGGAGCTTCTCTTCGTAGGGGTTCGAGATGAAGGCGGTCTCGACGAGGATCGACGGGATGCCCTGGCCCTTGAGGACCGCGAAGCCCGCCTGCTCGACGCGGTTCTTGTGCAGCTTGTTGATGTCCTGCATCTCTTCGAGCACGGCCTTGCCGAGGGCGAGGCTGTAGTCGATCTTCCACGAGGAGGTCATGTCGACGATGACGCTCGCGACCTGCTTGTTGACGCTCGAGATGTTGACGCCGCCGATCAGGTCCGACTCGTTCTGGCGCTTGGCGAGCCACTTGGCCGCCGCCGACGTCGCGCCGCGCTCGGAAAGCGCAAAGACGCTCGAGCCGCGGGCCGAGGAGTTGATCCAGGCGTCGGCGTGAATCGATACGAGCAGGTGCGCCCTTGCTTTCTGCGCGATCGCCACGCGGCCGCCGAGGCTCACGAAGTGGTCGGTCGTGCGCGTCATGATGGCGCGCATGTTGGGGTCGGCGGAGATCAGCCGGTTGAGGCGCTTGGCGATCTGCAGCACGATGTTCTTCTCGTGCGTGCCGCGCTTGCCGCTCGCGCCCGGGTCTTCGCCGCCGTGGCCGGGGTCGATCACGACAAGGAGCTGGCGCGAACCCGAGGAGCCGCCCGAGCGGCCCCTGCGGCGCGTGGAGGAGGCCGATGCGGTCTCCTTGGGCTCGGAGGGCTCGGCGCTCGGCGTCTCTTTTTTCTGCGGCGCGGCGGCTTCCTTGCCTTCGTCCTTCTTGTCGAGCCCCGCGAGGAGCGCGCCGAGCGGGTCGTCGCTGCCTTCCTCCTGGCCGTTCAGGATCTTCGAGATGTCGTCGACGGGCTTGGCCGGATAGATGTCGAAGACCAGGCGGTACTTGTAGTTGGCAAACGGCTTGAGCTGGAAGACCTCGGGCTTCACCTCGGTCTTGAGGTCCATCACGAGACGGAGCGTCTCGGGGTTGAACTGCCCGATGCGGATCGACGCAATGTAGGGGTCGTCGGGCTTGACGGCCTCGATCTGCTTGCGCAGCTGGGGCGTCAGCGTGAGGCCGTTGATGTCGACCACGAGGCGCAGGGGCTTCGCGTTCCTCAGGAAGAAATACTTGAACTGCAGCTGCCGGTCGCACTCGAGCGTGACGCGCGTGTACTCCTCCGCGGGCCACATGCGCACGGCGATCATTTCAGCGCCCCTGGCGATCTGCCAGGGAGCAAGCGACAGGAGCAGGGTGCCCGAGGCACCGAGAAGCACGCGGCGGCGGTTAAGCATGGGTTGTTAAGTCCTTGGGAAGATGGGCGAGCACGGCGGAGCCGAGCGGCGAAAGCGCTTCGACGAGAGCCCTGCGGCCGGTGCCTTCGGGCGAGAGCGTGACGCGGAGGTCGGCGTCGGGCACGAACGGCATCGCCTTGGCCGTCCACTCGGTCGCGGCGACCTGGCCCGGGCCGAAGGCGTCGCGGAAGCCAGCGTCCTCGAATTCCTCGGGATCTTCGAAACGATAGAAGTCGAAGTGATTGAGCGTGAGCCCGAAAAGCGGGTAGGTCTCGAGCAGCGAGAAGGTGGGGCTTTTCACCGGACCCTCGAAGCCCGTCGCGCGCAGCAGCGCGCGCACGAGCGAGGTCTTGCCCGCGCCGAGGTCGCCCTCGAGCCTCATCGCGAGGCCTTTTTCGGCGATGCCCGCCTTCTCGGCGGCGATGGCGGCGGCGAGCGCGGCGCCGAGGCGGTCGGTGTCGCCGGGTCCCGGCAGTGTATAGGCAGAGGTCGATTCGGGCATGAGCTTCGGAAGCGTTTTGCGGTTAATAATCAGAAACAGCCTATTTTACGGTCTCGGCGCGAGTGTGTAGGCTTCGTGGGCCGCTGCGGGGTCCTGCGGGCGGATGCGGTGCGGCCTGCAAATATGTAACAAAATGTTATCGGACTTGCTCAAAGCAGGCGACTTCTCCATAATTCGAAATCTCGGTTTGCGGCGCACCAGCCCGCGAATCGAAAAGGGCCTGCCGGTGTAGCTCAGTTGGTAGAGCAGCGCATTCGTAATGCGAAGGTCGGGAGTTCAAGTCTCTTCTCCGGCACCATAAAGAATTCCACAGAAAGCCGCAAGCGTGAAAGCGCCTGCGGCTTTTTGCTGTCCGCAGAAAACGCAGGGAAAAAGCCTGAGCCTGCCTAAAAATTTTATTTCCGCTATACTCCCGCGTGCTTCGGCGCTGCGGAGCGTTCCCGTCAGTTCGCGAAAGAAGACGCGAAAAACGCAGCGGATCGCTGAAGATTTTGCAGAATTTATGAAAGATGCGCAGTGCCCGCCGCTGCGCAAAAATTGCCCGCTTTGCTTGTCAACGCGGGCTTTTCGTTTGCCTGAGGGGGCGGAGGCACTCTCCGGCAGGAAACCCTTTTTCAAACGCAGGAAGGCATGCAGCTCTCAATTTCCCCGAAGGACGTGCGCGACGCGTACGAAACGCCCATCGTGCAGCAGACGACGTTCTGGTCGCTCGTCAAGCGCCATCTCGGCATGCGCTCGAGGGCCTTTGAGTTCTCGGTGCGCAACAGCGACATTTACGAGGGCGTGGGCGGGCTCTGCCGCACGAACGCGGACTTCATCGTCTTCCAGCAGAAAGTGGGCAGCGGCCAGTACATCGCCTACCTGCCCTACGGCCCGGAGATCGAGCCTTCGCAGAGCGCCCAGGGGCGCTTCCTCGAGGAGCTTTCCGAGCTGCTGCGCCATTACCTCGAGCCCGGCTGCATCGCGCTGCGCTACGACCTCAACTGGCTCTCGCACTGGTGCACGCCGAGCGACTACGACGAGGCGGGCAACTGGAAGGGCCTTCCAGCCAAGGAGTTCCAGGAGATGCGGCTCAACTTCGACACCGTCAACTGGAACCTGCGAAAGACCAACATCAACGTTCTGCCCGCCGACACCGTCGTCGTCGACCTCACCGTGCCCGAAGAGGAGATCCTCGCGCGCATGAAGCCCAAGACCCGCTACAACATCCGCCTCTCGCACCGCCGCGGCGTCGAGGTGCGCGAGCTCGGCATGAAGGGGCTCGGCATCTGGTGGTCGCTCTACACGCAGACGGCGGAGCGCAACGGCCTGCACGTGAGCGACCTCAGCTGCTTCAGGTCGATCCTCGCCTCGAAGATGGAGTGCGAGGACGAGGACATCAATGCGAGGCTGCTGTGCGCTTACCTCGACGGCGAGCCGCTCGCGGCCGTTTTCCTCGTGAAGAGCGCCTACCGCGCGACCTACCTTTACGGCGCGTCCTCGTCGAGCCACCGCGATGCGATGCCGGCCTATGCGCTGCAGTGGGAAGCCATCCGCCGCGCGAAGGCCGCGGGCTGCATCGAATACGACATGTTCGGCGTGGCGCCGAACGACGATCCCGCGCACCCGATGCACGGCCTTTACCGCTTCAAGAAGGGTTTCGGCGGGAGCATGCTCCACCAGCTCGGCTGCTGGGACTATCCGCTCGACGCTGCGGCCTACGAGTGCTTTGCCGCGCGCGAGATGAGCTCGGCGGGCTACTACCGCTGAAGCATTGCGGCTGCAGAGAGCATTCGGGCCGTCCGGCAAAGCCGGGCGGCCCGAATTGTCAGGAGCGGAGCTGCGTCCGCTTACTTGGACGTAGTCGTGCCGCCGAGCTTGCCGCTCATCGAGTCGGTGAGCTTGCCGAGCAGCAGCCCCTCGATCGACTCGCTCGAGACGCCCGCGGCGGAGAACTTGCCGTTTTCGTAGCGGATGTTCTTGAGCGTGAGGTTCGCATCAAACGTCTTGTCGACCTTGTCGATGTTCTTCTTGAGCGATTTCTTGCCCGCAATGTCGGCAAAGAGCCCGGCGAGCTGCGTGATCTCCTGCGCCGTCTGCGTCTGCTTCGTGCCCGGCTGGTCGATTTCAGCCTTGGCGATCGTCAGGTAGACGGGCTTGGTCGTGCGCACGTCCATGCCGGTGAGGGCGGCCTTCTTCCACGTCATCAGCGCCTTGTTGTGCGAGTTGGTGACGGTGACGCCCGTGAGCGTCATGCCGCCCTTCCAGGTGAGCAGGGGGTCGTCCTTGGGCTTGGTGAACCCGAGGCGGCCGTCGGCCGCGAGCGTGCCGTTCTTCGCGCCGATGCCCGCATAGGCGATGGCGACGGGCGAAACCTGCCGCAGCGAGAAATTGGCGATCTTCGTCTGCAGGTCGGCGCTGAGCGGGTCAATCGAGACGGGGCCGGAAACGGAGACCGTGCCCGAGGCCATGCGGGCCGTGGCCTGCAGCTGGCCCTTGGCGTTCTTTTCGGAGGAAAGGCCCGTGACGGTGCCGTTGAGCGCATCGGCGCGGATCACGGCGACGGGCCGAACCGTCTTGTCGCGGAAGACGAAGGTCGAGTTCGCGATCTTCGCGGTGGCGATCTTCCAGTGCCAGGGCGAAGAAGCCTTGGCCTTGGCGGCCTTGCTGTCCTTGCCGTCCGAAGAGGACGCCGCCGGCGCCGAAGCGGCGGAGGCGGCATTGGCGAGGTTGATGCCGGAGGCGGTCTTCACGGCCGTGACGTTGGCGCCGCTGAGGGAGACCGACGCGATATTGACCGACTGCGCGGCCGGGTTGAGCGACTTCACATTGACCGAGACGTTCTTCGCGGTGCCGAGCAGGTCGCGCCCGCGGCGCACTTCAAGCCCGTCCACCGAGATGCGGCCGCCGCCCGTGAAGTTCGAGGCCGCCGTCTGGGCGGTGAGGTTCAGGTCGATCGTGCCGCGCACCGAAAGGCCGGCCAGCGTCTGCAGGTACGGATTGAGCGAGGCGGCCTTGAGGTCGGCGGCGGCGATCGTCGCGTTCACCTTGCCCCCGGCGCCCTGCACCGTGCCCTTAAGCGAAACCGTGCCGCCCAGGGCCTTCACGGAACCCGAGATCGCAGCGGGCTTCGCCTTGGGGTCGTTCGAAAGCCCCGAGGCGCTGAAGGCGATCTCTTCGGCCTTGATCGTCGAATTGCGCCGGCGCGAGGGATCCTGCCACGTAAAGGTGCCGTTCTGCACCGCAAGCGACCCGACGCTCCAGCTCCACGGGCTCTGCGTCTCGCCCTTCGGCTGGGACGCGCCGCCCGCGGCGGCCTTCTTGGCGCTGCCGGAGGCCGAGCCGGTCTGCGGCAGCCGGCCCGCGAGCAGGCTCACCGAGGGCTCGGTGAGCGTGATCGATTCGATCTGGGCGTTGCGCGCCGTCAGGTCGGTTTTCCCGATCTTGATTTCGGCGCGGCGGAAGGAAGCGATGGGGTTCGTCTTTTCGCCCGCCTTCTGCGTGGCGCGGAAGTTCGAGAGCGAGGCCGTGCCAGAGGCGGCGATGTAGCCCGTCTTGCCGCGCGTCGGATTGCGGAAGACGATGCGGATGTTGCTGCTCAGGCTGCCCGAATCGATGTGGAAGTCGGGCGAGCTCAGCGCCGGCACGAGCTGCAGCAGGGGCGAGATGTCGAGCCTCGTGATCTTGAGGTCGAGCTCCGCCTCGAGCGTGGTTCCGAAGGGCTTCGTGTTGCCGGTCGCCATGACCGGGTTGCCGTTGAGGTTGAAGGAGAGCGTCGGCGTCACGAGGCTTTCCTGCGCGCTCGGCAGCGTGCTCACGAAGGGGAGCTTCAGCGTGAAGTCGGTGATCGACTGGTCGATGCCGCGCGATTCGTCGCGGAACCGCGCCGAGGAGTTGGTGATCGCAATGTCGTAGACGGCGAACTTCGGCAGGCCGCCCGAACTCTCCTTTTTCGTCTCGGCCTTGGCGGCGCCCTGCGAGGAATCGCCCTCGACGAGCGCCTTGATGTCGGGGTCGTTCAGCATCACCTGGGCGTCGATGCCGTCGATGCTGAGCGCCTCGATGACGGGGGCGAAGTTCGTGATGGTCCGCGCGGAGACGTCGACCTTGATGTCCTTGACCGCGGCAAGCGGGGGCTCGCTGTCCTTGCCCGCGATCTTGAGCCCCTGTATCTCGAGCTGCCAGGTCCACGGGTTGAATGAAAGGTTCTGGTAAGTCACGGCGCGTCCGAGCTTGGTGCTCAGCGTATCCGTGAGTGCGGAGGAAATGGCCGACGGCACGGCCAAATAGCCGACGGCTGCGTAGGCGGCGACGGCCGCGGCAGCCGTGCAGGCGGCTATTGTGAGAATTTTTGCCATTGCTCTCTCCGAAATGTTGTTTTTTTAATGAGCTTGCATACTTTTATTATCGGCGATTTGCGGCCTTTCTGCGCCCGAACGGGAACTGGATTCCGCCGCTTTGAAAACGCTGCGGCAGAGCGCTTCCCGGAGGATACAGCGCCGCACCGGAAGAAAGTTTTGCAATTTGTTATTTTTCAAGCGTTTTCACCTATAACGAATTCTTTTCCAAAGGACTTAAACTGAAAGCGTTTTCCACCGACCGAAAAGAGGAGGCTCCCCCATATGACCGTCCTGATTCGTCTTT
This sequence comes from Burkholderia sp., assembly GCA_047777475.1. GTDB lineage: Bacteria > Pseudomonadota > Gammaproteobacteria > Burkholderiales > Burkholderiaceae_F > Sutterella. The sequence continues at coordinate 60,423 of JBKEET010000002.1, forward strand.
TGGTTTCGGCCGCGGCGATAACGCCGCTCGCCGCATTGGCCGCGCCGCTGCCGGCCGTCTCGCCCGATATCGAGAAAGCCGCCGCGGCGATCGACCGCGATCCCGCCATGCAGGCCCTGAAGGCCGACCTCGTCAGCCAGGCCGCGCAGGACTGGCGCTTCGACAACCAGATGGAGCTCGTGCGCATCGCTTCGCCGTCGCGCTCCGAGATGCGCCGCCAGAAGGAAATCACGCGCCGCCTAGCCAAGGAGTGGGGCATCCCGCAGGAGAACATCGTCACGCGGCTTGACGGCTATCTGCCGGGCGCGGGCATCCAGACCGTGGACGGCCTGCCCGTCTACAACGTCTGCGTGAAGATCCCGGGCACCTATGCGAAGCAAAAAGGCGCAAAGAGCTACCGCGGGCAATTCCCGAAGGTGCTGCTCGAAGGCCATATCGACACGGTGAATCCGCCCGTGCTCCCGCCCGAGTCGGCGCCCTACGAGCCGGTGAAGCTGCAGCCGCTCTCGGCCCCCGTCGTGAAGACCAGGGAGGAGCTTGCGGCGCTGCCCGGCGAGCTGAAGTTCGATGCCTCGGGCAGGATCGTCAAGGACGAGAACTACCGCAAGGCCTACCGGCGCTTTGACAATGCCGAGGCCGCGAAGGCGGGCGGGGCGCTTCGCATTTACGTGCCCGGCTACAGCGACGCCATGATCAACACCACCGCGGTGCTGCAGGCGGCCGTGATGATGGTCAAGCACGGCATCCGCCCCGTCTACGACGTCTGGGTGTGCGGCACCACGGGCGAGGAGGGCAAGGGCAACCTCTGCGGCATGAAGCAGCTCTACGGCTACTCGCAGGAGACCGGCAAGGGCAACAACGCGCTCAACTTCGTTGCCAATTTCGGCGCCGATTCGACGACGCCGAAGAGCGGCACCGTGAATTACCTCGGCTCCTACCGCTTCGAGGTGAAGTACACCGAGCCCGCCGGCTGGAAGGAGGGGAGCGCCCCGGCGCCCTCGGCCCTCATGGCGATGAACCGCGCGATCGCGGCGATCGCCGACATCCGCTCGCCCTGGGACCTCGACAAGAAGGCGGAGCGGACGACCTACACCGTCGGCACGGCGCACTGCTCCGCGGCCCCCGCGGGCGGCCGGAGCGCCGAGTGCACGCTGATGGTCGACATGAGAAGCCCGAACCCGGGACCGCTCACGGCGATGCGCTCCAAGATCGAGCCGATCCTGAAGTCGGCCGCGCATGAAGAAAACGCCGCGCTCGGCATCGCCGACACGGACAAGCGTGCGGTGCGCACCGAGCTCGTCTGGTTCGGCGACCGTCCGGCCTACCAGCGCAAGAACTACAGCGACATCGCCGTTCAGGCCTGGCTGCAGTCGGCGAGGACCGCGGGCATTGACGTGCCCGAGCAGATCCGCGACCGGGCCGCGAGCCTCAACGACAACGTGCCCGCCGCCGTCGGCGTGCCCACGATTAACTTCAACGTCGGCACGCGCGCCGTTGGCGCGGGCGGCCACACCTGGTACGAGTGGGGCGTTCCCGGCAACGGCGTTGACGAAGGCAAGCGCGTTTACCGCCTGATCCTGAGCGGCCTGCTGGCCGCGGGCTACAACGCCTCGGACGGCAGCGTCGTGCAGCCGGGCGTCGGCCCGATCGGTCAGCGCACCACCGAAGAGCTCTACAAGTGATTGAAGGGGAGGAAACATCATGAAGCTTCTTCAGATTGCAGCCGCTGCGGCGGCGGGACTTCTTTCCGCCTCTCTCGGAGCGCAGGTGCTCACGGTTGACATCACGGGCCCGGGCGGTCACTCGAGCGGCGACTACGGCCGCGTGAACGCGGTGCACGCCGCGGCGCGCTCGATCGAGGCGATCCGCACGGCGGTGCCCGAAGCGGTCGTCACCGACCTGAACGGCGGCGCGACCGTCAACTCGATCGCCGCCGACGCGCACTTCAAGGTGAGCGTGCCCGCCGAAAAGGCCGCGCTCGTGAAGGAGGCCGTGAAGAAAGGATGCGATGCCGAAAACGCCTTCCGGGGCGTCAAGGAGGGCGAAACCGCCAACGGCCTGAGGCAGGATATCCGCTTCAGCGTTAAATAAGCATCAAATAGATAAGTAAATCAGAGGCTTTCTGCAAAGCGGCGCCGGGGGTCTGCTTTTCGGCAACTCCCGGCGCTTTTGTATCCTGCGGGTTTGAGCAATGGCACAAATACGATCTTGTACCTAGTGCAGGCCCTGGCTAAAATGCGGGTGACCCGCGCCGCAGAGCGCGGACAAAAGACCCTAACCCTTAAGGAAAAGCTTATGAAATTCAAGCTCTCAGCCCTCTTCATGGGACTTTGCGTGCTCTCGGGGGCGGTTTCCGCCGCGGAGCTCAACGCCTATTCGATCATGCCCGAAAAGTATGCATCGAAGGTCTTCGCGCAGTTCACGCAGGACACCGGCATCAAGGTGAACTTCCTTCGCTTTTCCTCGGGTGAGGCGCTTGCCCGCCTGACGGCCGAAAAGGGCAATCCGCAGGTCGACGTCATGCTCGGCGGCCCGGCCGACACCTATGCCGCGGGCGTGCGCGAGGGCGTCTTCGAGGCCTATCGCCCGAAGGACTCCGATGCGATCCCGGCTGAGTTCCGCGATCCCGAGAACCACTGGACGGGCATCGGCATCATTCCGCTGTGCTTCCTCACGAACACGAAGTTCCTGAAGAAGAACAACATGCAGCCGCCTGAAAAGTGGGCCGACCTGCTTGATCCCCGCTACAAGAACAACCTGCAGATGGCCGACGCGCGCACGTCGGGCACCGCCACCGAGCGCATCTACTCGCTCGTGAAGGTCATGGGCGAGGACGAGGCCTTCAAGTTCCAGAAGAAGATGAACGCCAACGTCCAGATGTACACGAAGAGCGGTGCGGGCGGCGCCATGCCGATCGCCACGGGCCAGTGCGCCTCGGGCATCTTCTACATCGTCGACGCGCTCGAGATCCAGCAGCAGGGCTATCCCGTCGTGATCTCCTACCCGAAGGACGGCGTGAGCTTCGGCATTGAAGCCACGGGCGTCATCAAGGGCGCCAAGCACAGCGAAGAGGCGAAGAAGTTCGTCGACTGGGCCACGTCGAAGAAGTTCGCCGAGTTCATCGTCAAGAACAAGATCAACTACGTGCCTACGCGCAGCGACGTGAAGACCGACAACCCGATCCTCGACCTCTCGAAGATCAACATCGTTAACGTCGACGTCCAGTGGAAGGGTGATCACCGCAAGGCCTTCACCGAGCGCTGGATCAACGAAGTCATCAAATAACGTTTATTATTCGCGCACCCCGTCCCCTCTCGCCGAGCGGGACGGGGTTCGCCTTGTCCGGGCGCCGGGAAGGCGCGCATCCCTTGGGCCGCTTCTGCGGCCGGCGCGTTTTTTCATAAGCCGCGGCGTTCCGGACCTTGCCCTCGGCCCTCTTTCCTAACTCCTGACTATGGCTACACAAACAGCTGCGGCGCCCCGCGACATGAGCACCAGACTCACCGTCCTGATGCTCTGGCTGCTTCTCGGCGTTTTCGTCATCTACCCGTTCCTCAAGCTGCTCGGCGCCGCCTTCATCGTCGACGGCAGCTTCACGCTCGACAACCTCAAGCCCTTCATTTCGAGCTGGTACGACCAGCGCTCGGCGGTCAACAGCATCCTGCTCGGCTGCTCGGTGGGCCTCACCGGCACGGTGCTCGGCTTCATCTTCGCGTTTGCCGTCACCCGCCTCGGGCTGCCGCGTTGGCTCACGATGACGCTTTCCGCGGTCACGATCCTGCCGCTCATTTCGCCGCCCTTCACGAGCAGCATCGCGCTCACGCTCTCGCTCGGGCCCAACGGCATCCTGCTCAATCTCTTCGGGATTGAAGACTTCAATTTCTACGGCTTCTGGGGCACGTACATTTCCGAATCGCTCACGTACTTCCCCGTGGCCTTCATGACGCTCTCGACGATTCTCTCGCGCATCGACCCGAACCTCGAGGACGCGGCCTATTCGCTCGGCGCCTCGAGCTTCAAGGTGTTCACGTCGGTGACGCTGCCGCTCGCCGCGCCCGGCATCGCCAACGCGTTCCTGCTCGTGTTCTCGTGCTCGCTGGCAGACTTCGCCACGCCGCAGGTCCTGGGCGGCCATTCCTTCCCGGTGCTGCCCACGCAGGCCTACCTGCAGATCACCGGCATGTACGACTTCAAGGGCGGCTCCGCGCTCTCCGTGATGCTGCTGATCCCGGCCCTGGTCGTCTACTTCCTGCAGAACTACTGGGTGAGCCGCAAGAGCTACGTGACCGTCACCGGCAAGGCGGGCGGCCGCAGCAGCGTGAAGGGCCCGGGCCCGCTCCTTTCGACGATCATCCTCGGCACCGTCGCGCTGCTCTCCGTCTTCATCCTCTACATCTACGCGATCATTCTCGTCGGCTCGCTCGTCAAGGTCTTCGGCGTCAACAACACGTTCACGCTCGAGCACTACCAGTACGTGCTCACCTTCGGCATGAAGGCGATCAAGGACACGCTGCTGATCGCCGTGATCGGCACGCCCCTGGGCGGCCTCCTTGCGGTGCTCGTCGGCTACGTCACCGCCCGCCTGCGCGTGAGGGGCAGCAAGCTCCTTGAAACGGTCTCGCTCCTCAACTACACGCTGCCCGGCACCGTGGTCGGCATTGCGTACATCCTGGCCTTCAACAGCAAGCCGATCGTGCTCACCGGCACGATCTACATCCTGATCGCCGCCTACGTGTTCCGCTACTCCTCCGCGGGCATCCGCAACGTGATCGCCACGCTCACGCAGATCGACCCGTCGATCGAGGAAGCGAGCCGCAGCCTCGGCGCGAGCGCCTCGCGCACGTTCCGCTCGATCACCGTCCCGATGGTGCTCCCCGCGGTGCTCGCCGGCATGCGCTACCTCTTCATTCACTCGATGACCGCCATCAGCGCCACGATCTTCCTCGTCTCGGTGCACTGGACGCTCATCACGACGCGCATTCTGGAGTGCATGACCGAGCTGCAGTTCGCTCAGGCCTGCGCCTTCTCCATCGTCCTCATCATTCTCGTTTTCATCGCCTCCGGCGTGATGTCGCTCATTGCGCGCATCTTCTGCCGCAACGGCGACGCTATCGGAGTTCACTGAAATGTCGGTTGCTCTTTCCCTTAAAAATCTTTGCCGCCGCTACGTCAAGGACAATGAGACGTTCTGGGCAGTCGATCACGTGAACCTCGACGTCCGTCCCGGCGAGTTCCTCACCTTCCTCGGGCCGTCGGGCTGCGGCAAGACGACGACGCTCCGGATGATCGCGGGCTTTGCCAATCCCACGGACGGCTCGATCTCGGTCGACGGCCGCGACATCACGCACCTGCCCGCCAACGAGCGCAACATGGGCTTCGTGTTCCAGAATTACGCGCTCTTCCCGCACATGAAGATCTTCGACAACGTCGCCTACGGCCTGCGCATCCGCGGCGTGTCGGGCGACGAGCTCGCCCGCAAGGTCCGCGAGGGCCTCGAGATGGTGGGCCTCGGCAAGGCCGAGCACCGCTATCCGAGCCAGCTCTCGGGCGGCGAGCAGCAGCGCGTGGCGCTTGCGCGCGTGCTCGTGCTGAAGCCTTCGCTCCTTCTCATGGACGAGCCGCTCTCGAACCTCGATGCGAAGCTTCGCCTTCACATGCGCTCCGAGATCCGCCGCATCCAGCAGGAGCTCAAGGTGACGTGCCTCTACGTGACGCACGACCAGAAGGAAGCGCTCACGATGTCCGACCGCATCATGGTGATGAACCACGGCCACATCGAGCAGCTCGGCACGCCGATGGAGCTTTACGAGGATCCGGCCACGCCCTTCGTGGCGGACTTCATCGGCCAGGCCAACCTGATCGAGGGCACGCTCGCGGGCATCGACGGCAAGTACGCCGTCTTCAAGGTCGGGGACCGCACGCTGCGCGCCCGCATGGGCCGCCAGAATCCGCCGAAGATCGGCGAGCAGGCCTACCTTGTGGTGCGCCCCGAGAACCTGCGCATCGCCGACAAGGCCGAAAACAGCATCCCGATGAAGATCGTGTGCCGCTACTTCGAAGGCGACCGCATCGATTACGACGTGGTGCTCCCCGGCCATGAGGAACGCAAGCCCTTCTCGATGTCGGTGCCATTCCTCCCGGGCATGACGCTCACCGAGCAGGAAGCGACGATCGAAGCGGCCTTCACGCCGGAAGCCGGCGTGGTGATCTGCAAGTGACCGCCGCGGGCTGAGCGCCCTTCAGCCCGATGAAAGGACCCCGCCGAAGGCTTTCGCCCCGGCGGGGTTCTGCTTATCTTATGCGCGCAAAAGACGGTGCGTAGCGCCAGCGCCCGCTTCAATCAAACTGAATTTTTTTGAGCAGGTCGGGGCGGTCTGCGAAAACCTCCCTGAGGATTTGGTTCTGCACGCGCCCGGCGCGCTTCGCATCGAAGACCGACACCGAGAGCTTGGCGGCGTTGAAAAAGCCGTCGAAGGCCATCATCGCGGCCTGCGCCTTGAGTTCGTCGAGGCCCGTTCTGCCGAGGCGCTCGTAAATCTCGCGGGTACCAGGCGCGCACCGGTTCGGTGAGCGTCCTCTCGGTGCGCCCGAGGCTCAGGATCTCGGCGCCGATGCCGATCCAGCCGCGGCGGTTCTGCGCAAACGACCGGTACCAGTCGCGCATGCCGGGGAGAATCGCCTCGCCGTCCGTGAAGCCCATCGCGAGGTAGGGCGCCTCGAAGCGCGCTTCTTCGCTCCTGAGATGCGCGACGTATTCGGCGACGAGCGCTTCCAAGAGCGCCTTTTTCGTGGGGAAGTGCCAGTAGACGGCGCTCTTGCTCAGGCCGGCGGCGCGGGCGATGCGCTCGTGCGAAAGAGAAGCGATGCCGCCCGAGAGGATCTGCGCGTGCGCCTCTTCAAGGATGCGGGCGCGGCTGGCTTCGCCTTTTCGTGCCAAGGGTGATCTCCTTAAACAAAGGACGCAGGGCATGCCGCCCTGCGTCCTTCAGTTTAAACGAGGAGAACCGTTACTTGGCCTTGGTCGCTTCTGCGCCCGCGATGCGCCCGTAGACGATGATGTCGGCGTAGGCGTTCGAGCCGAGGCGGTTGGTGCCGTGCGTGCAGCCCGTCACCTCGCCCGCGGCAAAGAGGCCCGGTATCGGCTTGCCCGAGGCGTCAAGCACCTGCGCCTTGGGGTTGATGCGCAGGCCGCCCATGGTGTGGTGGACGCTCGGCACGCCGCGGTAGATCCAGTAGGGGCCCTTGCTCAGGTCGATGAACTTCGAGCGGTAGTGGAAGTCCTCGTCGACGCCCGTCTTGGCAAAATGGTTGACGCGGTCGACCGTCGCCTTGAGATTCTCGTAGGGGATGCCGAAGGCGTCGGCCGCGCCCTTGAGCGTGTCGGCCTTGTGCAGGATGCCGTTGCGCGTGAAGACCTCGACTTCGTCCTGGTGGTGCTCGATGGCGTGCGCCTTGGCCTCGACGTCGGCGTTGAAGAGCGCATAGGCGTAGTGACCCGTCTGGGCGAGGATTGCCTTGCTCATCACGTCGCGGCGCTCAAGCTCCTCGACGAAGCGCTTGCCTTCCTGGTTGACGATGATGGCGCCCTCGAAGCGGGCGTCGTCGATCAGCTCGATGGCGCCCGAGTTCGGGTCGCACATCGGGTAGGTCTGGATGTAGCCCATGTTGACGGCCTGGGCGCCGACCTTCTGGGCCATGCGGATGCCGTCGCCCGTCGCGCCCGGCATGTTGGTCGTCTTGAAGCCGTCGCCGTAGAACGGATTGGCCGCCTTGCGCATGGCGACGTTGGCGCCGAAGCCGCCCGTGGCGAGGACGACGCCGCGGTTGGCACGGAAGTCGTAGCTCTTGCCGTCCATCGTCGCGCGCACGCCGACGATGCGACCGCTGTCATCGCGGATCAGTTCCTCGGCCTTCATGCCGGTGATGATGGGGATGTTGCGCTTCTGCGCGGCGGCGAGGAACTTGCTGATGAATTCCGTGCCGGTGGCGCCCTTCGGGATAAGCGAGCGCTTCTTGCTGTGGCCGCCGAAGAAGAAGAGGTTGTCCTCCTGGAATTCCACGCCGATCACGTCGCGGCACCAGAGCGCGGCGGGAAGGGCGTTTTCAACCATGGTTCGGACCACGGCGGGATCGCCCTTGTAGTCGCCGCCCTTCATCGTGTCCTGATAGTGCAGCTCGACGGAGTCGCCCGTGATGCCGAGCTTCTTCTGCACCCAGTTGTTGGCCGCGGCCATCTCGGCACCCGAGATGAGCGAGTTGCCGCCCACCGAAGGCATCTTTTCGATGATGACGACGGAGGCGCCCGCGTCCTTGGCCGTGATGGCGGCCGAGAAGCCGGCGCCGCCGGAGCCCACGACCACCACGTCAAAGGTCTGCTTCTCGGGAAGCGCGGCCTTCTCGGCTTTCGCCACGGCCGCGGTCGAGAGCTTCACGCCCGCTTTCTTCGCCGCGTCCGCAACGGCCGCGCGCAGGCCTTCGGAGGAGATCGTCGCGCCCGAAATCGCCGGCACGCCCAGCGAGTTGGTTTTCACGATCTCGTCTTTCATCTCCGTGAAGACTTTCCCGGCGAGAATCGGGTTCTCATGGTTTTTGAGAATCTTCACGTCGGTGATGCGGCCGCCGTCAAAGGTCACGCGCACGGCAATCTCGCCGTGCTTGCCGAGACCGACGCCGTCGGCCGTAACGGGAGCCGCCGTGGCGGCCGCGCAGAGAGCCAGCAGCGAAAGGGCTGCGAGCGAACGGCTGAACGTCATAAGAACCTCCTTCCCGAAAGAGATAAAAACGATCTGCCATTCGATTATAGGTTTCAGAACTGTGCGATCGCACTGTTTTTAAGGGTAAACGAGAGATTTTAAAGGAAAATATTTCATGACAAGTTGGATAACTCGCGATTGCGAAGACCCTCTGGAAGAGTAAGCGCGCGGGCGTTTTTGCACTCGGCCCCGGGGAGCCAGGCGGAAAAGAGTCCATGCCGATATCTGCCTTCTAAATGCCGCTATCTTTCTGCATAGGCTGTGAAATCGCAGGATTATGCTAAAAAACGGCAGGAATTGGATCCGTGTTTTCGGCGCTGCGCCGATAGACTCATGGCTTAGGATCGAAAAAATACGGAAGGTGCGGCCATGACAGAGCAAAAGGCAAAAGCAGCGGAGCGCAGAATTTCCCGGCGCCGCCTGGCGGAGCTCGCCGCCGGTGTGGCGGGAGGCTTTGCCGTGCGCACGGCACCGGCCGCCGAAGCAAGGCGGTTTACCCGGGCAACGCTCATCAGTGCGGTGCAGCAGGATCCCGTTCTCGGTCCTTACGCGGATTTGATTTTCCCGTCGGACCGCGGCATGTGGGGCAGCACGCTCGGCGACCTGCGGCTGATGTGGTACAGCGAGATCGATCCCGACAAAACGGTCGAGATCGTCAACTATCTCAAGGACCGGACGGCGGCGGGAGAGAAGGTTTTCCTGCGTTTTTACTCCGATGCCGAGGTGCGCCGCGATCCTGCAAAGCGCGCCACCGGCCTGGTATTTTTCAAGGGAAGGAAAGGCGCTCCTTTTGCCGTATGCTGCGCGGGCGGCGGCTTTGTCTATGTCGGGGCGATGCACGACAGCTTCCCGCATGCGCTCGAGCTTTCCAAAAAGGGCTACAACGCCTTTGCGATCATTTATCGGCCGGGTGCCCAGACGGCGCTCGAGGATCTCTCGCGGGCCCTGATTTATATCTTTGACCATGCCGGCGAGCTCGGCGTCTCGACGAAGAATTATTCCGTCTGGGGCGGCTCGGCGGGTGCCCGCATGGCCGCGTGGATCGGCACTTACGGCACCGGGCTCTTCGGAGAAAGGGCGCTGCCGCGGCCGGCTGCCGTCATCATGCAGTACACGGGCCTTCTGGGCGACGTGGACCGCAATACGCCGCCCACCTACGCGAACGTCGGCGACAGCGACGGGATCGCCGACTGGCGCACCATGGAGCGGCGCATCGAGTCGATCAAGGCGCTCGGCATCCCGGCGCAGTTCCACTGCTACAGAGGGCTTCGCCACGGCTTCGGACTGGGGCACGGCACCGTGGCCGAAGGCTGGATAGACCAGGCGGTGTCGTTCTGGGAATCGGTTATGAAGTAAGCGCACGCTTCTCTTTTAAAGCCTATTAATTATTGAAAAAGAAAATCCCGAGCGATCTTGCGATCGCTCGGGATTGTGATTTGGTGGAGGTGGCGGGAGTTGAACCCGCGTCCGAGAACCTTTTTCCGTTGAGTCTACATGCTTAGCTGCATGATTTTAAATCTCGCCGAATGCCCTGCCGAGCAGCGGGCCGACATTCAGCCAGTCTCCTTAATTTCGGGAAAGCGCCGGAGGCACTCACTTTTCCTAGACTCTGTTAGATGATACTGCTGTCGGTTTTACCCGACCCGGCCCAGAGACCAACCGGTGCAGCATCCCGCCTTAAGCGGCGAGAGCAAAACGCTTGTTGTTGGCGTTTATATTTTTGCAGTTTGTTTTACGAAGGTGAACTGCACCTCGGCATGCCCCATACAGCGTCCGTGTCCCCGTCGAAGCCAAGGCACCCCCGTATGAGAGTAGTTCATTATATCGTATCCGCTTTTCCGTGCAGGGCCCATGCGACGAGTTCGGACGGATCGGAGACGACTGTGTCAGCCTGCCAGGTTTCGGGTTCGCTCGAAAGGAAGCCCCAGCGAACGGCGGCGGCCTTCATGCCGGCGGCGTGGGCCGCCTGGATGTCCCGAAGGTCGTCCCCGGCGTAGACCGTCTGCTCGGGCGTGACGCCGGTGAGCCGCGCGGCCTCGAGGAGCGAGTCGGGCGCCGGCTTTTTCGCGCAGTTCGGCGAGTCGCTGCCGAGGATGACGTCGAAAAGCGGACGGATGCCGACTGCCTTGAGCAGCTTGCGGGCGAGGCGCTCGTACTTGTTCGTGACGACGCCGGTCTTGACTCCGGCGGCGCGGAGCGCTTCGAGCATCGGAATGATGCCGTCGAACGGGCGCGATCCGATCGCAATGTGCGAGCCGTAGTAATCGAAGAAAGCGTCGCTCAATTCCTTATAGGCGGGATTGTCGGGCTTGATGCCGAAGGCGTGCCCCAGAAGTCCGGCGGCGCCGTGGCCGGCGAAGGGGCGAAGCTCCTCAACCGACATCGGCGAGCGGCCCTTGAGTGCAAGCGCATGGTTGGTGGCGGCGGTGAGATCGGGAGCGGAATCGACGATCGTGCCGTCGAGATCGAAAAGGAAAAGCTGAGCAGTCATCGTTCTCTTAGCCTGAGCATAAAAAACGAAACCCCCGAACGGCTTGCGTTCAGGGGTTTTCATCGAGCCCCTCGGAGAGGGGCCCAACGGTCGGCTGTCAGGAATTACTGACGGGTGCCGACGACTTCAACCACAGCGCGGCGGTTCGGGGCAAGGCACTGAACCAGAGCGCGGAAGTTCTTGATCTGGCCGTTCTTGGAGGGGTTCGGGCAGTTGACAACCGGGTCAGCCTCGCCCTTGCCTTCGGTCTGGATCAGGTTGGAATCCACACCCTTGGAAACCAGGTACTGCTTGACCGCGTTGGCACGGCGGACAGAGAGCTTCTGGTTGTAGGCTTCCTTGCCGAGGCGGTCCGTGTAGCCGGTCGACAGAATGACTTCAACGTTCACGCCAGCGAGACGGGAAACGAGGTTGTCGAGAGCAGCCTTGCCTTCGGGCTTCAGAGTAGCCTTGTCGAAGTTGAACAGCGTGTCAGCGGAGAAGGTCACCTTCTCAGCGGCAGCGGCGGCAGGAGCAGCAGCAACCTTCTTGGCGCAGGCGGCTTCACCGAGGATGTCGGCGTCGCACTGGCAGCCATCACCGTCAGGACCGGCGGCAGCAGCCAGAGCCGGCGTCCAGTAGCCGGTGCGAACGCACAGGCCGTAGCCGCTCTTGACGACCTTGCCGTCAGGAGAGTGAACATAGGGGCTGGACTGGTCGGCAGCGAAAGAAGCGCCCGACACCGCCAGCATCATCGCGGCAACGAGGCCGCCGATCTTCAGAGAAGTCTTCATTATTTTTTATCCTCAAAAAATTCAGGAAGCTTTAACGGGATGGACGAATTGTTGCCTGCCCAGCCGAGCTCGGCATCCAAAACAGATCACCCAAACACTGCCTGCCCTCTGTTTCTTAGTCCTGATGATGCGAAAACTCACACCGGACAGGGGTCTTGAAGCAGAAAAGCTGACAATGCCGTCCTGGCATACAGCAACATTCTGACATATTTCACGTGAGAATGCTACCGTCAGGTGGCCTATAGCTACACCTAAGGCATATTCTGCCACTTCTTTGCAAGGGTTTTCATTTCAAAACTGGCTTTTTTATTCAAATAATCGTTTTGCTGTGGCCTAAATGCAACCAGATCCCCTGCAACCCAGACGTGAGAGACGTTTTCACGGTCCGCGGCATAGAGAAGCTGGGCCGCCGGATCGGTCACCGGAAGACAGTTTTCATGACTGAGGTCAACTGCTATGAGGTCAGCTGCCTTCCCATTTTCGAGCGATCCTATCTCGCTGTCCCAGCCGAGCGCCCTCGCGCCGCCGAGCGTCGCCGCCTCGAGCATGTCATAGACGCGGGCGGCGTCGGCCCTTCCCGCCACGGCCTTGGCCAGCATGGCGGCAAGGCGGGTTTCGCCGAGCATGTCGAGCTTGTCGTTGCTCGCCGCACCGTCCGTGCCGATGCCGAGGTTGATGCCCGCGTCGAGGTAGCGCTGCACCGGCGCAAAGCCGGAGGCAAGCTTCAGGTTCGAGCTCGGGCAGTGGCAGACCGAGCAGTGCGCCGCGGCCATCATGGCGATGTCGGCGTCGTCCGAGTGCACGCTGTGGACCGCGATGAGGCGTTCGTTCAGGATGCCGATGCGCTTCAGGCGGGCAAGGGGGCGCTCGCCGAAATTCTTGAGCGAGTCGTTGACTTCTGTTGCCGTTTCACCAACGTGCATGTGGATCGGCGCGCCGTAGCGCTCGCTCAGCTCCGCGCAGCGGCGGAGCGTCTCGTCGTTCACGGTGTAGGGCGCATGCGGCCCGACCGTGGCGTGAACGAGCGGGTCGCTGCGGTGGTTCCGGAGCAGCGCCTCGCACTTGTCGAGGTACTCGGCGTCGTTTTTCGCCCAGGCCGAGGGGAAGCCGATGACGATGCCCGCCACGGCGCAGCGCAGGCCCGCCTTGCGCAGGCCTTCGGCCGCGTCCTCCGGGAAGAAGTACTGGTCGGAGGCGCAGGTGATGCCGCTCATGGCCATCTCGCGGCCCGCCAGGTAAGAGCCCTCGCGCACGAAGTCGGCGCTCATGAGCTTGCCTTCGGCCGGCCAGATCGCCGTGTTGAGCCACTCCATGAGCGGCAGGTCCGCGCCGCGCCCCCTCAGCAGGTTCATCGCCGCGTGAGTGTGCAGGTCCACGAAGCCCGGCATCACCAGGCTCTCGGGAAGGCTCACGGTGTCGGGCGCCTGCCAGCGGCGCCTCGCGCTCTCGGTGGGCTCGATCGCGGCGATTTTCCCGCCGCTGATGATGACGCTGCGGTTTTCCCAGACCTCGCCTTTCGGGACGATGGGAAGCACCCAGCGCGCTTCGATGATGGTGTCGCAAAGCATGGCTGTGTCGCTCTATATAAATAAGGCGCTCAGGAAACCGCGCCTTCCGCCATTTTAGAGGGCCGGGCAGGGAAGACGCTCCCCGCTCGCCCGAGAGTCGCCGCCGTCGCTTTCCGCGGCATCCGCCGAAAGGCGGCGAAGGGTTGATTTTTGTTAAAATCAACGGTCAGCCTGCCGCCGGCACCTGTCGCCGGCGGCAGGCTCTGTTTAGTTAAGAGAGCAAGCTTCGCTCTCTGCCAGAGGAAAGCAGATGGACGAAAACGACAACCACAACCAGGATGAGGATCTGAAGCCCGATCAGACCGGCCCCGAAGGAGACGATGCCGAAGACACGCCTGCCGAGGGTTCCGCTCTGTCGATCGCCAAGGAGCTTCTCCCGGTCTCCCTGGAAAAGGAAATGAAGCGCAGCTACCTCGATTACGCCATGAGCGTGATCGTCGGGCGCGCCCTGCCTGATGTGCGCGACGGCTTCAAGCCCGTGCACCGCCGCGTGCTCTACGCGATGAACGAGATCAAGAACACCTACAACAACCCGACCAAGAAGTCGGCCCGCGTTGTGGGCGAAGTGCTCGGCAAATACCATCCGCACGGCGATTCTGCCGCCTACATGACGCTCGTCCGCATGGCGCAGCCTTTCTCGCTGCGCTACCCGCTCGTTTTCGGCCAGGGCAACTTCGGCTCGATCGACGGCGACTCCCCCGCGGCCATGCGCTACACCGAAGTGCGCCTGCAGAAGATCGCCGGCGAGATGCTCGCCGACATCAACGAGGACACGGTTGACTTCGTCCCGAACTTCGACAACTCGCTGATGGAGCCGACGGTCCTGCCGACGAGGCTCCCGCAGCTCATCGTCAACGGCTCCTCGGGCATTGCCGTGGGCATGGCGACGAGCATCCCGCCGCACAACCTGAGGGAAACCGTTGCGGCCTGCCTCTATCAGCTCGAGCACCCGCAGTGCACGATCGACGACATCATCCGCCTGATCCCGGCGCCCGATTTCCCGACCGGCGGCATCATCTTCGGCCTCTCCGACGTGCACAAGGGCTACCGCACGGGCCGCGGCCGCGTCGTGATGCGCGCCCGCACCCATTTCTGCAAGGAAAGCGACCTGCTCGACAGCAAGCGCGAGCGCGAGGCGAAGGCAAAGAGCGGCCGCGACCGCGACTGCATCATCGTCGACGAGATCCCCTACATGGTCAACAAGCAGACCATGTACGAGAAGATGCACGAGCTCATGCGCGACAAGAAGATCGACGGCATCGCCGAGATGAGCGACCAGTCGACCGCGCAGATCAAGATCGTGATCGTCCTCAAGCAGGGCGCGATCCCCGAAGTGGTGCTCAACAACCTCTTCAAGCTCACGCAGATGCAGGAAGTGTTCCCCATGAACATGGTGGCGCTCGTCGACGGGCAGCCCTCGCTCCTCAATCTGCAGGAAATGATCGTGCACTTCCTGGCGCACCGCCGCGAAGTGGTGACGCGCCGCACGGTCTTCCGCCTCAACAAGTACCGCGCCCAGGGCCACCTGCTCGAAGGCCAGGCCGTGGCGCTCTCGAACCTCGACGAGTTCATCCGCATCATCCGCAGCGCGAAGACGCCCGCGGACGCCGCCGCGGCGCTCTATGCGCGCGGCTGGCCGATGGTGTTCGCCGAGGAGCTCGCGCGCCGCAGCGCCGAAGAGATCCGCATGTACTATCCCGAGGACATGGATCCCGCGCGCGGCCTGCAGAGCGACGGGCTCTACTATCTCACCCGCGTGCAGATCGACAACATCCTCTCCATGAGCCTGCGCCGCCTGACCGGCCTCGAGCAGGAGAAGGTGAGGTCGGACTACGCCGAGATGATGCGCTCCATCGCCGACTGCCTCGACATTCTCGCCAAGCCCGAGCGCGTCAACGCGATCATCGCCGACGAGCTCAAGGCGCTCGGCGAGGAATACGGCGACGACCGCCGCTCGAGCATCGACCCGACGGGTGACCCGAACTTCGACAAGCGCGACCTGATCCCGCGCCGCGACATGGTCGTCACCATCTCGCGCGGCGGCTACGTCAAGAGCCAGGAACTGGCCGACTACGAAGCACAGACCCGCGGCGGCAAGGGCCGCAAGGTCCAGGAAATGACCAAGGACGACGAGGTCTCCGAGCTCTTCATCGCGAACTCGCACGACATCGTGCTCTGCTTCTCGACGGCGGGCCGCGTCTACCCGATCGACGTGTTCGAGCTGCCCGAGGGCAAGTCGAACACCCGCGGCCGCCCGATCGTCAACCTGCTGCCGCTCGAGGAGGGCGAGAAGATTTCCTTCATCCTGCCGATCCAGGGCTATGACGACGAGCACTACGTCTTCATGGCGACGAACCGCGGCACGGTGAAGAAGACGCCGCTCTCGGCCTTCCGCAACGCCCGCATCAAGGGCATCATCGCGACGGTGCTCGATCCGGGCGAAGAGCTCGTCGGCGTGGCCATCACCGACGGCACGCGCGACGTGATGCTCTTCTCGGACGCCGGCAAGTGCGTGCGCTTCGACGAGAACGACGTCCGCAGCATGGGCCGCGCCTCGCACGGCGTGCGCGGCATGCGCCTCGAAGAGGGCCAGAGCGTCATCTCGCTCGTGGTCGTCGACGATCCCGAGAAGTTCGTTCTCACCGCCACCGAGCACGGCTACGGCAAGCGCACCCCGGTTGCGGAGTACTCGCGCCATGCCCGCGGCACCAAGGGCCTCATCGCGATTTCCACCTCGGAGCGCAACGGCCGCGTCGTCTCCTCGGTGCTCGTCACCGAAGACGACGAGATCATGCTGCTCTCGACGGGCGGCAAGGTCGTGCGCACCCGCGCGAGCGAGGTGTCGGTCTACAGCCGCGCCGCCCAGGGCGTGAGGCTCATCAACCTCGGCGACGACACGCTCGCTTCGGTGCGCCGCGTGGCCGCCACGGGCGACGAGGAAGTCGAGCACCTCGACATCGAGGTCCCCGAGGACGCCGACAAGGCGCTCGAGGAAGACCCCGCTGACGACGAGCCCGAAGCCGACGAGCCCGAATCCGGCGAGACCGGCGCGAAAGATGACGGTTCCGGCGACGGAGATGAAGCGAAGTAAGCCATAGTGCCAACAAGCTTCCGTTAAATTTCGCCTAAGATAAACGGGTGCGCCCTTTTTTGGGGCGCACCCGTTTTTATTCCGCCGCTCCCGAGCGGACGGCGTTTTCATCGGCAGGACCCCACTCTCTATGAACCGCGCTTACAACTTTGCCGCCGGCCCGGCCATGCTCCCCGAGGAAGTGATCCGGGGCGCGCAGGCCGCCGTCGGGGATTTCGGCGGCCGCGGCATTTCGCTGCTCGAGCTCGGACACCGCACGCCGGTGTTCGAGGGCGTTGTGCTCGAGCTCAAGGCGCACGTCAAATCGCTTCTGAACGTGCCCGATGACTACGACATCATCTTCTGCCCCGGCGGCGGGCGCATGCAGTTCTCGATGGTGCCGCTCAACCTCACCACGCAGGGCTGCCGCGGCGGCTATGTGGTGACCGGCATCTTCTCGAAGGCCGCGAGCGCCGAGGCGCGCCGCATCTCGCGCGAGACGACGCTCTGGTCGGGCAGCGGCCGCGACCTGCCGAAGAACGTCATCCGCCTGCCGCGCAACATCGACTTCGTCTATTTCTGCGACAACGAGACGGCCAACGGCACCGAGTTCCGCGGACTGCCCGCGGTGGACCGCCTCAATGCGGTCTTCGTCTCCGACATGACGAGCAATTTCATGAGCCGGCCGGTCGACGTGCGCCGCTACGGCGTCATCTGGGCGGGCGTGCAGAAGAATTTCGGCACCGCCGGCCTCGCGTGCGTCATCATCAGGCGCTGCCTGCTCGGCAACGCCGGCCCCAAGGTGCCGATGCTGCTCAACTGGGCCAATTACGCCAGGACGGAGAGCGTTCCGAACACGCCGCCCGTGCTGCAGTTCTACGTGAGCCTTCTGATGGCGCGCTGGATCGAAAAAGAGGGCGGCCTTGAAGAGATGGCAAGCCGCGCCGAAGAGCGCTCGTCGATCCTTTACAAGGCCGTCGACGACATGGCCGACTTCTACGTCGGCGCGCCGGAGCCCCGCGTGAGGAGCCGCATGAACGCGGTCTTCACGCTCGCCGACGAGAAGCTCCTGCCGGAGTTCCTGCACGACGCGGCCGAAGAGGGCCTGATGAACCTCGCCGGCCACCGCGAGGTGGGCGGCATCCGCGTTTCGATGTACAACGCGATGCCCGTCGAGGGCGTCGTCAGGCTCGTCGATTTCATGAAGCGCTTCGCGGGGAGGCACGTCCATGCAGACTGAACTCACGGCGGCCTACCTCGGCCCGGCCGGCACGTTCTGCGAAGAAGCGGCCGTGCGCTTTTTCGGCGCCAAGGCCAGAACCGTTCCCTGCCGCGACTTCGATGCGGTGCTCGACGCCGTCGAGCGCGGCGAGGCGGACTGCGGCGTCATCGCGATCGAGAACATCAACAACGGCACGGTGACGCATGCGCTCGACCTGCTGCTTGAGCGCCCGCTCCGCATCGTGGGCGAGGTGCTCGTGCCCGTCGAGCACTGCCTGCTCACGCAGAGCGGGACGATCGACGGGATCAAGACCGTTTATGCGCATGCGCAGGCGCTCGGCCAGTGCCGTCACTGGCTCGACGCCCATCTGCCCGAGGCGAAGCGCCAGGCCGTGGACTCGAACGCCGAAGGCGCGAGGCTCGCCTCGCTCGACGCGAGCGCGGCGGGCATCGCCTCCGCGCGGGCGGGCGAGATTTACGGCCTCCGGGCCGCGTTCAGGAGCATCCAGGACGGGAAGGCCAACCGCACGCGCTTTCTCGTGATGAGCCGGGAAGCGCGGGACTTCGGCCTTGCCGGGAAGCCCTTCAAGACGAGCATCGTCTTCACGGTCAGGAATGTTCCCGGGGCGCTTTACCGCGTGCTCTATCCGCTCGCCGAGCAGGGCGTGCAGATGTGCCGCATCGAGAGCCGCCCCGCGCGCAACGGGCACTGGGAATACAACTTCTTCATCGACCTCGAGGGCCGCACGGACGAGCCCAAGGTGGCCGCCGCCCTCGGCGAGATGGAAAAGGAGTCGGCGCAGTTCCGCATCCTCGGCTCCTACCCGGTGCTCGGCGAATGAGCGGCGGGAAAAGATTTTTTGTTTAGTTGATTGACTGAAAACGGAGAGTATGAAATGACGCAAACAGCCAGCGGCGCACTGCCTTACATCGCCGACATCGAACCCTACAACGCGGGCAAGCCCCTCGAGGCGCTTGCCAAGGAACTCGGCATGCCGGCCGACAAAATCATCCTTCTCAACGCGAACGAGAACCCGATCGGCTTCCCCGAGTCGGCCGCCAAGGCCGTCGAGAAGATGATGAGCAGGGGCCACTGCTATCCCGACGGCGGCGCGTTCGACCTGAAGGGCGCCGTCGCGAAGCGCTACGGCGTCGGCGAAGACTGCATCATCCAGGGCAACGGCTCCGACGAGCTGATCGGCCTCATCGCGCAGGTCTACCTCGAGGGCGGCCGCCGCTGCGTCGTGCCCGAGCACTCGTTCTCCGTTTATTCGCTCGCCGCGCACATCAACGGCGCCGACATCACCGAAGTGCCGCCCAAGGCCGATTTCTCGGTCGACTTCGACGGCATTGCCGCGGCCGTCGACGACCGCACGGCGCTCATTTTCATCACCAACCCCGACAACCCGACCGGCCTTTACGCCTCGCCCGAAACGGTTGAGACGTTCCTCGCCAAGGTCCCGCAGCGCGTCACCGTGGTGCTCGACGAGGCTTACGTCGACTTCGTGCCGAAGGCCGAGCGCAGCGTCGACCGCGAGGTGCTCGCGCGCCATCCCAACGTCATCATCCTGCACACCTTCTCGAAGGCCTACGGCCTGGCGGGCCTGCGCATCGGCTTCGCGCTTGCCGGCGCGGGCACGATCGAGGTGCTGAACCGCATCCGTCCGCCTTACAATGCCAACCGCCTCGCGCAGGCGGCCGCCGTGGCGGCCCTGGGCGACGACGCCTTCGTCGAGAAGACCGTGAAAACCGTCACCGAGGGCGTCGAGCGCTCCGAGAAGGCGTTCAGGAAGCTCGGCCTCAGGTTCGTGCACACCCGCACCAATTTCATGATGGTCGAGGTCCCGAACGCCGACGACGTGCAGGCGGCGCTCCTCAAGGCCGGCATCATCGTGCGCGGCCTGCGCTCCTACGGGCTCCCGGGATGGCTCCGCATCTCGGTGGGCTCGCCCGAGAACATGAAGCGCTTCTTTGACGTTTTTGAAAAGGCGCTTGCCAAGAACCAGCACTAACGGCAGCAAAACAACAGCATGAATCAGACAGACACAGCGGCGGTGAGCGTGATCACCGTCGACGGCCCGGCCGCAAGCGGCAAAGGCACCATCGCGGAGCGCGCAGCCGCCGCTCTCGGCTTCCATTACCTTGACAGCGGCGCGCTTTACCGCATCGCCACGCTCGCGGCGCTCAAGAAGGGCGTGGCCCTCACGGACACCGCCGCGCTCGCGCGCATCGCCTCGGAGCTCGCCCCCGTTTTCAAGGACGGCAGGATCTACCTCGAAGGCGAGGACGTGACGCTTGCCATCCGCGCCGAGTCGGTGAGCGCCGCCACCAGCAGGGTGGCGGCCGTTCCCGAAGTGCGCCGCGCGCTTTTCGCGCTGCAGCGCCGCGCCGCCCGGGCACCCGGCCTCGTGGCCGACGGCCGCGACATGGGCACGGTGGTTTTCCCCGAGGCCGCGCTCAAGATTTTCCTCACCGCCTCGCCCGAGGTGCGCGCGCAGCGCCGCTACAAGCAGCTGATCGAGCGCGGCGAAAAGGCCGATCTCGAGAAGCTTGTGGCCGATCTCACCGAGCGCGACCGCCGCGACAGCTCGCGCGCCGCGGCGCCGCTCAAGCCCGCTCCCGACGCCAAGCTCCTCGACACTTCGGACATGGGCATTGAGGAAGCCGTCAAAAAAGTCCTAAATTGGTGGGACGAAAAGAAAAAGTTGTCGTAAAATACTGACTCTGTTTTTTCCCCGGAGCCGCTCTGGCGAGCGGCTTCATTTTTTAACTCCGCCCGAGGGGGCCCCCGAGGGTGTGTATTTTTTCTAATCAATAATGACCAACGAAACCAATAAGCCCGAAGAAAGCTTTGCCGAGCTCTTCAAGGAAAGCATCGCCAACCAGGAAATGCGCCAGGGCGAAGTCATCTCCGCCGAAGTCGTTCGCGTGGAAAACAACGTCGTCGTCGTCAACGCCGGCCTCAAGAGCGAGGCTTATGTGCCGATCGAAGAGTTCAAGGACGACCGCGGTGAAGTCACCGTCAAGCCGGGCGACTTCGTCTCCGTGGCCATCGAGTCCATCGACAACGGCTACGGCGACACCAGCCTGAGCCGCGACAAGGCCAAGCGCCTCGCTGCCTGGATGAACCTCGAGAAGGCTCTTGAGAGCGGCGAGCTCGTCACCGGCACCGTGACCGGCAAGGTCAAGGGCGGCCTGACGGTGATGACCAACGGCATCCGCGCCTTCCTCCCGGGCTCTCTCGTCGACACGCGCCCCGTCAAGGACACGACGCCGTACGAAGGCCAGACCTATGAGTTCAAGGTGATCAAGCTTGACCGCCGCCGCAACAACGTGGTGGTGTCCCGCCGTGCCGTCATCGAGGCGAACATGGGCGAAGAGCGCGCCAAGCTCCTTGAGACCCTCAAGGAAGGCGCCATCGTCAAGGGCGTGGTCAAGAACATCACCGACTACGGTGCGTTCGTTGATCTCGGCGGCATCGACGGCCTGCTCCACATCACGGACCTGGCCTGGCGCCGCGTCCGTCATCCGAGCGAAGTCGTTCAGGTCGGCCAGGAACTCGAGGCCAAGGTCCTCAAGTTCGACAAGGAGCGCTGCCGCGTTTCCCTCGGCCTGAAGCAGCTCGGCGAGGATCCGTGGGTGGGTATCTCCCGCCGCTATCCGCAGGGCCATCGTCTCTTCGGCAAGGTCACGAACATCACCGACTACGGTGCGTTCGTTGAGGTCGAGGACGGCATCGAAGGCCTCGTCCACGTCTCCGAAATGGACTGGACGAACAAGAACGTCGATCCGCGCAAGGTCGTGCAGGTCGGCGACGAGGTTGAGGTCATGGTCCTCAACATCGACGAGGAGCGCCGCCGCATCTCGCTCGGCATGAAGCAGTGCAAGGCCAATCCTTGGGAAGAGTTCGCTCAGACCCACAAGAAGGGCGACAAGGTCAAGGGCCAGATCAAGTCCATCACGGACTTCGGCGTGTTCATCGGTCTTGACGGCGGCATTGACGGCCTCGTCCATCTCTCGGACCTCTCCTGGAACGAGCCGGGCGAAGAAGCCATCCGCAAGTACAAGAAGGGCGACGAGCTTGAGGCTGTCGTTCTCGCCATCGACACGGAGCGCGAGCGCATTTCGCTCGGCCTGAAGCAGCTCGGCGGCGATCCGTTCTCCACGTTTGCCGCTACGCACGAGAAGAACACGATCGTCACGGGCAAGGTCAAGTCTGTTGACGCCCGCGGCGCCGTGATCGATCTCGGCGACGATGTGGAAGGCTACCTGCGCGCCAGCGAGATCTCCGCTGACCGCGTCGACGACGCCACGACCGTTCTCAAGGTCGGCGACGAAGTCGAGGCCCTGATCACCAACATCGATCGCAAGAACCGCAGCATCCAGCTCTCCGTCCGTGCCAAGGACGCCGCTGAAGCGCGCGCGGCTCTGAGCCGTGTCAACGCCGACGCCGGCGCCGCCACGGGCACGACGAACCTCGGTGCTCTCCTGAAGGCCAAGCTTCAGGACAAGTAATTCCTTTGGAGGCGTCCTTCCTTTTCGCTGAAAGGGAAGGCGCCCCGCGGGAATTGCCGTTCGCTGCCCCGGAGCACTCCGGGGCAGATACGCAAAAGGCTGCGGCATGAAAGTGTCCGCGGCCTTTTGCGTATCTTTAGGCAAGAAGCCCCAAAGCGTGCGACAATCATTATTTTCTGCGAAGCAAACAGCGGTACTTCTCTACTATGGATTTTGAACTCTGGTATCTGGTGCTCGTCCCGGTGCTTTTTGCGGCGGGCTGGTGGGCCCGCGGGTTCGACGCCAGGGAGCGCGAGGAGCAGAGCCGCCAGCTGCCCGAAGCCTATTCGCGCGGCGTGGCCATGCTCATGAGCGACCATCCGGAAAAAGCCATCGATCCGTTCATCGAAGTCGTGAGGCTCGATCCCGAGCTCATCGAGCTGCACCATGTGCTCGGCGTGCTCTTCCGCCGCCGCGGCGAGTTTGAGCGCGCCATCAAGCTTCACAACCATCTCGTGAACCGCGAGGACATTCCCGATGCGGACCGCGTCAAGGCGCAGCGGGAGCTCGCCGAGGACTACCTCACCGCCGGCCTCTTCGGCCGCGCCGAGGAGGCCTACAAGAAGCTCTGCGAGGACCCCACCGAGCACCTCACGGCGCTCAAGGCCCTGCTTCGCATCTACTGCATCGAGCACGAATGGACGTCCGCCATCGACGTCGCGAGCCAGATCCAGGCTCAGGCGGGCGAAGACCGGACGGAAGACATCGCGCACTACTACTGCGAGCTTGCCGACAACGCCATGCGCCGCAAGGACCTCGAGCTCGCGAACGAATACATCCACAAAGCGCTCGAGGTGAAGCCCGAGCTGCCGCGTCCCAACATCACCGCGGGCGACATCGCCGCCGCGGCGGGCGACCTGCAGAAGGCGCTCGAGCGCTGGCGCTTCGTGATGAAGAAGACGCCCGACTACACGGCGCTCGTGATCGGGCGCATCGCCGATGCGCTCGACAAGCTCGGCCGCCGCAGCGAGGCGCTCGCGCTCCTGCACGAGGCGCTCGCCGGCAGCGAAAGCATCGACCTCATGGAAGCGGCCGTGACGCGCATTGCGCAGTGGCAGGGTTCCGCCGACGCGCAGCGCACGGTCGAGGCCATCCTGTCCCGCCATCCGACGCTCTCGGGCTTCTCGCTCCTGAGCACGCTGCGCGAGAAGGAGCATCCGGAAAACGGCGAGGACAAGCTCCTTGCCTCGCTCCTGCAGCGCCACTCGCGGCGCCTCGCGCGCTACCAGTGCCGCAAGTGCGGCTTCCTCGCTTCGTCCTTCGTCTGGCACTGCCTCGCCTGCGGCTCCTGGGACAGCTTCCCGCCGCGGCGCCTCGAGGACTCCAAGTGACCGATGTGACGCTTTTGTCTCTTGGTTACAATTAAGCGTCCGGTCAAACCCTTGAAATTTTCTGGTTAACCCTAAAATAAAAATTCATCGGCGCAGTTCATCCGAGCGGTTGCGGCCGCGCCTCCAAAAGAAAACAGACAACGGCTCTCTTCCTCACAATTAATAAGAAAGGTCACAGCTTTTATGCTTAAAAGAATTGGTCTGCTGATTCTCGCCAACTTTGCCGTCTTCGTGATGCTTTCCGCCGTTCTGACGATCATCCAGATGGTCTTCGGCGTGAACTTCGGCACGATGGCCGGCCAGTCGCTCAACTACGGCGCGCTGTTCATCTTCGCCATGGTGGTCGGCTTCTCCGGCTCGATCATCTCGCTGCTGATGAGCAAGCAGATGTGCAAGATGTCCATGGGCGTGCAGATGATCGACGTCGATCATCCCCAGAGCGGCCTCGAGAGCTATCTCGTCAACGTCGTCCGCAGCGAGTCCCAGAAGGCCGGCATCCCGATGCCGGAAGTCGGCATCTACAACGGCGATCCGAACGCGTTCGCCACGGGCGCCTCGCAGTCGAGCTCGATGATCGCCGTTTCGACGGGCCTTCTTCAGCTGATGAACCGCGACGAGGTCGAGGCCGTGATCGGCCACGAGCTCACCCACGTGAAGAACGGCGACATGGTCACGATGACGCTGCTGCAGGGGGTGATGAACACCTTCGTCGTGTTCCTCTCCCGCATCGTCGGCTGGGTCGTCGACCGCGGCGTGCTCCGCAACGAAAGCGATGCCCCGGGCGTCGGCTACTACGTCACCTCGATGGTGCTCGACATCTGCCTCGGGTTCCTCGCCTCGATCATCGTCTGCGCCTTCTCGCGCTGGCGTGAGTTCCACGCCGATGCGGGCTCCGCTCAGATCATGGGCTCCGCTCAGCCGATGATCGCCGCTCTGCGCCGCCTCGGCGGCGTTGAGACCGCCGAGCTTCCGGGCGCTGCCAAGGGCTTCGGCATTGCGGGCGGTGTGGGCAGCCTCTTTGCCACGCATCCCTCGATCGAGGACCGCATCAAGGCGCTGGAAGAAAAGCGCTATTAATCCGCGCAGGGGCGCCTTCCGGCGCCCTGCCGGCTCGAACAAAAAGGCCTTCGGAACCGAGTCGTTCCGAAGGCCTTCAATTTTTCGGGGGGGGGGGGAAGCGCGCCTCAGTAGCTCACGCTCGCCTCGATCCCAAGCGCCCTGACCCGCGCGGCGATGCCGTCGAGCTCCTCGTGCGTTGCCTTCTTGAGATCCGCGTCGGGCGTTTCCCGGTCGATCGTGTAGACCGTCACGAAGCGCGGCCTGATGTCGGCGATGGCCTTGAGCCACGGGCCCACATAGCGCTCGGTCGTGTTGTCGACGCTCCGGCCTTCCCAGCTGCCCTTCATGAACATGCTTTGGATGACGCAGCGGCCCTTGAATTCTTTCATGCGCTCGATGAGCGCCGGGAGATCGTAGCGGCTCGTCGGGCGGTCGACGAAGCGGATGTAGTCGGCATCGACCGTATCGAGCTTCAGAAGGGCGTTGTCGACCTTGAGGAGCGCCTTGAACACCGAATCCTTGAGGATGTGCGTGGCGTTGGTGAGGACGCTGATCTTGGCCTTGGGCGCATACTCGGCGCGCAGCGCGATCACGTCGTCGATGATCTCGGCGAACTCCGGATGTCCCGTCGGCTCGCCGTTGCCGGCGAAGGTGAGCGTGTCGGGGAGCTGTCCCGCGGCTTTCATCTCTTCGAGCTTCTCGCGCAGCTTTTCGTTCACAAGGGCGCGAGAAGGCATGCGCGAGTGGGGCCTCTTCTCCTCGTTGAAGCCGCACTCGCAGTAAATGCAGTCGAAGTTGCAGATCTTGCCGTCGCCGGGCAGCAGGTTGATGCCGAGCGAGATGCCGAGCCGGCGGCTGTGCACGGGCCCGAAGATCGGGCTGGGATAAATGACGGTGGACATATTGGCGTAGAAATTAAGCTTCTTCAAAATGTCCCTCCATCATATAGCGAAAGCGGCGCCCGGTTTTTCCGGAGCGCCGCTTTCGCTTTTAGGGAGTCGCAGGAGTTGGCTTAATGCGTTGCCTCGCGGATCGCCGCGGCGACTTCCTCGGGCGTGTGCGTTTCGCGCCTGAGGTTCCTGCGGCCGACCACGATGGCCATGGTGCTGAGCGCGATGCCCGTGAGGATGAGGCCAACCGTCGTGGCGCCCCAGAAGCCGAAGATGCCGTAGGGGCCGCCGGCCCACTCGGCGCCGAAGCCGAAGATGTAGCCGCCGCCGAGGCCGACCGCCCAGAGCATCACGCCGTAGATGATCATCGGCGCGCGCGTCACGCGGTAGCCGCGCAGCGCAAACGAGGAGACGCACTGCATCGCGTCGAAGACGTGGTAGATGCAGCCGAAGATCAGCACCGAGGTGCCGAGCTTGA
Source organism: Burkholderia sp. (assembly GCA_047777475.1). Classification (GTDB taxonomy): domain Bacteria; phylum Pseudomonadota; class Gammaproteobacteria; order Burkholderiales; family Burkholderiaceae_F; genus Sutterella. Next base: position 86,611 of record JBKEET010000002.1, read on the forward strand.
TGACGCCCGCGTCGCTCGTGTAGAGCGACATGATGAAGCCGCGCGTGAAAAAGAGCGCGAGCACGATTACGAGCGCGACCGAGGTGACGAGCTTGAGCGAGCGCTTGAGCGCTTCATAGGCGACCGAGGGCCAGCGCGCGCCGAGGCTCTGCGAGACCAGCACCGAGGTGGCGATGCCGAGCGAGAGCGGCACCTGGTAGCACATCGAGGTGATGTTCGAGACGATCTGGTGCGCGGAAATCACTTCCGAGCCGAAGCGCGACACGAAGATCGCCATCAGCGTGAAGCTCGAGACCTCGAAGAAGGTCGAAAGCCCGATCGGAATGCCGATGCGCAGCTGTTCCCTGAGCAGGCTCCAGCGCGGCGCCCAGATGCGGTCCGAATGGAATTCCTTGTAGAAGCTGTCCTTGCGCCAGATGACGACGAGCACGAGGAGCGAGAGGTAGGTGAGCACGCAGTACGCGGCGCCGGCGCCCGCGCCGCCCATCGCCGGCAGCCCGAACCAGCCGTACATGAAGACGGCGTTGACGGGAGCCTTGAGGAGCAGCGTGCCGATCGAGATGAACATCGGGATCTTGGGGCGCGAGAGCGCGGAATTGGTCGAGATGAACGTGCGCGCAAAGAGCGCGCCCGGGAGCCCGATCGCCGAAAAGATCAGGTACTGCGAGGCCATGTGCGCCACGTCGCCCGAGACGCCGCCGAGCTTCGTCCAGAGGCTGGTGTCCATGAGGAGCGGGACGCCGATGAGCGAGAGGAAGACGCCGAGCCAGAGGTTCTGCTGCAGGTCCTCGCCGATCTTCGGGTACTCGCGCGCGCCGAAATGGTGGCCCGTGATGGGCGAGAGGCTCATGAGGATGCCCGTGAGCGCGAGCGTCACGCAGAGCGTGGCCGCCAGGCCCAGGGCGATCGCGGCGAGGTGGTCCTTGCCGAGCTGGCCCGCCATGACGGTGTCGATGGTGCCGCCGCCGATGATGGCGATGTTGGCGATGAAGATCGGCCCTGCGAGCTTGGCCATGCCGGCCAGGGAGATTTTGGGCGGTGTGAGATTGTTCGTCATTGCTGCGGATTGCGGATTACAACGAAAATTTCGTCCGTGTGCGGGCGGCGGGCCGGGGGCACCGGCAGGGCGCCTTCCGGATCGGCCTTGCCGTCGCGCGAGCGCACGATGCCGTAGCGGCATCTGTCGGCCGCTTCGCCGCGGTAAGTGCGGAAGCCGCCGTAGTAATAGAAGATCGCCTGCAGGCCGGACGGGAGGTTGTAGCCGGCGATGCATTCGCCTTCGTTCATGCCGACGCTCCTCAGCGTGGAGGCGAGCGTCTTCGCCACGGGGGCGTAGGAGCGGTTCGTGTCGGCCGCCCCGTGGAAGAGCGAGAGCGCCACGGCGATCACGGCGGTGAGGCCCGCGGCGGCGAGCCAGGGACCGCGCCAGATGACGACGGGCCGGTGCGTCAGGCGCCAGAGCACGAAGGCAAACCAAAGGGCCGTGACGGCGACGGCCGCCGCGAGGCCGAGGTCGGCGTGCGCCGAGGCGCCCGGCGCCAGGCGCGCGATCGAGAAGGCCATCTTCGGGGCGAAGTTCGTGAGCCAGGCGAACCAGTAGGTCCAGAGCGTGAGCGTGCCGAGCGTGAAGACGGTGATCGCGAACCAGTCGAGGATGTTCTCATTGCCGTGCCGCAGGCTCATGAGCCCGAAGGCGGCGAGCACGGCCAGCGCCGGCGTGAAGATGATGAACACCGTCTCGATCGCATCGGGCGAGGAGAAAATCCCGGCGAGGAGCCCTCCCGCGCAGAGCAGGAGCGGCATGCGGATATGGGTGAGGTTCAGCTGCCGGCGCCAGCTGTAAAGGCAGCGCAGCGCGAGCGGCCAGAGCGGGAAGAGGAACCAGATCGAGTTGCGCAGCAGCCAGAGGAGCGTATCGAGCCGGATGAGCCCGAAGAGCGAGAGCTGCTCGGCCTTCCACGCCGCAAACCACGCCTGCGCGGTTTCGGGCGCGACGGCAAACGAGGCGCCGATCCAGAGCGCGGGCGGCAAGAGCGCGCCAGCAAGCAGCGAGAGCGCGCGCTTTGCGGCGCCGCCGAAATAGGCCGGCACGCAGAACGAGATGATGAGCGAGATGACGAGGAGCCAGAGCCCGGAGAAGACGGTCGAGGCGAGCACCGCGCCGCCGACGGCCAGGCCCGCGACGAAGAACCCCTTCGCCGGGCGGCGCAGCGCCGCGGCCAGGCCGAAGAAGTTGAGCGCGCCCATGGCGAGCAGCCCCGTGTCGGGGAGCGCCTCGTGCTGGATCATCACGAGGCCGAACGTGGCGACGAAAAGCAGCACCGTGCTGTCGGCCACGGCGCGGCCGTAGTCGCGGGGCGAGGCTTCGCCGCCGAAGGCGAACTGAATGGGCTGCGCCTCGGGGCGGCGCGCCAGCTTCCAGGTGCCGTACCAGAGCGCCGCGCACGAAAGCGAGAACCAGAAGCCCGCGGCAAGGCGCAGGGCGATGACGTCGGAACAGATCTTGAGGCCGTAGCCGCTCTCGCCGAAGACGGCGATGAAGAAGGCGGAGACCCAGGCCGTGAGCGGGCCGCTCGCGGTGACCGGCGAATCGATCACGGAGGGCATGAGCATCGCGGCCGCGTCGCCCTTCATGACGGAAAGCGCCGCGCCGAAGCCGGCGGCGTCGCGCAGGGTCCAGAGGCCTGTCATCCAAAAGCCGCAGGCAGAAAAGACCAGCAGCAGCGCAATAAGACCCCAGCGGGGGAGCTTTCTGGCGGCTTCCTGGGAAAGTTTGACGGGACTCGGACGCTCTCTGAGCACGGATGCACCTGCCTCTACGTGAACGGAAAAACAGCGGCGCGGCTAAGCGCGCAAAAGAAAAGGACAGCCCGAATACTCGGCGGCTGCCCCTTTCTTACGGCTGAGCGCCGGAGGTCGACCGGCGCAGAGCATGCCAATTACTTGGAGGACTTGGCGGCCTGAGCGGCAGCTTCCATCTCCTTGCGCTTGGCGGCGAACTTCGCGCGGAACTTCTCAACGCGGCCGGCCTCGACGATGCGCGTCTGAGCGCCCGTGTAGAAGGGGTGGCTCGCGGAAGACGTGTCGAGCTTGTAAAGCGGATAGGTCTTGCCGTCGATCTCAATCGTTTCCTTGGTCTGAGCGGACGAAGGAATAATAAAGGTCTTGTTGATGGAAAGGTCGACGAAAGCGACGTCGCGGTATTCGGGATGAATGTCTTTCTTCATTTGGAGTGATTTCCTAGTTTTTTGTCGGTCGCCCTGACGGCCTTACGAGTCTGCCCGACGTTTCGGGTCTTACGGCAGGCATGCCAATCCACGTGCCAACTGGGAAGCTTGCCATTATTGCAGAAAGTGAAGTTCCGTGCAACCCGCTGTTTCTTCGACAAAGAGCCGCGCCGCACCGAAGCGTTAAGCGAAACGCAAACTCCCTCTGCTAAAGTGTGGGGCGCTGAAGGCGCGCCGTGCCGCCCAACGGCACCCCCGGGCGGTCCTTCAGGCAGAATTTCCTTTTTTGCGGCGTCCGCGCTCGGCCGAGCGCGGGCGCGGCTTTTCGTACACGCTGGACACTATGTTCGATCACTGCATCATCGCCACGCGCGAGAGCCCGCTTGCCATGTGGCAGGCGGAGCACGTTCAGGCCCTTCTGAGGGACCGCTACAAGGGAGCCTCGGTGGAGCTCCTCGGCATCACCACCAAGGGCGACAAGATTCTCAACACCACGCTTTCGAAGATCGGCGGCAAGGGACTCTTCGTCAAGGAACTCGAGACGGCCATGGCCGCCGGCGAGGCGGACCTTGCGGTGCACTCCCTCAAGGACGTCCCGATGGAGCTGCCCGAAGGCTTCGAGCTTGCGGCCGTCAGCGTGCGCGAGGATCCCCGCGACGCGCTCGTCTCGCCGAAATACAAGAGCCTCGACGAGATGCCCGCGGGCGCCGTCGTCGGCACGGCGAGCCTGCGCCGCGAGCTGATGCTGCGCGTCAATTACCCGCACCTCACGGTGAAGTCCGTGCGCGGCAACGTGGGCACCCGCCTGCGCAAGCTCGACGCGGGCGAGTTTGATGCCCTCGTGATGGCGAGCGCCGGCTTGAAGCGCCTGGGCCTTTCGGAGCGCATCCGCATGATCCTGCCCGCCGAGGTGAGCCTGCCTTCGCCGGGCCAGGGCGCCTTGGGCGTCGAGATCCGCGCGGGCGACGAGCGCATGCGCGAGGCGCTTGCCTTCATCAACGATCCCGAGACCCGGGCCTGCTGCCGCGCCGAGCGCGCCGTCTCGCGCGCCCTGGGCGGCTCCTGCCAGGTGCCGCTCGCCGCTTACGCGATCATCGACAAGGGCGAGCTCTGGCTGCGCGCCCTGGTCGGCAATCACAAGACGGGCGAAGCGGTGCGCGCCGAAGCGCGCGGACTCCCCGAAGAAGCCGAAAAAATCGCCGATCGCGTCGTTTCGGATCTGCGCGGTCAGGGTGCGGAGGGTATACTCAAGGCTGTTTTGAGCGCTTAATTCATATCAAGAGGACGACTATGTCTTTACATCAGCCGGTCATTCTCATGCGGCCCGGCGAAGCCAACAACCGCCTTGCAGCCCTTCTGGAGAAAGAGGGGATTGCGTGCTGGCGATGGCCCGCTTTCAGTATTGAGCTGCCTCCGAAGGAAGACTGCGAGCTGGTGCAGGATCGCCTCTCTCACCTTGACGACGTGGAGATGGCGGTGCTCGCCAGCCCCGCCGCCGTCGCCGCCGTTGCGCACTGGGTGCGCGAATGGCCGGAGCACATCACGCTCGCCACGGTCGGCGAAGGCACCGCCAAGGTGATCCGCGCCGCCTGGGGCGACAAGGTCCGCCTCCTTTATCCGGAAGGCGATGCGGAGCACTCCGGCAGCGAAGCCCTCTGGGAGCTCGTGAAGCGCCGCGGCGCGCCCTCGCGCGTGCTCTTCCTGCGCGGCCAGACGGGCCGCGAGTGGCTGCCCGAGCAGTTCAGGAGCATCGGCTCCGACGTGATCGTCATGTGCGCCTACGTGCGCGTGCCCCTTGAGCTCACCATGCGCCAGACGCACGACCTGATCCTCGCCTCGCAGGGCCCGTCGCCCATCGTCTACATCACGAGCACCGATGCGGTCGATGCGCTCTTCCATGCGATCCACCCGATCCCGAACGTGCGCGACTGGTTCGTGCGCGGCACGGCGATCACGCTGCATCCGCGCATCGTGCGCCGGCTGCACGAGGCGGGCTTCTCGCACATCGAAGTCACGAGCGCCGACGACGAAGAGGTGGCCGCGCATATCCGCAGCAACCTGAAAACGCTCTGAGCGTCCGCCGTTTCCGGACAAAAGGCCCGCGTTCATGCACGCGGGCTTTTTTCGGCCCGACCGGGCGGCGCAAAATCGCCTTCCGTTGCGGTATTACCGCCGCAAGCCGGCCGATCAGCAGGCAGAATAAGAAAACCGACTTTTGATTTTCTTTTTTCTGAGGATGCAGATCATGGCTCATGTCAACCCGCCCTACCGCTGCGACGTCGTCGGCAGCTTCCTTCGTCCGAAATCGCTCGCGCAGGCCCGCGCCCGCTTCGCCGCCGGCCAGATCACCCGCGCGCAGCTCACCGAAATCGAGGACGCCGCGATTGCGGACCTCGTGCGCAAGGAGCGCGAAAACGGCCTCACCGCGGTGACCGACGGCGAATTCCGCCGCGCTTTCTGGCACCTGGACTTCCTCGCCGCCCTGGGCGGCATCCGCCACGTCAAGGCCGAGGCCTGGTCGGTGCATTTCGAGGGCCGCCAGCCCAAGGCCGAGACCGTGGTGATCGCCGACCGCGTGCATTTCCCGGAAAACCATCCGTTCCTCGAGGCCTTCGACCGGCTCAAGGCCATCGCGGGCGATGCGCCCGTGAAGTTCACGATCCCGTCGCCCTCGATGCTGCATCTGATCTGCTGCGTGCGCGAGGCGCACTATCAGCCCATCGAGCGCTACAAGGGCAACGAGGCGCTGCTCTTCGCCGACATCGCGCAGACGTGGCGCGACGCGGTGAAGGCGCTTTACGAGCGCGGCTGCCGCTACCTGCAGCTCGACGACACGAGCTGGGGCGAGCTCTGCTCGAAGGAAAAGCGCGAGGCCTATCAGGCGCGCGGCATCGACGTCGATGCGCTCGCCAGGCATTACGTCGCCTGCATCAACGAAGTCCTGCGCGATAAGCCCGAAGACCTCACGGTGACGATGCACATCTGCCGCGGCAATTTCAGGAGCACGTGGTTCAGCTCGGGCGGCTACGAGCCCGTCGCCGAGGTGCTTTTCGGCGGCTGCCGCGTCGACGGCTTCTTCCTCGAGTACGACACGGCCCGCGCGGGCGGCTTCGAGCCGCTTCGCTTCATCAAGGACCAGACGGTGGTGCTCGGCCTGCTCACGAGCAAGTTCCCGGATCTCGAGGACAAGGACGAGATCAAGAAGCGCATCAAGGAGGCGAGCCGCTACGTGCCGCTCGAGCGCCTGTGCCTCTCGCCGCAGTGCGGCTTTGCCTCGACCGAGGAGGGCAACATCATGACCGAGGAGCAGCAGTGGGCGAAGGTTCGGCTCGCCCGCGACATCGCGCGCGAGGTCTGGCCCGACGCCAGGTAAGCCGAAAAAAAGAGAATTCTCAAAAGAGAGGAGCCGGTCCCGCGGGGCCGGCTCTTTTTTACGTTCTCCGGATGCAAAACGGCCCCGGAAAAAGCATTTCTTGCCGGGGCCGGAAAGCGAAGCAGGGCTCTTTATCAGCCGCGCTTCATGAGGTTGAAGAACTCTTCGTTGTTCTTCGTCGCCTTCATCTTGTCGAGCAGGAATTCCATCGCTTCGAGCTCGTCCATGTCGTAGAGGAACTTGCGGAGGATCCAGACCTTCTGGAGCACGTCGGGCTTAAGCAGGAGCTCCTCGCGGCGGGTGCTCGAGCGGTTGAGGTTGATGGCCGGGTAGACGCGCTTCTCGGCGAGGCGGCGCTCGAGGTGGATTTCGTTGTTGCCCGTGCCCTTGAACTCTTCGTAGATCACGTCGTCCATGCGCGAGCCCGTGTCGATCAGGGCCGTGCCGATGATCGTGAGCGAGCCGCCTTCCTCGAGGTTGCGCGCGGCGCCGAAGATGCGCTTCGGACGCTGCAGGGCGTTGGCGTCAACGCCGCCCGTGAGGACCTTGCCGGAAGAGGGGATCACCGTGTTGTAGGCGCGCGCAAGGCGCGTGATCGAGTCGAGCAGGATCACCACGTCGCGCTTGCTCTCGGCGAGGCGCTTCGCCTTTTCGATCACCATTTCGGCGACCTGCACGTGGCGCGCGGCCGGCTCGTCGAACGTCGAGGCGACGACCTCGGCCTTCACCGAGCGCTGCATCTCGGTCACTTCCTCGGGGCGCTCGTCGATCAGCAGGACGAAGAGCGTCACGTCGGGGTAGTTGGCCGTGATGGCGTGCGCGATGTGCTGCATCAGAACCGTCTTGCCCGACTTCGGGGGCGCGACGATCAGCGCGCGCTGGCCCTTGCCGATCGGGGCGATGATGTCGATGATGCGGCCCGTGAGGTTCTCGTCGCCGCGCATGTCGCGCTCGAGCTTGAGCTGCTCGTTCGGGAAGAGCGGCGTGAGGTTCTCAAAGAGCATGCGGTGCTTGACGCTTTCGGGCGGCAGGCCGTTGACGGTGTCGACGCGCACGAGCGCGAAGTAGCGCTCGCCGTCCTTGGGCGTCCTCACCTCGCCTTCGATGGAGTCGCCGGTGTGCAGGTTGAAGCGGCGGATCTGCGAGGGCGAGATGTAAATGTCGTCGGTGCTCGCCAGGTACGACGTGTCGGGGCTTCTCAGGAAGCCGAAGCCGTCGGGGAGCACTTCAAGCGTGCCGTCGCCGAAGATCTGTTCGCCCGCCTTGGCCTTTTTCTTGAGGATGGCGAACATGAGCTCCTGCTTGCGCATGCGCTGCGCGTTGTCGATCTCGAGCGCGTAGGCCATGTCAAGGAGCTGGGAAATATGAAGCGATTTAAGGTCGGAAAGATGCATAAGCCTGCATACGGCGGCTCGTCCGTCTCAGGAGGACGGCCGGCGTTTTTATTCGGTCAGTGGGAACAAAGAACTTCTGCGCGGGTTTTGCAATCAGAGTCCGCGCGGAAAGGGAAAAGTCAGTGGAGAAAGGAAATTGAAACGGCGCGAAGCGTCGAAGCTTCGCGCCGCTGAGAAGTGTATCAGAGATTTCTCTCGATGAAAGCGTTGAGCGTGGACTGGTCAACGGCACCGGTGTTGCTGTCGACCGCTTCGCCCTTCTTGAAGACGATGATCGTCGGAATGGCCGAGATGTTGTTCTCGGCGGCGACCATCTGGCTTTCATCGCAGTTGTACTTCGCCACGACGAGCTTGCCGTCGTATTCGGCGGCGGCCTTCTCGACGCGCGGGCCCATCATGCGGCAGGGGCCGCACCAGGGAGCCCAGAAGTCGACGAGCACGGGAAGCTCGGACTTGGCGACGACATCGTTGAAGTTGCTGTCAGTGACATCAATGATCTGGCTCATGGATTTCTCCGTGAAAGGTCTGTTAACTGCCCGTGCGCGGGCACTGTGAGCCCTGGGTCGGGCAGGAACAGAAATTTTTAATGTGGGAAACAAGCCGCCGCAGGGATCTGCTTGAGCGGCACTCTCAGCCGTTCCGGGAAGGAGCGATTGAGCGGGGCTATGCCCCGGAAGTGAGCTAATAGTAGCACCTTAAAGCCAAGTGTTGCAGGGCAAAGGGCAACTTTGTGTTGCGGATTTTGCAAGAAAATCTCAATAGTTTTCTTGTGGGAATTGTTGTATCCTCATAATTTTTAACGATGATCCGAAGGCTTCTCATCCTTTCGTCCTAGAGCTTTTGCCACATGGATCTCCGGCTAGAAAAGAGGTAGAAATTCTTATGGAGGATAAAAACACGGAAAAGCGCTATCGCATCGGTGATTTTGCCCGCTTCATGGGCGTTTCTACTGATTTTCTCAAGCATTACGAAGAGGCGGGGCTCCTGCGCGTGGAGCAGCGCAAGAGCGGCTATCGCTACTACCCGTTCCACGACTCGGCGCGCGTCATCGAGTACATGAAGCTGCGCAACTACGGCGTGCATATCCGCGACATGGGCGCGCTCTTGCTCGATGACGAGGACCGCGTGCTCGCGGAGCTCGATAAAAAGGCCGATGAAATGCGCCAGAGCGTCAAGCGCACCGAGGCCCTCCTCGAGGCCCACGACCGTTTCCGCCAGTGGGCCGAAGCGCGCAGGCGGCGGCCGATCGACTGGGAAATCAGGGAGCTCGAGCCTTCTTATTTTCTTTTTCACTCGAGCAGCCAGGACTTCATCGACGACGACCGCATCTACGAAATCGTGAGGGACTGGTGCTCGTGGCTGCCGACCGTGAAATCGGCGCTCTACGTCACGAACATTGCCTCCGACACGACACGCTCCGCCAACTGGGGGCTCGCGGTCACGGAGTCCTGCCTCAAGCGCTGCGGCCTGCCGTCGAACGGCGCCGTGATCCGGCTACCGCTCGGCAAGTGCTTCATCTACCACTTTGCGGGCCTCAAGGGAGCCTTTTCGCTCGAGGACATCGCCGCGGGACGCCATCCGGCCTTCATCGCGCTGCGGCGCCTCGGCTTCACGCCGGCCGGCGACGGGCTGCTCATCCGCGAGCTGCAGCTCGCGGGCGTGCACGGCGAAAAGCAGCGCGATTACGGTCGCTTCATCATTCCGATCGCCGAGTAGGGCGGCACGGACACAAAAAGGCCGCCGTCTTTCCCGCTGGTGCGGGGAAAGCGGCGGCTTTTCCTTTGACGGAGGACGCTGGGGGGTCCTGCCGCACGAGCCCCGCAGAGGAGGCCCGCACGGCAGGAGAACACCGTTACGCCTTGGCCTTGGCGAGCTCGAGGCCCACCAGGCGTCCGAACGTCACCGTGCGGCCGCAGGCCATGCCGGTCGAGAGGTTCGGATACTCGTTGGCGAAATATCCGCCCGAGTCGTTGCCGATGACATAGAGGCCCGGGATCGGGTTGCCCTCGGTGTCGATGGCGTTCATGTGCGTGTTGATCTGAATGCCGTCCATCGTGCAGAGCACGCGGCCGGTCGTCTTGGCGCCGTAGAACGGCGGCTTGTCGAGCGGGGAGAGGCGATGCTTCTCCTTGCCGTAGTCGGTGTCGTTGCCGGCATAAACAAGCTTGTTGTAACGGTCGACCGTGGCCTTGAGCGCATCGGGCTGCAGACCGAGCTTCTTGGCGAGTTCCTCGATCGTGTCGGCCTTCTGCACGTAGCCCTTTTCAAGGAGCCCCGGGAGCATCTTGTTCTTCATCACCTGCCAGGGCACGTTGGGGTCAGCGCCGTTTTCAAACGGGAAGAGTCTCGAGCAGCCGTGCATCTTGAACTGCTTGGCGTACTGCACCCAGTTGCTGTCAAAGAGCGTGTAGTGGACGTGGCCCTTGTTGTACTCGTCGGCGTGCAGGACGTTCTCGTAGGTGCCCGACTCGTTCATGAAGCGCTTGCCGTCGGCGTTCACCTTGAGCCACGGCTGCGAGCCCATCCAGAACATGCCCGAGTCGCCCGACTTGATGGTGTCGATGCCCGGGTGCTGGTCCGGACGGATGGCGCAGCGGTCGAACATCATCATCGAGTGCGTCTCATCCATCTTGGCGCCGGCCCAGAGGCAGGCGCGGATGCCGTCGCCGAGCGCGCCCGGCATGGCGGAGCTGATGCCGACGATGCGCAGGTTCCAGGGCTGCAGGGCATTGAGCATCTTGTAGTTGCGCGCGTAGCCGCCGGTGGCAACCACCACGCCCTTGCGGGCGTTGTAGCGCACGTACTTGCCGTCGCCGTTTTCGGCGATGACGCCCGTGACGCGGCCGTTCTTCTTCTCGAGCTTGACCATCTTCATGTTGTAGTCAAAGCGCGCGCCGTGCTTGAGGGCGTAGTCGCGGAGAATCTTGTCGCCGTTGAGCGGCTTGCCCGTGCCGTCGTTCGTGCCTCTCCAGCGCGGGGAGTGGCCGGTCGGGAAGTGCTTGAAGCGGGTGACGTCGTTCTTGTCGCCCGATTCGTGCCAGAGCTCGACGCCGCGCTCGGCGAGACGGTCGCCGTACCAGTCGATCACGGCGCCGGAGTTGTCGCAGAAGAGCTTGACGAGGTCCTGCTCGAGATGGCCGGCCGCATAGGTCGTGGCCATGGCGATGTACTCGAACTTGTCGATCTTCGTGCCCCACTTCTTCTGGTAGCGCGAGTCGATGGCGCCGAGGTCGTCGCGGATGCCCGTGCCGACGGCGAAGCGGTCGATGCCGATCACCTTGCCGCCCGCTTCGGCGGCCGAGGCGACGGCGAACATGCCGCCCGTGCCGCAGCCGACCACGAGGATGTCCGTGTCGACCGTCGAGACGATGTCCTTCTCGTCGATGACGGGCTCCTTGCCGAGCCAGTCGAGGTTTTCCTTGCCGCCTTCGCTGCCGGCGTCCGCGCTCTCGGTCTTCTTCGTGATGACTTCAACCGGGATCTCGCCCTTGGCCTGCTGGATGCACTTCGCGGCGGCCTTGCGAACGGCCGACGACGTGACCGAGGCGCCGGAGACCGTGTCGACCTCGGAGGTCTGCATCTTGAGGAGGGCTTCCTTGAGCTTGGGGGCGGCGGCCTGGCCGATGCCCGGGGTTTCGCTCGAAGCGTCGATCACAACGTCGGTGATCTTGTTCTCATCGAACGTCATCGTGACGACAACGTCGCCGCCGATGCCCGCGGCCTTGGCCGAATAGGTGCCCGGCTTGTAGATGCCGGCGGGGGCGGCGTGAACCGCCGCCGCGGCGATGGCGGCGCTGCCGGCGAGACCGGTGCGCAGGAATGCGCGGCGTGAATACTGCTTGTCCATTGCGTGTTCTCCTGTTAGACGGAAGCTTTCTGCGCCTTTGACGGCGCTGAGGAACACTTTACGGTCGGGAGCGGCTCGGATGTCAAGTACCTAAAAAGGGATAATTTAGGATTAGATTTCAAAGACTTGCGCTGAGGGATTTCCCTACGTTGCAGCGGCTCGGGAGACTGGAAACGCGCCTTTCCATGCGTTTGCGGAATTCACGTAATGGTCTGCGGCGCAGCCGATTTGAAGTTTCTGAAGAGCCAACCTGAGACCCGCTCGCAGGTTGCGAGGGCAAAAAAGGCCGCCGGTCTTCCCGCTGAGGCGGGAAAAACGGCGGCTAACAGCTTCCGAGGAGCGAGAAGCCCTGCCGCACGTGCCCCGGGAATCAGGCCCGCACGGCAGGAGAACACTTTTTTAAGCCTTGGCCTTGGCGAGCTGCTGGCCCACCAGGCGCCCGAACGTCACCGTGCGGCCGCAGGCCATGCCGGTCACGAGGTTCGGGTACTCGTTGGCGAAGTAGCCGCCCGAGTCGTTGCCGATGACATAGAGCCCCGGGATCGGGTTGCCCTCGGTGTCGATGGCATTGAGGTGCGTGTTGATCTGGATGCCGTCCATCGTGCAGAGCACGCGGCCGGTCGTCTTCGCGCCGTAGAACGGCGGCTTGTCGAGCGGGGAGAGACGGTGCTTTTCCTTGCCGTAGTCCGTATCCTCGCCGGCGTAGACGAGCTTGTTGTAACGGTCGACCGTGGCCTTGAGCGCATCGGGCGGCAGCCCGAGCTTCTTGGCGAGTTCCTCGATCGTGTCGGCCTGCTGCACATAGCCCTTCTTGAGCAGGCCCGGGAGCATCTCGTTCTTCATCTTCTGCCAGGGCACGTTGGGATCCGCACCGTTGGCAAACGGGAAGAGCCTCGAGCAGCCGTGCATCTTGAACTGCTCGGCGTACTTCACCCAGTTGCTGTCGAAGAGCGTGTAGTGCACGTGGCCCTTGTTGTACTCGTCGGCATGAAGGACGTTCTCGTACGTGCCCGACTCGTTCATGAAGCGCTTGCCGTCGGCGTTGACCTTGAGCCAGGGCTGCGAGCCCATCCAGAACAGGCCGGAGTCGCCGGATTTGATCGTGTCGATGCCCGGGTGCTGGTCCGGACGGATGGCGCAGCGGTCGAACATCATCATCGAGTGCGTCTCGTCCATCTTGGCGCCGGCCCACAGGCAGGCGCGGATGCCGTCGCCCTGGGCGCCCGGCATGGCGTTGCTGATGCCGACGATGTTGAGGTTCCAGGGCTGCAGCGCGCTGAGCATCTTGTAATTGCGCGCGTAGCCGCCGGTGGCGACCACCACGCCCTTGCGGGCGTTGTAGCGCACGTACTTGCCGTCGCCGTTTTCGGCGATGACGCCGGTGACGCGGCCGTTCTTCTTCTCGAGCTTGATCATCTTCGTGTTGTAATCAAGCCGGGCGCCTACCTTCAGGGCATAGTCGTGAAGAATCTTTTCGCCGTTGAGCGGCTTGCCCGTGCCGTCGTTGCTGGTTCTCCAGCGCGGGGAGTGGCCCGTCGCGAAATGCTTGAAGCGGTCGCGGTCGTCCTTGTCGTCCGGTTCGTGCCAGAGCTCGACGCCGCGCTCGGCGAGCCGATCGCCGTACCAGTCGACCACGGAGCCCGAATTGTCGTACCAGAGCTTGACGAGGTCCTGCTGGATGTGGCCGGCCGCATAGGTCGTGGCCATGGCGATGAATTCCCACTCGTCAATCTTCGTGCCCCATTTCTTCTGATAGCGCGAATTGACGGCGCCGACGTCATCGCGGATGCCCGTGCCGACCGGGAAGCGGTCGATGCCGATCACCTTGCCGCCCGCTTCGGCCGCCGCACAGACGGCGAACATGCCGCCCGTGCCGAGGCCGACGACGAGGATGTCCGTGTCAGTCGTGGAGACGATGTCCTTCTCGTCGATCACCGGTTCCTTGCCGAGCCAGTCGGGAGTGCCGTCGCCGGCGCTGCCGGCGTCCGCGCTCTCGGCCTTCTTCGTGATGACCTCAACGGGGATCTCTCCCTTGGCCTGCTGGATGCACTTTGCGGCGGCCTTGCGCACCGCCGACGACGTGACCGAAGCGCCCGAAATCGTGTCGACCTCGGAGGTCTGCATCTTGAGCAGGGCCTCCCTGAGCTTGGGGGCGGCGGCCTGGCCGATGCCCGGGGTTTCGGTCGAGGCATCGATCACAACGTCGGTGATCTTGCTCTCATCGAACGTCATCGTGACGACAACGTCGCCGCCGATGCCCGCGGCTTTTGCGGTATAGGTGCCCGGCTTGTAAATGCCCGAGGGGGCGGCATGCACGGCAGCCGCAGCAATGGCGGCGCTGCCCGCGAGGCCGGTGCGCAGGAATGCGCGGCGAGAATATTGTTTGTTCATATGCGTGTTCTCCTAACGGTGGGAACTTTTGGCGCCTGTTCTTGTCCGGCGCTCGGGATGCACTTTAGGGTTGGGGGTCGCTCGGAGGTCAAGTAATCAAAAAGAGCGAAAAAAGAGTTAGATTTTCGATATTTTGACTAAGGGTTAACCCTAATATGCTTCGTCCTTCCGGGGCTTTTTCAAAGTCCTTCAAAAGTCCTTAAAATCGTTCGGACAGTAGGAAGTTTCAAAAAAGCTGAAATGAACTTGAGACTCGCTCTCAGGTTGGGCTCCTCCTTTCCGCCAGGTTGGCACAGGGCCGAAGGCGTTTTTTCCGCTGTTCTGCCCGTCAATCGTTTTTTTGCATAGCCTCCATAGTGCGGAGTTACGGCCATGGACAAGAAAAATCTGCATAAGCAATACCGCATCGGCGATTTCGCCCGCTTTCTCGGCGTCACGCTGGAATACCTCAAGCACTATGAGGAATCGGGGCTCCTCGAAGTGAGCCAGCGTTCGAGCGGCTACCGCTACTACCCCTTCGACCAGTCGGCAAAGGTCATCGAGTATCTGAAGCTGCGCAATTACGGCGTGCCCATCAAGGAGATGGGAGAAGTGCTCTCCGCCGATCCGGAGACAGCTGTTGCGCTCATTGACGGAAAGTGCGAAGCCTTGCGCCGGGAAGCTGACCGCATCGGAGCCATCCTCGAAGCGCACCGCGCTCTGAGGAAGTGGTACGAGGAGCGCCGCCTTGCGCCCATCGACTGGGAAATCCGCAAGGTCGAGCCTTACTACTTCCTGCCGCACACAACGAGCCAGGACTTCATCCGCGATGAAAGCGTCTGCGAGCTTTTCAAGGACTGGGGAGGATGGCTTCCGGTTGTGAAGTCCGCGATGACGGTCAACCAGGCCGCGGAAGACGTGAGCGATGTGCTTCACTGGGGACTGGCGGTGACCAAGAGCGAGCTCGATCGCTATCGCATGCCGCTCACCGGCGCTGCGCGACTCATGACGTTCGGCCGCTGCTTTGTCTATCACTTTGCTGCGCTTCGCAACGCCTTCAGGATGGCCGACATCGTCTCGGGCATGCACCCTGCGCTTGCGCAGATGCGCGAGCTGGGGCTTCGCTCTGCGGGCGAAGCGCTGCTGATCGACGAGTTCCAGCTCGCGAGACCGGAAGACGGTGCTGAGCTTGGCTTCGGTCACTTCATCATCCCGATTGCCTGAAAAAAACAGGGCATCGGCCGAGAAGCCGATGCCCTGCAAGGATTTCAAAGCCGGGGGCAGTTTTTTTAGAACTTGTGCATGAAGCCGAAGACCAGTTCGTAGACGTCTTCGGTGGCCGTGGGCTTGGCGTCCGTATAGGCCTTGGAGTAATCGGACTTGATCCAGTCGGCCGCGATGTAGACCGCATTGCGGCGGTTGAACCAGTAGTTGTAGCCGACGGCTGTCTGATAGGTCTTCATCGTCTTCTCGGATTCGTGGCTGCCCTCGGAATCGCCGTAGCCGAACGAAGCCTTGAAGGTGCCGCCCCAGGCGGGAATGTCAATGCCGACGATCGCGCCCCAGCCGTCGACGCCCGAGGGAATCGAGAACATCGTCACCTTTGCGGCGCTGGCGTAATCGTGGAAATACTGCGCGTAGCCGTAGAACTTCGCCCAGCCGGCGTTGTAGCTGCCGCCGAGGTTGTAGGAGAAGGCATCGTCGAGATTGTTCTCGTCGGCCGCGGGCTGCGCCTGGTTGATGCTTTCAACGCCGAACTCGGCCATCAGCTTGGCGCCTTCGTAGCGGATCGAAGCGGAGTACATGCGCTCGACGCTCGACTTGCCCTCGGTGCCGTCGCCGTAGGTGTTCACGTCGGAGCCGAAAGAGTACTGGAAATCCGCGTCCCAGCCGCCGAACTTAGGCGTCGACCAGGCGATGACATTGTCGATGTATTCATAGCCGAGCGAGACGACCTGCAGCGTGCCGCCGACGTCGCCCCAGCCGCAGGAGAACGGGCTCACGATGTGGCCGAAGCGGGCGTAGGTGCCGTTGCCGCCCATCATCGAGCCGGTGCGGCCGAAGGAGAGCAGGCCGAAATTGCCTTGCAGGAAGAGTCGGGAATCGCGGCCGAAGAGGCGTCCGCTCTGTCCGGAAGAGCCGGAGTCGGAGCTGATGCCGCCTTCAAGGTCGAAGCCGACCTTGACACCGTTGCCAAGATCTTCGGTTCCCTTGATGCCCCAGCGGGAGCCGATGTACTGGCCGGAGGCCATCTTCGCCGTGGTGGAATCGGTTCCGTCGGCGTATTCGCGGTGCGAAATGGACATGCCCTGGTCAATCACGCCGTAAACCTGGACGTTGGCGGCAAGGGCAGAAGAAATGCCGGCCGCGGCAGCGGCAGCCAGCGCAATGCGCTTCATGGTGAGAGTCATTTTCAGAAAGTGCCAATGAGGGTGAAAAAGCCGGAGCCCCGCTGCCGCGCCGCAGCAGAACGCGGCGCGGGGCTCCTGAGGAGAACATCGTTTTTTTGGTTTGAGGTTTGGGTTCAGGCCTTGGCAAGCTCGAGGCCGACGAGGCGGCCGAAGGTCACCGTGCGGCCGCAGGCCATGCCCGTGACCAGGTTCGGGTAGTCGTTCGAGAAGAACGCGCCCGAGTCGTTGCCGATGACGTAAAGGCCCGGAATCGGCTTGCCTTCGGTGTCGATGGCGTTCAGGTGCGTGTTGACCTGGATGCCGTCGAGCGTGCAGAGCAGCCAGCCCGTGTTCTTCGCGCCGTAGAACGGCGGCTTGTCGAGCGGGGAGAGACGGTGCTTTTCCTTGCCGAAGTCGGTGTCGCTGCCGGCGTAGGCGAGCTTGTTGTAGTGATCAACCGTGGCCTTGAGCGTTTCGGGCGGCAGGCCGAGCTTGCGGGCGAGTTCCTCGATCGTGTTGGCTTTCTGCACGTAGCCCTTTGCGATAAGGCCCGGGAGCATCTTGGTTTCGACGACATCGGCAGGGATGTTGGGATCGGCGCCGTTCTCAAACGGGAACATGCGCGAGCAGCCGTGCATCTTGAACTGCTTGGCGTACTTCTTCCAGTTGCTGTCGAAGAGCGAGTAGTGGGCGTAGCCCCTGTTGTACTCATCGGCGTGCAGCACGGCGGCGTAGGTGCCCGATTCGTTCATGAAGCGCTTGCCGTCGGCGTTGACCTTGAGCCACGGCTGCGAGCCCATCCAGAAGAAGCCGCTGTCGCCCGATTCCATCGTCGCCTGGCCGGGTTTCTGGTCGGGGCGCAGCGCGCAGCGGTCGAACGTCACCGTGCAGTGCGTCTCGTCCATCTTGGCGCCGGCCCAGAGGCAGGCGCGGATGCCGTCGCCGCGGGCGCCCGGCATGGCGCCGGTGCGGCCCACGCAGTGGAGGTTCCAGGGCTGCAGGGCATTCATCATCTTCATGTTCCTGGCGTAGCCGCCCGTGGCCACCACCGTGCCCTTGGTCGCGACGTAGCGCACGTACTTGCCGTCGCTGTTTTCGGCGATGCAGCCCGTGACGCGGCCGTTCTTCTTCTCGAGCTTGACCATCTTCATGCTGTAGTCAAAGCGCGCGCCCTTCTTGACGGCGTAGTCGTGAAGGACCTTGTTGCCGTTCAGGGGCTTGCCGGTGCCGTCGTTGCTGCCCGTCCAGCGCGGCGAGTGGCCGGTCGCGAAATGCTTGAAGCGGGTGACGTCGCCCTTGTCGCCCGACTCGTGCCAGAGCTCGACGCCGCGCTCGGCGAGCCGGTCGCCGTACCAGTCGATGACGGCGCCCGACTTGTCGCACCAGAGCTTGACGAGGTCCTGCTCGATGTGGCCGCCCGCGTATTCGGTGGCCATGGCGATCATCTCGAACTTGTCGATCTTCGTGCCCCATTTCTTCTGGTAGCGCGAGTCGATGGCGCCCAAGTCGTCGCGGATGCCGGTGCCGACGGCGAAGCGGTCGATGCCGATCACCTTGGCGCCCGCCTCGGCGGCCGAGGCGACGGCAAACATGCCGCCCGTGCCGCAGCCGATCACGAGCACTTCGGTCGTGTTCGTCGCCACGATGTCCTTTTCGCTGATTTCGGGCGGCTTGCCGAGCCAGTCGCCGTCATCCTTGCCGGCGTCCGCGTTCTCGGTCTTCTTCGTGATGACCTCGACGGGGATCTCGCCCTTGGCCTGCTGGATGCACTTCGCGGCGGCCTTGCGGACGGCCGACGACGTCACCGAGGCGCCCGAAATCGTATCGACCT
This sequence comes from Burkholderia sp., assembly GCA_047777475.1. Taxonomy (GTDB): domain Bacteria; phylum Pseudomonadota; class Gammaproteobacteria; order Burkholderiales; family Burkholderiaceae_F; genus Sutterella. The sequence goes on from JBKEET010000002.1 coordinate 105,043, forward strand.
CGGAGGTCTGCATCTTGAGCAGCGCTTCCTTGAGCTTCGGGGCGGCGGCCTGGCCGATGCCCGGGGTCTCGTGCGAGGCGTCGATCACGACGTCGGTGATCTTGTTCGCATCGAACGTCATCGTGACGACGACGTCGCCGCCGATGCCGGCGGCCTTGGCCGAATAGGTGCCCGGCTTATAGATGCCGGCGGGAGCGGCATGCACGGCGGCCGCGGCCATGGCCGTGCCGCCCGCGAGCGTGGTGCGCAGGAATGCGCGGCGGGAGAGCTGCTTGTTCATTGTCTTGTGTTTCCTCGGAAAAAGTTTTGGGCGCGCTTCGGGCGCGCAATGGAACGAACTCTACGGGCGCATGTGCGGCGGGGGTCAAGTACCTCTTCGGAGGCATTTTTTAAGAGGGGTTTCCCGTGGTGAGGTTAGGGAATACCCTTAAAAAGCAAAGGACGAAAAACGTCCTACGGAACGTTTTTTCGCATCGGCGGGTTTCGCAAACGTTCTCGGGCTGAACGTTTTTAGGCTTCGGCGTGCCAAGCTGAGGGAGACCCTCAGGTTTCGGTGTCCGGGAGGCGCCCTGCGGGGGGCGGAGATTCCGCTTTCGGACGCGGTGCCGCAGGGGCGGATCTTTGCATTCGGGCCGTCTTTTCTATAAACTGCGCTCTTGGCGGGTCCCCTCGCATGTCACCCCGGAAATCTGGTCAGGTCGGGAACGAAGCAGCCATACCGGACAGCGGCAGTGCCGAGGATAAGGCTCGCCATTTTCATTTCTGCATTTCAGAGGCGGCCGTTTCTGCAGAAAGGGGCCGTCAACCGGGGGGCGGCTTTCGCATGACGCTTTCTAGCTATTCGGTCTACCTGCTGGCCGCCGCCGCTGTGGTGGCCACGCCCGGCCCCGGTGTTCTGATGTCGCTGCTGACTGCGGCCCGCTGGGGCTACCGCGGGGCGATCTGGGCGATCCTCGGCACGGCCTGCGGCACGGTGGCGATGGCCGGCATCTCGATGACGGGCGTAGGGCTGCTCCTGGCGCACACGCCGGCCGCGTACGACGCGATCCGCGTTGTCGGCGCCCTCTACATGATTTACCTCGGCATAAGGAACTGGCGCGTCAAGACCGCCTCGCTCGACGCGAGCATGGCCGCTCGCGCGAAGAGCAACGAGAAAAAGGGCGCCGCCGCGCCCGAGGACGAGAAGATGAGCCCGCCGAGGCTGTGGCTCGCCGCGATCGGGCTGCAGTTCGCCAATCCGCTCGGCATCATGTTCTTCATTTCGTTCCTGCCGCAGTTCGTCGACCCGGGCCGCTCGCTCGTGCCGCAGTTCCTGCTGCTCGCGCTTTCCTACGCCGCGCTCGTCGTCCTCATCCATTCCGCTTACGCGCTCGCGCTCTGCGGCTTCCGCGCCGCGTTCCGGAGCGCGGGCGTCACGAAGCTCATCTACCGCATCGGCGGCACGGTCTTCATCGTCCTCGGCCTTGAAGTGCTCCGCCTCGTCTTTTTAGGAAAATAACCATGGAATTCTTCATCCGCGATGCCCGCCCCGAAGACTGCGGGGCGGTCTGCGAGCTCGTGCGCGAGCTTGCCGACTACGAAAAGCTGAGCGACGAGTGCCACGCCACGGAAGAAAAGCTCAGGGCCGAGCTCTTCGGCCCCAAGCCCGTGATCGGCTGTCTCATCGGCTGGGAGCGGGACGAAGGCGGCGAAAGGCCCGTCGCCATGGCGCTTTACTTCTACAACTTCTCAACTTTCGAGATGCACCGCGGCATTTACCTCGAGGACCTTTTCGTGAAGGACGGACACCGCAGCCGCGGCTACGGCAGCCGGCTCATCAGGGCGCTCGCGGCGAAGGCCGTGAAGGAAGGCTGCCCGCGCTTCGACTGGCAGGTCCTCGACTGGAACAAGCCTGCGATCGACTTTTACAAGTCGCTCGGCGCCAAGGTGCGCGGCGAGTGGCTCACCTGCCGCCTCGAGGGCGAAAGTCTGCGCCGCGCGGCGAGCCGCTAGAATAGAGCGCAGTCGGCGGGCGCACGGCCCGCCAAGCACAAGGATTCACGATGAGCAGCTATCAGGTACTTGCCCGCAAATGGAGGCCTCACGACTTCGAGAGCATCGTCGGGCAGGATCACGTCGTCCGGGCGCTCACCCGGGCGCTGACCGAGAAGCGCCTGCACCATGCCTATCTCTTCACAGGCACGCGCGGCGTCGGCAAAACTACGATCTCGCGCATTTTCGCCAAGGCGCTCAACTGCCAGGGCCCCGACGGGAAGGGTGACATCACGGCGCATCCCTGCGGCGTGTGCCCGGCGTGCCGCGCGATCGACGAGGGGCGCTTCCCCGACTACATCGAGATGGACGCGGCGAGCAACCGCTCGGTCGAGGACATGACCGCGCTTCTCGAAAAGGCGATGTACGCGCCCACCGAGGGCCGCTTCAAGGTCTACATGATCGACGAGGTGCACATGCTTTCGCAGACGGCCTTCAACGCCATGCTGAAGACGCTTGAGGAGCCGCCCGAGTACGTGAAGTTCATCCTCGCGACGACCGATCCGCAGAAGGTGCCCGTCACCGTGCTCTCGCGCTGCCTGCAGTTCAACCTGCGCAATATGACGCCGCAGGGCATCGTCGGCCACATGTCGCACATCCTCGACGTCGAGAAGATCGCCTACGAGACGGGCGCGCTGCGGCTCCTCGCCGCGGGCGCCAGAGGCTCGATGCGCGACGGTCTCTCGCTGCTCGACCAGGCCATCGCCTACTGCGGCGACAAGCTCACCGAAGAGGGCGTCCGGCGCATGCTCGGCATGAGCGGCAGCGAAACGCTCACCGCCGTCCTGAAGGCGCTCGCCGCCGGCAACGGCGCGGAGATGATCCGCGCGGCCGACACGATGCAGAACGAGGGCCTCTCGTTTGCGCAGGCGCTGCGCGACCTCGCGGGCATGCTGCACAAGATGGCGCTCGTGCAGCGGGTGCCTTCCGCGGTGGGCGACGACGATCCCGACGCGGGCGTCATCCGCGAGCTTGCCAAGGCGTTCTCGCCCGAAGAGGTGCAACTCTGCTACCAGATCGCGCTGCACGGCCGCAACGACCTCGGGCTCGCGCCCGACGAATACGCGGGCTTCACGATGACGCTGCTGCGCATGCTCGCCTTCAAGCCCGCGGGCATGAGGGGCGTCGCTTCGGTGCCCGCAAGGGACGAGGCGCGCGCAGCCGCGAAGGCTGCGCCGGCCGCTTCGGCCCCGGCTTCCGCGCCGGCGCCTGCTCCTGCTCCCGCTTCCGCCGCGGCCAAGCCCGCGGCCCCGCAGCCTGCGGCCGCCGCTCCGGCTCCCGAGCCCAAGCCCGCTCAGCAAAGCGCGGCGCCGGCCCCGGCGCCTTCTCCTGCACCGGCCGCCGAGGCGGCGCCGGACGATGATTCGGGCGACGACGAATGCGCGCCCGGCGAGGAGCCTCCCTGGGGAGAGCCCTCCGCCAGTTGAGGACGCTCCGGAGTACCCCGACGACTACGACCAGCCCGAAGGGGACTCGCTTGACTGGCGAAAAATCATCAGCGGAGCAAAGCTCACCGGCCCGGTGCGCAACATCGCGGCCTCCTCGCAGGTGCTTGCCCTCACGGAGAGCTTCGCGCGGCTGCGCGTGTCCGTGGGCGCGTTTGCGACGGAAGGGAACCGCCGTCTGCTCGAGCAGCGCCTCTCGCGCTATTTCGGCACCGACTTTCACGTCGAGTTCGAGATCGGCGAGCAGACGGCCGAAACGGTCTCGGATGCCGAGCACAACGAGCGCGAGGCGGCCCGCCGCGCGCTCATCGACGGCCTCGAGGCCGATCCGCTCGTGCAGAAGGTGGTGAAGCTTTTTCATGGTACGATTGACGAATCTTCGGTGACGCCGCTCAAGAAATGAGCGGCGCGGCCGGTTTTTAACGAGTAAAGGAATATTTGACTATGCGTGGTTTCGGCGGCGGCAACATGGGCGGCCTGATGGCTCAGGCCCAGAGAATGCAGGCGAAGCTCTCTCAGGTTCAGGAAGAAATCGCCAAGATGGAAATCGAAGGCGAATCGGGCAGCGGCGCCGTCAAGGTGAAGATCAACGGCAAGCACGAATGCCTGCGCGTCACGATCGATCCGAAGGCCGTGACGCCCGACGATCCCGAGATGCTCGAAGACCTTGTGCAGCTCGCCTTCAACGACGCCCAGAAGCGTCTGAGCGAAGTTTCCGAGCAGCGCGTCCGGGCGGCGGTTCCGCTTCCCGCCGGGATGAAGCTTCCGTTCTAACAGTTCCGCCGGCAGATTCGTCTGCCGGCTTTTTTTTCAAGGAGTCGGATCATGGCGTTCCTGCGTGTTTCCCAGCGCTACATCGACGAGCTTCTGGCGGGCGACTGCCAGGGGCACGACATCACCACGGAGGGCCTCGGCATCGACGATGTGCCCGCGCGCGTCACGGCCTGTCCCAAGGAGGCGGGCATCGTCGCCGGCATCGACATCGCCGCGCGTCTTTTCGAGACGGCGGGCGCCAAGGTGAAGCGCCTGCACCGCGACGGCGATGCGGTCGGCGTGCTCGAGCCGGTGCTCGTCGCCGAAGGTCCCGCTCAGGCGGTGCACGCCGCCTACAAGGTGGCGCAGTGCGCCATGGAATACGCGGGCGGCATCGCCCGCCGCGTGCGCGCCATGGCCGATGCGGCCGAGCGCGGCCGCGCGGGCGTGCGCGTCGCCTGCACGAGAAAGCATTTCCCGGGCACGAAGACGCTCTCGATGTGCGGCGTGCTCGCCGGCGGCGGCATCATGCACCGTCTCGGGCTCTCGGATTCGATCCTCGTCTTCGACCAGCACCGCGTGCTCTGCGCCGATGCGGACGCGGCGGTGCGCCGCCTCATCGCCGCCGAGCCCGAGCACAAGGTCTGCGTCGAGGTGGCGAGCGCCGAAGAGGGCCTGCACTACGCGGGCCTCGGCGCGCAGATCATCCAGTGCGAGCGCTTCAAGCCCGAGGAGATCGCCGCGTTTGCCAAGGCGCTGCATGAAAAGTTCCCGGGCACCGTGATCAACGCCGCGGGCGGCGTCAACGCCGACAACGCCGAGGCCTATGCGGCCGCGGGCGCCGACGTGCTCGTCACCTCGTGGCCGTATTTCGGCAAGCCCGCCGACGTGAAAATGCGCTTTGAGGCGCTCTGAGGACAAGCGATGGCCATTCGTCTTTCGCCGGCCGTCCAGGACCTCATCGACGCGCTGCGCGCCATGCCAGGCTTCGGGCCGAGGAGCGCGCAGCGGGCGGCCTTTTTCCTGCTGCAGCATCCCGAGGCAACCGAAAAGCTCTCGGGCGCCCTTGCGGCGGCCAAGTCGGGCCTGCACCGCTGCCCGCTCTGCCACACGTTCACCGAGGACGGGCTCTGCCCGGTGTGCGCCGACGAGACGCGCGACAAGGGACTGCTCTGCGTCGTCGAAAGCGTCGCCGACCAGATCGCGCTCGACGCGTCGCTTTCCTGGCCGGGCCGCTACTTCGTGCTCGGCGGTCGCCTCAACCCGATCGACGGCGTGGGGCCGGAGGACATCGGCCTGTCCGAGCTCCTGAAGCGCATCGGCGATGCGCAGGAGAAGGGCGAGCTGCGCGAGGTCGTGGTGGCGACGAGCTACACGCCCGAGGGCGACGCCACGGCCTACTACATCATCGATGCGGTCAAGAAGCGCTGGCCGGGGCTGCGCATCACGCGCCTCGCGCGCGGGCTGCCGAGCGGCATTGAAATCGAGTACACCGACCTCTCGACCATCGCCAACGCGGTCTACGGCCGGCGGGACGCCTGAAAGCGCCGAAAAATCACGGCGCTTTGCCATTTGTCGCCAAAAGAGCTTCTTTGACGACAAAATGCGAGCATAAATTGTTGATTACTCAGCAAATTTTGATTTCTCAAGGGCGCCGGAAGGCAAGACAAAACGCCTACGGGGTTATGCTCAGAAAGTCCGATTGAAGGCCAACAGCGGCTCTAATAAAATGTTTTGAATTCGCCCGCAAAGTCTGAGGTTCTCGGGCTTTGCGGGCAAGCGACACAAAGGAGCAAAAGAGACAGCCATGCACTCTCTCATCAATGACGACCGGCCTCAGGCCGCCCTGGTGCTTGCCGACGGAACGGTGTTCAGGGGCCGCAGCTTCGGCGCCCGCATCGGCGCCGCCGCGCCCGCCGAGGTGGTGTTCAACACCTCGATGACCGGCTACCAGGAAATTCTCACGGATCCGTCCTACACCGGGCAGATCGTGGCGCTCACCTATCCGCACATCGGCAACGTCGGCGTCAACTCGCAGGACACCGAAAGCGCGGGCGTGCACGTCGCGGGCCTCGTGGTGCACGACGTCGAGCCGGTGTACTCGAATTTCCGCGCCGAGAAGTCGCTGCCCGACTACCTCAGGGAAAACGGCGTGCCCGGCATCTGCGGCATCGACACGCGCCGCCTGACGCGCATCCTGCGCGAGAAGGGCGCCCAGGTGGGCGCCATCGCGGTCGCCGCGGGCGAGAAGCTCACCGACGCCGAGATCGCCGCCGCGCAGGCCGCCGCCAAGGCCTGGGGCACGATGAACGGCCAGGACCTCGCCAAGGAAGTCACCTGCGAGAAGCCTTACGAGTGGACCGAGGGCGTCTTCTCGATGACGGCCGACAACGGCCGCCCCGGCTTCGAGCATCCGACCGACTTCCCGTACCACGTCGTCGCCTACGACTTCGGCATCAAGCGCAACATCCTGCGCCTCCTTGCCAGCAACGGCATGCGCGTCACCGTGGTGCCCGCCAAGACGCCGGCCGCCGACGTGCTCGCGATGAACCCCGACGGCGTGTTCCTTTCGAACGGCCCGGGCGACCCCGCGGCCTGCACCTACGCGATCGACGCCGCGAAGACGTTCATCGCCAAGAAGATCCCGCTCTTCGGCATCTGCCTCGGCGTCCAGATCATGGGCCACGCCGTGGGCGGCAGGACCGTGAAGATGAAGTTCGGCCACCACGGCGCGAACCATCCGGTCGAGGACCTCGCCACGCACCGCGTGAACATCACGAGCCAGAACCACGGCTTCGCGGTCGACGCCGCGAGTCTGCCCGCCGACGCCAAGCCTCGCTGGGCCTCGCTCTTCGACGGGTCGCTGCAGGGCTTCGAGCTCACCGACGCGCCCGCCTTCGGCTTCCAGGGCCACCCCGAAGCCAGCCCGGGACCGCACGACATCAACGGCCTCTTCAAGCATTTCAGAGAGCTGATCGAGGCTAGCCGCGCCGCCGCCTGAGTCCGGCGCGCAAGGAATAAGAAACGATGACAGACAACGACATCATCCTCGCCGATCTTGCCGAAGCGAAGAGCGCTCTCGAGGCGCTGATGAACAACCCCGAGACGATTTCCGCCATCGCCAAGGCCGCCGATCTCATCGCCCGGGCCGTGAGCGGCACGGGCAAAGTGATGAGCTGCGGCAACGGCGGCAGCCTCTGCGACGCCATGCACTTCGCCGAGGAGATGACCGGTCGCTTCCGCAGCGACCGCCGCCCCTATGCGGCCGTGGCCATCGCGGACGCCTCGCACATGGCCTGCGTCGGCAACGACTACGGCTACGAGTACGTCTTCTCCCGCTACGTCGAGGCGCACGGGCAGCCCGGTGACGTGCTGATCGCCATCTCCACCTCCGGCACGAGCCGCAATGTGCTCCGCGCCGTCGAAGCCGCCCGTGCCAAGGGCGTGAAGGTGGTGGCGATGACCGGCCGGAAGGACAGCCCGCTTGCCAAGGCGGCCGATGCGGCCATCGTGACGCCGGGCGGCACCAAGTGGGCCGACCGCGTGCAGGAGCTGCACATCAAATGCATTCACATCATGATCGAGCTCGTCGAAAGAAAGCTTGATCCCCAGAATTACGAGTAAATCATGCCCAAGCGTACAGACATCAAATCGGTGCTGATCATTGGCGCCGGCCCGATCGTGATCGGTCAGGCCTGCGAGTTCGACTACTCCGGCGCACAGGCCTGCAAGGCCCTGCGCGAGGAGGGCTACCGCGTCATCCTGGTCAACTCCAACCCGGCCACGATCATGACCGATCCGCACATGGCGGACGTCACCTACATCGAGCCGATTACCTGGGAAGTGCTCGAGCGCGTGATCGCCAAGGAGCGGCCCGACGCCATCCTGCCGACGATGGGCGGCCAGACGGCGCTCAACTGCGCCATGGAGCTCGCGCGCCACGGCGTGCTCGACAAGTACGACGTGGAGCTGATCGGCGCGCGCCCCGACGCCATCGACAAGGCAGAGGACCGCGAGCGCTTCAAGGAAGCGATGACCCGCATCGGCCTTTCCTCGGCGCGCTCCGGCGTTGCGTATTCGCTGCGCGAAGCGAAGGAACTGCAGGCCAAGCTCGGCTTCCCGACGGTGATCCGCCCCTCGTTCACGCTCGGCGGCTCGGGCGGCGGCATCGCCTACAACATGGACGAGTTCGTCGAGATCTGCGAGCGCGGCCTGTCGCTTTCCCCGACGCACGAGCTCTTGATTGAAGAGTCGCTCCTCGGCTGGAAAGAGTACGAGATGGAAGTCGTGCGCGACAAGGCGGACAACTGCATCATCGTCTGCTCGATCGAGAACTTCGACCCGATGGGCGTGCACACGGGCGACTCCATCACGGTGGCCCCGGCGCAGACGCTCACCGACAAGGAATACCAGCGCATGCGCGACGCCTCGATCGCCATTCTGCGCGAGATCGGCGTCGACACGGGCGGCTCCAACGTCCAGTTCGCGATCAACCCCAAGGACGGGCGCATGATCGTGATCGAGATGAATCCGCGCGTCTCCCGCTCCTCGGCCCTCGCCTCGAAGGCCACGGGCTTCCCGATCGCGAAGATCGCCGCGAAGCTCGCCGTCGGCTACACGCTCAATGAGCTCAAGAACGACATCACGGGCGGCAAGACCCCCGCGTCGTTCGAGCCGACGATCGACTACGTCGTCACCAAGATTCCGCGCTTTGCCTTCGAGAAGTTCCCGACGGCAAGCGACCGGCTCACCACGCAGATGAAGTCCGTGGGCGAGGTGATGGCCATCGGCCGCACCTTCGAGGAGTCGCTCCAGAAGGCGATCCGCTCCCTCGAGACGGGCCACGACGGCCTCAACGAGACGCACGCCGACAAGGACAAGATCGTCTACGAGGTGAGCACTCCGGGCCCCGACCGCATCTTCTACCTGGCCGACGGCTTCCGCATGGGCATGAGCGTCGAGGAGATGCATAAGCTCTCCTCGATCGACCCGTGGTTCCTCGCCCAGGTGAAGGACATCGTCGACACTGAAGGGCGCCTCAAGGACTTCAGGCTCTCCGAGCTCGGCACCGAAGAAATGCGCTGGCTGAAGCAGAAGGGCTTCTCGGACCGCCGCCTTGCAACGCTCCTCGGCGTCAAGGAAGCCGACGTGCGCGCCCGCCGCCATGAGCTCGGCGTCACTCCCGTCTACAAGCGCGTCGACACGTGCGCCGCGGAGTTCGCGACGACGACTGCCTACATGTACTCGACCTACGACGAGGAAAACGAGGCGGCGCCCTCTTCGAAGAAGAAGATCATGGTGCTCGGCGGCGGCCCCAACCGCATCGGCCAGGGCATCGAGTTCGACTACTGCTGCGTGCACGCGGCGCAGGCGCTGCGCGAGGACGGCTGGGAAACGATCATGGTCAACTGCAACCCGGAAACGGTGTCGACCGACTATGACACGTCCGACCGCCTGTACTTCGAGCCGGTGACGCTCGAAGACGTGCTCGCGATCTGCGATCAGGAAAAGCCCGACGGCGTGATCGTGCAGTACGGCGGCCAGACGCCGCTCAAGCTCTGCCGCGCCCTCGAGGCGGCCGGCGTGAAGATCATCGGCACCTCGCCCGACGCGATCGACTGCGCCGAGGACCGCGGCCGCTTCCAGAAGCTCATCGCCAAGCTCGGGCTGCGCCAGCCGCCCAACCGCACGGCGACGACCGAGGAGCAGGCGCTTCAGATGGCCGAGGAAATCGGCTACCCGATCGTGGTGCGCCCCTCCTACGTGCTCGGCGGCCGCGCGATGGATATCGTGCACACGCCCGAGGCGCTGATGCGCTACATGAAGGAGGCCGTCAAGGTCTCGAACGATTCGCCGGTGCTGCTTGACCGCTTCCTCGACGACGCCGTCGAAATGGACGTCGACGCGGTGTGCGACGGCGAGCAGGTCCAGGTGCCGGGCATCATGGAGCACATCGAGCAGGCGGGCGTCCACTCGGGCGACTCCGCGTGCTCGCTGCCGCCTTACAGCCTCGCGCCCTCCGTGATCGAGGAAGTGAAGCGCGAAACGCGCCTCATGGCCAAGGCGCTCGGCGTCATCGGCCTCATGAACGTGCAGTTCGCGGTCAAGTTCGCGCACTCCGAGCATCCCGAGGTCTACGTCCTCGAAGTCAACCCGCGCGCCTCGCGCACGGTGCCCTTCGTCTCGAAGGCCACGGGCCACCAGCTCGCCAAGATCGGCGCCCGCGTCATGGTCGGCGATTCGCTGAAGAAGCAGGGCTGCGACCTCGAGCACTTCCCGCGCTACTTCAGCGTCAAGGAAGCCGTCTTCCCGTTCACCAAGTTCCTCGGCTACGACCCGGTGCTCGGCCCCGAGATGCGCTCGACGGGCGAAGTGATGGGCGTGGGCCGCGACTTCGGCGAGGCGCTCTTCAAGAGCCAGCTCGCCGCGGGCTCCAAGCTGCCCGAGCGCGGCACCGTGTTCATCTCGGTGCGCGACCGCGACAAGCCGAAGGCCGTCATCGCGGCGCACCTGCTCCACCAGGCGGGCTTCCCGCTCGCCGCGACGCCGGGCACGGCCGACATGATCCAGGAAGCCGGCATTCCCTGCCACGTCATGGAGAAGGTGAGCAACGGGCATCCGCAGCTCATCGAGAAGATCCGCTCGCACGAGATCTCGCTCGTGATTATGTCGGTCGCCGAAGACGAGGACGAGCTCAACGACGCGCGCGCCATCCGCAAGACGGCGCTCGCCTCCGGCGTCACGTACTACACGACCATGGCCGGCGGTCTTGCCGCCGCCCAGGGCATCCGCCAGATGCGCTCCGTCCAGGTCTATGACCTGCAGGGCCTGCACAGCGGCGCGCTGCCCTGAGGATTTTTGATAAACTAACGAAGCCAAGTGCCGGCGCGCCCCGTGCGCGCCGGCTCATTTTCTGTTGTCTAGCGCCCGAACGTCTTTAAGGCATTTCGGGCGTTGTTATGTAAAGAACTTATAAAACCATGCTTTCCCGCATTCCCATCACGACCCGCGGCGCAGAGAAGCTCAAGGCCGAACTCGACTATCTCAAGAAGACCGCCCGTCCCAACGTCATCGCGGCCATTGCCGAAGCCCGCGAGAAGGGCGATCTTTCGGAGAACGCCGAATACGACGCCGCCCGTGAGGAACAGGGCCACATCGAAGGCCGCATTGCCGAGCTCGAGGCGAAGATCCCCGCGCTGCAGATCATCGATCCGCATGCGGTCAACGCCGGCGACCGCATCGTTTTCGGCGCCACCGTCGAGCTTTACGACGAAGACGACGATTCGACCGTGACCTATCAGATCGTCGGCGACGACGAGGCGGACATCAAGGAAAACCGCATTTCCGTTTCCTCGCCGATCGCGCGCGCCCTGATCGGCAAGAGCGAGGGCGACACGGTGAGCTTCGTCGCCCCGAAGGGCAAGGTCACCTACGAGATCGAGTCGGTCGAGTACATCTGACCGCGCCCGGGCGCCGTTCCCGCCGAAAAAAAAGTGCAGCCCCGTTTTGCAGGACTGCACTTTTTTCATGCGCGAAAGCGCCTTGCGTCAGGAGCGGGCGCCCATGGCCTTCTTGGTCACGCGCTTCCTCTTCGGGCGCGCGCGGCGGGGCACGGGAGCCGCCTTCACTTTCTTGTCGCCGGGCTTCTTGCGTGCGACCTTCTTCTTCGAGGCGGGGCGCTCGGGAGCCGGGGCGGCCGCCGCCTTCTTGGCGGCGAGCATGGCGCGCAGGGCCTTTTCGGGGTGCTCGCGGTCCTCTTCCTCGGCGGGGCGCCAGAAGATGAAGAGCCTGCCGATCGTCTGCACGCGCGCGGCGCCGAGCTTCTCGGCGATTTCGGCGTACATCGCGGCGCGCTCCTCGGCGTCCATCGCCGGCACGCGGACCTTGATGAGCTCGTGCGCGGTGAGCGCGCGGTCGATTTCCTTCAGCACGGCCTCGGTGAGGCCGTTGGCGCCGAGCAGCACGACGGGGTCGAGATGGTGCGCCTGCGCGCGCAGCTCAAGGCGTGCGTCGCGCTCAAGAATAATTTCTTTCATAATGTTGATCTGTGCTTCGGGCGCGGCGCGCTTTCAAAAGGCGCCGCACGCCCGGGTGAAATTGCGAAATTCAGGGAAAAAAGATGCCTGTCGCTACTAAAAAACTGCGCTCTAACCGCGCCTGGATCGAACGTCATATCCATGACCAGTTCGTGAAGCGCTCCAAGGCGGACGGATACCGTGCGCGCTCGGCTTACAAGCTGCTCGAACTCGACGAGAAGGAGCACCTTTTCCGCCGCGGCATGACGGTGGTGGATCTCGGGGCCGCGCCGGGAAGCTGGTCGCAGATTGCCAGGGAGCGGCTGCTCGGCCGAGACGGCGCGATCGAGGGCCGCATCATCGCCATGGACATCCTGCCCATGGAACCCATCGAAGGCGTCACATTCCTGCAGGGCGATTTCCGCGAGCAGGACGTGGCCGACAAATTATCAGAAATTCTCGGCGGCGACAAGGTCGATTTGGTGATGAGCGACATGGCGCCCAATCTTTCGGGCATCGCGGCCGCCGATGCGGCCCGCTCGATGCTGCTGTGCGAGCTCGCGCTCGATTTCTGCCTCGAGCACCTGAAGCCGTCGGGCGTTTTCGTCACGAAGGCGTTCCAGGGCTCCGGCTACTCGCAGTTCGTCGAGGCGCTCAAGAAGCATTTCCGCCAGGTGCTCACGCGCAAGCCCGAGGCGAGCCGCGCCACGTCGGCCGAGATGTACCTCGTCGCCAAGAAGCTCAAGGGCTGAGCGCGCGGCGGGCCGCGGGCCGTTCACAAACAATTACCAATGCCCTTTAAACGGCCTGCGGGCAAAGGTCCCGGGCGGCCCACGCAGTAACCCTCAGCGGGTAAAATACACAAGTCGCGCTCCGAAATCTGCGCATTTCGGCGCGAAGCTTTACCGAAAAGAAAACCGCGCCGCACAAGGGCGGCGCGCCAACGGAGACATAGATTGGATAACAAGGCATTCAGCCGCATCGCCGTTTGGATCATGGTGGCTCTGGTGCTTTTCACCGTGTTCAAGCAGTTTGATTCGGCCGTCGAGCCCAAGCTCGACACGGTGAGCTACACCCAGTTCATGGAAGACGCCAAGGCGGGCAAGATCCGCCGCGTCGACGTGCAGGGCCGCCGCATTACCGTGACGCCTCAGTCTGGATCGGAATACACGATCACCAGCCCGGGCGATATTTCCATGGTCATGGATCTGCGCAAGGACGGCGTTCAGGTTTACGGCAAGGCCGAGGACGAGCCTTCGCTGCTCACGACGATTTTCGTGTCGTGGTTCCCGATGATCCTGCTCATTGCGGTGTGGATCTTCTTCATGCGCCGCATGCAGGGCGGTTCGGGCGGCGGCGGAGCGTTCAGCTTCGGCAAGTCCAAGGCCCGCATGCTCGACGAGCAGAGCAACAAGGTCCGCTTCAAGGACGTTGCGGGCTGCGATGAAGCCAAGGAAGAAGTCCAGGAAGTCGTCGACTTCCTGCGCGATCCGGGCAAGTTCCAGCGCCTGGGCGGCCGCATTCCGCGCGGCCTGCTCCTCGTCGGACCTCCGGGCACCGGCAAGACGCTGCTCGCCAAGGCCATCGCCGGCGAGGCGGGCGTGCCGTTCTTCACCATCTCGGGCTCCGACTTCGTTGAGATGTTCGTCGGCGTCGGCGCCGCGCGCGTGCGCGACATGTTCGAGACCGCGAAGAAGAACGCCCCCTGCCTCATCTTCATCGACGAAATCGATGCGGTGGGCCGCCAGCGCGGCGCAGGCCTCGGCGGCGGCAACGACGAGCGCGAGCAGACGCTCAACCAGCTGCTCGTCGAGATGGACGGCTTCGACACCGGCGCCAACGTCATCGTGATCGCCGCGACGAACCGTCCCGACGTGCTCGACCCGGCGCTGCTGCGCCCGGGCCGTTTCGACCGCCAGGTCGTGGTGCCGCTGCCCGACATCCGCGGCCGCGAGCAGATCCTCAACGTGCACATGCGCAAGATCCCGATCGGCCTTGACGTCGATGCGGCGATCATCGCCCGCGGCACGCCGGGCTTCTCCGGCGCCGATCTCGCCAACCTCGTCAACGAGGCGGCGCTTTTCGCCGCGCGCCGCAACGGCCGCGTGGTCGAGATGCGCGACTTCGAAGAGGCCAAGGACAAGATCATGATGGGCTCCAAGCGCCGCAGCATGGTCATGGACGAAAAGGAAAAGCGCAACACGGCCTACCACGAGTCGGGCCACGCCGTCGTCGCCCGCTGCCTGCCGGAAGCCGATCCGGTGCACAAGGTGACGATCGTGCCGCGCGGCAGGGCGCTCGGCGTCACGATGCAGCTGCCCACCGAGGACCGCTACTCGTATGACCGCGGCTACCTGCTCACGCAGATCGCGATTCTCTTCGGCGGACGCATCGCCGAGGAAATCTTCATGCACCAGATGACCACGGGCGCCTCGAACGACTTCGAGAGGGCCACGCAGCTCGCGCGCGACATGGTCATGCGCTACGGCATGAGCGACCGCATGGGACCGATCGTCTACGCCGAGAACCAGGGCGAGGTCTTCCTCGGCCGCTCGGTGACGCAGGCCCAGCACATGTCCGAAAAGACGATGCAGGAGATCGATGCGGAAGTCCGCCGCATCATCGACGAGCAGTACGCCAAGGCCAAGAAGATCATTGAGGACAACCGCGACAAGATGGAAGCGATGGCTCACGCCCTCCTCGAGTGGGAGACGATCGGCAGCGAGCAGATCGACGACATCATGGCCGGCCGTCCGCCGCGCCCGCCGAAGTCCGCTTCGGCCAAGGCCGCCCCGGCCGCCGAAGAGCCTAAGGACGCCGCGCCCGGCAATGCCCCTGAAACGGCCGCCGAACAGGCGCCCGAGGAGCCCAAGGGCGAGGACAACAGCGGCGAAGGCAGGGAGAACGGCGATAGCGGCAGCGGCGAGCCGCCGCGCGGAGCCTGACACTAGGCCGCCATCACGGCTGCGGAGCAGAGCAAGGTGCCCCGCAGCCTTTTCTTTTATACGAATAACAAAGCAGGAGAACCTGGCAAATGACAGACAGCAAGCCGGCATCGCACTGGAAGTGCGGCGCGAGGGAGTACGCCTTTGACGGACTTCATCCGCTCATCATGGGCATTCTCAACGTCACCCCCGATTCTTTCTCCGACGGCGGGGAGCACAACGCCCCCGAGGCGGCGATCGCCTGGGCGCGGAAAATGCGCGAGGACGGCGCCGACATCATCGACGTGGGCGGCGAATCGACGCGCCCGGGCTTTGACGAGAACGGCGTGAGCCTCGAGGAGGAGCGCCGCCGCGTGATGCCCGTGGTGAAGGCCCTGGCGGCCGAAGGCTTCGCGGTGAGCGTCGACACTTCCAAGCCCGAGATCATGACGGAGGCGGCCGCGCTCGGCGCGGTCATCCTCAACGACGTGAGGGCCTTCACGCTCCCGGGCGCCGAGGCAGCGGCGGCGGCCACCGGCTGCGGCCTCGTGGTCATGCACCGCTCGTTTACGACCGACTACACGGACGTCGTCGCCGAGGTGGAGACGTTCCTCATTGAGCGCCAGCGCCGCCTCGAAGCGCTCGGCATCGCCGCCGACCGCATCTGCTGGGATCCGGGCTTCGGCTTCGGCAAGACCGTCGAGCAGAATTACCGGCTCCTCGCCGCCACGGCGCGCTTCGTCGCTTCCGGCCAGCCCTTCATGATGGCGCTCTCGCGCAAGTCCTCGATCGGCAAGGCCACGGGGCAGCTCAATCCTCACGACCGCGTCGCCGGCAGCGTCGAGGGCGCGATGTACGCGATCGAGCGCGGCGCGCAGATCGTGCGCGTGCACGACGTGAGGGCGACGGCCGATGCCGTCGCCGTGTGGCGCGCCGCCCAGGAAGCGGCCCGCGCGTAGACTTGTCGCAAGAGATTTTTGGAGAAAGCTTATGGCTCGACATTATTTCGGCACCGACGGCATGCGCGGCCGCGTTGGGCAGGAGCCCATCACGCCGGACCGCGTCCTGCGCCTCGGCCAGGCGGCCGGCAGGGTGCTTCGCCGCCGCAACGGCGGCGGCCGCACGACGGTGCTGATCGGCAAGGACACCCGCGTTTCGGGCTACATGCTCGAGGCCTGCCTGCAGGCGGGCTTTTCGTCGGCGGGCGTCGACATCGTCCTGTGCGGTCCGCTGCCCACGCCGGGCATCGCCTATCTCACCCGCGCGCTGCGGCTTGACGCCGGCGTCGTGATTTCGGCGAGCCACAACCCGTACGACGACAACGGCATCAAATTCTTCTCCGAGCTCGGCACGAAGTTCCCCGATGCGCTCGAGGAAGAGATCGAGGCGGAGATGGACAGGGGCGCCGAGTGCGTCCCCTCGGCCGAGCTCGGCAAGGCCGTGCGCCTTGACGACGCCTCGGGCCGCTACATCGAGTTCTGCAAGTCGACGATCAGCGGCAGCGTGGACCTGAAGGGCCTGCGGCTTCTCGCCGACTGCGCCAACGGCGCGGCCTATCACATCGCCCCCGACGTGTTCCACGAACTCGGCGCCGAGGTGACGGCGGTGGGCAACAAGCCCAACGGCTTCAACATCAACGACGGCGTCGGCGCCACGCACACCGAGCATCTCTCCGAGTGGGTGAGGAAAAACGGCTGCGAGTACGGCATCAGCCTCGACGGCGATGCGGACCGCCTCATCATGGCCGACGCCGACGGCCACGTCTACAACGGCGACGAGCTCCTCTACGTGATCGTGCGCGACCGCATGCAGCGCGGCAGGGTCGACGGCGTCGTCGGCACGCTGATGACCAATTTCGCGCTTGAGAAGCGCTTCGCCGAGCTCGGCGTGCCGTTCGTGCGCGCCAAGGTGGGCGACCGCTACGTCCTTGAGCAGCTCAAGGAGCGCGGCTGGCTCTTCGGCGGCGAAACCTCCGGCCACATCCTCATACTCGACCGGCAGACGACGGGCGACGGCATCGTGAGCGCCCTGCAGGTCTTTTCCGCGATGAAGCGCTCGGGCAAGAGCCTGGCGGAACTCACCGCCGACCTGAAGCTCCTGCCGCAGACGCTGGTCAACCGGCACATCCCGAAGGGCTACGACTGGAAGGGCGACAAGGCGTTCGCCGCTGCGGTCGCGGGCGCCGAGAAAGAGGTCGCCGGCCGCGGGCGCGTGCTCGTGAGGCCCTCGGGCACCGAGCCCGTCCTGCGCATCATGGTCGAGGCGGATGACCCGGCCCTGGCGCAGCGCCTCGCCGAGCGCACGGCCGAGAGCCTTTCGGTATAAAGCCGGTATTGGGATTAACGCTCGATCGGGTGTTCCCGGCGGGCGTTTCCTGTTAGTATCGGGCAGTTTTTCATTCTGTCTTTCAGAGGATATACAGACATGGCTGACAGCAAAAACGCTCAGCAGCCCGCGGCCGCTACGGCTCAGCAGGGCCCGTTCGTGCATTCCCTCGAGTTCTTCCTCGTGGGCGGGCAGCGCTTCACGATCAACGAGATCTCCGATTCCGCCAACCCGCCGCGCAACGTCGTTGCCTTCATCAACGCCTGGCGCGCGAAGAAGGATGTCTGGCACAGCCCCAACAATGACCCGCACTTCGGCGTGCGCGTCAAGGACGTGAGCATGTACCAGTACCGCGTGGGCCGCCCCGGCGCTCCCAAGCAGGAAGGCGCCGACGGGAAGGCTCCCGCCGAGCATGTCGTTGCACCCGCTGCGGAGCCCGAAAAGAAGGACGAGTCCGCCAAGTGACCGGCCGCCCTGTGCGGCCAGTTTGCTACACTCTAACTGCCTGAAATTTTGTTAGGGGCGGACAGCGAGCAGCTGCCCGCCGCGAAGACCATGAAGCAGATCGTTGCTGTTATCAAACCTTTCAAGCTCGATGACGTCCGCGAGGCGCTTGCCGACGTCGGCGTCAACGGCCTCACGGTGACCGAAGTCAAGGGCTTCGGGCGCCAGAAGGGCCACACCGAGCTGTACCGCGGCGCCGAGTACGTCGTGGACTTCCTGCCGAAAATCAAGATCGAGTGTGTCGTCGCCGACGACATCCTCGACCAGTGCATCGAGGCGATCCGCAAGGCCGCCTATACGGGCAAGATCGGCGACGGCAAGATCTTCGTCTTCGACGTGGAGCAGGTGATCCGCATCCGCACGGGCGAGATGGGCGAGGACGCCGTCTGAAGACGCCGCGCCTTTCTCTGCGTTTCTGCAAAAAAGAGCTTCGCAGCCGGCCTGCGAAGCTCTTTTTTTCAGTGCTTGCTGCCGCGGATCAGCACCCGCAGCGCGCCGGAGTCGCCGTCGGCGGGCGGCGTCTGCACGAAGGCCATCACCTCGGAGCGCTGCTTGAGCCAGCGCGGCACCATCTCCTTGAGGATGCTCTTGCCGCCCTCGCTGCCGTAGCCCTTGCCGTGGACGATGCGCAGGCACCGGTAGCCGCGGGCGCGGCTTTCCTTCAGGAATTCGACGACCGCCTCGCGCGCCTCGTCGACGCGCATGCCGTGCAGGTCGAGGTGCGCCTCGATCGTCCATTCGCCGCGGTAGAGCTTGCGCGGGATGTCGGGCGAGACGCCGCTGCGGCGGAAAAGCCGGCCGTCCTCGCTTTCGAGGAAGTCGAGCGGGTCCGCGTCGTCGGAAAGCGAATCCTCGAGGCACTGCTTCTTTTCGATCTCGTTCTGGCGCGCGATCGGCTCGGCCTTAGGCTTATGCGTGTCCGCCTTGTCGCTCGCCTTCATGCGGTGCACGCCCATCTCGGCCATCGCCGCTTCGAACTGCCGCGCCTCGCGGCGGCTGCGGCCGGCCGCAAGCGCCTGCTTCTTCTTTTCTTCTTCCCGGGCCTTCGCCTGCTTCTTGAGGTCCTTGCTCACTTTCTTGAGATCGGCAAAGCTGCTGATGACGGGCATGGGCGTTTTCTCCGCATTCGTGAAACTCTGATCTGCCAATGATAGTGCCCGAAACGCGAAAAGCGCCCGCGAAGGGCGCTTTTCTGCTCAGGCTGGGCAGGGGAGGGCTCAGCCGCGCTTCTCGGCTTCGAGGAAGCGCTGCGCGTCAAGCGCGGCCATGCAGCCCGAAGCGGCCGAGGTGACGGCCTGGCGATAGATCGGGTCCTGCACGTCGCCGGCGGCGAAAACGCCCGGGACGCTGGTGGCCGTGCGGGCGTGAGCGCTCGCTTTCCCGGTCACGATGTAGCCCTTTTCGAGCTCGAGCTGCCCTTCGAAGAGCTTGGTGTTGGGGCGGTGGCCGATGGCGATGAAGACGCCCTTGACATCGACGGTCTTGTCGGCTTCGCCCGCGGTGCTCGCGAGGAGCAGGCCCGTGACGTTCTTGCCGTCGCCGAGCACTTCCTTGACGGTGCGGCTGAGCTCGAGCGTCACCTTGCCCTTGCTCACGGCGTCGTTGAGCTGGTCGACGAGGATCGGCTCGGCGCGGAACTCGCCGCGGCGGTGCACGAGCGTGACGTGGCTGGCGATGTTGGCGAGGTAAAGCGCCTCGCCGACGGCGGCGTTGCCGCCGCCCACGACCGCGACGGGCTTGCCGCGGAAGAAGAAGCCGTCGCAGGTCGCGCAGCCGGAGACGCCGTGGCCCTTGTACTTGGTCTCGCTCTCGAGCCCGAGGTACAGCGCGGAGGCGCCCGTGGCGACGATCAGCGCGTCGCACGTGAAGGTGTTGCCCATGTCGGAGGAAAGCGTGAAGGGACGCTTCGAAAGGTCGGCCTTGGTGATGACGTCATAGACGATCTCGGTGCCGAAGCGCTCGGCCTGCTTCTGCAGGCTGGCCATCAGGTCGGCGCCCATGATGCCGTCGGCCGCGGAAGGCCAGTTGTCGACCTCGGTCGTCTGCATGAGCTGTCCGCCCTGGTCCATGCCCGTGATGAGCAGGGGCTTGAGGTTGGCGCGCGCGGCGTAGATGGCGGCGGTGAAGCCCGCCGGACCGGAGCCGATCACAATGACGGGGCTGTGCTTGGTTTCCATGATGTTGCCTTGAATAAATTTGTAAAAAGCTAATGAGAATCAATATCTCATAATTTTTGATTATTATGACGTTCTTCGGCTCAATTTGCAAATGCTGCGGGCGAAGCCGGGGCTTGGTCCGCGCATGAGCACAAGAGTCCGCGCAGTCTCTAAAATGTTAGGCTGAATCGCCCGAAAGGCAGAGCGCATCCCCATCCCAACGAGCAGATATGGCAAGAGAAAAGAAAAGCAAGACGCGAGCGAACAGACACGACGAAGCGGCCGGAGGGCCGTCGCGGCGCAGCCGCATCGCAGCCGCCGTCGGCGGATGGCTCATGAACCGCGTGCGCGGCATCTGGGCGCTGAGCTGGATTTTCTTTCTCGCTCTTGCGGTCGTGCTCGCGCTTATCCTCGGGAGCTATTCCCCGTCAGATCCGGCGTTTTCCGTTTCCACGCGCACGGAACCCTCGAATTTCTGCGGGCTCTTCGGCGCCTGGGTCGCCGACCTCCTGCTCTCGGCCTTCGGTTTTTCGGCCTGGTGGTTCGTGCTCGGCAGCGCCATGGTGGCCGTCTTCGCGCTGCGCGCAATGTACCGGCGCATCAACGGCGAAAAAGACCCGCGGCGCATCAATCCGCCCAAATTCACCGCGATCATCGGCTTCATTGCCGTGCTGCTCGGCTCGACGTGCCTTGAGGCGCTGCGGCTGCGGCGCTTCCAGATCAATCTGCCGGGCGAGCCCGGCGGCATCGTGGGCGACAGCCTCGCCTTCGGCATCAAGCATTACATCGGCGTGGGGCTTTCGACCACGGTTTTCTTCGCGCTGATTGCCATCGGCCTTTCGCTGCTCATGGACTTCCAGTGGCAGGACGTCGCCGAGAAGGTCGGCCGCGCGTTGGACTTTATTTTCGTGCGGCCTTTCCGCCGCCATCACCAGGCTCAGGAAGACAGTCGCATCGCGGCTGAGCTCGAGCGCCAGCACGCCGCCGAGGCCGCGAGGACGCAGGCGGCCGCGCCCGCCTTTGCGCCGGCCGGCGCCGCCGCTGCGGGGATGCCGGCGGCTCCTGTGCAGGGCGTGACGCCGGTGCCGGCCGAGCCCTACATGGGCGAGACCCCGGCCGGCGATGACTTCACAGGGCGCGAGCCCCCGCCCGAAGATTTTCTTAAGCCCGAAGATAACGATCCTTTCGGCCCGCCCAAAGAGCAGCGTGTCAATGAACCGGCTCCGAAGCCTGCCCCCGCGCCCTCGCCGAACCCGGTGCGGGCCCCGTCTCCGCGTCCGGCCGCCGCTGTGCACCGGCCCGCGGCAAAAGCCGCCGCCGCTGCGGCCCCCGGACTCTCGCTCGACCTGCTTGACACGCCCGACCAGCCGCAGGGTCCCGTGGACACCGAGCAGATCGAGCAGCTGAGCCGCCTTATTGTCTCCACGCTCAAGAACTTCGGCATCGCCGTCGAGGTCCGCGGCTCGCGCACGGGCCCCGTCATCACGCAGTACTGGCTCGAGCCCGCGCCCGGCGTCATGGGCTCGCAGATCGAGCGCGTGAGGGACGACCTGCGCCGTGCGCTCGGCGTGGACGGCGTCCGCGTCGTGCCGACCATTCCGGGCACGCGCTACATCGGCCTCGAAGTGCCCAAGCCGAAGCGCGAGACCGTTCGCTTGAAGGAAATTCTCGAAAGCCCCGAATTCAGGAACTCGACCGCGCCGCTGACGCTGGCGCTAGGCAAGGACATCGCGGGCAAGCCCTACACGGTGAACCTCGCCAAGATGCCGCACCTGCTCGTTGCCGGCACCACGGGCTCGGGCAAGTCGGTGGGCATCAACGCGATGATCCTCTCGATGCTCTACCGCAATACGCCCGAGACCCTGAGGCTCGTGCTCATCGACCCGAAGATGCTCGAGTTCTCGCTCTACAACGACATCCCGCACCTGCTCTGCCCGGTCGTCACCGACATGAACAAGGCGGCCGTGGCGCTCAAGTGGCTCGCCGGCGAAATGGACCGCCGCTACAAGATCATGAGCCGCGTGGGCGTGCGCCACATCGACGTCTACAACCAGCGGGTGCGCGATGCCGCCGCCCGCGGCGAGGAGATGTACGACCCGGCCGTCTCGCCCGACGACCCCGGCCGCGAGCCGCTCTCGGCGTGGCCTTATATCGTCTGCATCATCGACGAGCTCGCCGACCTGATGCTCACCAACCGCAAGGAAGTCGAAGGGCAGATCACCCGCCTCACGCAGAAGGCGCGCGCCGCGGGCATCCACCTGATCATCGCCACGCAGCGCCCGAGCGCGGACGTGGTCACGAGCCTGATCAAGGCCAACGTGCCGACCCGCATTTCGTTCCAGGTCGCCTCGACCTACGACAGCCGCGTCATTCTCGGCGAAACGGGTGCCGAGTCGCTGCTCGGCCTGGGCGATATGCTCATGCACCGTCCGGGCATGCAGCAGGCGGTCCGCGTGCAGGGCTGCTTCGTTTCCGATGCGGAAGTGCAGCGCGTCGTCGAGGCGCTTAAGGCAACGGGCGAGCCCGACTACATCGAGGACGTCACCGAAGCCGAAGAGGCCGACGAGGGCGGTGCGGAAGGAGGCGGCGGACGCCGCTCCGGCGAAGAGGACCCGCTTTACGACCAGGCCGTGGCGATCGTGCTTTCCGAGAAGCGCGCCTCGATCTCGTTCGTGCAGCGCCACCTCGGCATCGGCTACAACCGCGCCGCGAACCTGCTCGAGGCCATGGAGACCGCGGGCATCGTGAGCAAGGCGAGCAGCACCGGCCGGCGCGAGATCCTTGTGCCCGACCGCCAGGTTTGAACTTTCAGGACGTGAGACCATGATCAGCATTTCGCGCCGCGGCCTCCTTGCCGCGGCAGCCTTCCTGCCGCTGTCGCTGGCTGCCGCCGGCGCCTGCGCCGCCGATGCGGGCCCCTTGGCCGAGCTCAAGGCCTTCCTCGCGAAGACGCCGCAGGCTTCGGGCACTTTTTCGCAGAAAGTCGTCGACAGGAACGGCCGCGAGGCCGCCAAGCCCTCTTCGGGCACGTTCCGCTTCCTGCGCCCCGGGCGCTTCGAGTGGGTGTACGAAAAGCCCTACGTGCAGCGCATCGTGAGCGACGGCACCAAAGTCTGGATCTACGATCCGGATCTCGCGCAGGTGACCGTCAAGACGCTCTCGCAGGCGCTGCCCGCCACGCCCGCCGCGATCCTCTTCGGCAAGGGCGACCTCGAGCAGGACTGGCTGCTCACCGAATATCCGCCGCACACCGTGGCGGCCAAGCCCCGCAAGGGCGATGCGGGCTTTGAAAGCGTTGAGATGACTTTCAGCAGCGCGGGCGAGCTCTCCTCGATGAAGATGACCGACTCCTTCGGCCAGGTCACGTCGCTCTCCTTCGGCCCCATCGACCGCTCCCCCGTGGACGCTTCTTCCTTCAATTTCCGGATCCCGAAGGGTGCCGACGTCATCGAGGACAGCGGCATCCGATAAAACACCGAGGAAGCATCGATTCCGCGCAGGCAGAGGGTCGTATGCTGATACAATGCGAAACATAGCGGGAGACTGCCGTGTGCGGCCTCCCGGCAAATTTTCGGTGTTTTTTTCAACGCATTAACCCTGAGAGATTCGGAGAGCCGCATGAAAGACAACATGCGCCGCCTGCTGATTGACCGGCTGCTGACAGAGAAGAAAGTGGTTTCTTTCGAAGAGCTGCAGAACGTTCTCCAGGCCAGTTCTCCGACCATAAAACGCGATCTGCGCTACATGCGCAATGTTCTGAAGGCTCCCATCGTCTATTCCCGCAGCCGCGGCGGATATCTCTATGAGGACAAGCCTCGGAGCGGCGAGCAGCAGAAGCGCCTGTTCGCGGTGCAGCACAAGCAGTGGTACAGCCCCGAGGAGCTCTACGTTCTCGTCAAGACCATCGATCTTCTCGAGGAGCTTTCCAAGGACAAGTCTTCGGCCATCAGCGGCGAGCTTGCCCCGCTGCGCTCCCGCGTCACCGCGCTCCTCAACCTCGGCGGCATTCCGCCCAAGGAGCTGCTTGCCCGTGTGAAGGTGGTGGATCATTCGCCGCTGCACACGGAGCCCGATACGTTCGAGACGGTCGGTGCCGCGCTGAGCGCCCACAAGCGCCTGAAGATCGAGTACTACAGCCGCTCGCGCCGCATGGATTCGATCAGGGATATATCTCCGATCCGCCTTGTGCACTATCGGAGCCGCTGGTACGTCGATGCGTACTGCCACGTCTCCGAGGGGCTGAGGACGTTCGCCATTGAGAACATCCGCCGCGCCGAGGTGCTGCCGCGGGCCGTCAAGCGCATTCCGCTGCGCGAGACGGAGGCCGAGCTCGACCAGAGCTACGGCATCTTCCACGGCGGGCCGCTCAAGACGGCGGTGCTCTGCTTCGATGAGACCGCGGCCGCTTATGTGCGCCGCCAGGTCTGGCATCCCAAGCAGAGAACGGTGGCGGCGGGGAACGGAGTGCGCCTTTACGTGCCCTATGCGCAGAGCACGGAGCTCGTCGGCGAAATCCTTCGCTGGGGCCCGCATGTCGTTGTGGAAGATCCGCCGGAACTTCGCCGGGAAGTGCGCGACAGTCTCCAAGAGACTTTAAGCCGGTACGGCAGCTGAAAGGCGCCCCGAAAAGGGGGCCTCGGGTGCCGTGCAAGCGCACTTTTAAGGATTCAAACGATGACGCAAGAGCTGGTCAGAACGAGACGGAGCCGCCCGAGGCGGCGCCGCAGGCCGACTCGTCTTCGCGATCTGCCCAATATCTTTTTCTGCGGCGACCCCCACGGTTGCTTCGATCAGATCAATGAGGCCGCTCGTCTGTACCATCCCGATGCGATGGTGATCCTCGGCGACCTGCAGCCGAGCGCTCCGCTCCAGGTTGTGCTCGAGGAGGCCCTTGCCTACACCGAGATCTGGTGGATCCCGGGCAACCACGACACCGACAGCGACGAAATCTACGACAACCTGTGGCGCAGCGAGCTTGCGGGCCACAACCTGCACGGCCGCGTGGCGAACGTGGCGGGCCTGCGCATCGCGGGCCTCGGCGGCGTGTTCCGCGGCCAGGTGTGGATGCCCGACGGCTCGCCCAATTACTACAGCCCTTCGGTGTTCATGCGCAGGGTCGGCGCCAACAACGTTTGGCGCGGCGGCGTTCCGCGCCGCCATCGCTCGACGATTTTCCCGTCGGTCTACAACAACCTGATGCGCCAGAGGGCGGACGTCCTCGTCACGCACGAGGCGCCCGGCTGCCACCGCAAGGGTTTCTGCGCCATCGACCGGCTCGCCAAGAGCCTCGGCGTGCGCTGGCTCTTCCACGGTCACCAGCACGAGGACCGCGCCTACGGCGATCATGCGGGCATTCATCCCCGCGGCGTCGGCTACCGCGGCGTGGTGAACCTGCAGGGCGAAGTGGTGATTCCCTCGAGGCTCGACCCGAGGGAGGAGCTCGCGCTGCGCGAGAGCTGCGACTGGGATGCCTGCGAAGCCCGCCACGAGATCATCGTGCGCGACGAAGAAGGGCATATTTCGTTCCTGCCGCCTTCCGAAGGCCTCGTTCCGGCGATTCTGCCGGCGGCGAAGCTGCGCCCGGCCGAGCCGAGCGAAGAGAAAGCCGCGGGCACCGCGCCCGAGGAGCCCTGCCGCTGCCTCGACGAAAAGCCCGAGGAGAAAAAGCCGGCGGGCGCCGTGAGGCGGCATCGCCGCGGCAGAAGGCGCCACAAGAACAGAGCGCAGAAGACCGCCTGAGAAGCGGCGCAATCGGGTAGGAGGCTCGGGGTCACCCCGAGCCGTCCTCCCACACCACCCACCGTACGGTTCCGTAGTGGGCGGTTACCTCTGGATTGCAATACAACGGACGGGGAGCGGCCTGCGCCGCCCCTCTGCGATGCTTTTCACCAGATCGGCTCCGCGGGCTTTGAGGTGTCAAAGGAGGTCTCTGACCTCCATGCCGTCATCGCCCGCACTGCCCTTGTTCGAGACCACGGCCTTGTAGGCCCGATTCAGGTTCGCTCGATCAAGTATGGTTTCCAGATCAATCATCTCGTCTGTCGTTTGCCTGTGATGTTGTTGCTCCTACGGCTGTCCTCAGATCCCTCACCGACCCGCCCGTATCCTCCCGATTCCGTCGGTACTTTCCGTCCGGTACCCCTCTTGGGGATTTTTCGGCTGTTGCATGATCGTTTCGGTGGCCTTAGGCATCACCTCCATTGGTTTCGGCCCTTCCTGCCAACCATCCCGGCAGTACTACGGCCTCTGCTGACTTCTCACGGCAAGCTTTACTCCGTCCGCCCTGCGGGCTGACGTCCGTGAGACCTCCTCGGGTAAGAACACGATCCTTCCCATCATCTGCCTGCCGCATTTACACCTCGGGTTCCGTGTAGCTTAGGACTTCACCTTGTTCGGCAGGCTTATCCACCTTCGTATGCCTCATGCGGTTCCTGTTCGTCAGGCCAATGGTTTGCCTCGGGCTTCTTTCAGATCCCGCCTCGCGGCGGACACCCTTGCCTCCGGCTATGTGCTTGGTGCTACCTCCTGCACTCGGGACTTCCACCCGTTGAATCGTGCTCATGCCGAGCACACCGAAAAAGGGACGCAGCCCCGGAGGGCGCGTCCCTTTATTGTTCGGGCCTTTGCCCGGATTATTCGAGGTGCACGGCGGCGGCGCTGCCCGCGGTGAGGCGCTCGGTCTCCTCGGGGATCTCGAGGACGGCATTGCTCTTTGCTGCCGTCGCGAGCGAGGCGGAGCTCTGCTGCCAGTCCGGCGTGAAGACGAGGCGGCTCTGCCCGTCGCTTGAGACCGTGCCGCGGACGAAATCGCGGCGTCCGGCGCGGCTCTTGATGTCCTTGGCGGCAATCGCCGTCAGTGCGGGGCGCTTTTCCGCGGCGACGCCGAGAAGCGACTCGAGCACGGCGGGGAGGAAGACCCGGGCGGCGGTAGCCGCGGCCGCGGGATTGCCGGGCAGGCCGACGATGAGCTTGCCCTGCGCGCTGCCGAAAGAGAAGGGCTTTCCGGGGCGCATGCCGATGTGGTAGTGGCGCATGTCGCCGAGGCGGTTGACGACGGCGGCGGTGTAGTCGCGGTCCCCCGGACCGACGCCGCCCGAGCAGATGACGGCGTCAAAGCGCGAGAGCGCATCGGCGATCGCTTTTTCGATGGCCTCTTCGCTGTCGGGCAGGATGCCGAGGTAGCTCGCGTCGAAGCCGAGCTCGCGGGCGATCGCGGTGACGCAGACGCCGTTGGCGTTGTAAATGCGCCCTTCGGGAGGAAGCTTCCCGTCGGAGGGCTCGAGCAGTTCGTCGCCGCTCGAGAAAACGGCCGCGCGGGGCTTCGGGCAGCAGAGCACATCGGCATAGCCGAGGCTCGCGAGCAGGCCGAGCCGGCTGGCATTGAGCCGGTCGCCGCGGCGGATCATGACGTTGCCCCGGCGGAAAACTTCGCCCTGGGCGCGAACGTTGGTCCCGGGCATGACCATGCCGGCCGCAAAGGTGACGGTGTCCTCCTTCGGTTCCGTCTTTTCGATCGGCACCACGGCATCGAACCCGTCGGGCAGCGGGGCGCCGGTCATGATGCGCACCGCCGTGCCGTGCTCGGGCTCCTCTTTAAGCGGATGGCCCGCCGTGATGAGATGCTTCCAGGGGATCGAGACCGGCATGGGGCCGGTGCAGCTGAAGTCGGCCGTGCGGATCGCGAAGCCGTCCATGGCCGAATTGGTGAAAAGCGGGAAATCAAAGCCCGCCCGCACATCCTCGGCGGCCGTGCGGCCGGCGGCATCAAGCAGGGCAACGCGCTCGGCGGGACGCGCGAGCGGAGCGGCAAAGCGGCGGATGTCGGCAAGAGCCTCGTCAACGCGCGCGGAAATGACGTCTGACATATCGGAATCCTTCTTGAGAACGCCGCGCGTGCGCGCGGCGCAGATGCCTGAAGATTTTAGCGGCCGGGCCCGGGCTCGGGCTAGACTTCATCATCAGTCGGCATCTGTGCAAGGAGAATCTCTTTATGTCCGTTCAACTCGAGCGCCCGGAGGCGCGCAACACGCTGGGTCTGGTCTTTGCGGGCGGGCGCGCAACGCGCATGGGCGGCGTCAACAAGGGACTCGTCCTTTTCGAAGGCCGGCCGCTGGCGGGCATCGCGATCGAAAGGCTCGCGCCGCAGGTGCGGCGCGTGGCGGTTTCGGCCAACCGCGATGCCGAAAAATTCCTCGCGCTCGGGGCGGCTGCCGCGGTGCCGGACCGGCTTTCCGGCTTTCCGGGACCGCTGGCGGCGATCGATGCGGCCGCCGGCGTGATGGACGCGTGCGAGCAGTGGCTTTTCACCGTGCCCTGCGACGTGCCGTATTTCCCGAAGGACCTGCTGGTCACGCTCGCGTCGGCTTTCGACGGGAAGACTTTGGCCTATGCGGCGAGAGCCGCGGGCCGTAGCCAGAATACGTTTGCGCTGATTCACCGCTCGCTGCTCCCGACGGCGGCGCCCTTCGTCGAGCGGGGCGACCGCAAGCTCGGGCTGTGGCTCGAGGAGCAGGGGGCCCGCGAAGTGGAGGTGGAAGCCGAGCCTTTCTTCTTTGCCAATGTGAATTCGCCCGACGAGCTTCAGGCGCTCGAAAAGGCGGGCCATCCCCTATAAAGGGTATTTTGCGGTGCGGCCTTGACAGGCCGAAATAAACCGTGTTTAATACGCACTCGCTGAGCTTCACCGCTCAGCAATTTTTTCCGCCAAGTTTTTTGAACTTGACAAAGATTGAAGAGTTGAGTAAACTTAACCATCTGCGCTTCCGAAAAGAAGCGGCTCTTTAAAAATTTGATTCAAACGAACCGATAAGCGTGAACATCGGCGGTTTCCGAAGCCAAAGGCTTCCGAAATTACGATGATCGCGCTTTAAGGAAAGCCGAAAGGAAATTAACCATTTTCTTTCAATTCCGGCGAGAGCGATAACAGAGATTGAACTAAAGAGTTTGATCCTGGCTCAGATTGAACGCTGGCGGCATGCTTTACACATGCAAGTCGAACGGCAGCGCGGGGAGCTTGCTCCCCGGCGGCGAGTGGCGCACGGGTGAGTAATACATCGGAACGTGTCCTTTTGTGGGGGATAACTAGTCGAAAGATTAGCTAATACCGCATGAGACCTGAGGGTGAAAGCGGGGGATCGCAAGACCTCGCGCAATTGGAGCGGCCGATGCCCGATTAGCTTGTTGGTGAGGTAAAGGCTTACCAAGGCGACGATCGGTAGCTGGTCTGAGAGGACGACCAGCCACATTGGGACTGAGACACGGCCCAGACTCCTACGGGAGGCAGCAGTGGGGAATTTTGGACAATGGGGGCAACCCTGATCCAGCCATGCCGCGTGCAGGATGAAGGTCTTCGGATTGTAAACTGCTTTTGTCAGGGACGAAAAGGACGCTGTGAACAACGGCGTCTGCTGACGGTACCTGAAGAATAAGCACCGGCTAACTACGTGCCAGCAGCCGCGGTAATACGTAGGGTGCAAGCGTTAATCGGAATTACTGGGCGTAAAGCGTGCGCAGGCGGCTCTGTAAGATAGATGTGAAATCCCCGGGCTTAACCTGGGAATGGCATTTATGACTGCAGGGCTAGAGTTCATCAGAGGGGGATGGAATTCCAAGTGTAGCAGTGAAATGCGTAGATATTTGGAAGAACACCAATGGCGAAGGCAGTCCCCTGGGATGCGACTGACGCTCATGTACGAAAGCGTGGGGAGCAAACAGGATTAGATACCCTGGTAGTCCACGCCCTAAACGATGTCTACCGGTTGTTGGGGCTTTTATAGCCTTGGTAACGAAGCAAACGCGTGAAGTAGACCGCCTGGGAAGTACGGTCGCAAGATTAAAACTCAAAGGAATTGACGGGGACCCGCACAAGCGGTGGATGATGTGGATTAATTCGATGCAACGCGAAAAACCTTACCTAGCCTTGACATGTCAGGAATCCTTGAGAGATCAGGGAGTGCCCGCAAGGGAATCTGAACACAGGTGCTGCATGGCTGTCGTCAGCTCGTGTCGTGAGATGTTGGGTTAAGTCCCGCAACGAGCGCAACCCTTGTCACTAGTTGCTACGCAAGAGCACTCTAGTGAGACTGCCGGTGATAAACCGGAGGAAGGTGGGGATGACGTCAAGTCCTCATGGCCCTTATGGCTAGGGCCTCACACGTCATACAATGGTCGGAACAGAGGGCAGCTAAGCCGTGAGGCGGAGCTAATCCCAGAAAACCGATCGTAGTCCGGATTGCAGTCTGCAACTCGACTGCATGAAGTCGGAATCGCTAGTAATCGCGGATCAGCATGCCGCGGTGAATACGTTCCCGGGTCTTGTACACACCGCCCGTCACACCATGGGAGTGAGGTTTACCTGAAGACGTTTGCCTAACCGCAAGGAGGGCGGCGTCCACGGTGGATTTCATGACTGGGGTGAAGTCGTAACAAGGTAGCAGTACCGGAAGGTGCGGCTGGATCACCTCCTTTACAGAGAGAAAAGGAAGTCCCGCTCCGGGATTCCGCTCCGGTGTTCACACTTATCAGTTCGTGAGAATTGAGTTTTTGCTCTTTAACAATTTGGAAAGAAACGAAGCGTTCAGTTCGTAAGCTTCGCCGGTCGATGAGATGACGGTGAAGGACGGACTGACGGGTTGTGATTGCATTCATTGATTCATTGAAGTTCTCAAGAATCAGAGATATCAGCGATATCGATACACGTTATAGGTTGCTTGTGACTCTGGGGGCAAAAGGCCTCAGGGTTATAGGATCAAGCGACTAAGTGTATGTGGCGGATGCCTTGGCGATCACAGGCGATGAAGGACGCGACAGCCTGCGAAAAGCTGCGGGGAGCCGGCAAATGGGCTTTGATCCGCAGGTCTCCGAATGAGGGAACTCACCTGCTTTGCAGGTATTCCGGACTGAATACATAGGTCCGGAAGGCGAACGGAGCGAACTGAAACATCTAAGTAGCTCCAGGAAAAGAAATCAACCGAGATTCCGAAAGTAGCGGCGAGCGAAATCGGAGCAGCCTGCATGTGATAGCAGCTTAATTACCGGAACGGTCTGGAAAGGCCGGCCACAGAGGGTGATGGCCCCGTACGGGAAGAACGAGCTGCGGTACTGAGCATGCGACAAGTAGGGCGGGACACGTGACATCCTGTCCGAAGACGGGGGGACCATCCTCCAAGGCTAAATACTCGTGATCGACCGATAGTGAACCAGTACTGTGAAGGAAAGGCGAAAAGAACCCCGGCAGGGGAGTGAAACAGATTCTGAAACCGCATACATACAAACAGTAGGAGCCCTTCGGGGTGACTGCGTACCTTTTGCATAATGGGTCAGCGACTTACGTTCAATGGCAAGCCTAACCGAGTAGGGGAGGCGCAGCGAAAGCGAGTTCGAACAGAGCGATTGAGTCGTTGGGCGTAGACCCGAAACCAGATGATCTATCCACGGCCAGGCTGAAGATGTGGTAACACACATTGGAGGGCCGAACTGACTAGTGTTGCAAAATTAGCGGATGAGCTGCGGATAGGGGTGAAAGGCTAAACAAATCTGGAGATAGCTGGTTCTCCCCGAAAACTATTGAGGTAGTGCCTCGTGTATGGCTCCCGGGGGTAGAGCACTGTTATAGCTAGGGGGACATGGCGTCTTACCAAACTATGGCAAACTCCGAATACCGGGAAGCATGAGCACGGGAGACAGAGCACCGGGTGCTAACGTCCGGACTCAAAAGGGAAACAACCCAGACCGCCGGCTAAGGTCCCTAATATCGGCTAAGTGGAAAACGAAGTGGGAAGGCTAAGACAGTCAGGAAGTTGGCTTAGAAGCAGCCATCCTTCAAAGAAAGCGTAATAGCTCACTGATCGAGTCTTCCTGCGCGGAAGATGTAACGGGGCTAAGTCGATAACCGAAGCCGCGGATTCACGCTGCTGAAGCGTGAGTGGTAGGGGAGCGTTCTGTAAGCCTGCGAAGGCGGACCGCAAGGTCCGCTGGAGGTATCAGAAGTGCGAATGCTGACATGAGTAACGTTAAAGCGGGTGAAAAGCCCGCTCGCCGCAAGCCCAAGGTTTCCTGCTCTACGTTCATCGGAGCAGGGTGAGTCGGCCCCTAAGGTGAGGCTGATAAGCGTAACTGATGGGAATCGGATTAATATTTCCGAACCGCCGCTGAATGCGAAGGGGGGACGGAGCATTGACGGTCGACCGGGTGTTGGATATCCCGGCTGACGCGCGCAGGAGGCCGGCAGGCAAATCCGCCGGCGCATCTCCGAGGCAAAGGCTCGAGGGACGTTTTGTTCCGAAGCGGCCTGATGTGCTTCCCGGAAAAGCCTCTAAGCTCCAGTTCAGCGGTGACCGTACCGTAAACCGACACTGGTGGGCGAGCTGAATATGCTCAGGCGCTTGAGAGAACTCAGGAGAAGGAACTCGGCAAATTGACACCGTAACTTCGGGATAAGGTGTGCCGCCTTAGCGTGAAGGGAGAAACTCCCGCAGCGCGAAGCGGTCTCAGAGAATCGGTGGCTGCGACTGTTTATTAAAAACACAGCACTCTGCAAAGATGAAAGTCGACGTATAGGGTGTGATGCCTGCCCGGTGCTGGAAGATTAATTGATGAGGTGCAAGCCTCTGATCGAAGTCCCAGTAAACGGCGGCCGTAACTATAACGGTCCTAAGGTAGCGAAATTCCTTGTCGGGCAAGTTCCGACCTGCACGAATGGCATAACGATGGCCACACTGTCTCCTCCTGAGACTCAGTGAAGTTGAAGTGTTTGTGATGATGCAATCTCCCCGCGGCTAGACGGAAAGACCCCATGAACCTTTACTGCAGCTTTGCATTGGACTTTGAACCGATCTGTGTAGGATAGGCGGGAGCCGGTGATGACAGGACGCCAGTTCTGTCGGAGGCGTCGTTGAAATACCGCCCTGATTTGTTTGAGGTTCTAACCTGGGACAGTAATCCTGTCCGGGGACCGTGCATGGCGGGAAGTTTGACTGGGGCGGTCTCCTCCTAAAGGGTAACGGAGGAGTGCGAAGGTACGCTAGGTACGGTCGGAAATCGTGCTGATAGTGCAATGGCAAAAGCGTGCTTGACTGCGAGACCGACAAGTCGAGCAGATACGAAAGTAGGTCATAGTGATCCGGTGGCTCTGCATGGAAGGGCCATCGCTCAACGGATAAAAGGTACTCTGGGGATAACAGGCTGATACCGCCCAAGAGTTCATATCGACGGCGGTGTTTGGCACCTCGATGTCGGCTCATCTCATCCTGGGGCTGAAGCCGGTCCCAAGGGTATGGCTGTTCGCCATTTAAAGAGGTACGTGAGCTGGGTTTAAAACGTCGTGAGACAGTTTTGTCCCTATCTGCCGTGGGCGCTGGAAGATTGACAGGGGCTGCTCCTAGTACGAGAGGACCGGAGTGGACTCACCTCTGGTGTACCGGTTGTCACGCCAGTGGCACCGCCGGGTAGCTATGTGGGGAAGAGATAACCGCTGAAAGCATCTAAGCGGGAAACTCGCCTGAAGATAAGTCTTCCTGGAGGCTTGACCTCCCTGAAGAGTCGTTCGAGACCAGGACGTTGATAGGTCGGGTGTGCAAGCGCTGCGAGGCGCTCAGCTAACCGATACTAATTGCTCGTGCAGCTTGATCCTATAACCGTGAAGCTTTTGCTCTGAAAAGGGAGCTTCAAGAAAGAATCAAGAAAGCAAGCGCAGCTTGAAAGCTTCGTTTTTTTCTTCCAAGGATTCGTCCGCAAGGACAAAGCCCTTGCCTGATGACCATAGAGAGACGGTCCCACTCCTTCCCATTCCGAACAGGACAGTGAAACGTCTTATCGCCGATGATAGTTGGTTGTATTTCCAGTGAAAGTAGGACATCGTCAGGCTCCCCAATGCAGAACCCCGGCATCGCAAGATGCCGGGGTTTTGTCGTTCTGGGAACGGGAAAACACCGGGTGCGGTTCGGCGCTCTGCTGCGCCGGGCTGGTTTCCGTGATTTGTGCTGCAGGGGATGGGCCTGAGGGCCCTCAGAGGCGGGCAGGACGCTTCGTCCGGGACTTGGCGTGACCGTGTTTGGATTCGGCTGAGAAGCGGCTCCAGCGCGCTTTTCGCGGGTTTCGCGAATGGCCGGCCGCCCGTAAAAAGAAGTGCCGTGCAGCGCTCGCGCTGCACGGCATTGGAAAGAAACCGCAGAAGCGGCAAGGCTTCATGCGCTTTCGCCCGGACTGATTCAGACAGACAGATGGAAGCGGCCCGGGGAAGGACAGGGCTTAGTCCTGACTTCAGGAAAAAGAGTAGCGGCACGGAGCGCCGCGAACAACGGGCGAAGTGCATAGAAATGCATGCTAATTCAGCGTTTTATGATGCTGTCCAAACAAGCATCGGCATTCTGCCTAGGCAATAAAAAAGGACATTCACTGCTGAATGCCCTGACAATTTTCTGGCTCCCCGAGTTGGGCTCGAACCAACGACCCACGGATTAACAGTCCGTTGCTCTACCGACTGAGCTATCGGGGAATACCCGCGGCAATGCCTTGCGGCACAGCCTTCAACAAATTCTTGATGGCTCCCCGAGTTGGGCTCGAACCAACGACCCACGGATTAACAGTCCGTTGCTCTACCGACTGAGCTATCGGGGAATCAAGGCTACTAATTATATGCAGTTGAACCTTTCTTGCAGGGGCGGCGAGGGAAAATACCCTGTTTATGGGATTGCTCGCCGCCCTGCCGCTCGATTAGGCCTTCTTCGAGACTGCGGCGATGGCCTTGGCGCAGGCCTCGACGCCGCTGCTCGTCAGCGCGGCCAGGCAGATGCGGCCGTTGGCGACGCCGTAGACGGCATACTTCTCGCGCATTTCGGTGATCTGCTCGGCGGAAAGGCCCGTGAACGAGAACATGCCTTCGTGGCGCGTCACGTAGGAGAGGTCGATGCCGAGCTTCGCGCCGGCTTCGGCGAGCTTCTCACGCATCAGGCGCACGCGCTGGCGCTGGGCGGTGAGTTCGTTCTTCCAGCTCTCGGTGAGCTCCTTGTCGCCGAGCACTTCGGCGACAAGCGAGGCGCCGTGCAGCGCCGGGTTGGAATATTCCTGGCGGACGATGGCGTTGAGCACCGTGCGCGTGATGTCGGCTTCCTTCTCATTGGCGGTCACGACGTGCAGGGCGCCGATGCGCTCGCCGTAAAGGGCGAAATTTTTCGAGTTCGACGAGGCGACGAAGAGCGGGATGCCGGCGGAGGCAAAGAGACGGGGCGCATAGGCGTCTTCGTCAAGGCCCTTGCCGTAGCCCTGGTAGGCGATGTCAAGCAGCGGGATGAGGCCGCGCTCCTGGACGATCTTGAGCACTTCGTTCCACTGTTCCTTCGAGAGGCTCACGCCCGTCGGGTTGTGGCAGCAGGCATGCAGCAGCACGAGCGTCTTCGGCTCGAGCTTGCTGAGGGCCGCCTTCATGCCTTCGAAGTCGAGTCCTCCGGTGCGGCGGTCGTAGTACGGATACTTGCCGACCTCAAGGCCGCAGCGCTTCAGGATGGCGATGTGGTTCGCCCAGGTCGGGTCGGAGACCACGCCCTTTGTGATGCCGAGGCAGTCGTGCGCCAGCGCGGCGGCCAGGTGCAGGGCACCGGTGCCGCCGAGCGTCTGGTGCGTGTGAATGCGGTTGCTCACGACGCCTTCGTGATCCGCGCCGAAGACCAGCGCACGCGCCGCGCTGCGATACGAGGCGAGGCCCTGCATCGGGCAGTAGCCGCGCGGCTCGCGGCGAGCGTTGATGCGCTTTTCGGCCTCAGCGACCGCGGCAAAAAGGGGCATGCGGCCGTCGTCGTTCAGATAGCAGCCGATGCTCACGTTGACTTTCCCGGGCCGCTTGTCGGTCTTGAAAAGTTCGTTGATGCCAAGGATGGAGTCATCGGGGACTCGTTCCAGCTGAGAGAAAATGTCGCTCATAGTATCGCCCTTTGCGAAATGAGAAAAAAATGGGGAGACTCTTTAATATAACGGCAAAGACAGCCGGCCTAGATTCGGCATCCTGCTTAGGCGAAAGCAAAATTTCACGTTTTTAACTGCTCGATCAGATCGGATAGGCATAAAACGCTAATGCGTCCCCTGCCGAGCGGTGCGGCTAAAATCTGCGGAGTCTCAACTGCAAACCAATGAGGAGCGCCGCCGTGGCCGAGATCGTCCGGTTTCCCAATTCGCCCTTTGTGCTTCATGCGCCGTTTCCGCCCGCGGGCGACCAGCCCCAGGCGATCGAGCAGCTCTGCGAGGGACTCGAGCAGGGCCTGATGGCGCAGACGCTCCTCGGCGTGACGGGCTCGGGCAAGACCTACACGATGGCCAACGTCATCGCCCGTGAGGGCGTGCCCGCGATCATCCTTGCGCCGAACAAGACGCTCGCGGCGCAGAACTACGCGGAGATGCGCGACTTCTTCCCGGAAAACGCCGTCGAATACTTCGTTTCCTACTACGACTTCTACCAGCCCGAAGCCTACGTGCCGGCGCGCGACCTTTATATCGAGAAGGACGCGGCCGTCAACGAGCACATCGAGCAGATGCGGCTCGCGGCCACGAAGTCGATCCTCGAGAGGCGCGACACGATCATCGTGGCGACGGTCTCCTCGATCTACGGCATCGGCAAGCCCGAGAGCTACACCCAGATGCGCCTCATCCTGCGCACCGGCGACCGGAAGGCGCAGCGCGACCTCATCTCGCAGCTCGTGCGCATGCAGTACAAGCGCACCGACATGGAATTCGTGCGCGGCACGTTCCGCGTGCGCGGCGACACCCTCGACATCTTCCCGGCCGAGCATGCCGACGTGGCCGTGCGCGTCGAGCTTTTCGACGACGAAGTCGACGCGGTGCTGCTCTTTGACCCGCTCACCGGCCGCGTGCTCCAGAAGGTGCCGCGCTTCGTGGTCTACCCGACGAGCAACTACGTCACGCCGCGCGAGGAGATCGTGCGCGCCATCGGGTCGATCAAGGAGGAGCTCAAGGAGCGCCTCGCGGAGCTGCGCGGCGCGGGCCGCCTCGTCGAGGCGCAGCGCCTCGAGCAGAGGACGAACTTCGACCTTGAGATGCTCGACCAGGTGGGCTTCTGCAAGGGCATCGAGAACTATTCCCGCCATCTGACGGGGCTTCTTCCGGGGGAGCCGCCGCCCTGCCTCATCGACTACCTGCCTTCCGACAGCATCATGTTCTTCGACGAGAGCCACGTGATGATGGGGCAGCTCGCCGGTATGTACCGCGGCGACCATGCCCGCAAGCAGACGCTCGTCAACTACGGCTTCAGGCTCCCTTCGGCCATGGACAACCGGCCGCTGCGCTTCGATGAGTTCGAGCGCAAGATGCGCCGCTCGATTTTCGTCTCGGCCACGCCCGCGGACTACGAGCTCGAGAAGAGCAACGGCGACGTCGTCGAGCAGGTCGTGCGCCCCACGGGCCTGGTCGACCCGGCCGTCGAGGTGCGCCCCGCGACCACGCAGGTCGACGACCTGCTCTCCGAAATCACCGAAACCGTTGCCAAGGGCGAGCGCGTGCTCGTGACGACGCTCACCAAGCGCATGGCCGAAGACCTCACGGACTTCCTGCAGGAGCACGGCGTGCGCGTGCGCTACCTGCATTCCGACATCGACACCGTTGAGCGCGTCGAGATCATCCGCGACCTCCGGAGCGGCAAGTTCGACGTCCTCGTCGGCATCAACCTGCTGCGCGAGGGCCTCGACATCCCGGAGGTCTCGCTCGTGGCGATCCTCGATGCGGACAAGGAGGGATTCCTGAGGAGCGAGCGCTCGCTCATCCAGACGATCGGCCGCGCCGCGCGCAACGTCCACGGCCGCGCGATCCTTTACGCGGACACGATGACCGACTCGATGAAGGCGGCCATCGGCGAGACGAACCGCCGCCGCGAGAAGCAGATGCGCTTCAACAAGGAGCACGGCATCGTGCCCCGCTCGGTCAAGAAGGAAATCCGCGACATCATCGACGGCGTGTACCGCGGGCCGTCCGCCGGGCAGCAGGGCGCGGAGCCGCAGGCCGACTATGCGCTCATGGACGAGAAGGACATCTCGAAGCGCATCAAGGCGCTCGAAAGCGAGATGATGGAGTACGCGCGCAACCTCGACTTCGAGAAGGCCGCGCAGGTGAGGGAAGAACTGAAGCGCCTGCGCCGGGAGACGTTCGGCGCCTCGGCGGAGCGCTGAAGCTCAGGGGCGCTCGCCTTTTTCAAAACCCTCGCGCCCCGGCGCGCAGGCCTTGCCGCGGGCCCTTTCGCCCGCGAAAACCTGCCTTTTCAGCCATGTTCCTGAGCAAAACGTCTCTAGCCTCAGGCGGTCACTTGCTGTAGCATATACCGCAAATAGGTGCGGAGACCCCTCCCAAGACTCCGCCGATAATGACAGCTAAGCGGAACAATTCAAAGTGATCAGTGTGCTTTTTGTATGTACCGGCAACATTTGCCGCAGCCCTACGGCCGAGGCCATTTTCAGGAAAATGGTCAATGAGGCCAAGCTCAGCGACGTGATCACGTCCGACTCCGCCGGCACGACCGCGGACCACGTCGGCGAGGCGCCTGACGTGCGCGCGCAGCTCGCCTGCCGCAAGCGCGGGCTCGACATTAAGAATCACCGCGCCCGCGAGATCACGCCCGAGGACTTCGAGAAGTTCGACCTCATCCTCGTCATGGACTGGGAGAACCTCACGGAGCTGCAGCAGAGGGCGCCCGCGCAGTACCGGCACAAGGTGCACCTGCTCATGCGCTACGCCAACGACTACGATGCCGCCGTGGTGCCCGATCCGTACTACGGCCTCAACGAAGGCTTCAACCAGGTGCTCGACTACTGCACCGACGCCTGCTCCGGCCTGCTCGAAACGCTCGAGCGCAAGGCGCGCACGATGCAGAAGACCATGCGCGCCGACGCGGCGGCCCGCGCCGCCTCGCTCGCCTCGAAAGAGTGAAGCGCGCTCTGTCCTAAAGCTCTTATTTGATCTGCGGCCCGCAGGCGAAAGCCCGCGGGCCGCGGCGTCTTTTGCACAGGCGCCAAAATAAGTTGACATAACTCAAATTTGACTTGCTTGATCAGGTATTATTCGCTAATATCCGAGCGTTTCGATAAGGATTATTCGCGCGTGCCGCGCAGGAGTGCAAGTTGAAGCTGACGACGAAAGGACGCTTTGCCGTGACGGCCATGGTGGATCTGGCGATCAACCAGGCGGACGCCCCGGTGTCGCTGGCACAGATTTCCGAGCGCCAGCGCATCTCGGTGGCCTATCTCGAGCAGATTTTCTGCAAGCTCCGCCGCGCGGGGCTCGTGGAGAGCTACCGCGGACCGGGCGGCGGCTACAGGCTCGGCGAGGCGGGCGGCGGCATCACCGTCGGCCAGATCATCGAGGCGGTCGACGAAGACATCGACGCGACGCAGTGCAAGGGCGACGGCTCCTGCAACGGCGGCGCCTCGTGCCTCACGCACCATCTCTGGGAGAGCCTCAACAGCGTCACCAAGAAGTTCCTCGACGGCGTGACGCTCGATGCGCTGGTCAAGGCCAACGAGCGCCGCAGCGGACGCCAGACGGTGCCCGCCGTCATCCCGGTGAGGGGGAAGGCGCAGGGCTCCGCGGCCGAGCAGCAGTGATCCGGAAGAAAACGTTTTTATTGAGTCAGAAGCGCTCGCCCCAACCGACGAGACCATTTTTTAATTAAGAAAGGAAGCATGATGAAGCTGCCCGTTTATCTTGACTATTCCGCCACGACGCCCTGCGACCCGCGCGTCGTTGAAAAGATGCTGCCCTACCTCACGGAGAAGTTCGGCAATCCCGCGTCGCGCAGCCATTCCTACGGCTGGGAAGCGCAGAAGGCCGTCGAGGAGGCGCGCGCCAACGTCGCCGCGCTCGTCGGCGCCGACCCGCGCGAGATCATCTGGACGTCGGGCGCGACGGAAAGCGACAACCTCGCCATCAAGGGCGCGGCGCACTTCTACAAGGACAAGGGCCGCCACCTCATCACGGTGAAGACCGAGCACAAGGCCGTGCTCGACTCGATGCGCCACCTCGAGACCGAGGGCTACGAGGTCACCTACCTTGACGTGCAGGAAAACGGCCTCATCAATCTCGAAGACCTCAAGAAGGCGATCCGCCCCGACACGACGCTCGTCTCCGTGATGGCCGTCAACAACGAGATCGGCGTCATCCAGCCGATCAAGGAAATCGCCGCGATCTGCCACGAGCACGGCATCATCTATCACTGCGACGCCACGCAGGCCGCCGGCAAGATCCCGCTCGACGTGAACGACATGGGCATCGACCTCATGAGCCTCTCGAGCCACAAGGTCTACGGCCCGAAGGGCATGGGCGCCCTTTACGTGCGCCGCAAGCCGCGCATCCGCCTCGAGTGCCAGATGCACGGCGGCGGCCACGAGCGCGGCATGCGCTCGGGCACACTCGCCACGCACCAGATCGTCGGCATGGGCGAAGCCTACCGCCTCGCCAAGATCGAGATGCCCGCCGAGATGGAGCGCCTCAGGAAGCTGCGCGACCGCCTCTGGGACGGCATCCGCAACAACATTTCGGACGTTTACCTCAACGGCGACTGGGAGCACCGCGCCCCGTTCAACCTCAACGTGAGCTTCGCCTACATCGAGGGCGAGAGCCTCATGATGGCGATGAAGGACATTGCGGTGTCCTCGGGCTCCGCCTGCACGAGCGCCTCGCTCGAGCCGAGCTACGTGCTCCTTGCCCTCGGCCGCGATCCGGAGCTGGCGCACAGCTCGATCCGCTTCACGCTCGGCCGCTTCACGACCGAAGAGGAAATCGATTTCACGATCAAGACGCTCATCGAGAGCGTCAAGCGCCTGCGCGACATGAGCCCGCTCTGGGAAATGCACCAGAAGGGCGTCGACGTGAACAAGGTGCAGTGGGACAACAAGGCGCGCTGATCCGCCGCCCGAATCCCTTCGAAGCCAATTTGGAGAAAGCCTTTTAAGCAGGCTTTCTCCGAGGAGACACAGATATGCCTTACAGCGAAAAACTGATGGATCACTACGAACACCCGCGCAACGTCGGCACGCTCGATGCGAAGGCCGACAACGTGGGCACGGGCATGGTCGGCGCGCCGGCCTGCGGCGACGTGATGCGCCTGCAGATTCAGGTCAACGACAAGGGCGTCATCGAGGACGCCAAGTTCAAGACCTACGGCTGCGGCTCGGCCATCGCCTCGTCCTCGCTCGTCACCGAGTGGGTCAAGGGCAAGACGCTCGACGAGGCCGGCAAGCTCACCAACTCGCAGATCGCCGAGGAGCTTGCGCTGCCGCCCGTGAAGATTCACTGCTCGATCCTCGCCGAGGACGCCATCAAGGCGGCCATCAGCGACTACCGCAGCAAGCAGAGCAAGGACAAGAAGGAGTAAGCCATGGCAGTCACGCTCACCGAAGCCGCCGCCGCCCACGTGCAGAAATACATCGCGCGCCGCGGCAAGGGCATCGGCCTGCGCCTCGGCGTGAAGACGTCGGGGTGCTCCGGCATGGCCTACAAGCTCGAGTTCGCCGACCAGGTCAACCCGGACGACCACGTCTGGGAAAGCTTCGGCGTGAAGGTGGTCGTCGACGAGAAGAGCCTTCCGTATCTCGACGGCACGCAGCTCGACTTCACCCGCGAGGGCCTTCAGGAAGGGTTCCGCTTCAAGAACCCCAACGAGAAGAGCCACTGCGGCTGCGGCCAGTCCTTCCACGTATAAAGCAAGGGCACGCTTCTCCCGCGGGGGAAGCGCGCTTTTTATTCGGGGTCCCGAGAGGCACCCCGCTTTTATCTAAGTTTGGGAGCTCAATATGGCTCAGCTGAGTCCATTTGCGCTTTTCGGCCTGAAGCCCTCGTTCGCCATCGATGAGAACAAGCTCGAGAGCGCCTACCAGGCGGCGATGCTCAAGGTGCATCCCGACCGCTTCGCCGGCCGTCCGGCCGCGGAGCGCCGCGTCGCGGAGCAGTGGAGCGCGCGCATCAACGAGGATTACCAGCTTCTCAAGAACAATGTAAAGCGCGCCGCCTGGCTGTGCGAAAATGCGGGCCATCCGATCGAAGCGGAGACCAACACCGCCATGCCCGCCGGCTTTCTGATGACGCAGATGGCCTGGCGCGAGGCGCTCGAGGCCGCCGGCGGCGACGAAGCGAAAATCGCTGCCGTGCGCGGGCGCGCGCAGAACGAGGCGGACACGACGGTTGCGGAGCTCACCGCCGCCATCGACGGCACCAAGGATTGGGACCGCGCCGTGACGCTCACGCGCTCGCTGATGTTCATCGAGCGCTTCCTCGAAGAGGCGCGCAAGGCGGCAAAACACTGAAAAAAGAATAAGGACCAGAAAGCAATGGCGTTATTTCAAATCGCGGAACCGGGACAGTCCGCGGCCCCTCATGAAGAGAGGCTGGCGGTCGGCATCGACCTCGGCACCACCAACTCGCTCGTGGCGAGCGTCATCAGCGGCTCTCCCGAGGTGATCCTCGACGAAGAGGGCCAGGCGCTGCTGCCGAGCGTCGTGCACTATGCGGCCGACGGCACCACCGACGTGGGCGCGCGCGCCCTGAGGGACGCCGAGAACGACCCGAAGAACACGATCTCTTCCGCCAAGCGCCTCATCGGCCGCACGCTTTCCGATCTCAAGGACGTGCACAACCTTCCCTACGACCTGGTCGACGATCCCACGATGGTGCGCATCCGCACCTGCGCGGGCGTCATTTCTCCGGTCGAGGT
This sequence comes from Burkholderia sp., assembly GCA_047777475.1. Taxonomy (GTDB): domain Bacteria; phylum Pseudomonadota; class Gammaproteobacteria; order Burkholderiales; family Burkholderiaceae_F; genus Sutterella. The sequence continues at coordinate 147,895 of JBKEET010000002.1, forward strand.
GAGCGGCGAGGTCCTGAAGACCCTTGCCAAGCGCGCCGAGGCAAGGCTCGGCGGCGAGCTCACGGGCGCCGTGATCACGGTGCCGGCCTATTTCGACGACGCGCAGCGCCAGGCGACGAAGGACGCCGCCCGCCTTGCCAACCTCACCGTGCTGAGGCTCCTGAACGAGCCCACCGCCGCCGCGCTCGCCTACGGCCTCGACAACGGGGCCGAGGGCACCTACCTCGTCTACGACCTCGGCGGCGGCACGTTTGACGTTTCGCTCCTGAAGCTCACGAAGGGCGTTTTCGAGGTGCTCGCCACGGGCGGCAACTCGGCCCTTGGCGGCGACGACTTCGACCACCGCGTCTTCTGCTGGGTGACCGAATGCATGCGCGGCGAGCATCCCGCCGAGTTCACCTCGGGCGGACGGCACGTCGAGCGTCTTCCCGAGCGCATCCTCTCGGCTTCCGAGAAGCGCCGCCTCCTCAAGGTTGCGCGCTCCGCCAAGGAGGCGCTCACCGACGCCGAAAGCACGCAGATCCGCTTCACGCTCGACAACGGCGATGCGCTGAGCGCCGTGCTCACGCGCGAGGCGTTCGAGGCGATGACGTGCCATCTCGTCAAGAAGACGACCGACGCCGTCGCGGGCGTCCTGAAGGACGCGGAGCTCAAGCCCTCCGACGTGAAGGGCGTCGTTCTCGTGGGCGGCGCCACGCGCATGCCCTGCATCCGCAGGGCCGTTGAGAAATTTTTCGGCTTCAAGCCGCTTTCCAACATCGACCCGGACAAGGTGGTGGCGATCGGCGCCGCCATCCAGGCCAATAAGCTCGTCGGCAACTCGGCCGCGGGCGACGACTGGCTGCTCCTTGACGTCACGCCGCTCTCGCTCGGGCTCGAGACGATGGGCGGCCTCGTCGAGAAGGTGATTCCGCGCAACACCCCGATTCCGACGGCGCGCGCCCAGGACTTCACGACCTTCAAGGACGGCCAGACCGCCATGGCGATCCACGTCGTGCAGGGCGAGCGCGAGCTCGTCGACGCGTGCCGGTCGCTCGCGAAGTTCGAGCTGCGCGGCATTCCGCCGATGGCGGCGGGCGCCGCGCGCATCCGCGTCACCTTCCAGGTCGACGCGGACGGGCTGCTTTCGGTTTCCGCGCGCGAGATGACGACGGGCCGCGAGGCCTCGATCCAGGTGAAGCCGAGCTACGGCCTCTCCGACGAAGACATCGTGCGCATGCTCCAGGAAGGCAACAAGTCGGCCGCCGAGGACATGCGCGCCCGCGAGCTTCGCGAGCAGCAGGTCGAGGGCCGCCGGCTCCTCGAGAGCACGCACTCGGCGCTCGCTTCCGACGCGGACCTGCTGAGCGAGAAGGAGCGCGCCGAGATCGACGCGCTTGCCGACAGGCTCTCCGAGCTCGTTGCGGGCAGCGACACCGAAGCCATCAAGGCGGGCATCGACGCGCTCACGAAGGGCACCGAGTCGTTTGCCGAGCGGCGCATGGACCGCTCGATCCGCCAGGCCCTTTCGGGCGTCAGCGTCGACGACGAAATGTTCGAAGATAAAGATCAGAAAGAGGGCGGCGATGCCGCCAAGAGGTGAGATATGCCTACAGTGACTGTCCTTCCGCATCCCGTGATCTGCCCCGAGGGCAAGACCTTCGAGGCCAACCCGGGCGACAACCTGGCGCGCGCGCTGCTTAAGAACGGCGTCAAGATCGAGCATGCCTGCGAGTTTTCCTGCGCCTGCTCGACGTGCCACGTCTATATCCGCAAGGGCGGCGATTCCCTGAACGAGCCGAGCGACAACGAGCTCGACAGGCTCGACGAGGCCTGGGGCGTCGGCCCCGACTCGCGCCTGTCCTGCCAGACGAAGATCGGCACCGAAGACATTACGGTCGAGCTGCCGCGCTACACGCGCAACCTCGCCCGGGAGGCCGAATGATGAGCGAACTGAAATGGACTGACGCGCAGGCGATCGCCGAAGCGCTTTACGACGCGAATCCCGATCTCGACCCGCTCACGCTGAGCTTCGTGAAGCTGCACGACATGGTGTGCGCGCTGCCCGGCTTTGCGGACGATCCCGAAAAGTCGAACGAGCACATCCTCGAGGCCATCCTCTCGGCCTGGCTCGAAGAGCGCGACTGAGCGCTCATAAGGAAGCAAAAGAAAAAGCCGGAGGCGCCGCTGCGCGCCCCCGGCAATTTTTTTGCCGTTTTCGGAAAGAGCGCCTTTCAGCGCGCGCCGGCAAGGAGCTGCAGCACCACGGCGGAGGCCGCCTCGGGCATGAGGCGGTCCTCGGCGATCATCGCGAGCACCTGCTCGGGCTCGAGCACGGCAAAGCGCTCTGCCTCGCCGTCGCGGCACTCGGGCCTGAAGCCCTCGGGGAGCGCGAGCGAGAAGGTGAAGGTCTGCTCGCGCATCCAGCCGGCGGGCACCGCGCAGCTGCTTTCGAACGAAAGCGAGGGCTCGAAGGCGAGGGTGGCGAGCACGCCGCCGCCCGCGCCCGCTTCTTCGCCGAGCTCGCGGCGCATGGCCTCCTCGGGCGCTTCGCCCGCGGAAATCATGCCCGCGGCGAGGTTGTCCCAGAGTCCGGGGCCGACCGCCTTCTTCATCGAGCGCTTCTGCAGCAGGATGCGTCCGTCGGGAAAGAGTGCGGCCGCACGCACCGCGGCGGTCTGCAGCCCGAGCGTGCGAAAGGCGCTCCGCTCAAGGAGGGCGAGCGTTTCGCCCGCGCTGCCTTTCACGTCGAGCAGCTCGCCGCGGCGGGGCTGCGTGAGCCCTAGCGCCTCGAGCCGCAGCCAGAGCGCATCAAGCGCCGCGGAGCGGCCTTCGAGCGAGGCGGGCTCATCCCTGAGCGCAAAAAGAAGCGGCGCGCGCTCGGCGGTGAGCGCCGCAAGCCCGGCGTCGCTCCTCAGCGCCGCCATGACGCGCGGCGTGAGGACGCCGACGCGCTGCCCGCACAGAGAAAAAGCCCCGAGGGGCTCGGGGCTTTCGCTGCGAAGCTGCGCGCGAAGGCGCGGCAGGAGCGCCTTCGCTTGTTTGACCAGCGCTTCGCCGGGCATCACTTCAGGCCGGCTTCGGGGCGCATGTGCGGGAAGAGCAGCACGTCGCGGATCGACGGCGCGTCGGTGAGCAGCATCACCAGGCGGTCGATGCCGATGCCGCAGCCGGCGGTCGGGGGCAGGCCGTACTCGAGGGCGCGGATGTAGTCCGCGTCGTAGTACATCGCCTCGTCGTCGCCGTGGCTCTTCGCTTCGGCCTGGGCCTTGAAGCGGGCGGCCTGGTCCTCGGGGTCGTTGAGCTCCGAGAAGCCGTTGCCGAGCTCGCGGCCCGCCACGAAGAGCTCGAAGCGCTCCGTGATGTCGTGGTTCTTGTCCGAGGCGCGCGCCAGGGGCGAGATCTCGGTCGGGTAGTCAACGATGAAGGTCGGCTGGATGAGCTTGGCTTCGACGGTTTCGTCGAAGAGCGCCATCTGCAGGGCGCCGAGGCCCATGTAATCGGGCTTGGGCTCGCCGAGGCGTTCGAGCTCGGCGTGCAGGAACTCCTTGGAGTGGATCTGCTCGTCGGTGTACTGCGGCGCGTACTTGCGGATCGCCTCAAGCGGCGTGAGATGGTCGAAGGGCTTGCCGAAGTCGATGTCGTAGCCCTGGTAGTGCACGAGCGTGGAGCCCGTGGCCGCCTCGGCGACCTTGCGGATCAGCGCTTCGGTGAACTTCATCTGGTCGCGGTAGGTCCAGTACGTGCAGTAGTACTCCATCATCGTGAATTCCGGATTGTGCCGGACGTCCACGCCTTCGTTGCGGAAGTTGCGGTTGATTTCGAAGACGCGCTCGAAGCCGCCCACCACGAGGCGCTTCAGATAGAGCTCCGGAGCGATGCGCAGGTACATGTCCATGTTGAGCGCATTGTGGTGCGTGATGAAGGGCTTGGCGTTGGCGCCGCCCGGAATCGGGTGCAGCATCGGCGTTTCCACTTCGAGGAAGCGGTGCTCGAGCATGAAATTGCGCACGGCGGCGATCGCCTTGGAGCGGGTGAGGAAGCGCTCGCGCGAGGCGTCGTTCATGATGAGGTCGACGTAGCGCTGGCGGTAGATCTGCTCGGTGTCGAGCAGGCCCTTGTGCTTGTCGGGGAGCGGACGGATGCTCTTCGTCATCAGCCGAAGCTCGGTGACGCGCACCGAGAGCTCGCCCGTGCGAGTGCGAAAGAGCGTGCCCTTGGCGGCGATGATGTCGCCGATGTCCATCGTCTTCCACTCGGCGTAGGTCTCGTCGCCCACGAACTGCTTGGAGATGTAGTACTGCATCGTGCCCGTGAAGTCGCGCAGCGTCGCGAAGCTCGCCTTGCCCATGATGCGCTTGAGCATCATGCGGCCCGAGCAGGCCACCTGCACGTTGAGCTTCTCGAGCTCTTCCTCCGGCGTTTCGCCGTACTTGGCGCGCAGGTCGCCGAAAAGGTCGGTGCGCACGAAATCATTGGGATAGGCGACGCCCTTCTCGCGCAGGCGCGCGAGCTTGGCGCGGCGCTCGGCGATGATGTGGTTCTCGTCTTCTTCGGCGGCCGGCCGGGCGTTCTTCTTGTTGACAGTGTCAGACATTTCTAGGTTCCTTGAAGGGGAAGGCGCGCGCCGCGCGGGGCGGCGGCGCCTTCGCTCTTAAAAAAGTGCGGTTCAGGGGTTGGCTGCGGCCGTGACGCCCTGCTTGAGAGAGGCCTCGATGAACTGGTCCAGATCGCCGTCGAGCACGGCACCGGTGTTGCCGGTTTCGACGTTCGTGCGCAGGTCCTTCACGCGGGACTGGTCGAGCACGTAGCTGCGGATCTGGTGGCCCCAGCCGATGTCGGACTTCGACTCCTCGATCTTTTCCTGGACGGCCATGCGCTTCCTCATCTCGTACTCATAGAGCTTTGCCTTGAGCTGCTGCATGGCTTTCTCGCGGTTGCGGTGCTGCGAGCGGTCGTCCTGGCAGATCGTGATGATGCCGGTCGGGATGTGGTGGATTCGCACGGCCGACTCGGTCTTCTGAATGTGCTGGCCGCCGGCGCCCGAAGCGCGGAACACGTCGATCTGCAGGTCGGCGGGGTTGATCACGATGTTGATCGAGTCGTCGACCTCGGGGTAGACGTAAACGGAGGCAAACGAGGTGTGGCGCCGCGCGTTCGCATCGAAGGGGCTCTTGCGCACGAGGCGGTGGATGCCCGTTTCGGTGCGCAGCGTGCCGAAGGCCCACTCGCCCTCGATGTAGAGCGTGCAGGACTTGATGCCGGCCACGTCGCCGACGCTTTCTTCCTGCAGCGTCACCTTGAAGCCCTTGCGCTCGGCGTAGCGCATGTACATGCGCTCGAGCATGCTCGCCCAGTCCTGCGCTTCGGTGCCGCCGGCGCCGGCCTGGATTTCGAGGTAGCAGTTCGAGGAATCCATCGGCTGGTTGAACATGCGCTTGAATTCCAGGCGGGCAACCTCTTTCTCGATGCCTTCGACGTCCTTGCCGACCGATTCGACGGCGTCCCAGTCTTCTTCCGCCTCGGAGAGCTCAAGGAGCTCGGCGGCGTCGTTGATGCCCGAGGTGAGCCGCTTGAAGCTGCCCACGATGTCATCGAGCATTTTCTTTTCTTTGTTGACGGCCTGAGCGTGCTCAGGGTCGTTCCACAGGTCCGGGTTCTCGAGCTCCCGGTTCACTTCTTCGAGTCGGCGCGCTTTGCGATCGACGTCAAAGATACCCCCGAAGTTCGTTCAGACGGCGCGTGAGATCTTCCGTCATGTTGTGGATCTGGTTGATGCGTTCGACTTCCATTGCTGTTCTCTCAAGGTAAGCGGCAGCGCAGGGCCGTGTCGGCGGGCTGCCGGAGGAAAAATCTGAAAAATAAGAAACCGTTAATTATAAAGCCAAAAGTGCGCCGATCCCGCAAAAAAAGCGTTCTGCCGCCGAGCTTTGCACGGGGCGGGAAGACGCCTGCGCCGCAGGCTCAGAGGCCGAACGCTTCGGCGTAGCGGAGCGTGCCCGAAAGGGCGGGGGCGTCGGCGCGGAGCCTGAGGGCCATGAGGTATTCGGCAGGGATCCCTGCGGGCGCCTCGATGCCGAAGAGGGCGGCCGGCCTGTAGCCGAAGCGCCCGTAGTAATCGGGGCTGCCGAACACGATGCTCCACCCGAAGCCGAGGCGCGCGGCCGCCTCATGGCCGCGCGCAACGAGCGCCGAGCCGATGCCGCGGCGCTGGAAAGCGGGCTTCACGGAAAGCGGCGCGAGGGCAAGCGCTTCCTTTGTGCCGACCCGGGCGACGGTGAAAAGGATGTGGCCCGCGAGTTTCCCGTCCGCTTCCGCCACCAGGGAGAGCGCGGGCCTGAAGGCATCGCTCCGGCGCAGCGCCGCGACCAGGGGGGCCTCGTTGCCGTCGGCGTGCTCGGCTCCGGCGAAGGCCTCGGTGATGAGGGCTTCGACGCCCGCGTAATCGGACGGCTTTTCCTCGCGGATGATGAGGGACATGCGATCCTCTCTGGGACGGTTCGTCAGCCTTCGGCGGCTTCGACGACGAGCTGCACGGAGCGCCGCCCCATGAACTCGTTGATGCCGGGGCGGTAGGCGAGCTTCACGAGGCCCGGGAGCGACTCGCGGCGGCGGAAGTAAATCGCATCGAACCGCTGCCCGCCGAGCTCCACGATGAGCTTCAGGTGCGCGTCCTTGACGAGGCTCTGGCGCAGGATGCGGAATTCGTTGGCGAACATCGGCGCATCGAAGCCCCTGTCCCCAGATCTGCGCGTCGATTGCCTGCACGAGGCGCTCGCTGATTTCGTCGGGCGCGAGCCCGCCGTCGGTGTAGACGACCTTTTCGAACGCGTCCCGGTCGGCCAAGGAGCGCACCGCTTCCTCGAAGGCTTTCGCAAAGTCGGAGAGGGCGTCGCGCCGGATGGTGAGGCCCGCGGCCATGGCGTGGCCGCCGAAGCGGAGCACGGCGCCGGGGATCTTCTTCGCGGTGAGGTCGAGCGCGTCGCGCAGGTGGATGCCCGGGATCGAGCGCCCCGAGCCCTTGAGGCAGCCGTCGTCGGCGTCCGCGAAGGCGATCACCGGACGGTTGGCCTTTTCCTTGATGCGCGAGGCGACGAGGCCGACGACGCCTTCCTTGAAGCAGGCGTCGTAGAGCGTGAGCGAGGCGTGCTGCGAGAGGTCGCATTGGGCGAGCTGCTCTTCGGCGGCCTGCTGCATGTCGGTTTCGAGCTCCTGGCGCGCGGCGTTGTAATCGTTGAGGCTTCGCGCAAGAGTGAGCGCTTGCTCCGCATCGTCGGCGAGCAGGCATTCGATGCCGTTTTCCATCGTGGCGAGGCGTCCCGCGGCGTTGATGCGAGGGGCGAGCGCAAAGCCGAAGTCGCGCACGCACGCCTTCTGCATGTCCTTGCCCGAGACGGCAAAGAGCGCGGCGATGCCCTGGTGCGCCATCCCCGAGCGGATGAGCTTCAGGCCCTGCGCGACCAGGATGCGGTTGTTCTTGTCGAGCTTCACGACGTCGGCGACGGTGCCAAGCGCCACGAAGTCGACGAGGCGCCCGAGGCGGGGCTGGTTCTGCGCCGTGTAGACGCCTTTCTCGCGCAGCAGCGCGCGCAGCGCGAGCAGCACGTAGAAGATCACGCCGCAGCCCGCAAGCGACTTGGAGGCGAACTGCGAGGAGGAAAGGTTCGGTTGACGATCGCGAGCGCATCGGGCAGCTCGCTGCCCGGCAGGTGGTGGTCGGTGATGATCACGTCGATGCCGATCTCCCTGGCGTGCTCGGCGGCCGCGGCCGAGGAAATGCCGTTGTCGACCGTGAGGATCACGGCGGGGCGCGGGCGGCGCGCGGCCACCGTGTCGACGATCTGCGGCGTGAGGCCGTAGCCTTCGGAGACGCGGTCGGGCACGTAGTAGTTGACCGAGATGCCCATCATCGAGAGGCCGCGCATCGCAATGGCGCAGGCCGTCGCGCCGTCGCAGTCGTAGTCGGCCACGACGGTCACCGTCTCGCCCTTCTCGCGGGCGGCGGCAAGGCGCTCGGCGGCCGCCCGCGTGCCTTCGAGCGCGTTCGGCGGAATCATCGCGCGCCAGTCGCGCGAGAGATCGTCGGCGCCGGCGATGCCGCGCGCCGCCAGGGCGCGTGCGATCGGCGGCAGGTAGCCTTGCTCGCGCAGCGCCTGCGCGGCTTTCAGATCGTAGTTTCGATTGAGGATGCGCGTCATGCCGGAGAATTTCCTTCGTCGTAAAGATCGGGGCACCAGGCCGAGGCCGGAAGCGACGCCTTCCTGCGGTGCCCGAAGAGGCGCGAGGCGAGCGTGCTTTTCGCTGGGGAGAGCGTCGCCGCGCCGCCGTGCCCGAAGAGCACGGGGACGAACGCCTCGCTGCTGCGCGCTTCGGCGGCGGCCCTGTACGAGGCCATCTTCGCCGCGGCGGCGGGCAGCGCCGCCTTCCAGCGCGCCCAGTCGCCCGCAAGCCACGCCGGGTAAAGGTCGCCGATCACGGCAACGGCATCGCCCTCGGGCGCCTCGGGCCAGCGCCCCGCGTCGGGGCCGAGATACTGCTTAAGGATGCCGGCGGCGTTGGCCCAGCCGATCACGGCGGGATCGTCGCAGGCCACGCTGCGCACCAGCGTCGGCGGGAAAAAGAGCATCTCGTGCCCGCCGCCCCAGAGCCAGAGGCCGGCGATGCCGAGCCGCGCGGCCTCGGGGCGCGCGCGGAGCGCGGCATCGGCCTCGGCGAGCATTTCGCGGGTGCTCTCGGCGGCCTCGCCTTCGATGACAAATTGAGCGGGCTTCTTCCCGGTCGCCGCCATGCGCGGCTCGCACACGGCGGGCCAGTCCTCGGCCCTGGTGAGAAACCATTTCGTGTCCCAGATCTGGAAGCGGAAGCCGCGCTTTGCAAAAACGGGCTCGATCGCGGCGGTGAGGGCGAAGAAATCCTCGTCCGTCAGCACAGGCGCCTCGGGCGCGGCGCGGCCTTCGGCGTCGAGCCGGTAGGGCTCGAGCGCCCACATCTCGGGCGCGAGCTCGCGGGCGCCGAGCGCAAGCCAGCGCCAGGGCGCCTCGCGCGGCGGCAGGGCCCTGCGGGTGAGCACGCTCCAGAGCCAGACGAGGTGCGGCGCGCGCGCGAACGCGGCCGTGCCGAGGCGCTGGGCGTGGGCTTCGCCGCAGCCGAGGCCGATCTGCGCGAGCGCATCCGACTCGTCGGGTGCAAGCGACGCCAAGACGCCCGCGGCGGCATCGGCCGGCAGGCGGGCGCCCGGTATGAGAATGAAGGCTTGGGACATGAAAAGAGATTTTAGCGGCTCGCCGCCGCGGCAGAAGCACTTTGCAAGCGAGTGCGACAGGCGGCGTCGGGCGGGGTTGCGCAGGTTAGAATGTGTGCTCCGAATTTTTCTCTGATTTCAACGGTGCTGGCATCGTGAAAATACCCTACGAGCTCACCATCGGGCTCACCTATACGCGCGCCGGGCGGCGCGGACGCCGCAAGGACGGCTTCATGTCGTTCATTTCCGGCATGTCCGTCGCCTCGATCGCACTCGGCGTGGCCGCGCTCATCATCGTGCTTTCCGTGATGAACGGCTTTCAGAAAGAAGTGCGCGACCGCATGCTGAGCGTCGTGCCCCATATCGAGGTGACCAACGTCGCGGGCGCGCTCCCCGACTGGAAGGCGATTGCGGCCCAAGTGAAGAAGTCGCCCGAAGTGGTCGCCGCCGCGCCCTATGTGCAGGGCCAGGGGCTGCTCAGCACGGGCGCGACCGTGCGCGGCGCCCTCGTCAAGGGCATTGACCCCGCCGAGGAGCCCGCCGTGAGCGACATCGGCGAGCACCTCGAAGGCGCGCCCTCGCTCGACGTGCTGAAGCCCGGCGAGTTCGGCGTGCTGCTCGGCGTCGACCTGGCGCGCATGCTGCACGTCGCCACCGGCGACAAGGTGGCGGTCCTCGTGCCGCAGGGCAACATGACGCCCGCGGGCCTCATCCCGCGCATGAAGCAGTTCACCGTCATGGGCTACCTCAACTCCGGCCATTACGAGTTCGACAGCTCGATGGCGATCGTCAACCTCAAGGACGCGGCCGCGCTCTACCGCACGGGCGGCCCGCAGGGCCTGCGGCTCAAGATCCGCAACATGTACGACGCGCCCGCCGTCGCCAAGGAACTCGTGAGCAGGCTGCCGCCCGGCACCTACGCGACCGACTGGTCGCGGCAGAACCGCACGTGGTTCGCGGCCGTGCAGGTCGAAAAGCGCATGATGGGCGTGATCCTCTTCCTGATCGTGCTCGTCGGCGCCTTCGGGCTCGTCTCGGCGCTCGTGATGACCGTCAAGGAAAAGCAGGCCGACATCGCCATCCTGAGGACGCTCGGCGCCTCTTCGGGCGCCATCATGCGCATCTTTGTGATCCAGGGCACGATCGTCGGCCTCGTGGGCGTCGCGATCGGCGTCGGCGCGGGCCTGCTGATTGCGGAGAACGTCGGCGCCATCGTGCACTTCATCGAGCAGCTCTTCGGCGTCGAGTTCCTGCCCAAGCAGATCTACTTCATCTCCACGATGCCGTCGGACCCGCGCGCCTCGGACATCGTGCCGATCGCGGTCTGCTCGTTCCTGCTGAGCCTTGCGGCCACGCTCTACCCGAGCTGGCGCGCGGCCCGCACGCAGCCTGCGGAGGCGCTTCGCTATGAATGAGAAAAGCCCTTATGTGCTCGAAGCGGAGCACGTTGCAAAGACCTACAGCGATGCGGGAAACAGCGTTCCCGTGCTGAGGGACGTCAACCTGCGCGTCGCCGCGGGCGAGACGGTTGCCGTGCTCGGCGCCTCGGGCTCTGGCAAGTCGACGCTCCTGCATGCCCTGGGCGGCCTTGACCGCATCACCTCGGGGACGATCCGCGTCACGGGGAAGGACATCGGCAGGCTTTCGGCGTCCGAAATGGACGCGCTGCGCAACCGCGCGCTCGGCTTCATCTATCAGTTCCACCACCTGCTCCCCGAATTCAGCGCGCTTGACAACGTCGCGATGCCGCTCTGGATCCGCCGCGAGGACCGCACGCTCTGCCGCGAAAAGGCCGAAGCGATGCTCCGCGCCGTGGGGCTCGGGCACCGGCTCGAGCACCTGCCCTCGCAGCTCTCGGGCGGCGAGCGCCAGCGCGTCGCCGTCGCGAGGGCCCTGGTGACGCAGCCCGCCTGCGTGCTCGCCGACGAGCCGACCGGCAACCTCGACCGCGAAACCGCGGCGAGCGTTTTCGAGCTCTTTTTCAAGCTCGCGCGCGAGCAGGGCACGGCCGTGGTGATCGTGACGCACGACGAGACGCTCGCCGCGCGCTGCAGCCGCGTGCTGCGCCTGCGCTCCGGCGTCATCGAGGAGGGCTGAGCGCCCATGCCGGCGGGACTGATCGACACGCACTCGCACCTGCAGTCGGAAAAGCTGCGGGACCGCCTCGGCGAACTCATCGCCGAGGCGAGGGCCAAGGGCGTCGAAGGCATCCTGATCTGCGCGGGCTCGCGCGCCGACTGGGAGGACTGCGCCCGCATCGCGCACGAGTACGGCCTTTCCTATGCGCTCGGCATCCATCCGCTTGCCGCCCCCGAGGCCGACGAAGAAGCCGACCTCAGGGCGCTCGCCGCGGCCGCCGAAGCGGCCATGGACGACCCGCACTTTGCGGCCATCGGCGAAATCGGCATCGACGGGCTCACGGGCGAAATGCCGGAGCGCCAGGAGCGGCTTTTCGCGGGGCAGCTCAAGATTGCCCGCCGCCTCGGGCTTCCCGTCTCGGTGCACGTGCGCAAAAGCTCTTCGCGCGTCCTCAAGTACCTGAACAGGACGCCGCCAGCGGGCGGCGCCGTGCATGCCTTCAACGGCTCCGACGCCGAGCGCGCCGCTTTCCTGAAGCTCGGGCTCAGCCTGGGCTTCGGGGGCGCGGCAAGCTATGCGGGGAGCCTGCGCATCCGGCGCCATCTCGCCGAAGCGCCCGCCGGGCGCTGGGTGATCGAAACCGATGCGCCCGACATGCCCTCGAGCGCGCGCCGCGATGCGGGCTCGCTCGTCACCGAGCCCGCCGACCTCGCCGCAACGCTTGCCATTGCCGCGGAGCTCCGCGGCATCAGCCTCGAAGAGGCCGCCGCGCAGAGCCGCGCCAACGCGCTTGCCGCATTTCCGCGCATGGCGCAGGCGCTTCCCGTCGCATGAAGCGATTCGGGTTACACTTTCCGCAGAGCGCGCGGAGGGCGGCAGGAGAGCTGGCCGCCCCGCGCATTCCCTGACCTTTTTTGGACGAAACAAATATGGGATTCAAAGATATCCTGGTGGCCGTCCTCGGCCTCGACCAGCCCGGCGTCGTTGCATCGACCGCCGAAACGCTCACCCGGCTCGGCTGCAACATTGAGCAGATGAGCCAGACGACGCTGCGCCACCAGTTCTCCTCCATCTTCCTTGTGAACAAGCCCGAGGACCTGGAAAACAAGAACATCGAGCTTGAGCTGCAGACCGCTTACCGCGCCAAGAAGTTCCACCTGAGCCTCGCGATCAGGGACTTCGAGCAGCCCGACGGCCGCATCGACTACGAGGGCGAGCCCTTCGTGATCAGCATCTGGGGCCCGGACCGCAACGACATCATCACGACGTTCTCGCGCATCATGGCCGAGCAGCGCCTCAACGTGGAAAGCCTGAGGGCGTTCCGCATCGAGGACGGGCAGAGCCTCCAGGTCTTTGAAGTCACGGTGCCGAAGAGCGTCGACACGCGCTCGCTGCGGCTCACCATGGGCGAGCGCGCCAAGACGATGGGGCTGCACCTCAACATGCAGCATTCCGAGATTTTCGAAGCCATTCACCGCGTTCGCGCCGAATAACAGGAAGGACAGGACTTAGCATCATGCTGACCGATCGTGAAGTACTCGACACACTGAACATGCTCCGCAGCGAGCATCTCGATGTCCGCACCGTGACCATGGGCATCAGCCTTTTCGACTGCGCGAGCAGCGACTTTGACACCTTCGCCTACAAAGTGCGGAGCAAGATCCTTAAGAACGCCTCGCGTCTCGTGGAGACCTGCGACAAGGTGGGCGAACGCTACGGCATCCCGGTCGTCAACAAGCGCATTTCCGTGAGCCCCATCGGCACCGTGTGCGCGGCCTTTGACAAAGACCAGATGGTGGCCGCGTGCAAGGTCCTCGACGAATGCGCCAAGAGCGTCGGCGTCGATTTCATCGGCGGCTTCGGCGCGCTCGTTGAAAAGGGCATCACGCCGGGCGAGAGGAACCTCATCGACGCGCTGCCGCAGGCGCTCGCCGAAACCGACCGCATCTGCTCCTCGATCAACGTGGGCTCGACGCGCTCGGGCATCAACATGGACGCCGTCAAGCTCATGGGCGAGCGCATCCTCGACGTGGCGAAGGCCACGGCCGACCGCGACGCCATCGGCTGCGCGAAGCTCGTCGTCTTCTGCAACATTCCGCAGGACGTGCCTTTCATGGCCGGCGCCTACCTCGGCGTGGGCGAGCCCGACGTCGTGATCGACGTCGGCGTTTCGGGCCCGGGCGTCGTCAACAAGGCGCTCGAGAGGGCGCTCGCCAAGCACGGCAATGAGCTCTCCATCACGGACATCGCCGAAATCATCAAGAACACGGCCTACAAGGTCACCCGCGTGGGCGAGATCATCGGCCGCGACGTCGCCAAGGCCCTCGGGCTGCCCTTCGGCGTGGCGGACCTGTCGCTCGCGCCGACACCGGCCGTGGGCGACAGCGTCGGCGAGATCTTCCAGACGCTCGGCCTTTCCTCGATCGGCGCCCCGGGCACGACGGCGATTCTCGCCATGCTCAACGACGCTGTGAAGAAGGGCGGCGTGTTCGCCTCCTCGAACGTCGGCGGCCTTTCGGGCGCCTTCATCCCGGTGTCGGAAGACAGCGCGATCGAGGCGGCCGCAAGCTCCGGCCGGCTCACGATGGAGAAGCTCGAGGCGATGACCTCGGTGTGCTCGGTGGGCCTCGACATGATCGCCATCCCGGGCGACACTCCCGCTTCGACCATTTCCGGCCTCATCGCCGACGAAATGGCCATCGGCATGATCAACTCGAAGACCACCGCCGTGCGCGTCATCCCCGTCCCGGGCAAGGGCGTGGGCGAGAAGGCCGTCTTCGGCGGACTGCTCGGCGAGGCGTCGATCATCCGCGTGCCGGGCGGCGAGGCGCAGAACTTCATTAAGCTCGGCGGCCGCATCCCGGCGCCGATCCACTCGCTCAAGAACTGATCCTGCGGGGCCCTCGGAGGGCCTTCTGCACGGCAGCGCCGGCCTTCGGGCCGGCGTTTTTTTGTGTGTGCGGCCCTTGAAAGATTCCATCGCCTTTCACGCTGAAAAACGATGGAATAAATGCGCTCAAAGGACTATTTCCAAAGGAAAAATTGCGCCGGGAAACTTTGCTTTTTCTGTCGTTTAAGGGGTGCTAGCTTTAAGCCTTCGATTGTCTATTTGAAAAGACGGAGAGGGCGATGGCGAAATGGCTTGCGGCAGTTGCGGCGGCGGCATTGGCGGCCGCGGGGACGGGAGCTTCGGCGGCCGACGTCTGGGGAAGCGGCGCCGCGAAGCCGGCACCCTATGAGACCCGCTTTGCCCCCGATGGCTGGCCGCACTCCGGCAAACCCTGGCGCATCGAGGCGGGCAACCAGTTCTACGAGCTTGCCACTTCGGATGACTCCGACCAGGGAGGGGGCGGCAGAGGAAAAGTGAAGAGCTTCCTCCGGTTCGACGGCGATGCGGAAATTGATCTTGTTTTCACGCCCGAGTACGAGACCGAAGAGCACTACCGCAGCAATTACTTTGCGCGCGGGGCGCTGCTCGGCGATTTCAGCCAGAGCAGCGGCACGCTCACGGTGCGCCAGCACGGTGCCAAGCCTGCCCTGGAGTCGAGCTGGCACTTCGGCACCGCACTGCTGATGAGTCAAGAAGAGCTCTGGCGGGACGGAAGCCTCACCCTCCGCATCGGCGCCCGCGGCGGCACGGCCACCGTAGTCGGCCTGGATAAGTCTTACTGGGGGAACTTCGATGTTCCCGTCTCCGAGCAGTCGGCGGCGCATGCGCTCTCCGCCGCAAACATCAACCTCGAGGGATGGCACTGGAGCGAGAGCTACCTCACCCGGCCCCTGGACCAGCTTTACCTCCCGCAGTCCATTCAGGTCTTTCCCGGGGACCGCATGGCGTTCGGCGCCACGATTGAGGAGGCCGAGAAGCTCGGCGTGAACCTGCTCTTCGGGCCCACGGCGCAGCTGGTCCTCGCCGGCCAGACGTTCGCCGATTACGGCGAGGAGGAGCAGATGCCCGCCCTTCGGCTTGAAGAGGGCACCCGCGTTGCGTTCCAGCCGGGTTCGATCATTTTTATTTCCGACCGGATGGGCAGCAACGACGTTTATTTCTCCGACGTCCTCGAAACGAGCGGGCTGCCGATGTCGGTTCTCCTTGCCGATGACACCGTGAGCGGGCCGGATTCGGTGACCGGACTCGAGAACGTGATCGTGCTCATCTACGAAGACGGCCTCGTGCACCTCATGAAGCCCGAGCACAGGAGCAGCGGCTGGTACCTCGTCAAGCACGCCTTCGAATCCGAGGGGCCGCTCAAGGCGCCGGTCGACGCGCTCATGGCGCGCTTTGCAAGCGGCAGGGCCGGAAAGACGCTCTTTTCCATGTACCTCACGGACTCGACGCCCGAGCTCTTCTACAGCTGCGTCGAGACGCTCACGCAGGCCGCCGCGGGACTCGGCACCGCGCAGACGATGGACGACCTGATGCACGAAAGCCGCGACGAGTTCGCGCGCATCGTGCGCGCGGGCGAAGAGGGCCTGCCCGTCAAGGTCGATATTTTTACGAGCCGCCGGGAAGGGCGCTACGAAATGGCAGGCCTCATGGCACCCCGCACCTCGAAGCACCGCTGGAAGCGCGAGGCGGACGGCGCGTCCGCCGCGGTCGACGGCCGGCTCGGGGACTGGCTGCTCGGCGGCAGGCTCGTCTACGAGGACGCCGACGTCACGCTTGAGGACGTGAGAGAGCTCAACTTCCGCATCCGCAGCGGGGAGGCCGCTTCAAACGTGCTCTCGGCGCTGGCCTATGCGGGGCGGCGCTTCGACTGGGGCGCCGCGGGGCTGAGCCTCGGGTTTGCGGGCGGCGAAGACCGCTGGGAAAATTTCGCGCAGTTCATGTACGGCGCCCCGCTCATGATCGACCGCATGCGGCGCCGCGCTTATTCGGCGGGCATTTCGGCCGTCTGGCTGCCGCAGACGGAGGGCGGCTGGAAGCTCTCGCTCGGGGCGGGCGTCTCGCATACGCTCTTCACCGACGCGGACTACCGCTTCGAAGGCGCCGAGGGACCGCTGTGGTCGGTGCGCGAGCCCAAGCGCAACGTGACCGCGCTTCGCCTCTCGGCGGGCGCCTCGCGGCGCTGGAGCTTTGCGCGCGGCGGCGGGGAGCCCGACGATTTCATCGAGCTTTCGGCGGACGCCTATTCGCGCGTGCGCGCCGGGGATCTCGACACGGAGCAGGAAGTCTGCACCTCGGGGCAATGCGGCACGATGCGCCTTGCGGGGCTCGTCAGGGCGCAGGCGGGCCTTGCGCTTGAGGCCGGGGCGCGCTTCAAAGGGTCGCGCTTCGGGCTGCGGGCGGCCGTCGAGACCGGCAGCGGCGGGAAACGCGCGGCCTCAGCGGACATTCGGCTTATTTTCGATTTCTGAGGAAACTTTCCCCAAGCCCTGTTCGAATCGTTTCTTCCACTACAATAGATTCTGCGCGCCGGACGGGCGAAGAGCGTCCGGCAGCCGCGCCTTTGGGAAAGGCGCGGACGATAAAACAAAAACGGCGCCCTCCGCAGGCGGACTTGCTCGAGCCCGCAGCGAGGCGGAGCGCGGCGCCTAGGGGGAAGAAAATGGCGGAAATCGCAGAACAGGCTGTGGATCCGGCACTCGCTCGAAGCATGATCGAGCCGCTTTACCAGAGCCGCTCGCTGCCGACGGGCGAGCCGACGCTGTCGCATGCCGACGGCATGGCGAGCATCCTGCGCGAGATTAAGGACGATCCGGAGATGATCGCCGCGGCCTACCTGTTCTATGTTCCGGTTGTCATCACCAATTCGTCGGAATGGGTGCGCAAGAGCTTCGGCACCTCCGTCGACCGGCTCGTCCAGGAGCTTTCCAAGGCCAACCGCCTCTCGGATCTCGCCTCGTCGGACCATGCCGACGCGGGCAACAAGCAGCAGATCGAGGCGATGCGCCGCATGCTGCTGGCGATGTGCTCCGACCTCCGCGTCGTGCTCCTCAAGCTGGCGAGCCGCCTGCAGACGCTGCGGTGGTTCACGGTCTCGCACAACGAGGCGCTGAGCGCGCGCTTCGGCGCGGAAACGCTCGACCTGTACGCGCCGCTGGCCAACCGCCTCGGCATCTGGCAGATCAAGTGGGAGCTCGAGGACCTGTCGCTTCGGTTCACGCGCCCCGAGGAATACCACGCCATCGCGCGCCAGCTCGACGAGTCGCGCGAGGAGCGCCTCGACTTCATGAAGACCGCGGTGCAGAAGATCCGCGAGCTGCTCGCCAAGAATCACATCCAGGCCGACGTTTCGGGCCGCCCGAAGCACATCTACTCGATCTGGAAGAAGATGCAGCGCAAGCACCTGCGCTTCGACCAGCTCTTTGACGTGCGCGCGCTGCGCATCATCGTCGAGACGGTCGAGCAGTGCTACCAGGTGCTCGGCATCGTGCAGCAGAGCTATCCCGTGCTCTCCAAGGAGTACGACGACTACATCGCCAAGCCCAAGCCCAACGGCTACCAGTCGCTGCACACCGTGGTGACCGACAAGGCGGGCCGCCCGATCGAGATTCAGATCCGCACCCGCGCCATGCACGAGTACGCCGAGCTCGGCGTCGCGGCGCACTGGCGCTACAAGGAGGCGGGCAACTCGAACGGCGCGACCACCGCCGAGGAGCAGCGCGTCGCCTGGCTGCGGCAGATGCTCGCCTGGAACACCGACGTGATGCACCAGCACAAGCCCGAGGGGCAGGCCGTCACGGACGACCACGTCTACTGCCTGACGCCGCAGGGCCGCGTGGTGGAGCTGCCGGTCGGGTCCACGCCCGTGGACTTCGCCTACGCCGTGCACACCGAGCTCGGGCACCGCACCCGCGGCGCGCGCGTCGACGGCGCCATGGTGCCGCTCAACACGCCGCTCAAGACGGGCCAGACCGTGGAGATCATCGCCGGCAAGGAAGGCCAGCCTTCGCGCGACTGGCTCACCCCGGAGCTCGGCTTCGCCGTGAGCGCGCGCACCCGCAACAAGGTGCGCCAGTGGTTCAACGCGCAGCACACCGCCGAGCTGATCGCCGAAGGCCGCGACAAGGTCGACAAGGAACTCGCCCGCCAGGGCAAGACCGCGGTGAAGCTCGAGGACCTGGCCAAGCGCCTCGGCTTCGAGAAGATCGAGGACCTGTGCCTTGCCTACGCCAAGGAAGAGCTCACGCAGACGGCGCTTGCCACGGCCCTGCAGCCGCCGGCGCCCCCGGCGCCCGAGCCCGAAGTGGTGGTGCGCGCCTCGAAGCAGAAGAAGAATTCCTCGGGCGTGCTCGTGGTGGGCGTCGACTCGCTGCTCACGCAGCTCGCGCGCTGCTGCCGCCCCGTGCCGCCCGACGAGATCGTCGGCTACGTCACGCGCGGGCGCGGCGTGACGATTCACCGCGCCGACTGCCCGAACATCCGCAACATGGCCGCCCAGGACCGCGACCGCCTGATCGAGGTGAGCTGGGGCAACCGCTCGGAGGAGAGCGTCTACCCGGTCGACGTGCTCGTCGTCACGGTGGACCGGCAGGGCATGCTGCGCGACATTTCGGAGATTTTCGCCAAGGCCAAGCAGAACCTCACGGGCATGCAGACCTCGAAGGTGAAGGAGCTTTACCACATCAAGCTCACCGTGGAAATCCCGAGCGCCGAGAGCCTCGCGGGCACGCTCAAAGAGGTCCGGTCCCTCAAGGGCGTCCTCTCCGCGCGCCGCCTCTGAAAGGGGCTCTGCGCAGGCCGGTCCGCCGCCTTCCGCCCGCTTCGCGCGGGCGGGACGGCGGAAATTTTTTGCCCGCGAACTTGCAATTTTCAAAAAAACAGGCATAATTACCAACCTCACACGCAGGCACGTAGCTCAGCTGGTTAGAGCATCACCTTGACATGGTGGGGGTCGTTGGTTCGAGTCCAATCGTGCCTACCAAAGCCTTTTTCGAAAGGCCGCTGCGTGGAAGGGGCGCCGCAGGGAGCCGCCCCGCACGGGTTTGCTTTTTGTCAGACCATCGTGCATAATGAGCACCTTGACAGGCACGTAGCTCAGCTGGTTAGAGCATCACCTTGACATGGTGGGGGTCGTTGGTTCGAGTCCAATCGTGCCTACCAAAATTTTTTTGGGAACTGTTGACAACATGTGCTTTGAGCAGGCTTTTCTCACAACAACACCCTCACTCAGTCACTGAGGGCGTGAGCGAAGCGTTGTCCGACTGTTTGCCAGGCAAAGAAAGAAGTGCGGCTCATGTCCGCACTTTTTTTTTAGCCGCAATTTTTGTAGATCGAGGTAATCAAAATGATTGCAATTACTCTTCCCGACGGCTCGAAGCGCGAGTTCCCCGGCCCGGTCAAGGTTTCTGAGATCGCCGCCAACATCGGTGCCGGCCTGGCGAAGGCCGCTCTCGCCGGCCGCGTCGACGGCAAGCTCGTCGATCTTTCCGAAACGGTCGACCATGACGCCGAGGTTTCGATCATCACGGCGCGCGACCCCGAAGGGCTGCAGATCATCCGCCACTCCACCGCGCATCTGATGGCCCAGGCCGTCAAGGAGCTCTATCCCGACGCGCAGGTGACGATCGGCCCGTCGATCGACAACGGCTTCTACTATGACTTCTCCTACAAGCGCCCGTTCACGCCCGAAGACCTCAAGAAGATCGAGGAGCGCATGGACGAGCTCGTCAAGAAGGACATTCCCATCACGCGCCGCGAAGTCTCGCGCGATGAGGCCGTGAAGTTCTTCACGGACCTCGGCGAGAAGTACAAGGCCGAGCTCGTGGCCGCCATTCCGCAGGGCGAGAAGATCTCGCTCTACAACCAGGGCGACTTCACCGACCTCTGCCGCGGCCCCCACGTCCCGTCCACGGGCCGCCTGAAGGTTCATCACCTCACCAAGGTCGCCGGCGCTTACTGGCGCGGCGATTCGAACAACGAGATGCTGCAGCGCATCTACGGCACGGCCTGGGCGACCAAGGCCGACCAGGATGACTACCTGCACATGATCGAAGAGGCCGAGAAGCGCGACCACCGCCGCCTCGGCAAGGAACTCGATCTCTTCCACCTGCAGGACGAAGCGCCGGGCATGGTGTTCTGGCACGCCAAGGGCTGGGCCCTCTGGCAGGTGATCGAGCAGTACATGCGCCGCCGCGTCTACCAGGACAACGGCTACGAGGAAGTGAAGGCGCCGCAGCTCCTTGACCGCTCGCTCTGGGAGCGCTCCGGCCACTGGACGAAGTACCGCGAGAACATGTTCACGACCGAGTCGGAGAACCGCTACTACGCCCTGAAGCCGATGAACTGCCCGGGCCACATCCTCATCTTCAAGAGCAAGCTGCGCAGCTACCGCGACCTGCCGCTGCGCATCGGCGAGTTCGGCCAGTGCCACCGCAACGAGCCTTCCGGCTCCCTGCACGGCCTGCTGCGCGTGCGCGGCTTCACGCAGGACGACGGCCACATCTTCTGCACGGAAGACCAGATCCTTTCCGAGTGCGAGAACTACACGAAGCTCCTGCAGAGCGTCTACAAGGACTTCGGCTTCACGAAGATCGAATACAAGATCGCGACCCGCCCGGCCAAGCGCATCGGCGAGGACGCCGTCTGGGACAAGGCCGAGGCCGCTCTGATGAAGAGCCTCGACGATCTCGGCATCAAGTACTCGATCCTCAAGGGCGAGGGCGCTTTCTACGGCCCCAAGATTGAGTACCACCTGCGCGACAGCCTCGGCCGCTCCTGGCAGTGCGGCACGATGCAGGTCGACTTCCAGATGCCGGGCCGCCTCGGCGCCGAATACGTCGCCGAAGACAACTCGCGCAAGGTCCCCGTGATGCTGCACCGCGCCATGATCGGCTCGCTCGAGCGCTGGATCGGCATTCTGATCGAGGAATACGCGGGCGCCTTCCCGGTGTGGCTTGCTCCGGTGCAGGTCGCCGTGGCGAGCATCACCGACGATCAGTCGGACTACGCCCAGAGCGTCGCCGACCGCATCCACGCCCTGCGCCTGCGCGTCCAGGCTGATTTGCGCCCCGAAAAGATTAACTATAAAATTCGTGAACTTGCTCTGCAAAAGATCCCCTACATTCTCGTTGTGGGCGACAAAGAAAAGCAGAGCGGCACCGTCTCCGTGCGCGCCCGCGGCGGCAAGAATCTCGGCGTCATGAAGGTCGAGGATTTCCTCGCGAAGCTTCAGGCTGAGAACGACAGCCGCGCCCCGTTCGCGTACTGAGACTGACCGTCAAAATTGGGAGTACCGTGTTAACTAACCACAACAAAGATCGCAAGCATCGCATCAACGATGAAATTCGCGTTCCTGAAATCCGTCTGATGGACGCCAACGGCGAACAGGTCGGCATCGTGCGCGTGGCCGAGGGCCTGCGCATGGCCGAGGACGCCGGGCTCGATCTCGTCGAGATCGCCCCGACGGCCCATCCGCCGGTGTGCCGCATCATGGATTACGGCAAGTTCCGCTATCAGGAACAGAAGAAGGCTCAGGAAGCCAAGGCCAAGCAGAAGGTCATCCAGATCAAGGAAGTCAAGTTCCGCCCGGTCACGGACGAGAACGACTACCAGACCAAGATGCGCAGCCTCGTGCGCTTCCTCAGCAACGGCGACAAGGCGAAGGTGACGCTGCGCTACCGCGGACGCGAAATGGCTCACCAGCAGTTCGGCCAGGAGCTGCTCAACCGCATCCGCACGGAGCTCGCCGACATCTCGCAGGTCGAGCATCAGCCGAAGCTCGAAGGCCGCCAGATGATCATGGTGCTTGCGCCGAAAAAGAAGAAGTAAAGCGCCACACGGCGCCGCACTTTTGCGGTACAATCCTGCACTTTCCCGCCGGACGGCTCTGCCGCCCGGCGGATAACAAGTGAATCGGGGCATAAAAGATTTCCCGCCTTTCTTGGGAAGCGCCCGCGGTTCATCCAATAAATGAGGTAACGGCAAATGCCGAAGATGAAAACCAAGCGTGCTGCGGCCAAGCGTTTCAAGGCTCGCGCCAGCGGCTCCATCAAGCGCGCTCACGCTACGAAGCGCCACATCCTTTCCCATCGCACGACGAAGAACAAGCGCCATCTCCGCGGCATGGTCAACATCCATGACTCGGATATCGCGTCGGTTCGCCGCATGCTGCCTTACGCTTAATTGAAGGAGGGAAAGAAAGATGCCTCGTGTGAAGCGTGGTGTGACGGCCCGTGCCCGTCATAAGAAAGTTTTTGCTCAGTCCAAGGGCTACTCGCTCCGCCGCAACAACGTTTACCGCGTTGCCAAGCAGGCGGTCATGCGCGCCGGCCAGTACGCCTACCGCGACCGCCGCGACAAGAAGGGCACGTTCCGCCGTCTGTGGATCGCCCGCATCAACGCCGGCGCCCGCGCCAACGGCCTGACGTACTCGGTGTTCATGAACGGTCTGAAGAAGGCCGGCATCGGCCTGGACCGCAAGGTGCTCGCCGACATGGCCGTGTTCGACAAGGAAGGCTTCGCCTCTCTGGTCGCCCAGGTCAAGGGCCAGGCCGCCTGAGATTCTCTCCTCTGAGAGAGTTTCTGCGGACTGATGCCGCACTGCCGGGCTCAGCGCCCGGCAGGCAAAAAGAGATCCGATAGCGATACCGGATCTCTTTTTTTTACCTTCGAACTTCACTCTTGCCGAAAAGGCATGGTGTTGTAAAATAAGAAATTCGCCGTTTTCTGTGCGGCATGCTGCGTCGCTTTTGGAAAGCCGCCGGAGCCATGTTCTCCGGCTTTGCAAAAACGCCGCGGCAGACGCGGCGGCGTGCGAACAGCGGCCGGCTTCGGACGGCCGCTTTCTCCAACGAATCACTGTATCGGGACAAAAGAAAAATGCAGGATCTCTCCGAACTCGTCGAGTCGGCGCGGCAGGACTTCGCGAAAGCGCAGCTGCCCGCGGCGCTCGAAGATGCCAAGGCGAAATATGTGGGCAAGTCGGGCGCCCTCACGATGCTCATGAAGGAGCTCGGCAAGCTCGCCCCCGAGGAGCGCCGCGAGCGCGGCCGCGCCATCAACGAGGCCAAGGGCGCCGTCGAGGCGGCGCTCAATGCCCGCCGCGAGGAAATCGCGCAGGCGGCCATGAAGGCCAAGCTTGAGAGCGAGGCGATCGACGTCACGCTGCCGGGCCGCAAGCGCTCGGCGGGCGGCATTCATCCGGTGATCCGCACCTGGATGCGCTGCGAGGAGATTTTCCGCTCGGTGGGCTTCGACGTCGCCGACGGCCCCGAGATCGAAAGCGACTGGTTCAGCTTCACCGCGCTCAACAATCCGCCCAACCATCCCGCCCGCTCGATGCAGGACACCTTCTACGTCGACCGCCAGGACGAGGAGGGCCGCCAGCTGCCGCTGAGGCCGCACACCTCGCCCATGCAGGTCCGTTACGCGCGCACGCACCAGGTGCCGATCAAGGTGATCGCCCCGGGCCGCACGTACCGCGTCGACTCCGACGCGACGCACTCCCCGATGTTCCATCAGATCGAGGGCCTGTGGATCGACACCGACATCTCGTTCACGGACCTCAAGGGCGTCTACAGCGACTTCCTGCGCCGCTTCTTCGAAACGGACGATCTGATCGTCCGCTTCCGCCCGAGCTACTTCCCGTTCACCGAGCCTTCGGTCGAAGTGGACATGATGTTCACGAGCGGCCCGCGCAAGGGCCGCTGGCTCGAGATTTCGGGCGCCGGCGAGGTGCACCCCAACGTGGTGCGCAACTACGGGCTCGATCCCGAGAAGTACATGGGCTTCGCCTTCGGCTCGGGCCTCGAGCGCCTGACGATGCTGCGCTACGGCATCGACGACCTGCGCCTGTTCTTCGACGGCGACCTGCGCTTCCTGCGCCAGTTCAACTGATGAGACGCTGCGAAAAATCGAGAGAAGGAACAAGAAATGCTGTTTACTGAAGAGTGGCTGCGGGAGTACTGCAATCCGCAGCTCAATACGGAAGAGCTGGCCGAGAAACTGACGATGATCGGCCTTGAGGTCGAGGATGTGACGCGCATTGCGCCGCCGTTCAGCGGCGTCGTTGTCGCCAATGTGCTTTCCTGCCGCGCCCATGAGAATTCCGATCACCTGCATGTCTGCGAGGTCGACGCCGGCACCGGCGAGATCCTCCAGATCGTCTGCGGCGCCCCCAACGTGCGCGCCGGCATCAAGACCGCGTGCGCCCTGATCGGCGCCGAGCTGCCGGGCGGCATCAAGATCAAGAAGTCGAAGCTGCGCGGCGTGGCTTCGTTCGGCATGCTCTGCTCGGCCCGGGAGCTCGGCATCAACGAGGACCATTCGGGCATCTGGATCCTGCCCGACGACGCTCCGGTGGGCGAGGACATCCGCAAGTACGCGAAGCTCGATGCGGCCCGCATCGAAGTGAAGCTCACGCCGAACCGCGGCGATGCGCTCTCGGTGCTCGGCGTGGCGCGCGACCTGCACGCCGCCACCGGCGCCCCGCTCAATGCGCCCGCCTTCCCGAAGGTCGAGCCCAACTGCCGCGACATCTTCCCCGTCGAAATCGAGGCGAAGGACCTCTGCGGCCGCTTCTCCGGCCGCGTGATCCGCGGCCTCAACCCCAACGCCGAGACGCCGCAGTGGATGCGCGACCGCCTCGAGCGCTGCGGCATGCGCCATATTTCCGCGCTCGTCGACATTTCCAACTACGTGCTGCTCGAGCTCGGCCGCCCGACGCATTTCTACGATCTCAGCAAGATGAAGGGCGGCAAGCTCTCCGTGCGCTGGGCTCACCCGGGCGAGAAGGTCGAATTCCTCAACGGCCAGACCGTTGAGCTCACGCCCTGGTTCGGCGTCAACGCCGACGCCGAGAAGGTCTGCTGCGTGAGCGGCATCATGGGCGCCGAAGCCTGCGCCGTGAGCGATACGACGACGGATCTCTTCATCGAGTCCGCCTTCTGGCATCCGACCGCCATCCAGGGCCGCTGCCGCAAGCTCAACTTCTCGACCGATGCGGCTTACCGCTTCGAGCGCGGCGTCGACTACGGCACCACGGTCGATCATCTCGAATACATCACGAAGCTCGTGCTCGACATCTGCGGCACGCCCGACACGAAGGTGGGCCCGGTCGACGACAACGTCGCCTCGCTGCCGCAGCGCGCGCCCGTCAGGATGCGCGTTGCCCGCTGCGCCAAGGTCGTCGGCGTCGACATCCCCGTCGAGTCGATGAAGCAGAGCTTCGAGCGCCTCGGCTTCAAGTACGAGTTCGACGGCGAGACTTTCACGGTTGTGCCGCCCACCTACCGCTTCGACATCGAGATCGAGGAGGACCTCATTGAGGAGGTCGCCCGCCTCTGGGGCTACGAGAACCTGCCCGACCGTCCGCCTCTGCAGCGCATCGCCATGCGGAGCCCGAAGGAGGGCCGCCGCGACGCGCACGCGCTGCGCCGCACGATGGCCGGCCTCGGCTATCAGGAGCTCATCAACTTCTCGTTCGTGCCCGAAGCCTGGGAAAAGGATTTCGCCGCGAACAGCGCCCCGATCCGCCTGCTGAACCCGATCGCCTCGCAGCTTTCGGTGATGCGCACGCAGCTGATCGGCGGCCTTGTCGACAAGCTCAAGTACAACCTCAACCGCAAGGCCGAGCGCGTCCGCATCTTCGAGGTGGGCCGCGTTTTCTACCCGGATCCGTCCGTCAACGACGGCCCCTGGTCCGTGAAGGGCGTGCGCCAGCCGGTGCATATCGGCGGCCTCGCCTACGGCACGGCGCTTGACCCGCAGTGGGGCGTGCCCGCCCGCGGCGTCGATTTCTATGACGTCAAGGGCGATGTGGAGCGCCTCGTTGCGCCGCTCAAGGCGCGCTTCGAGAAGGCCGAGATCCCCGGTCTGCATCCGGGCCGCAGCGCCCGCATCGTCATCGGCGAGAATACGGTTGGCTTCATCGGCGAGCTGCATCCGCAGGCCGTGCACGACTACAGCCTCCCGAAGGCCCCCGTGGTCTTCGAGCTTGACGTAGAATCGCTGCTCGCGCTGCCGGTGCCCTCTTACGAGCCGCTCAGCAAGCAGCAGGTCCAGCGCCGCGACATTGCCGTCGTGGTGCCCGCCGGCACCGAAGTGCAGAAGCTCTTCGACGCCGTGAGCGAGGCCAAGGCCACCGACAGGCGGCTTGACGCCCTGCAGAGCTTCAAGCTCTTTGACCTCTATCGTCCGAAGGAAGGCGAGGCCGCCGACGAGAAGTCGCTGGCCTTCTCCGTGGAGCTGCTTTCTCAGGGCGAGGAAGCGCTCAGCGACGAGCAGGCCGATGCCGTGATGCACGCCCTGCTTGAGGTCCTTGAAGGCGCCGGCGCCAAGCTGCGCGCGTAAAGCACCGTTTTTTACCGAAAGACAAAAGAAAGAAATGAACGAAAAACAAAACGAAGAAGCCGTGACCGGCATGACGGTCAACAAGGCTGCCCTCGCCGAAGTGATTTACGAAAAGCACAACATTGACCGCCAGAGCGGCAAGCAGTTCGTCGATCGCTTCTTTGAACTCATTGTCGAGCACCTCAAGAAGGGCGACGTCGTGAAGCTTCCCGGCCTCGGCAACTTCTCGATCCGCGACAAGCGCGCCCGTCCGGGCCGCAACCTCAAGACGGGAACTGCTGTCGAGATCAGCGAGCGCCGCGTCGTGAATTTCCATCCCTCGGGCACGCTCAATGCCCGCGTGACGGAAAATCTGATCAAGCCGGAAAAATAATCCCGCAAACGCGGTATCTTTTGGACTTTGGCCCGGCTTCCTCGGGAACCGGGTCTATAATCCAAAACTCTTCGGGGCGTAGCGCAGCCTGGTAGCGCACTTGCATGGGGTGCAAGGGGTCGCGAGTTCGAATCCCGCCGCCCCGACCAAATCCAGGAGAGGAGGTAACGAAAGTTGCCTCCTTTTTCTTTTTTGGGTTAAAAGCACTGCCGCACAGCGCATTCCAATCCCTTTGAAAAGGCGGCTGGGCGGTGAGGCTTTGGATGGAAGCCGGCCTGGCATTTCTCGGAGGATTCTCTCCGCGCATTTGTTTCATAAAGCGGCCGGCCGGCAGCGCGGCCTCTACGGCTTGTGCTTTTTCGCTTCTTCCTCGATCTGCCTGTCGAAATCGGTTATGTATTTCTGTGTCGGGTTGAAGATTCTGTATTCTTCGCCCGCCTTGCGGACGGCCTGCTTTTTGCTGATTTGACCGTTCCCCTGAAGGATCTCGTAATCGTTGAATTCCAGAAAGCGAATGACCGCTTCTGCCAGGCTTTCCATTGTGAAAGTCTGGTGCCTTTCAATTTTTCCTTCGATGTAATCGAAGAAGGCGCCGACGGAGCGTTCCAGGGTTCTGATCTGATCCTGCGACAGATAGTTCTTCGCCACCATGACGTCGGATTTGTAAATTCGGCCGTCCGGTGCATCGCCCCAGGTGCTCAGCCCCATGTGAGGCTTTGTATGATCGGCATGACTCCAAATAATCTCGGCGGCCGTCTGCCCGGTGATGGCATAGTGGAAAAGGTTTTGCACCCTTGAAAAAAACTTCCTTGTGACCGGGGAGCCTTTGTCGTAGTCAATGCTGCAGGCGATGAAGATATCGGTGAGCTGCCTCCAGAGCTGCGCTTCGCTTGCTCGAATGGCGCGCACGCGCTGGAGCAGCTCTCGGAAATAGTCTTGGCCGAAAACTTTTTTCCCTTGCTTGAGCCGGTCGTCATCAAGGGCAAAGCCTTTGATGATGTATTCCTTCAGAATTTTGGTAGCCCAGATTCTGAAGCGGGTTGCTTGACTGCTGTTGACTCTATAGCCGACGGCAATGATGGCGTCCAGGTTGTAAAAAAGAACAGAGGGTGTAAAGAATTTTGTGGGCGCTCTGAGATAATTACTCAAAAAGGAGCCTCACATGAAGCGCAAACCTGATCCATTTGACAAGTATGCGGAACAGCTGCTGGAAGACATGAAAAAGTCCGGCAGGGAAATCAAATCCTCAGGCGAAGCCGAGGACATCATGGCCCATATGCTGGGCCGGCTGCTGACGAAAATGCTGGATGGCGAAATGACAAACCACCTCGGCTACGGCAAGGGCGAGGCCCGCCTTGGCGACAACGAACGCAACGGCCACAGTTCCAAAACCATGAAATCCCCGAAGGTCGGCAACGTCAAAGTGGATGTGCCCCGGGACCGCAAGGGCCGCTTCCAGCCCAGGATTATTCCCAAGCACAAGCGGAACCTGGAAGGGTTCGACGAAAAGATTCTTGCCCTCTATGCCAGAGGCATGACAGTCCGTGAAATTCAAGGTTTTCTTTATGACGAGTACGGCATGGAAACCAGCGCCGAGTTCATCAGCGACGTGACGGACGCCATACTGCCGGAATTGGAAAAATGGCAGAACCGGCCCTTGAGCCCTGTCTATCCGGTGATTTTCTTTGATGCCATCAGAATAAAAATCCGCGGCGATAACGGCATCGTGACGCCAAGAGCGGTCCATATTGCCCTTGGAATTGACACCGACGGGAAGAAAGACGTCCTCGGAATGTGGATTGCGGAAAACGAAAGTGCCAAATACTGGCTGACGGTCTTCAACGAGCTGAAAAACCGCGGGGTGACCGATGTACTGATCGCCGTGACGGACGGCCTGAAAGGCATGAAGGAAGCCCTTGAAACCGCGTTTCCCAAAACGCTGCTGCAGACCTGCATCATCCACCTGATACGCAACAGCCTGAAGATGGTGAGCTACAAGGATTACAAGGCCGTTACGGCAGCCCTGAAGCCGATCTACAGGGCAGTCAATGCCGAGCAGGCCCGCCGGGCGCTTGACGATTTCAGCAGCTCGGATCTCGGGAAAAAATATCCTTACATTGCCAAGCAGTGGCTTGATGCCTGGGACCGTGTGATTCCCTTCTTTGATTTCTCGCCGAACGTCAGGCGGCTGATCTACACGACCAACGCCATTGAAAGCCTGAACCGGGATCTCAGGAAAGCGGCTAAAACACGGGCGTCGTTTCCAACGGAAACCGCAGCGATGAAACTGCTTTATCTGGCCGTCAGAAAAGTGGAAAAGCGGTGGCTGAGGCCATCGCCGTATTGGAAGGCTGCCATATCGGAATTAGCCATTGAATTCGGCGACCGACTGACACCTTACCTCGATTAAACTGGAAGGAGCCGCCCACAAAATTTTCCACACACTCAAAGAACACCGCGCTTTACCTGTCTGCCATGCTCTTCTCGAACTATTAAAAATTCTTTAATAGTTGAATCCTTTGCAAGTTCGCCTTCTTTATAGATGTTTCCTAAATGAGTTGCGATGTTTGGGACCGTTGTTCCAAATAATTTCGCCATTTGCAGCTGAGTCAGCCACATAGTTTCATCGAAGAGAGTTACTTCGGTTTGAGGCCCGTTACCAATTTCGCCGTAAAGAACAACTGTTCGTGTTTCTGCTTCAATCCCTTTTCTGCTTTTGGATTCTGTGGGATCCATACTGACCTCTTCAAAAGTAACCACCCAAAGTCTTCAGCGTTAAGGACAGCGATGAGATTTCCCTATTGTACGGTACTGTTTTTTGGGAAAAACCTTTAATGTGTTATTGCTCGTCGAACTGCAAAATCTTTCGTTAAGGCGTCTTCTGAGAATCAATTTTTTGTCTGATTAATTTCCTAAACTCGCTCTACAAAAAAGGATGGCAGGGACATTACTGAAAAGGTCATGCGGCTTAAGCGTTAATGAGAAAATGATCGATGGAGAGGTCATAAAAGAGGTTAGTCATCATGGCGCCTGAAAAGGGCAGAGGCGAACCGCCGCATTTAAGCGCGAAAGGCGTGCGCATCTGGAAGAGCCCGCAGGGACAGAGTCTGCTGAGGAAGATGTTCAGCGGCAGGTCCATTGAGCCGCAGCTGACCGACGAGGACCGTCAGACCCTTGCGGCCCTGAAGGCCGCTCCGGCAGTTTCCGAAAGCGAGCCTTTTCAGCCCGTGCTTGAGGATGTGACGAAACGATGAGTTTCGCCAGCAGCATCTTCAAAGGTTCGGCTTTAGGCGGCGGGATTGCTTGGATTATGCGAAGTATTCCGCCGGCAGTAGTAGCCGCAGCTCTTTAACCGGAAGGAGCCGGCCACAAAATTTTCCGCACACTCCATAAAGCAAAGCCCCGAAGGTTCGCACCAACGGGGCTTATGTGTGTCGCTGCGGCCGATAGCAAGATCAATTCCGCAGAGGCCTGTTCTAAGGATAGAAACGGGACTTTGCCCGATAAGCAAAAAACGCTCAGAGCGGGAGACAGCCAGAGTGTAGCCGAACTGTCAGGCTGCTGAGCCATTGTCGAGAAAAGAGCGCAGTTTTCCATTGAGCAGGCAGAACGAAAGGGCCGTGCGCGCTGTGACTCACAGTGCGCACGGCCTGTTTCGTTTGAGAGGAGAAAGCCTTATTCGATGCGCTCGCCGTGCAGCGAGAGATCGAGGCCGGCCTCTTCCTCGTCAAGGCTGACGCGGATTCCGACCGTCTTCTTGATCACCCAGAGGATGATCGCGCTCATCACGCCGCCGTAAACCAGCGTGGCAACAACCGACACCGCCTGGATGCCGAGCTGCGTGCCCATGGCGGGAAGCTCCGAGCCCGTGACGGCCGAAGAGGCAAAGACGCCGGTCAGCAGCGCGCCCGCAATGCCGCCCACGCCGTGAACGCCCCAGGCATCGAGCGAGTCGTCGTAGTTGAGGCGGTACTTGATGACGGTCGCCGCCCAGAAGCAGAGCGCGCCGGCGACGAGGCCGATCACCAGTGCGGCGGCCGGGCCGACGAAGCCGGAGCCCGGGGTGATGCCGACCAGACCGGCGACGGCGCCCGAAATCATGCCGAGCACCGAGGGCTTGCCGCGGATGATCCATTCGCAGCCCGCCCAGGCCACGAGTCCGGCCGCGGCGGCGATCTGCGTCACCACCAGTGCCATGGCCGCGCGACCGTCGGCCGCGAGGCCCGAGCCGCCGTTGAAGCCCATCCAGCCGATCCAGAGCACCGCCGCGCCGATCACGGCGAAGGTGAGGTTAGAGGGCTGCATCGGCGTGACGCGGTAGCCGTGCCGGGGCCCGAGCATCAGGGCGCCC
Source organism: Burkholderia sp. (assembly GCA_047777475.1). GTDB lineage: Bacteria > Pseudomonadota > Gammaproteobacteria > Burkholderiales > Burkholderiaceae_F > Sutterella. The sequence goes on from JBKEET010000002.1 coordinate 179,153, forward strand.
ACCAGGCCGGCGATGCCCGCGTTGATGTGGACGACCGTGCCGCCTGCGTAGTCAAGCGCGCCGAGCTTGAAAAGGAACCCGTCCGAGGCCCATACCCAGTGGCAGATCGGCGCATAGACGAGAAGGCTCCAGAAGATCATGAAAAGGAGCATGGAGGAGAACTTCACGCGTCCCGCCCAGGAGCCCGTGATGAGGCAAGCGGTGAGCACCGCAAAGGTCATCTGGAAGAACGCGAAGAGGAGCTGCGGGATCGAACCCTGCAGGGTGGTCGGGCTGAGGCCCGAGAGGCCCGCGAGCGAAAGGCCGCCGATGAAGGCGTTGCCCGGTGCAAAGGCGAGCGAGTAGCCGACGGCGAACCAGAGGATCGTCACGACGCCGCAGATGGCGAAGTCCTGCGCGAGCGTGCCGAGGATGTTTTTCTTGCGGGCCATGCCGGCGTAGAAAAGCGCAATGCCGGGAATGGTCATGAAGAGGACGAGCACCGCGGCGACCAGCATCCAGGCGGTGTCGCCCTTGTCGAGCGCGTCAGCCGCAAAGGCCGGGGCGCAGAGCGTGAGAAGGGCGGCAGCCGCAAGGCCGCGGGCCTTCAGGATCGGTTCGGATGTTTTCATGAGAGCGCCTCCTCGTCAATTTCGCCCGTGCGGATGCGCATGGCGCTTTCGAGATCAAAAACGAAAATTTTGCCGTCGCCGACTTTGCCGGTCTTCGCCTGGTCGGCGATGATTTCGACGACGCGCTCGGCGAGTTCGTCGGGCACGGCCGTTTCGATCTTGATTTTCGGCAGGAAATCCACCGTGTACTCGGCGCCGCGATAAATCTCGGTGTGTCCTCGCTGCCGCCCGAAACCCTTGACTTCTGTGACGGTGAGGCCGGAGACGCCGGCCTCGGTCAGCGCTTCCCTGACGGCGTCGAGCCGAAAGGGTTTGATAACAGCGGAGATGAATTTCATAAGGACTCCCGATATTTCTTAGAGACACAGGGAAAGGGGCGTTTCAATACAGAGAAAGCCGCTGTTTCTTTTCGTAGCAAAAGCCGTGCCAATTTTTGAGGGGCAGGTTTTTAAGAAAAAATTGCCGTCATCGGCCGGCCCGAGGCACTAAAACGGTGCACGGACGAAAGGAGTGCGTACGAAACCCATGCAGGGATTTCGAAGGTGCGGAAAAGAAAAAGCCCGCCGGCCTTTCGGCCGATGAGCTTTTGAGAGGGGGGCTCGGAGCGCGCCGCCCCGCGGGGCGGCACGCCGATCAGTTTCAGAGCGCTTTTGCGGCGGAGGCGCCGGCCACGCGGCCGTATGTGAAAATGTCCGCCATGGCGTTGCCGCCGACACGGTTCGTGCCGTGCACGACGCCCGTGATTTCGCCGGCCGCATAAAGGCCGGGGATCACCTTGCCGTCGCGGTCGATGACCTGGGCGTCGGTGTTGATGACCACGCCGCCCATCGTGTGGTGGCGCTTCATCGTGACCATGCCGGCGTAGAACGGCGCCTTGGCGATCTTGTTGACGAGCATTCTCGGATCGCGGCCGAGCGGATCCTTCTTGGTGTCGACGGCCTTGTTGTAGCCGTCGACCGTGGCGCGGAGCACTTCGGGCTTGATGCCGATCTTCTTGGCGAGCTCTTCAATGCTGTCGGCGACATAGAGCGTGCCTTCCTTGCGCGCCGCTTCGTTCTCGGGACCCTTGGAATTCTTCTGGAGCTCGAAGCCGTCGGCGTCGACGATCGTCCAGGCGACCATCTTCGGCTGCTGGAGCATCGCGTCGCGCAGCACGTCGCGGCGGGCGTCTTCGCGGATGAAGCGCTTGCCGTCGAGGTTCGTGAAGATGAAGCGGTCGACGTGCGTGAAGAGGTTCGGGTAGCGCTTGCCGTCCGGGAGCCCGCCGGGGATGCACTGGATGTAATCGAGGTCCGTGGTCTGGGCGCCGAGGTCGATGAGCTCGTTGAGCATTTCGCCCGTGGCGCCAGGCTGGTTCGTCGTGCCGAGCTTCTCGAGGCGCGGGTCGTGCAGGCCGCAGAGCTTGGCGTTGGCGGCGAAGCCGCCTGCGCAGACCACGACGCCGTTCTTCGCACGGATGTACTGCACCTTGCCGTCCTTGCCCTCGGCGCGGACGCCGAGCACGCGGCCCGCAAAGGGCTTCTCGCGGATCACGGCCGTCACCTTGGTGTTGACCGCAACCGGGATGCCTTCGTCCTTGCAGACCTTGTAAAGCGCCTGGATGTACGTCTGGCCGCGGGGACCGAGCGGATTGCGGGCGCGCGGATAAAGGCCGCCGTAGATCTGGTAGATGTGGTCCTGGAACTTCACGCCGTGGTCCTTGAGCCACTGGACGCTCTCGGGCGCGAGGCGCGTGAGCTTGCGCACGATCTCGGGGTTGCCGCGGAAGTCGCCGGCGGCCAGCGTCTGCTCGGCGTGCAGCTCGGGCGAGTCCTTGATGCCGGCCTTTTCGTAGTCGGCCTTGATCGCGGCGTTGAAGCCGCCGCCGGCGCGGATGGTGTTGCCGCCCGGGAAGGCCATCTTTTCGAGGATGAGCACGTCCTTGATCCCGGCTTCCTTGGCGGTGACGGCGGCCGACAGGCCGGCGCCGCCCGCGCCGACGACGAGGACGTCAACGGTCTTGTCCCATTTCTTCGGGACTTCAAACGGGTTGGTCATGGCAAGGACCGGAAACGAGGCGCTCATGGCGCCGGCTGTCGCGATCGTGATGAGGCGGCGGCGAGTGATCATCATGGTGAATTCTCCTCTTGGCTGTTCAACCGGCGCGGCAAAGCGGTCTGCGCCGCACCGGGGTTCTTATGGAATGTCCCCATTATGAAAGTCATGAAACACAAATAAAATTGATATTTATTCATGTACTTATAAACAGCACTTATATGAGGCCGCTCAGCAAAATCAGTCTCGATCTTTTGAAGCCCTTCCATTTCACCGCAAAGGAGGGGAGCATGACGAAAGCGGCCAGGGCGCTCTTTGTGACGCAGCCGGCGGTCTCGCATGCCGTCTCGCTGCTTGAGGAGACGCTCGGCTGCCGCCTTTTCGAGCGCAGCGGGAAGCGGCTCTCGCTCACCCCCGAGGGTGAGGCGCTCTACGAAGCGACCGAGTCGGTCTTCCGTGCGCTCGACGTCGGGGACAGGCGGCTTGCGGAAGTGAGCGAGGCCGCGACGGGAACGGTTGCGCTGTGCGCGCCCTACCTTGTGCTCGGGCGCTATTTGGTGCCGCGGCTCGCCGCTTTCCATGCGGCGCATCCCGGGGTGCAGTTCCGCTTTGAAATCGAAAACCGCATGAAGCCGATGCTCGAGACCGTGGCCTCGGGCACGGTCGACGTGCTGTTCCTTGCGGCGCCCGAGAGCGCCCGTTTTCCCGGGGAGCTTGACGTGCGGCCGCTCTGCGGCTACCGCTACGCCCTGATCGGCTCGCGGCGCACGCACCCGGAGCTGGCCGGGCGGCGCATCGGCATGGCGCAGGCCGGAGCGCTCGGCATCATCATCCTTCGCCGCGGCAACAACACGCGCTCCGAATTCGAGCGCGTGTGGTCGGCGGCGGGGCTCAGGCTTTCCCCCGCTTACGAAACGCCGACGATGGCGGTCACCGAGGACCTTGTGAGCGCGGGCTTCGGCATCGGGGCCGACCTGGTGATCGACGGGGAGCGCTTCGGGGAAACGCATCCCGGGCTCTTTGAGATCGGAACGGATTTCCCGCTGCCGCGCGGGCACGTCTGCGCCGTCGTGCGCAGGGGCGCCGAGCTTTCTCCGGCGGCCCGGGCGCTGCTCGATGCCGCGGCGGCATAGCGGAAGACGGCAGAAAAGCGCCGGCGGACCGGCGCTTTTCTTTTTGGTCTCAGTGCTTTCCTTTCAGGGCTTTTTGGGCGTCCTGATACGCTTCGGCGCTCACCGGCTCGAGCCACTGCGCAGGGGCGCTGCCCGGGTTCGTGCCGACGGCGAGGTGCGCGAAATACGTGCCCTCGGCGGCGCCGTGCCAGTGCTCTTCGCCCGGCGGGCAGAACGCAATGTCGCCCGGGCGAAGGATTTCGGCGGGCTTGCCGCGGACCTGGCTGAAGCCGACGCCGTCGGTGACGATGATGATCTGGCCGCCCGGATGGCGGTGCCAGCGGTTGATCACCGACGGCTCAAAGAGCACCCAGCCCATGGCGGGCGAGCCTGCCTCGTTGGAAGCCGGAACCGCCGTCACGCTGTTGGCCGTGCCGCTGAAGCGGGAGAGCGGCAGCCTTGCGGTGCCGTGCGCGAAGGTGAAGGCATGGTTCCCCGAAGCGGTGCGGCCCGTGAATTCCTCGGCGGGCGCGGCATACTGCGCATCGGTCACCGGGGCGCTCTTCGGCGTGCCGGCGGAAGGCTTCCAGGCGCTGTCCCAGACGACGAGCTGGCTGAACCAGCTGCCCGGCGCCGCGCCGTGCCAGTGGCGCGTGCCCGCGGGGATCTGCACCACGTCGCCTTTCCTCAGGATCTGCGGCTTCTTGCCTTCTTCCTGGTACATGCCGATGCCTTCGAGCGCGATGACGTACATGCCGCCGTGGCTGTGCCAGGCGCTGCGGGCGCCGGGCGCAAAGGTGAGCAGGTTGGTGCCTTTCATGTTGTACACGCCCTCGGGCCTCAGGAGGGGCTTGATGTACGCCTCGCCGATGTTGTTCGGGCGCTCGAGCCTGCCGCCCGGCGCGAACTTCAGGGCGGACTTGTCGGCGATCGCATCGGGATCCGGGTCCTTGGCGCCCGCCTTGTAAATCTCGAGTCCCGGCACGAGCGCTTTGAGAAGCGCCCTGTCGTGGTCGGCCGCAAGGCGCGGGTGCGCGCCGAGGATCATCGTCTCGCCCCTGCCGAGCTGCCAGGGCTTCCACTCGGGCAGGCCTTCGGCGGCGGGCACGCCCGTCTTGGCAAAGTTAATCCAGGCGGCGCTCATCTCGGACGAGAGCCTGCTTTCCTCGGCATTGGCGTGCGCGTGATTGAAAACAAAAGGAATCTCGGCGCCGTGGAACGAATAGCCGTAGTCGAAAAGGTAGGCATAGACGGGGGCACCGTTCTGCGCGGCCTTGTGCGCCATGATCTTCAGGAGCGGCACGCGGATCGTCGTCGTGTCAACGTGCTCGGCGGGGAGGTCCGGGTGATCCGGATAGGCCGAGCGGAGCGCCGCGGTGAGCTCCGCGCTCTTCCTGAACGGCTTGGCGGGGAAGTAGCGCGTCCACTCGTTGAGGTTGTTGCCGATGAGAAGCGGGATATCGCGGCCCGTCGGCGCGAAGCCTGCGGGGGTCACCGGCGAAGAGGGCAGGAAGTCGCCCTCGACCACGGGGCCGAGCTCCATCGAATAGCCGCCTCCGAGCGAGGCGGGGATCCTGAGCTCCTCGCCGACTTCCTTGAGAGCGTCCGCGGCGGCGCGCTCGAGCCGGTCGGCGGGAACGCTCTGCAGGGCTTCGACGTTCGCTTCGCCGATGCCGAGCTTCTGCAGGATGCGCTTCGTCAGCGCCCGGCTTTCCCTGCGTCCCGAGAAGGCGACGCCCATCGTTTCGGTGGCGCCGCTCTGCACGATCGCGCGCTTGAAAAGGCCCTTGGCATAGGGCGAGCTCATGAGCGCCAGCGCCTTGGCGCCGCCGCCCGACTGGCCGAAGACGGTGACGTTGCCGGGATCGCCGCCGAATGCGGCGATGTTGCGCTGGATCCACTCGAGCGCCATGACCAGGTCGATCATGCCGGCGTTGGCCGAGTAGCGGTATTTCTCGCCGTAGTCGGCGAGGTCGAGGAAGCCGAAAACGTTGAGGCGGTGGTTCACGGACACCACGACGACGTTGCCGGCGCTGCTGAGCGCCGCGCCGTCGTAAGGCTTCTCATTGGAGCTGCCGATCGAGAAGCCGCCGCCGTGCAGCCACACCATCACGGCGCGCTTTTTGCCGTCTGCGGCGGGCGTCCAGATGTTGAGGTTCTGGCAGTTGTTGCTGACGGCGCCCACGTCGGGGCCGCCGTTGAAGCCGGGGATGATGCCCTGCGGCGAGCTCGCGCCCCAGCGGTCGGCCTTGAAGACGCCCTTCCAGGGGGCGGCGGCCGAAGCGGGCATGAACCGCTTCGCGGCCTGCGCGTAGGGGATGCCGAGGAAGCGAAGGCCGTGTTCGAGCCGCGTGCCTTCGACGATGCCCGACTCCGTCATGACCTGTCCGGCTTCCGCCCTGGCGGTCTGCGCGGCGGGCGCCTGCGCGGCCGCGGCGGGGACTGGCGCGAGCCAGGCGAGCGCCGCCGCGATGCAGGCGGCGGCCGGGGCGAGTCTTATCAGCGTTTTGCCCTTCATCGTTTGAACTCCCCAAAAAATTACTTCAGGCCCTGCGCGGCGAGCCATTTCTCGACGTGGCGCATGATCGTCTCGCTGTTGCGTTCCTGAAAGAGAAAATGGCTGTTGCCCCTGATGCCGATGTCGGGCAGGCTCACCACCACGGCCGTGCCGCCGTCGCGGCGGTAGGCTTCGGCGAACTTCTGCGCATCGCTCTTGGCGCGGCGCCAGAAGGCGGTCGTCTTGAGGTCTTCGGGGCCGTTGTCGATGTAGTCGCCGAAGTAAATGGCCACGGGCACCTTGGCGGCGAGAAGCCGCTTGTAGTCGGCGGAGCCGGCTGCGGGTACGCCGCCCGGCTCGAGGGCCACGATCGCCGCGACGTTTTCAAAGTCGGTCGCCCAGCCGATGTGGCCGCCGCGCGAGTGCGTCACGTAAATGGCCTTGTGGCCGGTGATGCGCTTCACGTCGCGCATGACGGCCGAAAGCGCCGCGGCGTTCACCTTGAGGTCGAACGCGCCGGTGTTGGGCGTGGCCTGCCGCAGGAACTGGTTGAGCGCCTCCTCGCCCTGCGGGAACTGCGAGCCCTTGTAGCGCTCGGGGAGCACGCGGCCGATGCGGAAGTGCGTGTACCAGGCCTGGTCGCCCGGGGTGTAGCGCTTCGAGCTGCCGCCGAGGGCGTCGATCGGCTCGCTGCTCATCTCTGCGGCGGAGCCCGCCTCGCCGTGGCGCGGCTCGTCGACCAGGAAGGCGGGGTAGCCGTCCCTCAGGAACAGCGTGGCCCAGCCTTCGCGCCCGTCGGGCGTGGTGAGCCAGCCCATGCGGCTCTGCCCGAAGCCGTGCAGCCAGACGATCGGGTGGCCGTTGTCGGAGGCCGGGATCTGGTAGAGCACGTTGGCATGGTCGACGTGCGCGGTGTTGCCGCCGCGCTTGAAGTCGAGCCAGTTTTCCTTTTCGTTGAAGCTGCCGGGGAGCGGCGCGGTGACCGTGCCGCCCGAAGAGAACATGCCCTGGGTCTTGAGCGAGAGGGGCTCGGCGCCGGAGGCCGCGGCGGCCGCGAACGCCGCAAGGGCGGCGAGAAGAACAAGCGATTTTTTCATCACTGCGCTCCTTTGCCGGAAGCAGGGAGAAGGCCGAGGCGCTTGAGCCAGCCCTCGGCCGCGGCCGGGCGGTCATAGGAAGAGAAGCGCACGCCGGGCACCCAGGTGCCGCTCGGGTTCATGCGCTTGAGCAGCTCGCCGCTTTCGCCGAAGGCGGAGCTGTAGGAAGTGGCAAACGGGATGACGCGCTTGCCGGTGAAGTCGTTGTCCTTCACGAAGCGGTTGACCGGCCAGGCGGCGATGCCCCACCAGATCGGGTAGCCGATCAGCACCGTGCCGTAGCGGCCGAAGTCCGCGGGAGCGGTCTCGGCGAGCGGCACGTCGCGCAGCGTTTCGTCGTCGTGCTCGCGCGAGACGCGGCTCGCCGGATTGTTCCAGTTGAGGTCCGCGTCCGTATAGGGGGCAGAGGGCCTGATTTCAAAAAGGTCGGCGCCGATCAGGCGCGCGATGCCCTCGGCGAGCTTTCTCGTGCAGCCCGAAGCGCTGTACCAGGCGACGAGCACGCGGTTCTTTTCAGAAGCGGTCATGGCGTTTTTCTCCTTTGGCAATTCGTTTGGGCCTGCGCAGGGAAAAGCGGCCGCGGGCGGATGCGCCCGAACCTTCCACGCGCAGGATTTTCTTACAAAGAATGATGAACGCAAAGGCCTGCGCGGAATTGCACAAAATTCTGCGGCTTTGGCCTATGACTTGCGATCGGCGGGGCGTGCCCCGCAAATTTCATCGAATCGTCACAAAGCCGTCACCGAGCTGAAATGCGCGCGCTTCATACTGCACGGCGTGCGGGAGAAGAGCACCCGCACGACAATTTTCAACGAACGGAAATAAGCAATGATGAAAGCAAAATTCCTGACGGCCGCTATCCCTGCCGCCTGCCTGATGTTCTCTGTCACCGCTTTCGCGGGCACTGTGAACCTCAACGGTTCGACGACTGTCCTGCCGGTTATGCAGGAGGTCACCCAGTCCTTCTCTTCCGAGCACAAGGACATTAAGGTCTCGATTTCGGGCACCGGCTCCGGCAACGGCATCAAGGCGCTGCGCGACGGCATGACCGACATCGCCATGTCGAGCCGCGACCTGAAGGCCAAGGAAACCGAGGACTTCAAGAAGCACGGCATCTCGCCGGTGAAGTTCACGATTGCCCACGACGCGATCATTCCGGTTGTCAATCCGAAGAACACCGTGAGCGCGCTCACGAAGGAACAGCTCCGCGACATTTACGCGGGCAACATTAAGAACTGGAAGGAAATCGGCGGCGCCAACGCGCCGATCGTCGTGGTCGGCCGCGACTCCTCGTCGGGCACGTTCGAGTGCTGGCAGCAGATCGTGATGGGCAAGACCCACGTCTCGCCGCGCGCCCTGCTGCAGAGCTCCAACGGTGCCGTCGTCCAGACGGTTGCCGGCAACCCCAACGCCGTCGGCTACATCGGCGTCGGCTACCTTGACAAGCAGGTGAAGGGCCTCAGCGTCAACGGCGTGAAGCCGGGTGTTGAAACGGCCAAGAACAAGACCTGGCCGATCGCCCGCGATCTCTTCCTCTTCACGGCCAAGGCGCCTCAGGGCGACGCGAAGACGCTGATCGACTACACGCTCTCCGACAAGGGCCAGAAGGCCGTCGAAAAGGCCGGCTTCGTGCCGATCGCCCGCTGAGAGAAGCGGTGATTTGATCCTTCCCGGACGTCGGTCGGCCTCCTGGGCCGCCGCGGCCGGGTTTTCTTTGCTGACGAAAGGGCATTTCCGCTATGGCCGTTCATAAGCAGTCGGAGTCGTTCTTCCGGCTTTCGCTCGGTGCCGCCGCCTGCAGCAGCGTGCTCGCGCTGGCGGCGATTGTCATCTTCCTTTTCACGCAGGCGCTGCCGATCTTCCGCGACATCTCGCTCGGGCAGTTCCTCTTTTCCACCGAATGGTATCCGGCCGACGAGCCGCCCGCCTTCGGCATCGGCGCCATGGTCGCGGGCTCGTTTTCGGTGGCGCTGGTCACCACGGCGATCGCCGTGCCGGTCGGCGTGCTCACCGCGTGCGCGCTGCACTGCGGCTTTTCCCCGCGCGTCACGCGCTTCCTCAAGCCCGCCGTAGAGCTGATGGCGGCCGTCCCCTCGGTCGTGGTCGGCTTCATCGGCCTCGTGATCGTCGCCCCGTGGCTGCAGAAGACCTTCGGCCTCACCTCCGGGCTCAACCTTTTCAACGCGGGCCTGATGCTTTCCTTCATGTGCATCCCGAGCATCGCCTCGATTTCGGAGGACGCCCTGAACAACGTCCCGGGGTCGATGCGCGAAGCGAGCCTCGCGCTCGGCGCCACGCGCTGGGAAACGCTCGTCAAGGTCGAGCTGCGCTGGGCCCTGGGCGGCATCGGCACGGCCGTGATGCTCGGCATCTCGCGCACCATCGGCGAAACGATGGTGGTGCTCATGGTCGCGGGCGGGGCGGGCATCCTGCCCGAAAGCCTGTTCGACCCGGTGCGCCCGCTCACCGCGGTCATCGCCGCCGAAATGGCCGAGGCGGCCGTGGGCGGCGAGCACTACCACGCGCTCTATGCGGCGGGCCTGGTGCTCTTTGTCATCACGTTTATCTTCAATGCGGCGGCGTGGATGCTCACGCGCCGGTTCTCGCTGAGGAAGTCCTGAGATGAAAAATGCATTTATGCGCCGCTTCTCCGGCGCCGCGGGCTTCGCGCTCATGCGGCTTGCCGCCTGCGCGGCCGTGCTCTCGCTCATCGCCATGCTCGGCGTCATTTTCTGGAATGCGCTGCCCGCGATGAGCTGGGAGTTCCTGACGACCCCGCCGAGCCCCTCGATGACCGAGGGCGGCATCTGGCCCTGCATCGTCGGCACGTTCTTCCTTGCCGCGGGCGCCATGGTGATCGCGCTGCCGCTCGGCGTCGCGAGCGCGGTCTGGCTGAGCGAATACAACAGGGAGTCGCGGCTCGTGACGCTCATCCGGCTTTCGATCGCCAACCTTGCGGGGGTCCCTTCCATCGTCTTCGGGCTCTTCGGCCTCACCTTCTTTGTCGTCTTCTGCGGCTTTGGGGTGAGCCTGCTCTCGGGCGTGCTGACGCTGGCGGTGCTGTCGCTCCCGATCATCATCAGCACGACGGAAAGCGCCTTGAAGCAGATCCCGCAGGACTGGCGCGAGGCGAGCCTGGCGCTCGGCGCGACGCGCCGCGAAACCATCATGAAAGTGGTTCTCCCCAACGCGCTGCCCGGCATCCTCACGGGGGCCGTCCTGGCGCTGGCGAGGTCGGCCGGCGAAACCGCCGCCATCATGTACACGGGCGCCGTTTTCTTCACGCCCGACTCGAAAGTCTCGCCCTTTGAACCGGTGATGGCCCTGCCGTACCACGTTTACGTGCTCGCTTCCTCGGGCACGAACATCGAGCTCACGCGCCCGATGCAGTACGGCACGTCGCTCGTGCTCGTGGTGCTCGTCTTCGTGATGAGCGTCGGCGCCATTGTGCTTCGCGAGAGACACCGCAAACACTGACCCTTTAACGAACGGAGTAAAAGCGTCATGAACGCTATCAGCACCGAAGGGGAAACGCTCACCGACCTGAGCGCTTTGCCCGCCAAGATCGAGGTGAAGCACCTCAACTTCTATTACGGCGCGCACAAGGTCCTCAAGGACATCTCGCTGCGCATCCCCGAAGGCCGCGTCACGGCCTTCATCGGACCGTCGGGCTGCGGCAAGTCCACGCTGCTGCGCACCTTCAACCGCATGTACGACCTCTATCCCGGGCAGCGCGCCGAAGGGCAGATCCTGATCGACGGGGAGAACATCCTCGACGACGGCACCGACGACTGCGCGCTGCGCACCAAGGTGGACATGGTCTTCCAGCGCCCGACGCCGTTCCCGATGTCGATTTACGACAACGTGGCCTACGGCGTGCGGCTCAGGGAGAAGCTGAGCCGCAGCGAGCTCGACGAGCGCGTCGAGTGGGCGCTTAAGAAGTCCGCCCTCTGGGAAGACGTCAAGGACAAGCTCACGGAGTCCGGAACGAGCCTTTCGGGCGGCCAGCAGCAGCGCCTGTGCATCGCGCGCGGCATCGCCGTGAAGCCCGAGATCCTGCTGCTCGACGAGCCCTGCTCGGCGCTCGACCCGATTTCCACCGCCCGCATCGAAGAGCTCATCGAAGAGCTCAAGGGCGAATACACCGTGGTGATCGTCACGCACAACATGCAGCAGGCGGCGCGCATTTCCGACGTGACGGTTTTCCTTTACCTCGGCGAGCTGATCGAGGCGGGGCCGACGGGCGACATGTTCACGCACCCGCAGAAAAAAGCCACGGAAGACTACATTACCGGCCGCTTCGGCTAGGAGAAACAGCATGGAAAACGAAAAGAGCGGCGCCGCGCCGCATTCGGTCAGCAGCTTCGACCGGGAGCTTTCGGAGCTTGTCGGCCACGTCTCGTCGATGGGGGAGCTCATTCTCGAGCAGCTCAGGAACGTGCACTCGGCGCTTTCGGCGTTCGACGCCGAAGCCGCGGCGGCGGTGGCCGCGCGCGACGCGGAAGTGAACGGCTGGGAGGTGCTGATCGACCGGACGATAGAGGAAATCTGCGCCAGGCGCCAGCCGGCCGCGGCCGATCTGAGGCTGCTGCTCGGCATTTCGCGGGCGGCATCCGATTTGGAGCGCATGGGCGACGAAATCAGAAATATCGCCAGGGCCGTCGCCCGGGTCGGGAAACCGGGCAAGTTCGCCCAAAGCGCCACGGTGACGCTGAGCGCCTCGTTTTCCACCGCCGGCATCATGATCGCCGACGCGCTCGAGGCGCTGCGGAGCCGAGATGCCCGTCTTGCAAGGAAAGTCATCGCCCGCGACGAGCTGATCGACGGTGTTTTCCGCACCGTTATGGAGCAGGTCACCGGCCAAATCCGGCAGGGTGCCGACGCTCAGGGGAGCATCGCTCTCGGTTGGATCGCAAAGACGCTCGAGCGCATCGGGGACCACGCTAAAAACGTCGCAGAAGCGGTCGTTTACATCTGCGAGGGTGCGGATATTCGGCACGAGTTTTATACTGATAAGTACACCTTGCTCAAAGGTGCAGCTGACCACTGACCGAAAAAAACACCCCTCCAGACAAATTTATGGCGAGAGTCCTGATCGTTGAAGACGAAACGGCAATTCGCGAGCTAGAAGCGTTCATCTGCCAAACAGACGGCATGACCGCGGTCAAGACCGCCGATCTGGCCCAGGCCAGGCAGGCTCTTGCCGGGGAAGCGCCGGACGTCATCCTGCTCGACGTGATGCTTCCGGACGGCTCGGGCATCGACTTTCTCGGCGAGCTCCGTGCCGCGGGGAAGCGCGTGCCCGTCATCATCGTCACCGCCAGGGGCGATGAGAGCGACCGTGTCACGGGACTCGACGCCGGGGCCGACGACTACATCGTCAAGCCCTTCATGCCGCGCGAGCTCACGGCCCGCATCCGCGCCGTGATCCGGCGCGCGGGCGGCGAGGCCGCAGAGCCCGCCTCGGGCGATCCCGAGACCGTGCGCTGCGGTCCTCTCTACATGGACTCCGCACGCTTCGAAGCGAGCGCCGGCGACCGGCCGCTCAAGCTTTCCGTCAAGGAATTCCGCCTCCTTTTCGTTCTCGCCAGGCATCCCGGGCGCGTCTATTCGCGCCGCCAGCTGCTTGAGGCTGTCTGGGGCAATACGTTCATCACCGAACGCACCGTCGATGTGCACATGCTGCGGCTTCGCAAGGCACTGGCCGGCACGCCGGCCGAAGAGCTCGTTGAAACTGTTCGCGGCATCGGTTACCGCTGCCGCCCCATCGAAGAAGAGGAGGCCTCAGCATGAAGCAGTCTGCGCTCAAGTCCCCTCAGGGACGTCTCATCGCCAGACTCAGCATCGCGGCGATCATTCTTTTCTGGCTCGTTGCCTTTGCGGCACTGTGGCTGGTTCTCAAGGCGGAATACACCGAGGCGCTCACCGTTTTCACGGGCGGCGTGGCGGTGCTCGTGCTCGCCTCGCTCTTTATCTCGAGGCTCTCCGTCAAGGAGCAGCAGTCCCTCGAGGAACGCCTCGCGGCGCGCGATGCGCGCTACCGCCAGACGCTTGAGCTGCTGCCCGAGGCGGTGGTCATCGTGCTCGAGGGCCGCATCGACTGGGTCAACTCCGCCTCAAAGCGCTATTTCGGCATCACGCTGAAGAATGCGGGCGAGAGCCTCGAAAACCTCATTGAGGACGAGGATTTCCGCGCCTGGCTCAAGCGCCGAAGCTTCCTCACCCACTACACGCTCAAGAAGGACGGGCCCGACGCGTTCATCCTCGACGTGGCCGTGGTGGCGCCCGACGACCGGCACATGATCATCGTGGGCCACGACATGACCGAGCGGCGCCGGCTCGACGACATGCGCCGCGATTTCGTCGCGAACGTCTCGCACGAGCTGCGCACGCCGCTCACCGTCATCGCCGGCTTCCTCGACATGGCCGACAAGGAGGTGAGCCCCGAGATGCGCGCCTATCACCTGCGTCTCATGAAGGAGCAGACCGCGCGCATGCAGCGCCTCACCGACGACCTGCTCTCGCTCTCGCGCCTCGAGCGCAAGGACGAGATCGCCTCCGAAGGCCAGGAGGCGGAAGTGATCGACATGCCCGCGCTCATCGAGGATTCCGTCAAGGAGGCCAAGGCGCTTTCGGCCGGCCGCCACGGCTTCCAAGTGCAGGCCGAGCCGCTCTTTCTGATCGGCTACAAGGACGAAATCCGCTCCGCGCTCGCCAACCTGCTCTCCAACGCCGTGAGCTACACGCCGCCCGGCGGACGCATCCGCGTCACCTGGCGCCGCGAGGGCGACGGCGCGGACCTTTCCGTCGAGGACACGGGCATCGGCATTGCGCCCGAGCATATCCCGCGCCTCACCGAGCGCTTCTACCGCGTCGACAAGGGCCGCTCGCGCGCCACCGGCGGCACGGGCCTCGGGCTCGCGATCGTCAAGCACGTGCTTGCGCGCAACTCCGGCGAGCTGCGCGTGCGCTCGCGCCTGGGCGAAGGCTCCACCTTCACCTGCCACTTCTCGCGCAACGCCGTGGTCGACAAGCCTTTCGCGTAAGCCCCGAGAGCTCGCGCGCGCAGGCTTCAGCGGCCGGCGGGATAGGATAAAATCAAACGAAAACATGCGGCGGAGCGCCCTGCGCCCCGCCGCTTCTCAAACTGCTGGAGACTATGCGCATTCTCGTATCGAACGACGACGGCTATCAGGCGCCGGGCATCCGCGCGCTGGCCAAGGCCATGCGGCGCTTCGGCCCGGTCACCGTCTGCGCGCCCGACCACAATCATTCGGGCGCCTCCAACTCGCTCTCGCTCAACCGGCCGCTCACCGTGGAGCACACGCCGGGCGACGCCCTTTACGTTGTCTCGGGCACGCCCTCGGACTGCGTGCACGTGGCCTTGACCGGCCTGCTCGACGAGATGCCGGACCTGGTGGTCTCGGGGATCAACTGCGGCGCCAACATGGGCGACGACACGATGTATTCGGGCACGGTGGCCGCGGCGATCGAAGGCTACCTTTTCGGCGTGCCCTCGATTGCGTTCTCGCAGATCGACAAGGGCTGGGCGGAGCTCGAAAGCGCCGCCGCGGTGGCGCAGGCCGTCGTCGAGCGCTACCTTGAAAACCGCGCCGACGCGGGTGCCGTGCTCCTCAACGTCAACATCCCCAACATGCCGCTTGAGCGGCTGCAGGGCATCCAGGGCACGCGTCTCGGACGGCGCAAGAGCGCCGAGAAGGTGATCCGCGAGATGAGTCCCCGGGGCTTTCCGATTTATTGGCTCGGTGCGGCCGGACAGCCCGCCGATGCGGAGGAGGGGACCGATTTCTGGGCGACGTCGCACGGCTTTGTGTCCGTCTCGCCCCTGCAGGTCGATCTCACTAATTTCAAGCAGGTTCCGACGGTGAAGGCGTGGATGAACGCTCCGCTGTCCGGAAAAGAACATTGACAAAGGAACCCACGATGCAGATGATTCGCAAATTCTCCCTGCTGGCCGCAGCGGCCGGCGCCGCGCTTCTCGCGGGCTGCTCTTCGGTCGACCTCAATCAGCCGACGGCTCCCGTGACCGACCTGTCGACCTACTCGCAGGGCCAGGGCACCGCCCCGGCTTCAACCGCCACGGGCACCACGCACACGGTGGCCGCGGGCGAGACGCTCTATAAGATTGCGCGCAGCTACGGCGTGAGCCCGCGCGACATCCAGCAGGCCAACGGCATCACCGATCCGACGCAGCTGCGCATCGGCCAGGTGCTTACGATCCCGGGCGCTGCCGCCAACAACACCGCCGCCTATGACGCGCCCGCGAGCAGCGAGGTGCGCGTGACGCCGGTCAACGCCTATGCCGACGCGCTGCCCGAGCAGAGCAGTGCCGCCGCCGAAGAAACGCAGGCCAAGGCGGACGAAGCCAAGGCCAAGGCCGATGCCGAGAAGGCCAAGGCCGAGGAAGAAAAGGCCAAGCTCGAGGAGCAGAAGGCCAAGGCCGAGGAGACCGCCGCCGCGGCCGCCGCGCCCGCCAAGAACGCGCGCATGATCTGGCCGGCCGAGGGCAAGATCCTCTCGAGCTTCAAGCAGAACAAGATGGGCCTTGACATCGGCGGCGTCAAGGGCGACGTTGTGGTCGCCGCCGCCGACGGCGAGGTGATCTTCATCGGCAACCAGGTCGCGAGCTACGGCAACCTGGTTATCGTCAAGCATTCGCCGACGCTCGTGACCGCCTATGCGCACAACGACAAGGTCACCGTGAAGCTGCACCAGAAGGTGAAGGCGGGCCAGAAGATCGCCGAGATCGGCTCGACGGGCGCCAGCCAGCCGATGCTGCGCTTTGAGGTTCGCGACAAGGGCCGCCCGGTCGATCCGGCCGGCTACCTGCCGCAGCGCTGAGCTTAACGGAAGCCGGCAGCGGGGCGCCCGTATCTTTGCGGATGGGGCGCCCTCTCTTTTTGGGCCGCCGGCTTGCGAGAGATTTTGATTTGCAGAATTCAAGCAGAAGAAAAACAGCAATGGCCAGAAACAGCAGATACCGCGCTCCCGAGCGCTTCCGCGCCGAAGTGGAGCGCCTTGACCAGGAAGGCCGGGGCGTCGCGCACCGCGACGGCAAGGTGGTGTTCATCGAGGGCGCGCTGCCGGGCGAGCTCGTCGACTACGACGTGCTCAAGAGCAAGTCCTCTTACGAAGTGGGCCGGGCGGCCGCGATCCTGCGCGAGAGCGTGCTGCGCGTGAAGCCCAGGTGCCCGAAATTCGGCATGGGGCCCGGCAGCTGCGGCGGCTGCGCGATGCAGCACCTCGAGCCTTTCGCGCAGGTCGCCTTCAAGGAAAAGGTGCTCGTCGACACGCTCTGGCACATCGGCAAGGTGCGCCCCGAGCGCATCATCCCGCCGATTTACGGCCCGTTCTGGCACTATCGCCACCGCGCGCGCCTCGCCGTCCGCAACGTGCCCTCGAAGGGCGGCGTCCTGGTGGGCTTCCACGAGAAAAACTCCTCGTACGTGGCCGACATGAGAGCCTGCCCCGTGCTCCCGCAGAAGGTCTCCGACCTGCTGCCCGCGATGCGGGAGCTCGTCGCCTCGCTCTCGATCAGCAGCCGCACGCCGCAGATCGAGATCGCCGCGGCGGGTAGCCGCACGGCGCTCGTGATCCGCACGCTCGAGCCGCCTACGAAGGATGACATGGCCCTGATCGAGGCCTTCGGCCGCGACAGGGGCGTCGACATCTGGATGCAGCCGGGCGGCCCCGAGACGGCCGCGCCCCTCCATCCCGAGGACGAGGAGGCGCTCAAGCTCGCGCTCCCCGAGTTCGGCGTGAGCATCAGCTTCAAGCCCACCGACTTCACGCAGGTGAACCACGAGCTCAACGAGCGCATGGTCTCGCGCGCCGTGAAGCTGCTCGGCGTCGAGAAGCACCACAAGGTGGCGGACTTCTTCTGCGGCCTCGGGAACTTCACGCTGCCGCTCGCGACGCGCGCCGCGCGCGTGATCGGCATCGAAGGCTCCGAGGGGCTCGTCGCGCGCGCCCGCCGCGGCGCCGAGGAAAACGGCCTCAGGGACAAGACCGAGTTTGTGGCGCGCAACCTCTTCACCTGGTCGGACGCGGACTGGAAGGCGCTCGAGAAGCGCTTGGGCGGCATCGACCGCGTGCTCATCGACCCGCCGCGCGAGGGCGCGCTGGCGCTTGCGCGCGTGCTCGCCGCCGCGGACCAGCGCCCCGCGCGCGTTGTTTACGTTTCCTGCAATCCCGCGACGCTGGCGCGCGACTGCGCGATCCTGCACCACGAGGGCGGCTGGCATATCCGCGCCGCCGGCGTGATGAACATGTTCCCGCACACGGGCCACGTCGAGTCGATCGCCGTGCTCGAGCCCGGCGAGAAGCCGGGCGAAAAGAGCGAAGAGGCGCAGGCCATCGAGCGGCGCATCGCCGCGCAGGGCGACGACCGCGTGAAAATGACGCTTTCCGAGGAATAGCGGAGATAAGGAGGAACGGCGCGATGAAGCACGAATGCCGCATCACGGTGCTCGAAACCAAGGTTTTTCCGGAGTACCAGAAACGTTACCTGGCGAATCCCAAGTCCGGGCCGTGCCCGTTTTTCAAGGCCGGCGACACGTTCCTGCTGCGCAGGACGCCCGAGCAGGACGACTTCTATCACCTCATGAACGGGAAGTTCTGCGGCGAAGCCTGGGACGCCGTGAGCCGCTACGTCTACACCGCCCTGCAGGGCGGCTCGCCGATGCACGGCTGGACCAACGACGAGCGGGTGATGATCGCCTGCTGCAACGACGGCACCCGGCCGGTGATTTTCAAGATCGAGCGCATCGACGTGCCGGAGACCGACGAAGAGCGGGAATGGCTCGCGAAGCAGGATTTCAAAAACGGCGAGGGCGACGCCTACACCGGCTGAGCCGGGCGGCGCCTTTCCCTCAAAAACAAACGGCAGCGGGCCGAAGTCCGCTGCCGTTTTCTGTTCTTTGGCGCACTGCAGAAAGCCTTACTTCTTGGCCTTCTTCTCGGGTGCCTTGAGGTTGATGCCGATCAGCTTCGTGAAGAGGCCGGAGGCCATGCCGATGTGCGGCGCGAGCGCCGTCACCCTGGAGTCCGGCACGTCGCGTTCCGGGATGCCGCAGACGCGGGCGATGAAGGCCCGGGCCATGCTTTCCTTGGTGGCGGCGTGCGAGAAGACCATTTTCATCAGGTCGTCACGGATGCGCCCGTAGAGCGCGATGTCGTCTTCGGAAATCTTGGAGAAAAGCGGCTTGCCGAGCGATTCGTCGGCGAAGCGGTGCATTTGGAAGAGCGTCTTGCGGAAGAGCTTCTCGTCGGAGCTGTACTCGGGCAGCCCGTTGAGCGCGGCCCAGGCGGCGATCGCCTGCAGCGCCCCCGCCCAGCAGGCCTTGAAGCGGGCCTTGGCGACGCTGTCGAAGAACGGCAGCGGATTGAGCTTCACGCCGGCGGCAGCGGCCACCTGCTTGTCAAAAAGCGTCGAAGAGAGATCGCGGACGCAGCCGCCGAAAGAAAGGCCGAGATTTTCTGCAAAATCTTTGTCAATCTTGATGTTCGGCATGTGTGCGATTACCTCCTTGCTGCGGCGCGGCGCCGGTTGCGGCCCTTCCTGCGTGTCCCCTGCAGGACTGCCCCGCGGGAAGCGGGGCTTCACGGACTCAAGGATGCATTTTGCCACGGTGAAGCGCGGGCAGTTTTTCTGAATTGTTACGGTTGGTCAAAGCCCCCGGCGCAGGCGCGGAATTTCCTGCTTTCTCAATCGGAACGGCATCTTGCTCGTGCTAAAATCACAGATCCAAATCGCGGCGCCCCCTTCTTTTGGTCGCCTGCGTATCCTTTTTCCCAAGCGGTCCGCGCGGCCCTGCCTCCCCGGCGGAAGCGGCGGTCCGCTTTCTGTCAAACCAACAGTTCAACCGAGAGTTATCAAAATGGCTATTGAACGCACTCTTTCCATCATCAAGCCGGATGCCGTTGCCAAGAACGTGATCGGCAAGATCTATTCCCGCTTCGAGACCAACGGCCTCAAGATCGTTGCCGCCCAGATGCGCCAGCTGTCCAAGGCCGAGGCCGAAGGCTTCTACGCCGTGCACAAGAACCGTCCGTTCTTCAACGACCTCGTCAAGTTCATGACCTCCGGCCCCGTGATGATCCAGGTGCTCGAGGGCGAAGGCGCCATTGCCAAGAACCGTGAGCTCATGGGCGCCACGGACCCGAAGAAGGCCGCCCCCGGCACGATCCGCCACGACTTCGCCGAGAGCATCGACGCCAACGCCGTGCACGGCTCCGACGCTCCGGAAACGGCCGCCGTCGAAATCGCGTACTTCTTCCCGACGCTCGCGATTCACAGCCGCTGATCGTCAGATCCCGAGGATGAATCCGTGACCGACTCCGTCAAAGAAACCGTCAGCGAAAGCCCCGCGCCCGCCAAGGTGAACCTGCTCGACTTCGACCGTCAGCAGCTCACCGAGTGGTGCGCCTCGATCGGCGAAAAGCCGTTCCGCGCCACGCAGCTCTCGCGCTGGATCCACCGCCGCGTCGAAAGCGATTTCAACGCGATGACCGATCTCGCGAAAGCGTTCCGCGCCAAGCTCGGGGAGCTCGCTGAAGTCCGCCCGCCCGTTCCGCTCACCGAGAAAAAATCGGCCGACGGCACGCGCAAGTGGCTTTTCGACGTCGGCGGCGGCAACGCCGTCGAGTCGGTCTACATCCCGGAGGATGACCGCGGCACGCTCTGCATCTCCTCGCAGGCGGGCTGCCCCATGGGCTGCCTTTTCTGCTCGACGGGCAAGCAGGGCTTCAACCGCAACCTCACGACGGGCGAAATCGTCGGCCAGCTTTGGTGGGCCGAGCGCGAGCTGCGCCGCGACCTCGGGGTCAGCGATCCCGAGGACCGCGTGATTTCCAACGTCGTGCTGATGGGCATGGGCGAGCCGCTGCAGAATCTCACCAACGTCATCCATGCCATCAACATTTTTCTGGACGACCACGGCTACGGGCTGTCGCGCCGCCGCGTGACGGTGTCGACCTCAGGCCTGGTGCGCCAGATCGATAAGCTTGCCGAAGCCGCGCCGGTGGCGCTTGCAGTGAGCCTGCACGCCGCCAACGACGAACTGCGCAGCAAGCTCATGCCGATCAACCAGAAGCATCCGATCGCCGATCTGATGGCGGCCTGCCGGCGCTACCTCAGGGTGGCACCGCGCGACTACATCACCTTCGAGTACGTGATGCTCGGCGGCATCAACGACAGCCTCGAGCAGGCCGACGAGCTCATCGATCTGGTGCGGCGCGAGCACGTTCCTTGCAAATTCAACCTCATTCCGTTCAACGCTTTCGCGCAGTCCGATCTGCAGGCGCCTCCGAGAGAGCGAGTGCTCGCTTTCTGCCGCCGCCTCAATGAAGCCGGCATCGTGAGCACCGTGCGCAAGACGCGCGGCGACGACATCGATGCGGCCTGCGGGCAGCTCGCCGGCGAGGTGCGCGACCGCACCCGCCGCGCCATCCGGCTTGCCAAGCAGAAGGCCGAGGCCGCCTCGCTCCTGCACCGCGCGGAACGGAACTCTCACTGAGGAGTTCGGACCATCATGGCAGACGTCAAAACGCATCCCGAGGCCGAAGCGGCCCAGGGAGCCCGCGAAGGCTTCGGCGCGCAGATCAAGAGGGCGCGCGAGGAGCAGGGCATTTCCGTAGGCGATATGGCCGCCCGCTCGCGCCTTTCGGTGCAGCAGGTCGAGGCGATTGAGGCGGAGAACACCGCCCAGCTGCCCGAGCCCGTTTACGTGCGCGCCTTCCTGCGCGGTCTCGCCCAGGAGCTCGGGCTCAAGCCCGAGCCGCTCGTGGCCGACTACATGCAGCGCTACGGCGGCGGCAGCAAGGACTTCGGCATGCTGCCCGACCATGATCCGGGCCGCGAGACGGTGGTGAGCGCGCGTCCCGCGCACGGCGCCTTCAAGATCATTGCGGCCCTGGTGCTCCTCGTCGTGCTGGTCATCGTCGCCTGGCAGTTCTGGACATCGAGCTTCGGCAAGGGCGAGACGACGCTCACCGAGGCCGAGAAGGTCGCCGCGGGCATCGATGAGAAGGACGCCGCCAAGGCGAGCGCCGCGAAGGCCGCCGCCGAGAATGCGGCGAAGAACCCGGACGCCGCCGCGCCGGCCGCTCCGGAAGAGAAGACCGCCGAGGTGGCGATCACGCCGCCCGAGCCCGCTCCGGCGGCTGCGCCCGAGGCGCCCAAGGCCGAGCAGCCTGCCCAGCCCGCCGCCGAGCAGCCGAAGGCCGAGAGCGAGCCCGCGATGCACAAGCTGAGCTTTGTCGCCCGCCAGCGCTGCTGGACGGAAGTGCGCGGCCCCGACGGCACCAAGCTTTTTGAAAAGACGCTGCAGCCCGGCGAGAAGGCCGAGGTGAGCGTCCCGCCGGGAGCCCGCGTGGTGCTCGGCAACGGCCATGGCGCGAGCGTCACGGTCGACGGCAAGCCTTATGAAGTGGGCACGCTCAGGACGGGCGTCGCGCGCTTCTCGATCAAGTGAGGCGCAGCGCACAGAGAGGGCAAAAGGCGGCTTTGGGCCGCCTTTCGCAGTACTAGAGCAACGCAAAAAAGGATTGAGACAGCAGTGACGCAGGCCAATGTGATTTACCGCCGCAAGTCCCACGCCGTGCACGTGCGCTGGGGTTCCCGCGACGTTGTGATCGGCGGCATGAACCCGGTCGTCGTGCAGTCGATGACCAACACGCCGACCGCGGACGTCGCGGCGAGCGTCGAGCAGGTGCTCGCGCTGGCGCGCGCCGGCAGCGAGCTCGTGCGCCTCACGGTCAACACGCCCGAGGCCGCGAGGGCCGTCGCGAAGATTCGCGAGGAGCTCGACCGCCGCGGCTGCGACGTGCCGCTCGTCGGCGACTTCCACTACAACGGGCACAAGCTCCTGAGCGAGTACCCGGAATGCGCCGCGGCGCTCTCCAAATACCGCATCAACCCCGGCAACGTGGGCCGCGGCGAGAAGGGCGCCGAGCATTTCTCGATGATGATCGAGGCGGCGAAGAAGTACGGCGCCGCCGTGCGCATCGGCGTCAACTGGGGCTCGCTCGACCAGGAGCTGCTCGCGCGGCTCATGGACGAGAACCGCGAGGCCGGCTCGCCGCTCACGCCCGCCGCGGTGCTCCGCGAAGCGCTCGTGAGGAGCGCCGTCGAAAGCGCGCAGGCCGCCGTGCGCCAGGGACTCGGCGCCGACCGCATCGTGCTCTCGGCCAAGGTTTCCGACGTGCAGGAGTTGATCGCCGTCTACCGCGCGCTCGCCAAGCGCTGCGATTTTGCGCTCCACCTCGGGCTCACCGAAGCGGGCATCGGCACCAAGGGCATCGTCGCTTCGGCCTCGGCGCTCGCGGTCCTGCTCGAGGAGGGCATCGGCGACACGATCCGCGTCTCGCTCACGCCCGCCCCGGGGCAGCCCCGCACCGAGGAGGTCGTGGTCGCCCAGGAGGTGCTGCAGTGCATGGGGCTCCGGAGCTTCGTGCCGCAGGTGACGAGCTGCCCGGGCTGCGGGCGCACGTCGTCCGACCTTTTCCAGCGCCTCGCGGCGAGCACGCAGGCGTTCCTTAGAGAGCGCATGCCCGAATGGCGCCGCACGGCGCCCGGCGCGGAAGCCATGACGGTTGCCGTCATGGGCTGCGTCGTCAACGGCCCGGGCGAAAGCGCCCAGGCCGACATCGGCATCAGCCTGCCCGGCAGCGGCGAGAATCCGGTGGCCCCCGTCTTCATCCGCGGCCGCAAGGTTGCGAGCCTGAAAGGCGGGGACATGCAGGCGCAGTTTCAGGCTATGATTGATCAATTCGTGCGCGAGACCTACGGCGTCAAGGACTCCGCAGGCGCGCAAAACTCAACGGTTCAGAAGCAATGAGCAAAGAAAAACTTGTCGGCGTCAAGGGCATGAACGACATGCTCCCCGAGGACGCCGCCGTTTGGCAGACCGTGCAGAAGACGGCCGTGGACGTCCTCGAGCGCTACGGCTACCAGGAAATCCGCACGCCGATCCTTGAAAACACCAAAGTCTTCACGCGCGGCGTGGGCGAAGTGACCGACATCGTCGAAAAGGAGATGTACTCCTTCACCGACAGCATGAACGGCGACGAGCTGACGCTCCGCCCGGAGTGCACCTCCGCGGTGGTGCGCGCCGTCAACGAGCACAACATGCTCTACGGCGCCACGCAGCGCCTCTGGTACTGCGGCCCGATGTTCCGCCACGAGCGCCCGCAGCGCGGCCGCTACCGCCAGTTCCACCAGTTCGGCGCCGAGGCCCTCGGCATGGAAGGCCCCGACATCGACGCGGAGATCATCGTCATGCTCGCCCGCCTCTGGAAGGAGCTCGGCGTGGGCGAGGTGCGGCTCGAGCTCAACACGCTCGGCGCCCTTGACGAGCGCAAGGCGCACCGCGAAGCGCTGATCAAGTACTTCGAGGCGCACCGCGAGCAGCTCGACGAGGACGCGCAGCGCCGCCTCTACACCAATCCGCTGCGCATTCTCGACACCAAGGATCCCGACATGCAGGACCTGGTCAACGCCGCGCCGAAGCTTCTCGACTATCTCGGCGAGGAGAGCCGCGGCTTCCTGAACCGCATCGAGCGCCTCATTTCCGCGGCGGGCATCAACTACGTCATCAATCCCCGCCTCGTGCGCGGCCTCGACTATTACAACCACACGGTTTTCGAGTGGATCACCGACAAGCTCGGCGCCCAGGGCACGATCTGCGGCGGCGGCCGTTACGACCCGCTCATCGAAATGCTCGGCGGCCGTCCTTCCTACGGCGTGGGCTTTGCCATGGGCATGGAGCGCGTGATCGAGCTGATGCGCGAGGTCGGCAACGTGCCCGCCCGCGCCGCGTGCGACATTTACGTGGTTCACCACTCCGGCGAGGCGCACGACAAGGCCATGGCCTTTGCCGAGAAGCTTCGCGACGAGGGCCTGCGCGTGATCGTGCACCCGGGCGACGCGAGCCTCAAGAACCAGATGAAGAAGGCCGACGCGAGCGGAGCCCGCTTTGCGGTCTTCGCCACCGAGGAAGAGCTCGCCGCCGGCACGGTCGGCATCAAGGCGCTGCGCGCCGACGAGACGCGCTTTGCCGAGCAGACCGCGCTGCCTTTCGCCGAAGCGCAGAGCGCGCTCAAGGAAGCGCTCGCCTGACCGGGCGGCGCTCTGAAACACCATACTTAGGAGCCTTAAGCGATGGCTTACGACTTAGAGGAACAGGAAAGCATTGACCAACTCAAGGCCTGGTGGGAAAAATGGGGCACTCCCGTCACCGCCGCCGTGTGCGTGGTCTGCGTCGGCTTTGCCGGCTGGAACGGCTGGAAGTGGTGGCAGGCCCGCCAGAGCGCCGCGGCTTCCGGCGCTTACGTGCAGCTGCAGAACGCCGCCCTGCAGCTTGACATGAAAAACGTGAGCTCGATTTCGAACGGCCTCATCAAGGAGTACGGCACGACCGTCTACGCGACGCTCGGCGCGCTCACCGCCGCCGGCGTCGAGGCCGACACGGGCGACACGAAGAGCGCCGAGGCGATGCTGCGCTGGGTGATCGACAAGTCGGGCCGCGAAGAGTACGTGACGCTCGCGCGCCTGCGCCTTGCCGGCGTCTATCTCGCCGACAAGAAGGTGAGCGAAGCCGAAGCGGTCATGAAGGACGTCAAGCCCGTCAAGGAGCAGGAAGCGCTCGTCGAGGACCGCCTCGGCGACATCGCTTTCGCGAAGAACGACACCGCCAAGGCCGCCGAGCACTGGGACAAGGCGCTCAAGGCCTCCGCCCAGGGCAGCGCCATCCAGCAGGTCGTAAGCCTCAAGCGCGGCGCTCTGCCGCCGAAGGACTGACGGGGATCCCCGATGCGGCCCGTCTGAAACAAGCGGGCCGCCCCGCCAGAGCCTCTACAATTTCCTCGAAACGATTTTTTCGACGCACGAGTGTGACAACGATGTTTTCTAAGACCTTTCTCAAGGGTGCCGCGGCGCTGCTGATGGTGCTTCCGCTGGCCGGCTGCGGCTGGTTCTCCTCGTCGGATCCGCATGAGCCGGCCGAGCTGCAGGACTTCAAGCCTGCCGTGATGGCCAAGATCTCCTGGAGCGCTGACGTCGGCGAGAATTCCGGCTATCTCACGCCGGCGGTGACCGACAACGCCGTTTACGCGGCGGGCGGCGACGAGCTCGTGCGCCTTGACCGCGGCACGGGCGCCAAGGTCTGGACCGCCAAGACCGAAGGCAACGTCACGGCCGGCGTCGGCAGCGACGGCAGCTACGCGGCCGTCGTCTCCGGCGAGGGCGGCCTTGAAGTCTTCTCGCCCGAAGGCAAGCGCCTCTGGAAGGAAACGCTCTCGGCCGAGACCGACGTGCCGCCGCTCGTCGGCCACGGCATGGTGGTCGTGCGCACCGCCGACACGCGCGTCACGGCTTTCGAAGCGAGCTCGGGCAAGGTGCTCTGGCGCTACCAGGGCCAGGCTCCGTCGCTCTCGCTGCAGGCTTTCAAGCAGATGGCCTGGTCGCCCGCCGGCATCCTGATCGGCGAGTCGAACGGCCGCCTTCTCGCGCTCGGCCCGCAGGGCAAGCCCACCTTTGACCTCCTCGTCGCGCAGGCGCACGGCATCACCGAGGTGGAGCGCCTTTCCGACGTGGTGGGCCGCGCCTGGGTCGATGCGCAGATGATGTGCGCGAGCGCCTTCCAGGGCGGCATCATGTGCATGGACGCCACCAACGGGCGCATGCTCTGGCGCGCCAAGGTCGACGCGGTGAGCGGCCCGGTGGCCGACTCGCAGTTCGTCTACGTCGTCGACGCCGACAGCCGCGTGCATGCCTTCAACCGCCAGAACGGCCGCGAAGCCTGGGTCAACAGCGAGCTGCTCTACCGCAGGGTGAGCGCGCCGATCCGCATCGGCGCGACGGTGGCCGTCGCCGACTACGAGGGCTACGTCACGCTGATGCACCCGGACACGGGCCGCGTCGTCGGGCGCACGCGCCTTGACGGGGCCGTGCGCTCCGCGCCCCAGCAGTCGAGCTACGGCGCCGTTTACGAAACGGCCGACGGGCAGGTCGCCTACGTCCTGCAGGACACGCTCGAATAGCCCCGGCCGCTGAAGAAGTGCAGATGCCTCAAGGCGCGGCCGGCCGCTCTCGGACCCCCGCGCCTTTCTTAACACGGATAACCAGACAATCATGCTTCCTGTCATTGCCCTTGTGGGCCGCCCCAACGTCGGCAAGTCCACGCTCTTCAACCGCCTGACGCGGAGCCGCGACGCGATCGTCGCCGACTTCCCCGGCCTGACGCGCGACCGCCAGTACGGCCAGGGCCGCGTCGGTCCCGTTCCCTACATCGTCGTCGACACCGGCGGCTTCGAGCCCGTCAAGAGCGAAGGCATCGTCAAAGAGATGGCCTCGCAGGCCGAGCTCGCGATCGAAGAGGCCGACGTCATCATCTTCGTGCTCGATGCGCGCAGCGGCCTCACGCCGCAGGACCAGCGCATCGCCGTGCGGCTGCGCCAGGCCGGGCGCAGGATCCTGCTTGCCGTCAACAAGGCCGAGGGCCTCGATGCCGTGGCCGCCGCCGAGTTCTACGAGCTCGGCCTCGGCGAGCCGAACCTCATTTCCGCCGCGCACGGCCAGGGCGTCAACGCGCTCATGGAGCAGGCGCTCGAAGGCTTCGAAGAGGACGAGCCCGAGGAAGGCGAAGAGAAGGATCCGGACGCGCCGCAGCGCATCAAGGTGGCCGTCGCCGGCCGCCCCAACGCCGGCAAGTCGACGCTCGTCAACGCGCTGCTCGGCGAGGACCGCCTCATCGCCTACGACATGCCGGGCACGACGCGCGACGCGATCAAGGTGAACTTCGAGTACGAGGGCCGTCCCTACGAGCTCGTCGACACCGCGGGCCTGCGCCGCAAGGGCAAGGTCTTCGAGGCCGTCGAAAAGTTTTCCGTCATCAAGACGCTGCAGGCGATCGAAAACGCCAACGTCGTGGTGCTGGTGATCGACGCGAAGGCGGGCATCGCCGACCACGACGCTCACATTGCGGGCTACGCGCTTGACGCGGGCCGCGCGCTGGTCGTCGCCATCAACAAGTGGGACCTCTTGAACGGCTACGAGCGCGACATGTTCAACCTTGAGCTCGAGCGCAAGCTGCACTTCCTGCGCTGGGCGCGCATGATCCGCATTTCGGCGCTCAAGCGCAACGGCCTCAACCACCTGATGCGCGCCGTCGACGAGGCGCATGCCGCCGCGTTCCGCAAGATCCCGACCTCGCAGCTCACGCGCGCGCTGCTCGAGGCCGTCGAAAAACAGCAGCCGCCGCGCGCCAGGGGCGGGCGCCCGAAGCCCCGCTTCGCGCACCAGGGCGGCTCCAACCCGCCGATCATCGTCATCCACGGCAACGCCCTCGAAGACATCGGCGAAAGCTACCGGCGCTACCTCGAGGGGTTCTTCCGCGAGAAGTTCAACCTCGCGGGCACGCCGCTGCGCATCGAGATGCGCACGAAGAACAATCCCTACGTCGACGGCACACGGCGCTCCTGAAAAAAGGGCGCCCGCAGCCGGCCGAGGGGAGGGCGGGAAGCGATTCCCGCCTTTTTTTCTTGGGCCCGCCCTGCTCGGTGTAGAATAAATCCGTCTGTGCGCTTCTTTCGGGCAGATACCTCCGGGCGACGTCCGGAAGTTCTTAAAAACAATGAATAAGTACCGGCGCGCCGAAGGCGCGGAACCGGTCGGAGAATAAAAAAATGGCTACCAAAGGTCAGCTGCTTCAAGATCCGTTCCTCAATGCTCTTCGCAAGGAACACGTTCCTGTTTCGATTTACCTCGTCAACGGCATCAAGCTTCAGGGCCAGGTCGAGTCTTTCGACCAGTATGTGGTTCTGCTTCGCAATACGGTCACGCAGATGGTTTACAAGCATGCCATCAGCACCGTGGTGCCGACCCGCGCGGTGAATCTGCCGTCCTCCTCGGAGAACTGATATCAGCCGCTTTCAGATTGACAGCACGCGCGGCGTGAAAACGCCGCGCGCTTTTCTCGTCTGCGTCACCGTCGGACGAGCCCTTTATACGGACTCCGCCGAGGAACTCTCGGAACTCGTGAGCTCCGACGGCTACGAGCCCGTGGGCCTTATGCAGGCCCGCCGCGACAAGCCCGATCCCGCGTTCTTCATCGGTTCGGGCAAAGTCGACGAACTCGGCGTCGCCGCCAAGCACGAGCAGGCGGACGCCGTCGTTTTCGACATTCCCCTTTCGGCCGCGCAGCAGCGCAACATCGAGCGCGCCGTCGGCCTTCCCGTCCTCGACAGAACCGAGCTCATCCTCGACATCTTCCGCGCCCGCGCCAAAAGCCGCGAGGGCCGCCTGCAGGTGGAGCTCGCGCGCCTCGAGCATCTCTCGACCCGGCTCGTGCGCGGCTGGACGCACCTCGAGCGCCAGCGCGGCGGCCTCGGCAAGACGGGCGGCCCGGGCGAAAAGCAGATCGAGCTTGACCGCCGCCTGATCGGCGTGCGCGTCAAGCAGCTGCGCGCCCAGCTCAAGCGCCTCTCGCGCCAGCGCGACACGCAGCGCCGCGGGCGCATGCGCTCCGACACGCTGAGCGTCTCGCTCGTCGGCTATACGAATGCGGGCAAGTCGACGCTCTTCAACGCGCTCACGCGCTCCGAGGCCTACGCCGCCAACCAGCTTTTCGCCACGCTCGACACGACGGCGCGGCGCTGCTGGATCAGCGACAGCGAGACGGTCGTGATGAGCGACACGGTGGGCTTCATCAGGGGGCTGCCGCACCAGCTCGTCGAGGCGTTCAAGTCGACGCTCGACGAAACGGTGCACGCCGACCTGCTGCTGCACGTCGTGGACGCCTCGTCGCGCGTGCGCGAGGACCAGATCCGCGAGGTGAACGCGGTGCTCGCCGAGATCCACGCCGACGACGTGCCCGTCATCCTCGTCTACAACAAGATCGACCTTGCCGGCCAGGCGCCCGAGATCGTGCGCGGCCCGGACGGGCGGCCCAAGGCGGCCTTCGTCTCGGCGCTCACGGGCGAAGGGCTCGACCTGCTGCGCGGGGCGATCGGCGAATTCGCCGCCGCCTGGCGCGAGGAGCACCGCGAGGAGCCCCGTCAGCCGGAGCCCTGGGAGCTCGAAATCGCCGCCGAGCATGAGGCCGGGGGAGGGGACGTCAATATCGAGGACTTCCTCAAGCGGCCGAAAAAGCACCGCTGACGCGGCCGTGCCGCCGCCTCAGCGGATATGAAAAAGCCCGGTTTCCGAACTTCGGCGGACTGCCCCCGGTTTGTGAGGCAGATTTAACCGACCGCCGAGGCGATCTTAGCTTCTGCCGCTTCCCTGAATTGTTTGGGGAGCGGCAGTTTGATTTTTGCCGTATGCGTTCCTCATTGTCAGTAAACGCAGTAAGCCCTTATTTCCTGCTCAGACGACGGGGTCTCCCGGGCGGTGAGGCAGATCCGCGCGCTGCTGCAGTCCGAAAAGAACCTTCCGCTCTCCTCGATCGTGACCGCGGCGCGAACCGACAGCCTGCCCGACGACTGCCGGAAGGCGATCGCGAAGCGCGGGATCCGAACGCTGCAGATTTCCCGCAACGTCCCGGACGACCCGAATGCGGCCGGTGTGCGCAGCGCAACGCTCTGCCGCCTGAAGGGGCTCAAGTTCCGCGCGGTCTTCATCGCGGGTGCGGACGGCGGCAGCGTCCCGAGCGCACAGGCTCTCAATGCCGCGACGAGCAAGAAGGAACGGCCCGAGGCGGAGCCCGCGGAGCGGTCGCTCTTCCTCGCGGCGCTCACCCGCGCGGTCGACCGCCTGTACATCTCCTGCAGCGACACGCCGGGCGAGTGCCTGAAGCAGCCGATCGACTGCGAGGCGGCCAAGAGCAAGGCCGCCTGAGGGCCTTCGGCCTTAGCCTGAACCGGGAACTCCCCCGGTAGCCTCCCGGTTTTTTGATGCCCGCCGCAGCCCCCGACCTGCCCGCCTGTTACGTGAGAGCTGCCCGGTCCCCATAAACGCCACAGGCGTTGATTCTCGTCAAATGAAATAAGAGAGAGGATCCCTGCAGCATTTCCGCGTTAAAGGTATTGTTAATCAATGCCTTGAGACAGGGGGCCGTACCCCGGATTCACCCCCAGCAGCACCGGCCGTGTCAGCTTTCCGCGGTCAGTCAAAACAGGCATGATCCCAAAACTCCGGTGCAGACCACATTTCCTCTGCACTGGCTTTAATAAGAAGGCAGGAATGACCCGAGTTTTTATTGACGGCAGCCACGGAACCACGGGGCTGCGCATCCAGGAGCGGCTCACGGGCCGCACCGACCTCACCCTCAGCGTTCTCCCCGAAGCCCTTCGCAAGGACCCTGAAGCGAGGCGCGAAGCCCTGAACTCCGCCGACATCGCCATATTGTGCCTTCCGGACGCGGCCTCCCGGGAATCCGTTTCCCTCATCACGAACCCGAAGACCGTCGTGCTCGACGCGAGCACCGCGCACAGGACCGCTCCGGGCTGGGCCTACGGCTTTCCGGAACTCGGACCGGAATTCGAGCGGCGCATCCGCACCGGCCGCCGCATTGCGGTGCCCGGCTGCCACGCAAGCGGCTTCATCGCGCTCGTCGAGCCCCTCGTCGCGGCGGGGATCCTCCCCAAAACCGCGCAGCTCGCCTGCTATTCGCTCACCGGCTACTCGGGCGGAGGCCGCAAGATGATCGCCCAGTATGAGGCCGAGGGCCGCAGCGCCCTCCTTGACGCGCCGCGCATCTACGGCCTCACGCAGACCCACAAGCACCTGCCCGAAATGAAAGCCGTCACGGGACTCGAGTCCGCGCCGGTCTTCCTTCCGGTGGTGGGCGACTTCTACTCCGGCATGCTGGTCACGATCCCGCTCGTCCCCTCGATGCTCGCCGACGGGCGCGGGATCGAAGACGTTCGCGCAGCGCTTCGCGCGCAGTACCGCGGCCCCATCGTGAATTACGTCGAGTCGGCCGACGAGGAAGGCTTCATGGCCTCAAACGCCGTTTCGGGCCTGGACACCATGCAGGTCACGGTTTTCGGCAATCCCGACCGCTTCGTCCTCGCCGCGCGCTTTGACAACCTCGGCAAGGGTGCTTCCGGCGCCGCGATCGAGTGCCTCAACCTGGTGCTCGGCACGGACCCCGCCGCGGGCCTGAAGCTCGGGCGCTGATCCGGCAGGGACAAAGAACACACCAGAACTCACATCTTTAGCAGGCACGGCCTCCGCCTGAAGCGCCGTGCCGGGAGAATGAATACCATGAAAATCATCACCGGCGGCGTCTGCGCCGCCCAGGGCTTTACGGCGAACGGCGTCCACTGCGGCATCCGCCGCAACCGCTCGAAACGCGACCTGTCGCTCATCGTGAGCAGCGCGCCCTGCACGGGCGCGGGCGTCTACACCCGCAACAAGGTAAAGGGCGCCCCGATACTCGTCACCCGCGACCACCTGGGCCGCGGCGTTCCCCAGGCCGTCATCGTGAACAGCGGCAAGGCAAACACCTGCAATGCGGACGGCGTTGAGGTGGCCGAGCGCATGACGCGGCTCGCGGCCGAGGCGCTCCACCTCGCCCCCGAAAGCGTGCTGGTCGCCTCGACCGGCGTGATCGGAGTTCCGCTTGACACCGCCCCGATCGAAAAGGGGCTTCCCGAGCTCGTGCAGGGGCTTGAGAGGAGCGAAGAGGCCTCGGTGCGCGCGGCCGAGGGCATCATGACGACCGACACCGTGCGCAAGGAAGCGGCAGTCGAGTTCGAGGCGGGCGGCAAGACCTGCCGGATCGGCGCGATCGGCAAGGGTTCGGGCATGATCCATCCCGACCTCGCCACGATGCTCGTCTTCATCACGACCGACTGCGCCATCTCCTCGGAAATGCTCCGGAAGGCGCTCTCGCACGACGTGCAGAAGACCTTCAACATGACCTCGGTGGACGGCGACACCTCCACTAACGATATGGTGCTGCTGCTCGCAAACGGCCTCGCGGGGAACGCCCGGATCACCGCCGAAGGAGCCGACTTCGACGCCTTCATGAAGGCGCTCAATACGATCACGGTGGCGATCTGCCGCTCGATCGCGGGCGACGGCGAGGGAGCGACGAAGCTTCTCGAGTGCCGCGTCACCGGGGCGAAGACCGAAGAGGCGGCCCGCATCGCCGCGAAGTCCGTCATCACCTCTTCGCTCGTGAAGGCCGCCATGTTCGGCGCCGATGCGAACTGGGGGCGCGTCCTCTGCGCGATCGGCTACAGCGGTGCCGATGTCGACGTGAACAAGGTTGAGCTCTCCTTCGCCTCGAAGGCGGGCAAGATCCTCGTCTGCCGCAGCGGCGCAGGAGTCCCCTTCTCCGAAGAGGAAGCAAAGAAGATCCTGCTCGAGAAGGAGATTGACATCCTGATCGACCTGCACGACGGCGAGGGTTCGGCCACCGCCTGGGGCTGCGACCTCACCTACGACTACGTGAAAATCAACGGAGACTACCGGTCATGATCGGGAGAGAAGGCATGAACAGCCAGTTTTCCAACGCGGACCGCGCCGAAGTGCTCACGCAGGCCCTGCCCTACATCAAGAAGTACTACGGCAAGACCGTCGTCATCAAGTACGGCGGCAACGCGATGCTTTCCGAGGAACTGCAGCACCAGGTGATGCAGGACATCGTGCTGCTGCACCTCGTGGGCATCAAGGTCGTGCTCGTGCACGGCGGCGGCCCTGAAATCACCGGGATGCTCAAGCGCCTCGGCAAGGAGTCGCAGTTCGTCAACGGCCTGCGCGTGACCGACCGGGAAACGGTCGAAATTGCGCAGATGGTGCTCGCGGGCAAGATCAACAAGAACCTGGTTTCCTTCCTCGAGGCCCTCGGGGGCGACGCGATCGGGCTGTCCGGCATGGACGGCCGGATGCTGATGGCAAAGGTGAAGGACCCCGCCCTCGGCTATGTGGGCGAGGTGACCAAGGTGAACCCCGGGCCCATCATTGACATCATGCAGAAGGGCTACATCCCGGTTGTCTCGTCGCTCGGCTGCGACAAGGAAGGCAATGTCTACAACATCAACGCGGACACTGCGGCCTCGAAGATCGCCTCAGCGCTGCACGCCCAGCGTCTCATCCTGATGACGAACATCCCGGGGCTGCTGCGCGACAAGGACGATCCCTCTTCCCTCATCCCGCAGCTCGACCTCGACCAGACCGAAGCGCTCATCCGGACGGGCGCCATCTCCGGGGGCATGATCCCGAAAATCGAGTGCTGCATCAGCGCACTCCGGAACAACGTCTCCAAAGCGATCATCATGGACGGCCGCATCCCTCACTCGGTGCTGATCGAGCTCTTCACCGATTCGGGCGCCGGCACGATGATCACGAAGAAGAAAAAGGACAAGGCCGCCAAGGCCGAAAACTAAGGAACGGATAAAAATGACTGATACCAAAACTCTCGACCAGGAATACATCGCCCACACCTACGGGCGCTACCCAGTTGAAATCGTAGGAGGCGACGGCGCGACGCTCAAGGGTGCCGACGGCCGCGACTACATTGACCTCGGCGCGGGCATCGGCGTGAACATCTTCGGCCAGCGCGACCCTGTCTGGGTGAAGGCGGTGACCGACCAGCTCAACCGCTTCCAGCACACCTCGAACCTTTACTACTCCGCGCCCGACGCGAAGCTCGCCGAGGCGCTGTGCAGACGCACGGGGCTGAAGCGCGTCTTCTTCTGCAACTCGGGCGCCGAGGCGAACGAATGCGCGATCAAGGTCGCCCGCGCCTACGCCGCGAAAGCGAAGGGACCGGACTGCTTCACGATCATCACGCTCAAGGACTCCTTCCACGGCCGCACGCTCACGACGCTGGCCGCGACCGGCCAGGAGATGTTCCACAAGGATTTCCTGCCGCTCACCCCGGGCTTTGCCTACGCCGAGCCCGACAACCTTGAAGACGTGAAGCGGCTGGTGCGAGAGAACAAGGTCGCCGGAATCCTGATCGAGTGCGTCCAGGGCGAAGGCGGCGTGCGCGCCCTCGCCCAGGATTTCGTGAAGGGCATCGCCGAGCTCTGCAGAGACGAGGACATCGTCTTCATGACCGACGAGGTGCAGTGCGGAAACGGCCGCTCGGGCTACTTCTACGCCTATGAGCACTACGGGGTGCTGCCCGACGTCGTCACCACGGCCAAGGCCCTGGGCGGGGGGCTCCCGATCGGGGCGACCCTGATGGGCGAAAAGGTGAAGGA
Organism: Burkholderia sp.; assembly: GCA_047777475.1. Classification (GTDB taxonomy): domain Bacteria; phylum Pseudomonadota; class Gammaproteobacteria; order Burkholderiales; family Burkholderiaceae_F; genus Sutterella. The sequence continues at coordinate 213,684 of JBKEET010000002.1, forward strand.
CGTCCTCCAGCCCGGCATGAACGGCTCGACCTTCGGCGGCAACCCAATCGTCTGCGCGGGCGCGCTCACGATCGTGAACAGGATCGATGACAAGCTCCTTGCCGAGGTGAAGCGCAAGGGCGAGCTGATCCGCAGCCTCCTCGAGGGACAGAAGGGCATCGAGCGGGTTTCCGGGCTCGGCCTCATGCTGGGCGTGAAGACCGTGAAGAACGAAAACGAGGTCGTGGATGCCATGATCAGGGGCGGCGCCCTGCCGCTCACCGCCCACGGCGGGATGGTAAGGCTCCTGCCCCCGCTCACGATCACCGATGAGGAAATCCGCCGCGGCATGGCGATCCTGCTGCAGGCGGCCGCCTGATCCCGGCTCCTGCTCCTGAAGCAGAAAAAGAGCCATAGAAAAATCCCCAGAAAGTGTCTCACTTTCTGGGGACAGTTCATCCGGACTTCGGAAGCGGACTTCGTTCTTCTGCGGATCAGAAGGACGCTCAAGCGCTTACATCGCGATGATGAGCTGCATGATCCAGAGCGAGACGAAGGCGCAGATCACGGGGACGCACATGATCGGGAGCATGTCCTTGCCCTTGATGCCGATCACGCCGAGGCAGCGGCCCATGTACTGGACCTGCGAGCCCATCAGGAAGATGGCCGGGGCGAGGATGCCCACGTGCGTGCCGTTGATCGAGCCGGCTTCGAAGAGCGCGACCGTCACGCCCACGCCGCCGCCCATCGACATCCAGCCGCCGAGCAGCGCCATGGCCGCTTCGCCGGGCAGGCCGAAGAGGCCCATCACCGGGGCGAAGGCCTTGCCGATCAGGGCAAGGAGGCCCGAATGGTTGAGGATCTTAATGATCACGAAGGCCATCAGCACGTTCGGAATCGTGGAGGTCGTGGCGATCTTCCAGCCCTGGCGGGCACCCTGGACGAACACGTCGGTGATCATCGGCTTGGAAGCAGCATTTGCATTGTCAGACATTTTCTTTCGTTCCTAAATGAATTCTGTTCAGGTTCCTGATCCTGAGAAAGGCGCGGATCACTTGTTGCCGCGGCGGATCAGGAAGAGACGCATCATGTTGGCCGCGATGACCTTCATGATGAGCATCAGGCCGATGCAGGCGCCCATGCTGACCGGGACGGCGCTCGTGCCGTCGGCGGCGAGCACCGTCGTGAAGAGGATCGAGCCCGAGCTGAAGAAGTTCGTGATGGTGGCGTCGGCCGTCATCTGGAACGTGGCGAAAATATTGGTTTCCTTCTCGTTGATCTCGCCGGCGTCCTTAAGCTGGCGGGTGAGCGCGGCGCCGCCGTCGGTCGACTGCAGGGAGGCAATCAGCGCGAGCGTGCAGGAGCCGGGCAGGCCGAGCAGCGGGCGAAGCACCGGGGTGAGCAGCTGGCGGGCGGAGCGAAGGGCGCCGTAGTACTCGAAGACCGTGATCATCGCGAGCGCGAACATCACGGTCGGGATCAGCGTCAGGGCGAACATGAAGCCGTCGATGGCGCCCGAACCGCCCTTGCCGCGGAAGTTGGACATCACGGTGTGCAGGCCGTCGGCGTTCTGCGTGACGTTGGCCACGACCTTGCCGAAGCTGCCGTTGAGCGTGGTGAAGTCGAAGACGCCCCACCACTGCGCCGAGGCGCAGAGGCCCGAGAAGAAGATGATGGCGCACAGCAGAGAGATGTGCGCGCCGATGCCGGCCTTGCCGGCATTGGGATTTTCAGAAGGGTTGGTGTTTTCAGGAGTAGACATAAGAGGTCGTTCCTAGGTTGATGAAGCCGGAGAGGAAAACCGGCTGCCGGGGCCCGCGGCCCGGAGGGGGCGGGCGCACGTATACAGATCAGAATTTTATGGGACCGTTTTTGCCCGAAACCGTTCTATCAGTGAATACACGGAGGCAGGGCGCGCACGGCGCTTAGGCCGGGTTAAACGGCGTAAGCAAAACACCTTAGAAAAACACCTCAATAAGGCTCCTTTTGCCCGATTGAGCGGCATCTTTCCGGATTGTCCCGAGCGGCAGGCAAAATCCGATAAAATCATTAATCTCTATAAGGGGAAACGAGGAGTCCGGCTCGCCCGGCACATCCTGCCGCGGCGGCCTGCCTGCCGACCGCGGGCCGTTTTCGCCCCCATCAATCTGGAGTTTTGCATATGTCTCTCAATGATCCCCGCTGGGGCCGCTCTTCCGACGAGGACGAGCAGCGCCGCAACGACGGCCGGGAAGACGGCGATGCGCAGCAGGACGGCGGCGATGACCGCCGCGGCGAACAGAATGCGCAGGACCGCGGCGGCCGCGGCGGCGACGGCCGCGGGCCGCGCCGCGACGGCGACGAAGATATCGACCGTCTCTGGAAGGAATTCTCCGACATGCTTCAGGGCATGCTCGGCGGCGGCAGGCGTCCCAACCGGCAGGAGGAGCTGCGCCGCAAGCTGAAGAGCCGCGATGATTTCAGCGGCGAAGACGGCGACGACGACAATGGCAATGACAGATGGGAGCCGCCTCGCAGCGGCGACCGCTCCGGCCCGGACTCCGGTTCCGGCTCCGGCGGCGGCATGAGCGGCGGCATCTTCGGCGGCACGTGGCCGCGCGCGCCGAAGCCTTCCGCCCGCAGCCGCCGCATCGGCCTCTGGACGGTGCTGGCCGCGGCGGTGCTCGTCTGGGGCGCCTCGGGCTTCTACATCGTTCCCGAAGGCCAGAGCGGCGTCGTGACGACGTTCGGCCGCTACACCGAGACGACGTCCCCGGGCTTCCGCTGGCATCTGCCGCTGCCCATCCAGGACGCGGACATCGTTGACGTGAGCAGCGTGCGCACGGCCGAGATCGGCTTCCCGGGCCGCTCCGACCGGCTGCGCGAGGCGCTGATGCTCACCGACGACGAGAACATCGTCGACGTGCAGTTCACCGTGCAGTACCGCATCAAGCCGGGCCTCGGCGCGCGCGACTATCTCTTCCGCTGCCGCAAGCCCGACCTGACGGTGACGCAGGCCGCCGAGTCGGCCATGCGCGAGGTGGTGGGCCGCAAGCTCATGGACAGCGTGCTCTTTGAGAGCAAGGCCGAGATCGCCGAGGACGTCAAGAAGTCGATGCAGACGATGCTCGACCGCTACCAGTCCGGCATCGAGGTGATGAGCGTCGCCATCCAGAACGCGCAGCCGCCGCAGCAGGTGCAGGCCGCGTTCAACGACGCCGTCAAGGCCGGGCAGGACCGCGAGCGCTCCATCAACCTCGGCGAGGCTTACCGCAACGCCATCATTCCGAAGGCCGAAGGCACGGCCGCGCGCCTCAAGGAAGAGGCCGCCGGCTACCAGGCGCGCATCGTCGAGACGGCCCGCGGCGACGCGGACCGCTTCAGCGCGCTCTACGAGGAATACAAGAAGGCGCCCGAGGTGACGCGCGACCGTCTCTACATCGACACGATCCGCAGCGTCCTCACCAACGTCTCGAAGATCTACGTCGACGCCAAGGAGGGCAACAACATGCTCTACCTGCCGCTCGAGAAGATCGTGAGCACGACGAAGAGCACCGCGGCGGCCGAAGCCGCGCGCGAAGCCGATGCCGTGCGCCAGCAGCCTTCCGCCCCGGTGCAGGGTGCGGCGGCCGCCGCTTCCTCTTCTTCTTCCGAGAGCACGCAGGCGGCGCAGCCCGCCGCCGCGGCCTCGGGCACCGACTCGACGATGAGCGAAGTGCAGAAACTGCTTCTCGGACACTGACGGGGGAGAGAACACGCCATGAAAAAAGCTTCAACGGTCTTGATCCTGCTCGTTGTCATCGCAGGACTGATCAAAATGTGCGTTTACACGGTCAACGAGCGCGAGTACGCGCTGGTGTTCGCCCTCGGCGAACTGAAGACCGTCGTTTCCGAGCCGGGGCTGCACACCAAGCTGCCGCCGCCCCTGCAGAACGTCGTCTACCTCGACAAGCGCGTGCTCAACCTTGACACCGCCGGCGCCGATCTCGTGCAGACGAGCGAGAAGAAGAACCTGCTGATCGACACGTTCGTGAAGTGGCGCATCGTTGACCCGCGCCTCTACTGGGTTTCGTTCCAGGGCAGCGAGCCTGCCGCCGAGAACCGCGTGGCGGCGCTGCTGCGCGACGTGCTCAACGTCGTCGTCAACAAGCGCACCGTCAACCAGATCACCAGCTCCGAGCGCGAGAAGGCGATGGGCGAGATCTCCGAGCTGCTGCAGGCCCGCGTCAGGGACGTCGGCATCGGCATCATCGACGTGCGCATGAAGCGCGTCGACTTCACGCCGGAAATTTCCGAATCGGTCTACCGCCGCATGGAAGCCGAGCGCAAGCGCGTCGCCTCCGAGGAGCGCTCCAAGGGCAACGCCCAGGCCGAGCGCATCCGCGCTGCCGCCGACCGCGAGAGCATGGTGATTCTCGCCGAGGCCTACCGCGATGCGCAGAAGGTCAAGGGCGAGGGCGATGCGAAGGCGACCGACATCTACGCCGCCGCTTTCGGCAAGGATCCGGAGTTCGCGCGCTTCTACCGCTCGATCGACGCCTACCAGAAGAGCTTCTCGGGCAAGAACGACGTGATGGTGCTTGACCCCAACACGGACTTCTTCCGCTACTTCAAGTCGGAAAGCGGCAAATGAGCGGCTGGCAGACGATGCTCATGGCACTCGGCTGGGTGCTGATCATCGAGGGCATCGGACCGCTTACAGCAGGGCAATCCTGGCAGAAGGCGCTTGTGATGCTCTCGCAGGCACCTTTGCCGCTAATCAGAGCGCTTGGCGCAATTTTGGTATGCGCCGGGTTGGCGCTCGTATGGCTCACGACTTAAACTAAAGCACGGCCGGCGCAGCGGATGCTGCCCGGCCGTTGTCCTGCGCCTGAAGCGAAGGACAGCTTTTCCATCAAAAGCAATTCATCTTTTAAGGCGGACGTGCATGGCAATCTGGTTGCTGCCCGACAATATCGCTGACATCCTTCCGCGCCAGGCGCGCAGCCTCGCGGAGATCTCCAACGCCGTCACCGGCATGCTGGAGCGGCACGGCTTCGAGCCGGTCATGCCGCCGCTCATCGAATTCACGGATTCGCTGCTGACGGGCAGCGGCTCCGACCTCGACAACAACACTTTCAAATTCACGGACCGCGCCAACGGGCGCCTTCTCGGCATCCGCGCCGACATCACGCCGCAGGTGGCGCGCATCGACGCGCACATTCTCGGCCGTCCCGGCGTGACGAGGCTCTGCTACAGCGGCTTCGTGGCGCACCAGCGCCCGATGCACCCGCTCGCGAGCCGCCTGCCTTATGTGGCGGGCGCCGAGCTTTTCGGCGCAAGCGGCGCCGCGGCCGACGAGGAAATGATGCGCCTTGCCGTCAAGGCGCTGCGCGTCGCCGGCGTGCCCCGCGTGCACCTCGACCTCGGCCACATCGGCGTGGTGAGGGCCCTGCTTGAGGGCTCCGGGCTCGAAGGCGAGGCGATGCACCGGCTGCTGCGCGCGCTGCGCATGAAGGATCCCGTCGCCCTCGGCGAAGCCGCCGCAGGGCTTGACGAAGAGACCCGCGGCGCGCTTTTCACGCTCATCGAATGCTACGGCCCGCTCGAGCGCATCGACGAGCTCGAGGAGCGCCTGCCCGCGAGGCCGGGCCTGCGCGAGGCGCTTGAGCACGTCCGCGCCATGGCCGGGGGCTGCGGCGCCGACGAAGTCTCTGTCGATTTCTGCGAGGTGCACGGCTACCGCTATCTGACGGGCATCACGTTTGCCGCCTACGCCGAAGGGCTCACGCAGCCCGTGCTGCGCGGCGGCCGCTACGACGACGTCGGCAGCGCCTTCGGGCGTTCCCGTCCCGCCGTGGGCTTTACACTTTATCTTCGGGATCTCATCGCGCTGCGCTATCATCCGCTGCCCGCCGCCATTGTGGCGCCTGCGGGCGACGAACCGGCCCTGCGCGATGCCGTTGAGGCGCTCCGCGCCAAGGGTGAGATCGTCGTGCAGCTTCTTCCCGGGGAGCGCGCCGCGGATCTTCTTTCCAGCTTTAAGCTCGATCGCGCTTTGGTGCGAGAGGCAGGTCAGTGGGTTCTCAAGCCCGCTGACATTCACCAGTAATCCCGCTGCCGGGGCAGCGGCTATCAGCAATAAGGAATGCAAATGGCCAAGAATGTAGTCGTGGTCGGCGCCCAGTGGGGCGACGAAGGCAAGGGCAAGATCGTCGACTGGCTCACCCAGAAGACCGACGGCGTTGTGCGCTTCAACGGCGGCCACAACGCCGGCCACACGCTGGTCATCAACGGCAGAAAGACCATTCTGCGCCTGATCCCGTCGGGCATCATGCACCCGAAGAGCGTGTGCTACATCGGCAACGGCGTCGTTTTCTCGCCGGAAGCCTTCTTCCGCGAGGTCGACGAGCTCATCGCCGCGGGCGTGCCCGATGTTGAGAAGCGCCTGCGCGTTTCCGCCAACTGCCCGCTGATCATGCCGTATCACATTGCGCTCGACCACGCCCGCGAGGCCGCCGCCGGCGACAAGAAGATCGGCACGACGGGCCGCGGCATCGGCCCCGCCTACGAAGACAAGGTGGGCCGCCGCACCGTGCGCGTCGAGGACCTCTTCGAGCCCGAGCGCTTCGCCGCCCAGGTCCGCCGCGTCCTGCAGTACCACAACTTCGAGCTTGAAAAATATCTCGGCGCCGAGCCGCTCGATCCCGAGAAGGTGATTGCCGACACGCTCGCCTACGCCGAGCGCCTGCGCCCGATGGTCTGCGACGTCTCCGCCATGCTCAACGAGCTGATGGACGAGGGCAGGAGCTTCCTCTTCGAGGGCGCCCAGGGCTCGATGCTCGACATCGACCACGGCACGTATCCGTTCGTGACGAGCTCGAACACCGTGGCGGGTTCCGCGGCCGCCGGCGCCGGCGTCGGCCCGCAGCGCCTGAGCTACGTGCTCGGCATCACCAAGGCGTACTGCACGCGCGTCGGCTCGGGCCCGTTCCCGACCGAGCTGCTTGACGCCACGGGCGAAGCGCTGCGCAAGAAGGGCAACGAGTTCGGCGCCGTCACGGGCCGTCCCCGCCGCTGCGGCTGGTTCGACGGCGCCGCGCTGCGCCGCGCCGTGCAGATCAACGGCCTCTCCGGCCTTGCCGTGATGAAGCTCGACGTGCTCGACGGCATGGACACCGTCAAGCTCGGCGTCGGCTACAAGTACCGCGGCCAGACGCTTAAGATCATGCCCTACGGCGCCGACGCCGTGGCCGAGTGCGAGCCGATTTACGAAGAGTTCCCGGGCTGGAAGGAGTCGACCTTCGGCCTGACGAAGTGGGAGCAGCTTCCCGAGAGCGCCCGCCGCTACCTGAAGCGCCTCTCCGAGGTGGCCGGCGCTCCGATCGCGCTCGTTTCCACGGGCCCCGACCGCGAGCAGACCATCCTCTGCCACGATCCGTTCGAGGACTGATCCCCGGGCCTGACCGGTAAAGAGACGGCGGCACGCTTTCGGCGGCCGCCGTTTTTTCGTTTTCACGCGGCCCCGAAGGCCTCGTTTTCGACTAAAATCACGAGTTCACCGTACACCCGGCGGAGGCCGGCCCGATGGGCCGCGGGCTCCGCCTTTTTCTGCAGCAGAACCGAGAACATCCATGTCGGACATCGCTTACACCTGGGAAGAATACATCGACCTCAACGAGAAACTGGTTGCCGAAGTCGCCAAGAGCGGCTGGAAGTTTGACACCATCCTGTGCCTGTCGCGCGGCGGCATGCGCCCCGGCGATTTCTTCAGCCGCGTCTACGATATGCCGCTCGCCATCCTGGCGACGAGCTCTTACCGCGCCGCCAAGGGCACGGTGCAGAGCGACCTCGACATCTCTTCCCACATCACGGGCTGCACCGAGCTCAAGGGCCGCGTGCTGCTCGTCGACGACATGGTCGATTCCGGCAAGACCATCAAGGAAGTGATCGCCCACCTCAAGAAGAGCTACCCGGCCATCACCGAGATCCGCGTCGCGGTCCTCTGGTGGAAGGCCCGCTCGGTGCTCAAGCCCGACTGGTACGTCACCTACCTTGAGGACAACCCCTGGATCCACCAGCCCTTCGAGGTTTACGACGCGCTTGGCGCCGACAAGCTCATCGAGCGCGTCAAGGCCAAGGAAGCCGCCCGCAAGTAAGTTCTCCCTCAGCGGCCGCCCGGTTCCTTTTCTTCCCCGGGCGGACTGCCGTTTCCGCTTCATCCGCACTTTTTTCTTTTAGGAGCAGGCTATGCCCGATGCGAGTGCCGCTGCGAGCGCCGCTGCGGCGACCACGAATACGGCCGCGAATACGGCCGCGACTACGGGACTTCCGGCGCTGCCGATGCCATTGCCAAGTCCACCGAGCAGTTCACGGACGTCTTCAACCAGCTCATCAGCAACCTGTCGATCGACAACATCGTGCTGCAGGGCGGGGCTGTGGTGCTGAGCGCCCTGATCGGCTATTTCCTTTCGCGCATCGTCGACAAGCTCGTTGACAAGGCGCGCCCGGAACCCGGCAAGAAAGGCTTCGGCGCCTCGATGCGCCGCTTCCTCGTCGGCTTCACGCACAACGTTTCCTTCAGCTTCATCTCGGGCTCGATCCTTGCGGTGGCCGTCTACGCGCTGACGCACTGGTTCGGCTACTCGCCGGGCTCGATGGTGATCGCGCGCCTTGCCTACAGCATCTTCTACGCCTACGCGCTGCTCTCGCTCCTCATGGCGTTCCTGCAGGGCGTCGTCGGCCTGCGCATCATCACGCTGCCCGTCCGGCGCGTGGTCTCGGTCACCTTCTGGGTGCTCGCGGTGCTGCAGTTCTTCGGCATCCTCACCGATGCCGTGCGCTACCTTGATTCGGCCGTCATTCCCATCGGCGGCGGCAAGATGACGGTCTGGACGCTGTTCGTGGCGATTGTCACCGTGCTGCTGACGCTCGCCATTGCCAACTGGCTCGCCAACATGGTCCACTCGTTCGTCAACGGGCTCGAGAACATGCAGTCGAGCACGAAGATCGTGCTCAACCGGACGATCACCGTCGTCTTCATGATCCTGGCGGTGATCATCGCGCTCGGCACCGTCGGCATCGACCTGACGATCCTTTCGGTCTTCTCCGGCGCCGTCGGCGTCGGCGTCGGCTTCGGCCTGCAGAAAATCGCCTCGAACTACATCTCGGGCTTCATCATCCTGCTCGACAAGTCGATCAAGATCGGCGACCTCGTGACCGTGGGCGGCTTCGCCGGCGAAGTGACCGAGATCAACACGCGCTTCACCGTCGTGCGCAACTTCGACGGCATCGAGAACATCGTCCCGAACGAGTACTTCGTCACAAGCGCGGTGCTCAACCAGAGCTATTCGGAGTCGGCCTGCGTGCGCTACCTGTCGATTTCCGTTTCCTACGCGGCCGACGTCGAGCGCGCGCTGCAGATCATGCTCGAAGAGGGCATGCGCGAGCGTCCGCGCATTGTGCCGGGACGCCGCGGCTGGGCTTATCTCGACAGCTTCGGCGATTCGGGCATCAACCTGAAGCTCGGCTTCTGGGTCAAGGATCCGGCCAACGGCACGGCAAGCCTCCAGACGGCCATCGGGCTCGCGATTTACGAGCGCTTCAAGAAGGAAGGCATCGAGGTTCCGTACAACCAGCTCGAAATCAACCTGCGCCACGTCGATGCGCCGAAGATCCCGGTGGAAGTCAGCCGGGCTCCGGCCCCGGCCGCTGTTTCTGCGGCTGCGCCCGCGCCGACGGCGGCAGGCTGATCTTCGCCCGCTTGATTCTTTTGCAGGCGCCCCGATCGGTTTTCCCGGTCCGGGCGCCTGTTGCTTTTTCTGCGCCGAAGCGTTCGCGTTCGGCGAACGGCCCGAAAATATTTCCGGAGGGCTGCCGGTTTTCTTTTCCTATGATTTATCTGGTTTATTTGATGCTCAGACGGTGTTCTGAAGCAAAAAAAATGAACAGGACCAAAGGAGAACAAAACCATGACGCATGCAATTTCCCGCCGCAGTCTGCTCGGCGCCGGTTTGGCAGGCGGAGCCGCGCTGGCGGCCGCTGCCGTTCACGCCGCTCCCGCCGGCATTTACAAGCCCGGCACCTATTCGGCCAAGGCCCCCGGCATCGGCGGCGACGTGCTCGTTACGATGACCTTTGACGAGCACCGCATCACCGATGCGGTCATTGACGCCTCGGGCGAAACGCCCGCGATCAGGCAGGCCGCCGCTAAGCAGCTCAGGAAGCTTCTGCTCGAGGGCCAGAGCGCCAGGCTCGATGCGGTCTCCGGAGCGACGGTGACGTCAAGCGCCGTTGCGCGCGCTGCCCAGAAGTGCATTGACCAGGCACTCGGCAAAATCCCGGTCGAGGTGATTGAACGCAAGGCTCCGGCGGAGGCCAAGAGCGGCGACTGGCTCGGCAGGCCTCCCGAGATTGACGAGAAAGACATCAGCCGGACCGTCAGCACGGACGTCCTCGTCATCGGCTGCGGCACGAGCGGCATGTTTGCCGTGGCCTCTGCCGCGGAAAGCGGTGCCAAGGTCATCGGCATCGACCGCTTTGCCGTCGGCACCGGCGTTCGCGAAGGCTTCGCGGCCGTCGGTTCCCGCTATCAGGAAAAATGGGGCACGAAAATCGACAAGTTCGATTTCGTCACGATTGCCACGAAAGCGGCAGGCGGCCACGTTGACCAGCGCCTGCTGAAAACTTTCGCCGAGAAATCCGGCGCCGTCATGAACTGGTACGGCGACCGTCTGGCCGAAAGAGGCGTGGAGCTTTGGCACGAGACGATCGATGCCGATCAGGGCACCCGCTATGAGGCGCTGCCGACCTGCCATACGCCGCGCTGGCCTCAGGCCCGCTGGGAAAAATCCGAAAAAGGACAGAAGCGCCTCAACGGCAATGCGGTTCTCTACGACTATGCCGTGAAGCACGGGGCACGGTTCGACTACAGCACCAGAATGGTTAAGCTCGAGCGCACGGGCGGCCGCGTTACGGGCTGCATCGCGCAGGATGCCGACGGCAGGTATGTCCGCTATTCGGCCGGGAAAGGGGTCGTTGTGGCAACGGGCGGCTACTGCCGCAACTATGAGATGCTCGAAGCGCTTCAGCCTTGGAACCTTCGCGTCCTGGGCGGCAACAAGTCCATGCCCGGCGCCACGGGCGACGGCATCCGGGCCTGTCTTTGGGTCGGCGCCAAGATGGACGAAACGCATTCCATGTCACAGTTTGACCGCTGTGCCCTGAGGCCTGACCAGGAGCCGGGCATTGAAGCCATGAAGAAAACCGACATGGGCACATTCTGGCCGGGAAGCCAGCCCTGGCTCAAAGTGAACGCAGACGGCGAGCGCTTTTTCAACGAATCGGGCACGTACGAGGGAATCCTGCACGCCGATGAATTCCAGAAAGGCCATTGCCACTATTCGATTTTCGACTCCACCTGGACGCAATTCGTGCAGCAGACCCGCATGGCCGGCTGCTCGCGCCTGATTCCGCATCCGAACGGTGCGCGGCCGATTTTTGCCTGGCAGTACATTGAATCGACCGTGCTGCCCAAGCTCATTGCCGACGGCTTCGTGCAGAAGGCCGATACGATCGAGGAACTCGCCCGAAAGCTGAGGCTTCCGCCCAAGGCCTTGAAGGCTACGGTCGAGCGATACAATGAGCTGGCGCACAAGGGCGTCGACGAAGATTTCGGCAAGGAGCCCTTCCGGCTGGCACCGCTTGAAAAGCCGCCGTTTTACGGCGTCAAGAATGCCGGCTATGCGCTCTGCACGCTTGACGGCATTCAGATCAATACGCACATGAATGCGCTTGATGCCGAAGGCAAGCCGATTCCGGGGCTTTATGTCATCGGGCAGGACAGCGGCGGCTATTTCGCCAATACCTACCCCAACCTGATTTCAGGCATGTGCGCGGGCCGTGCGGCCACGTGGGGCTGGCTGGTGGGCCGCGAGCTGGCCGGCAAGAAAGCCTGAGCGGGAAGCGCGGGAGGGGACGCCCCTCCCGTTTGGAAGCCCGGCAGAAAAACGGCTGAGCTTCGCACGGAAAGCGGCCCGGGCGGCCTTCGCAGAAGGCTGCCCGCGCGCCGAAGCTTCCGGGCGCTTCAGGGACCGCGGATTGGAATGCGATTCGGTCTGCGGATGACGGACTTTTCGCGGAGCAGCATTCGCCATGAAAATTCGCCAGATCAAGGCTTTCTTGGCCGTGGTGCGGACGGGCGGCGTGCGCCATGCCGCCAATCATCTCTCCCTCACGCCTTCCACCGTTGCCAAAGCGATAAGCCAGCTCGAGCAGGAACTCGGCTGCCCGCTCTTCGACCGCGGCGCCTTCGGACTGAGGCTGAACTCGGCGGGGCGTGCTCTGCTGCCTTATGCCGAAACGATTGCGGCCAATGCGGACCGTGCGGCCGCAGCGGTGTCGGCGGTGTCCTTCGGCCGCCTGCGCAAGGTCCGCGTCTCGGTGACGCCGACCCTGCCGCCGGAGATCCTTGCCTGCGCCGTTGAGCGCTTTCGCTGCCGCTATCCCGACATCAAGCTGGAATTTGAAAGCGGCTTCCTTTCGGACTGCCTGCCCAAGCTGCTGACCGACAAAATCGACCTGGCACTGGTGATGGTGGGCAACCATCAGCGCGCGGAGTTCTCTTCGCTCACCGAAGAGCCGCTCTTCACCGTTGACCAGGGCGTCGTCGCCGATGCCAAGAACCGCATTTTTGACGAGGGCGCCGATCTTCCGGAGCTGTTCGCCAAAAGCGAGTGGCTTTCGACAGTCCAGGACGAGGCTTTTTTAATCGAATGCCTGCGAAAATTCGCGGGTGTGAAGCCGAGAGTGCTGACGCTGTGCGATTTCTACGGCATTGATGCGCTCAACGGCCGCAACAATGCCCTGAGCCTGTCGCCGCTGAGCGTTGTGGAGGATTCACGCTACGCCGGCCGGCTGCGCGCGCTCGATAAAGAAAAATTTCCTCTGCCGCCCCTGACGGTTTCGTTTTTCTGGCGAAAGGCGGTGGAGCTTTCGCTGCCGGGCGAGTACATGAAGTTCTCGATCAAGGACGCGTTCGGATTATGGCTGAACCGCAGGCCCAGGCGCTTTGTGAGGATCGCGCAGTAGGCTTTCCGGGCCCGGCGTGCCGGCCCTTGGAGAGAATCTCCCGGCAGAGCCGGATGCCGGAAAAAAGAAACGGGCGGCCCCCGCTTCAGGGAGGACGCCCGCCTGTGCCGGAGCACCCGGACTTACTTTTCGTCGGGGAAATCGATGCGGCAGGTGAGCCTGCCCCCGAACACGGCCGCCGCGGCGGCGATGGTGTCGATCTTGGTGGGGTGCGTGAGCCGAAGGATGCGCGCGGCTTCCTGCGGCAGGCAGCCGAGGCGGCGGGAGAGCTCGGCCGCGGTGACGCGGTTGCGCTTGGCCGCTTCGATCAGCTGCAGCTTGGCGCTGTAAGTGGGCGAAAGCGTGAGCAGCTCTTCGCCGGGACGGGGCTCCCGCTCCGGGGGAAGCGTGCCGTTCTTGAGCCTCGCCTCGAGCACGGGGAGCAGGGCGTCCTGCAGCGAGGCGATCAGCTTTTCGATGCTCGGCGCTTCGGGCCGAAACTCCGGGAAGCCGGGAAAGCGGGCGCGGAAGCTGCCGCTTGCAAGTCTTTCAATCGAATAGGGGAATTTCGTGGATGCCGTCATGAACTGATTGCCTCCGTCGGATACCGCCGACAGCATAGCATGCCGGCGGCCTGCGCCCGCAGATGTGAAAAAGCCGCAGGCATTTGAATCATGCTTGCGGCTTTTCTGTATTGGGCAGTGGTGCCCGGAAGAGGACTCGAACCTCCACGCCGGTGAAGGCGCCAGCACCTGAAGCTGGTGCGTCTACCAATTTCGCCATCCGGGCACTGCTGAGGACAGGAATTATGCCTGCAGCTTTTTTAAAAGTCAAGAAGCCCTCTTAAAAAATTTTTCCGGCCTGTTGGTTACACTTAGCAGTGATCCCTTGATCTCTTTAATAAACCACATGACGAAAAAGAAGAAGGTCCGCCCCGCCGAGGAGCCTGTGAAACTTGAACCCTCTGAACTGGAAGAAGCGCGCGCCTGCCTGCGCCGCCTGAACGGCGATATTTCCTACAGCAATGCCAAGCACCGCTTCGAGACCGCCTTCGGCTGGCCGCGCTCGAAATCGAACGCCGCCGTCGTGGCGCTTCACGAAGAAGGCTTCATGAAGGGCGACAAGAATTTCTTCTGCCATCCCGATGCCGAGGAAACCAAGGGCATCGTCAAGGGCGCCCGCGATCCCGACCGCTTCACGATCATGGCGGAAAACGACCCGGAGACGGTGTTCCCCGTGCCCGAGCAGCTCGCCTGCCTGCCGGGCGACACCTTCAGGCTGCGGCGCGCGGTGACCGGGTGGCGCATCGCCGGCTTTGCCGAGCGGCGCCAGACCAAGTGGGTCTGCCGCGCGCTCATGCAGGGCAACCGCGTGCAGATGTACGAGGGCGAAATCGGCGTGATGCCCCTGAGTCCCTTTGCGCCGATCGGCATGCTCATGGAAGCGAAGGGCGTGCCCGAGTCGGTCGACCTCGAGCACGACGCCTTCGAGGTCGAGATCCTCCCCGAGAGCCTGCGGCCGATGCCTTACGTGGACATCCGCGTGCGCTTCGTGCGCCGCGTCGGCAGCCGCTTCGACCCGCTCGGCGAAATCGCCATCGCCTCGGCCCAGTACGACATCCCGGTCGAGTTCAGCCCGGCGGCCATGAAGGAAGCCGAGGCGCTCCCGGATGCGCCCGACGCGAAGAGCATGGCGCACCGCGTCGACCTGAGGGACGTACCGCTCGTCACGATCGACGGCGAGGACAGCCGCGACTTCGACGACGCGGTCTGGTGCACGCAGATGAAGGACGGCCGCTGGCGCCTCATCGTCGCCATCGCCGACGTGAGCTACTACGTGCAGCCCGGCAGCGCCCTCGACGCGGACGCGCAGCAGAGGGCGACGAGCGTCTACTTCCCCTCGAGCGTCGTGCCGATGCTTCCCGAGAAGCTTTCCAACGGGCTCTGCTCGCTCAATCCCGGCGTCGACCGCCTTGCCATGGTGTGCGACGCGGTGGTGGGCGAGGACGGCCTCACGCAGGCCTACCAGTTTTATCCGGCCGTGATGCGCTCGCACGCGCGCCTCACCTACACCCAGGTCTGGAGCGCGCTCTGCGGCGAGGCGGACGGCATCGCCGCCGTGGGCGAGCGCCTCGCCGACATCGAGTCGCTCTACGGCCTCTACAAGGTGCTGCGCCGCGCGCGCAAGGCGCGCCACACGATGGACTTCGAGAGCACCGAGACGCAGGCCGTCTTCGACGAGCAGGGGCTCATCAGCGACTTCAAGGCAAAGCCGCTCACCGACGCCAACCGCATCATCGAGGAGTGCATGCTCGTCGCCAACGTCTGCGCGGCCAAGTTCGCCATCATGAAGAAGCGCGACACGCTCTTCCGCATCCACGACAAGCCCGAGGAGAGCCGCATCGCGCAGCTGCGCACGATCCTCGCCAATTTCGGCGAACGGCTCGACGAGCCCACCGCCGAAGGATTCAGCGCGCTCATCGAGCGCGTCAAGGACAACAGCTTCCTGCAGACGGCGATCCTGCGCACGATGCCGCGCGCCTGCTACTCGCCCGACAATATCGGGCACTTCGGCCTGCAGTTCGACGCTTACGCGCACTTCACGTCGCCGATCCGGCGCTATCCCGACCTGCTCATGCACCGCACGATCCGCGGCATCCTGACGCGCCGCGTCTACGTGCCGCAGATCGCCTTCGACGACTCCGCCGCGATGGAGAGCTTCCACGCGCAGGCGCTCTCGGCAGCCGCCAAGGCCGCCGAGCCCGCCGCGAAGAAGAAGGCCGCCGGCGCCGCCGAGCGCCGCCGCGAGATCTGGCGCCGGCTCGGCATCATCTGCTCGGCCGCGGAGCGCAGGGCGGACGATGCCACGCGCGACGTGATGAACTACCTGAAGTGCGACTTCATGCTCAAGCACGGCGCGGGCCGCCATCCGGCCGTCGTCACCGGCATGATCCCCGCAGGCGTTTTCGTCGAGCTCGAGGACATGGCCGTCGAAGGCTTCGTGCACGTCTCGAACCTCGGCTGGGGCTACTGGGAGTTCGACGAGCATGCGCTCACCATGACGAGCACGGAGGAAATGGCGCAGATCCACATCGGCGACCGTGTCACCGTGCAGCTCGACACCGTCGACCTCGACGGGCGGCGCATCTCGTTCGTGATCTGCGAGCGGGAGCACCGCACGCTGCAGCGCCGCCGCGGCAGGGGACGCTCGAAGAGCCGCTCCTGAAGCGGACCGCCCGCGGCTTGTCCGCGGGACCCTGCGCTACAATGAGGCGCCTTTTGATTTTCAACCGAAGCCTCCGGCCGCCCGCAGCGGCGCCGGGGGCCATTTCCGGGCTTAATCCGTGAAGAACATTGTTTTGGCCGGCTTCCATGCCGTCGGCGCCCGCCTGCGCATTGACCCGAAGACGATTTCCGCCGTTTACATCGACCCGAGCCGCCGCGACAAGCGCATGCGCGACATCCGCGACAAGCTCATCGCCGCCGGCGTGCGCGTGATGAACGCCGACGCCCGCCGCCTCGACGGCATGGCGGGCGGCGTGCCGCACCAGGGCATCGTCGCCCTGGCCGAGGAGAAGAAGGCGGCGCTCGATTTCGGCGACCTGCTCGACCAAATCACCGACAAGACGCTCATCCTGATCCTCGACGACGTCACCGACCCGCGCAATTTCGGCGCCTGCCTGCGCGTGGCGGACTGCGCCGGCGCGCAGTGCGTGCTCGTGCCGAGCGCGCGCTCGGCGCGCGTCACCCCCGCGGCCCTCAAGGCCGCCGCCGGCGCCGCCGAGACGGTGCCCGTGGTGACGGTGCCCAACCTCGCCTCGGCCATCATGGAGCTGCGCGACGCGGGCGTCACCGTCATCGGCACGGCGGGCGAGGCCGAGAAGTCGATCTACGACTTCGACCAGCGCCGCGCGTTCGCCTGGGTGCTCGGCGCCGAAGGCAAGGGCCTGCGGCAGCTCACGCGCCGCCGCTGCGACGACCTCGCCTCGATCCCGATGTTCGGCGGCGTCGACAGCCTGAACGTCTCGGTCGCCTCGGGCGTGTGCCTCTACGAGACCGTCCGCCAGCGCCTCGGGCGCTGATCCTTTTCCGAAGGACCGCAAAAAAGGCGGCGCTTTCGCACCGCGGAGCGCAAATTTGTCTTATAATCGCGGTCTTTCATATCCTTGCTGTCTCCAGATTAGACGCTCTGGGCAGCTTTTTCCGCAAGGAGGCTAAATGCGTCACTACGAAATTTGCATTGTTGTGCACCCTGATCAGAGCGAACAGGTTCCCGCGATGATCGAACGCTACAAGACTCTTGTCACCGAGAAGGGCGGCAAGATCGAGCGTGTCGAGGACTGGGGCCGCCGTCCGCTGGCTTACCCGATCCAGAAGCTGGTGAAGGCTCACTATGTCCTTCTCAACATCGAGTGCGATCTTGACACGATTGCCGAGATTGAGAACGGCTTCCGTTTCAATGACGCCGTGCTGCGTCACCTCACCGTCAAGACCAAGCATGCCGAGACCGAACCCTCCCCGATGATGAAAGCCGTCGAGAAGGAAGAGGCCAAGAAGGCTGCCGCCGCCGCCCCCGCCGCCGAGAAGGCCGCGCAGGCTCATGACGCCGAATAAGGCCGCTGACAGTAACCAACAAATTTTCGTGCACGCTGCATAAACGGTGAATCACATCGAAATCGGCGGCGCGCTTGTGGCGCGCGAAGCGATCCGCTACACGCCGGCGGGCCTCGAGGTCTTTGAGGGAACGTTCCATCACAGGACCGAGCTGGCCGAGGCCGGGAAGATCCGGACGCTCGAATTCGATTTCCCCGCAATTGCGTTCGGCGCCGCAGCCCGCAGGCTCAGCGCCGAGCCGCTCGGAAAAGAGTTCTCGCTCAAGGGCTTCATCGCCCCGAAGTCGATGCGCAGCAGCCGGCTGATCGTGCACATTACGGAATACATTTAAGGAGCTCATTATGGCTTTTGGTGCTAAGGGCAAACCTCGCCGTACCAACCAGCAAAATTCGCTTTTCAAGCGCAAGAAGTTCTGCCGCTTCACGGCCGCCCACGTCGAGCAGATCGACTACAAGGACGTTGACACGCTGCGCGATTTCATCCAGGAAAACGGCAAGATCATGCCGGCCCGCCTGACCGGCACGAAGGCGCACTACCAGCGCCAGCTCGACGTCGCCATCAAGCGCGCCCGCTTCCTCGCCCTGCTGCCCTACACGGACAACCAGTAATCGCTAGGAGATAATCATGGAAGTTATTCTGCTTGAAAAGATTACCCACCTCGGCGACCTCGGTTCCGTCGTTAAGGTCAAGGACGGCTTCGCCCGCAACTACCTGATTCCTCAGGGCCACGCCAAGCGCGCCACGAAGAAGGCCATCGCCGAGTTCGAGGCCCGCCGCGCCGAGCTCGAGAAGGCTCAGGCCGAGCGCGTCGCCGCTGCTCAGGAAATCGCCGACAAGCTCAACGGCGCCGAAATCGAGATCACGAGCAAGGCCGGCGTTGACGGCCGCCTGTTCGGCTCGGTCACGAACGCCGACATCGCCGAAGCGATCGACAAGAAGCTCGGCCTTCAGATCAAGAAGTCGCAGGTCCGCACGCCGCTCGGCGCCATCAAGTCGGTCGGCGACTACCCGATCACGATCGGCCTGCTGACGGACATCACCGCCGACATCACCGTCAAGGTTCTCGCCGAGGCCTAATAAGCCCTAGTCGGGAAATCCTTCTCGGACAAAGCAGCCGCCCTTCGGGGCGGCTCTTTTTCTTATGAAGACGGAGAAAACAGCAGCAAACAAAAATCCCTGCCGCCTCCGGAAAGGCAGCATTGCAAGCAGTTTTTCTCTGCCAAATCAGCTTGTCAGAACCCTCGTACGCTTGGTCCTTCGAGCCTTTTTGACCAGTGTTTTGATCTCTTCGGCTACCTCTGACATCTTTTCGCGAATCTCTTCGTCATCCGCATTCTTAGCAAAGAGCTTCGCATTCTGCAGAGTCCGCTTTGCGGTTAAAGCCCGCACTTTATCCGTTGCGTAAGGAATGTAGCTTTTCCCGGAAACCAAAATGCTGTAAATGATTCTGGCGAGCAAATGAGCAGCGGCAACTATGGCACGCAAAGTTCCTCGCCGCAATTTCCATTCCATCACCCGATCCGACAGTGAGTTTTTGCTCATTCTCACCCCGTGGGCACATTCGACCAGCACTCGCCTCAGCCATTTGTTGCCCTTGGCTGCGTGGCCGGAATGGCGCACGTTGGCCGAGATGTTGTTTCCCGGGCAGATGCCCATCCAGGAGCAAAACTTTTCGGAGCTGTCGAAATGCTGCTTCAGGTCATCGCACAGTTCGGCAAAGATGAGTCTTGCAGCGTTTTCTTGAATCCCCGGTATTGTCCTCAGGAGTCCAATCTGCCTTTGATAGGGAGCCTGGAGCTTTGCAAGGCGCAGCATCGTCTGCTTTGCCAGAGCCAGTTCTTGATCCATGGCCAGCATTTCATCGGCGATCTGGGCTCTGAGAAGCGGATCAAGGTCGAAATTAAGTGCGTCAATGATTTCTTCGGGCGTGGCTTTTCTCAGCCTGTGTGAATTCTTTTCCACGCACTGTTCGAAGTTGCCTTCTCCAAAAATCTTGGCCCTCAGGATATTGGTTGCGCTGGTGCCGCGGATATCGCTGAATACCGATGCGGCTCGAAAGCCTGAGGAATCCATCAGTTTGTGCAGGGCATTGACGTGAGAGGCGTAATGGCTTTTCAGTTTCTGATAGCGCCGGGCTAATTCCCGCATCAAGCGGAAATTCGGCGGCGGGATAAACGATTTTTTCAGCGTGCCCATCCTGGCCAGTTCGGCCAGGCGCCGGGCATCCTGCCGATCCGTTTTGCGGCCGATGGCGGCTTTAACGTCTCTGGCATTGACGAGGGTAAGCGATGAAGCGTTGAAACCGACGCTTTCGAGAGCTGCGTACGGGCTCTTCCAAAGGACGCCGGTGGATTCCATCACTATGGTTTCCGGACGGCATTTCCGACACCATCCTGCGAACTTTTCCAGCTCCGACCTTCTTGTGCCGAAACTGCGCAGTTCCGTGTGAATTGAGGAATGGGCGTCGATGTATTGGAAGCAGCAAACCAAAAGTTCGCAGTGGACATCGACACCGATGGCGGATGAATAGACGGCTTCGACAATGTTTTGCGGGTTCGTTGCCGTAGCCGTGTCGGTGGGTTTCCGAGTAGACTTACTCATGATCCTCTCCTTTTAAAAGTGGGGATCTCGAAGAGTCCGCCCGGATAAAGGCACGGGCCTTTCAGCCACCTAAGATTCACGAGAGTGAACTCATTTTCTTATGCGCCTACTTCCCTTACGGGAGAGTGCAATTGGGGGTGCGAAGGCCTGAGACTGCAATTTTTGCACGGAGATAAAACTCCAAAAAAAGTAACGCAGTGATCCGGCTCCGGACTCTTCTCCGTCTTCATCATAGCGGGTGAAGTCAGGCCTTCCCAGCAAAAATTAGGGCCTCCGCAATCGAAGGCCCTTCATCTTATTTTTGCGTGCGTCCGCGCCGGCCGCGCGGTCGGCTATCATAACCATCCCGTTCTTTCATCCCTTTTTTCAGGTTCCGTCAATGGCAGATACCGTTTCTGATTCCGCAGCGGAGGCCGTGCGCCGCCCGCCGCAGAGCATTGCCAGCGAGCAGTCGATTCTCGGCGGCCTCATGATCGACAACAAGGCGCTCGACAGCGTCCTTGACATCGTGCAGCCCGAGGACTTTGCGCAGCGCTCTCACCGCCTCATCTACGAGCAGATCGTGGCGATGATTCAGAAGGGCAACCCCGCCGACGTGCTCACCGTCGACGAAGCGCTCCGCAACGCCGGCACGGAGGCCGAGGCGGGCGGGCTCGCCTACCTCAACGAGCTCGTCAACAACACGCCCTCGGCGGCGAACATCCGCCGCTACGCCGAGATCGTGCACGACAAGTCGGTTCTGCGGCAGCTCATCTCGGTGGGCGACAAGATGGTCACCGCGGCCCTTTCGCCCGAAGGCCGCGACACCGCGCAGATCCTTGAGGACGCCGAGCGCGACGTGCTCGCCATCAACGAGCGCAACTCGCGCGGCAAGCGCGGCTTCCAGCCGATGGGCTCGCTCGTTCGGAACGTCTCCGAGCGCATCGTGAGCATTTACAACGACCAGCAGGGCTCGGACGTCACGGGCGTGCCCTCGGGCTATCCCAACCTCGACCGCGAGCTCGCCGGCCTGCAGCGCGGCGACCTGATCGTGATCGCCGGGCGCCCCTCGATGGGCAAGACGGCGCTCGCGCTCAACATCGCCGAGAACGTCGGCGTGCGCCTCGGGCTGCCGGTGGCGATCTTCTCGCTCGAAATGGGCGCCGAGCAGCTCGCGCAGCGACTCATCAGCTCGGTGGCGAACATCGATGCGCAGAAGCTGCGCAAGGCCCGCCTCGAGGACGAGGAGTGGGGCAATTTCACCAAGGCGCTCAAGCTCCTCGAGGACAAGCCGATCTACATCGACGACACCCCGGGCCTGCTCGCCTCCGAGATCGGCAGCCGCGCGCGGCGCCTCTCGAACCAGACGGGGCAGCTCGGGCTCATCGTGGTCGACTACATCCAGCTCATCCCGGGCCGCTCGAATTCGGAAAACCGCTCCACGGAGCTTTCTGAAATCTCCCGCAGCCTCAAGGCCCTCGCCAAGGAGCTCAACTGCCCGGTGATCGTGCTCTCGCAGCTCAACCGCTCGGTCGAGAACCGCCCGGACAAGCGCCCGATCATGGCCGACCTGCGCGAGTCGGGCGCCATCGAGCAGGACGCCGACGTGATCATGTTCATATACCGTGACGTGGTTTACAACAAGGAAACGCCCGACAAGAACCTCGCCGAGATTATCATCGGCAAGCAGCGCAACGGCCCGATCGGCACGCTGCGCATGGTCTTCCGCGGCGGCAACACCCGCTTCGAGCCCTGGGCCGGCGACACCGGCTACTGGGACGGCATGGCGGACAACGAGGGCTGAGGCCCCCGCACTTAATTCGGAGAGCGACACGCAATGCTCGAATGGTTTTCTTCTGTCGACTGGTTCGCCGTGTTCCTGTGGGTCACGGCCATCTCGCTCATCATCGCCGGCCTGGCGGGCACCATCGTGCCGGCCATCCCGGGACTGCCGCTCATTGCCGCGGGCGGCGTGCTCATCGGCTGGGCTGGCCACTTTGAGACGATCGGCTGGGGCACGATTGCGCTGCTCGTCGTGCTCGCCGTGATCGGCGTCGTCGTCGATACGGTGGCGCAGGCCGCCGGCGCAAAGCGCGCAGGGGCGAGCGCCAAGGGCATCTGGGGCTCGCTCATCGGCACCTTCGTCGGCCTCTTCCTGGGCGGCCTGGCGGGCGTGCTGATCTTCCCGCTGATCGGCGCCTTCATCGGCGAGTTCATCGCCAAGCGCGACTACCTGCATGCGGGCCGCGTCGGCGTGGCGACCTGGATCGGCATGATCGCGGGCACCGCCGTCAAGGTGGCGCTCGCTTTCATGATGATCGGCGTCATGATCGTCGCGGCGGTCATCTGACCTTTCCGCTTTCCCTAATGCAAAACGCCCGTGCGGCCGTGCCGCGCGGGCGTTTTGCCTGTCCGGGTTCCGGACGCTTTGCTCAGAGCACCTCGGTGGCGTAGTCGGCCAGGCGCGAGCGCTCGCCGCGCGTGAGCGTGATCGTCGCCGCGTGCGCCCAGCCCTGGAAGCGCTCGACCACATAGGTGAGGCCCGAGCTGCCTTCGGTGAGGTAGGGCGTGTCGATCTGCGCGATGTTGCCCATGCAGACGATCTTCGTGCCGGGGCCGGCGCGCGTGATGAGCGTCTTCATCTGCTTGGGGCTCAGGTTCTGCGCCTCGTCGATGATGAGGAACTTCTTGAAGAACGTGCGCCCGCGCATGAAGCTCATCGACTTGATGCGGATGCGCGCCTTGATGAGGTCGAGGCTCGCCTGGCGGCCCCAGTCGCCGCCCGCGCTGCTCTCGCTGCGCTGCAGCACCTCGAGGTTGTCCTCGAGCGCGCCCATCCAGGGCGCCATCTTCTCTTCCTCGGTGCCGGGCAGGAAGCCGATCTCCTCGCCCACGCTCACGGTGGCGCGCGTCATGATGATCTCGCTGAAGAGCCGGTCGTCGATCGTCTGCGAGAGCGCGGCGGCGAGCGTCATGAGCGTCTTGCCCGTGCCCGCCTGGCCGAGCAGCGTGACGAAGTCGATCTCGGGGTCCATCAGCAGGTTGAGCGCCATGTTCTGCTCGACGTTGCGCGCATGGATGCCCCAGACCTTCTGGCGCGTGCGGTAGTCGAGCAGCAGCCGCATGGTCACTTCATTGCCGTCGACCGAGGTGACCATGGCCATGAAGTCAGGGTCGCCCTCGATCGTGAGGCACTCGTTCAGGATGAACTGCGAGGGGTGCTCGGTTCTGAAGCGGTAGTGCGTCGTGCCGTCCGTCTGCCAGGACTTGAGGCTCGCGGCGACGCGCTCCCAGAAATCGGCGGGGAGCACGAGCTTGCCGCTGTAGAGCATGTCCGTGTCGTCGAGCACCTTGTCGGTGAGGTAGTCCTCCGTCGGGATGCCGAGCATCGTCGCCTTGATGCGCATGTTGACGTCTTTGCTCACGAGCACGACGCTGCGGTCGGGGAACGCTTTCTCGGCGCCCTTGACGACCGCGAGGATGGCGTTGTCGCCCTTGAAGGTCGGCAGCTCCGCGGGGAGCGCCTCGGCGAACGGGCGCGTCTCGAAGAAGAGCCGCCCCTGCGCCTCGCGGTTGCCGAGCGCCGAAAGGGCGATGCCCTTCGAGAGGTCGGGTCCGTTCGCCTCGATGAGCGAGTCGAGCGTGCGCGCGACGGCGCGCGCGTTGCGCGCCACGTCCGTGGTGCCCTTCTTGTGGTTGTCGAGCTCCTCGAGCACGGTCATCGGCAGGAACACGTCGTGCTCGTCGAAATGGAAGAGGCTCAGGGGATCGTGCAGCAGCACGTTGGTGTCGAGCACGAAGAGCTTCTTGCCCGTGCTGCGGACTTTCGCGCGGCCGCGGCGGCCCGACTGGCGGCGGCTCGGGTTCGGGCTGTCGCTGCGCGCGGCGGCCGTGCCGGCGCTGAGCGCCGCGGGCCGGCCGCGGGAGGCGGAGGCCTTGGCGCGCGCCTCGGCGGCGGGCTTTTCCGCACCGCGCTCGGGACGGGCCTTGGCGGGCTTCGCCGCTGCGGCGGCCGCTTTGCGGGCGCTCTTTGCCGGCGCGGGCGCGGCCGCTTTCTTCGCGGGGCGCTTCGCGCTCTTAGGTGCGGCGGCGGGCGCTTTCTTCACGGCTTTCGCCGCGGCCGGGGCGGCCTTCGCGGCGGCCTTTGCGGCAGGCTTTGCGGCGGCGCGCTTTGAGCGGGCGGGGGCCTTTTCGGGCTTGGGCTCGGGGCCGTAGTCATCCAGAATGTCGCCGGGCTTTCCCGGCAGTTTTGGCAGAGGCATGACGAAACTCTTTTTGAGTGGGAATCGGAGGGCCTTCCAAAAAAGGCCCGCAAGCACATTGTACGAGCCAAACGAAGAACACTTCTGCTCAAGGCTTAAGCGGCCTAGTTATTTGTGCTTGGTCGTATTTTCCGGGAGGAAATTTCGGGTACGATAGCAGGGCTAGGAAAAGGAAAGCGCGGCGTCCTCGGCGCCGTCGCTTGCGACATTCACCGATTCAGCGAGGGACTTTCATTATGAAGTACATCTCGACGCGCGGCAGCACGGAAGGCCGCTCTTTCACCGACATCGCCTTTGAAGGCTATGCCCCGGACAACGGCCTTTACGTGCCCGACGAATTTCCCAAGGTTGATCTCGAAACGCTCAAAACCTGGCGCGGCCTGCCTTATCCGATGCTCGCCTTCGAGATCATGAGGCTTTTTGCGCCCGAGCTTCCGAAGGACATGCTCTGGCGCGTCTGCTCCGAAGCCTTCCAGCCCCGCAACTTCCCGTACAGCCACAACGAGTTCATTGACGACGAAATCACGCCGATCACGTGGCTGCACGACGACGTCGGCCTCTTCGAGCTCTCGACCGGGCGCACCCTTTCCTGGGACGACCTCTCGATGCGCTTCCTCGGCAGCTACTACGACAAGTTCTGCGCGGGCGGAGAGCCGATGACGCTCCTCGGGGCCACCACGGGCGACATGGGCTGCTCGGCCGAGGCCGTCTTCGGCGGCAAGCCCGGCGTCAAGGTCGTCATGCTCTCGCCGCGCGACCGCATGAGCGCCTTCCAGCAGAAGCAGCTCTACACGTCGCGCGCCGAAAACGTCTACAACCTGGCCGTCAACGGCACGTTCGACGAGTGCCAGGACATCGTGCGCGCGATCCTGCAGGACCGCGAGTTCGCCGCCAAGCACCATCTGCACGCGATCAACAGCATTATCTGGTCGCGCGTTGCCGCCGAGGTGATCTACGACTTCTACGGCTACCTGAGGGCCGTGACGAACGTCGGCGAGGAAATCGCGTTTGCCATGCCCTGCGGCAACTTCGGCAACGCCTACGCCTGCATGGTGGCCCGCCGCATGGGCCTGCCGGTGGCGCGCCTCATCGTGTGCACGAACGAAAACGATACGATGAACGCCTTCCTGAGGACGGGCCACTACCGCCCGCGCCCCTCTTCGGAAACGATCAAGACTTCTTCGCCCTCGACGGACATCAGCCGTGCGGCCAGTTTCGAGCGCTTCCTCTTCGAGGTCCTCAACCGCGACGCGCTGCGCGTGCGCCAGCTCATGGGCGAGCTCGAGAGCAAGGGCGAATTCCGCCTGACGCCGAAGGAAATCGAGCTGCTCAGGAAGAGCGGCGTCGTCTCGGGCGCCTCGAGCCACGCCAACCGCCTCGAGATGATCGAGACGCTTTGGGTGAACCGCAGGATCTTCATCGACCCGCATACGGCCGACGCGCTCTTCTCGGGCGAGTACCTGCATCCGGTCGGCATGAAGACGCTCTGCCTCGAGACGGTGCGCGCCGCGAAGTTCCCGCGCATGGTGAAGCTCGCGACGGGCTGCGACATCACGCCGCCCTCCGAGTTCCTCGGCCTTGACGAGAGGCCCGAGCGCAGGATCGACCTTGAGCCCGACGAGCAGGCGGTGCGCGCCGAGATTGAGCGTGCAGAGGCGGCCAATGCAGCCTAAGACCGTCGGCTTCATCGGTTTTTCCGGTTCGGGGAAGACCACGCTCGCCACGGCGGTGGCCGCGGAGCTTGTGCGCCGCGGCCACCGGATTGCGGCCCTTAAGAACGCCCACCACGGCATGGACATCGACCGCCCGGGCAAGGATTCCTGGCGCTACCGCGAGGCGGGCGCCAAGCAGGTGATCATCCGCTCGGACTGCCGCTGGGCCATGCTCGCCGAGACGCCGGAGCCGCCTTCGGTCGACGAGCTGCTCGCGCGCTTCGACGGCGCGGACATCATCCTCGTCGAAGGCTTCAAAAACGAAGGATCATTTCCTAAAATTGAGGTTCGCAGAAAAGCCGTCTCCGAGGGCAAGCCCAGGCTGAGCGAGGGACGCGGCGAAGTCGTCGCCGTCGCCTCCGACTGGGACGAGGAGGGCACGGGCGTGCCGCGCCTCGACATCAACGATCCCTCGGCGGTGGCGGATTTTATTGAGAAGCTATGATCACTTTTGCCGAAGCATTGAGCCGCCTGCTCGCGCAGGCGCGCCCGGTTGAGGGACTGGAAACGGTTCCTCTTCTTTATTCATCCCGCCGCGTGCTCGCCGAAGACATCGTGAGCCCGATCGCCGTTCCGGGCTGGGACAACTCCCAGATGGACGGCTACGCGGTCCGCGCCGCCGACATCGCCGGCGCCACCCCTGAAAAGCCCGTCGTGCTCCCCGTTTCCGACCGCATTCCCGCCGGCAACGTCGGCGGCACGCTCAAGGAAGGCAGCGCCGCGCGCATCTTCACGGGCGCCCCGATGCCGGAAGGCGCCGACACCGTGGTCCCGCAGGAAGACTGCGAGGCGGTGCCCGAAGGCGTGAAGTTCACCAAGCCGCTGCGCGAGGGCTCCTGGGTGCGCCGCCGCGGCAGCGACATCGAGCAGGGCTCGGTGGTGCTCCACAAGGGCGATCGGCTCCAGCCCGCCGCCGTCGGCATGTGCGCCTCGATCGGCCGCGCCTACGTCAAGGTTTACCGCCGCCTGCGGGTGGGCATCTTCTTCACCGGCAACGAACTCGTGCAGCCCGGCCAGCCCCTGCCGCCGGGCGGCATCTACAACTCGAACCGCTTCATGATCCGCAGCCTCCTGCAGGAGCTCGGCTGCGAGGCGCTCGACCTCGGCAACATCCCCGACAACCTCGACGCGACCGTCAAGGCCTTCGAGAGCGCGGCCGCCGAGGCGGACGTCATCCTCACCTCGGGCGGCATGAGCGTCGGCGAGGAAGACCACGTCAAGCCCGCCGTCGAGGCGCTCGGCAAGCTCGAGGTCTGGCGCATCCGCCTCAAGCCCGGCAAGCCCTTTGCCTTCGGCGAAGTGCGCGGCGTGCCCTTCATCGGCTGCCCGGGCAACCCCGTGGCGAGCTTCGTCGTCTTCCTCATGATGGCGCGCCCCTACCTGCTGCGCACGATGGGCCTCACCGACATCGACGTGAAGCCGATCGCCGTGCGGGCCGACTTCGACTGGCTCAAGCCCGGCGACCGCCAGGAATTCGTCCGCGTGCGCCGCAACGCCTCGGGCGGCCTCGACCTTTACCACACGCAGAACTCGCAGGTCCTTTCTTCCTGCGCCTGGGCCGACGGCCTCGTCGACATCCCGATCGGCGGCACGGTGCACCGCGGCGACATGGTGAGCTACTACCCGTTCTGCCAGTTCTTCGCATGAAAAGGATGACGCCATGAAGATTCATGTTCTCTATTTCGCGCTCGTGCGCGACGCCATGGGCCGCGAGTCGGACGACCTCGAGTTTCCGGAAAGCGAGCTCACGGCGGGCGAGCTGCGCGCGAAGCTCATCGCCCGCGGCGAGCCCTGGGCGAGCGCGCTTGCCAACGGCCGCCGCATCCGCGCGGCCGTCAACCAGACGATGGTGGGCGAGTCGGGCCGCATCGCCGACGGCGACGAAGTCGCTTTCTTCCCGCCGGTGACCGGAGGCTAGTCCATGCCGCAGACGCATATCCGCGTCGGCGCCGAGGACTTCGACGTCGGCGCCGAAACCGAGCGGCTCATCCGCGAGAACCCGACTTCGGGCGCCGTCGCAAGCTTCGTCGGCGTGGTGAGGAACCGCAACGACGGCAGCGACGTGAGCGCCATGACGCTCGAGCACTACCCGGCCATGACCGAGAAGGCCCTTGCGGGCATCGTCGCCAAGGCGCGCGAGCGCTTCCGTGTCGAAGGCGTCACGGTGATCCACCGCGTCGGCCGGCTCGTGCCGGGCGACCGCATCGTGCTCGTGCTCGTCGCCTCGCCGCACCGCAGGGAGGCCTTCGAGGCCTGCGAGTTCATCATGGACTGGCTCAAGACCGAG
This sequence comes from Burkholderia sp., assembly GCA_047777475.1. Classification (GTDB taxonomy): domain Bacteria; phylum Pseudomonadota; class Gammaproteobacteria; order Burkholderiales; family Burkholderiaceae_F; genus Sutterella. Next base: position 242,143 of record JBKEET010000002.1, read on the forward strand.
GCGCCGTTCTGGAAGAAGGAAACGACGCCGCAGGGCGACCGCTGGGTCGAGGCGCACGATTCCGACGAGGCCGCCAAGGCCCGCTGGAGCGCCGAGTGACCAAGGACGGGCCGCTCTGGCTCGTCGTCGCCGCCGTCGCTTCCGGCGCGGCGGCCGGCGCCGTGCTGCGCTGGGCGCTTTCCTACTGGCTCAACGCGCGGCTCGCGTGGCTGCCGCTCGGCACGCTCTGCGCCAACCTCCTCGGCTGCTTTGCGGGCGGCGTGCTCCTTGCCGTCTTTTCCCTTCATCCCGCCGTGCCGCCCGCCGTGCGGCTTTTCGCCGTCACGGGGCTCCTGGGCGGGCTCACCACCTTCTCAACCTTTTCGACCGAGGCGCTCGTCCTGATTGAATCGGGCGCGCTCGCGCACGCCGCCGCGCACGTCGCGCTGCACGTCGGGCTCGGCATCGCGTTCGCCGCGGCCGGCTGGAAGGCCGCCCGCGCGCTTCTCCTCTGACGCGCCGCTTCGTCCCGAAGCCGCTCTTAAGCGGCTGAAAAAAGAGGGCATTGCCGCCCTTGAAATCTGCATTTTCCTCCCCATATATACAGCAAGGCATTAGCGGGGCCGCCCGGGACGGGAGGGCCTCGGAGGAAAACAATCAATGCGTCAAGACAAATTAACCACGAAATTCCAGGAAACGCTCAGCGATGCGCAGTCGATCGCTCTCAAGCACGACAACCAGGTGCTCGAGCCGCTGCATGTGCTGAGCGCCCTGCTCGCGAACGGCGACACCTCGTCGAGGAGCCTGTTCGAGCGCGCCGGCGTCAACGTCGGCAAGCTCGCCCGCGACGTGGACGAGGCGATTGAGCGCCTGCCGAAAGTTTCGGGCACGGGCGGCGACATCCAGGTCTCCCGCGAACTGGCGAACCTTCTGAACCTCACCGAAAAAGAGGCGATGAAGCGGGGCGACGAGTACATCTCCACGGAGATGCTCCTGCTCGCTCTGTGCGACGACCAGAGCGAGGCGGGCCGCCTCGCCAAGGAAGCGGGCCTCACGCGCGCTGCCATGGAAGCGGCCGTCTCCTCGGTGAGGGGCGGCGACACGGCTGACAATCCCGATGCGGAGAACCAGCGCGAAGCGCTCAAGAAGTACACGATCGACCTCACCGAGCGCGCCCGCCAGGGCAAGCTCGATCCGGTGATCGGCCGTGACGACGAGATCCGCCGCACGATGCAGATCCTGCAGCGCCGCACGAAGAACAATCCGGTGCTGATCGGCGAGCCCGGCGTCGGCAAGACGGCCGTCGTCGAAGGCCTTGCGCAGCGCATCGTCAACAACGAAGTTCCCGATACGCTCCGCGGCAAGCGCGTGCTCTCGCTCGACATGGCCGGCCTGATCGCCGGCGCCAAGTACCGCGGCGAGTTCGAGGAGCGCCTGAAGAAGCTCCTGAAGGAAGTGACGGCCTCGAACGGCCAGATCATTCTCTTCATCGACGAGCTGCACACCGTCGTGGGCGCGGGCAAGACCGAAGGCTCCATGGACGCGGGCAATATGCTGAAGCCCGCCCTCGCCAGGGGCGAGCTGCACGTGATCGGCGCGACGACGCTCGACGAGTACCGCAAGTACGTCGAGAAGGACGCCGCTCTCGAGCGCCGCTTCCAGAAGGTGATGGTCGACGAGCCGAGCGTGGAGGACACGATTGCCATTCTGCGCGGCCTGCAGGAGCGCTACGAAGCGCACCACGGCGTTGAGATCACCGACCCGGCCATCGTGGCCGCGGCCGAGCTCTCGCACCGCTACATCACCGACCGCTTCCTGCCCGACAAGGCCATCGACCTGATCGACGAGGCGGCCGCCCGCGTGAAGATGGAGATCGACAGCAAGCCCGAAGCGCTCGACAAGCTCGACCGCAGGCTCATCCAGCTCAAGATCGAGCGCGAGGCGATGAAGAAGGAGACCGACGATGCGTCCAAGAAGCGCCTGCAGGCGATCGAGGACGAGATCACCGATCTCTCGAAGAAGTACGCCGACCTGAACGAAGTCTGGCAGAAGGAAAAGAGCGAGGCGCTCGGCGAAAAGGCCGTGCGCGACGAGATCGACAAGACCCGCCGCCAGATGGACGAGTACCGCCGCACGGCGCAGTATGAAAAGCTCGCCGAGCTGCAGTACGCGGTCCTTCCGAAGCTCGAAGAGCGCCTGAAGAAGACGGAGTCCGCCGAAAAGAAGGACTTCGCCGGCAAGCCCAAGCTCCTTCGCACGTCGGTCGGCGCCGAAGAGATCGCCGAGGTGGTGAGCCGCGCGACCGGCATTCCGGTGAGCAAGATGATGGAAGGCGAGCGCCAGAAGCTCCTTCACATGAAGGAAGCGCTCTCGAAGCGCGTCGTCGGCCAGGACGAAGCCGTGAAGCGCGTCGCCGAGACGATTCAGAGAAGCCGCGCCGGCCTCTCGGACCCGAACCGTCCGTACGGCAGCTTCCTCTTCCTAGGGCCCACGGGCGTCGGCAAGACGGAGCTCACGAAAGCGCTTGCGGCGTTCCTCTTTGACACCGAGGACGCGCTCATCCGCATCGACATGAGCGAGTTCATGGAGAAGCACAGCGTCGCGCGCCTGATCGGTGCGCCTCCGGGATACGTCGGCTACGAGGAGGGCGGCTACCTTACCGAAGCGGTGAGGCGCCACCCGTACTCCGTGATCCTTCTCGACGAAGTTGAGAAGGCGCATCCCGACGTCTTCAACGTGCTCCTGCAGGTGCTCGACGACGGCCGCATGACCGACGGTCAGGGCCGCACGGTGGACTTCAAGAACACCGTGATCGTCATGACCTCGAATCTCGGCGCTGACAAGATCCAGGAAATGATCGGCCAGCCGCACGACAAGGTGAAGGACGCGGTGATGGAAGAGGTGAAGAGCCACTTCCGCCCCGAGTTCATCAACCGCATCGACGAGATCGTCGTCTTCAACGCCCTCGGCGCCGAGCAGATCCGCAGCATTGCGAAGATCCAGCTCAAGAAGCTCGAGGACCGCGTTGCCGAGCAGAACATGAAGCTCGAGGTGAGCGACGAGGCGCTTGACCTCATCGCCAAGGTGGGCTTCGACCCGCACTACGGTGCCCGTCCTCTGAAGCGTGCCATCCAGGACCGCATCGAGAACCCGCTCGCCGAGCTCATGCTCGAGGGCCGCGCCGGTCCCGACGATACGATCCGCGTGGTCGTCAAGAACGGCGAGTTCTCGTTCGACGTGATCAAGGCCGTCGAGCCCGCAGCGTAAAGCTTTGCCGCTGCGGCGGTCAAAGTGCTGGTGTTTAGAGGACATCGGCGCCGCCGCAGCCACAGGCCGATACGATTAGCGCCGCTTCCCTCCAAAAGGGAAAGCGGCGCTTTTTTAATCTTATGAAGGAGGGCAAAGACCTGTGCCTTTGCAAAGCAAAAGCTGCCGGCGCTCGCCGGCGGCTTGGAGCGGATCAGAGCATCCAGCCCTTCTTCCGAGCTTCTTCGGTTTCCTTATAGAACTTCTCCAAGGCTTCCCTCGCCTCCTTGGGGGCATTGGGTTTGGCCTTGAGTATGCGGTCACTCTTGTCGTCATTGAGCGGCTCATACCACTTGAAGTATTCCTTCTTCATATATTCAGGAAACATCATGCTCATAGCTTCCTCCTGTCTTTCGACCGCAAAGCCGACGGTATACGGTCTCTCCTTATCCATTTTCCGCCCTTGAAGTTCGGCGCGCATCCTTTTTGCCGGTCGCTGTTTTGGGCTTCTGTGCTTTTCCGGTCCCGGCCGACGGCAGGCCTTCCCGGAAAAAAGCAGGGCCTCCGCATGCGCGAAGGCCCTGACTCATTTCTTTCTTTGCTGTCTTTTCAGTTGAGCCGGTGCTCGGGCACCGCCGGGGCGCTGCCCGTGCCGGGCGCGGCGAGCGGTGTCGAAACGCCGAAGTAGTTCACGTAGATGCGCCCTTCGCCGTCCTCGACTTCGTAGTAGCGGGGCTCCTCGTGGATCATCACGTCGTTGACGCCGAGCATGTGCAGGAACGCTTCCATGTTCGAGGAGATGATGCCGACGTTCATCTCGCCCTCGTGCAGTGTCACGCAGTCGCCGCTGAAGGGATGCGCCTTGTCGCTCGCGCGCGAGAGCGCGACGCGGATCTCGCTGGCGTAGACCGTCGAGGCGTCGGGCCGCGAGCAGAAGAGCGCGATCGAGACGGCGAGCTCGCCCGGCATGCAGTTGGCGGTGTGCACCGCGTTCATGACCATCGGCAGCATGCGGAACGGGGCCATGATCTCCTCGAGGAACTGCAGGCCCTGGTAGTAGGGGAGCGGCTCGGCGACGATCACGTTGTAGCCGCGCACGTTGCTGTGGAGCGCCTCGGCCGCGTCGCTCGCCCACGGGTTCTGCACCACGGCGTTCGGGTCGAACGTCGCCTCGGAGTTGGCCTGCGAGCCGCTGCGCAGCTCCGACCAGTGGTAGGGGTGCACCACGGTGAGCTCGCCCGCGGGCACCGTCACCGACACGACGAGGTGGCGCAGGAAGAGCGAGAAGCTGCGCTCGTTTTCCTGCGCGACGATGGGGTCGTCCGGTCCGTCGGGCACGTCGAGGTGCTCGCCCCGGTAGAGCACGCCCGGGCAGGCGCGCATCTTCTCGAGGAGCTCGCGCGCATCGGTCGCGCCCGTGCCGGCCGGGCCCTGGTTGCCGCGGAGCATCTCGTGGAAGATCGTGATCTTCGCCTTCGGGTTGATGTAGTGGCGCTTCAGCAGCTCGGCGATCTTCTGCGCGGTTTCTTCCGTGATCACCGTGTCGGGCGGCGTCGTCTTGAAGATGGCGCTGATGAAGACGCCGATCGCCATGAGCGTCGTCGTCTCCTCGGGGGTGCGCTTCTCGCACTTCACCTCGGAGACGGTGCTGTAGAAAAGGTCGCGCGCGTCGTCGACGAGCGGCGGGTTCGTGCGCCGCAGCTTGTCAAAGAAATCCTCGGCCACGTCGAAAAAGGCATCGGAGAGGTTGCCTTCGATCAGGCGGCGCAGGCGCAGCATGAGGATTTCCCGGTCCGCGAGCGACGTGAACGTCGTCAGGCGGTGGAAGATGAAGGCAAGTTCCCGCCGCTGGGCGGCGAGCGATTTGGTGCGGGGCATAGCTTTTGAGTCTTGACCGTGTCTTTCTTTCTTAACAGAACCCGTCATTGTAAACGAAGCGGGCCCGCCTTAATGGGCGGGCCCGCGCAAAGTGCCCAAAGAGAGAACCGCGTCAGTTTGCGGCGGCGGTCTTCACGTCGCCGTCGCTGCGCACGATGCGGTCGACTTCGCCGAAGGTGCGGAGCATGTCGCGGCTGGGCTTCTTGTCGAGCAGGCTCACGACCACGATGGCGATCAGCGCAAACGCAAAGCCCGGGATGATCTCATAGAGCCCGAACCAGGCGAAATGGTTCCATACGAGCACCGTCACGGCGCCGACGATCATGCCGGCGAGCGCGCCGTTGCGGGTCATGCGGGGCCACCAGAGCGAGAGCACGATGACCGGGCCGAAGGCCGCGCCGAAGCCGGCCCAGGCATAGGACACGAGCGAGAAGACGAGGCTGTTGGGGTCGCTCGCGAGCCAAAGCGCGACGATCGAAACGGCGAGCACCATGCCGCGGCCGAACCAGACGAGCTCGCGCTGCGAGGCGTTGCGGCGGATGAAGGTGCGGTAGAAGTCCTGCGTGAGCGTCGAGGAGCAGACCAGCAGCTGGCAGGAGAGCGTCGACATCACCGCGGCGAGAATCGCCGACATCAGGAAGCCCGCAATCCACGGATTGAAGAGCACGCTCGAGAGCACGATGAAGACGCGCTCGTGGTTTTCCTGCACGAGGCCCGCGCTTTCGGGATGCTGCGAGAAGTAAGCCGCGCCGAAGAAGCCGACGCCGATGGCGCCCGCCAGGCAGAAGATCATCCACAGGATGCCGATGCGGCGGGCGTTGGGGATGACCTTGATGGAGCGCGCGGCCATGAAGCGCACGAGGATGTGCGGCTGCCCGCAGTACCCGAGGCCCCAGCCGAGCAGGCTCACGATGCCGACGAACGTCTGGCCGCGCATGATGTCGGTCATGCGCGGGTCGATGGCTTCCACGGCCGCGGTGGCCGACTGGAAGCCGCCGAGGTCGATCATCACGGCGATCGGCGTCACGACGAGCGCGATGCACATGAGACCGGCCTGGATGGCGTCGGTCCAGGAGACGGCGAGGAAGCCGCCCAGGAACACGTAGAGGATCGTGCAGAAGGCGCCGACGAGGAGCGCCGACTGGTAGCTCATGTGGAAGGTGTTCTCAAAGAGCCGGGCGCCCGCGACGACGCCCGAGGCGCAGTAGATCGTGAAGAAGAGCAGGATGATGAACGCCGAGATGATGCGCAGCAGGTTCGACTTGTCTTCGAAGCGGTGCGAGAAGTAGTCGGGCAGCGTCAGCGCGTTGTGCGACTTCTCGGTGTAGACGCGCAGGCGCGAGGCGACGATGCACCAGTTGGCCCAGGCGCCGATCGTCAGTCCTATGGCGATCCACGACTCGGAAATGCCCGTGAGGTAGACGGCGCCCGGCACGCCCATGAGCAGCCAGCCGCTCATGTCCGAGGCGCCGACCGAAAGGGCCGTCACGACGCCGCCGAGGCTGCGTCCGCCGAGGATGTAGTCGCTGTAGCTGCGCGTGTAGTAGTAGGCGAAGAAGCCGATGCCCACCATGAGCACCAGATAGCCGATGAATGTTATTGCTGTGGGGTTGGAAAACATCGGTGACAGCAGTCCTTTTCTTGGGGCCCGTCCGAGGCGGCGGGCGGTGCACGGGGCCGCCTCAGCCGGGCGGCGCGCCGCGCGTTTTATCTAACGTAAGCGGGCTTAGTATACGGCGCCCGGCGCTCCGCTTTCGGCGCGCGGGCGCCTTTCTAGGGCATTGAGCCTAGGAAGGCTGATCAGCCTCCGATGTAGCTCATTTCGATTTTGCTGCGCGTCGGCGCGATGCCGAGGCTCCTGAGCTCCGAGTAGTGGTTCTCGCGCGCCGACCAGATGCGCCCGATCGCCTCCTCGATTTCGGCGTCGGTGGCGCCGCCGCGGAGCATGGTGCGCAGGTCGTAGCCCTCGTCGGCGAAGAGGCAGAGGTAAAGCCTCCCGTCCATGCTGAGGCGCGCCCTCGAGCATTCGCCGCAGAAAGCCTGCGTGACCGAGGAAATGCACCCGAACTCGCCTGCGCCGTCCTTGTAGCGCCAGCGCTTGGCGGTTTCGCCCGGGTAGTTCGCGCCGATCGGCTCGCAGGGCCAGTGCGACGCGATGAGCCGCACCACCTCGGCAGAGGGCACGACGTCGGTCATGCGCCAGCCGTTGGCGTTGCCCACGTCCATGTACTCGATGAAGCGCGGGATCACTGGCGTGCCGCGGAAGCGCTCGCAGATGCGCACGATTTCGCCCTCGTTGACGCCGCGCTTGACGACCGTGTTGACCTTCACCCTGAACCCGAGGCGCACCGCGAGGTCGATGTTCTCGAGCACCTTCGCGGCGGGGAAGCCCACGTCGTTGAACCCCTGGAAGATTTCCTCGTCAATTGCGTCGAGCGAGATCGTGACGCGCCTGAGGCCGGCCTTCTTCAGCGCCTCGGCCTTCTTGTGGAAGATCGAGGCGTTGGTGGTCATCGCGAGGTCCACTTCGCCGCCCTGCGGCGTGCGCAGCTTCGCGAGCTCGGCGACGAGCCCTTCGACGCCTTTCCTCAGCAGCGGCTCGCCGCCCGTGAGGCGGAGCTTTTCGATGCCGTTGGCAACCGCGATGCGGCTGATGCGGAGGATTTCTTCGAAGCTCAGCAGTTCCGTGTGGGCGAGGAAGGCATGCGCGTCGGCGAATTTCTCCTTCGGCATGCAGTAGCGGCAGCGGAAGTTGCAGTGGTCCGTCACCGAGATGCGCAGGTCGCGCAGCGGCCTGCCGCGGCGGTCGCGCCAGTGCCCGCCCGAGCGCGTGACCGCGCCCGTCTGAGGGATCGGCAGGCTGCGCACGGCAGAGCTGATCGGAATGGTTTTGCTGCTCATTGCTGTTTTGTCTGTCTGTGGGGTCGTAAGCAAAGGGAATGCATCAATTGTAGAGGAGCCGAAGCGCGCCGAGCGCGCGCCCCGCCTGCGCTTCAGTACGATTTTGCGGCCGCGTCGAGCTCTTCGAGGAGGCTGCGGTAAAAGGCGTAGCGCTCCGGGTCGATGCGGCCTTCCTCCACGGCTTTTTTCACGCTGCAGCCCGGCTCGTGCAGATGCCGGCAGTTGAAGAAGCGGCAGCCGCCGACGCAGCGCGCGATGTCGGGCATCGCGCGGAGCACGGCACCTTCGCTCAGGTGCGCGAGGCCGAACTCCTGGAAGCCCGGCGAGTCGATCACGGCGCCCTGCCAGCCGTCTTCCTTGGCCTCGTACCAGTGCGACGAGGTGGTGGTCTGCCGCCCCAGGTCGAGCGCCTCGGAAAACGCCTGCGTCTTTGCGCGGGCGTGCGAGATGAGAAGGTTGAGGATCGTCGACTTGCCCATGCCCGACTGGCCGACCAGGAGCGTGCGGTGCCCGGAGAGCCTTTCGACAAGCGCGGCGCGCGCCTCCTGCGGCGCCTTTTCGGCGGAGATGCGAAGCGTGGGCACGCCGAGCGACTCGAGGAACGCGGCGGCCTTCTCGGCCTCCGCGGCGCCTTCGGCGAGGTCGGTCTTGTTGCGCACCAGGAGCACGCCGAGACCGGCCGCATCGGCGGCGATGACGGCGCGCCAGAGGAAGCGCACGTTGAAAGTCGGGCGCGAGGCGAAGACGACGCAGACCTGGTCGGTGTTGGCGGCAAGCGGCTTTTCGCGGCGCTCGTCGGAGCGCATCAGCAGCGAGCTGCGCGGCAGCACCTCCTCGATGGCCGCGACGCCCGAGACGGGCGGCGAGCAGCGAACCAGGTCGCCGATCACCACGTCGCTGCGCTTGCCGCGGCGGTGCGCCTCGAGCACATCGCCCGCCTCGGTCGTCACGGCGAAGTGGCGGCCGTGCGAAGCGGTGACGCGTCCTTCGGTGAGGTTCTCCGGGACCGAGGGGGCAGCGGCTTTCTTGGGTTTGGACATGAACTCTCCGTGTCTTGCCGCGCGGCGGGCGGCCGCGCGGGGATAATTTGTTATTATGTCCGATCGCGGGCGGCCTCAGAGGCCGCCTCAGGCGTTTAATCAAAGAAGGCACTATGACCGAAATCGAAAGGGATCCCTCCTACAGCGACGACAACCTCATTTGGATCGACATGGAAATGACGGGCCTGCAGCCCGAAGTGAACCGCGTCATCGAAGTCGCCGCGGTCATCACCGACAAGGACCTCAACGTGCTGCACGAGGGCCCCGTGGTGGCCATCCATCAGAGCGACGAGGTGCTCGCCTCGATGGACGAGTGGAACACGACGACGCACACCCGCTCCGGCCTGGTCGACCGCGTGCGGAAGAGCACGGTCGACGAGCGCGGCTGCGAGAAGATCTTCCTCGATGTGTTCCGCCGCTACGTGCCCGAAGGCAAGAGCCCCATCTGCGGCAACACGATCGGCCAGGACCGCCGCTTCATGGCGCGCTGGCTGCCCAACCTCGAGAAATATTTCTACTACCGCTACATCGACGTCTCCACGCTCAAGGAGCTCGCCCGCCGCTGGGCGCCCGAGCACGTGAGGACGTTTGCGAAGAAAACGCAGCACCAGGCGCTCTCCGACATCGAAGAGAGCATCGACGAGCTTCGGCACTACCGCAGCACGATCATGAAGATCTGAAGCCCAAGCGTTTTTTGAAGGCAAGCAAAAGCCGGATTCCCGCAAAGGAATCCGGCTTTTCTTTCATCCGGTTTGAACGGGACCGGCGCAGCGGCGTCCGGTCCCGCAAAGCACTGAGGCTTTAAACCATCAGCAGGGCGCAGAGAACGACGGCGACCATGCAGGGCACCGCGGTGCGCTTCACAACCTCGAGCGGGCTGACCATGGCGATGCCGGAAACCAGAATCGTCACGCCGGCGAGCGGGGACATCGTGCGGCCGAGAGCGCCGGTAAGGAAGGCGAGGGCGCCCAGGCCCGGGATCGTCATGCCGAACTCAGCGGCATGCGGCGTCACGGACTCGTTGAAGGCCAGCGTCGCGGCGTCGCCCGAGCCGGTGAGCACACCGAGGAGCCACGGGCCGATCGAGCCGCCCCAGCGGGCGATCTCGTTGGATTCCTTCAGCGCGTTGACGCAGGCGTCGATGAGGCCCGAAGCGCGCAGGCCGGCGGCGAACACGCCGGCGGCGATGATGATGCCGAGGACGGCGGCGTAGCCGTGGCCCATGCCGTCAAAGAACTTCTTGGTGAATTCCTGAGGATCGGTGCGGGAAACGAACAGAGCGCAGATCGCGCCGATCAGCATGGCCTGGGCGACGCCCATCTTGATTTCCTTGACCCAGAGGTTGCCGACAACCAGGATGGTGATCGGGACGAGCATGACGATGGCCTTCAGCACGGAGGGCTTGAAGTCGTCGGAGAGAACCTTCGACTGGTCGACCTGAGCGGTGCCGTCGGACTTGTTGTCCCTGAGGATCCAGCAGCAGATCATCGTGCCGACGATCAGCACGGCGCCGCACATCAGGGAGTAGGGAGCGTGCATGCCGATGAAGTCCATCACGTCCATGTGGGCCATGTTGGCGATGTACGGGTTGTGGGACGTGCCCGGCGACAGGTAGGAACCGATCGTGCCGGCGAGGACCGCGGCGGCGGCGCCGGCCGGCTTGATGCCCGCGCGGAGCATGACCGGGATGAGCGTGGAGCCCACGGCGGCCGCGCAGCCGGCGGCGGACGGAATGGCGATGTTAACGAAGAAGGTGATGGCGGTGCACACCGGGATCAGGAAGATGCCGAGACCCTTCAGCGGGGCGGCGAGGTAGTGCACGAGCGAGCGGTCGCACTGCGTGTAGCTGGCCGTGTAAGCAAAGCCCATCGAGCCGCAGATTGCCATGATCAGGTTCTTGTTCGTCATGGACTTGGCGAACTGATCAAGACCCATCATGGGTTCAAGACTGATCACGCACAGGAAAAGGCCGGCGGTGATGAGCACCAGGCGCGTTTCGAAACGCTTGATCAGGCCCCAGACAGTCGCAAGAACAACTGCGACCGCGATCCAACTGAGAATCGTCATTAGAAACTCCTGAGAAAGGAAATCAAATAGCTTGCGCAGCGGCTGCCGCCGTCACGATTTTTAACAATTCGTTAGTATGCCGAAATTTCAGCGGTTCGGCGATCCCCTTAGGGAAGATGCTTAATGCGGCGCGCAGCCTCTGCAGGACGCTTTTGGGACGTTTCTGTCTTTGAAAATCAGGCGATTGGAGCCGCGAAAAAGCTGCATCCGAAGACAGCAAAAGGCGACTAAGGAATTTCCCTTAGTCGCCTTGATAGGGTCGGTCGGAACACCCGGAAGCCCTTACTTCTGCTCCTCCTCGCCGAGCTTCGAAGCGAGCACCGGGTTCGAGAGCCAGGCGCGCAGCATCGCCACGCCGATCGCGAGCAGGATCGGTCCGAGGATGACGCCGAGGAAGCCGAAGGCGAGCACGCCGCCGAAGACGCCGAGGAAGATCAGCGCGAGCGGGAGCGAGGTGCCGCGCGCGATCAGGATCGGCTTGATGAAGTTGTCGACGCTCGAGACGGCGAGCATGCCCCAGAGCACCATGAAGACGGCCATGCCGATCTCGCCCTTCGAATAGAGCCAGATGGCGACCGAGCCCCAGACAAGCGGCGGGCCGACCGGCACGATGGAGAGCACGAAGACGAAGAAGCACAGCATCAGGATGGCGTTCGCGTCGACGATCCAGAAGCCGATGCCGGCGACGATCGCCTGACCGAGCGCCGTGCCGACGAGCCCGAAGACGACCGAGCGGGTCGTGTTGACGAGGATGCCCGAGAACTCATTGGAGAGATCGCCGCCGATGCGCTTCATGAGCCTGGAGAAATTATCCGTGAACCAGAGGCCGTCCTTGTAGAAGAAAAAGACGATGATGGTCACGAGGGCGAGCTGGAAGAGGCCGTTGCCGACGTTGACGGCGGCGTTGAGGAGCCAGTGCGTGACGGGCTCGAGCACCTTCTGCAGCGTCGGGCCGAGCGTGGCGGGATCGATCGCCAGCGTGATCTGCTCCTTGAGCCAGGGGCCCGCGTAGGGCAGGCTGAAAAGCCAGTCGGGCAGCTCGAAGCCGCCGGCCATCCAGCTTTTGACAAAGGCGACGCCCTTGGGGATCTGCTGCGCGATCGCAACGAGCAGCACGCTCGAAGGAATGAGCACGCAGATGATGATCAGCAGCACCATCAGCGAGGCCGCGACCGTCGTCGAGCCGACGAGCGAGGACAGCATCCGCTGGTAGAGCGGCCAGGTGACCACGGCAAGGATGGCCGCGATCACGATGGCCGGCAGAAACGGCGCGACGACGAAGTAGCAGCCGATCGTGATCGCCACGGCGAAGAGAAGCCGGATGATCAGGTCGATGCGTTCTCGGAAGTTGAGGCTGGGAACCGGGATGGTGACCGCGATTTTCCTGCCGCTCTTGTTCGGAGTGTCAGCCATGTTGCTCTCTAAAGTTAAGCTTCCCAACCCGTTACTTGCTCATCGGCGGCTCGTCGAGCGGGTAGCAGCCGTTGAGCGGCACCCTCTTGATTGCCGCGCCGAGCGCCTCGACGGCGGCCGTGCGCGTGAAGCTCTTGCGCCAGACCATGATGACCTTGCGGTTTGGAACGGGCTTCTTGAAGGAGATCATCTTAAGCGTCTGCGAGGGGCCCTGCAGGAAGGGGATGGCCGAGGCGGGCAGCACCGTGATGCCCATGCCCTGGGCGGCCATGTGGCAGATCGTCTGCAGGCTCGAGCCTTCGACCGTGCGCTGCACGTCGCTCGCGCTGGCGTTGAAGCGCAGCAGGTCCGGGCAGAAGCTCAGGATCTGGTCGCGGAAGCAGTGGCCCGCGCCGAGCATGAGCATCGTCTGCTCCTTCAGTTCGTCGGTGCCCACGTAGTTGCGGTTGACCCAGGGATGGTGCGAGGGCACGGCAACGACGAAGTCCTCCTGGTAAAGCGCCTGCTTCATCAAGGCGGAGTCGGAGAAGGTGTCGGCCATGATGCCCACGTCGATCGTGCCGTCGCGCAGCTGGTTGAGCAGCTCGGAGGTGAAGTTCTCCTCGAGGTAAAGCGGCATCTTCGGCGTGCTCGAGGCCATTTCGGTGACGAGGCCTGGCATCAGGTAGGGCGCGATCGTGTAGATCATGCCGACGCGCAGCGGGCCCGAGAGCGGGTCCTGGCCCTGGTGCGCGATCTCGCGCAGGCGGCGGCTCTCTTCGAGGATCTTCTGCGCCTGCTCGACGATCTGGCGGCCGATCGGCGTGAGCGCGATGTCGGCGGTGCGCCGTTCGAAAATGAGCACGCCGAGCTCTTCCTCGAGCTTCTTGATCGCGACGGAAAGCGACGGCTGGCTGACGAAGCAGGATTCCGCCGCACGGCCGAAGTGGCGCTCGCGCGCTACGGCAATGACGTACTTGAGTTCAGTGAGTGTCATGGTGCTTCCTTCATCCGGGAACCGTTTCAGGCTCCCTCTCTATATATAAAAATCAGTGTCGATGTCTTGGGTGCCGCGCTAGGCGGCTAAAAAGTTGTTCTTGGCGTCAAACCATCGCCGCGCGTGCTTCAGGGCGCTTTCCCGGTCCGAAGCGAGCCATCGCTCGGCCGTTTTCTGCGCTGCGGCGAGCAGCGCCCCGTCGCGGCTCAGGTCGGCGAAGCGCAGCATCGGCATGCCGGACTGGCGCTCGCCCAGGAACTCGCCCGGGCCCCTGAGCTCGAGGTCGCGCCGGGCGATCTCGAAGCCGTCCGTGGTTTCGCGGATCACCTTGAGGCGCTCCTTGCCCGTTTCGGAGATGTCGTCGCCGTAAAGGAGCACGCAGGCGCTCCTCGCGGCGCCGCGCCCGACGCGGCCGCGGAGCTGGTGGAGCTGCGCGAGGCCGAAGCGCTCGGCGTGCTCGATCACCATGAGGCTCGCGTTGGGCACGTCGACGCCCACCTCGATCACCGTCGTGGCGACGAGCACTTTGATCTCGCCAGCGGCAAAGGCATTCATCACGCGGTCCTTCTCGGCGGGGTCGAGCCCGCTGTGCACGAGCCCGACGGTGAGCTCGGGGAGCTTGGCCGCGAGCTCGTCGCGGCACTGCGTCGCGGGCGTCAGGTCGAGCTTTTCGCTCTCTTCGATGAGCGGGCAGACCCAGTAGGCCTGGTGGCCCTGGGCGGCCACGGCGCGCAGCACGCCGAGCACCTGGTCGCGGTGCGCCAGGCGCATCACCTTGGTGAGCACGGGCGTGCGGCCGGGCGGCAGCTCGTCGATCACCGACACGTCAAGGTCGGCGAGGTAGCTCATCGCCAGCGTGCGCGGAATGGGCGTCGCCGAAAGCATGAGCATGTGCGGCATCGTGCCGCCGGCATCGCCCGAGCGCATGGCCAGGCGCTGCGCGACGCCGAAGCGGTGCTGCTCGTCGACGATCGCGAGCGCCAGGTCGGCGAAGCGGACGCCGTCCTGGATCAGCGCATGCGTGCCGACGGTGAGCTGCGCCTCGCCCGACGCGATGGCGGCAAGCGCGGCTTTTTTCTCGGCGCTCTTGAGCTTCCCGGTGAGCCAGGTCACCTTCACGCCGATCGGCTCGAGCCAGGCGCGCAGTTTGCTGAAGTGCTGCTCGGCAAGGATTTCGGTCGGGGCCATGAGCGAGGCCTGGTGCCCGGCGGCGATCGCGCGCAGCGCGGCCATCGCCGCCACCACGGTCTTGCCGCAGCCGACGTCGCCCTGCACGAGGCGGTGCATCGGGCGCTCGAGCGCCATGTCGCGGGCGATTTCCGCGCTCACGCGCTTCTGCGCGCCGGTGAGCGCGAAGGGCAGGGACTTGAGAAAGCGATCGAGCAGCGGGCACTCGCCGTCGGGGACTGCCGCGGCGCGGTGCTCCTGCGCGAGGGCGCGCATCTCTTTAAGAGTGATCTGCTGCGCGACGAGCTCGTCGAAGATGAGCCGGCGCCACGCCGGGCAGGTGCGGTTCTGCAGCCCTTCGGTGTCGGCGCCCGCGGGCGGGTTGTGGAGGTATTCGAGCGAGGCCTTGAGGCCGGGCAGGCCGAGTTCCTCGGCAACGCCCTTGGGCAGCAGGTCGGAAATCTCGAGGTCGAGCAGGGCGCGCGCGATGCGCTTGCGCAGCCAGCGCTGCTGGATGCCTTCGCCCGCGGGATAGACGGGCGTGAGCGCCTTCGGCAGCTCGCTGCGCGCGGCGCTCCCGGAGCGCACCCTCGGGTGCACCATCTCGAGCTCGCCGCGCCAGCCCTGGCGCACTTCGCCGAAGGCGCGGACCTGCGTGCCTTCCGCAAGCGTCGAGAGCATCGAGGGGAAATAATGGATGAAGCGCAGCACGAGCATGCCCGTGTCGTCGCTGATGTGCGCAACGAGCTGCGAGCCGAAACGCGTCGTCACGATGTTGCGCGCCGTCACGCGGCCCTCCACCTGTACGGTCACGCCGGGCGCGAGCGAGCCGATCGGCGCAACGGCCGTTTCGTCTTCGTAGCGCAGCGGCAGGTGCAGGACGAAGTCCCAGTCGCTCGAGAGGCCGAGTTTTTCAAGGCGCACGCTGAGCGGCTCGAGCTTGCCCTGACGGATGACGCCGGCGGTTTTCTTGACAGTGGTGGGCATGAGCGGTGAGCGAAAAGGCCTCCGTGCCGGAGGGACAGGAGGGATTAAGCAAATTTCTATTAATAAAAGATGGTCGATAGTTTACACGACTATCAGCATATATTCAATTTGCTATGACGCCTTAATATACGTATTTATGCTTAATAATAAAATTTTGTCCGAACGTTTGTTTTTCGGGGCGGAATGCGGACAAACCCTCGCCGTATGACTAAAGGGATAGGACTTAGTACGGAGTAAAAAAGCCCTTTCCGGACGGGATAAGCGCGTTACTGAAATTGATGCGGATCAAAACTGAAAAGACTTCGGCCGAAGGCGTTCTGCCTTTCTGAATCAGACGTTTGGAGAGAATCTTTCAAACCGAGGACATGGGGTTTCCCCGAATATGGAACAGGGTGCGCCGCCATTAAACTGCCGAGTGTAAAAAGAAGGCAGTCCCGGCCTTCTGAATAAATCTGATCAGTATTTTGATTACGTATTAATGCGTAATTCAGCGGACCGGGAAAAGTAAAGTTTGCTTTTCCTTTGACTTTGGAAAGGAAAAGGAGCGGATTGCGGCGGCGTCTTAAGGAAAGATGCCAAAGGCGCCGCCCGAGACGTTACAATTTATTTCTTAATCAAAACCTGTGCGCGCCGAGGATCCTCAGCCGAAGCGCGCTGATTCGCCCGCAGCGGGCGATTCAATGGATTTGACCCCGTGGCGAGCGGCCCGAACCCAGAGCCGCCGTCACAGTCTTTGGATCTAGGAGACCATTGGAAATGAAGATTATTTACACCGACGTGCTCGTGATCGGTGGCGGTCTTGCTGGTCTGCGCATGGCTGTTGCAGCCAAGCGCCGCGGCCATGACGCGATCGTCTTGTCCCTCGTGCCGCCGAAGCGCAGCCATTCGAAGGCCGCCCAGGGCGGCATGCAGGCTTCGCTCGCCAACGTGATTAAGGGTGTGGGCGACAACGAAGACATCCACTTCGCCGACACGGTCCGCGGCTCCGACTGGGGCGCCGATCAGGAAGTCGTGCGCATGTTCGTGAACACCTCTCCGAAGGCGGTTCGCGAGCTGGCTGCCTGGGGCGTGCCCTGGAGCCGCATCACTCCGGGCGACCGTCAGGTCATTATCAATGGTGAGAAGGTCACGATCACTGAGCGCAAAGAGGCCGCCGGCCTTATCGCCCAGCGCGACTTCGGCGGCACGAAGAAGTGGCGCACGTGCTACGTGTCCGACTGCACGGGCCACGCCATGCTCAATGCGGTTTCCGACCGCATCATCGCCGAGCACGTTCCTGTTATCGAGCGTGTTGAGGCCCTCCGCCTGATTCACGACGGCAAGCGCTGCTACGGCGCCATCGTCCGCGATCTGATCACGGGCGAGCTGCTCGCTTATGTTTCCAAGGCCACGGCGCTTGCGACCGGCGGCACCGGCCGCATCTACCGCGTGACGACGAACGCCGTCATCTGCGAAGGCACGGGCTATGACCTCGCCCTGCAGACGGGCGTTGCTCCGCTCGGCAACATGGAAGCCATTCAGTTCCACCCGACCGGCATTTTCCCGGCCGGCATTCTGGTGACGGAAGGCTGCCGCGGCGACGGCGGCCTGCTGCGCGACGTTGACGGCCACCGCTTCATGCCGGACGTCGAGCCCGAGAAGAAGGAACTCGCTTCCCGCGACGTGGTTTCCCGCCGCATGGAAGAGCGCATTGCCCAGGGCAAGGGTGTCAAGAGCCGCTACGGCGAGCACCTCTGGCTCGACATCACGCTGCTCGGCGAGCACCACATCAAGCACAAGCTCCGCGAGGTTTACGAAATCTGCCATTACTTCCTCGGCGTTGACCCGACGAAGGAATGGATTCCGGTGCGTCCGGCCCAGCACTACACGATGGGCGGCGTGCGCACGAAGCCGTCCGGAGAGAGCCCGACGCTCAAGGGCCTGTTCGCTGCCGGCGAAGCGGCCTGCTGGGATATGCACGGCTTCAACCGCCTGGGCGGCAACTCTGTCGCCGAGACCGTGGTGGCCGGCATGATCGTCGGCGAGTACATCGCTGACTTCTGCGACAAGCCTGAGAACGGCATCGACATCCCGACGTCGCTCATTTACGACGCGCTGCGCAAGGAGCAGGAACACCTCGACTCCTTCAAGAAGAACACGGGCTCCGAGGACGCTTACAAGATCCGCACCCGCATGCAGGAAATCATGACGACCAAGATCGGCATTTTCCGCAAGGGCAAGGACATGGAATCGGCCGTTTCCGAGCTCGAGGACCTCTACAAGAAGTCCTTCCAGGTGCCGGTTGCCGACGTTGTCGGCCCGAACCCGCAGCTCATCTATGCGTACCGCACCCAGAAGATGCTGCGCATTGCCCTGACGGTTGCCTGCGGCGCTCTCGCCCGCAAGGAATCCCGCGGCGCTCACTACCGCGAGGACTATCCGGTGCGCGACGACGTCAACTGGCTGTGCCGCACGCTGGCCACTTGGAAGGAAGGCGACACGCTGCCGACGCTCTCCTACCAGAAGCTCGACATCTCCAAGATGGAGCTTCCTCCGGGATTCCGCGGCTACGGCGTCAAGAACTACATCGCCAATCCGGAATCCGCGAAGCGTCAGGCCGAAGTCGATGCGATCCGCGCCAAGATGGAAAAGGAAGGCGCCGACCGCTTCGCCATTCAGGACGCGCTTATGCCTTACCAGCAGCTGCTTCCGAAGCGCCTGCGCGGCAAGAACGAACGCATTGATGAACCGCTGAAAGATTAATTGGGAGTTTGAAGTCAAATGGCTGACACTCAGAACAACGCTACGAAAAAGCATCGCATGCTGAAAATCAGCATTCTGCGCTTCAACCCGCAGGATCCTGAAAGCGTGCCTCACATGCAGACCTATGAACTCGAGGAATCGGACTCGATGACCCTGTTTATCGCGCTTAACGAGCTGCGCGACACCCAGGACCCGACCCTCCAGTTCGACTTCGTGTGCCGCGCCGGCATCTGCGGCTCGTGCGCCATGATGATCAACGGCAAGCCGGGCCTGGCCTGCCGCACGCTGACGCGCGACCTGCCGACCGAGTTCACGCTCGCCCCGCTGCCGGCTTTCGAGCTGATCGGCGACCTGTCCGTGAACACCGGCAAGTGGATGCGCAACATGTCCGAGCGCATGGAAACCTGGGTTCACATGAAGGAAGAAGAGATCGACCTGCGCAAGAAGGAAGAGCCGATGGATCCGCAGCTTGCTGAGGACCTGTACGTTCTCGACCGCTGCGTGGAGTGCGGCTGCTGCATCGCCGGCTGCGGCACGGTGCGCATCCGCCCGGACTTCGTCGGCGGCGTCGGCATCAACAAGATCGCCCGCTTCCGCCTGGATCCGCGCGACACCCGCAACGACGCCGACTACTACGAGCTCGTCGGCGACGAGTCCGGCGTGTTCGGCTGCATGTCCCTCCTTGCCTGCCACGATTTCTGCCCGAAGCAGCTTCCGCTGAAGACGCAGATTGCCTTCATCCGCCGCAAGATGGCGGAGCAGGGCGTGCGCGGCTATGACAAGGTTCTGCCGACCCAAAAAAAGGCTATTCCCATCAAGCCGGTTAGGCAGTAATATGTAGTTTATATCTGCGGGCATACCTCTTTTAGGAGGAATGCCCGCAGGTAGAAGAGACCCCTGGTTCTTGCCTCAGGACCAAATTGATAGGCAAGAACCGGGACTTTTAAAACGTAAGGTGTGAGGCAGAAGCCGAAAGCCTTACAGGGGTAATTTGAGGAGCATTAACAATGTCTCGTATTGAAAGCGATTTCCTTGGCGAACTCGAGATTCCTGACGACGCCTACTACGGTGTTCAGACGATGCGCGGCAAGCACAATTTCAAGATCACTGAAATGCCGATGTCGCAGGAACCGTTCTTCATCATCGCCTTCGGCTATGTGAAGAAGGCCGCCGCCATGGCCAACAAGGAACTCGGCAACATCCCCGCTGATGTCGCTGACGCGCTGATCTGGGCCTGCGACCAGCTGATCGCCGGCAAGTACCAGGATCAGTTCGTGACCGACTGGCTCCAGGGCGGTGCCGGCACGTCCACGAACATGAACGTCAACGAAGTGATCTGCAGCCTCGCCTGCGAGCACCTCGGCTACCCGAAGGGAGACAAGAGGGTTTCCCCGAACGACCACGCCAACTTCGGCCAGTCCACGAACGACACCTATCCGACGGCTTTCCACCTCTCCCTGATCCTTCGCTCCAACGTCCTCCTCAAGGCCGTTGAAGAGCTCGTCAAGAGCTTCTACAAGAAGGCTGAAGAGTCCAAGAACATCCTGAAGATGGGCCGCACCCACCTGCAGGACGCCGTCCCGATGAGCTTCGGCCAGGAATTCCACGGCTGGGGCCACACCATCGAAGACGAAATCAAGACGATCAAGGAAGCTCAGGAACACCTGAAGATCGTCAACCTCGGCGGCACGGCCATCGGCACCTGCGTGACGGCTCACCCCGACTATCCGGCTCTCGCTGTCAAGCACCTCGCTGAGCTCACCGGCATTGACTTCCGCAACAGCGACGACCTCGTTGCCGCCACGTCTGACTGCGGCGCCTATGTCGCCCTGTCCTCCGCGATCAAGAGCCTCGCCATCAAGCTCACGAAGGTCTGCAACGACCTCCGCCTGCTGGCTTCCGGCCCCCGCACGGGTCTCTCCGAGATCGTTCTGCCGCAGCTCCAGCCGGGCAGCTCGATCATGCCGGGCAAGGTCAACCCCGTTATCCCGGAAGTGACCAACCAGGCCTCCTTCCTCGCTATCGGCCTTGACACGACCGTCATGCTCGCCGCTTCCGCCGGCCAGCTCGAGCTCAATGTGATGGAGCCTGTCATCACGTTCGCTCTGTATCTCTCCATGAAGGTTCTGACGAACGCCTGCATCGAGCTTCGCGAGAAGTGCGTTGACGGCATCGTCATCAACGGTGAGCACACGAAGGACCTCGTGATGAACTCTCTCGGCATCGTGACGCTGCTGAAGCCGCACTTCGGCTACAAGCCCTGCGCCGCGGTCTCCCGCGAAGGCTTCCTCACCGGCAAGTCCCTGCACCAGCTCGTCGTCGTCGAGAAGAAGATGATGACCCAGGAACAGTGGGACAAGACGTTCACGTACGAGAACCTCATCAACCCGAAGTTCGTGCGCTAATGTCTAGCCTCTAATTCTCGTTCCGACCCGGACGGGCGCCAGCCTGCCCGGGTTTGAACGGAATCGGCGAGAACGGCACAGGACCAAGTTAGACGTGCCGCCATCGCTGTAAATTCCCGACTAACTCCAACAAAAAGAGGACCCGTAAAGCCGATCGGCTTGTATGGGACTGCTATGGATTTTGTTACTCTTCTTCAGTTCATTGTCCTCCTTGCGGCAATCTTCCTCGGTGTTCGCCTCGGCGGCATCGGCATCGGCTACGCCGGCGGCGCCGGCGTGCTGATCTTCGGCCTGTGCTTCGGCATGAAGCCGGGCACGGTGCCCTGGGACGTTATCCTGATCATCGCCTCGGTGATTTCGGCCATTGCTGCCATGCAGCTCGCCGGCGGCCTTGATTACCTCGTCCGCATCGCAGAACGCATTCTCCGCAGCAATCCGAAGTACATTAACTTCCTTGCTCCCTGCGTTACCTATTTCCTGACGCTCTTCGCCGGCACGGGCCACACGGCCTTCTCGATGATCCCGGTTATCGTCGAAGTTGCCCGCGAACAGCACATCCGTCCGTGCGTGCCGCTGTCGATCGCTGTGGTTTCGTCCCAGATCGCCATTACGGCTTCCCCGGTTTCGGCCGCTGTGATTTACATGTCCGGCGTCCTTGAGAAGTTCGGCTGGTCCTATCCGATGCTGCTCGGCATCTGGATTGTGACGACGTTCATCGGCTGCTGCGTGGTGACCCCGATCGTCATGACGCTCATCTCCAAGATGGACCTCGACAGCGACCCGGTCTACCTCGAGCGCCTCTCCAAGGGCCTCGTCAAGGCCCCGACGAAGGAAGAGAAGGCTCTTCTGCCGCACGCCAAGCTCTCCGTGCTCATCTTCCTCCTCGGCGTTCTCGCCGTCGTGTGCTACGCTTCCGCGATTTCGCCGGCTGTCGGCCTGATCAAGCCCGTCATTGTCGGCCGTGATGCCGCCATTTGGTCCATCATGTTCATCATCGCGACCCTGATCACCATCTGCTGCAAGATCGACACGAGCAAGATCGCTCAGTCGTCCGTCTTCCAGTCCGGCATGGTCGCCGTGATCTGCGTGTTCGGCGTGGCCTGGCTCGGCGACACGTTCGTTTCGAACCACGTCACTGAGATCAAGTCGATCGCTTCGACGACCGTTTCTCAGTATCCGGCCCTGCTCGCCGTGGTCTTCTTCGTGGCTTCTATGTTCCTGTATTCTCAGGCTGCTACGGCTAAGGCCATCACGCCGTCCATCGTTGCCGCCCTCGGCATCACCGCTGCGAACCCCGGCGACTCCTACATGCTCGTCGCTTCCTTCGCCGCTGTGTCCGCCCTGTTCGTCCTTCCGACGTACCCGACCCTCCTCGGCGCCGTCCAGATGGACTACACCGGCACGACCCGCATCGGCAAGTATGTGTTCAACCACGCCTTCTTCATCCCTGGCGTGCTTGCCATTGTGGTCAGCGTTGCGCTCGGCTTCCTGGTCTGCGGCTTCATTCGCTAAGACTGAACCCGGCCTGAAACTGAGTTAAAAGCTCAAGCCCTCGATCCTTCGGGACCGGGGGCTTTTCGCGTTAAAGGGGACAGGAAAAAGGGGAGAGAAAAGCGGACAGAAGAAAAGGGCGCCCGCCGCAGCGAGCGCCCTCAAGGGAGCTGGTCCCGGAAACGGGGGTCGAACCCGTACGCCCTTTTACCGGCGGCGGATTTTAAGTCCGCTACGTCTACCAATTCCGTCATTCCGGGACGGCACATATGAAAAAAGGGGAAGATCTCTTCCCCTTTTTCCTTTTGAAACTGGAGCGGGAGACGAGGTTCGAACTCGCGACCTCAACCATGGCAAGGTTGCGCTCTGCCAGCTGAGCTACTCCCGCTTGGAGGCGCGAGGCGGAATCGAACCGCCGTGAACGGATTTGCAATCCGGTGCATGGCCACTTTGCTATCGCGCCGTCAGTGGAGCGGGAGACGAGGTTCGAACTCGCGACCTCAACCATGGCAAGGTTGCGCTCTGCCAGCTGAGCTACTCCCGCACTGATGAGAAGTCGTATTTTACCGAAACGGCCATAAAAGTCAAGCGCGCTCAAGGCGCTGCGTGCGGGCGGTGTCGCGCTTTTCAATTCGCACTGCTACACTAAAAGACTGTTTCGGAATTTTCGTCATGGGACGGCAATCGCGATGGCTGAGAGAATTCGGTTCGGCACGACATGGTGGGGCAAGGCCTGGCTCAGTGCGCTGAGCAACATCGACTGCAGCAACCGGCTTTCGCGCGGCAGGAGCTATTACGCGCAGGGCCGCATCGCCGAAATCGTCTTTCACCCGAAAACGCTCACGGTGACGGCGCTCATCAACGGCACGGCCTACTATCCCTACGAGGCCTCGATCAAGCTGCAGCCGATGGCCGAAAAGGACGTCGAGCGGCTCGTCGAGGAGATCGCCAGGCGCCCGCCGCTCGTTGCGAAGCTGCTCGCCGGCGAGCTCGATCCCGAAGTCGCCGACATCGCCCGCGAGCTGAACATACCGCTTTTCCCGGCCTCCTGGCGGGAGTTCGAGATGCACTGCTCGTGCCCCGATTCGGCCGTGCCCTGCAAGCACCTCGCGGCGGTCTATTACGCGATCATCAAGACGATCGACGCCGATCCGATGTGGGTTTTCGCCTGCCGCGGCGTCGACCTCCCGGCGCTCCTCAAGAAGCGCGGCATCAACCTCGACGAAGCCGTGCGCATCACAGACCCTTCATGGGAGACCTTCGAGGCGTTCTCCGAAGAGGGGAGGGCGGCGCCGGAGGGCGAGGGCTGGCAGAGCCTGCCGATCTACCGCATACCGAACCTCGTGAAGGTGCTCTCGGGGCTTCTCCCCGCGCAGGGCGGCACGCGCCGCGAGCTGACGCGCTCCAAGGTCGAGAAGCTTTACCGCGGCATGGCCGCGTGGGCCTCCGAGCGGCTCTCGCTGCGCGAGCAGGGCGAGGATACCTGGCACGCCTGGGAAGAAACGCTGCCGCACGGCGCCGTGATGCCCGCGTTCACCTTCGCGTCGGGCAGCCCACGGCTCATGGCCGTGCGCTGCCGCGGGCTCGCTGAGCAGCCGCTCTCGCCCGGACAGCACCGCACGATGATCGAAACCCTGTTTGCAACGGGAAAAAGCGAAGCGGACGCTCACTCTGCGGGGCTTTCCTTCTGGTCGCACGCGGCGGGCGCGGCCGCCTCGCTCTTAAAGCGCGGCGCCGTCGTGCCCGTGCTCGTGCGCGAGGAGCGCGAAGAGGGCGTGCAGAGCGCGTGCGTGGCCTGGGTGCCCGCCGTGCAGTCGGCCGAGACGGCCGAGGCGCTCAGCGCCGTTGCCGCGGCCATTGCGCACGACCCGGGCGCGGCAGGCCTGCCGCTCAAGGGCGGCACGCCCTGGGGACGCGCCCTCGTCGTCATGGGGGCGCTGCTCACCGAGGCCGCGCAGGCGGTTCAGCCGCTGCGCGCGCCCACGGGCCTCACGAGGCTCTGGGGCGTCATGAGCCGTCCGGCGCAGAGCCTCGAGTACGGGGCGGACGACGACCGCATCGCCGAGCTGAGGCGCTTCCTCAAGCCGCTTTCGCTCCAGCAGCGCTCGCTCAAGTGGCAGCCGGTGCTCACCGTGCGCTCCACGCAGGGCGAGAGCGTGTCGCTCAATTTCGGCGTCCTGCCGCGCCGGGCCTCCGCCTCCGCCAAGCCCGTGCTCTACCGCGACGTGCTCGCGAAGGAGACGTTCGCGAAGGAGCGCTACGCGATCATTTCGCTTTTCGAGTCGCTCTGCGAGTTTTACGAGCCGCTGCGCGGCATCCTCGCGACGGGCGGCAAGCCGGTGCGCATCGCGCTCACCGAGCTCAAGGACTTCCTCTTCGATGCGGTGCCTTCGCTCGGGATGCTCGGCATGCGCGTGATGCTGCCCCGCAGCCTCAAGCGCCTCCTGAAGCCCCAGATCACCGCAAAGATCGGGAAAGTGCCCGGAAGCAAGTCGGTTCTGAGTAAGGAAGCACTCGCTGACTTCCACTGGGAAATGAAGATCGGCGGCAAGACGCTGACGCTTGCCGACGTGCGGGAGCTGCAGAAGAGCGCGGGCGGCATCGTGCGCTTCGAGGGCGACTTCGTCTACCTCGATCCCGAGACGCTCGGGCGCATGAAGGAGCTCCTCGAAAAGGGCCGCGAGCCGAGCTACCTCGAGAAGCTCCGCGGCGCGCTCACGGGCCGCATGGGCGACATCGAGGTGAACGTCGCGCCCGACCTGCTCGAGCAGGTGAAGGCGCTTTCCGAGGTGGGCGCCGAGCCGCTCCCGAAGGGCCTCAGGGCGGTGCTCCGGCCCTATCAGGTGCGCGGCTACGCCTGGCTCATGAAGAACATCCGGCTCGGCATCGGCGCGCTCATCGCCGACGACATGGGACTCGGCAAGACCGTGCAGGTCATCGCCGCGCTCCTCAAGCTCAAGGAAAGCGGCGAATTCGAGAAGGCGCGGGCCCTCATCGTCGTGCCGGCGACGCTGCTCACCAACTGGGAGCGCGAGGTCGCGCGCTTTGCGCCGCAGCTGAGCACGCAGATCTACCACGGCACGGCCCGCTCGCTCGGCGCCCTGCGCGGCCGTGCCGACCTCATCATCACCACCTACGGCACGCTGCGGCGCGACATCGAGCGCCTCGGCACCGAGCCCTGGCGCGTGATGGTGATCGATGAGGCGCAGGCCGTGAAGAACGTCGGCACGGGCGTGGCCGCCGCGGTGCGCGCGGTGAAGGTCCCCGAAGTGATCGCCATGAGCGGCACGCCCGTCGAGAACCGGCTCCTTGAGTACTGGTCGCTCCTTTCGATCGTGCAGCCGGGGCTGCTCGGCTCCATGGAGGAGTTCCGCCGCTCGTTCGCGCAGCCGATCGAGTCGGACCACAGCCCCGAGGCGATCGAGGCCTTCCGGCGCATCACGGCGCCCTTCATGCTGCGGCGCGTCAAGACCGATCGGTCGGTGATCAGCGAGCTGCCCGAAAAGCTCGTGAGCGACCGCTACGTCGACCTCACGCCGGAGCAGGCCGCGCTCTACTCGAGCACGCTCGAGCGCATGATGGGCGGCATCGACAGGGCGGAGGCCGAAGGCAGCCGCGCCAAGCGCAGCGCCGCGGTGCTCTCGCTCATCACCGCCTTGAAGCAGATCTGCAACTCGCCTTCGCAGTACCGCGGCACGCACACCCTGCGGCCCGACTCCGGCAAGGGCGAAGCGCTCATGGAGCTCACCGCCGAGTGCCTCGCCGAGCGGCGCAAGGTGCTCGTCTTCACGCAGTACCGCGAGATGGGCGAGCGGCTCCAGGACTGGTACGAGACCGTGATGGGGCGCCGGCCCGACTTCCTGCACGGCGGCGTCCCCGTCGCCAGGCGCGCCGAGATGGTCGACGCCTTCCAGAGCGACCCCAACGACAAGGTGCTCATCGTCTCGCTCAAGGCGGGCGGCACGGGCTTGAACCTCACGGCCGCCTCGGCGGTCGTGCACTACGACCTCTGGTGGAACCCGGCCGTGGAGAACCAGGCAACGGACCGCGCCTACCGCATCGGCCAGAACCGCGACGTGCTCGTCTTCCGCTTCCTTTGCGCGGGGACGTTCGAAGAGCGCATCAACGAGATGCTCGGGCAAAAGCGCGAGCTCGCCGAGCTCACCGTCGTCACGGGCGAGAGCTGGGTGGGCGACCTCAGCACGAGCGAGCTGCGGCGCATGTTCAGCCTGCAGGCGCCCAAGGGCCGCTGACGGCGGCCGCGCGCCGCTCCGGCGTGTGTTTCTTCGGCGTTTATTTGACACGGGCCGAATTATCTGTATAATTCCACTCCTCACTGACAGCGTGCGGGAGTAGCTCAGCTGGCAGAGCGCAACCTTGCCATGGTTGAGGTCGCGAGTTCGAACCTCGTCTCCCGCTCCAAACAAAATGTCGGTGTGCCGATGCGGGAGTAGCTCAGCTGGCAGAGCGCAACCTTGCCATGGTTGAGGTCGCGAGTTCGAACCTCGTCTCCCGCTCCAGTTTCAGCAGAGAAGGGGAAGCGTCAAGCCTCCCCTTTTTTCTTGGACCGCGGCGCCCGGACGAAAAAAATTGCGCGTCCGGGATGCCAACTGTCCCTGAATTTGGTAAAATTTCGCACTTTCATTGAAGGCAGCAGGCCGCTGCTTTTACTGCCGCCACGGGCGGTGGCGCGGCCGCATTCCTCCGCGAGGGGGCGCTGCCCAAGCGGCGCAGTCCGGTTCCGAGTGCCGGGCGCGGCGCAGTTTTTGATTCACTCGTTAAGCATTCGTGGGGTTTGCCATGGCTGTTCAGCAGAACAAGAAATCCACCAACAAGCGCGGTAATCATCGCGCGCATGACTTTCTGACGAATCCGCCGCTCGCCGTTGAGCCGACGACCGGTGAGGTTCATCGCCGTCATCACATCAGCCCGACCGGTTTCTACCGCGGCAAGAAGGTGATCGCGACGAAGTCCGAGGACTGATCCGGACCGTCGGGATTGCCCGGGGCCGGGCTTCGGCGGCGCCATGCCGTCCGGCAAGTCTTCGCGCGCGGGATGCAACGCGCGAACCCCACGGTGAGTGACAAAGAGGTTGCACACGCGTGAAGGTTTCGAGGATTAGGCTTCACCGCCGCAAAAAAGTCCGGCCGGGGCTGTAAAAAAGGGAATCCGCAGGGATTCCCTTTTTTTTGACCTCGTTTTCGGCGTTCAGTCCCCCTGGCAGTCCTGCGGGGGCTGCGCCCTGCGCAGGACGAGCGCGGCGACGCCCGCCTTCACGAAGCGCATGGCGCAGAGCTGCGCGGCCGCCCATTTGTCCGAGTTGTCCCAGCCGATGCGCCGGTTGAGCGAGAGCACGGCCGTGACCACGAAGTGCACCATCGCCTCGGCTTCCTCGCGGGGCAGGGCCGCGCGCTTCATCAGCAGCACCAGGAAACGCTTCGATTCCCATTCGGTCATGCGCTTCTCGATGCGCATGAAAAGCTTGTCGTCGGCGAGCAGCGCGCGGTGCGCCGGGGTCGCGGCCATGCGGTGCACGGGCGGCAGCGCCTCGAGCGGCAGGCCGGCGAAAGCCTTCATGTCGCCGCTCTCGACGATGGGGCCGAGCCTGCGCAGCATATGCTCGTAATCCTCCGCGGAAACGTCGCAGACCACCGAGAAGGCGTCGTCGATCGCGGCGTCGGCGAGTTCGTCGAGCGAAGAAAAGTGCGTGTAGAAGCTCGCCCGCGCGATGTGCGCGCGGCGGCAGAGCTCCGTGATCTTGATCTTTGAGAACGGCTCATCCCGGAGGGACCGGAGGAAAGCGGCGATAAGGCGGCCGCGGACGGACATGGCGTCGGGGGTGTCCTGCATTTTTCTTATTAATTAACCGATTGATTTATATATTAAATATAAGCATTACATTTTAAAACAAAAAGAACGGCAGACCGCAGACATTTTTGTAAATCTGTCTGCGATTTTCGGGGCGAATCTTCTTAAACTAACCATGAGTCCCCTGTTTGGGGTTTCATAAAAACATCCCCCTATTTGATACAAAGGAGAAATTCCATGTACAAGAATTTCGGCGATGAAGTTCCCGCCATTGATCCCAAGGACACCGCGCTGCTGCTGATCGACCACCAGAGCGGCCTTTTCCAGTGCATCGGCGACATGGACTTCATGAATGTCCGCCGCCATGCGATCGCGCTGGCCAAGGCGGCCACCCTGGCGGGCATTCCGGTCATCACGACCGCTTCCGTTCCTCAGGGCCCCAACGGTCCCCTGATCCCTGAGATCCACAAGGTTGCCCCGCAGGCCGTCTACGTTGCCCGCCGCGGCGAGATCAACTCCTGGGACTGCCCCGACTTCGTCAAGGCCGTCAAGGCCACGGGCAAGAAGACCCTGGTGATCGCCGGCACGGTGACGAGCGTCTGCCTCGCCTTCCCCGCCATCAGCGCCGTGCACGACGGCTACAAGGTCTTCGCCATTCCCGATGCCTCCGGCACGTACTCGAAGATGGCCGAAGAGATCACGCTTGCCCGCATGGTGCAGGCCGGCGTGGTGCCCATCGACACCGTCGGCGCCCTGGCTTACTTCCAGCAGACCTGGCACCGCAAGGACTGGGCCGAGTGGATGCAGCTCTGGCCGGATGTCTTCACGAACTACGGCCTGCTGCTTGAGTCGTTCGCGAAGGCCCAGGAAGTTGTCAAGACGGGCGAGCCGTTTGACAACCTGCGCGAGGACTGATACCGCGCTTTAAGCGAAACCGCTGCGCTCCTTGAAGGGCGCAGCCTGCGATGGCCCGGCCCGGCATGAGCCGGGCCTTTTTCTGCCTGATGCAAACGGATACAGATGCGCACCCGTGGAAGCGGCGGGCGCCCGCTAACATTGCGGGGAAAAAACGTCATAAGGAAAGCGACAGATGTATTCAACCATCATCGGCACGGGCTCGGCGCTTCCCGAGCGAATCGTCACCAATGAAGAGCTTGCGCAGCTCCTCGCGCGCGACGGCATCGAGACGAGCGACGAGTGGATCCGCACGCGCACGGGCATCGAGGCGCGGCACTTTGCGGATCCCGCCAAGGGCGAGACGACCACTTCGATGGCCGTTGCCGCGGCGAAGAAAGCGCTCGCCGCGGCGCACGCCGACCCCTCCGAGATCGACCTCATCATCGTGGCGACGACGACGCCCGACATGGTGTTCCCGTCGACCGCCTGCCGCGTGCAGGCCGCCGTCGGCGCCGCGGGCTGCGCGGCCTTCGACGTGCAGGCCGTCTGCGCGGGCTTCATCTATGCGCTCAACGCCGCCGACGCGATGCTGCGCGCCGGCCCTTACCGCGCGGCGCTCGTGATCGGTGCCGAGACGATGTCGCGCGTCCTCGACATGAAGGAGCGCTCGACGTGCGTGCTCTTCGGCGACGGCGCGGGCGCAGCGGTGCTGCGCGCGAGCCGCGACCCCGGCGTGCTCGCCGCGCGCATGTACGCCGACGGCCGCTATGACGAAAAGGTGCTAGGCCTTACGGCTAGGATCGAGAACGGGCGGCTCGCGGGCGATCCGTTCCTGCGCATGCAGGGCAGGGAGGTCTTCCGCCTGGCCGTCGAGGGGCTCGTGAAAAGCGCCGAGGAGGTCGCGTCGCTCGCCTGCGTGCACCTCTCCGACGTGGCGCTTTTCGTCCCTCACCAGGCCAACCTGCGCATCATGACGATGGTCGCCAAAAAGCTTGGCATTGCTGAGGAGCGCATGGTGAAGACCGTCGCCGCGCACGGCAACACGTCGGCCGCCTCGGTGCCGCTCGCGCTCGATGCGGCGGTGCGCCGCGGCATGATCACGGAAGGCGGCCTCGTGCTCCTGCAGGGCATCGGCGCGGGCATGGCCTGGGGCTCGGCGCTCGTGCGCTGGACGAAGGCCTGAAGCGCCCCTGCGGCGCGTTCTTCGAAGCCGGCGCCCCGCCCCGCGGGGGCGCTCTGCTGATACACTTTGCAGAAGATCATCACCCCTCAGAAGGATGCTTTATGCGCATTGCGTTTGTTTTTCCCGGCCAGGGCGCCCAGAGCGTCGGCATGCTCGGCGGCTTTGCCGGAAACAAAACCGTTGAAGAGGTCATGGCCCGCGCGGATGCGGCGCTCGGCTTTTCGCTGAGCGGCCTCATCGCCTCGGGCCCCGCCGAGGCGCTCGCGCTCTCGGTCAACACGCAGCCCGCGATGCTCGCGAGCTCGGTGGCCTTTTACGAGGCCTGGCGCGCCGCCGGCGGCGCCGTGCCCGCCGTGATGGCGGGCCACTCGCTCGGCGAATGGTCGGCCCTGACGGCCGCGGGCGCCTTTTCGCTCGAAGAGGCCGTGAAGCTCGTTCGGTTCCGCGCCGAGGCGATGCAGGCGGCCGTTCCCGTCGGCGTCGGCGGCATGACGGCGATCATCGGCCTGTCCGACGAAGCCGTCGAGGAAGTCTGCCGCGAGGTCTCCGCGGCGGGCGTCGTCGAGCCCGTCAACTACAACTCGCCCGGCCAGGTCGTGATCGCGGGCGAAAAGGCGGCGCTCGCGAAGGCCGCCGAGATCGCCAAGGCGCGCGGCTGCCGCCGCGCGATCCCGCTCGCGGTTTCGGGCCCCTTCCACTCGAGCATGATGAAGCCGGCGGCCGATAAGCTCGCCGCCAAGCTCGCGGAGTCGCCCGTCGCGGTGCCTTCGATTCCCGTTTTCGCCAACGCCGACAACGCCGCGCACGGCACGGCCGACGAAATCCGCACCGCGCTCGTGCGCCAGCTCTACTCGCCCGTGCGCTGGACGCAGCTCATCGGCAAGCTGAAGGCCGACGGCGTCACCGACATCGTCGAGTGCGGCCCGGGGCGCGTGCTCACCGGACTGCTCCGCCGCACCGCCCCCGAGATCGCCGGGCACAACATTTACGACCAGGCCACGCTCGAGGGCGTGCTTGGCAAGCTTCAGTAAAAGGACAGACACAGCATGGATACAGCAGCAACTTTCTCCTCCAGCGCCCTTGAAGGCCGCATCGCGCTCGTGACGGGCGCCACGCGCGGCATCGGCGCGGCGATCCTCGAGGCGTTCGTGAAGGCGGGCGCGGCGGTTGTCGGCACCGCCACGAAGGAAGAGGGCGCGGCCAAGATCAGCGAGCGCATCGCCGCGCTCGGCGGCAAGGGCAGGGGCATCGCGCTCGACGTGCGCGACGCCGCGGCCTCCGCCGCCGCGGTCGACGCCGTCGTCAAGGAATTCGGCCGCATTGACATCCTCGTCAACAACGCGGGCATCACGCGCGACACGCTCGTGCTGCGCATGAAGGACGACGCCTGGAACGACGTGATCGAGACCGACATGAACGCGGGCTTCCGGCTCGCGCGCGCCTGCGTGCGGCCGATGATGCGCCAGAGATCCGGCCGCATCATCTCGATCACCTCGGTGGTGGGCGCCATGGGCAACGCCGGCCAGGTGAACTACGCCGCCGCCAAGGCGGGCCTCACGGGCATGAGCAAGGCGCTTGCGCGCGAGATCGGCAGCCGCGGCATCACGGTGAACTGCGTGGCGCCGGGCTTCATCGCCACCGACATGACGGCGGGCCTGCCCGAGGAGCACAAGAAGGCGCTGCTCGCGCAGATCCCGCTCGGACGCCTCGGCGACCCGGCCGACGTGGCCGCGGCCGTGCTCTTCCTCGCCTCCGACGCGGGCGCCTACGTGACGGGCACCACGATCCACGTCAACGGCGGCATGTTCACGGGCTGAGAACCTGCCAGAAAAAGGCGCGGCGGCGCGCTACCACGAGCGGCCGCGCTTTGCTAAAATAGTTAAATTCATTTAGACGACGAGGGGAAATTGTTTCCTTTCGCAACCCTTTTCCCCGGCGTTATCGCGGGGGGAGACCCCACATTTCGCGGAGTAAAAGAAATGGACGAAATCGAACAGAAGGTTAAGAAGATTGTTGCCGAACAGCTGGGCATCAAGGAAGAAGACATCAAGAACGAATCCTCCTTCATTGAAGACCTCGGCGCCGACAGCCTGACCACTGTGGAAATGTCGCTGGCCCTCGAAGACGCCTTCGGCATCGAAATTCCCGACACGGAGCAGGAAAACCTCCGCACCGTGCAGCAGGCCATTGACTACGTCCGCAAGACGGTCAAGAAGTAATTCTGCGTTCCCCGCTCCTGCGGGGCGCTTCTGCGCCTGAGGGCGCAGCGATGTGGGATCCGTCTCTTGCGGGTCCCACATTTCATATCGGGGCGCTCCCTGCGCCCCGCATCGGCGCTAATCCGTGCGGCCGATGCCCGCCGCGGGCGGGCTGCGGCCGGCTTCTCTTTGCCGCGGGGCGCCGTTCCGACACCCAACCAAGACAACAAAAAGGAAGTTTCTGAGCATGATGAATCGTCGTGTAGTCGTCACCGGGCTCGGCATGGTTTCGCCGCTCGGCAATGATGTCGCGAGCAGCTGGAAGGCGGCGCTCGAGGGACGCAGCGGCATCACCGCCGTGACCCATTTTGACGCCCATGAGCACGCCTGCCAAATTGCGGGCGAAGTGAAGGATTTCGACGCCGCGAAGTACCTCGGCCCCAAGGAGGCGAGGCGCCTCGACCGCTTCATCCAGTACGGCGTTGCCGCCGGCATCATGGCGCTCGAGGATTCGAAGATCGCCGTCGACGATGCGTTCGCGCCCGAAATCGGCTGCGCGATCGGCTCGGGCATCGGCGGCCTGCCCAACATCTGCTCGAACTACGCGGCCTACCTGCAGCGCGGCCCGCACCGCGTCTCGCCCTTCCTCATCCCTGGGTGCATCATCAACATGATCGGTGGCCAGCTCGCCATCCAGAAGAACCTCAAGGGCCCGAACGTGGGCCATGTCTCCGCCTGCTCGACGGGCCTGCACGCCATCGGCGAGGCGGCCTGGATGATCGCCCGCGGCGACGCGACGGCGATGGTCGCGGGCGGCAGCGAAGGCGCGGTCTGCGAGCTCGGCCTGGCGGGCTTCGACAGCATGCACGCGCTCTCGCGCCGCAACGACAACCCGGCCGCCGCCTCGCGCCCGTTCGACGTCGACCGCGACGGCTTCGTGATGGGCGAGGGCGCCGGCGTCCTCGTCCTCGAGGAGCTTGAGCACGCGCTCGCGCGCGGCGCCCACATCTACGCCGAAGTGGCGGGCTACGGGCTTTCGGCCGACGCCTTCCACATGACGACCCCCTCGACCGAAGGCCCGGCGCGCTGCATGCGCATGGCGCTCAAGAGCGCGGGCATTGCGCCCTCCGACGTGCAGTACCTCAACGCGCACGGCACGTCGACCAAGATCGGCGACGTCAACGAGGTGAAGGCCATCCGCGACGTCTTCGGCAAGGCGGCCGACAGCCTCGTCGTGAGCTCGACGAAGTCGATGACGGGCCACCTCCTCGGCGGCGCCGGCGGCATCGAGTCGGTCTTCACGGTCAAGGCGATCGAGGACCAGATCGCGCCGCCCACCATCAACGTCGAGCACCAGGATCCGGAGTGCGACATCGACTGCTGCGCCAACAAGGCCCGCAGGATGCCGATCGAATACGCCATGAAGAATTCGTTCGGGTTCGGCGGCACCAACGCCACGGTCATTTACCGCCGCTGGAACGCCTGAGCCCGAAGGCTTCCCACGGACAGCGAGCGCCCCGCGCCGAGTCTTTCGGCGCGGGGCGCTCGGCTCTGAGGAAGCGGGGGCCGAATGGTACAATTATTCGCTTGATCCGCGCGCCGCACTGAACGCGGCGCGCCCGACGACACCGGCACGATTCGTGACATGCAGAACATCCGAAACTTTTCCATCATCGCGCACATCGACCACGGCAAGTCCACGCTTGCCGACCGGCTGATCCAGCGCTGCGGCGGCCTCACGAGCCGCGAAATGAGCGAGCAGGTCCTCGACAGCATGGACCTCGAGCGCGAGCGCGGCATCACCATCAAGGCGCAGACGGCCAACCTCAGGTACCAGGCCAAGGACGGCCAGGTCTACGAGCTGAACCTCATCGACACCCCGGGCCACGTCGACTTTTCCTACGAAGTGAGCCGCTCGCTCTCGGCCTGCGAGGGGGCGCTGCTCGTCGTCGACGCCACGCAGGGCGTCGAGGCGCAGACGGTGGCCAACTGCTACACCGCCATCGACCTCGGCGTCACCGTGATCCCCGTGCTCAACAAGATGGACCTGAAGAGCGCCAATCCCGATGCCGCCGCAGAGGAAATCGAGGACGTCATCGGCATTGACGCGACGGATGCGATCCTCTGCTCGGCCAAGACCGGCATGGGCGTGGACGACATCCTCGAGCGCATCGTGCGCGACGTGCCGCCGCCCAAGGGCGACCCGGACGCGCCGCTGCAGGCCATCATCATCGACTCGTGGTTCGACAACTACGTCGGCGTGGTGATGCTCGTGCGCGTCGTCAACGGCACGGTCCGCGTGAAGGACAAGATCCGCCTCATGGCCACCGGCGCCACGCACTTGGTCGAGCAGCTCGGCGTCTTCACGCCGAAGTCAAAGCCCCGCGACCGGCTCTCCGCGGGCGAGGTGGGCTTCATCGTTGCCGGCGTCAAGGAAATCCGCGACGCGCGTGTGGGCGACACGGTCACGCTCGAGCAGCATCCCGCCGAGAAGCCGCTCCCGGGCTTCAAGGAAGTGAAGCCGCAGGTCTTCGCGGGCCTCTATCCGGTCGAGTCGAACCAGTACGACGCACTGCGCGACGCGCTCCTGAAGCTCCAGCTCAACGACGCGTCGCTGCACTTCGAGCCCGAGGTCTCGCAGGCGCTCGGCTTCGGCTTCCGCGCGGGCTTCCTCGGGCTGCTCCACATGGACATCGTGCAGGAGCGGCTCGAGCGCGAGTACAACATGGACCTCATCACCACGGCGCCTTCCGTGGTCTACGAGGTGCTCCAGACGAACGGCGAGCTGGTCTACGTCGAGAACCCCGCGAAGCTCCCCTCGGTCGACCGCATCGCGGAGATCCGCGAGCCGATCGAGTCGGTGACGATCTTCGTGCCCTCCGAATACGTGGGCGCGGTGATGAAGCTCTGCCAGGAAAAGCGCGGCATCCAGACCAATCTCGCCTACCACGGCCGCCAGGTGCACCTCACCTACGACCTGCCGCTCGCCGAGATCGTGCTCGACTTCTTCGACCGCATGAAGTCGATCACGCGCGGCTACGCCTCGATGGACTACGACTTCAAGGAATACCGCGCCTCCGACGTGGTCCGCGTCGACATGCTCATCAACGGCGACCGCGTCGATGCGCTGAGCTCCATCATGCACCGCTCCAACGCCGTGGCGCGCGGCCGCGCGCTCGCGCAGCGGCTGCGCACGCTCATCCCGCGCCAGATGTACGACGTGGCGATCCAGGCCGCGATCGGCGGCAACATCATCGCCCGCGAGAACATCAAGGCGCTCAGGAAGAACGTGCTCGCCAAGTGCTACGGCGGCGACATCACGCGCAAGCGCAAGCTGCTCGAGAAGCAGAAGGCCGGCAAGAAGCGCATGAAGCAGGTCGGCACCGTGGAGATCCCGCAGGAGGCGTTCCTCGCCATCCTGCGCCAGGACGAGCCCGAGAAATAATCCTTTTTTCCGCCGCGCCGCCCCGCCGGGCGGCGCGGCCTTTGAAACGAGTTAACGCGACATGAATTTTCCTCTCATCCTTCTTCTGCTCACGCTCTTCACGGGCGCCTTCTGGGTGCTCGACCGCTGGAAGTTCCGCCCCGAGAGGGAGCGCAGCGCCGAGAGCGCCGTGAAGGCCTTCGAGGCAGACAACGCCGAAGCGCTCGCGCGCGGCGAAAAGAGCGTTGTCGACGCGCGAAACGACATCAAGGCGCGCGCGCTGCGCCAGCCCTGGTGGCTCGAGTACACGGCCGGCCTCTTCCCCGTGATCGCGATCGTCTTCATCCTGAGGAGCTTCCTTTTCGAGCCGTTCCGCATCCCGTCGGGCTCGATGCTGCCGACGCTGCACATCGGCGACTTCATCCTCGTCAACAAGTACGACTACGGCATCCGGCTCCCGGTGAGCAACACGAAGATCATTCCCGTGGGGTCCCCGAAGCGCGGTGACGTGGTCGTCTTCAAGTACCCGATGGACGAGAGCTATGACTACATCAAGCGCGTCGTCGGCCTGCCCGGCGACGTCGTCGAGTACCGCGACAAGGTGCTCTACATCAACGGCGAGGAGCAGAAGCAGAGCGGCCACAAGGACTTCGTCGACGAGCGCTCGCTCGTGACGATCGACCAGCGCGAGGAAAACCTCGGCGGGGTCGAGCACATGATGGCCGTCGACGCGCGGCGCCCGGCCTGGGTGCCCGCGCAGGGCATCCTGAAGAAGGAGCCCTCCTGCGCCTACAACGAGCACGGCTTCGTGTGCAAGGTGCCGCCGGGACACTACTTCATGATGGGCGACAACCGCGACAATTCCGAAGACAGCCGCTACTGGGGCTTTGTCTCCGACGACAAGCTGATCGGCCGCGCCGTGCTGATCTGGGCCAATTTCAGCGACATGAGCCGCGTGGGAACGTTCCGCTGACGCAAGGCGGGGAGGATATTTTGGAAGATCTCAGCATTCTTGAGCAGCGCATCGGCTACGTCTTCAAGGACCGCAAGCTCCTGCAGAGGGCCGTGACGCACCGCAGCTTCGCCGCGGAGCACAACGAGCGGCTTGAGTTCCTCGGCGACTCCGTGCTCAACTGCGTCATCGGCTACGCGCTTTTCCTGCGCGACACCCATTTCACGGAAGGTGTCCTTTCGCGCGTTCGCGCCAACCTCGTCTGCGAGAAAACGCTCGCGGTGATCGCGAGGCGCATCGACGTCTCGAGCTTCCTGCGCATGGGCGAGGGCGAGATGAAGACGGGCGGCGCGCACCGTCCCTCGATCATGGCCGACGCCATGGAGGCGATCTTCGGCGCCGTCTTCAAGGAAAGCGGCTTCGAGGCGGCGCAGAAGGTGATCCTCGGGCTCTTCGAGCCGATCCTCACGAGCCTCACGCCCGAGCAGCTCAGCAAGGACGCGAAGACGCGCCTGCAGGAGTGCCTGCAGGGCCATCACCTGCCGCTGCCGCACTATGAGATCGTGAATGTCGAGGGCGCCGCGCACGCGCAGCACTTCACCTGCGAGTGCCACATCCAGCTCCTCGACATCGTCACGACGGGCCATGCCACGAGCCGCCGCGAGGCCGAGCAGGAGGCCGCCGCCGCCGCGCTCGAGATCCTGAAGAAAAGGGAGGTGAAGCCATGAGCGAAGAGAAGGCAAAGGACGAGCGCAGCCTCGACGAGATGCTCCGCGCCGCGGGCATCGCGGGCGCCCCGAAGGTGCCCGAAGGCTTCCGCTGCGGCTACGTCGCCGTGGTGGGCCGCCCCAACGTCGGCAAGTCGACGCTCATCAACGCGCTGATCGGCGAGCACGTCTCGATCACCTCGAAAAAGCCGCAGACGACGCGCGACCGCGTGCTCGGCGTCGTCACCGACGCCGACGCGCAGATCATCTTCGTCGACACGCCGGGCTTCCAGACCAAGGTCGGCAGCCAGCTCATCCGCCGCATGAACCGCACGGTGCGCTCGGCGCTCACCGAAGTCGACGCCGTCGTCTTCGTGATCGAGTCGGGCGGCTGGCGCCCCGCGGACCTCGAGGTCCTGAAGCTGCTCCCCAAGGACGCGAAAAACGTCATCCTCGTGCTCAGCAAGACCGACCTCTCGAAAGATAAGAACGCCATGCTCCCGCTCATCGCCGAGTCGATGGCGAAGTACCCGTTTGCCGCCGTGGTGCCGGTTTCGGCCGAGAAGCACCGCCAGCTCGGCGACCTCGTGGACGAGATCAAGAAGCTTCTGCCCGAAGGCGTGCCCTATTTCGACCCGGACACCTACACCGACCGCTCGCCGCGCTTCCTGGCCGCGGAGATCATCCGCGAGAAGGCCTTCCGCCTCTTGGGCGACGAGCTCCCCTACGGCATCGCGGTGACGATCGACAAGTGGCAGGAGGACGAGGAGGGTGCCTCGATCATCGCCACGCTCATCGTCGAAAAGGAAAGCCACAAGCCGATCGTGATCGGCAAGGACGGCGCGAAGCTGCGCGAGATCAGCCGGCTCGCGCGCGCCGACATCGCCGAGATGCTCGGCAAGCACACCTACCTCGAAGTGTGGGTGCGCGTGCGCCGCGGCTGGTCCGACGACGCCAAGGCGCTCAAGACCTTAGGGTATGAATAACCCCGAAGAGAAAGCCCGGCCCCGCCGCCCGCGCAGGGACACGCGTGCGCCGCGCTCGACCCTGGAGCGCGGCTCCTCGATCGAAAGCGTGCTCGAGCGGCGCCGCGAGGCCGACCGCGAGATGATGGCCGTGCTCGCGGGCGCGGGCGCGCCCGCCGCGGGCATGCCCTCGCGCGTCACGGGCGAGCTCGGCTTCGTGCTGCACTGCTGGAACTGGAGCGAGACGAGCCTCCTGATCGACGCGCTCACCGCGCGCTACGGGCGCGTCTTCCTGGTGGCGAGGGGCGCCCGCCGCCCGAGCTCGCAGTACCGCGGGCTGCTCACCGAATTCTGTCCGCTCAAGCTCTCCTGGAGCGGCCGGCGCGAGGCGAAGATGCTCTCGGGGGCCGAGTGGCAGGGCACGATGCAGCCGCTCACCGGCGAAGCGCTCATGTCGGCCTTCTACATCAACGAGCTCGTGATGAAGCTCACCGAGCGCGAATCGGCGCTCCCCGGCCTTTTCGAAGCCTACGCGCAGGCGCTCCACACGCTCGCCGAAGGCGAAAGGGAGGCCGTGCAGCCCGCGCTGCGGCGCTTCGAGATGACGCTGCTCGGCATCGCCGGCTGGCGGCCGGCCGTGACGGGGCATGCTTCTGCCGATCGCTTTGCCGTGCGCGAGGGCGTTTTCGTCGGCATCGCCGATCCTTCGGAAGCCTATCCCGGCGAAACGCTTTATCCGGCTTCCGCCGTCGCCGCGCTCACCCGCGGCGAGCCGCCCGCCGAAAACGACCTGAGGGCCGCGCGTGATATTCTTCGGGAACTGATTCGATTTCATCTTGACGGGCGCGCGCTGCGAAGCCGGCAGATTCTCGCTGAGCTGAGAAAGCTCTGAGCCGCAGCCGCGGGCCCGATGCGTTGGAGAGGAGAAGGCATGAATCCCACCAAGCTTTCGGTCAATCTCAACAAGGTCGCGTGGCTGCGCAACGCGCGCGACGGCAGCGAGCCCGATCCGTGCTATTTCGGCGAAATCGCGCTGAAGGCCGGCGCGGCGGGCCTCACCGTGCACCCGCGCCCCGACGAGCGGCACATCCGCGCCGCGGACGTGCCCGCGATCGCCGCCGTCGTGCGGCGCTTCCCCGGCAGGGAATACAACATCGAAGGCAATCCCTTCCGCAACCTCATGGGGCACCTCGAGCAGTCGCGGCCCGACCAGGCGACGTTCGTGCCCGACGCGGACTCGCAGAAGACCTCGGACCACGGCTTCGACCTCACCGACGAAGCCGTCTGCAGCGCCCTGCGGCCGCTTATCTCCAAGGCGAAGTCCTGGGGCTGCCGCGTGAGCATCTTCATGGATCCCGTGCCCGACATGATGGCCAAGGCCAAGGCGCTCGGCGCCGACCGCATCGAGCTCTACACCGAAGGCTGGGCCAAGGCCTTCGGCACGCCGCGCGAGGGCGAGGTGCTCGCGCGCTACGCGGCGAGCGCCCGCGCGGCGCTCGCGGCCGGGCTCGGCGTCAACGCGGGGCACGACCTCTCGCTCAGGAACCTCGGCGCGTTCCTCAAGGGGTGCCCGGGCGTGAGCGAAGTCTCCATCGGCCAGGCGCTCACCGCCGAGGCGCTCGAGTTCGGCATGGCCGAGACGGTGCGCCGTTATGTCAAGATCCTTGACGAAGCAGCGAGGTGAACCATGGAAAAAACGCTTTTCCCCGGTCCCGTCTGCGTCGACGTCGAAGGCCTTACGCTCACCGAGCACGAAAAGGAGCGGCTGCGCCATCCGCTCACCGGCATGGTGATCCTTTTCACGCGCAACTACCGCGACCGCGCGCAGCTCACCGCGCTCTGCCGCGAAATCCACGAGACGCGCCCCGGCATCCTCATCAGCGTCGACCATGAGGGCGGCCGCGTGCAGCGCTTCCGGGAGGGCTTCACCGCCGTGCCCGCCATGGCCGAGCTCGCGAAGCGCCCCGACGCCGACGCGGCCTTCGAGGCGGCCGGCCTGGTGCTCGCCGCCGAGCTTCGCGCCTGCGGCGTCGACATGACGTTCGCGCCCGTTCTCGACGTGAACCACGGCCGCTCGAAGATCATCGGCGAGCGCAGCCTCGGCGAGACGCCGGAGCTCGTCGCCGAGCACGCCGCGCACCTGATCGCCGGGCTGCGCCGCGGCGGCATGGCAAGCTGCGGCAAGCATTTCCCGGGCCACGGGTGGGCCGAAGCGGACAGCCACGTGGCGCTCCCCGTCGACGAGCGGCCGCTCGCGGCGGTGAAGGCCGACATGCTCCCCTATGCCAAGCTCCCGGACCTCGCCTCGGTGATGACCGCGCACGTCGCCTTCAAGGCCTTCGGCGGGGAGATCGCGACGTTCTGCCCGGAGCTCCTCAAAGACGTCCTCCGCGGCGAGCTCGGCTTCAGGGGGCTCGTTTTCTCGGACGACCTCAGCATGAAGGGCGCCTCGGGCGGCAGCATCGCCGAGCAGGCCGAGAGGGCGCTTGCGGCGGGCTGCGACATGGTGCTCGTCTGCAACCACCCGGAAAAGGCCGACGAGCTCTTAGAGAACCTCAGCTGGGAGCGCACCCGCGATTTCGACGAGCGCTTCGCCGGGCTCGCGCCCTCGCCGGCGTTTTCGCTTTCCGGGGCGGAGCAGGCACTCACTGCCGCGCGCGCCGCTTTGGTTTAAGCTTCAGGGCAATGCACTGCCACAGAAGGCAACAAAATGATCATCGAATCGCTCTTAGACACCGATCTCTATAAGTTCACGATGCAGCAGTGCGTGCTGCACCAGTTTCCGGGCGCCTCGGTCAAGTACCGCTTCAAGTGCCGCACGCCGGGGATCAACCTGCGCCCCTTCGTGAAGGAAATCAACGACGAGGTCGACCATCTCTGCACGCTCTACCTCACCGAGAGCGAGCTCTCCTACCTCGGGAGCCTGCGCTTCATCAAGCCCGACTTCGTCGATTTCCTGAGCCTGCTGCACTTAAAGCGCAAGTACGTCAATGTGAAGGCCTCGGACGACTACCCGTGCGGCATCGACATCACGGTCGAGGGACCGTGGCTCCATACGATCCTCTTCGAGATCCCGCTCCTTGAAATCGTGAGCGAGGTCTATTTCCGCCGCACCTACCCGGACCTTTCCTGGGAGGAGGGCGACCGGCGCCTCGCGGAGAAGATCCGCATGCTGCGCGAGGAGCCCACCGACGGCGACCTCTTCATCTCCGACTTCGGCTCCCGACGGCGCTTCTCGAAGGCCTGGCACGAGCACATGCTCCGCGAGGTGAAGAAGGGCCTCGGGCCGATGTTCACGGGCACCTCGAACGTGATGTTCGCGCAGAAGCTCGGCCTTATCCCGCACGGCACGATGGCCCACGAGTACCTGCAGGCCTTCCAGTCGCTCGGGCCGCGCCTGCGCGACAGCCAGCGCTACGCCTTCGAGATGTGGGCCAAGGAGTACCGCGGCGACCTCGGCATCGCGCTCTCGGACGTCTACGGCATCGAGCCCTTCCTCAAGGACTTCGACATGTACTTCTGCAAGCTCTTCGACGGCGTGCGCCACGACTCGGGCGACCCCATGGTCTGGGGCGAGCGCATGATCGAGCACTGGAAGAAGAACCGCTGCGACCCGCGCTCGAAGACGCTCGTCTTCTCCGACGCGCTCAACATCCCGCGCGTGATCGAGCTCTACCGCCACTATCACCGCCGCTGCCGCGTCGCCTTCGGCGTCGGGACGAACCTCACCAACGACCTCGGTCCGGAGCCGCTCAACATCGTGCTCAAGATGATCGAGGCCGACGGCCAGCCCGTCGCCAAGATCTCCGACACGCCCGAGAAGGGCATGTGCGAAGACGAGAGCTACCTCAACTACCTGAGGCACGTCTTCGGCATGGACAAGGCGCCGGCGAAGTAAGCGCTTCCAACGCCCGCCTGCGGGGCACTTCCCGCCCCAAACTCCCGGTTAACTGATCCCTAACGCAGGACTTTAGGCGGGAGGGGAACCGACAGAAGCAGCGAGAGATAATCCCGCTGCTTCTTTGTTATGGTGCGCATCACCCAGGCATTGCCGTTGAGGCGCTTGTCGGCCTTGAGGCAGCGCAGCTTTGCAAGCAGGCAGTCGATCGAGTTATGCGGCAGGAAAACGCCCGGTTCCCTGCTGTCGTGCGCACGCTTCAGCATCATGAGCCGAATGGCGGCGGCCAGCGTGCAGACAAAGAGCTTGCCGAGGTATCCCGTCTGCGTGCTGCGCAGGCGGTCCCCGTCGACCTGATTCTTGAATTGGTTGAAATCGAGCTCGACCCGTCCCCTCAGGCGATAGGCCCAAAGCGCTCGGAAAGGATCTTCTTCCTCGTTCGTCCGCAGCACGAATATGCCGGCGTAGCGGCAGGCATCCTGCAGAGCGGCATAGTTCCTGACCCACACGGTCCTGCCGTTTCTGTCCGCAGTTTTCTCGACAAAGCGCTTGCAGCTTCTCCATAAATCGTCGGGCTGCTTTCTGCCTTCGTTGAGACCTTCCAGCAGATCGTCGACTTTGGCCATCAGCTGCTTCATTTCCAGCTCGTCTCCGCCGGGGAAGCGGTAGAGATGAACGTAGACAGGCCTGCTGATGCGTCCGAAATCCGTATTCTGAGACCAGTCTTCCTTGATCGTTCTTGCATACACCTCGAGTCTGGAGTTGTAAAAGTTCATATCGCGCAGCGATGCGCTGTATCGGTCAATCGCCCGCAGGACAGAGTCTTCGTTCTTGCGCACGCCCTGAATGAAGCGCAGCTCGAGGTTCACCATCCTCTGCACATTGCAGAGGCTTCCGTAACCGCGGTCCGTCACGAGAACCGTGTCTTCAAGGTCCAGGCCGGCGCCCTTCATGCGGTAAAGGATGTCGCTCAGGGCCGTGACGTCATTGACGGAGCCGGCATAGGAATGCGCATAGGCAATGTCGCCGGTCGCCTGATCGCAGACAAAGGTGTAGTTGATCTGCCTGAGCTCGGGATCTCGCTTGGCATGTCCGAATTCGGCATCATCGATGGTGGCCGAGTACGTGGAGACAGACGTGTTGTCCAGCGCATAGAAAGTCTTCTCCCCGCGGTTTTTAGCCTTTTCGAGAATTCGCTTGTGGCGCAGGGCAAAGTAGCTTTCGATCTTCTTTTGCGTCACGGTGCTCATCAGCTCGCTGATGCGCTGCGAGCTGAGCACGCCGCCGGATTTCAGATACACGTTGCGCCGCCAGTCCTCGTAGGCGGCCATCGGGCCGCCGCCGTCGAGCTTGTAGACAGCAAGGGCGAGCAGATCGCCGGCGTCCTCGCCGAAGACGTCCTTCAGGTCGCAGAGCATGCCGGATTGATCGGCGATGGCCTCGGCCGCCCAAGTCACGCCGGCATTGAGCGTTTCATCGAGCTTCTGTTCCTCTTCGGGCTTGGGGCCGGGGGCTTCCGGAAAATCCTTTCGATACGCAGTCTCGTCCACAAGAGTTTTGTCGGCTCCGTAGTAGAAATCGCCCTCGGCGTACGCGGGGAAATCCTCCAGAAAGCGCTTTCCGAAAGACACCCTGCCGTCCTCGTGCAGTCGGCCGGCGTAGCGCTTTGCGCTGCGGTGGGACTGTTTCTTCACCGGATCCCACTGCGTCTGGTAGGCGTAGACATAGGAAAGCCCTTTGGCGTTGGTTTCAACGGTGAAATGCCATCTGTCGGGGTTGTTCTTGCGCATCGAAATGATCCTTTATGATCATCATTGAATAAATATGGATCATTTTACAGCATAAAAGAAAACTCCGCAAATTCTTTTTTAAAGAAATCACGGAGTTATCTTCGTTAAAAGAGGGGTCTTTGATCTGCGTCAGCCCCTTTCTTGATCAGCCAACTGGGAGTTTGGGTCCCGCACGGCGGGCGCTTTGTTAAGAAGGCCCCGAAAGCGAATCTGCGTCAAAGAAAAAATCCGCAGATTTTTCGGCAGAAAACCGTAAAACAGTGTATTTTTTCCTAATGAGCCCGATTTATCGGGCTCAATTAAGCGGTGCACATTTGAAAGGCGACGCCTTTCCGAGGCCCGCCGGCGAAGGATGCCCGACGTTCTCTGCCGACCCTTTCAAACGTACGCCACTGTTCAAAAAGGCCGCGGTCCTCCCGGCCCAACGTAGGAACAATCCAAAGTGAATCTGACGACTTTGATCAAGCTCGCCGCCGTCTCCAGCGCGGCGCTCGTCCCGGCGGCCGCCGGCGCGGCCGAACTCGACGGCTCCTCGCTCGGCCTCGCCTGGGCCATCCCGTTTGCGGGCGTTCTGCTGAGCATCGCGCTCTTCCCGCTTTTCGCCCCGATCTTCTGGGGCAGGCACCAGGGCAA
Source organism: Burkholderia sp. (assembly GCA_047777475.1). Classification (GTDB taxonomy): domain Bacteria; phylum Pseudomonadota; class Gammaproteobacteria; order Burkholderiales; family Burkholderiaceae_F; genus Sutterella. Next base: position 286,890 of record JBKEET010000002.1, read on the forward strand.
GGTCGCGCTCTTCTGGGCGCTGTGCTGCGCGGTCCCGATGTTCGTCATCCTCGGCTCCTCGACCGCCTTCTCGAGCCTCGCGCACGTGCTGCTCGGCGACTACGTGCCCTTCATCATCTTCGTGGGCGCGCTCTTCATCGTGGCGGGCGGCATCCACATCCGCGGCACTTTCGTGGGCCGGCCGATCGTCAACACGGCGATGCTCGGCATCGGCGCGGTGCTCGCGAACTTCATGGGCACGACGGGCGCGGCCATGCTGCTCATCCGTCCGCTCATCGGCGCCAACGAGATGCGCCGCTACAAGATGCACACGTTCATCTTCTTCATCTTCCTCGTCGCCAATGTGGGCGGCTCGCTCACGCCGCTGGGCGACCCGCCCCTTTTCATGGGCTTCTTAAAGGGCGTGAACTTCTTCTGGACCACCGAGCACCTGATCCTGCCCTGGCTCTTCACGGTGGGCCTGCTGCTCGCGATTTACTTCGTGATCGACTGCTTCGCCTACAAGCGCGACGTCGCCGCGGGCATGAAGACGCCCGAGGATAAGATCCCCTTCGGCATCGACGGCGCGATCAACTTCGTCTTCCTCGCAATGATCATCGGCGCCGTGCTCATGGCCGGCTTCTGGCACCCGGGCGTGCACTTCAGCATCCTCGGCGTCGACTTCTCGCTCGAAGGCGTGCTGCGCGACGTGATCTTCATCTGCGCGGCGCTGCTGTCGCTCCACTTCACGGACGACAAGACCCACGAGCTTAACCAGTTCAGCTTTGAGCCGATCGAAGAAGTCGCCAAGCTCTTCTTCGGCATCTTCGCCTGCATCGCGCCGGTGCTCGCCATGCTCCGCGCGGGCATGGACGGCGCCTTCGCGCCGCTCGTTGCGATGGTCACCAACCCCGACGGGTCCTTCAACAACACGGTGTACTTCTGGCTCACGGGCTCGCTCTCCGCGTTCCTCGACAACACGCCGACCTACCTCGCGTTCTTCAACCTCGCGGGCGGCGATCCGGTGCACCTGATGACCGAGGCCTCGAAGACCCTGATGGCCATCTCCATGGGCTCCGTGTTCATGGGCGCCATCACCTACATCGGCAACGCGCCGAACTTCATGACGGTCGCGATCTGCGCCGAGCGCGGCATCAAGATGCCGAGCTTCTTTGGGTACATGGTCTGGTCGATCGGCATCCTCGTCCCGGTGTTCTTCATCATGGACATGGTCTTCCTCAGCTGACCCGCTTAAAGGAAGGTTAAAAAAGCAAAACTCCGCAGCCCGGATCTCCCGGGTGCGGAGTTTTTCCGTTTTTGGGGCCTTAGGAAGGGCTCAGCGGTCAGTGCCTCGGCGCGTGCGCCCGGGCGTGCTCATGCGCTTCCTCGTGCGCCTCAGGGGCATCTTCCTCCTCGACCGGAATGATGTTGATGCCGCCGTGCTTGATGCCGGGCTCGGCGATGAGGCCCTCGGAAATCTCGCGCACGCGCGCGTAAGGGCCGCGGATCACCACCGCCTCGGCGCAGTCGCTGTGGGTGACGTGCACGTGCATGGTCGAGATGACGAGGCCGGTGTGCTCGTGCTGCTGCTCCGTGAGGCGCATCGAGAGCTGGCGGGCGTGGTGGTTGTAGGCGTAGCTCACGACGGCCACGCACTCGCGCTCCGAGCCCTGGCGGAATTCGTCGGCGGCGAGCATCTGGCGGACCATGTCGCGGAACGCTTCGGAGCGGTTGTCGTAGCCGCGCCGGGCGATGAGCTCGTCAAAGCGCGTGGCCAGGTCGTCGTCAAGGGAAATCGTGAGGCGCTGCATCGCTTAAAGATCCTGAAAAAGGTGTGACGGATCCATTGTAGCGGGGCGGTGCCGAAAATAAACCCGCCGTTCGGATAAGCCTAGGGCCGGGAGAATCCGCCCGAAGCATTAGGGAGAATTCATAGGCTGCAGAAAACAAAAAGCAGCGTGATCGCTCACGCTGCTTTTTGTCGGACTTCCTGGCAGGGGTAGTAGGATTCGAACCTACGCATGACGGATTCAGAATCCGTTGCCTTAACCAGACTTGGCGATACCCCAGTCATCCTGGTGCGGTCGGAGAGACTCGAACTCTCATGACTTTCGCCACAGCCACCTCAAGGCTGCGCGTCTACCAATTTCGCCACGACCGCGAAATGCTCTCAGCGCTGATTTCTGCGCCCGGAGGCGCGGCAGTCTCCGCCGGGCCGCTGAGTGCCCGGCAGGGTGCCTGAGGATGACGTGGCAGGGGTAGTAGGATTCGAACCTACGCATGACGGATTCAGAATCCGTTGCCTTAACCAGACTTGGCGATACCCCAGTCATCTTGGTGCGGTCGGAGAGACTCGAACTCTCATGACTTTCGCCACAGCCACCTCAAGGCTGCGCGTCTACCAATTTCGCCACGACCGCGAATTGTTCTCAGCGATTAGCTTAGCGCAAAAGCGCGGCATTGTCTGCGGGGCCGCTGAGCGCCCCGGCAGGATGCCTTTGAATGATTGGCAGGGGTAGTAGGATTCGAACCTACGCATGACGGATTCAGAATCCGTTGCCTTAACCAGACTTGGCGATACCCCAGTCATTCTGGTGCGGTCGGAGAGACTCGAACTCTCATGACTTTCGCCACAGCCACCTCAAGGCTGCGCGTCTACCAATTTCGCCACGACCGCGAATTGTTTCCTGCGTTCCGGCCGTATTCAGATGATACCGCCGTTGCGAAGAGTGCCGATTTTAGCGCGGAATTTCCTTGCTGGGCGTTTCGGCGGGCTGTTCGGCAGGCTTCGTACCCTGTTCTTGGGATGCCACCGGCTGCTCGACCGTGCTCAGAACGCCGCCCGTGGGCTGCGCGGGACGCTTGCTGAAAGCGCCCGAGGCGAGCGTCAGAGCGAGCGTGGAGCAGAAGAAAATCGTCGCCGCGACGGCCGTCGAGCGCGACAGGAAGTTCGCGCTGCCGGCGGCGCCGAAGAGCGAGCCGGAGGCGCCGGCACCGAAGGCCGCGCCGAGGTCGGCGCCTTTGCCGTGCTGCATGAGCACGAGCACGATCACCACGACAGCCGAGATGATCTGCAGAACGAGGGCGATGCTGAGAAGGAAATGCATGGTTGAAACCTAAATGTATGGAAAATCAGTTCGCGCGGGCAGCTGCGCAGATGGCGTGGAAGCTGTCCGCCTGAAGCGAGGCGCCTCCGATGAGGCCGCCGTCGATGTCGGGCTGGGCGAAAAGCGCCGCCGCGTTCGCGGGCTTGACGCTGCCGCCGTAGAGAATCGGAAGGTCGGCCGCAGCGCCGGCGTCGCGGCGCGAAACGGCCGCACGCAGCGCGGCGTGCACTTCCTGCGCGGTCTCGGGCGTCGCGGTGCGGCCCGTGCCGATGGCCCAGACGGGCTCGTAGGCGACGGCGGCGAGCGCCGACGGGGCCACGCGCGAAAGCACGGCCTCGAGCTGCGCGGTGACGGTGCCGATCGTGCGGCCCGCCTCGCGCTCGGCGAGCGTCTCGCCCACGCAGAGAACGGCGGGGATGCCGGCCTTGGCGAGCGCCTCGGCCTGGGCGGCGACGTCATCGTTCGTCTCGTGCCAGAGCGAGCGGCGCTCGGAGTGTCCGATGATGCAGAGCGTCACGCCGATGTCCCGGAGCATGTCCGCGGAGACTTCGCCCGTGAAGGCGCCCGCGGCATGGGCGGAGACCGTCTCGGCTCCCACCGCGACGCCGGTGCCTTCAAAGGCCCTGACGAGCTGCGGCAGGTAGACGAACGGAGCGCAGACGGCGCAGCGGCACTCGCCCGCCGCGCGCAGGCTGAGAAAACGCGCGGCCCATGCTTCGGCGTCGGCCGAAGAGCCGTTCATTTTCCAGTTGGCGATGACATACGGTGTGCGCAAGGCTCTCATCCTAAAAAAGAGTGCATGGCGGCTTCCGCTTCCCTGCCGGGAAGGGGGAGCCTAAATTTCGCATTTTATACGGTTTTGCCCCTCGCATCAAAGTGTAAAAGGGCTTTGCCCGCTCAGCGATGATGCGGCCGGCAGATGAAGGGCCGCTTATGGAATCCGGTTTTCTCTTTTATGTGCGTCATTCGGGAAAAATGGGCAAATTTTTGCCTTGAATGCCGACAGTTTTCTTCCGCGGCTGAGCAAAAATAAAAAGCGAAGAGTGCAAGCTCGGGGTGCACTTGATTCATCGGCCTTAAAACGGTTGAGGATTGCTATGAAGAGAAGAACTTTTTTGAAGGCCCTGGCGGGCTTTGCCGGCGGCATAGAGGGCCTTGCCCTGATGCCGCAGGCGTCCGCGGCCGAAGGAGCTAAGAAAATGATGAAAGGCACCCTGGTGATCGAAGCGGGCGGAAAGACTTTCCGCGCCAAGCTCGAAGACAACGCGACGGCGCGCGCCCTGGCAAAGCGCCTGCCCATGACGATCGATTTCGAAGACCTCTATTCGCGCGAGCTCTGCTCGTTCCTCAAGGAAGCGCTTCCGGCCGAGGAGGTGAAGCGGCGCGGCTATGAAGTGGGCGAAATCATTTACTGGCCGCCGCAGCGCTGCTTGGTGTTCCTCTATGCCCAGAACGGCGAGCACTTCGGCATGCAGTCGGTCGGACGCATTGACGCGGCCGACGTCGCCTCGCTTCCGAAGAGGAATTTCAAGGCGACGCTGCGCTTTGAGCCGTAGTCCGGCTCTGCAGGGCTTCGGGCAAAGCGCGCTTTGCCCGGTCCCGAAATACATGAAACCCGGCACGCCGCAGGGCGGTGCCGGGTTTTCTGTTCTCCGTGATGAGAGCGGGGCGCTTTTCAGCGCTCCGCTTCTTCCTGGGGATTACGCTTCCGTGCGGTCGCTGTTTTCCTTCAGGAGCGCCTTCATGGAGAGGCGGACGCGGCCCTTCTCATCGGCCTCGATCACCTTGACGCGGACCTTCTGGCCTTCCTTCAGGTAGTCGGAGACCTTGTTGACGCGCTCGTTGGCGATCTGGCTGATGTGCAGCAGGCCGTCCTTGCCGGGCAGCAGCTGGACGATGGCGCCGAAGTCGAGCAGGCGCTGGACCGTGCCTTCGTAAACCTGGCCGACCTCGACCTTCGCCGTGATCTCTTCGATGCGGCGGCGGGCCTCGGCGACGCGGTTCATGTCGGGGCTGGCGATCGTCACCGTGCCGTCTTCCTCGATGTCGATCGAGGTGTCGGTTTCTTCGGTGAGCGCACGGATCGTGGCGCCGCCCTTGCCGATGACATCGCGGATCTGGTCGGTGTCGATCTTGAAGGACACCATGCGCGGCGCGTAGTTGGAGAGCTCGTGGGCACCGCCGCCGGCCATCTCGTGCATCTTGCCGAGGATGTGGAGGCGGCCCTCATGAGCCTGGGCGAGAGCGGCCTGCATGATCTCGGCGGTGATGCCTTCGATCTTGATGTCCATCTGCAGGGCGGTCACGCCGTCGGCCGTGCCGGCGACCTTGAAGTCCATGTCGCCGAGGTGGTCCTCGTCGCCGAGGATGTCGGTGAGCACCGCGAACTTGTTGCCTTCCTTGATGAGGCCCATGGCGACGCCGGCGACGTAGTCCTTGAGGGGCACGCCCGCATCGAGCATCGACAGGCAGCCGCCGCAGACGGAGGCCATCGAGGAGGAGCCGTTCGACTCGCAGATCTCGGAGACCACGCGGATCGTGTACTGGAATTCTTCAGGAGAAGGCAGAACGGCCTTCAGGGCGCGCTTGGCAAGGCGGCCGTGGCCGATCTCGCGGCGCTTCGGGCTGCCGACGCGGCCCGTTTCGCCCGTGGCGAACGGGGGCATGTTGTAGTGCAGCATGAAGCGCTCGCGCGTCTCGCCGCAGAGGCCGTCGATGATCTGCTCGTCCTGCTTCGTGCCGAGCGTCGTGACCACGAGGGCCTGCGTCTCGCCGCGGGTGAAGAGCGCGGAGCCGTGGGCGCGCGGCAGCACGCCCTGGCGGATTTCGATCGGGCGCACCGTGCGGGTGTCGCGGCCGTCGATGCGCGGCTCGCCGTTGAGAATGCGGGAGCGCACGTGATGGGCTTCCATCTTGAAGAGGATGCCGTGAACTTCGTTGGGGTCGGGGGCTTCGGTGCCGGCGGCCTCGGCGTCGGCGGCGAGCTGGGCGTCAACCTTCTCATAGAGGTTGCGCAGCAGTTCGCTGCGGGCCTGCTTGGCGCGGATGTTGTAGGCCTCGACGATGCCGTTGCCGACGATTTCCTTGATGCGGTTGATGAGCGCGGTGTCCTCCGCGGGCGGCTGCCAGTCCCAGGCGGGCTTGCCGGCTTCGGCGACGAGCTCGTTGATGGCCTTGATGCAGACCTGCATGCTGCGCTGGCCGAACATCACGGCGTCGAGCATCGTCTTCTCGGGAAGAATGTCGGCTTCGGACTCGACCATCAGCACGGCGCGCTCGGTGCCGGCGACGACGAGGTCGAGGCGGGAGTGCTTGAGCTGCTCGGTGGTGGGGTTGAGAACGAACTGGTCGTTGATGTAGCCGACGCGGCAGCCGGCGATCGGGCCCTTGAAGGGGATGCCGGAGAGCGACAGGGCGGCGGAAGCGCCGATCATGGACGGAATGTCCGGATCAACCATCGGGTCGGCGGAGAGCACGTGAATGATCACCTGCACTTCGTTGAAGAAGCCGTCCGGGAAGAGCGGGCGGATCGGACGGTCAATGAGGCGGGAGGTGAGCGTTTCCTTCTCGGAGGGACGGCCCTCGCGCTTGAAGAAGCCGCCCGGGATGCGGCCCGCGGCGTAGGTCTTCTCGATGTAGTCGACGGTGAGCGGGAAGAAGTCCTGGCCGGGCTTGGTTTCCTTCTTGGCGACGACCGTGGCGAGAATCACGGTGTCGTCCATCTGGACAACGCAGGCGCCGGTGGCCTGGCGGGCCAGCTCGCCGGTGGTGAGCGTGACGTCGTGGTCGCCGTAGCGGAAGGACTTGGACACTTTGTGGAACATGGACATTGTGCTGTTTCCTTACAGGTTAAAAAGTGTCGCCGCTGACGTTTGTTTCAATCGTTTGCCCGGGCGTCCGAGGAAGCTTCGGAGGCTTCCCGGCACGCTGCGGCATCAGCTTTCGGACCTTTCAAAAGCTCATGTCGCAACGCGTATGGCCGTGCGGGCAGAAAAAAGAAAGGCGTCAACGAACGACGGATGGCTGAATGCGACGACGGCCTGTCGCTTGGGCAGGCCGTTGTCTGAAATGATTCCAGCTTACTTGCGCAGGTTGAGCTGTTCGATCAGCTTGCGGTAAGCGTTGAGATCGGTGCGCTTGAGGTAGTCAAGCAGCTTGCGGCGGCGGGACACCATGCGAAGCAGGCCGCGGCGGGAGTGATGATCCTTGGCGTGAACCTTGAAGTGCTCCGTCAGGTGCTCGATGCGGGCGGTCAGAAGGGCCACCTGGACCTCGGGAGAACCCGTGTCGCCTTCGGCGCGCTGATACTTGGCAACGATTTCCTTTTTCGTCATTTCAACAGACATTTGTTTTCCTAAAGAAGAAAATAAGTGGACTTGCGGACACGAGCGTTGAGACTCGAGCCGTGAAAGTCGTGATTTTACTAAGACACGGGCGCGAGCGCAAGTGACAAACGCCCTTTTTGAGCGCCTTTCTCAGGCCGACAAAAAAGCCTTCCGCCGCGGCGGAAGGCCTTTTGCGCAGAAGCGTCCAGACCGCTTACTGCTGGTCGGAGATCTGGTAGCGCTTCTCGAGCCAGCTGATGAGGCGCGTGATCGTGAGCGTCATGATCAGGTAGAGGAGGGCGACGGTCGTCCAAATCTCCATCGTGCCGTACGACTCGGCGATGATGAGCTGGCCGGAGCGGGTGAGCTCTTCGAAGCCGATCACGGACACCAGCGAGGAGTCCTTCAGCATGGCGATGAATTCGTTGCCGAGCGGCGGAATGATGCGCTTGAAAGCCTGCGGCAGCACGATATAGCGCATCGTCTGCGCCTTCGTCATGCCGAGCGAGAGGCCGGCGCGCGTCTGGTTGATGTCGATGGACTGGATGCCCGCGCGGAAAATCTCCGCCACGTAAGCGCCCGAATTGATCGAGCAGGCCGCCACCGCAGCCACGTAAGGATCGACGCGGTGCCCGATGAGGTTCGGCAGCGCGAAGTAAATGATGAAGATCTGAATCAGGAGCGGGGTGCCGCGGATGACGTCAACGTAGACTTTGGCGGGAATGCGCAGCAGGGGCGTTTTGGCGAGCTCGGCGAGGCCGGTGAAAAGACCGATGACGAGGCCGAGGCCGACGGCCATGGCCGTAATTTCCAACGTGACGCCGGCGCCCTTGAGAAGCAGCGGAAGGCTGTGCAGGATCAGGGAAAAGTCAAACTCCATCGTTTCGTAAGTCCTTACGTGACCTCGGGGCGCTGCGCATCGGTGCGGCGGATGTCACCCCTGACAAAAATTTTTGCAATTGTAACGGCAAATGCGCCACCCGTGCGAGCGCGGATGACGCAGAAAATCGTAACCGCCCGCGGGAACCGGGGCTGCGCAGCGGCCAGAAGGCCGCTGCGCCCCGCCGGCAGAGGGCGGGCGCCGCTGCGGGATCAGTTCTTACCGAACCATTTTTCACTGATCTTGCCGTAGCGCCCGTCGTCCTTGATCTTCTTGAGCGCGGCGTTCACCTTGCCCTGAAGATCCGTGGAACTCTTGTCGAAGACGAAAGCGAAATCGTCCGCGGTGTAGGTCTCGGGCAGCTGCACCATCTTCTCAGCGAGCTTGGGCTGCTGCGTGAGGATGTACGAGGTGACCGGACGGTCGTTGATCACGGCGTAGCTGCCGCCGATCGACATGTCAAGGAGCGCTTCGCCGGCCGAGTTGAACTTGACCACCTTGGCACCCTTGACCTTCATGGCGGCCGCCTGGCTCGTCGTGCCGAGCTGCACGCCGATCTTCTTGCCTTCAAGGTCCTTCATGCTCTTGATCTTCCCGGCGTTTTCCTTCATCGTCGTGATCGAGAGGCCCGACTTGTAGAAGGGATCCGAGAAGAGCACGTGCTTCTTGCGCTCCTCGGTGACCGAGAAGCCGGCGGCGCCCATCTGGACGGTCTTGGAGCGGATGGCCGGGATGATGGCGTCGAAGCCCATCACCTGCCACTCGATCTTGGCGCCGAGTTCCTTGGCGATCTCGTTGACGAGGTCCACCTCGAAGCCCGTGAGCTGGTTGGTTTCCGTCTTCACGAACTCAAACGGCGGGAAGGTCGGCTCGGTCGCCACGCGGAGCGTCTGCTCAGCAGCGGCGCCCTGGGAGCCCGCAAGCAGCGCGGCGCCGGCGGCCGCGGAGAGCACGATGTTTTTCAGAGTAGAAAACGTCTTGAACATGATTTTTTTTAACTTCCGAGTTAAGCAGTTCTTTTATAAAAGGCTCAATCCGCCCGCAGAGCTGCGGCGAGCCTCGTCTTTTGCCGGCCGGGGTTTCCAGAGGGATGTGCTCCCGGATGAAAAACCGACCTTCTCGGCCGGCGCCGAAAAGGGTGCCGGGGTTTGGCGGCCGCTTGCGCGGCCGCGGAAGGCGCCGCGGACTCCGGACCGGAGAGTCCGCGTTTATTCAAGTTAAAGACGATGGGATGAAGAAGCGGCGGTTAATCCGCAAACCACTTCTTGTAGATCTTGTCGACTTCGCCCGAGGCCTTGAGCTCGCCGTAAGCGGCGTTGAGCTTGTTGAGCAGCTCGGTGTTGCCCTTCTTCACGGCGAAGCCGAAGTTCTCGCTGTCGGCCATGTCCTTCGAGAGCTGGAGGTTCTTGGCAACCTTGGGCTTGCTCTTGAGGAAGTAGGCGAGCACCGGACGGTCGAGGATGACGGCATCGGAATTGCCGGCGTTGAGATCCATGAACGCCTCGCTCGTCGTGTTGAAGGCCTTCACATCGGTGCCCGGAATACTCTTGGCGTACTCGGCACCCGTGTTGCCGATCTGGACGGCGATCTTCTTGCCCTTCAGGTCGTCAAAGGACTTGATGGTCTTGGCGCTGTCCTTGCGGATGAGGTAGGAAAGGCCGGACTTGTAGTAGGGCGTCGTGAAGTCGATGCGCTTGGCGCGCTCCGGCGTGATCGAAATGCCCGAGGCGATGACGTCGATGGTGCCGGTCTCGAGGGCCGGGATCAGGGCATCGAAGCCCATGTTCATGATCTTGACGTCATAGCCCGCTTTGTCGGCGACGGCACGGATGAGGTCCATGTCGAAGCCCGTGAAGGTGTGCGTCTTGGTATCGAGAAACTCGAAGGGCGCGAAGGTCGGCTCGGTGCCGACGTTGAGCGAGCCCCTCGCGGCCGCGGTGCCGGCAAAACCGGCGGCGAGCGTGACGGCGGCAGCCGCGGAAACGATCAGTTTCTTGAAAGTCATAGTGTCTGTTCCTTTTGCTGGTTCGGTGACAAAAGCGGGCGGTCTTGCCGACCGTCGTTAGGGATGCACTATAACGAACGCCGCGGCTGCGCGGCACGAAAAAAACGGGGAAATTGAAGTAAGTTAAAGCTTACTCAGCAAAACTAGTCCCTTTCCCCGAAACGCTGAAAAATCAACGAACAAACTGAACAAATTGTCAACAAATAGGCCTCTTTTGAGGACCTATTTCACCAGCGGATCCAGCTGTTGACGCGCCAGTGCTTTTTCATCGCGATTTCGCGAAGGCCGTGATCGGGATTGACCGTCTCGCAGTCGCCCGCCGCCTCGGCAAGCGGCAGGTCGTTGCGGCTGTCGGTGATGAAGACGGCGTCCTCAAGCTTCAGGCCGCGGGCTTCGAGAGCGGCGCGGGCGCGCTCGATCTTGCCCTCCTGGAAGGACGGCGTGCCCTCGATTTCCGCCTGATAGGCACCGTTTCTCACGGCGAGCTCAAGGCCGACAGCGTCCTCTGGCGCGAGCCCGAAGACCTTCACGGCGATGGGGCGCACGAGGAACGCGCAGGAGGCCGAAACGATCAGCACGGCCATGCCCTTTTCCTTCGCTTCGCGGATTCTGTCGAGCCCATCGCGGAAAGCCAGCGGGGCGATTTTCTCGTCGGCAAACGCAGCAGCGGTTTGGTCGACCAATTCTTTCGGAACGCTCGAAATGGCCGAGCCGTACTTGGAAATCCAGGCCGCGATGTCGAGCGTGCCGCGGCGGTATTCGCGCGCCATGGCGCGGTCGTTCTCCCGGTATGAAGGATCAGAGATGAACCCTTTTTCGTAGAGATACTCGGTCCAAAGGATCGAGGCGTTGCCGTCGATGAGCGTCTTATCGAGGTCGAAGATGACGGCCGCGGGCTGTTTCCCGGTCGCGGGAATCGGTCTGAAAAGCGAGGTTGACACAGCAGTCTCCCAAAAAATGACCAACCGATTGTAGCGTTTTCGGGGGAGGGAGCCGAGCATCCGGCTCTTTCTAGAAGCTTGCTTCAGAAAGGAACAGTGCCCATCAAAGCCAAGCGTCAAAAACAAAAAAATCAAGCAATAAAGCTCAAAAAGAAAAAGGATGATTCCTTTTTAAATGATGCTAGGATTGACAAGGTTATTTGAATTTTTATTCAAGATTTCGTGTCAATGATGTGATGCAAAAAATCCGCCTTAAAGCGGATTTTTGAAATGGGATAAGAGGCTGAATTTGTCAAGCGCAGCTGAAAATGAAATTGGAACCGCAGAAAAAGGAAGAGGCCGCATATAGCGGCCTCGCATTTGGTGCATTTTTCAGCTTGTTAATGGCGAAAAAGCTCATTTCCTAGCTCTACACACATGGGCATTATAAACCGATTGCAGAATTAAGGTGACCTTGATGGAAACGAAACAAAAACTGCGCTATCGACTGGGCATTGACTTGGGTACGAGCTCTTTGGGCTGGGCAATGCTTCGCCTCGACAAAAACAACAAGCCTTGTGCGGTTATTCGTGCCGGCGTCCGCATTTTCAGCGACGGACGCGATCCCAAGACAAAGGATTCTCTCGCGGTGCAGCGCCGGCTTGCCCGTCAAATGCGGCGTACGCGCGATCGTAAGATAAGGCGCCGCAACCGGCTCATCGCCGATCTGGTCAGACTTGGCTTTTTCCCAAAGGATGAGGCTGCCCGCCGTCAGCTTGAGCGTCTTGATCCGTACGCGCTTCGTGCTAAGGGGCTGGACGAGCCGCTGACTCCGGGAGAATTCGCCAGGGCCCTTTTCCATCTGGCTCAGCGCCGCGGCTTTAAGAGCAATCGCAAAACGGATGCCCGGGATAAAGACTCCAGTGTGATGAAGTCTTCTATCAAAAAGACGAGGCAGACGCTTGTCGATGAAGGCTGCCGAACGATTGGAGAGTGGCTTAACAAACGTCATAAGGCGGGATTAGGCACCCGCACGCGCCTGCGCAACAAGAAGGAAGAGAACAAAACGGTCAAAATCTATGACCTGTATCTTGACCGGGATATGGTGCACGATGAATTTAATGCGCTTTGGGAATCGCAGAGGCGCTTTAATCCCGAGCTTTTTAACGATGCTGCCCGTGAAACCCTGCAGTCAACCATCTTTTTCCAACGTGATTTACGTCCGGTTGTTCCGGGCCGCTGCACGCTGATACCCGAGGAGCCCCGGGCTCCGCTGGCACTGCCGAGCCAGCAGCGTTTCCGCATTTATCAGGAAGTCAACAATCTTCGAAAACTCGACGCTAATCTGGGCGAGGTTGAATTAACGCTTCAGGAGCGCGACCGCATTGTTGATGCCCTTGAAAAGAATTCAAGGCGTTCGTTTGTCCAGATTAAAAAACTGATTGGTTACACGGGCGACTTTAATCTGGAAGACGAGCGCCGCACCGAGCTGAAGGGCAATGCGACCTCCGCGGTTTTGGGGAAAAAGCTCAAGAGCAAATGGTTCGGTCTTACGGAAAGACGTCAGGACGAGGTTGTAGAGAAGCTTCTAGAAACCGAGTCCGAAGAAGATCTCATCGCTTGGCTGAAAGCTAACCTCGGCATCGATACGGAGCTTGCCGAAGAGCTTTCCGACCTGACACTCCCGGCCGGTTACGGGAGTCTGAGCAAAAAAGCTTTGAGCAAAATCCTTCCGGTTCTTAAATCGAGCGTAATCACCTATGACAAGGCCGTTGTTAAAGCAGGCTTTGAATCGCATTCGGCGCTTTCGCACATGCAGCAAACCGGCGAAATCTTGCAGAAACTCCCCTATTACGGAGAGTATTTGCAGCGCCATGTCGGCTTTGGCACCGGCAAACCGGAGGACCCACCTGAGAAGCGTTTTGGGAAAATTGCCAACCCGACTGTTCATATTGCGCTCAATCAGACGCGCGTGGTTGTCAATGCCTTGATTCAAAAGTACGGCCGGCCGACTGAAATCATTATTGAGGTGGCTCGGGATCTTAAGCAAAGCCGCCAGCAAAGAATTGAGTGGTCCAAGCGCCAGGCGGAGAACGAAAAGCAGCGAGAGCGCATTCGTCATTCAATCGCGCACATTCTCGGCTGCCCCGAAGACAGCGTTAAAGAATATGACATTAAGAAGTGGGTGCTTTGGGAGGAATTGAATCCCCAAAACCAGCTGGAACGCATGTGTCCTTATTCCGGCAAACAAATCAGCGCTGCGATGCTGTTTACCGGGGAGGTTGAAATTGAGCACATTCTCCCGTACGCCCGCACGCTTGATGATTCCATGGCCAATAAGACGGTCTGCATCAGGGAGGCCAACCGCATCAAAGGGAACCGCACGCCGTGGGAGGCCAGGGAGGACTTTGCAGCCCAAGGCTGGGATGTAGATGGGATGCTTGCACGTGCGGAGCGAATGCCCGGAAACAAGCGCTTCAGGTTCGGAGAGCACGGCTATGCAACATGGCTGGGCAGCAATGAGGACTTCACTGCTCGGGCACTTAATGACACACGCTATATCTCACGCATTGCGTGTGAATACTTATCCCTTATTTGCCCGCGGACCCGTTCTATTCCTGGTCAGCTGACGGCAAAACTGCGCCGTGAGTTCGGGCTCAATTCGATCCTGAGCGACACAGGCAAAAAAATCGGAACGATCATCGGCATCATGCGGTTGATTCCTGTGTGATCGCTGTGACCGATCAAGGCACTCTGCAAAAGGTCGCAACGGCTAGTGCGAAAACTGGGCAGGAAGGAGCCAATCGTTTGATTGCTAGGATGCCCTTGCCGTGGGATTCCTATGCCGAAGACGTCGGCCGTGCGGTTCGCGCTGTCCGCGTCAGCCATAAGCCGGATCACTCTTACGAAGGCTGTCTGATGGATCAGACAGCTAGAGGCTTAAGAGCTGACGGACTAACGGTGACTCACAAGATTCTTAAGGACGGCAAGCGTGTCGCCGATTATGAAAAGTTGCAAGTGATCCCCATTGCCTCTCCGAAAGCAAGCTATCGGCATGGGATTATGCCGGATGGCTCCGCTAAGCCTTACAAGGGCTACAAAGGCAACAACAATTTCTGCATTGAGATTGAGAAAAGTGATGCCGGCAAGTGGACATCGAATGTAGTGTCGACTTATCAGGCTTATCAGATCGTCCGCGAAAAGGGTAAGGATGTTTTGTATGGCGGAACCAGTCAGACAGGTAAGCCTTTGGTCATGCGTCTGATGAAAGGCGATTTCGTGTCGATGGTTATCGACGAAAAACCGGAAATTTTCATCGTGAACGTCATCAGAACAAACGGGCAGATTTTTTTCAGCCGAATTTATGAGGCGAATGTGGATGCACGCGACCGAGATAGGAACGATGAATTCAAGTACATATCCAAGAAAGCTGGATCATTGCAAAAAGCCAACGCTCGTCGAGTCACGATATCTCCAATAGGGGACGTGAGAATCCATTGATTATTTGGGAGGAGCCATGTTGGGGAGAATTGTTGAAATCGCATCAGACGCCTGTCACATCTCCCTTTATCGCGGATTTCTTATGGTTTATCAAAAGGGGGAGGGCAACCGGGAATTAGGACGAATCCCCCTTGATGACATTACGGCGGTCATTGCTCATGCACATGGCCTCAGTTACACCAATAATGTTCTTGTCGCTTTAGCGGAACGAGATATCCCTTTTGTTCTATGCAACGACAGGCATTCTGCTGTGGGGATGCTTTGGCCTGTTGATGGGCATCATCAGCAGGCCAGACGTTTTGATGCTCAGATTGCTGCCTCGCTGCCCAAGAAAAAGCAACTATGGGCGAGCATTGTCAAGTCAAAGATTGCTCAACAGGCTCATGCACTCAGATA
Organism: Burkholderia sp.; assembly: GCA_047777475.1. GTDB lineage: Bacteria > Pseudomonadota > Gammaproteobacteria > Burkholderiales > Burkholderiaceae_F > Sutterella. The sequence continues at coordinate 302,003 of JBKEET010000002.1, forward strand.
TTTCACTGACAGTGAGCATGAAAATTATCTTATGGCGCTTTCTAAGCAGGTTCGCAGCGGCGACCCGGACAATAAGGAGGCTCAGGCAGCAAGGTTCTATTGGCGGGTTTTGTTTGGCGATGATTTCGTGCGGGACAGAAACGCAGGGGATGCAAACGCTCTGCTGAACTATGGCTATATCGTTCTGCGGTCAGCCATGGCCAGGGCGGTGATAGCCGCTGGCTTGCACCCAAGCATCGGGTTGCACCATTCGAATGACAGCAACGCGATGCGGTTGGTCGATGACCTCATGGAGCCGTTTCGTCCTTTAGTGGACTTTCAAGTGAAGAAGATGCTTATTCAAGCAGTCCATGCTCCGAAAGTTTCTCCGGAAAGCAAACGCCAGCTTGTGAGTTGCCTTTATTTTGACGCTGTCAAAGGCAGTGACCGTTGCCCGGTGATGGTTGCTATGCAAAAAATGGCGACATCGCTTGCCCAAGTCTTTTTGAAAGATCGAAAGTCTTTGTATATCCCGGAACGGTTTAGTGCTGCACATGAATCGTTGGACGATGAGTAATGCTTTCAGGATATCGAATCATGTGGATGATTGTTATGTTTGACCTTCCCGTCATAACCAAGGCACAGCGGAAAGATGCCAATCATTTCCGCCTTTCCCTGCTAGATATGGGTTATCTGAAATGTCAGCTCAGCATCTACGCGAAGGTGTGCACCAGCAAAGAGCAGGCAGCGGTGCAAGTACGCCAGATCAAGAGCATCCTTCCTCCAAAAGGAGACGTTGACATTCTCATGATTACAGATGCTCAGTTTCAACGAATCATCTGCTTTCAAGAGAGAAGAAATACAAGCCCAAAAAATCAGCCTAAGCAGCTTGAATTGTTTTAGAAATGGAAGTTTTCGTTACCAAAATGCCACGGAGATGCCCTAGAACAGGACATCTCCATGGCATCAGGATTGTAGAACTAGGAAATGAGCTTTAGCCAGAACGCCTTCGTCCATTTATGGACGGTCTTAGACGGATTGTAGAACTAGGAAATGAGCTTTAGCCAGAACGCTGAGGACGGAGGCTACGGCAACGCCCGCGGATTGTAGAACTAGGAAATGAGCTTTAGCCAGAACATCGTAAAAGCCCTTAGCCCCGGACATTCAGGATTGTAGAACTAGGAAATGAGCTTTAGCCAGAACTTTGCCCGCGAAGCGGTGCATCTGATAGGGGGATTGTAGAACTAGGAAATGAGCTTTAGCCAGAACCTCTCAGTACCGGTTTGCATCGTCAGTAGGGATTGTAGAACTAGGAAATGAGCTTTAGCCAGAACAGCGAGGTCGATCATCCCTCTGTAACCGATGGATTGTAGAACTAGGAAATGAGCTTTAGCCAGAACCGTCTGGCAAGATCATCAAGGACTCCGGCTGGATTGTAGAACTAGGAAATGAGCTTTAGCCAGAACATTGACCTGAGCCGACTTCGCAATGCCCGAGGATTGTAGAACTAGGAAATGAGCTTTAGCCAGAACCCGCGAGTCACGCCGAGAGCACGTGCCAAAGGATTGTAGAACTAGGAAATGAGCTTTAGCCAGAACTCTTACCCGTAGAGACAGAAAGCGGCTCTCGGATTGTAGAACTAGGAAATGAGCTTTAGCCAGAACTGAGGCCTCCGTTCAGGATCAGCGCGGCGAGGATTGTAGAACTAGGAAATGAGCTTTAGCCAGAACTAGAAGTCATCCGTCCAGTCGCCAGCCTTAGGATTGTAGAACTAGGAAATGAGCTTTAGCCAGAACGCTTTCTGATCGTTGAAAAAGGCGATGTTTGGATTGTAGAACTAGGAAATGAGCTTTAGCCAGAACTGGATCACGCGGTCATAGTCGTCGAGGATGGGATTGTAGAACTAGGAAATGAGCTTTAGCCAGAACTCCGTCCAGCAGCTTGACGGCGTCCAATCAGGATTGTAGAACTAGGAAATGAGCTTTAGCCAGAACAGCCAGGAGCGTATCCGTATCGAGCCAGACGGATTGTAGAACTAGGAAATGAGCTTTAGCCAGAACAGCTGATGCACGCTTCTGAGTGCCCGCTCTGGATTGTAGAACTAGGAAATGAGCTTTAGCCAGAACATCAAAGAAGCCATCGTCTCCGACTTTCTCGGATTGTAGAACTAGGAAATGAGCTTTAGCCAGAACGGGAGTGCCGAAATAGCGCCGTCGATATAAGGATTGTAGAACTAGGAAATGAGCTTTAGCCAGAACTTGTTCTTCAGGAGAGACGCAATGAGCTTCGGATTGTAGAACTAGGAAATGAGCTTTAGCCAGAACCTGATGCTCGGCGTCTAAGCGCTTCTCCTCGGATTGTAGAACTAGGAAATGAGCTTTAGCCAGAACTTACCTTTGTGCAGCTCTCCCATGACGGGTGGATTGTAGAACTAGGAAATGAGCTTTAGCCAGAACAGGGTTGAATGCCGTGAAAGCGGTAAAGCTGGATTGTAGAACTAGGAAATGAGCTTTAGCCAGAACCGCGCAGCCGAGCGAGCAAACCAGTAGGAGGGATTGTAGAACTAGGAAATGAGCTTTAGCCAGAACAGGGTTGAATGCCGTGAAAGCGGTAAAGCTGGATTGTAGAACTAGGAAATGAGCTTTAGCCAGAACGGGAGAGTTCCGCCGAGTACGAAGCGGCGAGGATTGTAGAACTAGGAAATGAGCTTTAGCCAGAACATAGCGGTAGCAGCGTCGGGGCCCTCGGAGGGATTGTAGAACTAGGAAATGAGCTTTAGCCAGAACTCTTCCGGGGCGAGCCCGAAGACCTTAACGGGATTGTAGAACTAGGAAATGATCTTTAGCTAAAACATACAGAATTTCCAGTACAAGCAACGACTTGAGGCTGTAATGCTATGAGCATCAATTCTTTCATAGGCTCGAGTATAGAATAATTTTGAAATCTGCCTATCTTTGAAGAGAGGATTCGATGCTCTTAGGATTCGATGCTCTTTCTTGGCTTTCTCAAAAGTTCTGATTTTCGTTAAATTTCTCTTTTTAGCTCTAGGGCAAACTCTTCGGCAACTTCAAGAATGGGTTCGACAGCACAGTAGCCGGGCCTGCGCCAGTTTCAGCGCTTAGCGAAGCCTGCGGCGCTCATCGACATTCATCTGACGGTCGTCAGGCAGGATATAGAAGTCGAAGCCAAGATCTTTAAATCCTGTTCCGTGTCGGCCTTCTGCAGTTTCCAAAGGAAGGTGACTTCGGGCAAGAGGATAGCAGGGAACGAATCAATTTCCTTTTGGTAAACAAGGCTTGGTTTCAAACAGAATTCTTTTGTACTGGCCGGATAGCTGATCGGGAAATTTTTCCTCACGTTCTTGCGGACCAAAGCGCGATTCTGACGGATCCACGTTTTCTGAAGCCAGTTGCAGTAACGGTGGCCTGTGTAAATTTTCCAGACTAAGACGGTGGTTTTAGAAATACTCAGTTTTCCGGCTGCCCGCTTGACGGGATTTAAGGCTTGGGTTCTAACGATCAGGGCTATCGGCATGGTTTGGATTCCTTAAAAGTGTCCAAATTTCCCATACCAGTTCAGTATGCAGATAAAGCAAAACCCCTGTGCCGCAAGGCTACAGGGGCTTTTTGAAATTGGCGGAAGGAGAGGGATTCGAACCCTCGATACGGAGATTCCGTATGCCGCCTTTCCAGGGCGGTACATTCAACCACTCTGCCATCCTTCCATAGATGCTCAGCGGACCTGCTGGTCGTGGTGATTGACTTATTCGGCGAAGGTCGGTTTCAAGCTGAGGCCACGAAGTATACACAACTTCGCCCGAATTGTCACGAGCGTGCGGAAGCATTGTGCCAAAAGCGCCGGAAATGGCGCGCTAGACTAGCGACAAGGAGACAAAATGACTAAGCAGAAAGCCCGTCAAGACACCGCTCCCGTGGCCATTGAGGTGCGCGGTGCGAGAGTTCACAACCTTAAAAACATTGATGTTGATGTGCCGCTCGGCAAAATCGTCGGCATTGCCGGCGTGTCCGGCTCCGGCAAGTCATCGCTGGCGTTGGGAATTCTCTATGCCGAAGGCTCTCGGCGCTACCTCGAATCGCTTTCAACCTACACGCGCCGGCGCATGACACAGGCCGCGCGCGCTGACGTGGATGCCGTCCGCTACATCCCTCCTGCCCTCGCACTCAAGCAGCGCCCGGGTGTGCCGGATATCCGCAGCACGTTCGGCACGGGCACTGAGCTGCTCAACAGTCTGAGGCTCATGTTCTCGCGCCTGGCCTCGCACCGCTGCCCTAATGGCCACTACGTGCCGCCCTCGCTCAACGTCGCCGCCGAAAAGGAGCTCGTCTGCCCGGTCTGCGGCGCGCATTTCTTCGGGCCTTCGGCCGAGGACCTATCGTTTAACGGCGGCGGCGCCTGCAAGGCGTGCCAGGGAACGGGTATTTCGAGAACGGTCGACGAATCAACGCTTGTTCCTGACGAGTCGATCTCGATCGACGAGGGCGCCGTGCTTCCCTGGCAGACGCTGATGTGGTCGCTGATGAAGGACGTGGCGCGTGCCATGGGCGTGCGCACCGACGTGCCTTTCAAAGATCTCACGCCGAAGGAGCGCGAAATTGTTTTCCACGGCCCGGCCGTGAAAAAGCATCTTCTCTATCAAAATAAGAAGACGGGCGAGTCGGGTGAGCTTGATTTCACTTATTACAACGCTGTTTATACGGTACAAAACGCACTCGCGCACGTGAAGGACGAAAAGGGCATGAAGCGCGTGGCCAAGTTTCTTCGTGAAACCGTCTGCCCGGAATGCGGCGGCTCCCGCCTTTCGGAGGCGGCCAGGGCGCCGCGGCTGCGCGGCATCAGCCTCGCCGATGCCTGCCGCATGACGCTTACGGACCTTGCCGAATGGGTGAAGGGCGTGCCCGAGACGCTGCCGGAAGCGATGCGGCCGATGGCCAAGAGCATCTGCGACTCTTTTGCCGTGACGGCCGCGCGGCTGCTTGAGCTGGGGCTTGGGTACCTCACTCTCGACCGTGCCGCATCGACGCTTTCGACCGGCGAGCGCCAGCGCATGGCTTTTGCACGCGCGGTGCGCAACCGCACGACTGGAGCTCTCTATGTGCTCGACGAGCCTTCGATCGGCCTGCATCCCGCCAACCAGCAGGGGCTTGTCGGCGTGATGAACGATTTGGTGGCCGACGGCAATTCGGTGGTGCTCGTTGACCATGACGTCACGCTGCTCGGCCACGCTGACTGGATCATCGAGATCGGCCCGAAGGCGGGCGCAGAAGGCGGCCGTGTCATCGCCGAGGGCACGCCCGCGCAGCTCGGCCGTGACAAGCGTTCCATCATCGGCGGGTTCCTCTCGGGCGAGAAAGAAGCCAAGGCTGTTTCGGAACTGAAAGAGGATGAGATCTTTGCCTTGGGCGAGATCGCCATGAAGACCGATGCGATCTATACCGTCAAGCCGCTTTCGGTGCGCATCCCGAAAAGGAGGCTTACGGCGGTGTCGGGCGTTTCCGGTTCCGGCAAGACGACGATGGTGCTCGAAAGCCTGGCCGCGGGTCTCGATGCGCTCGCGCACGGGAGGCCGCTGCCCGCGCATGTAAAGTCGCTTGTCGCGCCCGGCATCCGCCAGGTTCGTTTGATCGACGCGGCGCCGATCGGCATCAACGTTCGCTCGACCGTGGCCACCTATGCCAACGTGCACGACGAACTCCGAAAAGCTTATGCGCGCACGCCCGATGCAAAGCAGCGCGGCTTCAAGGCGGCCGATTTTTCGTACAACACCGGCAGGCTTCGCTGCCCGAACTGCGACGGCACGGGCATGATCAGCCTCGACGTGCAGTTCCTCCCCGACGTTGACATCGAGTGCCCGGAGTGCCGCGGCTCTCGCTACTCGCGCGATGCCTCGCTTGTGCGCCGGCCGCCCAAGACGGGCGGCGAGGGCGTGACGCTCCCCGAACTGATGGAGATGAGTGTTGACGAGGCGCTCAAGGTCTGCGCCGACCTGCCGGTCGTGAAGCGACGGCTGCAGACGCTGCACGATCTCGGACTCGGCTATCTGACGTTAGGCGAGCCCACGCCTGCGCTCTCGGGCGGCGAGGCGCAGCGCCTGAAGCTTGCGGGCGACCTCGGCAGCGTGCCGGGCGACGCGCTCTATATCTTCGACGAACCGACGATCGGCCTGCACCCGCTCGACGTGATGACGCTCCTTAAAGTGTTCAGGACGCTGGTTGCGGGCGGCGCGACGGTGGTCGTGATCGAGCATGATCTTGACGTGCTGCGCAGCGCCGACTGGCTCATCGACATGGGCCCGGGAGGCGGCGTCGAGGGCGGCCGCATCGTTGCGGCGGGAACGCCTGCGGCGGTAAAGCGGAGCAAGGAAAGCGCCACCGCTAAATTCCTCTGATATGGGCTTATACTGAATACTCCTGCAGGAAGAAAAATTCACGGGAGCGACGCCTCAGGACGCTCCCGGGGAGACACAAAATGGGGATGAAAATCTTCAATTTCGCCTGTGAGAACGGTCATCTTTTCGAAGGCTGGTTTGCCTCGGACGCGCAGTGGCGCGCGGACGCCGAGTCGGGGCGCTTCGTTTGCCCGATCTGCGGCTCCAAGAAAATCGAGAAACGTCCGGCCGCGCCCAATTTTTCCAAAGTCGAAGGCACTACGCGCACCGATGTGAACGGCGACGTGGCCTCGCGCCGCGCCATGACCGGGCGCGAGCGGCAGGGTGCCGCGCTCGCGGCGCTGCGCAAGGCGGCAAGCGAGGCGGAGGACGTGGGCGACCGGTTCGTGACGACCGTGCGCGCCATGCACGACGGCACGGAACCCAAGCGCCTCGTGCGCGGCCTTTGCACGCCCGCCGAGGCCGGCGAGCTCGATGAAGAGGGCATTGCCGTGATGCCGCTGCCCGACGCCGCTGTGGAGCGGCTCAACTGAGGCAGCTCAGTCATCAGTCAGAATAGAACCTTTCTATTTTCCGGTTAGGAATCGCTCTGTAGGCTGGACGGGAAGGCGTGCGATAATCTCTAAATTGCACTATGTTTTTCGGAGCACGCCCCCATGAGTGAGCCTTCAAGCGACCAGCAGTTTGCGCCGCACGATCCCGTCGACTTTCGGAACCAGAACACCATGTTCCTTGTTCTCGAGGAGTTCGGCATCGCCTGCATGCAGGACGACTGGATCCGCAAGAACGATCCTCAGAACAAGGACGCCGAGGCGGTGCACCGTCAGGCCAAGGAATTTTTCGATGACCTGCACTCGCTGCTGCTCGATGGCGACATCCGGCGCGTTATTGCCAACGGCTGGACCGGTGCGGCGATCGCCGCACACCTGAAGAAGGCACTGGCGCCTGAACTTGAGGAAGCACTGCACAGCGAAGGCTCTCAGCAGAGCGTTGCCGAGCTCAGCGATTCCGATGTCATTGCCCGTGCGCTCAGTCTGTATAGGGACGATCTTAGGCGCTTCGCCACGCTCGATGCTCACGAGAAAGCCGCCGGCCGTAAGGTCCCGCCCAAGGTCTACATCGACTTTATGGTGGCTTGGTCGGGCGTCTTCTCCGGCAAGAACGCATCGCTCGTGCTCCCCGACATGCTCACGGCATTCGGCCGAGATGAGCTTGCGGAAAACTGATTTTTCGGAGCATTCCTGTGCCCAGCAATCAATATGAAACGATGATGCGCTATGTCTACGAGCATGGCGTCCACAAGTCCGACCGAACCGGCACGGGAACGCGCTCGGTGTTCGGCTACCAGATGCGCTTCAACCTGCGCGAGGGCTTTCCCCTCGTGACGACGAAGAAGCTCCACCTGCGCTCGATCATTTACGAGCTGCTCTGGTTCCTCTCGGGCAGCACCAACATCGCCTATCTCAAAGAGCACGGCGTCTCGATCTGGGACGAGTGGGCCGATGAGAACGGAGAGCTTGGTCCCATCTACGGCAAGCAGTGGCGCTCCTGGCCCGACGAGAAGGGCGGCACGATCGATCAGATCAGCCGCGTGCTCGACATGATCAAGCACCATCCCGAAAGCCGCCGCATGATCGTCTCGGCCTGGAACCCCGCCGAGGTGGACCGCATGGCGCTGCCGCCCTGCCACTGCCTCTTCCAGTTTTATGTGGCGGAGGGCCGGCTCTCCTGCCAGCTCTACCAGCGTTCGTGCGACATCTTCCTGGGCGTTCCCTTCAACATTGCGAGCTATGCGCTCCTTACCCACATGATGGCGCAGCAGGCCGGGCTCGAGGCGGGCGACTTCGTCTGGACGGGCGGCGACTGCCACCTTTACGAGAACCATCTCGAGCAGGCGAGGCTGCAGCTCTCGCGCGAGCCGCGTCCTTACCCGAAGCTCGTCATCAAGCGCCGTCCGGACTCGATCTTCGATTACCAATACGAAGACTTCGAGATCGTGGGCTACGAGCCCTGGCCCCACATCAAGGCGCCCGTCGCCGTCTAGGAGGAAACGACCTATGAAGATCGCCCTTATTGCAGCGAGAGCACGCAACGGCGTCATCGGCGGGGACAACCGCATGCTGTGGCACGTGCCCGAGGATTTCGCGCACTTCAAGAAGACCACCATGGGCCATCCCGTGGTGATGGGCCGCAAGACCTGGGAATCGATCGGAAGGGCGCTGCCGGGACGCAAAAATGTTGTGATTACTCGGCAGCCCGGCTACATCGCCAAGGGCGCCGACACGGTCGGATCGATCGATGAAGCGCTCGCTTTGCTCGAAGGATCGGTGACGGTTTTCTTCATCGGCGGCGCCGAAATTTACCGACAGATTCTCCCTAAGGCCGACGAAGCCTGGGTCACGATTTTGGATCGGGATTTCGAGGGCGACGCGGTGTTTCCCGAGCTCGATCCGGCCGAGTGGCAGGACACGCTGCTGAGCGTCCTCGAGCCGACCGAGAAGAGAAATTACCGGGTCGAATTTCACTTTTACAAGCGGCGCTGAAAAATTTCCCGGCGGTGGATAACAAGCCCGATGCCTAAAATTTAGGCATCGGGTTTTTCGTTGTCCGAAAAGGGTGAAAGAGTAGCGATTCGCCGAATTTTGACCTGCCGCAAAACGGCGGTTATGCACAGACGGCCCGAAAAACTTGTCCACAGAAATTGTGCATAACTGTGGAAAAACTCAGGGGAGTTTGTAACGAAATGCTGAGAAATCAATCGACTACAGGTTTGCCTATTTTTTAGGCAATCGGAGGGGCTGTGCACAGGTTTCGGATGGGGTGCGGAAAGGATTGCGCGCCGCTTGCCGCTGTCTTTTGAAGGCAACGAAAAAGCCTCTGCAGGAGAATTCCTGCAGAGGCTTTGAGAAGCTCTGGTGCGGTAGGTAGGATTCGAACCCGCGACCCCCTGGTTCGTAGCCAGGTACTCTATCCAACTGAGCTACTACCGCACGCTTTGCGTGTCTACAATTTTGTATGGTGCGGTAGGTAGGATTCGAACCCGCGACCCCCTGGTTCGTAGCCAGGTACTCTATCCAACTGAGCTACTACCGCAAAAATTGCAGACTTCGAATAATACCCTCTTCGTTTTAAAAAAGCAAGAAATGCCCCGGCGATCCCCTTAATTTGTGAGTCGGCATATGGGGCATGTAAAAAAAGCGCTCCCGCGCACGGGGCGCGAAAGCGCTTTTTGGGGCCGGAGAGGCGCCGGGGCGGATCAGTCCGCCCGGCGGCGAATCAGCGAGACGTACTCGCCCTTTTCCCTGTCGGCGTTCTGGCTGACGAGCTCGTGGCGCGTCTGGCGGCAGAACTCCGCAAGGTCGGGCAGGCTGTGCGGGTCGGTGCTGACGACGCGCAGCAGGGAGCCGCCCGCCATCTTCGCGAGCGCCTTCTTCGCCTTGAGCACCGGCATGGGGCAGACCATGCCGGGCAGGCGGATCTCCGTGACGGTCTCTTCGCTCATGGCTCAGAGCTTCGAGCCGACGAACTCGGGAACGGCCGCGAGAGCCGCGTCGAGGCCTTCGGCGCTCTGCGCGCCGGCCATGGCCATGTCGGGCTTGCCGCCGCCCTTGCCGCCGAGCTTGACGGCAACGCTGTTGACGAGCTCGCCCGCCTTGATGCGGCCGGTGAGGTCGCGCGTCACTCCGGCGGCGAGCTGCACCTTGCCCTCGGGGCTCACCGCGGCGAGAACCGCGGCGCAGGTGCCGAGCTTGGCCTTGACCTGGTCCATCGTCTCGCGCAGCGCCTTGGCGTCGGCGCCGTCGATGCGGGCCGTGAGGACCTTGACGCCCTTGACGTCGACGGCCTTCTCAACGAGGCGGTCGCCGACGCGGGAAGCCATCTGGCTCTTGAGCTGCGAGAGGGTCTTCTCGAGCGTCTTGGCCGCGGCGATCATGTCGGAGATCTTGGCCGGCACTTCGCCCGGCTTCACCTTCATGAGCTCGGCGGCGTGGCCGAGCAGGCGGGCGTTCTTCTGGGCGTTTTCGACGGCCTTCATGCCGGTGACCGCCTCGATGCGGCGGATGCCGGCGGCGACGGCTTCTTCGCCGACGATCTTGAAGGAGCCGATGTCGCCCGTGCGCGCGACGTGCGTGCCGCCGCAGAACTCAATCGAGTTGCCGATCGACTGCACGCGCACCGTGGCGCCGTACTTCTCGCCGAAGAGCATCATGGCGCCCGTCTTCTTGGCTTCCTCAATCGGGAGCTCCTGGACGGAAGTGGCCGTGTTGGCGAGGATCTGCGCGTTGACGAGCTTTTCGACCTCGGCGAGTTGGTCGGGCGTCACCGCCTTGCCGTGCGAGAAGTCGAAGCGCAGGCCGTCAGGCGTCACGAGCGAGCCGCGCTGCTGGACGTGGTCGCCCAAGACCTTGCGCAGGGCCTTCTGCAGCAGGTGCGTGGCGGAGTGGTTGCGCTCGGTCGCGTGACGGAGGTCCTCGTCGACCTTGAGCGTGAACGTGTCGCCCACGGCGATGTGGCCTTCGGTGACGTGGCAGGCGTTGCCGATCACCTTGCCCTTGACGCGGAACGTGTCGAGGATCTTGAGTTCGGAGAGGTCGTTGAGCGCAACGCCCTTGTCGCCGATCTGGCCGCCCTGCTCAGCGTAGAACGGCGTCTTGTCGAAGACCGCGACGCAGTCGTCGCCGGCTTCGGCGCGCTCGACGCTCTGGCCGTCCTTGTAGAGGGCGAGCACCTTGGCGGCGTCTTCCTTGAGGGTCGTGTAGCCCGTGAACACGGTGTCGGGGCCGCTGTACTCGAGGCCGAGCGCCATCTTGAACTTCGCGTTGGCGCGGGCGGCCTCGCGCTGCTTGGCCATGCGCTCGTCGAAGCCCTTGGTGTCGATGCGGATGCCGCGCTCGCGGCAGACGTCGCCCGTGAGGTCTGCGGGGAAGCCGTAGGTGTCGTGCAGCTTGAAGAGCACGTCGCCGTCGAGGACGCCGTTCTTCGTCTTGGCGATGGCGTCTTCGAGGATGTCCATGCCCTTGGAGAGGGTGGCGAAGAAGCGGACTTCCTCGTCCTCGATCACCTTCTCGATGCGGGTGTCGTTGATTTCGGGGTACACGTCGCCCATCTCGCGGCGCACGGCGGCGACGAGCTTGTAGAAGAAGGGCTTGCGCGCGCCGAGCTTGTAGCCGTGGCGGATGGCGCGGCGGCAGATGCGGCGCAGCACGTAGGCGCGGCCTTCGTTGCCCGGCACGATGCCGTCGGCGATGGCGAAGGTGCACGCGCGGATGTGGTCGGCGATCACCTTGAGGGAGGGCGTCTGCAGGTCCTCGATGTGGTTGCCGCAGGTCTCTTCGATCGCGTCGCGCACGGCGGTGAGCAGGTGGATGAAGAGGTCGGTCTCGTAGTTGCTGTGCACGCCCTGGAGGACGGCGGCGATGCGCTCGAGGCCCATGCCCGTGTCGATGGAGGGCTTCGGTAGCTTGTGCATCACGCCCTTTTCATCGCGGTAAAACTGCATGAAGACGAGGTTCCAGATCTCCATGTAGCGGTCGCCGTCTTCGTCGGGGCTGCCCGGAGGGCCGCCCTGGACGGACTCGCCGTGGTCGTAGAAGATCTCGCTGCAGGGACCGCAGGGGCCCGTGTCGCCCATCATCCAGAAGTTGTCGGACATGTAGCGGGCGCCCTTGTTGTCGCCGATGCGCACGATGCGCTCCTTGGGCACGCCCACTTCCTTGTTCCAGATGTCGTAGGCCTCGTCGTCCTCGGCGTAAACGGTCACCCAGAGCTTCTCGGGCGGCAGCATGAATTTCTGCGTCAGCAGCTCCCAGGCGAACTTGATCGCGTCGCGCTTGAAGTAGTCGCCGAAGGAGAAGTTGCCGAGCATCTCGAAGAAGGTGTGGTGGCGGGCGGTGTAGCCGACGTTGTCAAGGTCGTTGTGCTTGCCGCCGGCGCGGATGCACTTCTGGCTGGTGGTGGCGCGGGTGTAGGGACGCTTGTCAAAGCCGAGGTAGACGTCCTTGAACTGGTTCATGCCGGCGTTCGTGAACAGCAGCGTCGGATCATGGGCCGGAACAACGGGGCTCGAGCGCACGATGGTGTGGCCCTTGCTCTCGTAAAACTTCAGAAAAGTCTGACGGATTTCTGCAACTTTCATAGTTGATTGTTCTTGGTTGGTGCCCGCCGGGGTGGGCGTAAAAAAGGGTTCCGGCAGTCAGGGCCCGCGTGCGCGCGCCTAAAAAGCCGTAAAACTGTGATTTTACCCCTCTTAATGAGGCAGACGGTGCAAAAAGCAAAAAATCCGCGGCCGTTCGCCGGGAACGGGCCGCGGAAATCGGGTTTGTATTGCCGAGGGTACGCGATCAGGCGATGCGGGAGTAGCCGCCCGCGCGGGTGGAGTTGCGCAGGTAGGTGTCGAACTGCATCGCCACGGCGCGCACGAAGATCTTGCCCTTGGCGGAGACGGTGATCTTCTCGGGCGTGAGCGTCACGAGCTCGTGCTTCTGGTAGTGCTCGAGCTTCTTGAGCTCGTAGGCGAAGGTCTCGTCGAAATTGATGCCGAAGCGCTTCTCGACGTCCGCCTTGACGAGCTCGAAGTTGCACATGATCTTCATGATCACGTAGTAGCGCAGCGCGTCCTCGTCGGAGAGCAGGTAGCCGCGGTTGGTGGCCAGGTGCCCGGAGCGGATCGCCGCGTAGTAGTCCTCGAGCTCGCGCGGGTTGCAGGCGTAGCAGCGGCCGATCTTCGAGATGCTCGAGACGCCGAGCGCCACCATGTCGCATTCGGCCATCGTCGAGTAGCCCTGGAAGTTGCGCTGCAGGGTGCCTTCGCGCTGCGCGATCGAGAGCTCGTCGGTTTCCTTGGCGAAATGGTCCATGCCGATGTAGCGGTAGCCGTTGGCCGTGAGGTGCCGGATCGCATCGAACATGATGTTGACCTTCTCGACCGTGTTGGGCAGGTCGGCGGGCAGGATGCGGCGCTGCGCCTTGAAGTGGTTCGGCAGGTGCGCGTAGTGGTAGAGCGCGATGCGGTCGGGCGAGAGCTCGATCACCTGGTCGATCGTATGGCGGAACGTCTCGCGGGTCTGCTTGGGCAGGCCGTAGATGAGGTCCATGTTGACCGAGTGGAAGCCCGCGTCGCGCGCGGCCTGCATGGTCTCCTTAACCATCTCGAAGGGCTGGATGCGGTTGACGGCCTTCTGCACGTCGGGGTTGAAGTCCTGGACGCCCAAGGACATGCGGTTGAGCCCGAGCTCGCGCAGTTTCTTCACCTTGTCGGGCGGGCAGGTGCGGGGATCGACCTCGATCGAGAACTCGCCGTGCGGCGCGAGCGGGAAACGGCTCTTGATCATGCCCATGACCTGCTCGAGCTGCTCGTTGCTGAGGTAGGTCGGCGTGCCGCCGCCGAAGTGCAGCTGCGCGAGCTCGGTCGTGCCCGTGATCTCCGACTTGACGAGGTCAGCCTCCTGCTCGAGCACCTTGAGGTACTCGTCGGCGCGCGTGCGGTCGCGCGTCACGATCTTGTTGCAGCCGCAGTAGAAGCACACGTCGTGGCAGAACGGGATGTGCACATAAAGCGACAGGTCGGCCTTTTCCTTCTCGTCGGCGCGGCCGCGCAGGGCGGCCCTGTAATCCTTCTCGCCGACGCTTGCGTTGAAGCGGTCGGCGGTCGGGTAAGACGTGTAGCGCGGCGCCGGAACGTTGAATTTGCTCACCAGATCCATGTCGGGGAGCTCGACAACACCGCTCGAAGCTGAATTCGCCATTTGGGGTTCCTTGGACTTTGACGTAGGTTAAATGTCCTGATATTATTGAAGCCGTACAACGCCTTTTCTTGACGAGTATCAATCAAGGAAGGGCTCGCTGCGGCGGGGATCTGCTTCGCCGCAGTCGGCCTGCAATGCAGGTTTCATGCACGGCATTTTATCGGCTGCAGATTATTTTTTTATTAATCGCATCTGCGCGCCGAGAGAACGTTTGTCTGGGTTGAGGTATAGAAATGAATCTGTCGTCACTGCGAGTCGCCTGCTCGAACTGCAACCTTCGCGAGGTTTGCATGCCGATGGGCCTCACGCTCAAGGAAATTGAGCGCCTTGAGGACCTCGTGGCGGCGCGCCGCCGCATCCGCCGCGGCGAGGCGCTTTACCGCGCGGGCGACCATTTCGACAACCTGTACGCCGTGCGCCTCGGCTTCCTCAAGAGCACGGTGATGAGCAGCGACGGCCGCGAGCAGGTCACCAATTTCTACATGGCCGGCGAGATGATCGGCATCGACGGCATCTCGAGCGGCGTCTACTCCTGCGACGTGGTCGCGCTCGAGGACACCGAAGTCTGCGTGATTCCTTACGACCGCATGGCCGAAGTGACGACGAGCATGCGCACCATGGGCCTGCACTTCCAGAAGGTGCTCTCGCGCGAGATCGTGCGCCAGCACGGCGTGATGCTGCTCTTGGGCTCGATGCACGCCGAGGAGCGCCTCGCGGCGTTCCTCCTTTCGCTCTCGCAGCGCTTCGAGTCGCGCGGCTATTCGCGCAGCGAGTTCGTCCTTCGCATGACGCGCGCCGAGATCGGCTCCTACCTCGGCCTCAAGCTCGAGACGGTGAGCCGCGTCCTGTCGCGCTTCTCGCACGACGGCCTTATCGAGGTGAACCAGAAGCACGTGCGCATCTTCGACGCGGAGGGGCTGCGCGCGATCGTGAGCTCGGTGAGCCTCGATCGGAACCCGACCGACGCGAAGAAGGCGGGCGTGGCCGCGCACGTGATCCATTCGGCGCGCTGATCAGAAATTTTTCAAGAGACGTTTCTCAGCGAGCCCGGGGCGCGAGTCCCGGGCTTTTATTGCGCCCGGCGCGTGCCCGAAAGCGGTGCGCGCGCACGCTGCAAGGGCGTTCTGCGCACGCTTTTTTGTCATGGAAAACCCCTAAGCTTGCTTTCTTAGTCTTTGGTCTAAACGTCTGCGCCGCAGAACTTTTCGCGCCGCATAGATAATTCCGCCTAATTTTGGCAAAGCGCGGCCCGGTGTGTTCAAATGAATTGAACCGGATGCCGCAGATCCCTGCGGGCATCAGTGTTTTAAGGAGAGATCCCATGTTTCAGCGTCGCGCTTTGTTAGGTGCCATCGGTGCGGTGGCACTCGTCAGTGCCTTCGGCTACAGCGGTGCCGCCGGTGCGGCGGACATGCCGCACGGCGAAGGCTCCAATCCGATGAAGATCGTCGTTCCCTATCCGCCGGGAGGCCCGCTTGACGTTTCGGCCCGCATCATCGCGGAGGCCGCCGAGCCCGAGCTCGGCAACGTCATCGTCGAGAACCGCCCGGGCGCTGGCGGCGGCGTCGGCATGGGCTACGTGAAGCGCCAGCCGGGCGACGGGCGCACGCTCGTCGTGGGCGCCGTGGCCACGCACGCCATCAACCCCCACCTCTACAAGAAGCTGCCCTACGACGCGAAGAAGGATTTCAAGCCCGTGACGCTCATCGCGCACGTGCCCAACGTCCTCGTCATTACGCCGGAATTCTCGAAGAAGACCGGCATCAAGTCGGTCGCCGACCTGATCGCCTACGCCAAGGCCAATCCGGGCAAGCTCAACTTCGCCTCGGGCGGCAACGGCTCGGCGGGCCACATGGCGGGCGCCTGGCTGATGAACTCCAAGGACCTCAAGATGGTCCACGTGCCCTTCGCGGGCGCGGCGGCCGGCCGCATGTCGGTGCTGAGCGGCCAGACCGACTTCATCTTCGACAACCTCGCGAGCTGCACGGGCAACATCGAGTCGGGCAAGATGATTCCGCTTGCCGTGACGACGAAGACGCGCGCCAAGTCGCTCCCGAACGTGCCGACGATGGAAGAGTCGGGCGTTGCCGACTTCGACATTTCGACCTGGTACGGGCTTTTCGTCCCGTCGGCCACGCCGGATGACGTCGTCGCCTACCTCAACAAGGTCATCACGGGCGTGCTGCGCTCGAAGCCCGTCGAGGAGCGCCTCGCGAAGCTCGGCGGCGTGGCGAGCCCCGACACGCCCGAAGAGTTCGCCGCCCTGATCGATGCGGACGGCAAGAAGTACGAGCGCCTCGTGAAGCTTTCCGGCGCGCGCGTCGACTGATGCCTGCTCTTAAGCTCTGAACGGAAAGCCTCGTTTCTCGGAACGGGGCTTTTCGTTTTTTGAGGCGCTCAGCTGCGGGGCGGTCCCGCCGGAACCGTTAAAATCAAGCCGCCCTCGGCAATTGCAAGACCTTTTCAAAGACAACATGACGATCAGGAACAAGAAGGATTTTTTAGCCGGACTGCTCTTCATCTTTATCGGAGCGGGTGCGGCCGCCGTGTCCCAGGAAAACGAGATGGGCCAGCTCTCGCGCATGGGCCCGGCGTACTTTCCCTGCATCCTCGGCGTCGGGCTGGCGCTGCTCGGCGCCGTGCTGAGCATCCGCGCGCTCATCGTGAAGCCGCAGGGGAGCGAAGGCGACCTCGAGACCGTGCACTGGGGCGTGCTGCTCTGCATCCTCGGCAGCACCGCGCTCTTTGCGCTCACGCTCCTGCAGCTTGGGCTCATCCTCGCGATGGCGATCCTCATCACGGTCTCGTCCTTTGCGTATTCGCGCTGGCGGGCCAAGGAGATCGCCGTGCTGATCGTCGTGCTCTGCGCAGCCTGCTGGGCGATTTTTGTCCTGGGCCTCGGGATGCAGATCCCGGTGCTGCCCTGGTTCATGAAGTAAGGAGGCGGCTGCGATGGATTTCGATCTCGTCTCCAACCTGCTGCTCGGCTTTGAGAACGCCGTCTCGCTGCAGAACCTCCTTTACTGCCTGATCGGCGTTTCGGTCGGCACGCTGATCGGCGTGCTCCCCGGCATGGGGCCGGTGGCCACGGTGGCCATGCTGCTCCCGATCACCTATGCGCTGCATCCGGCCGCTGCGCTCATCATGCTCGCCGGCATTTACTACGGCGCCGAATACGGCGGCTCGACCACGGCCGTGCTCGTCAACATTCCGGGCGAGGCCGCCGCGGTGGTGACCTGCATCGACGGCCACCAGATGGCCAAGCGGGGCAGGGCGGGCTCGGCGCTCGGCATCGCCGCCATCGGCAGCTTCGTCGCCGGGTGCTTCGCGACGCTCCTGATCGCCGCGTTTGCGCCGCCGCTCACCGCCATCGCCTTCAAGTTCGGCCCCGCCGAATACTTCAGCCTCATGGTGCTCGGCCTGGTCGGCGCCGTGGTGCTCGCGAGCGGCTCGATCCTCAAGGCCGTCTGCATGATTTTCGTGGGCCTGCTGCTCGGGCTCGTCGGCTCGGACGTGAATTCGGGGGCGCTCCGCTTCACCTTCGGCATCGACGAGCTCATGGACGGCATCAGCTTCGTCGCGCTCTCGATGGGCATTTACGGCTTTGCCGAAATCATGAAGAACCTCGAGGCGACGATCGGCCGCACGCTCGTGCCCGCCGAGGTGAAGAGCGTGCTCCCGAGCCGCGAGGAGCTCAAGGCCTCCGCCGGGCCGATCGCCCGCGGCACGCTCATCGGCTCGTTCCTCGGCATCCTGCCGGGCGGCGGCGCGCTGCTCTCGTCGTTCGCTTCCTACACGGTCGAAAAGAAGCTCGCGGGCGCCAAGGCCGACCCGCCTTTCGGCAGGGCAACATCCGCGGCGTCGCGGGCCCCGAGGCGGCCAACAACGCGGGCTCGCAGACGAGCTTCATCCCGATGCTCACGCTCGGCATTCCCTCGAACGCGGTGATGGCGCTGATGATCGGCGCCATGATGATCCACGACATCACGCCGGGCCCCCAGGTGATGACGAACGAGCCGGCGCTCTTCTGGGGCCTCATCGTCTCGATGTGGATCGGCAACCTCTTCCTGATCATCCTCAACCTGCCGATGATCAGGGTCTGGGTGCAGCTCCTCAAGGTGCCGTACCACTGGCTCTATCCGGCGATCCTGTGCTTCTGCTGCATCGGCGTCTACTCGATCAGCAACAACGTCTTCGACGTGTGGCTCACGGTTTTCTTCGGCGCGCTCGGCTACGTCTTCAACAAGCTCGGCTGCGAGAGCGCGCGCCGCTCATCCTCGGCTTCATTCTCGGGCCCATGCTCGAGGAGAACTTCCGCCGCGCGCTGCTGCTCTCGCGTGGCGACCTCACGGTGTTCTTCACGAGCCCGATCTCCTGCGGCCTGCTGATCGCTGCGGGCCTTCTCCTCGTGATCGTGCTCGCGCCCTCGATCCGCTCGGGCCGCGAGAAAGCCTTCCACGAAGACTGAGGCGGGCTGCTGCCGCCGGAAGAATCCGCGGATTTTCCCGCCGGCGGCGGATAAACTTCTTTAAAGACGGGACAGGGACGCTGCACACTGCCGGCAGCGACCCGGCCGTCCCTTTGAAGAGGAGCAAGAATGCAGGACAAGGCCGCTGGCGATCTGCCGGAGAAATTGGAAAATTTATGTTCTCATGTCCGCCGCCTTCCGCTGCAGGAGGGACTCAATGAGACGGCGGTGCCTTATCTGAAAATCTATAAGCAGGCGGCCGGCGAAAAGGATCTCCCGGTCTGCGAGCACCCGCTCTACGTCATATCGGGCAGCCTGAGTCTTCACGGTGAAGAAGAGAGCAGGGTGCTCTCGGAAGGCGATTTCTTCGTTCCCCCGCATCTATCACGCGCTTTCTGCGACAGCCGGCGGAAACCGGGAATTCCTCGCGCTTGTATTAACGTTTTCCGTCGACGAAATCGTGTCGCTGCTTCTCGAAATCGATGAAAGCGAGCTCAGGCGCATCTACAGCTTCGAGGCGCCGGCCGAAGCTTCGAAGGCATATTCTGAAAAGTTTGCGGACATTTCATAAGGATGCCCGGGTGGATCGGCGACGCTTTCATGCTGAACAACCTTAAAAGGGAGCTGATCTACGAAATCGTGCACAGCCCTTTCGGCAGGGCCTTCCTTGAAAACACCTTCCATAAGGACGTGCCGGCGGAGATTTTCGATGCCAACCGGTGGATCAAGCAGAATTACAGGAAAGACTTTTCCGTTGAGGACCTGGCGCTCAAGGCCCATATGAGCGTTTCGAATTTCCATCAGAAATTCAAAGCCTTCGCCGGGATGGGACCGATCCAGTGCCAGAAGAAGCTTCGGCTCGTCGAGGCGCGCCGCCTGATGCTCGATGAATCGGCCAATGTGACGTCTGCGGCCCTGGCGGTTGGCTACGAGAGCCTTTCTCAGTTCATTTCCGATTACCGCCGCATGTTCGGCCATCCGCCTCAGAAAGACATCCAGGCCATCAGGAAATGCCTCATCACAGGGAAGGGCGTCAAGGGCCCGGCCCGTTGAGGAGGCACCGAAGCTCGTTTTTTCAGCAGCCAAAAAAAATTTCGCCGTCCGCACCGCTGCGGACGGCGAATTTTTCCTCGGAAGGCTGCCGGCTTTTCTTACGGCGCCGGTTTCAGAACGGCCCGGAAATGGGTCTTGGCGGCCATCATTCTGTCAAAGGCTTCCTGCGCTTTCTCGAGCGGGAAGACTTCGACGATGGGGCGCACGTTCGTGAGCACGCTGAACTTCACGGCCGCCTTCATTTCCTCGAAGCTCGTGAAGGTGCCTTTCACCGTGTTGGGCCCGGCGAGGAAACTCATGGGAGTCCAGCTGAGCGGTTCGTTCGAAACGGCGGTGATGATGAGCTCGCCGCCCTTGCAGAGGCCGCCGATGAGGGGAGAGATGGCCTTGGCCGAGGGCGCCGTGGCGAGGATGGCCTTGGCGCCTCCGAGGGCCTGAAGTGCCGCGGGCACATCGTCCTTGGTCGAATCGAGGTAATGATGCGCCCCGAGCTTCAGCGCCAGTTCCTTTTTATCGCTGCCGCGGGAAATGGCGGCCACTTCAAAGCCGGCTTTCTGCGCGTACTGCACGGCGAGGTGGCCGAGTCCGCCGATGCCGGAGACCGCGACGAGGTCGCCGGGCCGCGCCTTGCTGTTGCGGAGCGCGCTGAATACGGTTTCGCCCGCGCAGAGCAGCGGAGCGGCTTCCTCGGACGTAATCCTGTCGTCAATGGCGATCAGGGCGTCCTCGTAAGCGACCATGTATTCCGCATACCCGCCGTTCATCGTGAGGCCCGTGGTTTCGCCGTGGCTTCCGTGCCAGCCGGTGCCGACGCGCTCGCCGATCTTCCATTTGGAAGCGCCGGGGCCGAGCTTGGCCACCCTGCCGATGACCTCGTGCCCCGGGATGCGCGGATAGGAGCTTGCCGCGCCCTCAAGGACCAGGGCGTCGCCGCGGCAGATGCCGCACGCTTCAACCTTGAGCAGAACCTGTCCTTCGCCCGGCTCCGGCACGGGAACCGTCACAAGGGTCAGGGGTTCTCCCTTTGCTTTGACCTGTATGGCTTTCATCATGGTCATGATGCTGTCCTCCGAATGTTGGTGAATTGCTGTTTTTTATTTTGGAGAGGCGAGGGAGAAATATCTTTCGCGATTCTTCGGTTTTTCTTCGAAATTCTCTTTTTGAAAAAAGGCGGCGCAGGTGCCTGCCCGCAGAGAGCAGGCAAAAAAACTGCCGCTTTCCGGAAGCTTCCGGAAAGCGGCAGGCGCTTAAAGCTGAATGCGTTTTAGGCGATCAGCGCCGGTATTCGCTCCGCGCTTCGGCGACGAGCGCCATGGCGTTCGGGGCGATGTCGCCCGCCGTGAAGCCCGCGTAATAGCCCTCGGCGGCGAGGCCGTGGAAGTAGACGGCGGAGAGCACCGCCTCGGCGAGGTCGAAGCCCTGCGCGAGCATGGCGCCGATCATGCCGGCGAGCACGTCGCCGCTGCCGCCCGTGGCGAGCATCGCGTTGCCCGTCGGGTTGACCCAGGCGCGCGACGAGCGCAGCGACACCACGGTGCCGGCGCCCTTGAGCACGACGACGGCGCCCGTCTGCACGGCGAGCTCACGGCAGGCCGCCACGCGGTCGACGGTGACGCCGGCGATGTCGCGGCGCAGGAGCTTCGCGGCCTCGCCCGGATGCGGCGTGATGACCGTGGGCGCCTGGCGCGCGAGCAGCTTGTCCTGCAGCTTCATGTCGGCGGCGACGATGTTGAGCGCGTCGGCGTCGAGCACGAGCGCGCGGTCGGATTCGATCGCCTGCGCGACGCGCTTCTTGGCCGCCTCGCCCGTGCCGAGCCCGCAGCCCACGACGAGGACGTCGAACTTCGAGAAGTCGACGGGCTTCGTCGCGTACATGATTTCGGGATAGATCGGGTCGAACGCCGGGGCGTGCTCGGCGCAGCACTCGAGCGTCACCAGGCCGGCGCCGGCGACGAGCGCGGCGCGCGAGGCGAGCAGCGCCGCGCCGATCATGCCGTCGCTGCCGGCGATCACGGCCACGCGGCCGTAGTCGCCCTTGTGGGAGTTGTGAAGCCTCGGGCGGATGACGTGCTCCATGTCGTCGGTGCCGATCACCGAGAGGTTCGAAAGGGGAACCGAGACGTCGAGCTCGCTCAGCACGATCTCGCCCGCCGCGTCGGCGCCTTCGTTCATATAGAGGCCGCTCTTGGCGCAGAGGAAGGTGATCGTGACGTCGCCGAGCAGCCCGGGTAGGTGCCCGTCCAGCGGCCCGTCCAGGCGTTGAGGCCCGAGGGCACGTCAAGCGAGACCTTGATGGCGCGGCGCTCGTTGAACCAGAGCACCGCATCGAGGTAGTCGCCCGTGATGGGGCGCGAAAGTCCGATGCCGAAGAGGCCGTCGACGGCGCAGTCGGCCTTGGGCGACGCGTACGGATCGTCGATCGTCGTGCCGCCCGCCTTTTCCCAGCGCTCGAGCTGCGCGAGCGCCAGCGCCGAATTCGGGCGGTGCCCGCCCGGGAGCACGACGGTGACGGAAGCGCCCGCGGCCTTGAGCTCGCAGGCGCAGGCGAGAGCGTCGCCGCCGTTGTTGCCCGGCCCCACGAGGACCGTGACGTTGCGGCCCTCGCCCGCCTCCTTGAGGCGCGCCATGATGAGGTCGGCGGCGGCCTTGCCGGCGCGCAGCATCAGCGCGTCTTCGCCGTAGTGATTGGCGGCCCGCTTCTCGAGCTCACGGAGCTCGTCGGCGGAAAGAATCGTAAGACTCATGTTGAATTCCTTTCTCTCAGTAGCTGTTCATCGCGTGCGCGCTATTGTAGCGCCGGGGTGCCCGGCGCCTCAGGCAAAGCGCTTGTAGGAGAGCGCGTCGCCCAGCTCGCACTCGCGCCCGAGCGCCGCGCAGGCCGCGGCGTCGGCCGCCGCCGCGCAGAAGTCGGCGCCGTGCATGCCGCCCGCGGCATTGAGGAAAAGCCCCGGGATTTTCGTGCCGCCCGCAATCGGCATGCCGTCGGGCGAGGAGAGCACCGAGAAGGTGAGGTAGCGCCCGCCGCGCCAGTCGGCGGCTTCGGGGAAGAGCCGGATGCCGAGGTTCCAAAGGTCCTTGTACTCTTTTTCCGAGGTCTCTTCGTCGGGGTCGCCGAGGTGCCAGCGGCCCATGAGCCGCAGGAACGCGTCGAGCGGGGCGGCCGTGCGGCCCTCGCGGTCGCGCAGCGTGTGGCGCACGCGGTGCGCCGAGGCGAAGAGCTCGACGTTGTAAAGCGATCGGTTCACGGGTGCCGTGGGCACGCTGCCGTAAGCGTCGGCGGGCACCAGGTCGCGCAGCCCCGCCGTCACCACGACGGCGTCGCCGCGCACCGGCTCGCCCGCGGCCACGCCCGTGGCGTGCCCGTCGGCAAGGAGCAGCCCGGTGGCCTTGCGGCCGCAGAGAATCGTCACCCCGCGCTCGAGCAGGTATTCCTTGAGCTGCTTGGCGTAGTAGCTCACCGACCAGGTCGCGGCGCGGCCGACGATGAAGCCGGCGTAGCCCTGCGCCGCATAGAGCGAGGGCTCGATCGGGAGCAGCGTCTCGAGCGGCACGGGCTTTTCGCCGTCCTCCGCCTTTTCGACGGCCGTCAGTTCGCCCGCGCTTTCCTGCAGCTCGAAGCCGCAGCGCTCGGCGATCGCGCGGAGCATGGCGCTCGAGTGCTCGGCCACCTTGGCGGCCAAGGCCGCGCGCTCGGCGTGCGCCTTTTCTTCGCGCAGCGCGGTGAGCGCGTTCACGAAGCCCGGGTGGCGGAGCGCCTCGCCCGACGAGTAGAGCAGTCCCTCGGTGCTCGAGGTGTGGGCCCTGAAGCGGGCGAGTCCCCCGGAGGCGGGGGCGGGCAGCTCGGGCTCCCTCTCGCCGATCATGGCCGCGCAGCTGTAGCTCGCGCCCTGGCAGGGTGCGCTCAGCGCCTCGACGAGCGTGACCTCGGCGCCCTGCTCATGAAGGGCAAAGGCGGTCTGCAGGCCGGTGAGGCCCGCGCCGACAACGATGGCATGCATAGGTCTGAACGAAAAAAACGAAATGACAAGATAAAAAACTGATCTGCATTGTAAATCAGCAAACCGCGGTTTTTAGGCGCGGGGAGAGGCGTTTTTGCGGCGCTGCCCCGCCCGGGTCCGCTGCCGGGGCCGGGCGCTATACTTTTTCGGATATTTTTTCTGTTTTTTTCCGGGGTTCCGAGGCTATGTCCGATTCTCCCTATCCATATGTTCCTGCTCCCGTTCCGCGCGCCGAGCGCGAGAACGATCCGCTCGCCGAGAAGACCCTCGCCGAGCATCCGCTCGTGACCGGTCACTTCATCAACGTTTTCAGCGACGACGTCGAGCTGCCCGACGGGCGAAAGTCGCACCGCTTCTGCCTGCGCCACGGCGGCGCCGCGGCGATGTGCGCGCTTGACGGCGACGGCACGATCCTCCTCGAGCGGCAGTGGCGGCACCCGCTGCGCCGTTCGTTCTGGGAAATCCCCGCGGGCAAGATCGACCCGAACGAGGAGGAGGAGCACTGCGCGAGGCGCGAGCTCAGGGAAGAGTGCGGCGTCACGGCCGACCGCTGGAGCCGGCTGGGCGAGATGAACACCGCGATCGGCTACTCGAACGAGCGCATCGCGGTTTACCTCGCCCAAGGGCTGCACTGGGGCGCGCAGGAGCTCGACGAGGGCGAGCACCTCGAAGTGGTGCGCGTGAAGCTCTCCGAGGCGCTCACGATGTGCGAGGACGGCCGCATCACGGACGTGAAGACCATCGTCGCGCTCTTCTACCTCGAGCGCTTCCTGAAAAAGCGCGGCACGCCGATCGCCTGACGCAAAGCCGCCGCCGCGGCTCTTGGGAACCCCGTCCGGACGAAACGCGGGCGGGGTTAATTTTTGCCTGCATGTCAGCAGGTTTGGACAAAAATTTGCTTAAAGGCAAAAGAAGGTCAATCAGGTCTTGAAACCCCGGCTTGACACCCCAAATACATCATTGCAGGGAGAGCAGGAGCGATGAGGTCCGATGAGGACCGGCAAGCTCCGGCCTCACTCCCGAAACATTTAAAAAAGTGCGGTTTCCGCCGCTCAAGGCCGAGCCGCAAAGGAGAATAAAAAATGTTTGTTCCTGCTGTGTTTGGTGAAAATCTTTTCGACGACTTCGATCCGTTCTCGGTCTTTGACGATCAGAACAAGTTCTTCGGACGCAATGCCAACCGCGTGATGAAGACCGATGTCCGCGAAACGGACAAGAGCTTTGAGCTCGACATCGACCTTCCGGGCTTTGACAAGAAAGACATCACCGCCTCGCTCAAGGACGGCTATCTGACGGTCAGCGCCCAGAAGAGCCAGAGCAACGACGAGAAAGACAAGAAGGGCCGTTATGTCCGCCGTGAACGCTGGACCGGCGCGATGAGCCGCAGCTTCTATGTGGGCGACCGCGTCAAGGAAGGCGACATTCACGCGAAGTATGAAAACGGCATGCTCCAGATCTCGGTGCCTAAGGTTGACGCCCTGCCGGCTCCGGAGCAGAAGCAGATCACGATCGCCTGACGGGCGGTCGGAACGCACGCCCGGGAGCGCGCTGAGGAAGCGCTTCCGAGCGCGTCACGAGCAAAATGAGGAGAGCAGGGGAAGGGCCCCCGGAATGGGTCCTTCCCCTTTTTTTACCCGCATGAAAAGCGAAAGCCGCGCACCGAAACCAGTGCGCGGCTTTTGTATTCACCGGTGCTCAGGCCTTTCTGCCGACGAGCACGGCGGCACAGGCGGTGATGCGCCGGCCGTTTTCATCGGTGTAGAGCCACAGGTCGCGGCAGGAGCCTTTGAGCAGTCCCGCGGCCGCCGCCTTCTGCGAGAAGGCAAAGACCGCGGCCCGGCGTCCGCCGATCGTGCGGATTTCCATGCGGAGCGCGGGCGCGCTGTGGCCTTCGAGCGTCTCGAGGTTGCCGACCGCTTCGCGGCCGGCGCCGATGCGCGTGTGCGCAAGGCGCAGCGCTTCAAGGTTCACGCCGGGTGCTTCGTAAAGCGCCGCTTCAAAGGGCTCGTCGCTTTCCGGGTCGATCCGCTCGGCGAGGATTTCGAAGCGGCAGGGCATCAGCTCCGGGAACAGGCGGCCGACGGCGGCCTGCGCCTGCGCGAGCTTTTCCTCGTTGAAGGCATGGAGCGCGGGGAGCGCCTCGGCTTTCGGCGAAGCGGCGAATTTTTCCGCGAGTGCCTCGCGCTCGCCCTTCCAGCCTTCTTCGAGCGAGCGGACCGCGGCCGCGAGCCGCTCGTAGCTCTCGCCCCTCAGGAAGTCGGCGGCGTTGGCGGCCTTGACGAACGGCGCGCTGCCGCGTGCCTCGCGCCAGTCGAAATCCTCGGGATTGCCGGCGAACTGCGCGGCAAGCGCCGCGCTCCCCGACTTCTCCTCGAGCGCAGCGGCCGGGCCGGCGAGAGGGAAAAACGGCACATAAGGCGTCTCGCACGGGCGCGAGTAGGTGCGCGCGCCCGAGATGAGGAAGGCGGGGCGGCGCAGCTCAAGGACCATCGACTCGTGCGTCGTCGGGCGGCAGACGCCGTAGCCCGAGTAGTGCAGCCAGCCCGCTTCGGCCTGCCCGAAGTCGCCCTCGTGCAGGCGGAGCGCATCCCTTACGTCCTCGGGCGAGACCGTGCGCTCGGGCACGGCGCAGTAAGGCGCCTCGTCGGGATCTTCAACACGGATGCCGGCGAGCCGCTTCCAGGCGAGGCAGTTGCGGATGCTGTTTCGGGCGTCCGTGCGCCGGGCCGAGCTCTGCACGGCGGTGCGGAAGTCAAAAGAGCCGTCGTCCGAGGCGAGGAAATGGCCTGCCTTGCGAAGCCGCTCGTAGAGCCCCGGCGAGACGAGCGTCGTTTCGCCGTCCGGTTTCAGGCGCTGCATCATGAAGCAGTTCGGCAGGTAGATCACCTCGCGCTCGCCCACGCGCCGGGCGGCCCAGCCGCGGCCCTGCAGGACGGCGATCTGCCAGGCTTCCTCCGGATCGGCCACCGTGTAGGTGCGCCCTTCTGAGATGTAGCCGTAGCGGCTGAGGAGCTCGGCGGCGATGTTCACCGCCTCGCGGGCCGAGTGCGCGCGCTCGGCCATGGAGCGGCGCAGCCCGTAGCCGATGCCGCCCTCGGTGACGCTTTGGCCGGCGTCGTAGATGCCGACGCAGGCGTTCGAGACAATCACGACGCCCGCGTCGTTCACAAAGCAGTCCCCGAAGGACTCGCCTGCGGGCGAGAGCGTCTGGCTCCAATAGAAGCCGAGCGTTTCGCGCGGCAGCGGGATTTCGGCCGTGCCGGGCTCGTAGCGGATCTTTTCGCCTTCCCGGTGCCGGGCCGGCGGCACGTAATGCTGCGGGTTGAAGATGAGACCGCCGTTGTCTTCGCTGTGCCCGATCAGGATGCGGCCCGTCGAAGAGGCCTTCCTGCCGACGACGATCGTCGAGCAGGCATCCTCGGAAGGGCCTGCTGCTGCGGGGAATGCAAAGCGCTGCGTGTCCATGGTGACGCCTCCGAAATATTCTGCTGAACCTCGGTGAAAATTATAGGCCCTTGAAAACGCTTGAAAAGCAAGCTAAAAGCAGAAAGTTGGGAAGAATTGAAAATTGTTTTGCAAAGTCTTCACGCAGGGGCGCTCCGGGGCTCCCTGCGGGATTGGCAGCGCTTTTGCGGGTGTGCTAACATCACACCTCTGCGACGCGGGTGTCGTATAACGGCTATTACCCCAGCCTTCCAAGCTGGAGACGAGGGTTCGACTCCCTTCACCCGCTCCAAGAAAGAATTCAAGCCCGTCCGGCGCCTTTGCCGAGCGGGCTTTTCGTTTGCCTGCAGAAGCTTCAGGGCAGCTCGTCCCTGAGCTTTTCGACGATCTCGAGGTCGGCGGGGAGCCAGCCGACGGAGCCGAGCGTGTCCTTCGTGAGCCACTTGGCGGCTTCGTGCTCGAGGAGCTTGAGCTCGCCGTCTGTGACGGAGCACAGGAAGCAGTGCATCGTCAGGTGGAATTTCGGGTAGTCGCACTCCACGGTCGTGATGAGCTTTTCGGGGCGCACGGTGGCGCCGAGCTCCTCGCGGATCTCGCGCACGATGGCCTCTTCGGGCGTTTCGCCCGGCTCGACCTTGCCGCCCGGGAATTCCCAGCCGTCCTTGAATTCCCCGTAGCCCCGCTGCGTCGCGAGGATGCTGTCGCCGCGGCGGATGGCGGCGGCGACGACTTCGATCGATTTCATTCCTGTCCCTTTATTCGGTGATGTAGTCATAGAGGTTTTTCTCCACCGGATGCCTGAGCCGGTAGTGTATTTCGAACACGCTGACGCCGCCCGCGAGCTCCTTGGGCTCGGGCTCGCCCACGGCATCCACTTCGCCGAGGAAATAGAACTCCTTGGCCTCGCTGTCGTCCTTGTTCTTGCGCACGAAGAGATAGATCTTCGTGTTCCGGTACTCCGGCTTTCGGCGGTAAATGCGCTCCGCGTCGACCGAATCCGGGCGGCGCTTGGTCTTCGAGAGCGCGATGATCTCGCGCTCCGAAACGAAGCGGTCCTCGTAGGCGATGGCGTCGGTGGGCTTCGTGTAGTTGATGAAGACGGGCAGCGTGTCGGTTTCCTTGCTGTAGATGTAGCCGCCGATGTTCTGCGCGTTCATGAGCGTCGGGAAGTTGAGGAGCCGGCACGCGTCCTCGTAGGAGTAGGTCTCCCCGATGCAGAGCGAGGTGCCAAAGAGCGGCCGGCTGTAACGGTCCTGCCAGTGCTTTTCCATGTAGCCGACGAGGTCGAGGAGCTGCGCCTTTAATTCCGGGCTCTTTTTTAGTTCTTTCCTGAAGCCCTTCGCGGCGTGCCAGTGGCCGTTTTTGTCGATCTCGATCAGGACCCGGCTGCCGAACTTTTTGTAAAAAGCTCCCGATAGCACGCGGGCGGTGCTCTCCATGAGAAGTTCTGTCGGCTCGATATCGATTGCCCTCAGCTCTTCGGCAAGCGCCGTGTCGAGCTCCTCCGTGCTGCGTTCATGGAGAATGTCGTCGAGCACGAGCGCTTCCTCGATGCGCTTCGCGTTGCCGAGCGCCGAGCTCGCGAAATCGATGATCTCCTTTCCCGCGTCCGAAAGGCGCGGCGTGTAGCCTTCCTCGTATTTCACGAGGAACGTGTAGTAGGAGCGGATACTCTTGTTTTGGAAGAACTTCTGCACGTCGATCGCGTTGTGTTCCTCGAACTCGCAGAGCTTCGGGATCCGGCCGAGCTTGTTGCGCAGCGCTTCGTAGCTTTCGGTCAGCAGTTTGATGCGGTTGGTCTTTGCCGAATCGATCGAGCGGTAGATGCGCTCGGCCGTCACTTCGTCGAAATGCACGCTCGAGGGGCCGGGCAGGCACTTCCTGCCGACCGAGACGAACTCGCGCATCTTGTTCTTGCTGTAGGAGCGGTCGCCCGAGAGCGCGACGGCGATGAGGTAGTTGTTCTCGTACTGGCCGACGAAGTCGAGGATGACGACGAAGTCCTTGCCGTCGGCCTTGCGCAGGCCGCGGCCGAGCTGCTGGATGAAGATGATCGGGCTCTGCGTCGGGCGCAGGAAAATGACCTGGTTGACCTCTGGGATGTCGACGCCTTCGTTGAAGACGTCGACCGTGAAGATGTAGTCGAGGCAGTCATCCTGCCCGTCCTCGGTGAGGCGCCTGATGGCGGAAAGGCGCTCCTCCTGGCTGTTCGCGCCCGAAAGATAGGTTGTGCGCAGGCCGAGCGCGTTGAATTTGGCGGAGAGCAGGCGGCATTCCTCAATCGTCGGGCAGAAGACGAGCGCCTTGATGCGGCTGCCGCTCGCGCCGTAGTAGCGGGACTCCAGGAGGATGTGCCTGACGCGCTCGTCGGAGGCGAGAAGCGCAAAATCCTTTTTCTCGAGCGGTCCTGCGCCTTCGACGGCGACGTCCTCGATGCCGTAGTAGTGGAACGGGCAGAGCAGGTTCTCCTGCATGGCTGTGCGCAGGCGGATTTCGTAGGCGATGTTGTTGTCGAAGAGCTTGTAGATGTCAAAGCCGTCCGGACGGTCCGGGCTTGCGGTCATGCCGAGCCAGAAAGCGGGAGTGAACCAATCCATGAGGCGCAGGTAGGATTCGGCGCCGGCGCGGTGCACCTCGTCGATGATGATCAGGTCGAACGCATCGGGCTCAAAGCTCCGGAGATGATCTTCCTTCGACATCGTCTGCACGGTGGCGAAAACGTACTTCGCATCGGCGAGGCGCTCACTGCCCGAGTAAAGCCCGAAGCAGCAGGCGGGCTCGCCGAACACGCGCTGAAAGCTCTTGAGCGCCTGACGCGCGATCTGCTCGCGGTGCACGAGAAAGAGCAGGCGCCGCGGGTGCATGTCCTGTGCGGCGAACGCCGCGGCGTAGGTCTTGCCCGTGCCTGTGGCGGAGATGAGCAGCGCTTTTTCGGCGCCTTTCTTCCGCATTTTGCGCAGGCTTTCCATGAAGGCACTCTGCATGGCGTTGGGCGTCAGCTTGGCGGGTCCGGGGCCCGGATTGTCGATGATGACGGTTGAGCGCAGATGCCGGCGCTCTTCGGCGTAGCGGTCGATGAGCGCTTCGGTGAGCGGCTTGCTCTGCGGGGCCCGCCAGAGCCTTTCGAACTCGCTTCGCACCGTCTCGGGCAGCTCGCCCTCGGGCGCGGCCGTGAGTCGCACGTTCCATTCGCAGTTCGTGCTGAGCGCGCTCTGCGTGAGGTTGGAGCTGCCGAGGATGATGCGGCAGTTTCCCTCTCCGCCGTCCGCAAAGAAGTAGCCCTTGGTGTGGAACCCTTCGCCCGGGCCGCAGCGGTAAAGGCGCGTCTCGCAGACGTCGGAAAGCGCAAGCAGCCGCCGCAGGGCGGCGGGCTCGGTGAACCAGCGGTAGTCGGTGGTGAGGATGCGCCCGCGCACGCCGCGCTTTCGCATCTCGTCGAACGTCATCAGGAAGGGCATGAGGCCGCCCTCGGTGATGAACGCGACGGAAAAGAAAAATTCCTTGCAGCGCCTGAGCTCGTCGTCGATCGCCGAAGAGACTTTCTCCGAGCCGTCGGGACGGTTCGAGAGGAGGTTTGCGCGCAGGATCGGGCTCGAGTCCGCGTAGGCGCCGTCGATGAACGACGTATAGAGCCCCTTCATCAGGGGGCTTTCGGCGGAAAGAAAACTCGGGGTCGGCATCGCAGCGGCAGATCAAAAAAATATCTAATCCGGCAGCATACACTTTTGAGCCCGAAATTTCGACCGGATGCCTGCGGCGCAGCGGTTCCGCGGCGATGGGAGATCCCGGCGAAAGCCCCGGATTCCCGGCAAAAAGCCAGGAAAGGGGCCTCTGGGCGGCGCCCTAAAAAATTCTTTGCCGCGGGTGCAAAAAAGGCACCGGCCGCCGCAGCGGCCGATGCCTGATGACGGCTTGGGCCCGCGCGAGGCCCGGCACTACTGTTACGCCGTGAAGAACGGCAGCGCGTAGAGCGCGAGCGCAATCGCGCAGGCCGCGCCGACGATCGTTTTCCAGACGGTGTACTCGCGGTCCATGGAGCGCTTCTCCTCGGCCGAGGGCTCGTCGAAGGCGCCCGAGGCCTTGAGGTCGAGCGTGAACTCGCCCGCCGAGCCGTAGCGGCGGCTGCAGACGAAGTAGATCACAAGCCCGAGCACGCACCAGGCGATGCCCGTGACGAAGGCCTCGGTGTCGAGCTGCGTCATCATGAGCACGTAAATGACGGCGCTCACCGGGGCGCCGATCGCGATGGCGGGCGCCTTGTAGGGGCGGTAGAGCTCGGGATGCTTCCTGCGCAGCGCGAGCGCCGCGAGGATGCCGATCACGTAGTAGAAGAGGTCGGCAAAGAGCGAGAGCGAGGCGATGTAGATGAGCGAGTCGGTGGCGATCAGCGCGATCGAGAGGATGCCGAGCGTGATCACGGCGACGTAGGGCGTGTTGTACTTCTTGCTCGTGATCGCGAAGACCTTCGGCATCGAGCCGTCGCGGGCCATCGAGAAGAGGTAGCGGGGCGGCGTGGAAATCGAGGCGTTGAGCGTCGAGAAGTCGCCGCCGAAGGCAATGCCCGCGGCGAGCAGCGCGAGCGGGAAGCCGAGGATGCCGGCGGAGATCATGGCCTGCGCGAAAGGCGCGTCCGCTTCGGCGAGCTTCGGCAGCTCGGGGCTCGGCGTGATGCCGATGAGGTACCACTGGAAGAGCGCGTTGACGGCAAAGACAACGAACGGCGCGAGCATCATGGCGCGCGGCACGTTGATGTGCGGGTACTTGATCTCCTCGCCCATGGCGACGCAGGCCTCAAAGCCCGCGAAGCACCACCAGATCATGCAGGTCGCGGAGAAAAATCCGAAGGCGTCGGTGTGCGGCAGGAACGAAGGGGCCTTCACGAAGGCGGGCAGGCTGACGTTCGGGATCATCGTGAGGAACCAGATCACCGCCACGCCCCAGAAGAAGAACATGAAGGCGTTCTGCAGGCGGCCCGTGAGGCCGACGCCGAAGACGTTGGCGACGATGAAGCCTGCCGTCACGATCGATGCGAGCGCGACGTCCGATATCGGCAGCTCGACGCCGAATGCGAGGAAGATGGTCTTGAAGTAGTAGCTGAAGGCGAGCGCTTCGCCGCCCGTGACGGCCACCAGCGAGATGATGAAGTTCCAGCCCGCAAGCACGCCGGCGGCGCGCCCGAGGCCGAGCGAGGCGAACTGGTAGGTGCCGCCCGCATAGGGGAGCGCGGCGCCCATTTCGCCGTAGAGCAGGGCGGGATAGATGCTCACGGCGAGCGCGAGCAGGGTGGCGAGGATCACGGCGGTGCCGAGCGTGCCGACAACGTTGGATCCCGTCGTGAAGAGGCCGACGCCGATCACCGAGCCGGCGGTGATGGTGACGGCTTCCCGCAGTCCGAATGTGCGCGTCAGCCCGGCCTTGGCGGCGGGCTGCTGCGCGGATGCTTCAGCAGACATGTTATTTCTCTCCGAGGTCAGAAAAGAGCTTGCCTGCGCCGCACTGCACTGCCGTCCGATCAGCAGGCATTCTCCATCATAGAGGCCTGCGCTGCGGCGCAGGCCGGAAATGCCTCGGCACAATGCCTCATGCGCTTTGTGATTCGCTTGAAAAGTGTGAGATTGAGGCATCGCCGGGACGGCAAAAGCGCCCCGCGGGATAGATAAAAAAAAAGCTCCCGCCCGCTTTCGGCGGAAAACGGCGCGGGAGCTTGGGATCGGATCGAAAAGTCGGTCAGTTGTCGAACTTCTGGCCGGGCTTCACGCCGCGGCGGCCCGCGGCGAGGAACCAGACGAGGAGCACGATGGCCGAAACAATGCCGATCGTGTCGGCGACCGCGATGTCAAGCCCAAAGCCCATCTTCGGCTCGTAGCAGATGTAGGCGACGCACACGGCCGACATGAAGGTGGCCGGCACCGTGCAGATCCAGTGGAGCTTGCCGCGGCGGTAAAGGTAAACGGCCGCCGTCCAGAGCATGATCGAGGCGAGCGTCTGGTTGGACCAGCCGAAGTAGCGCCAGATCACGTTGAAGTCGACCTGCGAGAGCGCGATGCCGATCAGGAAGACCGGCACGGCGATGAGCAGGCGCTTGGCGACGGGGAGCTGGTCAAGGCGGATCGCTTCGGCGATCGTGAGGCGGACGGCGCGGAACGCCGTGTCGCCCGAGGTGACCGGCAGGACGATCACGCCGAGGATGGCGAGCAGGCCGCCGAAGGCGCCCATCAGCTTGATCGAGCTTTCGTAGACGACGTTGGCGGGGTTGCCCGCGTTCATCAGGGCCTGCGCGTCCGGATAGAACGTCATGCCGACCGTGGCCCAGACAAGCCCGATGAAGCCTTCGCAGATCATGGCGCCGTAGAACACGAAGCGGCCTTCCTTCTCATTGCTGACGCAGCGCGCCATCAGCGGCGACTGCGTGGCGTGGAAGCCCGAGAGCGCGCCGCAGGCGATCGTGATGAACATCAGCGGCCAGAGCGGCAGGTCCTTCGGGTGCTGGTTCTTCGTCCAGTCGGCCCAGCTGTAGAACTGGTCGGGCATCTCGACGAAGAGCGAAATGGTGATGCCGGCGGCCATGATGAGGAGCAGGCCGCCGAAGATCGGGTAAATGCGGCCGATGAGCTTGTCGATCGGCACCAGGGTGGCGACGAAGTAGTAAGCGAAGATCACCGCGATCCAGAAGCCGTAGCCGAGCGAGTCGGGCGTGAGCTTTGCGAGCAGTCCCGCGGGCGCCATGGCGAAGACCACGCCCACCAGGACGAGCAGCACGATCGCGAAGATGCGCATCACGCACTTGGCGACGTAGCCAAGGTTGTTGCCGACGATGTCGGGGACGTTGGCGCCGCTGTAGCGCAGCGAGAGCATGCCGGAGAAATAGTCGTGGACGGCACCGGCGAAAATCGAGCCGAACACAATCCAGAGCAGTGCGGAGGGACCGTAAAGCGCGCCGAGAATCGGCCCGAAGACCGGGCCGACGCCCGCGATGTTCAGCAGCTGGATGAGCCAGAGCTTCCACTTCGGCATGCTGACGAAGTCAACGCCGTCGGCCTTGGAAAGCGCCGGTGTCGGCCGGTTCGGGTCGGGTCCGAAGACGCGCTCCACGAACCTGCCGTAGAAACAGTAGCCGGCGATGAGCGCCAGCGTCGCGATGATGAACCACATGTAGCGAGGCATTTCACGGTCCTTCTTTTTCTAAGCTGTGCCCTTTGCGAAGCGGCGGGTGCCGATCCGCAGAAGGCGGGGTCATGAGGGGCTTTGCCGCGGCGCTGCCAAAGGCACCGGTAAGGCTGCGGCAAGGAGCGTGCCGACGGAGGGCGCCGGAGCGTTCACCGGCGCGTGCGGACCGAGGGGACCGCACTCGGAAGAGCCGCGCGCCGGGGCCCTTCCGTGATGGCTTTTATCGTGGGATCTGTTTTGCCATTGTAATCACTTAGGACTACGCAAAAAGGCGATTAGGCAATACCTCTCTGGCGGTTTGACGCAATGCAATTCCCTCGGAGAGTAAGGGCGCCGTGATAAGGGCCGACTGCCTCAGTTGGTGCTCAGCGGCACGATGAAGCGGCCGCAGGCAAAGCGCAGGCTGCAGTCCTTCGGATCAGACAGACGCATCTCGCACTGCGCATACACGCTGCCGGTGCCCTTGAGCCCGAGCTCGCGCATCTTGGCAAAAAGCGGGTGGCGGCCTTCGCTGAAGTTTTCAAAGATGGCGTTCGGATCGTTTTCGGAGAAGTGGTAGACGAAGGCCTTGCCGCCCGGCATGTGCCTGACGGCTTCGTTCAGGGGAATGCCGAGGCGCTTGGCCTGGCGCTCGGCGACGATGAGGCCGAGCTGGATCACGGGCTCCTTTTCGCCTCTTTCGGGCGCAAAGATGCCGATGCCGGTCTTGACGACCGGGAACCATTCGACCCATTCCCTGAGCAGTCCGTAGACGCGCTCGTCCCGGAGGAATTCGCATTGGTTGGAATGCGGGAGGAAGCAGAGCGGCTCGACTTCCTTCACTTCCCAGTCGCTCGACTTGCCGTGCCTTTCGCGGTGCCATTCCATGATGCGGCGGTGCTCTTCGAGCACGGCGGTCTCGCGCGCGATGCGCCGCTCGAGCTCGGAGGCTTTGCGGTCCAGCGCGGCAAAGGCTTCTTCCTCGCCCGCGGCGAGCATCGGCGCCATGTCCCTCACGATCACGCCGTAGTTGCGCAGCCTCAGGTATTCCATGATCAGTGCCGCCTGCTCGAAGCCGTACCAGCGGTAGCCGCCGCTGCGGTGCTGCACGCTGAGCAGCCCGAAGTCTTCGTAGTGCTTGAGAAAGTCGGGCGTTACACCCATGAACTTTGCAAAGTCGCCGATGCGGTATTGGCGCCTGGTGTGTTTTTCTGACATCCCGCGTGCTCTCCGGCTTCAAAAACCTACTACAGCATAGCAGGGGAGATGTCCCGAGAAGGCGAACGCGCCTATTTTGTCCTGCGCGGGATTCTTCCTCGGATTCGGCCCGGCCCGCTGAAAAACTTTTTCAATGCCTTTTCAAGGCATCGGCAGGGCGTCTTTTCTGAGGGTTTGTTCTCCCTTTGAC
The DNA here is from genome assembly GCA_047777475.1 of Burkholderia sp. Taxonomy (GTDB): domain Bacteria; phylum Pseudomonadota; class Gammaproteobacteria; order Burkholderiales; family Burkholderiaceae_F; genus Sutterella. The sequence goes on from JBKEET010000002.1 coordinate 337,650, forward strand.
TTGGGCCTTATGCCCAGCCATAAGCTTTCAGACGAAGCAAACGAGCAGCGGCCGCAGGGCCGCCCGCTTAAAGGAGATAACGGAAAATGGAAAAGAATTTCTCACGCCGCGCCTTCCTGCGCACCACGCTTGCAGGCGGCACTGCCATGGCCGCAGCGGCGGTCCACGCCGCTCCCGCCGGACTCTATAAGGCGGGCACGTATTCGGCCAAGGCCGCCGGCATCGGCGGCGACGTTATCGTCACGATGACGTTCGATGCGAACAAGATAACGGACGTTGTGCTCGATGTGTCGCATGAGACGCCCGACATCGGCCAGGCCGCCGCCAAGACGCTCAAGGCCGAGATCCTCAAGGCGCAGGGCGCCGAGATCGACGCCGTTTCCGGCGCTTCGATCACGTCGTCGGCCGTTCGCAAGGCCGCCGCGAAGTGCATCCAGCAGGCCAAGGGCGAGATCCCCGTCGAGGTCATCACGAAGCAGACCGAAGAGAAGGACGACGGCGACTGGCTCGGCAAGCCGCCCGAAATCAATGAAAAGGACATCGTCGCCACGAACACGACCGACATCCTCGTCATCGGCTGCGGCACGGGCGGCATGGTTGCCGTCGCCACCGCCGCAGAGGCGGGCGCCAAGGTGATCGGCATCGACCGCTTCGCCGTTGGCACGGGCGTGCGCACCTTCATCGGCGCGCTGGACTCGCGCTATGAAAAGAAAGCAGGCGCTCACATCGACAAGTTCGACATGATCAGGATGGCTTCGGAGTACTCCGGCGGCCACATCCAGCCGGAACTCATCCGCCTGTGGTGCGACGAGTCGGGCGCGACCGTCGACTGGTACGGCGATCGCCTCGCCGAGCGCGGCGTCGAGCTTTGGTACCAGCCCGAAGACAAGAACGAGCACTGCCGCTTCCAGCTCTTCCCGGTCGGCCACCGCGCCCGCTTCACGGGCAGCAATGACGGCAAGGGCCATGAGCTCGACGGCAGCAAGGTGCTTTACGACTATGCCGTCAAGCACGGTGCCCGCTTTGACTACAACATGAAGATGGTCAAGCTCGAGAAGAAGAACGGGCGCGTCACGGGCTGCATCGCCGAAAACGGCGACGGCAAGTACGTGCGCTACGTCGCGAACCGCGGCACGATCGTCTGCACGGGCGGCTATTCCAAGAACTTCCGGATGCTCAAGGCGCTCCAGCCTTGGAACACGCGCATCATCGGCCGCAGCGACTCGATGCCCGGCTCCTGGGGCGACGGCATCCGCGCCTGCATCTGGGCCGGTGCCAAGATGGACGAGACGCACTCGCTGATGATCTTCGACCGCTGCGCGCTGCGCCGCGATCAGGAACCCGGCCCCGAAACGACCGAAGCGCAGGCGGGCGGCCTCTTCTGGATGGGCTCGCAGCCGTGGCTCAAGGTGAACGCCGACGGCAAGCGCTTCTTCAACGAGTCGGGCAACTACGCCGGCATCCTTCATTCCGACGAATATCAGAAAGGCCACTGCCACTACACCATCTTCGACAGCACCTGGCCGAGCCAGGCGAAGCAGTTCAAGATGCACGGCTGCTCGAGGCTCTTCCCGTTTGAAAACGGTGCCGATCCGATGATCCCCTATAAGGTCATCGAACAGCAGATGCTGCCGCAGCTCGTCAAGGACGGCTACGTGCAGAAGGCCGACACGATCGAAGAGCTCGCCGAGAAGCTCGGCCTGCCGAAAGCGCAGCTCAAGGCAACGGTTGAGCGCTACAACAAGATGGCCGAAAAGGGCGAGGACACCGATTTCGGCAAGGAGGCCTTCCGCCTGCTTCCGGTCGCGAAGCCGCCTTTCTACGGTGCCAAGAACACGGGCCTCGTGCTCTGCACGATGGACGGCATTCAGATCAACACGCACATGAATGCCATCGACATCGAGGGCAACCCGATCCCGGGTCTTTATGTGGTCGGCAACGACAGCGGCGGATTCTTCTCGAACGACTATCCGAGCCTCGTCACCGGCATGGCCTGCGGACGCACGATCACGTTCGCCAGGCACGTGGCCCGCGAGCTGGCCAAGGCCTGATTAACTAGCTCCTGACGGTTCTTTTCGCTCCCGACTGAAGCATGGCTCGGCCGGGAGCGTTTTTTGTCTGCAGGAAGGGGACTGCGATGTCCCGGGCGCTTTGCCGCTTCCATGACGTATGGAGCAGGGCGGCGGCAATGGGCCGATAAAGGCCGGGGCTAGCGCTTTTTCTCCTTAGCCTTAGCCTCCTCCTTCCTGTTTGCTTCATCGAGTATGTCCAAGAAGTACTGATCTGTTGTTCGCCCGCCCAAGGCTTTCCTGTAGGACTCGTTGGCCTTTTTCTTTTCTTCGGGCGTTCTGTAAGGCAGCATCGAATTTTTGACGGACTCGGGAATAGAGTGCCTTCCGACGACGACGAACGTTCCCAAAGGTCCGTACAGCCTGTCAAATTCTTCTTCTGAAATCTTTGGCATTTGTGTTCTCCTTACAAATCGAATTCCTCTCGCAGATGGACTCTTCCGCGCCTATGGAATCCCGGAACAGATGTGCAGTTGGAATTGGCTCCTGCAGAAGCTCAGGACTCATGCGGTGCCTTGTGAAGCTCGGGCTATGGCTTCTTCTCTTTTACCGCTGCTTCCTTGTTTGCTTCATCGAGCATCTCCCAGAAATACTGATCTGTTGTTCTCCCTTTTAAAAATTTGTCGTAGGCTGCGTTGGCTTTTTCCTTTTCTTCGGGCGTTCTGTAAGGCACCATCGAATTTTTGACGGACTTGTGAATAGAGTGCCTTCCGACGACGAAGAACGTTCCCAAAGGGCCGTACAGCCTGTCAAATTCTTCTTCCGTAATTTCTGGCATTTGGGCTCTCCTATACAAACCGAATTCCTCTCGCAGATGCGGTCTGCCGCACCTATGGAATCCCGGAACAGATGTGCCTTTGGAATTGGCTCCAGAACCCATGCGGTGCCTTGTGAAGCCCGTGCTAGGGCTTCTTCTCTTTTGCCTCTGCTTCCTTGATGGCTTCATCGAGCATGTCCCGGAAGTACTCTTCCGTCGTTCGGCCCTTCAAAAATTTGTTCCAACCGTCGTCCAATTCCTTCAGCTCTTCCGGTGTCATGGCTCGCTTCTTGGAATTTGACAGGGGAGTCCGATTACACAGAAGGGACGTAATGGTCCGTATAACTTTTCATATTCTTCCGGTGAAAGTTGCCTCATCTTTTATTTCCCTGTTCATAAAAAAACATTTGAAAACCAGGCTTCCCTTCGATGGCAAGCATTGAAAGCATTCAGAGAGATTTAGGCGACAGATCCATCAGACTGGAAAGCTTGTGCGGCAGCGCTTTTGCATGCAAGGTCGAAGCGCTCTGCCGCACTTCCCTCTGTCTGCATTTACATTTTTCGCAGCATCAGCTGGCTTAGTGCCCTTTATCGGAGGTTTCCTGATCGGTGTCAGTAATACCTTTCAATTAAATTTGGCCGTATAGAAGAGCAGGCAGCAGAAGAAAATCTCGCAAGGGGTCAATGCGCGGCCTAAGCCTGCTGATGAAAACAGGCTCAAAAACAGACCGCCGATAAAAAAGGTCACGAAGGAAAAAATCCAGGAGTACGATCTTCTTAAGCGCTCCGAATTTACGCCGGTTCTGCCGTTTATTGAATGCATCAAATTTCGCCCGGCATAACTGAATTTGAAAAATATTTATTTATTGCCTTTCCTAAAGGGAATTTGATCGGAGCGGAAAATGCAATTCCTCGCTTATTTGAGCTTACCCGGGGAATAGAAACTTCACAGCAATTGTGATAAAGGACGGCATGGCTGCCGCTCTTAAGAGATTCAACAGAGCTGGCATAGAAGCCAGCGAGAAATGAAGTCAGAATCCGAAATGGAGTATGGAGAATAAAAAATGAGTGAATCTATGCCTGAATGGTTTGTCAAATATGGAAAATGGATTACTCCGACCGGCAAGGATCCCGCCTGCAGTTGGGAGCTGAAGCCCGGCGCTCCGAAAGAGGCCAAGAAACTGCTCGAGGAATATAAGAAAAAGCGCAGAGAAGACTATGAAAAGGGAATCGACCGCTAATCTGGCATTCAATAGAAAACACGGTTTCTAAAAGATTTTTGAAAAGCTGAATAAGCGATCGAATAGGCCGGGACGAAATATAAGAAATTAATGTTTAATCGTACCAATACAATACGGAGGCAAAAAATGAGTCATCCTGCTCCTGAAGTGTATGTTAAATACAGAAAATGGCTAACTCCTACCGGCAAGGATCCAGTCTGCTCATGGGAGTTGAAACCAGGTGCTCCCAAAGAAGCCAAGAAGCTGCTCGAGGAATATAAGAACTGGCTACAGAAAGCCAGGGAGAAAGGGATTCTTGTCTAGAGCTCCCTTAACCAATAAAACATTGGTCCCGGCTTTTATGTCTGTTTTAACTGGCCATTTGATTTACATCTCTGTAACTTAAAAATTAGATCACTAATTGACAAGAGATTGGAGCACTAACGAGCGTGTTCGCTCGCTTCAAAAGAGCATATGTTGATGGTCTGGTTAAGGAAGAGGAAAGGAATCAGAAAAGCGGATGTTACGAGTTTTATGGGAGGAAAGAACAGTCCGGGAATGATATGAAAGTGAAGATGCCTGAATTTTGGGCGAAATATCGCCAATGACATGAACCGTTGGACGATGAAAACCGCGACCTCACCCTCAAGGCGAAAGAAGCCAAGGAGGCTTTGGAGAAGTTCTATGAGACGTATGAAGCAACGAGGGGAAAAGAAATTGAAAGTTTCTGAGACTGTGACGAGGAGGAAAAAATAATGATGGAGGCGCCAAAAGTATTTGTGAAATATAGAAAATGGCTGACTTCTTCTAAAGACCCTAATTTTGGATGGGCTTTGAAGCCCGGTGCTCCAAAAGAAGCCAAAAAGCTATTCGAGGAGTTCAAGAAAACCTATCTTGACGCGAGAAAGAAAGGTATCTACCTCTAGTTCATATTTAAGCCGTTGCGGTAAGCCAAACACAATATGCCGGAGAAAGCCAGAGAAACTCTGGCAAAGCTCTGTTGAGCGTAAGCGGCTGCGGGAAAGAAGGGCTTCAACTTCAATAACACGTCTCTCAATGAGGAGGGTAAAAAATGAACATTCCTGTTCCTGAAGTATTCGTTAAATATGACAAATGGATTGTTAATGCCGACGAAAATTCAGATTTCGCCTGGAAACTGAAACCCGGCGCCCCGAAGGAAGCCAAGATATTGTTCGAGAAATTCAAGAAACAAATGCTTGATGCGAAGAAGAAAGGGATGCTTCTCTAATAAAAAAATAGGAATAAGAAAGCTGAAAAAGATACTAAGAAAATGGCGTGAATGATTGAAGAAAAACCGGAGCAATCAATGTCCTCAAATAAAGGTATATCTCCCGAAGAAGAGAGAAAGCTATACATTGAACTGAACAAAATGGAGGAACAGTACGAAAAGCGCTTTCATGATCAGATTCCTGTCGGCCCTTTTGGTCTTGACCCTAGGGAAGCGATCAGCGAGATAAAGAAAGCACTGAAAACGGGGAAGCCTTACGAAGGATATCCCGTGGGGAAAAACGTAATTCTGTAATAGGCTTACAGCGTTGAGATTAAGCTCTGTCAGGCTAATGGGACTGTTTGCAAAAGGGTCTCGCTTTCAGAGAACACTTTTTAGTGTTTGATCTTTGCTTGAGGTTCTGTTAGGAACTAAAAGCATTGCATGAAGGCTGTCTTGATAGCATTTACAAGACACCGAAATGAGGCTAAAGTCTCAAGTAAGTGGGACGGGGGTTTTACCCATCCGGCGTCTGGCCTGCGGTTTGACCGCAGGCCTTTCGCTTATTTGCATCGGTTATTTAGCATAGTGTTGCGGATAAACTCTCTCCAGACGGGGTTGCTGAACTCCCGAAGAAGCTTGTCCTATCGCTTGTTCCCAGAGCAGCAGTGCTCCGCAGAAACGCTGAAACGGCAAGTGTGTGTTGAGGATCAGCAGGGTGTTCACTGGAAAAAGAAGCCGGCGATCACTGCGTGATCGCCGGTTTCAGACCGCATGCGCGGATAGCGGAGGAATCGCCTTCAGCTAGCCACGGCAAAACCGGTCTGCTTCCTGCCACTTCGGTAGGCCGTCGGTCAAAGGCCGGCGGTAGCCGCAACAGGAACATATCCGCTATTGCGGATATTTTCGTTCAGGAAATATTGTTTTTCAAGAGCTGCTAAAACGGAGTCGTGAAGACCGTCTATGAGCAGAGACGGGAGAAAAGCTGAATAGTTGCTGCAAATGCCAAGCCGGGCATTTACACAAAGGCGGGGGCACACATGGCCGTTGATACGATCATGCGCCCGGATCTCATTAGAGAAAAAGCCCGCGAGCAACACTTAGTGCTCACGGGCTTTTACCGAGACTCAGGCGATCAGCGAGTCGGGTATCCTACGCCGCCGTCTACACCTCCCTCGCCTACTGGTGCCCGGCACGTCGGGAGTGGAGCTGAGTCTCTGTCTCCTAGGATTGAGAACCAGCGCCATGCCTTAGCAACGTCCGAAAACGTTGGGCTGGGGGAAGGTCTCTCCATGGAGAGTAATTGCAGTGTAGAAGCGGGCAATGACGTGGTCAAGTGCTCTGAAAAAGACAGAAGCCGTGCCTTCAGGTCAACCCGGCACGGCTGCTCCGATTCCTGCCACTTTGCTAAGCCCGTAACGATTTAACGCCGGGTACCCGCAGCAGGAACGTATCTGTCTGCCGAATATTTTCGTTCGTGAAGAATTGTTTTTCAAGCGCTTCAAATGATGGCTTGCGAGTGCTGCGCGCTTCTATCGGCGGTGCCGTTCGTGCTTCCTGTAGAGAGCTGAATTTGCCCCCTTATGGGCCCCTAATTGCATCTAAATTAATGCAATTTTTAAACGTTTTTGTTGTTTTTTTGATGAGATCGCTAGGCCGTGATTAGATTTTTTCTGGTGATAATCAGTTAATTTTTAAGGTTTTTTAGCACATAACAAAAAATCCGTCAATCTCGAGGATTAACGGATTATGTTGAGATGGCGGAGAAGGGGGGATTCGAACCCCCGAGACCCTTATTCGGATCTGCACCCTTAGCAGGGGTGTGCATTCGGCCACTCTGCCACTTCTCCGCACAACCATATTTTGCTCCGACGGCAAGACCGTCAGCGCTTCAAGGGTTGGAAGAATACCATGCTCCAAGAGAAAAAGCAAAACGAGGAAATGCTTTCTCCGGGAAAAGCAAAACCGCCGATGCCTTGGGCATCAGCGGCTTTCAATGGGGTGGTGCGGTAGGTAGGATTCGAACCCGCGACCCCCTGGTTCGTAGCCAGGTACTCTATCCAACTGAGCTACTACCGCACGCAGGTCATGGATATTACACACTTTGGGGTGCAGTGGCTAGCCTGAAGAAAAAGAATACCAAAAATAAGGTATGTCGCCCGGGCACCCCTCAGGCGCGCGAAAGGCCTCGGGGAGCGCCTTCGGCGTTCGACAGGCTTCGCGGCGAGCCGTTAAAATGACCGCCATCCAAGAAACCCTCACCGAGCCGGGACGGCGGCGAAATCTTTGAAGAGCGTGCAGCGGGCCTCCTGCGGGCGGTCCGCGGCCGGCGCATATCAGAAATCCAGCCGTTTCGGCCGCAATTGAGCATGCAACCCCGCCTCAGCCTCAGGAATATTACAAAGCGCTACCCGGGCATCGTCGCCAACGACGGAATCTCGCTCGACATCATGCCGGGCGAAGTGCTGGCCGTCCTCGGAGAAAACGGCGCCGGCAAGTCGACGCTGATGAAGATCATCTACGGCTCCGTACGCCAGGACGAAGGCACCGTTGAATTCGACGGCCGCCCGCTCGAGATCAGCAGCCCCGCGGAAGCCCGTGCGCTCGGCATCGCCATGGTGCACCAGCATTTCGCGCTTTTTGACACGCTCACCGTCGCGGAAAACATTTCGCTCGGCCTTACGAAGCACAGGCCTCTGCCGGAGATCGCCGCCGAAGTGGAGCGGCTCGGCAAGAAATACGGCCTCGAGGTTGACCCTTCGGCCGTGGTTTACGCGCTTTCGATGGGCGAGCGGCAGCGCGTCGAAATCATCCGCGCGCTCATGACCTCGCCCAAGCTTCTGATCCTCGACGAGCCCACGTCGGTGCTCGTGCCGCAGGCTGTGCACAAGCTCTTCGCCACGCTGCACCGGCTCGCATCCGAAGGGGTTTCGATCCTTTTCATCTCGCACAAGCTCGACGAAATCCGCGAGCTCGCCGACCGCTGCGTCGTGCTGCGCGCGGGCCGCATCATCACGACGGTCAATCCCAAGAAAGAGAGCGAGGAGTCGCTCGCGCGCCTCATGATCGGCGCGGAGCCGCCCAAGCTCCAGGCGCCGAGCGGCGAGCCCGGCGAGACGATCTTCGAGCTCAGGGACGTCACGGTGCCGACCACGCTGCGCGCCTGCGGCCTCAACAATGTGAGCCTTTCGGTGCGCAAGGGCGAGATCGTCGGCATCGCGGGCATTTCCGGCAACGGTCAGGCCCGCCTCATGTCGGTCGGCTCGGGCGAGATGCTTGTGAATCCGGATGCGGTCCGGCTTTTCGGCGAGAGCGTCGGCGCCTGCGGCACGAAGGCGCGCCGCATGCGCGGGCTCCGCTACGTGCCCGAGCAGCGCCTCGGGCACGCGGCCGTGCCCGAGATTTCGCTCCAGACCAACACCTACCTTACGGGCGACTCGTTCGTGCGCCGCGGCTTCATCCTGCAGGGGAAGGCGAGGCGCTTCACCGACACGGTGATCGAGCGCTTCCACGTCAAGACGCCTTCGTCGCAGAGTCCCGCGGGCAGCCTCTCGGGCGGCAACCTGCAGAAATTCATCATGGGCCGCGAGATCCTGCAGCGCCCGCACGTGCTGCTCGTGCACCAGCCCACCTGGGGCGTCGACGTCGGCGCGGCCGCGTCGATCCACAACGCGCTCATGCGGCTCCGCGCCGACGGGGCGGCCGTGCTCGTCGTCTCGGAAGAAATCGAAGAGCTCTTTGCTATCTGCGACCGCATCGCCGTGATGTACCGCGGCTACCTGTCGCCCGCCGTGCCGAAGGCGGAGATGAACGTCGAGATCATCGGGCGGTGGATGTCCGGCCTTTGGCCGGGCGGCCCCGCTGAGAAGGGGAGGGCCGCAGCATGAGATGTCCCGTTGCGCTTGAGCCGCGGACCGAGCACACGCGAAGCCTGCGCTGGCTCTCTCCGCTTGCCGCGCTGCTGCTGACGGTGATCGCGGGCGGTCTTATTTTCGCCGCGCTCGGCCGGAATCCCGCCGAGGCGCTCTACACGTTCTTCATCGTGCCGCTCTCGAGCGCGCGCGGCTGGGCGGAGCTCGGCGTCAAGATGACGCCGCTCCTGCTCTGCGCCGCGGGCCTCGTGGTGTGCTTCAGGGCCAACGTCTGGAACATCGGCGCCGAGGGCCAGCTCATCGCGGGCGCCTTGGCGGGCGGCGCGGCCGCGCTTGCCGCAGGGCCCGAGACGGGGCACTGGTACGTGCTCGTCGTGCTCGCCGCCTCGGCGGCGGGCGGCGCGCTCTGGGGCGCGATTACGGCGCTCCTGCGGCACCGCTTCCACGCCAACGAGATCCTCGTCTCGCTGATGCTCGTCTACGTGGCGCAGTTCCTCCTTTCCTGGGCCGTGCAGGGCCCGATGCGCGACCCGGCGGGCTTCGGGTTCCCGCAGACGCGGCTCTTTGAAGCCGGGGCGCTCATGCCGCTGCTCGTGCCGGGCACGCGCCTTCACATCGGCTTCGTGCTTGCGCTCCTGGATGCCTTTGCTGTCTGGATCCTCATGGACAAGATGGAAATCGGCATGGAGTTCAAGATCTCCGGCATGGCGCCTCTTGCGGCGCGCTACGCGGGCTACCGGCCGGGCCACCTGATCTGGGTCTCGATGCTCATCTCGGGCGCCCTCGCGGGGCTTGCGGGCGGCATTGAGGCGGCGGGTCCCCTCGGGCAGCTCACGCCCACGATCTCGCCGGGCTACGGCTTCGCGGCCATCATCGTGGCGTTCGCCGGACGGCTCACGCCGCTCGGGTGCATCCCGGCCTCGTTCATCATGGCGCTCTTTTACCTCGGCGGCGAGCTCGCGCAGAGCCGCCTCGGGCTCCCCTCGTCGATCACGGGGGTCTACCAGGGCCTGCTTCTCTTCTTCATCCTTGCCTGCGACACCATGATCTTCTACCGCGTGCGCTGGCTCGGATTTGCGTTCAAGGAGGCGGAAAAATGAGTGTTGCCGCCACTGTCATCTCCTCCACGCTCAACGCGGGCACGCCGCTGCTGCTCGCCGGCGTCGGCATCCTGATCCATGAAAAATCGGGCGTGCTCAACCTCGGCATTGAGGGCATCATGCTGATGGGCGCCGTCTGCGGCTTCGGCACGGCGCTCTCGACCGGGAGCTTCGCGCTCGGGTTCCTCGCCGGCATGCTGGCGGGCGCCGCCATGGCGCTGCTCTTTGCGGTGTTCGCGATCGGGCTGCGCGCGAACCAGCAGGCCGCGGGCCTCGCGCTGATGCTCTTCGGCACGGGCCTCTCGGCCTTCATCGGGCAGCCGCTGCAGGGCAAGCACCTGCCGATGCGGGCCGACCTCGGCATTCCCGGGCTCGAGGACATTCCGTTTTTCGGCGAGGCGTTCTTCTCGCAGCACTGGCTCGTTTACGCCGCGCTCGTGCTGCTCGCGCTCGCCTGGTGGTTCCTTTTCAGGACGCGCGCGGGCCTCGTGCTCCGCGCCGTGGGCGAAGCCCCCGAGTCAGCCTATGCGCTCGGCTACCCCGTGCGCACGATCCGGCTCGCTGCCGTCCTCTTCGGCGGCGTGATGTCGGGCCTGGCGGGCGCCTATCTCTCGCTCGTCTACACGCCGCTCTGGGTCGAGGGCATGACGGCGGGCCGCGGCTGGATCGCGCTCGCGCTCGTGACGTTTGCGACCTGGCGGCCGCTTCGCGTGCTGATCGGCGCCTACCTCTTCGGCGGCGTCACGATGCTGCAGTTCGCCGCCCAGGGCATGGGCATCTCGATTGCGCCGCAGTTCATGGCCATGCTGCCGTACCTCGCCACGATCCTCGTGCTCGTGCTCATCAGCCGCAATCCGCTCTGGATCCGGCTCAACGTCCCCGCCTCGCTCGGCAAGCCTTTCAGCCCGAGAGGGTGAGGCAGGGCGCACTGTCTGATCAAGGCGGGAGCCTGCGTGCTTCCGCCTTTTTTCGAGAGGCTTTTCCCCATTGGTCCCGCAGGGGGCATCGGCTACAATAGCGCCACCCCTTTTACCTTTTTTTCGGAGACCAAATCGATGCAAAAGCGCACGGTTCTCAAGATCTGCCTTGCGGGCGCCGCCTCTGCGGTGCTCACCGCCTGCGGCGAGGACAAGAAGCCCGCCGCCGGCAGCGCCGCCGGAGCCGCCAAGGGCGCCGCGGACGCCAAGGACCAGCTCAAGGTGGCTTTCGTCTATGTGAGCCCGGCCAACGAGGAAGGCTGGTCCTCCCAGCACGACCTCGGCCGCAAGTACATTGAGAAGAAGTTCGGCGACCGCATCAAGGTCACCTGGATCGAAAACGTGCCGGAAAACGCCGATGCGGAGCGCGTCATCCGCGACCTCGCGCAGCAGGGCAACAAGCTCATCTTCGCGACCTCCTTCGGCTACATGAACGCCGTCATGAAGGTCGCCAAGGAGTTCCCGGATGTGAAGTTCGAGCACGCCACCGGTTACAAGACGGCTTCGAACGTCAAGAACTACACTGCGCGCTTCTATCAGGCCCGCTACCTCGCGGGCAAGCTCGCCGGCTCGCTCACGAAGTCGAACGTCCTCGGCTACGTCGCCGCGCTGCCGATCCCCGAGGTTTTCCAGGGCATCAACGCCTTCACGCTCGGCGCCCGCAGCGTCAACCCCAACGCCACGGTCCGCGTCGTGTGGACCTCGGCCTGGTACGATCCGGGCAAGGAAGCCGACGCGACGAAGTCGCTCATCGGCCAGGGCTGCGACGTGATCACGCACCACACCAACTCGACGGCCGTTGCGGCGACCTGCGAGGAGAGCAAGGTGAGCGTCATCTCGTACCACTCCGCTATGCACAAGGCCGCTCCGACGATGCTCAAGGCGGGCGTCGTGCACCGCTGGGAGGAGTACTACGCGGGCGAGGTGCAGGCCGTGCTCGAGGGCACCTGGAAGAACGATTCCGTCTGGGGCGGCGCCGAGCGCCACATGATCGAGCTCGCCGACATCGCCGCCGACGCGCCCAAGAGCGTCGTCGACGACATCCGTGCCGTCTACGCCAAGATGGAGAACAAGCAGTTCTCGCCCTTCGTCGGCCCGATCGTTTCGAACGAGGGCAAGGTCATGATCCCCGAAGGGAAGACCGCCACGGACGACGACCTGCGCAACATGATGTACTTCGTCGAAGGCGTCGCCGCGAAGGTGCCCACGCAGGGCTGATTGCCCGCACCCGGTGCAAAACCTGTTTTTAAGCATGTCCTTTCCGCTTTCTCAGGCGGGAAGGACATTTTTTTACTTTTTGAGCACACATAATCAGCCGTTTGGAGGGACAATTAACACCTCCGGACGGAGGATGCCTCCCAAAGACCGTCTTCCGGAAGACCCGGTGCCGCAGCACAGACGGTTTTTTACCGCATCCCTCAAAAGAAGCATTCAGGACACGCCGTGGAAAATTTTTCAATCATCACCACGCTTGTGACGGCCTTTGGGCTGGCTCTCATTTTCGGCTGGTTCGCCGAAAGGTTCCTCAAGACGCCTGCTCTGGTGGGCTTCATCATGGCCGGCGTGGCCGTGACACTGATTCCGGGCCTGCCGCCCGTCGACCGCGACATCACATCGCAGTTTGCTGAAATCGGCGTCATCCTCCTGATGTTCGGCGTCGGCCTGCATTTCTCGGTCGCGGACCTCATCAAGGTGAAGGGCGTGGCCGTGACGGGCGCCGTCCTGCAGATGCTCATCTCGGGCACTGCCGGCACGCTGCTCGCCCACGGGTCCTGGGACTGGGACTGGGCGCGCTCGATCGTGTTCGGCCTGACGCTCTCCTGCGCTTCCACGGTGGTCGTCACCAAAGCCCTCGAAATGCGCCGCCTCACGACGGATCCCCGCGGCCAGGTGGCCATCGGCTGGCTCATCGTGCAGGACCTCGTGACCGTTTTCATCATGGTCTGCCTGCCGCTCATCGCGCAGCTCTCCTTCCAGAACGACACCGCCATCGATCCCCGCGCGGTGGTGATTTCCCTTTCGAAAACGCTCCTCGGGCTCGTGATTTTCGTGGCCGGCATGCTCATCGTCGGCCGCCGCGTGTTCCCCTGGATCCTCTCCAAGATCGCGGCGCTCGGCTCGCGCGAGCTCTTTACGCTCTGCGTCCTCACCATCGCCATCGGCATCGCCTACGGCGCGGGCGCGATGTTCAACGTGAGCTTCGCCTTGGGCGCGTTCTTCGCCGGCATGGTCATGCGCGAGAGCGACTACGCGCACCGCGCGGCCAAAAACTCGCTCCCGCTGCAGGACGCCTTCGCCGTGCTCTTCTTCGTTTCCGTCGGCCTGATGCTCGACTGGCACGTGTTCCTGCGCCAGCCCCTGCAGGTGCTCGGCGTGATGCTCATCATCATGCTGATCACGAGCACGGTGAGCGCGCTGCTGGTGCTGCTGCTGCGCTGGCCGCTCGACACGGCGCTGACCGTCGGCGCCTGCGTCTCGCAGATCGGCGAATTTTCGTACATCCTCTGCGCGCAGGGCATTTCGCTCAAGCTTGCCGACAGCAACACGATGAGCCTCATCATGGCCGCTTCGATCATGACGATCGCGCTCAACCCGGTGATGTTCGCGATGATCCCGAAGGTCCGGCACCTGGCGGTGACGCACGTGCCTTACCTGCGCCGCGCCGCGATGCGCGAGACGCCGATGCTCGCCAAGGCGGCCCCGCAGAAATCGCGCACGGGCCTTTCCGGCCACGTCGTGGTCGTGGGCGTCAACGACGTCGCCCGCGCGCTGATGCCGCGCCTTGAGGGCGCCGGCGTTTCGACGGTCTACGTCACCGACGACGCCACGCTTGCGAAAAAGCCGCTCGAGGGCGAGAAGGCGAGCTACTTCTTCGGCGATCCGCTCGACCCGATGACGCTCGTGAAGTCGCGCATCATGTCGGCCAACTTCCTCGTGCTGCCTGAGAACGATCCGATCCTCAACAAGCAGATCATCGCCACGGCGCGCCAGCTGCGGCCGGATCTGAACATCTTCGTGCGCACGCAGACGCCCGCCGAGGCCGCCGAGCTCAATCCCGACGAGCATACGACGGTGATCTGCGACGTCACGGCCTCGATGCAGGCCTTCGTTGACCGCCTGAGGGAAGAGGCCGACCGCATCACCGCCGAAAAGGGCGACGACGACGATGACGACGACGATGAGATCAAGCCCGAGCCCGCGCCGGCTCCCGCGCCCGCCCCCGTGCCGGCGCCCCGCAGGTCGCTCTTTGCCAGGTTCCGCTCCAAGGTCTCCCGCGGCAAGGGCAAGGCCGAAAAGAAAGCGCTTCCCGCGGCGGAAGCGGCCGAGGCGAAGCCGGAGACGGAGCAGGAACCCCCGGCCAAGAAGAAGCCCGCCAAGAAGCATTTCTGGCAGCGCCTGCACCTTAAGAGGCGCGCCAAGGCCGCCCCGTCCGCCGCTCAGGAGGCCGGGCAGGCGGAAGCCGGCAAAGCGGAGCCCGCAGAGGCCAAAGCCGAAAAAGCCGAGCCCGTGAAGGAAGAACCCGTCAAGGCAGAACCGGTCAAAGCGGAGCCCGCCGAGGCTGCGGCCGAAAAGGCCGCTCCCGAAAAGCCGGCCGCTGAAACGGCCGAGGCCGCGGACTCCGAAAGCAAGGCTGCCCCCGCGGAGAAGAGCGAAGCGGCCCCTGAAAGCGGAGAGGCGAAGTGACGGTCACGCTGACGCACGTGTTCTGGGCCCTCGTCGGGGTGCTCGGCGTCCTGATCGGCGGCCTCATCTACATCGCACTGCGGCTTCGCGTGCTCGACGAAGAGCGCGCGATCGAGGGAAAAAGCCGCCTCGAAGGGCAGAAGGCCATGGCCGAATACGTGCGCGCCCAGCGAGGCGAGCTGCAGGCCTCGCTCGAGCGCACGGACCGGCGCCTCAGCCAGGACATGGCCAACCTCAAGATGTCGATGGACGCGCAGCAGTCGCGCATCGGCACGCAGATGACGCAGCTCATCAAGCAGCAGGCCGACGCGAGCGAAGCGCTCGGCGCCAAGATCGAGGCCAAGCTCAAGGACATCCGCGACACGGAGGACGCCAAGCTCTCCGAGATGCGCGAGAGCAGCGAGAAGCGCCTCGAAGAGATCCGCGGCGTCGTGCAGGAAAAGCTCGATCGGACGCTTGCCGAGCGGCTCAAGAGCGGCTTCCAGACGGTCGACGAGAAGCTCGGGCTCGTGCAGAGCGGCCTCGGCGAAATGCGCCAGATGGCCGCGAGCGTGCGCGACCTCAAGGGAGTGCTCACCAACGTAAAGACGCGCGGCAATTTCGGCGAAACGCAGCTCTCGGTCATCCTTGCGGACATCCTTGCGCCCTCGCAGTACGGCGAGCAGGTCCGCGTCGTGCCGGGCCGCCGCGATGCGGTTGACTTCGCCGTGAAGATGCCGGGGGCGGGCGGCGAGTGCTGGCTGCCGATCGACTCGAAGTTCCCGCTCGAGGATTACGAGCGGCTGCTTTCGGCCCAGAGCGCCGGCGACGCGGAGGCCGCGAAGAAGGCCCGCGGCGAGTTTGAAAAGGCGCTGCTGCGGCAGGCGCAGTCGATCCACGAGAAATACGTCTGCCCGCCGCATACCACCGAATTTGCCATCATGTACCTGCCGAGCGAAGGGCTTTACGCCGAGGCGCTGCGCTCGCCGGGTCTCCTCGACCGGCTGCGCCGCGAATACCGCATCACCCCGGCTGGCCCCACCGTGATCAGCGCGCTCATCAATTCGCTGCAGCTCGGCTTCGTGACGCTCGCGCTGCAGGAGAGGAGCGCCGAGGTCTGGCGCGTGCTCGGCGAGGTGAAGGGCGAGTTCCTGCGCTTTGCCGCCGGCTTCGAAACGGTCGAGCGCAAGTTCCGCGAGGCGCAGTCGAGCCTTGATGCGATGAAGACGCGCCAGAACGTCATGTCGGCCAAGATGGCCGCCATCGGCGAGGAGGGACTCTTCGACGGGCCCAAGGACAAAACCCCCTCCGCACTCGCCGATCCCAAAAGAGATATAAACTGAAGCTGTTTGAAATCCCCTGTATTTCCACAAAAGGAGTCATTCCCATGAAGAAGATGTTCTTCGCCGCCATGCTTGCCGCCAGCGCGATTGCGCTCTCGGGCTGCAACACCGTCAACGGCCTGGGCCAGGATCTTCAGACCGGCGCTCATAAGACGAGCCAGGCCATCGACCGTGCCACGCACAGCTCTTCGAGCTCCAGCAGCCAGAAGAGCACGACGAATCGCAGCGAGACGACCGCGACGGAAGACAAGTAACCGCGTCCCGAAAAGCCGCTTTCATAACGAAGCGGCTTTTCGCCTTGACAATTGTTCGATGTCGAACTATTATGACGGCCATGAGCGAATCCAAGATC
Organism: Burkholderia sp.; assembly: GCA_047777475.1. Taxonomy (GTDB): domain Bacteria; phylum Pseudomonadota; class Gammaproteobacteria; order Burkholderiales; family Burkholderiaceae_F; genus Sutterella. The sequence continues at coordinate 354,231 of JBKEET010000002.1, forward strand.
GTTTTCCTTTCGGGGCGGCTTTCCGCCGCGGCCCGCGATTTCCTGCAGCGCGCCCTTGAAGAAGAGGGCTACGGCGACATGCAGACCTGCTACGGCGACGTCCTCGTGCGGCTCTATGAGCGCGACGGGCTCACCGTGACGGAGCTCGCGCGCCGCTCGCACCGCACGAAGTCGACGGTCTCGGTGCTCGTTGACAGGCTCGTCGCCATGGGAATGGTCGAGAAGCGCGCGAGCGAAAGCGATGCGCGCGCCGTGGGGGTGTGGCTCACGGCAAAGGGCGAAGCTTTCCGAGCTGTGATGGAGCGCATTTCCGACCGCCTCAACGAGCGGCTGCTGAAAGGCTTCACCGCTGCCGAGCGCACCCGGCTCGAGTACCTTCTCGAAATGGCGCTCGCCAATCTGTGAAAGATTTTTTTACGGCGCTTGCAGCGCCGTTGTTTCGGGTTTTAACGTTCGATAACGAACAATTTATCGGGAGACATACGATGTCCGAGAATTTCAAGAAAGTCCACGTTGAAAGCGCTCCGCGCACGGAGCTTCACAACCTGCTCGGCCTCACGGGCGCCGAGGTGTCGGTGAACGAGCTGCCGGCGGGCGCCGCCGTGCCGTTCGTGCACAGGCACACCAAAAACGAGGAGCTCTACGGCGTGCTCGGCGGCCGCGGCGAGCTCTACATCGACGGCAAGGTGGTGCCGATCGCGGAGGGCGACTGGTTCCGCATTTCCCCGGAAGGCCACCGCGCGATCCATGCCGCCGCCGATTCGGGCCTGCGCTTCATCTGCATCCAGACCAAGGCGGGCAGCCTCGAAGGCTTCACGGCGGGCGACGCCCAGATGTGCGAGGACAAGGCGCCCTGGCTGAAGTGAGCGCTTCGCACGCGTGAAAAAAGCCGGCACCGCCAGAAAGGCGGGCCGGCACTGAAAATTTTTTCAGCAGGCGGACCCGCGCGAAGCGGGCCCGCTTTTTTGCTGGCCGCGGGAAAAGGCCTCAGGCCTTGTCCATGGGCGAAGCGCTGCTTTCCGCGGCGCCGGAGGCGGCGTCAGAGGCAGGCTGCTGCGCATCGGGCCTCGGCGCATCGCCGGGGCGGCGGCTGCGGCGCAGGTTCGCGAAGCGGCGGCGACGGCGCTGGCCGTGCTGGCGCTCGGTCTGCTCGGGCACGAACGACACGGGGTTCGCGGCGAGCGCGCCGTAGGCCGGGGTCTTGCCCTGCAGGAAGTTGTTCTCGTAGTCGTCAAGCGCCTTGCCGACGAGCTTCGAGAGCCCGAGCAGCGCGATGAGGTTCGGGATGACCATCAGGCCGTTGAAGAGGTCGGCGAGCTCCCAGACCAGGGTGACCTGGAGGAACGAGCCGAGCATCAGGAAGGCGAGGACGATCACGCGGTAGACCGGCACCAGGCGCTGCCCGAACAGGTACTTGACGTTCTGCTCGGCAAAGAAGTACCAGCCGACGATCGTCGAGAACGCGAAGAAAAGCAGGCAGATCGCCACGAAGCCGTTGCCGATCGACCCGAGGCCGACGGTGAAGGCCTTCTGCGTGAGCGCGATTCCCGTCGTCTGGCCGTCGATGGCGCCCGTGCAGAGGATCACGAGCGCGGTCATGTTGAGCACGACGAAGGTGTCGATGAAGAGGCCGACGATGGCCGCCAGGCCCTGCTGCACCGGGTGCTTGACGCGGGCCACGGCGTGCGCGTGCGGGGTCGAGCCCATGCCCGCCTCGTTGGAGAACAGGCCGCGGGCGACGCCGTAGCGGATGGCTTCCTTGATCGTGGCGCCGATCACGCCGCCGGTGGCGGCGCTCGGGTTGAAGGCGCCAACGAAGATCATCTCAAAGGCCTTGAGGATCATGTCCCAGTGGCCGAAGATGACCGTGAGCGAGCCGATGATGTAGACGAGCGCCATGAGCGGGACCATCTTCTCGGTGACCGAGGCGATGCGGCGGATGCCGCCGATGAAGATGAAGCCCGCGAGCATGAAGATCACGATGCCCGTGAGCCAGGTCGGCACGTCGAAGGCCGTCTTGAAGGCATCAGCAATCGAGTTGGCCTGCACCATGTTGCCGATGAAGCCGAGCGCGATGATGATCGCCACCGAGAAGAAGGCGGCGAGCGCCTTGCTGCCGAGGCCGTAGCGGATGTAGTAGGCCGGGCCGCCGGTGACGTGGCCCGACGGGTCGCGCGTGCGGAAGAGCTGCGCGAGCACCGCCTCGGAGAAGATCGTGGCCATGCCGAAGAAGGCGGCGAGCCACATCCAGAAGATCGCGCCCGGGCCGCCCATGGCGATGGCGGTAGCCACGCCGGCGAGGTTGCCCGTGCCGATCTGGGCGGCAATGGCGGTGGCAAGGGACTGGAAGGAGGACATGCCTTCCTTGCCGGCCTTCTTGCCGAAGATCTTGAAGTCGCCGAAAACCTGGCGCATGGCGGCGCCGAAGCGCCTGATCTGCACGAAGTGCAGCTTGAAGGTGAAGTAAATGCCCGTTCCGACGAGGAGCGGGATAAGGCAGTAAATGCCCCAGAGCAGGCTGTTGATGCTCTGTACGATTTGAGTGGCTTGATCCACAGTTTTCTCCCTGAGAGAGGTTTCATCCGGTCTGCGCTGCCGGCGGATGTAGCTTTTCTTGTGGGCCGGCGGCTCCGTCCGGAGCCGGAGAGTGCACCCGCGAAAAATAAGGACCGGGCTGCTCATAGGCAGCATTCGCGTGTCCGGGGCGCGGGGCCTCGGGAAGCATTCTAGAAAGGGAGTGCGCGGCGCCGTCTCGCCAAAAGTACCGCATTGAGGGGATGCAATATTTTGTTGCAGATACGGAAATATCTGGGCGGCAGACGTTTCTGCGGATGCGAGCGCTTATGCCGTAAAAAAGGCGAAAAGCGCTTTTGTTGCGGGGACTCAGCCCCCGGCAGGGGTTTGCTTTAGGACAAAGTGACTAGTGCCCGAGGGCGCCCGCCTTAAACAGCGCTTCGGCGAGCACGGGATCGGCCGCGGCCACGCCCATGCGCTTCATGCGGCGGCCGGCCCTGAGCACGAGCTTGTCCTTGCTCACGAGGAGGACGGCGCCGCCGCCCGCCGCGAGCTCGAGGAACTTCTGGTCGAGGGGATCGCGGCAGCGCACCGTGAGCGCGGCGGCGGCGCGCTCAACGTCTTTTTCATCGGCGGGGACGCTGCGGCGGCACCAGGCCTGCGCGGCGGCGAGGGCCTTTTCTTCGGAACCGAGGAAATGCGGCCGCGAGAGCACCTCGGCGAGCTCGACCAGGCAGGCCTCGTCGCGCAGCGCAAAGAGCGCGCCCGAGCGCAGCGCTTCATCGAGCCAGGCCGAGCGGGGATCGTGCCAGAAGACGAGGTCGAGCACCACGTTGGTGTCGATGACGCAGGGGAGCCCGCGGGGCCCGGGCCCTTTTTCGCTTCGGTTCATCGCGGCCGCGGCCGCGATCATGGATTCGCTCAGAGGCATGGAGTTGGCAACGAAATGTATTTTCGAGGGGCCGCCCGCAGGAGGGCCGGCAAAAATATGCTAAGTTTAGCGATCGCCGCGGGAGACTGCCTTCCCGCGCGCTCCGGGCGCCCCCGGACAGGGCGCTTTTCTCACCTTGACCATGGAATTCCTTCTCGATCCCTCCCTTTGGGCCGGTCTGCTCACGCTCATCGTTCTTGAAATCGTTCTGGGCGTCGACAACCTCGTTTTCATCGCCATCATCGCCAAGAAGCTGCCCGAGCGGCTCGTGAGCCGGGCGCTCTACACGGGCCTCGCGCTCGCGCTCGTGCTCCGGCTCGGCTTCCTTTCCGTGATGGCCTGGCTCGCGGGCCTCACCGAGCCGCTCTTCAGCGTGATGGGGCACGCGTTCTCGCTGCGCGACCTGATCCTGCTCGGCGGCGGCCTCTTCCTCGTCTACAAGGCGACGACCGAGCTGCACGAGCGGCTCGAGGCGCCCGCGGCCAAGGAAGAAAAGGAAGAGGTCCGCAGGGCCGGCCCGAGCTTTGCCGCCGTCATCGTGCAGATCCTCCTGATCGACATGGTCTTCTCGCTCGATTCGATCATCACCGCCATCGGCATGGTCGACAGCCTCGGCATCATGATGACGGCCGTCGTCGTCGCCATGGGCATCATGATCCTGGCGAGCCGCCCGCTCACCGAATTCGTCAACGCGCACCGCACCGTGGTGATCCTCTGCCTTTCGTTCCTGCTGATGATTGGCTTCAGTCTCATCGCAGACGCTTTCGGCGTGCACGTCCCGAAGGGCTACCTCTATGCGGCGATCGGCTTCTCGATCCTGATCGAGTTCTTCAACCAGGTCGCGCAGCGCAACTCCGAGAAGGCCCTGCTGCGGCTGCCGTTCCGCGAGCGCACCACGATGGCGATCGTCAACCTCATGAGCGGCAGCGGCCCCGAGATCGAGCTCACCGACGCCGAGGGCCGGCCCGAGCAGAAGGCCGACCGCTTCGCGAGCGAGGAGCGCAACATGGTCGAGGGCGTGCTCACGCTCGCCGACCGCAGCATCAAGACGATCATGACGCCGCGCAGCGACATCGCCTGGATTAACGTGCGCCGCAGCTTCGGCGAGATCATGCGCGGCGTGCACGACGCGCCGCACAGCAATTTCCCCGTGGGCGACGGCAGCCTCGACCGGCTCATCGGCCTGGCGGGCGCGAAGGACCTCGTCGGCCTCACGTCCGAGGACGGCACGGAGGCGATCCGCGGCATCGCCGAAAAGCACCGCCCGCTCCTCGTGCCGGAGACGATCAGCATCATCCGGCTCATGCGCGAGATCAAGAAGAACCACGCCACGCTCGCGCTCGTGGCGGACGAGTTCGGCGTAATCCAGGGCCTGGTGACCGTGCACGACATCCTCGAGGCGATCGCGGGCGACTTCCCCGAGGGCGGCGAGCACGCCCTCGTTGAGCCTTCGGGCGACGGGTGGACGGCCGACGGGAACGCCGACCTGCTCCTGATCGAGCAGGTCTGCGGGGCCGACGGGCTGCTCAAGCCGGGCGCGGGCTACGCGACCGTGGCGGGGCTCATGCTCGAGCGCCTCGGGCGGCTGCCGCGCCGGGGCGAGAAAATCGAGGAAGCGGGCCTCGTGATCGAGGCGGAAGCGGTTACAAAAAGAAGCATAGAACGCGTGAAGATTACTCGCGCTCAGGCTTTTCAAGCCTGAAAAAGTGTGGGCATAATACGGCCGTTGCAGCCCGGGAATCCTTCCGGGCTCCATTTTTTTCAGGATGAAAAAATCATGAACGAAATGCTGGCTATTGCACGCCGCCGCTACACGGCAAAGCACTATGACCCGAACCGCCGCATCAGCGACAAGGATTTCGCCGATCTCATGGAGATCGTCCGGCTTGCGCCCTCGTCCATCAACTCGCAGCCGTGGCACTTCTTCTACGCCGACACGAAGGAAGCCAAGGAAAAGATCCTCCCGGCCGTGCTCGACTTCAACATCGAGCGCGTGCGCGATGCGAGCCACGTGGTGGTCTTTGCGGTGCACGACGACCTCGACGAGGCCTTCCTCAGGCACATCGTCGACAAGGAAACGGCCGATGGGCGGCTCCCGACGGCGGAGCTCCGCAAGGAGCGCATGGAAAGCGCCGTCTACTTTGTCGACCAGCACCGCACCGACCCGCACGGCGTCTTCGAGTGGGAGGCCCGCCAGGCCTACATCGCGCTCGGCACGCTCGTCTTCGCGGCCGCGGGCATGGGCATCGACTCCACGAGCATCGAAGGCGTTGATTTCGCGAAGCTGGACGGGATCCTCGGGCTGCGCGAGAAGGGCCTGCGCAGCGTCCTCATGGCGAGCCTCGGGTACCGCGCGGCCAACGACGGCAATGCGACGCGCCCGAAGTCGCGCCTTGAGATGAAGGACATCCTCACGCGCATCTGACGCTTTTTGCGAATCCGTGCAGGAGGCGGCGCGCCGGACAAGGCTCCGGCGCGCCGCCTCTGTTTTTCCGGGCTGCGGCAGAGGGCTTTCCGGTTGATGCGCTGCGGGTGAAAAAACTAGAATCGATTTCATGCCTGCGGCCGATCCCGGCCGCAGGGAAAACAACATCAAGGAAAACCGATCATGAACGAAATGCTCGAGATTGCCAAGCGCCGCTACACGACGAAACATTACGACCCGGCCAAGCGCATCAGCGACAAGGACTTTGCGGACCTCATGGAGATCGTCCGCCTGGCGCCGACGTCGGTCAACTCGCAGCCCTGCCATTTCTTCTACGCCGACACGAAGGAAGCCAAGGAAAAGCTCTTCCCGGCGTTCCCCGACTTCAACATCGACCGCGTGCGCGATGCGAGCCACGTGGTGATCTTCACCGTGCGCGCCGACTTGAACGAAGACCACATCCGGCGCGTCATCGACAAGGAGGAGGCCGACGGCCGCTTCCCGAACGCGCAGTTCAAGAAAGACCGCTTCGAGCACTGCATGGCGTTCGTGAACCTGCACCACACGTTCCCGCAGGAAATGCACGAGTGGGAAGCCCGCCAGGCCTACATCGCGCTCGGCACGCTCGTTTTCGCCGCGGCCGGCATGGGCATCGACTCGACCTGCATCGAGGGCCTCGACCCGGCCAAGGTCGACGAGATCCTCGGCCTGCGCGAGAAGGGCTTCCGCACCGTCTGCGCGGCGAGCCTCGGGTATCGCGCCGCGAACGACGGCAATGCGTCGCGCCCGAAGTCCCGCCTTGAGATGAAGGACATCCTCACGCGCCTCTGACGCATCCCTGTCTCTCTGCATAAGGGCGGCTCGCCGGAACTTTCCGGCGGGCCGCCTTCCTTTCCTGCCCGCCCGGGCGTTCCTGAGGCATTGGACTTATTGCCCCGCGGTCCGGGCGAAATCTAGAATCGAAACCGCGCCTGCGGCCGCAGGGGCCGCAGTGCAGGCTGAAGAAAACAACAAGGAGATCCGATCATGAACGAAATGCTTGAAATCGCCAAGCGCCGCTACGCGACGAAACATTACGACCCGACCAAGCGCATCAGCGACAAGGACATGGCCGACCTGCTCGAGATCCTGCGGCTCTCGCCCTCGGGCGTCAACGTGCAGCCGTGGCACTTCTTCGTCGCCGGCACGCAGGCCGCGCGCGAGCGTTTGATGCCGGCGTTTTACGATTTCAACATTCCCCGCGTCCGCGACGCGAGCCACGTGATCGTGTTTGCGGTGAGGACGTCGCTCGACGACGCGTTCCTGCACCACGTCATCGACAAGGAAGACGCCGACGGGCGCTTTGCCAACGCGCAGCTCAAGGAAGACCGCTACGAGCACGCCCGCCGCTTCGTGGTCATGCACCGCGAGGATCCGCGCGAGTGCTATTCGTGGGCGACGCACCAGGCCTACATCGCGCTCGGCACGCTCGTTTACGCGGCCGCGGGCATGGGCATCGACTCGACCTGCATCGAAGGGCTCGACTTTGCGAAGATGGACGAGATTCTCGGGCTTCGCGAAAAGGGCCTTCGCACCGCCGTGGCGGTGAGCCTCGGGTACCGCGCCGCGAACGACGGCAACGCGACGCGCCCCAAGTCGAGGCTCGATGCGAAAGAAATTTTCACTTTTCTCTGATTGATACATTTGCCTAACGCAGACGCGGCTCCGGAAGCTCACGCTCCGGGGCCGCATTTGTTAGACTTTCGGCCGCGGGCACAGCCCCCAAAAGGGCGTTCTGCCGGCGGCGCGGCGGCGCATCCGCCGTAACGGTGAGGAGCATTTCCATGAACAGAAGCTGTGCGGCTGCGCTCATTGTCTGCGGGCTGCTCTCCGGCGCTGCGTGCCAGGCCGAAGAGACGCAGGCCGGTGCCCTGACGATCGAGCAGCGCGGCGAGGCCGCCGACAAGGTGCTCAACGACACGTCGTTTGCCGACAGGTGGGGCGCCAAGGGCGCCATCCCGTCGGCCGAAGTCGCCGAAAAAGTGAAGAAAGAAGGCGAAGACCTCGAAAAGGCCGTGGACAGGGCCTTTGCGGAGAAAAAGCGCGTCTGCACCGAAAAGTTTCTCGTCAACCGCTGCGTTGAGAAGGCGCGCCGCGCGGCCTTCCAGCGCAAGAAGGAAATCCGCGCCGTCGTCGTCACGGCCGACGACATGATCCGCGCCAAGCGCACGCAGGACCTCGAGAAAAAGCGCGCCGAGCAGCGCGCCGACGTGACGATCCCAGCCGATATGGCGGGAAGCGCAGGCGATTCGGGCGCTTCCAGCGCGCCGCATAAGACCGGCCACATCGGCCAGACGGCCGAAGACGTCGAGCGCAACAACGCCCGCGCCGCGGAGCGCCGCTCCCGCGAGGCGGCCAACGTGAAGGCCTACGAGAAGAAGCAGAAGGAAGCGGCGGAGCGCGCCGCCAAGGTGCCCAAGCCCACCGCGCACATCGGCCTCACCGCCGAGGAAGCGGCGAAGAAAGGCAGCGCCGCCGAGGCAGCCAAGGCCGAGGAGGGCGCCAACCAGAAGGCGTTCGACGAGAAGCAGGCCGAGGCCGCCGACCGCCGCTCCAAGGCGGACGAGGATGCGGCCGCGCGCCGCAAGAAGCGCCTCGACCGGCAGAAGAACGCCCAGGAAAACCTGAAGCAGCGCGAGGAAGCGCAGCAGCGCTACGAGCAGGAGAAGAAGGAACACAAGTCGGGTCTGGAGGCCTACTTCTGAAGCGATGAGCGAAGAGAGCGCAAAGGACGCAAAGGAGGCTCTCCCGCAGGGACCGAGTCCGCTTGAAGAGCGCGTGGCGCGCGTTTTCTCCGAAAACGGCCCCTTGAGCCGTGCGGTGAGCGGCTTCAGGCTCCGCGAGGGCCAGCGCGAGTTTGCGCTCGCGGTGGCCCGGACCATTGACCGTCAGGGCACGCTCGTCGCCGAGGCCGGCACGGGCACGGGCAAGACGTTTGCGTACCTCACGCCGGCGCTGCTCGCCGGGCTCACCTGCATTATCTCGACGGCCGGCAAGGCCCTGCAGGACCAGCTCTTCAGCAAGGATCTCCCCGCGCTCTCCAAGGCGCTGCACGTGCCGGTCTCGGCCGCCGTGCTCAAAGGGAGGAGCAACTACGTCTGCCGCTTCCGTCTCGAGCTCGCGCGCTCCGAGGGCATGCTCCCCGAGCGGGACTCGTACGTGAAGCTGCGCAAGATCGAGCGCTTTGCGGCCGTCTCGCAGACGGGCGACAAGGCCGAGCTCCCCGACGTGCCCGAAAACGACCCGCTCTGGCCCATGGTGACGAGCTCGCGCGAGAACTGCCTCGGGCGCGACCGCTGCCCGAATTTCGAAGACTGCTTCGTGCGCCGGGCGCGCGAGCGCGCGCTCAAGGCCCAGGTCGTGGTGGTGAACCACCACCTTTACCTGAGCGCCATGGCGATCAAAAAGGAAATCGACACGGGGATCGACGCGCTGCTCCCTTCCGCCGGCATCACAGTGATCGACGAGGCTCATCAGCTCCCTGACACTGCCTCGGCCTTCTTCGGCGAGACGCTCTCGACCTTCGACATCGCCGAGACGGCCCGCAATATCTTTGCCGCCGGCGCTTCGAAGTGCCGCGACGGCGCGCAGTGGGACCCGCTCTACCGCAAGGTCGACAAGGCCTGCGACGAGCTGTCGCTCGCCGCGGCCGGGCAGCTCGACGAAAACGAGAGCCGTGCCGTCGACGAAATCGCCGACCTCACGGGGATCCGCGACGCCCTGAAGAAACTCCTCGAGCGCTGCGACGATCTTCTCAAGGCGGCGCACGAAAACGAAGGCCGCGACCCCAACCTCGACACCCACGCCGCGCACTTTGCCGAGATCTGCGACGAGATCGAAGCGTGGCTCAAGACGGTCTCGGAGCGCACCGGCGACGGCGAAGAAAAGAAGGCGGGCGGCGAGCCGCAGAAGGCCGCCGCCGCGGCGGCGCCCGCCCGAAAGCCGGCCGAAGCCGCAGCGGGCGAAGCCGTCCCCGCGGACCCGGGCGCGGCGCCCGGGGAGCCGCAGGCCCCGGAGGCGAAGGACTCGGAGCGCGTGCTCTGGATGCAGCGCCTGCACTCGGGCGTGCGCTTCAACGACACGCCGCTTTCCTTTGCCAAGGATTTCGCGCAGATGCGCGCCGCGCAGGACGGCGCCTGGGTGTTCACCTCCGCCACGCTCTCGAGCGGCGGCGACTTCAGGCATTTCAAGGCGGAGCTCGGCATCGGCGAGTGCGAGGAGCACAGCTGGCCGAGTCCGTTCAAGTTCTGGGAGCAGGGCTGCTTTTATCTGCCGGAGATGCCCGCTCCCTCCAACAACACGATCGAGCACACCGACAGGATCATCGAGAAGACCTGGCCGATCATCAACGCCGCGGGCGGCAGGACGTTTCTGCTCTGCACATCGCTCGCCGCGGTCGACGAGGCAGCGCTGCGGCTGCGCGAGCTCCTGAGCGCCAACGGCGACCCGTATCCGCTGCTCGTGCAGGGCGACCTGCCGAAGGGCGCCTTAATCGACGAGTTCCGGCACCTCGGCAACGCGATCCTCGTGGGCTCGATGAGCTTTTGGCAAGGCGTCGACGTCCGGGGCGAGGCGCTCTCGCTCGTGATCATCGACAAGCTCCCCTTTGCGGCGCCGGGCGATCCCGTCGTCAAGGCGCGCAGCCGCGCCGTGGCCGACCGCGGCGGCAAGCCGTTCTTCGAGCTCTCGCTGCCCGAGGCGGTGATTACGCTCAAGCAGGGCGCGGGACGCCTTATCCGCAGCGAAACCGACCGCGGCATGCTGATCCTCTGCGACGAGCGCGTCATCACGAGGCGCTACGGCGGCATCGTCTTAAAAAGCCTGCCCGACTTCTTCCGCACCCGCAGGGAGAGCAAGGCGCTCGAGTTTTTCCTCAACCCCGAGCAGTACTTCAAAGGGCTTTACCGCTGAGGCGGGCAAAGGAAGGCCCGGGCTCCGCACGGGGCGGGGCGCCGGGCCTAATGCTCTCTGAAGTCCGGAGCCGCTCTTTAGGGAGCGGTCCGGTCACGGGGTTTATCAGTGAACGTCCTTCACGGCCGAATCGGCGGCGATGTAGCCGGAGATGATGGCCCAGGAGTTCATCATGGCGGTCATCGAGTCAGCGCCGTTGGCACCGCCCACGACGCAGCCAGCGCCGTAGAGGTTGCCGATCGGCTTGCCGGAGGTGTTGAGGATCTGCATGTTGCCGTCGGCCTTCAGGCCGCCGAGCGTCGTGCAGAAGCGCACCTTCTGCTCAACGATGTGCCACGGTCCCTTGTTCAGGGGTTTCAGCGTCTTGCGGCCGAAGTCCTTGTCCTGGCCGTCCTTCACGAAGCCGTTCCAGCGGTCGACCGTCTTCTGCAGGCCGGCGGGGTCAATGCCCATCTTCTTGGCGGCTTCGGCCAGGTTGTCGGAGACAGCCATCACAGGACGGCCGTTGTTGACGATCGTGGCCCACTTGTCAAGGTCGGACGCGGAGGCGACGAGCTTGTCCTCGAGCGATTTGGCGACGTACTCCTTCCAGGCGGGCTCGTCCATCACGATGTACATGATGGAGTTCTTCTGCGCCTTGGTCGCGTCGGTCAGCGTGCCGAGGCCCTTGAGCTCGTCGACGAAGCGGTTGCCGTCCGTGTTGACGTAGATGGCGCCCGACTTCTTGATCGTGTCGGTCGAAGAGGCCGTGGCGGCCAGGCCGTGGTGCGGCGTGGTCTCGACGCCCTGCGGGTACTGCTTGACGAGGTCAAGGTTGATCGTCGCGGCGCCGATCTCGCGGCCCATCTTCAGGCCGTCGCCGCTGTCGGAGTCAAGGCCGTAGAAGAGGAACTGCTTGACGCCAGCGGGGATCAGATCGCGGTTGGCGCCGTAGCCGCCCGAGGCGAGAATCACAGCCTTCGTGTTGAAGAGCTTGTAGCTGCCGTCGGGGAGCTTCGCGCGCACGCCGACCACGTTGCCGTTCTTGTCGGTGATGAACTTCTCGGCGCGCGTCTCGGTCATGATCTTGCCGCCGTTCTTCTCGAAGATGCCGCTCATCAGACGCAGGAAGTTAACCGAGCGCCCGGTCACGCCGAGCTGGCGGTTGGCGGAATGGTCCGGATACTGCGTGGCGGCCGGGCCGTACGGGATCTTCAGGTCGTAAATCAGCCAGTCGACCACCTTGCCCGCGTTCTCTGTCGTCGCCTTGACGAGCACCGGGTCGTTCTTGTTCTTGCCGACCTTCATGATGTCCTTGTAGGCGAGCTCGGGGCTGTCCTTGGTCTCCTTCATGACCTCGCGCTGGTAGCGCGAGCCCGTGGCGATGAGCGTGCCGGCGTTGAGCTGCGTGTCGCCGCCGATCTGCGGCATCTTCTCGATCAGGATCGTCTTCTTGCCCTGCGTCGCGGAGCGCACGGCCGCGGTGATGCCCGAGGCACCGCCGCCGATCACGAGAATGTCGGTGTCAATCTTTTCGGTGGTGCCTTTCTTCGAGGGAACCTTGGCGACGATCGGCTTGAAGTCGGCGGGGTTGCCGCCGGCGGCCTTGATGGCGTTGTCAACGGCCTCGAAGATGCCCTTCGAGGTGAGCGTCGCGCCCGTGACCGTGTCGATCTTCGTGGAGTTCGCCTTGACGATGGCGTCCGGCAGGCGCTTCAGCGCCGGGTCGGAAACGCCAGCCGTCTCGGTCTGCTTGACGATCTTCACGCCGGTGATCTTGCCGCCCTGGAACGTTACGGAAGCCGTGATGGGGCCGCCGCGGCCCATGCCGGTGCCTTCAAACGTTCCGTCCTTGACGGCGGCCGTGGCCGAGGCGCTCAGAGCGGCCGCAACAGCGGCAGCCGCCAGTGTGACTGCAAACTTTTTATACATGCTGGATTCTCCTCTGCGGGAGCGCACGGGCGCCCCCGTCGTTTGTTTTCTCCGGCAACTATTTTTGCAGAATCATGCGGCTCCGGCTTTATACAAGCGCATAAAAGACAAGGTTTTTTTCTGTTTTGCGGGTTTGTTCCTATTCCCTGCGCAGCGGCCATGCAGAATTATGCATGATGTTTTTCAAAAAATACACAGTATCGCTTCGGGCTGGGATCAGAGGTGAAGGCCGCTCCGATCGGCCAGGAAATGGTTATGTTTCTTATGAAGAACGATGAAAAATGTAGCCCGCAGATCAGATTCGATGATGGAATAAAAGTTATAAAAAACAGTTATCTTTGGAATGTCTTAGCAACACGACGGCATGACGAAGATCAAAAATTTTTTTGATTGAAGGCGGCTATTGATTAGGTAGGTTGATTTTATCTGCTGAAAGACTAGTATAAGGTACAGAAATCAAATAAAAAACAAACATATAACAAACACCCAAAAATCCCCCTAACCCCCGACACTTATTTTATAAATAGGTGATTTATATGAAATTATCACAAATCCTGAGCCTCATTGTATCTAGACGGTCCTTTCACAGGACCCTGATTGCCGCCTCGGTCTGCTCGGCGCTTTGCGGTGCCGGCTTCGTGGCTCCTGCTTTGGCTGATGAGGTCAATGTCTATCACGAAGAGTCCCACTATCCTGTGGATTTAAACGGCAATCCGATAACAGATGCTCCAAATTCGGTTTATGTTGGGTTGAGTGTATTTTTCAATATGTCTGGTTCGCATACGTTTGAACACATAAAGGTTAATGCGTACACCGATACAGTGCAGGGTGCCATATACGATGAGCACACTAATTATGGTGAAATCAGACTGCTCGTCAACGAACCCACAGAGTCAGGAAACGGCACTCCAGTCGATGCCATGAATGCTTGGCTCTTATTTATCTCAGATAACCAAGGGACCGTTGTACTCGCGAATGAAGGCGGTGTTGTGGATATAGGCAACTATGTCTATAGGCTGAGTTCAAGACCCAGTACGTACGAACCAGAGTTTAGCCATCTACCTTTTGTAAATCCTCAGGAATGGTATCTTGAACGTGTCATAGAAACGCCGGAAGAACCTGAAGAGCCGGTCGTTCCGGAAGAGCCCGTGCTGAGCCCGTCGGCCGAAACGGCCCTGCTGCTGACGCGTGCGGCAAGCCAGACGGCCCTTTACTTGGGACAGCTCGACGACCTGAGAAAGCGCCTCGGCGATGTGCGCCAGCAGGGCGAGCAGAACGGCGCATGGGTGAGCTTCGTGAGGAACCGCACACATCTCTCGGGCTACCGCGGCGCGCGCCTTAGGAACGATGCCTTCCGGCTCAATGTCGGCTACGACCGCAAGGTCACGCCCGACTGGCTCGTCGGCGGCTACTTCCATTTCACCAAGGGCGACCAGAAGGCGAGGAACTCCTGGAACCTCTCGACCGGCGACTCGCACTCCGAAAGCTTCTCGCTCTACGCAACGAAGCTCTTTGACTCGGGCGCCTACCTCGACTTCGTTGCGGGCGCTGACCGCTATCACCAGACGCTGCGCACGCACATGCTCGACGGCACGCCGGTCAAGGGCCGCTACAACAACTGGGGCATGGGCCTTTCGGTGGAAGCGGGCCATCACTTCATCCTGGGCGAGTCCAAGAGCTGGTTCGCCGAGCCTCAGGTCCAGCTGAGCTACTACCGCGTCAAGGGCGACGACTTCAATCTCTCGAACGGCATGAAGATCGACCAGGACTCGACCGACAGCCTCACGGGCCGCGCAGGCCTGGTGTTCGGGCGCCGCAGCCTCGATGCGGACGGCACGTTCATGGGCGACTTCTACCTCAAGGCCGGCCTGCTCTATGAGTTCCTCGGCGACCAGACGCTTCGCTTGAACGGCGAAAGCTTCGATCTCGACGGACTCGGCACGCGCGTCTATTACGGCTTCGGCGGCGAGCGGTACCTGTCGCGCCACGGCGACGAGAGCGTCAAGCTCTACGGCCAGTTCGAGCGCCAGGAAGGCAATAACTTCACGCAGGACTTTGAGTTCCGCCTCGGCCTGAAGTACGTCTTCTAAACGGCGAAACTGAGCAAGCTCAGACAAAGCGGGCGAAGCCGAAAAGCTTCGCCCGTTTTTTCAAGCTGATGCGATGCGGCCTAGCGGGAGCGCGGTTGCTGCTGCGTCACGCAGTGCAGCATGCCGCCGTTCTTGTAGAGCGCCGCAACGTTGATCGGCACGATGCGCCGGCCCGGGTAGAGCCCCTGCAGGATCGCCTCGGCTTTTTTGTCGTTGCGGTCGCCGTAAACGGGGAGCAGCACGGCCTTGGTGCCGACGTAGAAGTTGAGGTAGGAGCCTTTGTAGCCGAGGCCTTTCACGTTCCTTGCGGTGAGCGGCACTTCGACGATGCGGTAGCGCTTTCCCGCGGCATTCGTCGCCGCGGTGAGTTTCTCGTAATCCTTGGGATCGGCGTGCTCGTAAAGCTCGAAGAAATCGCTCTCCGGAACGGTGAGCAGCGTGTCGGCATCGTAAAAGCGCGCGAAGCCGTCGATGTGCGCATCGGTGATGTCCTCGCCCGTGACGCCTTCGAGCCAGATGAAACGCTTCGCGCCGAGGTAGCGGCGCAGGTACGCTTCGGCCTCGGCCTGCGGCATGCCCGGGTTGCGCGCCTTGCTGATCACGGCGCTTTTCGTCGCGAGCAGCGTGCCGTCGGGAGAGAGCTCGACGGCGCCGCCCTCGAGCACGAAGCCCGGGATGTCGAGCCGCGGCACGCCGATCGCCTTGGAGACGGCCCGCGGGATGCGGTCGTCGTTCGCAAAGGGCGTTTTGCGGCCCCACCCGTCGAAGGCGAAGTCGGCGATGTAGAGGCGGTTCGCCTTGTCAAAGACGAACATCGGGCCGGTGTCGCGGGCCCAGACGTCGTCGGACGGGGCGACGAGGAAATCGATCTTCGAAAGGTCGGCGCCTTTTTCGGAGAGAAGCTTTGTGACGCGCGCCCTGAGCGCCTCGTCGCGGGCGATGATGTGCACCCGCTCGCCCGTGTGGAGCGCCAGCGTCATCTGAACCCAGATGGGCTCGATCGCCGCGGCGTACTTGGCGCCGTAGGTGCGCGCGTGCGGCCAGATGAGCCAGGTGCCTTCGTGCGGCAGGCTTTCGTCGGGGAAAAAGTATTGGGCTTCCGGCATGTTGGGATTCTCTCCTGAAGCGGCGGCGGGCTGCACGGCGCCGAGGACGAGCGATGCAGCGAGGCAGAAAAGCGTTTTTGCGGTGCGTTTCATCGGTCAGTGGAAAAGCGCGGCCGCCGCGGCAAGCAGGGCGGCTGCGGCGGCAAGGAAAGCGGCGGCGGCGAGTGCGGCGGCAAGGAGCGTCCTGCGCGCGCCCGAGAGGAAGCCCTGGCGCTCCGCTTCGGGGAGCGCCAGGGCGTTTTGGGCGGCGCTTTTGTAGACGAGGCAGAGCGCCGCGGCAAAGAGCACAAAAAGCAGCGCCGAGACGCCGGCAAGGCGCGCTGCGGCTTCGGCGGCGCTTCCCGGCCAAACAAAAGCGAGCGCATAAAAAAGGGCGCTCATCCCGAGCCAGAGAGGCCGGTGCGCCCGGTACTCGCCCGCCAGGGCCGCGCGCACGGCGGCGCGGCCCCCGGCCGGGGCGGAAGGATGCGCTTCGCTCACAGGCTGCCCGCGGCGACCGTCAGCACGAAGAGCGGGCTGACGATGCCGATCATGATGCGCACGAAGGTGAGCTTCTTTTCGCTCATCGGGTGCGCCCTCTGCAGCTCTTCCTTGATCGACTTCCAGCCCACCCAGGCGGCGGCGATGGCGATGCCGAAGCTCGAAAGCGGCATGCCGACGTTGCTCGTCACGTAGTCGAGCAGGTCGAAGATCGTCTTGCCGAAGATCTTCACGTCGCTCCAGGCGCCGAAGGACATCGTCGCGCAGAAGCCCACGAAGGCGGCGCCGATGAGCGTGATCACCACGGCCCTCGTGCGCGAGAGCGAGAAGCGGCGCGTCAGGAGCGCGGTGCAGGCCTCGAGCATCGACACCGAAGAGGTGAGCGCGGCCACCGCAAGGCAGACGTAGAAGAAGATCGCGAAGAAATGGCCGAAAGGCATCTGCGCGAAGATCGCGGGCATCGTCACGAAAGTGAGGCCCGGGCCCGCCGTCGGGTCGAGGTTGAAGGCGAAGACCGCGGGCAGGATCATGAGGCCGCCGAGCACGGACGACATGATCGCGAGCGTCGCGACCCAGGCGACCGAGTTGGGCAGGTCGGCCTTCGGGTCGAGGTAGGATCCGTAGGTGATCATCGTGCCGGCGCCGAGCGAGAGCGAGAAGAAGCAGAAGCCCATCGCGTTGAAGAGCGCCGTGGCGTTGAAGTCTTCCCAGCGCGGCGCGAAGAGGTACTCGACGCCCTTCATGCCGCCCGGCAGCGTGACGCCGCGGATGATGAGGATGATCATCAGGATGAAGAGGGCGGGCATCAGGACCTTGGAGACGCGCTCGATGCCGGCCTGGATGCCGCGCAGCACCACCAGGGCGGTGACGCCGAGGAAGACGAGCAGGTAGAGGTAGCTCTCGGCGCCGTTCGAGACGAAGTCGCCGAAGTAGCTGCCGAGGAGCTTCGCGTCCGAGATGAGGCCTCGGCCGAGGAAGGCGTCGAGCATGTACTTGAAGCACCAGCCGCCCACGCAGGAATAGAACGAAAGGATCAGGAACACGGTGAAGACGCCGATGCCGCCGAAGATGCCCCAGCCCCTGCCGCAGATGCGGTTCAGGCTTTCCATCGGGCCCGCGCGGCCGGCGCGGCCCATGGCGAATTCCGCCAGCAGGAGCGACACGCCCACGGTGAGCGTGAAGAAGATGTAGGGGAGCATGAAGACGGAGCCGCCGTTCGTGCCCGCCATGTAGGGGAACTTCCAGATGGCGCCGAGGCCGACGGCCGAGCCGGCGCTCGCGAGAATGAAGCCGAGGCGGGAGCCCCAGCCGGATGATTGTTCAGCCATATCGTGTTCCTATTGACAACGGTGCAGTCAGAATAAACCGAGACCCTTGAGCATGACAACGATGATCAGGACCGGCGCGAAGATGCCGGTGATGATGCGGTAGCCCTTCAGCCACGTTTCGGACATCGGCCTCACGAGGCAGAGCTGCCGGCGCGTCATCGGCCAGGCGAGCCAGGCTGCCACGAGCGAAATGCCGAGCACGCCGAGCGGCATGCCGATGTTGCTCGTCAGATAATCGAAAAAGTCAAAGAATGTCTTGCCGAAAATGCGCACGTCCGCAAGCGGCCCGAAGCCGAGCGCGCAGAGCGTGCCGAGCACGGCGAGCACGGAGCCCGCAAGCGCCACCGCCTTGGGGCGGGAGAAGCTCCATTCGTCGCAG
The DNA here is from genome assembly GCA_047777475.1 of Burkholderia sp. Lineage (GTDB taxonomy): Bacteria > Pseudomonadota > Gammaproteobacteria > Burkholderiales > Burkholderiaceae_F > Sutterella. Next base: position 372,345 of record JBKEET010000002.1, read on the forward strand.
AGGCACTGCACGGACATTTCGAAAATCGAGATGCTCGAGGTGAGCGCCGCCACGAAGAGGCAGGCGTAGAAGGCGACGGCGAACGCATAGCCGAAGGGGAGCTTCGAGAAAACGGCGGGCATCGTCGCGAACGTGAGGCCGGGGCCGGCGTCGGGCGTGAGGCCGAAGGCGAACACCGCGGGCATGATCATGAGGCCGCCGAGCACGGCGGACATGATCGCGAGGAAGACGATCCACGACACGGAGCTCGGCAGGTGGACGCGGTCGGAGAGGTAGCTGCCGTAGTTCATCTGCGAGGCGGAGCCCACCGAGAGCGAGAAGAACGCAAAGCCCATGGCGTTGAGGAGCGACTCGCCGTTGAACGCGCTCATGTCGGGCTTGAAGAGGAACTTCACGCCTTCCATGGCGCCCGGGAGCGTCAGGCCGCGCGCGATCAGCACGATCATCATCACGAAAAGGAGCGGCATGAGCACCTTCGAGACGCGCTCGATGCCGTTCTGCACGCCGAAGTAGACGACGAGCGCCGTGGCGGCGAGGAAGACGAGGTGCGCGACGACGGGCGCCGTGCCCGAGGAGGCGAAGGCGCCGAAGGCGGCCTTCATCTGCGTCGGATCGTCGATGACGCCGTTGCCGATGATGGCCTCAAAGAAGTAGTAGACGGTCCAGCCGCCGACGACCGAGTAAAACGCCAGAACGAGGAAGCCGGTGAGCACCGAGATCGGGCCGAAGATGCGGGCCCTGCCGCCGCCCAGGATCTTATAGGCGCCCATGGCGCCCTTGCGGGCGCCGCGTCCCATGCACATTTCGCCGATGAGGAGCGCAAGGCCGATCGTCACCGAAAAGAACACGTAGGGCAGCATGAAGACCGAGCCGCCGTTGGTGCCGGCCATGTAAGGGAATTTCCAAATCGCGCCGAGGCCCACCGCCGAGCCTGCGCTCGCCAGGATGAAGCCAAGGCGCGTTTTCCACAGGGAACGTTCTGTCATTGTCTGTCTGGTTTTGTTTTTTTATGGAATGAAAGGATCTCCGTGCGTCAGATGAGGCCCGAGACGAGGACGACGAGCACCAGGATCGGCGAGACCACGAGCATCATGAAGCGCAGCAGCTTCATGGCGCCGTCGGAGAGCGAGCTGCCGCGGCGGATGTCCTCGCTGATCGTCGGCCAGCACTTGTAGCCCGCCAGGTAGAGGATGGCGAGGCCGCCGATCGGCAGCGAGATGTTGCTCGTGAAGAAGTCGAAGAGGTCGAAGATCGTCTTCGTGCCGAAGAACTTCAGGTCCGCAAGCGGGCCGAAGGAGAGGCACGGAAGGGCGCCCACAACCATCAGCGCGATCGTCGAGACGAGCGAGGCGCGCGCACGCGTGAAGCCGTGCTCGTCGACGAGGAAGGAGACCGCGATCTCGATCATGGAGACCGAGGAGGTGATCGCCGCGACGACGAGGCAGAGGTAGAAGATCGACGCGAAGAGGCTGCCGAAGGGGAGCTGCGCGAACACCGCCGGCATCGTGATGAAAGTGAGGCCGGGGCCGGCGCTCGGGTCGAGGTGGAACGCGAAGACGCTCGGCATGATCATGAGGCCGCCGAGGATCGAGGCGAGCGTGGTGAGCACCGTGATCCAGCCGCAGCTGCTCACGAGGTTGATGTCCTTTTTCAGGTAGGAGCCGTAAGTGAGCATGCAGCCGCAGCCCACGCACAGCGAGAAGAACGTGAAGCCCATGGCCTGCAGCATGGCGTCCCACGTGAAGGCCGACGGGTCGAACTTGAAGAGGAACTTCACTCCTTCCATGGCGTCCGGCAGCGTCAGGCCGCGCACGATGAGCACGACCATCATCACGAAGAGGAGCGGCATCAGGATCTTGGCGACGCGCTCGATGCCCTTCGAGACCTCAAAGGCGACGATGAGGCCGTTGAGGATCAGGAAGAGCCACTGGTAGCCGAGCGCCTTGAGCGGATCGGAGACGAAAGCCCCGAAATGCGCGCCGAGCTGCTGCTGGTCGGTGACAAGGCCCTGGCCGAGCACCGCCTCGACGAAGTAGCCGATCGTCCAGCCGCCGATCGCCGAGTAGAAGCACAGCACCATGAAGCCCGTTATGACGCCGAGGTAGCCCATCGGCACCCAGGCCTTGCCCGCGAGGTTGCGGTAGGCGGTGACGATGCCGCCGCGTCCGGCGCGGCCGAGCGCGATTTCGGCGATGAGCAGCGTGAAGCCCACGGTGAGCGACATCACCACGTAGGGGAAGAAAAAGACCGAGCCGCCGTTGGTGCCGGCCATGTACGGGAATTTCCAGATGGCGCCGAGACCCACGGCAGCACCTGCGCTAGCCAGCACGAAGCCGAGTCGGCTGGTCCATGTTTTTCGTTGGATATCGGACATTTGAAAAACTCCTCGTCCCGCGGCCGGATCGGCCGGCAGCGCCGGGACGCAAAAATAAAAAAATCAGTTTTCTTCTGCCGCCCTCTTTCTTTTTGTCTGCCGTAGCCTGCAGGCGGGCGGCCTGCCTGCGGGCGCGGCTTTTGTTCAGATCAGATCCCGCACGAACGTCACCACGATCAGGAGCGGCGCCAGGACGGCGATCGAAAAGCGCAGCAGCGCCGCTTCGCCCCTGCGGAAAGGCCGCGGCGTGCTCAGTTCTTCGGCGACCTGCGGCCAGGCCTTGAAGCCCGCGAGCAGCGCCACGGCGAGTCCGCCGAGCGGCATCAGGAAATTGGTGCAGACGAAATCGAGCACGTCGAAAATGCTGCGGCCCGAGAGCGTGAAGTCGGCCCAGGGCCCGAACGAGAGCGCCGAGGCGCAGCCGAGCGCGAAGGCAAGTCCCCAGCAGAGCGCGACCGCCGCCGTGCGGCGCAGCCCGCAGTCATTGACGAGAAACGCCGCGACCACTTCGAGCAGCGAGATCGCGCTCGTGATCGCGGCGACCAGAAGGCACAGGTAAAAGCAGCAGGCCAGCAGCGCGCTGAAGGGGAGCTGCGCAAAAATGAGCGGCAGCGTGATGAACGTGAGGCCGGGGCCCGCGTTCGGCTCGAGCCCGAAGGCGAAGACCGCGGGCATCGTCATGAGGCCGGCCATCAGCGAAGCGAGCGTCGAGAGCAGGCAGATCCAGAAGCTCGAGGCGCGGATGTCGGCCGCGCCCGGCTTCAGGTAGGCGCCGTACGTGACGAGCACGCCGATGCCGAGCGAGAGCGAAAAGAACGTGAACCCGAGCGCGTTGAGCACCGCCGAGCCGGTGATGAGCGAGGGATCGAACTGGAAGAGGAAGCGCACGCCGTCGGCGGCGCCCGGCAGCGTGAGGCTCCTCACGATGAGCGCGGCCATGAGCACGAAGAGCAGCGGCATGAGCACGCGCGCGAGCCGTTCGATGCCCGCCCGGACGCCGAGCGCGGCGATCGCGGCCGTGATCGTCAGGAACGCGAAGTGCCAGCCGGCATTGGCCGTGCCGTCGGTCACGAGCGAGCTGAAGTTGTCGCGCAGGATCTCCGTGTCGGGAATCGTGAGCGCGCCGCGCAGGGCGTTCCACAGGTAGGCAAGGCACCAGCCGCCCACGACGCTGTAGTAAGAGAGGATCACGAAGGAGGCGAGCACGCCGAGCGCGCCCGCGGCGCCGAAGGCGCGGCCGCCGAGGGCCTTCATCGCGGAAACGGCGGATCCGCGGCCGCGCCGGCCGACGGCGGTTTCCGCCATGACGAGCGCGATGCCGAAGGTGAAGGTGAAAAAGAGGTACGGGATGATGAACGCCGCGCCGCCGTTGATGCCCGCCCAGTACGGGAATTTCCAGATGGCGCCGAGTCCGACGGCCGAGCCGGCGCTTGCCAGGATGAAGCCGGCGCGGGTGTTCCACTGTGGTGCTGCGGTCATGGAAGGTTCCAACGGAAAAAAAGACGGACTCTTGATACAGGAAAAAAGGCGTTCAAAACAGTTTGGCGGCGCGGCAGGTTGCCGCTGCGCCGCCAAACTGTTAAAAGATTGTAACGATTATGTCTGCCGATAGGGGGTCCGAAACCCCCTTTAAGCGGCCGAAGCGACTCAAAGCGAGCGCTTTTCGACATGCGCCAGTTTTGCTACGATGTTGCCCCTAAGCTGTTTGGCGTGACATTTCGCTACGAAGCCGGAATTGCTGCGCCGCAGGCTTTGGCATTATTTGCGCGTGTGCGCCGGGCCGCTTCGGGCCCCCGCGTTTCAGAGACAAAAGGAGCTAGGCCATGTCCAAGAAAAAAATCGCCGCCGCTGCCGCGGCGCTCGCCCTTGCCGCCGCCGGGGCGCCCGCCCTGGCCGCCGATTCGTGCGACGACGACGGCGTGCGCGTCACCGTCCGCGGCGAGGCGTCGCAGACGATCGCCAACGACGAGGCCACCGTCACGTTTTCCGCAGAGGAGCAGAAAGACAAGGCGGCCGATGCCATCGCCGCCGCGACGAAGCGCGGCAACGCCGCCCAGGACGCGCTGAAGAAATTCGGCGACCGCATCGAGGTGAAGACCGCCGACTTCTCGACCTGGCCCGTCTACACCCGCCCGAAGGAGGGCGAGGCCGCCAAGGTCGCCGCCTGGGGCGCCCGCGAGACGCTGCAGGTGAAGGTGAAGGACGTGAAGGCCGTCTCCGAGGTGATGGCCGCCGCGGCCGAGCACCTCAACTACGACGGCGTGACGTTCACGCTTTCGCGCAAGGCGCAGAAGGCGCAGGGCGACGCGCTGCTGCGCGAGGCGGTCGACGACGCGATGCGCCAGGTGCGCGTCATGGCCGAAAGCATCGGCCGCAAGGGTTCCGACGTGCGCGTCGTCTCGATGAGCGTGAACCACCGCAGCGGCGGCACGCCGCGCTATTACGCCGCGTCCAGGAACAACATGGTGCTCGCCGCCTCGGCGAAGTCGGCCCCCGTGCCGCAGGTGAGCGCCGGCTCGAGCGAGGTGACGCTCTCGGTTTCGCTCGAAGCCCGCATCAAGGACAAGTGATCCCGGGGCGAAAAGCCCGGCCCGTCAGAATCGGCCGTCCGAAGCGCACAGTTCGGGCGGCCGTTTGGCTAGAATGTCTTGCAACTGATTTCCCCAATCTTAGGAGACTGACTTGAGCTCACGCATTTATCCGCATCCGATCATCGCCAAGGAAGGCTGGCCGATGCTGATCGGCACGCTTGCGATCGCGCTGATTCTTTGGCTCTTGGACTTCGGGTTCCTCGCGTTCCTCGTTTTCCTCCTCTTCCTGTTCATGCTGCAGTTCTTCCGCGATCCCGCGCGCGAGGCGCCCGACGATCCCCGCGCCGTGCTGAGTGCCGTCGACGGCCGCGTGTGCAAGGTCGTCAGGGCCAAGGACCCGCTCACGGGCGAGGAAGCGACGATGATCTCGGTCTTCATGAACCTTTTCAGCGTGCACAGCCAGAAGGCGCCCGTCGCAGGCACCGTCGAGCAGATCGTCTACACGCCGGGAACGTTCGTGAACGCCGACCTCGACAAGGCCTCCACCGACAACGAGCGCAACGCCGTGCGCGTGCGCATGGAGGACGGCCGCTCGGTGACGTTCGTGCAGATTGCGGGCCTCGTGGCGCGCCGCATCCTCTGCTACACCTCGATCGGCGACAAGCTCGAGCGCGGCGAGCGCTACGGCTTCATCCGCTTCGGGTCGCGCGTCGACATTTACCTGCCGACCGACGCCGAGGTCGTCGTGACGATCGGCGACAAGGTGCTCGGCGGCGTGACCGTGCTCGCCCGCCTCTGATCGGCAGCCCGCATCAATAGAAGAAAGCAAGGCCGGCCTCCGCAGGGATGCCGGCCTCTTTTCATGCCTGCCGGGTTCCCGCTCAGGCCGCGTAAAGACGATCGAAAGCGGCGTCGACTTCGGCGAGCACGCCCGGCATGCCGCGCTCTTCGCTCCAGGCGCGCGTCGCGGTGCCCTGCGCGCGGACGGCCTCGAAGGATTCAAAGCCCATGATGCCCCTGAACATCGCCTCGAGGTACATGCGCGAGAACTCGAGCGGGGCGGCCGCGGAACCGCCGGTGTAGACCGAGCCGCTAGCCTGCAGGAGGAGCGCGCGGCGGCCGTCCGTCATGAGCCCGACCGAGCCGCCGCTCACGTAGCGGAAGGTCTTGCGCGCAATGAGGATGTTGTCCATGCAGTCCTTGAGGAGCGAGGGGATATTGAAGTTGTGGACCGGCATCGAAATGACGATGCGGTGCGCGCCGAGGAACTGCTCGAGGATCGCCTCGTGGCGCCGGAGCGTCATCTGCTCTTCTTCGGAGAGCGGGGCGCCCGCGGCCTGCGCGCCCCAGAGGCCGAAAAGGCCGTCTTCGGTGAGGCGCGGCGCCGGGGTTTCGGCAAGGCGCAGGATTTCGAGCGTGTCCTGCGGCCGCTTCTCGGCAAAGCGCTCCGCAAAGCGGCGGGCCATGCGGTTGCTGTAGCGCTTTTCGCCGCGGCAGTCGGGGTGGGCGTTGATAAGGAGAGTCTTCATCGCGAAAGGCTCCTGAAAGTTAAGGGAAGGGGAAGGCGCCCCAGAAGGGGCTCCCGCGGGCACTTTAGCATTGCGCGGTGCGGTTTCCGCGCTCCGATTTTGTAAGAGTTTTTGAGAAGCGGAAAGCCCGTCCCGGGGCGCACGCTTGGTCAGGAAGCGTCCCCGCCGGCCGCCTTGAGGGGCGTCTTCAGGACGCCGGCGAAATCGTCCCGCCGGGCGCGCAGCCAGGCGTCGAGCCCGGGCGTGTCGGGGAGCTCTGCCGTGACGCGGAAAAGCGCCTCTTTGCCTTCGGCCCTCGCGATCTTCTGGTTTTTCGCGAGCGGCGCGTCGCGAAGCGAGCGCAGCGCGGGCCCGTCGCCGAGGACGAGCTCGAGGCGGCAGAGGGGAGGCGCGGGCCTGCGGCCCTCGATCCAGCCGCGAAGCGCGAAGTCCGCCGGGACCTCGGCGGCGAATGCCGTGGCGCGGGCCTCGATGATGCGCGCGAGCGCGCGCGCCTCGGGCGCGGTCTCGCCTTTTTTCAGCAGCACGGCCCAAAGCGAGCCCTCTTCGGCGAAAAAGCCGAGCACGGCGTAAAGCGCGTCTTCGGTGCGGCGGCCGATGCGCACCTTGGCCCGCAGGAGGGTGCCGGCCTCGCAGGCCCGTGCGGCCGCCTCGAGCGCGAGCGGCGGAATCTTCGCGGGCACGCGCGGGAGCGTGCCCGGCACGCAGACCGCGCGGCTCGCAAGCGGATCCTTCGGGCCGATCAGCAGGGCGGCGAGGCGCTTCCCGGTCTCGGGCGGCAGCGCCTGCCGGAAAAAGTCGGCGGCGAGCGCGAGCAGCACGCGCTCGGCCGCATCGGGCGAGGGCATCGTGATGCGCTCGGCGCCCGGCTTCCAGCGGTAGCGGTAAGGGTTGCCCGTGTCGTCGACCTCGACCGGGAAAAGCGTGGAGAGCGAGAGCGTGCGCAGCGCCCTCTGCAGCGAGCGGGCGCTCACAGGGACGCCTGCGCGGTCCATCGCCGCGGAAATTTCCTTGGGCTCGGCCCAGCGGCCCGAGGGCACGGCGCGCAGCAGCGCCGTGATTTTCATGGCTTCCGTGAGGCCGGCTGCTATAAAGTTTTCTTTTGGCATATGATGGCGGCTTCCTGCCCTTCGGGAAAGGGGCGGAAAAGTTTGACGGGAATGCCGTTTCCTACCTTGTTTTACGGCGCTTTCTGCAAGCGATCTTGCCCGTTAATCGATAAAATGATACTTTCGCACTGTTGCAGCCCGGGGCCTCTCCGAAGCGGAAAGCCGGCCCGGGCGCGCAGTCTTGAAGGAAGCATAACAGCTGTCCGGCATCACGCCTTCGGACGCGCCGGACGGCCCGAGAAGAATGTTCGCGTTTTTCCGTAAACTTCGCAGCTATGCCGCAGAGCATGCCGCCCGATGGCGCGCCGCCGGCGCCAGCCGCACGGCCGTCGTGCTCAACCTGGCGTTCACCGCGCTGATCTGGGCGGTGCTGCCCCTTGAGTCGGAACCGCTCGCGAGCGTGCGCCGCAACAAGGCCGCGCTGTACCCACAGGTGGACTTCGGCAGGCCCAGGCCCCTCGATCCGCTGCGCCTCGTCGTGCAGAGCCTCTGGCTTTTCGTTGTCAGGCCCCCGCGCGGCCACCGCCCCCACCTTGTCGAGAGCACGATCGCTTTCATACGCTGGATCGGCGGCTACGTCAACGGCGCGGGCGACAAGTTCGGCCATTTCGCGCTGCGGCAGCTGCGCCGCTTCTATTCCGAGGACAACAAGCCCTCGCCGGCCAAGCTCGGCCCGGCGGGCAAGGCCTTCGTCGTCGTGGCCGCCGCGCTCGGCCTCGCGCTCGCCGTGCTCTGCATCACGCAGCCCTTCAACCTGCAGGGGCAGGTGATCTTCCTCGCGCTGATGTTCTGCTCGATGGTGGTGCTCACGCGCATCCAGGCGCGCATCACGCTGATGCTCCTCTTCGTCATTTCGATCGTCGTCTCGGGGCGCTACCTCTGGTGGCGCTGCACGTCGACCATCAGCACCGACGGCGTGATCGACGTGATCCTCTCGGTGATGCTGCTGCTCGCCGAAATCTACGCGTTCATCGTCATGGTGCTCGGCTACTTCCAGGTCTGCTGGGTGCTCGACCGCAAGCCTTATCCGCTGCCCGCCGACCGCAGCAGCTGGCCGACGGTCGACATCTTCATCCCGACCTACAACGAAGCGCTCGACATCATCAAGCCCACGGTCTTCGCCGCGCTCAACCTCGACTGGCCCGCGGACAAGCTGCGCGTCTACATCCTCGACGACGGCAGCCGCGACAGCTTCAAGGCCTTCGCCGACGAGGTCGGCGCCGGGTACATCAAGCGCGAGGAGCACAAGCACGCCAAGGCGGGCAACATCAACCACGCGCTCACCGTCACCTCGGGCGAGCTCATCGTGATCTTCGACTGCGACCACGTGCCCTCGTGCGACTTCCTCACCTCGACCGTCGGCTGGCTCGTCAAGGACAAGCGCATCGCGCTCGTGCAGACGCCTCATCATTTCTATTCGCCCGACCCATTCCAGAAGAACCTGCACCTGCCCAAGGCGATGCCGATCGAGAACTCGCTCTTCCACGACTTCATCCAGAAGGGCAACGACACCTGGAACGCCACGATGTTCTGCGGCTCGAGCGCCGTGATCCGCCGCGCCGCCCTGGACGAGATCGGCGGCATCGCCATCGAGACGGTGACCGAGGACGCGCACACCTCGCTCAAGCTCAACCGCCGCGGCTGGTCCTCGGCCTTCATCGACCGGCCCGTCGCCTCGGGCCTATCGACCGAGTCGCTTTCCGCGCACATCGGCCAGCGCATCCGCTGGGCGCGCGGCATGATCCAGATCTTCCGCCTCGACAACCCGATGCTCGGCAAGGGCCTCACGCTCGCGCAGCGGCTGTGCTTCTTCAACGCGATGATCCACTTCCTGCACGGCCTGCCGCGCATCATCTTCCTCGTGGCGCCGCTGCCCTACATGTTCGCGAACATCTACATCATCTACGCCACGGCGGCGGCCATTTTCGCCTACGTCGTGCCGCACATGGTGCACTCGGCCGTGACGAACCACATGCTGCAGCACGGCTACCGCTACCCGTTCCTCTCGAGCGTCTACGAGACGATTCTCTCGTGGTACATCCTCATCCCGACGACCGTGGCCCTGATCTTCCCGCACAAGGGCAAGTTCAACGTCACCGCCAAGGGCAGCACGAACGACCGCAAGTACCTCGACTGGGGCATCAGCAAGCCCTACGTGATCCTCATCGCGCTCAACGTCCTCGGGCTCCTGATCGGCTTTTACAAGGCCTTTGCCTCGCCCGACCCGGAGTACCTGACGCTCGCCATCAACATGGGATGGATCGCCTACAACCTCATGATCCTCGGCGCCGCCATGGCGGTGGCGGTCGAGGAGGTGCAGACGCACCGCTACCCGCGCGTCGACCTGGAGGTGCCCGCCGCGATCATCACCGCGGACGGCAAGCGCTACGAGACGCAGACCGAGCAGTACTCGCAGACGGAAGTGCGCCTGGCGATGCCCGAGGCGCTCCGCGGCGGCGCGCTCAAGGAGGGCGATGCCGTCCGCCTTGCGCTCACCGGCGAAGACGGCACCGAGACGCTTTTCAACCTCCGCGCGGGCCGGCCCGAGAAGGGCGCCGAGCGCGATTTCTCCGTTCTTTTCTCGGGCTACGCCGAAGAGCGGCTTTTCAACTCCTTTACGTTCTCGCGCCGCGGAATGTGGGCCATTCCGCCCAAGGGCGAGGTCGACGACCGCTTCCTCACGGGCTTCATGAAGCTCGGCGAGCTGATGTGGTACGGTTACAAATCCATGATCGAATTCCTTCCGGGCCGCGTGCTTCCGGCCATCCGCGACGGGATTTACTCACTCCTGCCGCATATGCCGGCGGCTTTTCCCCCGGAACTGTTCAAATGAGCGACATGAAAACTAGCTTGACTAAACGCGCTGCGCTTATCGCGGCGTTCGCCGCTTCGCTGGCCGCCTTCGCGGCGCCCGGCTGTGCGGACCCCCTGCAGCCCGCCGAGGCCGTTGCGCCGGTGTGGCGCACGGACGTCACGGGCACGCGCACGGACATCATCCCGCTGATGCGCCTCGTGCCGGGCGGCGCCGCGCAGTCCGTGAGGCTCACGGGCCTCGCGCGCACGCAGGGCTTCGATTTCGGCGTCCGGGCCGACGAGGTGGTCTCGGAGGCGACGCTCGACCTGCGCTTCACGCCTTCGCCCGCGCTCTCGCCGACGGTTTCCCAGGTCAACGTCTACCTCAACGGCCAGCTGCAGCAGTCCGTGCCGCTCTGGCAGACGATGATCGGCAAGGAGAGCTCGCTGCGGTTCACGCTCAACCCGAAGGCCATGAAGTCGCGCAACACCGTTGCCGTCGAGTTCCTCGGGCACTATCCGTCGCCCTGCGAGAACCCCGCCAACGACGCGCTCTGGCTCAACATTTCGCCCGACAGCCGCCTGACGCTGGTGCGCCAGCGCCTGCGCCTTGCAAACGACCTCGGGCAGTTCCCGGCGCCCTTCGTCGACACCGTCACGGGCATGCCGACGGTGCTGCCGATCGCCTTCGCCGGCGCACCCGACGCGAAGGAAAAGCAGGCCGCCGCCATTCTCGCAAGCCAGGTGGGCGTGCTCACCGAGTGGCGCGGCGCCAATTTCCCGGTTTATTACAACGAGGCGCCGAGCGAGGGCCACTTCGTGGTCTTCGCCACCAATGCGCACCGCCCGGCCTTCCTCAAGGCCCTGCCGCCGCTTGACGGCCCGCAGGTCATGATCGCCGACGCCCCGGGCTCCATGTCCGACAAGATGCTCGTCATCGCCGGCCGCAACGGCGACGACCTCGTCACCGCCGTCAAGGCGCTCGGCGCGCCCGGCCTCGTGATGATCGGCGACAAGTTCCGCGTCAAGGCGGTGAAGGAAGCCGAGCCCGCCAAAGCCTACGATGCGCCGCGCTGGGTGACCGCCGGCCGCCCCGTGCCGTTCTCGAAGCTCATGCAGTATCCGGGCCAGCTTTCCGCTTCCGGCTACACGCTCAGCCCCGTGCACCTGCCCCTGAGGCTCGCGCCCGATCTCTACACCGTGGGCGACTCGGCCGTCACGATGCAGGTGAAGTACCGCTACAGCAAGCCGATCGGCCAGGAAACGGCGCAGTTCCGCGCCTACGTGAACGGCTACCTCGCCGATTCGCACAACCTCGTGCGCAGCGAAGGCTCGGGCGCGCGCACGGTGCGCCTGCCGGGCTTCTACGGCGAGCTCATCAACAACAGCCGCTCGGCGCTCACGCTCGCGCCGGTCAACGACCTGAGCTTCACCGTCGGCTACGAGCGCCTCGTCGAAGGCGGCTCCAAGGACAACTGCAAGTCGGCGATGCTGCTCTCGCACCAGATGGAGATCGAGCCCTCCTCGACGATCGAGCTCAACGGCCTCTATCACTACGCGAAGCTGCCCAACATCGCGCTCTTCACGCAGAGCGGCTTCCCGTTCACGAAGTACGCCGACCTGCAGGAGACGGCCGTGCTGATCCGTCCGGACGCGAGCTCCGACGAAGTGACGACGATGCTGAACGCCGTGGCGCGCATGTCGGCGGTCACCGGTGCACAGGCCTCGCGGCTCTCGATTGCCGAGACGTCCGACTCGCCGCTGCTCGGCAGCCGCGACGTGCTCGCCGTCGGCCACTTCCCCGAGCTTCTCGGCGACATCAACGCTGACACCGCCAAGGCGCTCCAGAAGAGCGTCGCCGCCGAAGCGAAGAGCTCGAAGAGCGTCTTCGCGGGAACGCCGCGCCGCGTGATGGCGGACGGCATTGCGGGCATCGTCTCGACGGAGTCGCCGTTTGCCTCGGGCCGCACCGTGGTGGCGCTCCTTTCCGACGGCGCCGCGGGCTCCGTGGTGCTCAACCGCGAGCTCATCAATCCCGCCTCGCTCGGCCAGGTCAAGGGCGCCGTCGCCCTCGTGAGCGAGTCCGAAACCGTCGACTTCAGGGGCGAGGGCAGCTACGTCGTCGGCGACCTGCCGTGGTACCACCGCGTCTGGATGCAGGTGATCGACCATCCGGCGCTGCTCGTGGCCTGCGCGCTGCTCTCGGCGCTCATCCTCGGCTTCGGCATCTTCGCCTTCATGCGTCTGTGGATTAGGAGGCGCGCATCATGAAGTTAAAGGCTTTGGCGATGGCCGCCCTGCTGGCGGTCTCGATTCCCGCCTCGGCGGCATGGAGTCTCTGGGACCAGTTCAAGAGCATCGACGGCCTTGACGCGAGCGGCCGCATCATCGACAGGAGCGACGACCGCAAGATCACGACGAGCGAAGGCCAGTCCTACGGCATGTTCTTCGCCCTCGTCGCGGGCGACCGCGAGTCGTTCGACAAGATGGCCTCCTGGATGGAGAACAACCTTGCCAAGGGCGACGTCAGCAAGACGCTGCCGATGTGGCTCTGGGGCCGCCGCAAGGACGGCGGCTGGGGCGTGATCGACAACAACAACGCCGCCGACTCCGACATGTGGATCGCCTACGACTTCCTCGAGGCGGGCCGCATCTGGAACGAGCCCAAGTACACCGAAAAGGGCCGCGCGATGATGAAGCTCATCCGCACGCAGGTGAGGAACGTCGCGAACCTCGGCGACGTGATCCTCCCGGGCCGCGTCGGCTTTGAGAAAGAGGGCACGGTGGTGCTCAACCCGAGCTACTACCCGCTTTTCATCCTGAAGCGCTTCGCGCTCGAGGACCCGTCCTGGAAGAGCGTCTACGAAGGCTCGCTGCGCTCGCTCGTGCGCTCGTCGCCGTCGGGCATCGCCCCCGACTGGGCGCGCTTCGACAAGAACGGACGCCTCATGAAGCCCGAGGGCGAGGACTACGAGCTCGGCAGCTACAATGCGATCCGCACCTATCTCTGGGCGGGCATGATGTCGAAGCAGGATCCCGCCTACCCGCAGCTCGCGAACCTCTACAAGCCGATGGTGCGCCTCACCGAGCAGCTCAACATGCCGCCCGAGAAGGTCAACGTCGTGACGCTCGAGGTGAACCACCCGGGCAACGCGGGCTTCGGCGCGTGCCTGCTGCCGATGCTCGGCAACAGCCGCACCGCCGGCCTCATCCGCACGGTGCTCGCCGCCGAGCCAGTGAGCCGCGACAGCTACTACACGAACATGCTCTCGCTTTTCGGCCTGGGCTACGACAGCGGGCGCTTCTCCTTCGACAGGGACGGCCGCGTCGTTCTCCCCGCGGAGCAGTAAGCGGGAGCCTGAACATTTATGCAGAACAGCAATCAGAAAGAGAAAGCCGCGCGGACGCACAGGACCTGGCAGGGCCTGGGCATCTGGAACGTGTACTTCATCTTGAAGTTCGCACTCGCCTCGTTCGGCTACTTAAATCTGGACATCCTCTATAACGCGCTCCTGCTCGTTTTCCTGCTCATACCGCTCGACAACCGCAGGCTGCACGTGCTGCGCGAGGCCGTTGCGGTCGTCGCCGGCCTGGCGCTCGTTTACTCCGAGAGCTGGCTGCCGGGCATCGACAGCTTCCTTTCGAACAAGAACGCGATCGCCGGCTTCTCGCTCACCTACGTGCTGCAGTTCCTGCTCGACTTCATCAACTTCAAGATGATCGGCTGGGGCGTGCTGGTGCTCGTGCTCTACTTCCTGCTGCGGCGCTACGTGCGCATCTCGTTCTTCACGATCGCCTACTTCCTCGTGATGATCGCGATGCCGTTCGTCGATTCGTTCGGCACGGCCGAGCAGACGACGGTGGCCGCCGAGGAAGAAGAAGGGGAGGCCGGGGCCGACAAGCCCGCCGACAGCAAGACGCTCGAGGAGTGGTACAGCGCCTTCATCAACTACGAGAAGGAGCGCCATGCATTCCTGCCGCAGACGATCGGCGAGAAGGACACGCCCTTTGACATCCTGATCCTCAGCATCTGCTCGCTCTCGAACGACGACCTCGCCGCGGTGAAGCTCGACTCGCACCCGGTGCTGAACGAGTTCAACATCCGCTTTGACAAGTTCAACTCCGCCTCGAGCTATTCGGGACCGGCCGTGCTGCGCCTGCTCAAGGGCGCCTGCGGGCAGCCCTCGCACCAGGACCTCTACGGCGAGCGCCGCACCGAGTGCGAGCTCCTCAACCGGCTTTCCCAGTACGGCTATCGGCAGCGCCTGCTGATGGACCACGCCGGCGAGTACGACAACTTCGTGCAGCAGCTGCGCGACAAGGCGGGCCTTACGCCCGAGCTCGAGACGCTCAACAAGCCTTTCCCGGTGCGCTACATGGCCTTCGACGACGAGCCGATCTCGGACGACCTCTCGGTGCTCCGCTATTGGCAGAAGACCACGCTCCGCAGCAAGGAGCCGCGCACCGTCACGCTCATGAACTTCATCTCGCTCCACGACGGCAACCGCCTGCCGCGCCACGGCCGCGCCGAGGAATTCAAGCCCCGCGCGCAGCAGCTGCTTGACGACCTGCAGACCTTCATGAACGAGCTCGACAAGTCTGGCCGCCGCGTGATGCTCGTGGTCGTGCCCGAGCACGGCGCCGCGGTCCGCGGCGACAAGGTGCAGGCGCCGAAGCTGCGCGACATCCCGTCGCTGCGCATCACCGAGGTGCCCGCGATGGTCCGCTTCTTCGGCATCAAGGGCCTGCCCGACGCGCCGATCCACGTCTCGAGCGCGACGAGCTACCTCGCCATGACCTCGCTCATCGGCAAGGTGCTCGAGAAGAACTACTACGGCAAGCCCGAGGGCACGGTGCCGCTCGAGGAACTCGTCACCGGCCTGCCTCAGACGAACGTCGTGAGCGAAAACGGCCAGGCCAAGACCCTCGAGTACAAGGGCCGCGAGTACATTCGCCAGAACACGGCGCCCTGGCGCCTCTACGCGAAGTAAGCGCTTATCGGCGCAGCTCTCCGCCCGGAAAGCGGAGTGCCTCTTCCTTCAAAGGGAAGGCGGCGCTCCGCTTTTTCTTTGCCTGTGCCTAAAAAAGGAAAGCCCGAAGGAGCCGTTGTGCCCTTCATAGGGAAGGGCGCGTGCCTGCGCTGCAGCCGCGGCGCACGCTCTTTCGGAGGAAAGAGGAGCAGGGGCGGGCGAAGCCTGGCCCCGGCGAATCTGCCGGACAAAAGAAAAGGGGCTTCCGCTTTGGAAAGCCCCCTGCAGCAAGCCTGCTGATTTTTCAGCGGCGCTTCGTTCAGTGAGCGGCGCCGTCTTTCTTGCTTTCGTCGTCCTGCTTGACGGCCTCTTCACCTGCCGCTTCAGCGGTCTTGCCGGCGGCGGCAGCTTCGGCTTCGGCCTCGGCCTTTTCGGCGGCGAGCGCCGCGGCGATGTCAGCCTGGATCGGGTTCGGGCGTCCGGTCCAGTAGCACCAGAAGCCGTAGGCAAAGCCCGAGAGCGCATAGATGCAGAAGAGCACGAAGATCGAGAGCGACGGGTTGCTCGAAATCACGATGAAGAGGAGCGCGGCGACCACGATGACCCAGAAGGGCACGGTGCGCACGACGGCGTAGCTCTTGCCGGAGAAGAACGGCGCGTTCGAGACCATCGTGAGGCCCGCGTAGAGCGTTACGATCGCGGCGAGCCAGCTGTTGTAATCGCCGAGCCACTGCGGGAGCTTGTTCTCGACGGCGAGCCAGACGTAGCCGGCGACGAGCGCCGCGGCGGCAGGCGAGGGCAGGCCCTGGAAGAAGTTCTTGCTCACCACGCCGACGTTGCAGTTGAAGCGCGCCAGGCGCAGGATGGCGCAGAGCGCGTAGACGAAGGCGATGGCCCAGCCGAGCTTGCCGAGGCCCTTGAGCGCGTACTCGTAGACGATCAGCGCGGGCGCCACGCCGAAGGCGGTGGCGTCGGCGAGCGAGTCCATCTGCACGCCGAACTCGGACTGCGTGTGCGTGAGGCGCGCCACGCGGCCGTCCATGCCGTCGAAGATCATCGAGAAGAACACGGCGACGGCGGCGGTGTCGAAGCGGCCGTTCATCGCGGCGATGATGCCGTAGAAGGCGGCGAAGAACGAGGCGGCGGTGAAAGCGTTGGGGAGCACGTAAATGCTCTTCGACTTCACCGTTTTCAAGCGGCGCTGGCCGATTGAAGAAAGGCTCTCGCGATGATATTCGTTGTTGGGTGCCATGAAGTGCTCTGCCTTAAAAGGAAATCAGCGTCAACAGGGCCGTCAGGGCGGCTCTGCGCTGATCATAATAGCAAAAATCTGCTGAGTTGCTTATTGTCGTCCAAGAGTCAAAAAACTGCAAACAGGCCGAATCGGGGCCCCCGCCGGGCGCCGCGAAGTGAGCGCTCCCCGCAGCCGCCGGGTGCCCGATCCTGTATAGTGACACTCATCGCTTTCTTTTCTCGCCAGGAGTGCAACATGTCGTTTGTCTTTGCGCCGCCTCCTCAGGCCGTGCTGCCTGTTCAGGACGAAAAAAACGAATATTTCCCGATCCACCGCGTCTACGGCCTGGGCAAGAACTACGCCGAGCCGGGCGCCGAGAAGCCGCTGCCGTTCTACTTCCTCAAGCCCGAGGACGGGGTCGTGCCGGTCGCCGAGGGCGAGACGGTGAAGGTTCCCGTGCCGCAGGAGCTCGACTGCATTTACTACGAGATGGAGCTCGTCGTCGCGATCGGCCGCGGCGGGCGCAATCTCACGCCCGAGCAGGCCGCCGAGGCCATCTGGGGCTGGGCCGCGGGCATCGATTTCACGATCCGGCGCAAGCTCGACGACGGCAGGCCCGACTATTACTGCTGCAAGGCGATCGACCGCGGCTCCCCGATGAGCTGGGTGCGCCCGGCCTACCGCTGCCCGATGCCGGATCCGGCCGACATCTGGCTTTATGTCAACGACAAGAAGGTGCAGGCGGGCACCACCGCCGGCCTCGTCGTCAAGCCGGTTGACGCGATCGTCCGGATCTCGAAGTTCTGGGAGCTCTGCCAGGGCGACCTGATCTTCATGGGCACGCCTCCGGGCTCGGCCGGCGTGCGCGCGGGCGACAAGCTCTACGGCGGCGTCAACGGCGTCGGCACGCTGAGGGTCGACATCGTCTGATAAGAATGAATCCGTCCGCTGCGGATTCCGCGGAGCGCCCTTCGGGGCGCTCTTCTTTTATATTCAGTCGTCAGCCTGCAGCGCCGCTTCCTTGGGCGGGGGCGGGTTGCGGAACACGTAGAGCGAGCCGATCACGCCGATCAGCACGATCGAGAAGCCGAGCACCATCGTCGGCGTCGGCCACTGGGCGCGCCAGAGGTGCGCATAGGCCACCGAGGAGATCGACTCGAAGACGATGAGCTGGCCGCCGAGCGCCGAGGGCAGGCGCTGGCTCATCTGGTTCCAGCAGAGCATCGCCACCCACGAGCAGAGGAAGCCGATCATCAGCGCGACGCCGAGGAAGCGGAGCGGGCGCGGCCCGAGCAGCGTTTCTGAAGTGTCCATCCACCCGAAGCCCCAGGCGGCGAGCGCGAAGATCGCGAGCACCGCCGGGAGCACCGTCACGCCCTGCAGCGCGGTCCAGGCGGAGGTGCTGTGGTCCGGGTGAGCGAGCAGCCACTCTCCGTTTTCAATCGAGAACCACGTCCAGGCGATGACCGCCGCCACGCCGAAGCCGACGCCGGCGGCAAATTCCATCGGGCTCTCTCTGCCGGCGGTCATGTACTGGAATTCCGTCCAGTTGGCGACGACAAGCCCGAAGAAGATGAAAACGAGCGGCGGGCACACGGCGCCCCAGGAAAAGCCGCCGCCCGCCTGGCGGTAGCGGAAATTGGAGACAACGGCGACGAGCACCGGGATCACCGCCATGAACATGCCGGCGAGCGGCGCGCCCGCGAGCCGGATGCAGGTCGTGAGCAGGCAGTAGAAGATCACGTTCCCGATGAAGGGGAGGCGGAACGATTCGACGATGTCTTCTTTCGAGAATTTCCGGATGTCGTCCCGCAGGAGCCAGAGCGCCGGCAGCGACACGATGCCGAAGGCAATGAAGCGCCCGAGCGCGATGAGGACGGGGTTGTATTCCGGGAGCATGAGCGGGGCGATGTAGATGAGGCCCCAGAGAGCGCCGGCCGCAATGCCGAGCAAAACGCCTAAAACCATAGCCAAAGTTCTGTTTCTTCGGCCGTCTTTCACCCGGCCGAGGCTGCAGAGCGGACCGCGCGTGTGAAAGTGCGTGAGCCGGCGGCCCGATATATGTCGTCTCCCGGGCGCGGACCGGCGTCCGGCGTGCTCGGAAGCGTTCCTTTAAAGGAGCAGGCCGTATGCTAAATAATCAGCTGAAAATAAGCAATAGTTATTAGTGTTATTGATAATTAATCTATGAATTAAGGTGTTTTATCTAGAAAAATTTGCAGAATGTTATCCGAAGGGCGTTTAAACATACGTATTTTTACGCATTAAAAGAAGACGGGAAGGCGGCCCGGAAGTGAGCGGCCGCTCTCAGCGGGAGGCAAGTGCCGCTTCGCGATCGCGGATTTTGTCGGCGAGGAAGGTGACGGCCGCGGCGTAGAAGTAGGTGCGGTTGTAGCGCAGGATGGCGGCGAAGTTGCGCGTACCGATGTAAAAATCGGTGCTGCGCTCGCCGTCCGCGCTGATGCGCGGCAGGTCGACGAGCAGCACGGGCTCCGTGTCGGCGAGGCCGAACGTGCCGAGCGGCTTGACGCCCGCGGCAAGGAGCGTGCGGACGTCGGTGTGCGCCTCGATGCCGCCCGAGCCGGTCGCCTCGAAGATCGAGCGCGAGGCTTCGGCGGGATAAAGCGGCGCGACGCCCGGCGTCCAGCCGTGCGCCTTGAGGAAGGCGGCCACCGAAGCGATGGCGTCCGCCTCGTTGTCGATGATGTCGATGCGGTGGTCGCCGTCGCCGTCCGTGCCGTAGCGGTCGAGCGAGCTCGGCATGAACTGCCCGTAGCCCATGGCGCCGGCGTAGCTGCCGAGCACCGTGACGGGCGAGATCTTCTCTTTCCAGCAGAAGTCGAGGAAGCTCGCGAGCTCTCGGCGGTAGAAATCGGCGCGGCGCGTGTAGTCGAACGAGAGCGTCATGAGCGAGTCGAGCACGCGGTAGCGGCCCTTGTTCTTGCCGTAGACGGTCTCGATGCCGATCACCGCGGCGATGATGTAGCGCGGCACGCCCGTGCTGCGCTCGACGCGGTCGAAAACGGCCGCGTTGTCTTCAATGAAGCGCACGCCCTTGGCGATGCGCTCCTCGCTGATGAGGCGGCTTTCGTAGAGGCGGAAATTCTTTTCGAAGCTGGTTTTCGGATTCGCGTTGGGACGCGGCGTGCTGTAGCGCTCCGCCGCGGGCGAGTAGCGCGCCACGGCGATCTCGGCGCAGAGCCAGTCGAGCGGGATGCCCTGCTTCTTGCTGACGTCCTTGAGAAACGAAACCACTTCCGCGCGCCCGAGGTAGTCGGAGGCGGAAGGCGACGCGCTTTCCGAGGGCGCGCCCTGACCGGCGCCGCCGGATTCGCCGGCCACGCCCGGGGAGGCCGCGGCAAGGGCAGCGGCCAGCAGCACAAGCATCCGTCGGAACAGCAAAGCGCTCATGAAAACTGAAAGTCACGGTCAGGAAACAATACCCGCATTGTAGCCTCTGAACCCAGCGAGCCGCAAAACGCCCTTGTTGCAGTGTGCTACGCTAGTCTGCAAAACGTGAATTTTTTTTAAACGGCCGCCGCCGCTGCCGCAGCGGCGCGCGGAGTGAATCGATGCAGCTGTTTCCTGCCGATGCGATCAGGCCCGGCGTCGCGCCCCGGGAGGTTCTCGCCTGGGCGGCGTTTGATTTCGCCAACTCAGGCTATACGACGGTGGTGCTCACCGCCGTCTTCAACGCCTACTTTGTTTCCCGCGTGGCGGGCGGCGGGGATTCGGCCACCTTCCTCTGGACCTGCGTCATCGCCGCGGCCAATGCGATCAGCATGCTGATGATGCCCGTGATCGGCGCGCTCGCGGACGCCGAGGCCGCCAAAAAGCGCTGGCTGGCCATCGCCACGGCCGTGTGCATCGCGGGCACGCTCGGCCTCATGCTCTCGGGCGCGGGCACCGTCGTGTGGTCGGCGGCCATGGTGATCGTGAGCTGCGTGGCCTACAACGTCGGCGAATCGCTCAACTCGGCCTTCCTGCCGGAGCTCGCCCGCGAGGACGGCGTCGGCCGCGTCTCGGGCTGGGGCTGGAGCTTCGGTTACTGCGGCGGCATGCTCACGCTCGGGCTCTGCCTGGCCGTCGTTTTCGGCTGCCGCAGCCGCGGGCTTTCCGACGATGCGGCGGTGGCGGGCACGATGGCCGTCACCGCGGCCGTTTTCGCCGTCGCCGCGCTGCCGCTCTTCTTCTGGCTTAAGGAAAGGAGCGTGCCGCGCGTCGCGGGCGCCGACCGCAGGGCGCTCCTCTCGCTCGCGCTCGAAAGTTTCCGCGAGATCCGCCGCACGTTTGCCTCGCTCGGGAAATTCCGCGACTTCGCCATGCTTGCGGTCTGCGGCTTCTGCTACCAGTGCGGCGTTTCGGTGGTGATCACGCTCGCGGCGGTCTACGCCTCGGCGGTCATGGGCTTCACGACCGAGGATACGATCCTGCTCGTCTTTCTCGTCAACATCACGGCGGCGGCCGGCGCCTTCGGCTTCGGCTATGCGCAGGACCGTCTCGGGCACAAGAAGGCGCTCGCGCTCACGCTGCTCGTCTGGATCGCGATGGTCGTGATCGCCGCCTGCTCGCGCACGCGCTTCGAGTTCTGGATCGCCGCCAACCTGGCGGGCCTGGCGATGGGCTCCTCGCAGTCGGCGGGCCGCGCCCTGGTGGCCGTGTTCGCACCGAAGTCGCGCCTTGCGGAGTTCTACAGCTTCTGGAACATGGCGCTGTGGCTCTCCTCGATCGTCGGGCCGCTCTCCTACGGCGCGATCACCTGGGCCTCGGGCAACAACCAGCGCCTTGCGATCATGGTCACGGGTCTTTTCTTCGTCGCGGCGCTCCTCGCGCTCGCGCCGATCAGCCTCAAGCGCGGCGCCGCCGCGAAAGCCGAGGCGGAGCGCGAGGAAGAGGCGACCTGAGCGAAGGGCATAAAAGAAGAGCCGCATCGCTGCGGCTCCTGTTTTCTGATTTCCTGACCCCCGACCGGGGCGGACGTCACTGGATGTTCTTGTTGAGGACCTTGCCCTTGTTGAGCTCGATCACGCGGCGCGTGTCGTTGGCGAGGTCGGGCATCTCAAGGTTGTCGTAGCACTTGGCGATCAGCTCGAGCGCGTCGTCGCGCACCGAGGTGTTCTGGAACTCGCGCACGACGGTCTGCGCGCGGTCGATGGCGGCCACGTAGGCATGGCGGTCGTAGTAGTACTTCGCGATGCCGTACTCGTGGCGGGCCTGCGAGTTGACGAGCTGGTGCATGCGGCGGCGGGAGTCGGGCGCATAGCGGCTGTCCGGGTAGCGCAGCACGAGCTCCTTGAAGATGTCGAAGGCTTCCTGGGCGGCGTTGGCGTCGCGCTCGGCGATGTCCTCGCCCGTGAGCCAGGAGAACCAGCTGTCGGTCTGGTTGAGCGTCGCGAGGCCCTTCAGGTACATCACGTAGTCGCTGTTGGGATGGTTCGGATAGGCCTGCAGGAAGCGGTCGCATTCCTGGACGGCCTGGGCCGCATCGCCGTCTTTCCAGTAAGCGTAGATGAGCTCGATCTGGCCCTGCTGCGCATACTGCCCGAACGGATAGCGGGCCTCGAGCTTGGTGTAGTACTCTTTGGCCCTCGTCCAGTCGCTCTCATCCAAAGCACTGCGAGCTTCCGAGTACAATTTGTCGGCACTCCAGTCGGCGGTCGGATCGGTGTCGATGTTCTGCAGCCAGGAGCAGGATGCAGTGGCCAGCGTGATGGACACCACAGCGGCGGCGCGCATGAGAAGTCGCTTAGTAGGAATATTGAAATTCATGACAAGCAATAGCGGAAAAGATTTTTCGGATTATAACGGCAGCCCCGACGACGCGCAGGCGGGAGACGCTGACACTTTACCAAGTTTCACGGTTGAAGGCGTCTGGGGCGAGCGGCTCGACAAAGTGCTGGCCTCGCTGATGCCGGACGTCTCCCGCGGCCGGCTTCAGAAGCTCATTGAAGAGGGCAGCGTCGAGGTGAACGGGGAGACTGTTACAAAAACCCGCGCCAAGGTGACCGAGGGCGACGAGATCCAGCTGCTCGAAGAGCCGCATCTCGACGAAGAGCTCGCGCAGACGCCGCAGGACGGCATCGATTTCGACGTCGTCTACGAGGACAGCGCCGTGATCGTCGTCAACAAGCCCGCGGGCCTGGTGGTGCATCCCGGCGCGGGCAATCCCGACGGCACGCTCATGAACGGCCTGCTTTTCCGCTACCCGGAGCTCAAGAACGTCCCGAGGGCGGGCATCGTGCACCGCCTTGACCGCGACACGACGGGGCTCATGGTGGTGGCGAGGGACGCTCGCCGCGCAGACCAACCTCGTGCGCCAGCTCCAGGCGAGGACGGTGAAGCGCGAATACTGGGCGCTCACCATCGGCACGGCGGCCGTCGACTTCGTCGTCGACGCGCCGATCGGGCGCGACCCGCGCAGCCGCATCCGCTTCAAGTGCTTCCCCGGCAGCGCGGGCGTGCGCGCCAAGCCCGCGCGCACGAGGGCGAAGTGCGTCGGCTGGAGCGAGTGGCGCGGCGTGCCGCTTTCCTGGGTGGCCTGCCGCCTCGACACGGGCCGCACGCACCAGATCCGCGTGCACCTGACGAGCCAGGACCTGCCCCTGATCGGCGACCAGCTCTACCGCGGCCGCGCGCCGGGCATCGGCGTCAAGCTCGAGGACGATCTCGACTTCCACCGCCAGGCGCTGCACGCGTCGCGCCTCGGGCTCCTGCACCCGGAAAGCGGCGAGTACATGGAATGGTTCGTGCCGCCGCCCGCCGATATGATCCGCCTTATGGAAACGCTTGAGTTCGTGCCCTGGGACCGTCCCGTGGACGTGTTCGAGGACGAAATGCTTTGAGAGAGGAACAGCCATGGAATTAAGCAAGCCCGGCCTCAATATTCTCCAGCCCGATTGGAAGGGCATTGCCCCCGACGGCGTCGATGCGCTCTTCACGCTGCGCTCGGGCGGCGTCTCTTCGGGTCCCTGGGGCGGCGCCGACGGCGTCATGGGCCTCAACGTGGCGCCGCACACCGGCGACTTCCCCGCCTGCGTGCGCATGAACCGCTCGATCGCCGCGCAGCTCGTGCCGGCCGACCCCGTGTGGCTCAGGCAGGTGCACGGCACCGAAGTCGTGGAGGCGGACGCCGTCAAGGGCGAGCCCGAGGCCGATGCGTCCTATACGCTCAAGCCCGGCGTCGTCTGCACGGTCATGGTGGGCGACTGCCTGCCGGTGCTGATCGCCGAGCGCAGGAGCCGCGCCGTCGCGGCCGTGCACGCGAGCTGGCGCTCGCTCGCCGCGGGCATCGTGCAGAAGACCGTGCGCATCCTCCGCGAAAAAGTCGGCCCCGACGCCGACTTCGCCGCCTGGCTCGGGCCCCGCATCGGGCCGGAGGCCTTCGAGGTCGGCCCCGAGGTGCTCGAGGCCATGAAGGCGCTCCTGCCGCAGGCCGAGCAGGGTTTCCGCCGCGAGGGCGGGAAGCTTTTCTGCGACCTCGGCGCGCTCGCCGCGCAGGCGCTTTGCGCCGAAGGCCTGGCGCAGAAGAACATTGTCGACTGCCGCCTTTCGACCTATGCTGACCCCAAGCGCTTCTACAGCTACCGCCGCGACGGCGAGAAATCCGGCCGCCATGCGGCGATGATCTGGATTAAGCCGGCCGCCTGACGCGCTTTTTTCATCAACGGACTCCTTTTTATATATGAGCAAGATTCCTGTTATCGGCTTTGTGTCGCTCGGCTGCCCGAAGGCTCTCGTCGACACGGAGCGCATCGTCACCGAGCTGCGCGCCCGCGGCTACCGCATCGGCAGCACCTACAAGGACGCCGACCTGGTGATCGTCAACACCTGCGGCTTCATCAACGAGGCCGTCAAGGAAAGCCTCGACGCGATTTCGGAGGCGCTCGACGAGAACGGCCGCGTCATCGTCTGCGGCTGCCTCGGCGGGCGCAAGGACGACGACGGCGGCAACTTCATCCAGAAGCGCCTGCCGAAGGTCCTCGGCGTCACGGGCCCCGACTCGGTCGACGAAGTGCTCGCGATGGTCGAAAAGCAGCTGCCGCGCCCGCACGAGCCCTGGGGCGACCTGGTGCCCGCCTGCGGCGTGCGCCTCACGCCCAAGCACTACGCCTACCTCAAGATCAGCGAGGGGTGCAACCACCAGTGCACGTTCTGCGTGATCCCGAAGCTCCGCGGGCCCCTGGTGAGCCGCCCGATCGGCGACATCATCCGCGAGGCGGAAAACCTCAAGGCGGCCGGCGTCAAGGAACTGCTCGTGATCAGCCAGGACACGGCCGCCTACGGCGCCGACAAGCGCTACGGCATCGGCTTTGCGGGCGGCAGGCCCGTGAGGACGAAGCTGCTTGACCTCTGCCGCGAGCTCGGCCGCCTCAACCTCTGGGTGAGGCTGCACTACGTCTATCCGTACCCGGCCGTCGACGAGATCATCCCGCTCATGGCCGAGGGGCTGATCCTGCCGTACCTCGACGTGCCCTTCCAGCACGCGTCCCCGCGCATCCTCAAGCTGATGAAGCGCCCCGGCGCGGAGCACAACCTCGAGCGCATCGCCGCCTGGCGCAAGATCTGCCCCGACATCGTGATCCGCTCGACCTTCATCACGGGCTTCCCCGGCGAGACCGAGGATGAGTTCGAGTACCTGCTTGACTTCCTGCGCGAGGCGCGGCTCGACCGCGTCGGGTGCTTTGCCTATTCGCCCGTCGACGGCGCCGCCGCCAACGAGCTGCCGGGCGCGCTGCCCGACGAGGTCCGCGAGGAGCGCCGCCGCCGCTTCATGGAAGTGCAGGAAGCGATTTCCGCCGAGAAAATGCGCGAGCGCGTGGGCCGCGTCGAGCAGGTCATCATCGACGAGTACGACGAGGAGAACGGGCTTGCGATCGGCCGCACGAAGGCCGATTCGCCCGACATCGACGGGCGCTGCTACGTCGAGACGCTGACGCACTACAAGCCGGGCGACTTCGTCGACGTGCGCATCACCGGGAGCGAGGACTACGACCTCGTCGGCACGCCCGAGGCGGAGCTCCGGGCCAAGTGACGCGGCGCCCGGCAGGGCGCTCCCGATAGAAAAATGCCGCCGGAATCCCATGAAGGATCCGGCGGCGTTTTGCTGTCAGGCCCCGTCAGGGCCCGGCTTTGGCCGTTACGCGGCGGAAGCGTTGGCGGCCGCCCAGTGGCGGCGGTCGATCGTGTTCCTGAAGTGCAGCACGGCGGCGATCACGAACGCCACGGCGAGCATGCCCGAGAAGAGGAGCAGCGTGGCGGTGTAGCCGCCCGTGGATTCCTTGAGCAGGGCCAGGATCACCGGGCCGGCGACGCCGGCCATGCCCCAGGCGGTGAGGATCGAGCCGTGGATGGCGGCGAGGTGGCGGAAGCCGAAGATGTCGGTGATGTAGGCCGGCATGCAGGAGAAGCCGCCGCCGTAGCAGCTGATGATCGCGAGCACCAGCGCCTGGAACACGAGCCCTTCGGTCGTGACCGAGAGCTGCCAGAACGCCCAGACTTCAAGCGCGAAGAAGATCATGTAGGTGATGCCGCGGCCGATCCAGTCGGAGACGGTCGACCAGACGATGCGGCCCGCGCCGTTGACGATGCCGATGATGCCGACGAGCGAGGCGGCCTGCTGCGGCGAGAGGCCGATCACTTCCTGGGACATCGGGGAAGCCACGGCGAGCAGGCCGATGCCGCAGGTGATGTTGGTGAAGAAGATCCACCAGAGCGCATACCACTTCCAGGTGTGCATCGCCTCGCCGCGGGTGAGCTGCGGGCCGACGATGATGCGGCGCTTGCCCGTGGGCTTCGCGTTCTTGATCACGTCCTCGAGCAGCTCGGGGATTTCGCCCTTGCGGGGCGCGCGCAGGTAAGAGGCCGACAGGGCGATGATGGTGAAGTAGGCGCAGCCGAGGATGAGGAAGTTTTCCATCAGGCCGACGGTGTCGACGAGCCAGCGCATCAGCGGGCCGGCGATGAGCGCGGCGAAGCCGAAGCCCATGATCGCCAGGCCGGTGGCGAAGCCCCTGTGGCGCGGGAACCATTTCACGAGCGTGGAGACCGGGGTGATGTAGCCCGTGCCGAGGCCGATGCCGCCGATGAAGCCGTAGAAGATATAAAGGAGCGCGGCCGACTTCAGATACACGGCCAGCGCCGTGCCGAGCATGCCCGTGCCGAAGAAAAAGGCGGAGAGCAGGCCCGACTTGGCCGGGCCGATGCGCTCGACCAGGCCGCCGAGGAAGCCGGCGGAAAGGCCGAGGAAAAGGATGGCGATCGAAAACGCCCACGTCGTCTGGCTGAGCGAGAGCCCGAGCTCGGCCATCACCGGCTTGGTGAGCACGCTCCACGCATAGACGCTTCCGATGCAGAGATGGATGCCGACGGCTGCCAGTGCGATGCACCAGCGGTTTTTCTTTTTCATAAGTGAGTCCTCCAGCGGGGAAAGGCGGCTTTCCCCTTCAAGCCTGGGAAGCCGGAGAACAAAAAACGTCTGAGCGGTTTCCCTGCCCAGACGGTCGGCACTTTTGAATTCCTGCGGTCCACGTGGTCAATTCCACATCAGCTTCCGTCAGTTCCGCAGGAAAAAGACAGGCTCATTGTACAGGCCGCGTGTTCGGCGCAAGCTCCTGAAACCGAAAAAATTCCGGCCAAGTGACGCGCGTCAAACCTAGCCGCATGAATTATTGATTTTTCTTGGGCTAGTTCTTTCGGGCGAGAAGCCCGCCGCCCCGGGATTGCCCGTTTCAAGGGCTTTCGAGGCAGCCGGGCCGGTCCCGGCGCTTTGCCGCGCGCAGGACGCGGGCGTTCGCGCCGGGGCCCCCGAACGCCCCGGAAAAGTGCGCTTATGGCTGACGGTGCCGGCCTGAGGTATGATCACGGCTGTTACACTCCGCGCCCCCTCTTGCGCGGAGGGCTCTCTTCTTTTGACGACTCATGCTGATAAGAAAAATCGTATCGCGCGCTGCGGCGCTCGCGCTTGCCGGCATTGCCTGCGGCGTTCAGGCCGTTTCCCTGGGCAATCTCACGGTTGTGAGCCAGCCCGGCGATCCTCTCAACGCCGTGCTTGAGGTCGAGGACGTGGACTTCACCATCTCGCCGCTGCTCGTGCGCGTCGCCCCTCAGTCGGCTTACGCCCGCGAAGGAATCGAGTGGCCTGAGGAAGCCAAGAACCTCAGGATGCAGCGCGATCCGCGCCGGAGCACGGTGGCGCTGCGCATTTCGGGCGCCCAGCTCTCCAAGGGAGAAACCTTCCCGCTTCTGATCGAGATGAATGCGGGCGGGCGCGTCACGGTGCGCAATTATAAGATCAGCCTTGACGAGAGCGGCCGCTTCAAGGTGGACGCCTCCGCCGTCAGGGCCGCCTCGGCGAAGAAGACCGCCGCGAAGAGCCGCCGCGCGGGCAGGAGGAGCGCTCTCGACGCGCCGCGCATCGTGCGCGAGTACGTGGCGCTCAACGGTTTCGACGCCTCCGAGCCTTTCCACGTGCAGCGCTACATGACGCTGTGGTCGGTCGCGAAGCTTTACTGGCCGAGCTACCGCGGCGCCACGCTCGAGCAGCTCCTCATCGCGTTCCGCGACAAGAACCCGAAGGCGTTCGACAAGGAAAACCCGCATCAGCTCGCTGCCGGCTCCGTGCTGCGCCCGCCGAAGGCCGACGCCGTCTTTGCGGTCGATCCCGTGGCGGCGTTCCGGGCCATCCACGGCGCGGACACGCCGATTCCCGCCTTCACGCAGAATCTGATCGACGCGCAGCGCGTCTCGCGCGACGCGTCTGCGGCCGTGGCCGACGCGCAGGACCGCTCGCGCACCGCCGGCCATTCGCTTAAGGAAATCGAGGCCGCGGGCCGAGAAGAACTGAAGGCGCAGCAGGCCGGAAACGCTGTCGAAACGGCTGCCGCCTCCGAAGAAAAGAACGCGCCGGGCGCCGTGCCCGCGCTGAGCGCCGTGCGCACCGCCGAAGCGAAGGCCGCCGAGCCCGCCGCCGCGAATGCGGCCGCTGCCGGCGCTGCCGCTCCTGCGCCTGCCTCTGAAAACCAGGCCGCTGCGGCAGCTTCTGAAAATGCCGCTGCTGCGGGCGCTGCCGCCGAGAGCACGACCCAGGGAAGCGCTGCCTCTCCTGCGCCGGCCTCTGACAATGCCGCCGCTGCGCCGGCTTCCGAAAATGCCGCCGCTTCGGGCGCCGCCCCCGCTTCGCCTGCCTCCGAAAGCGCGGCTGCAGCGGGTGCCGCTGCTCCTGCGCCGGCCGCTGACAGTGCCGCCGCTGCGCCGGCTTCAGAGAATGCCGCCGCTTCGGATGCCGCCGCTCCTGCGCCGGCCTCTGACAATGCCGCTCCGGCGCCGGTTTCTGAAAATGCTTCCGCTTCGGGCGCCGCTGAGAATGCCGCTGCGGCCGGCACGGCTGCCGCTGAAAATGCGGACGCTGCGGGCACCGCCGCTGCGCCTGCCGCCCAGGGCATGGCCGCTTCGGGCGAAGCCGCCGCACCGGCTGCTGATGCCGCCGAACAGCCCGCGAGCAACGATGACAAGGCCGACGCCGCTTCCGAGGCCAAGCCCGGCGAGAGCGCCCAGGCCGCGCCGAATCCTGCCGCGGAGCAGGGCGAAAGCACGAAGGGCCGCGAGCAGACCTCGCTCGATGCGGATGCCGCCAGCGCCAACAAGAAGGCCGACGAGCAGCAGAAGGCGGCTGAAGCCGCCGCCAAGAAGTCCGAAAGCGCTGCGCTCAAGACCGAGCAGCAGGGCGCTCCCGAGAAGGGCGCCGCCGCCGGCAGCAAGACTTCAGAGCCCGCCGGCAAGAACGTCGGCTGGGGCATCGTCGCCGTGATCGTCATTGCGCTGCTCGCCTTCTTCGGGCTGCGCAGGAAGCCCGAGGATAAGAAAGAAGGCGCTGCCGTGACGCTGCAGAAAGACGTCAAGCCGACGAGCGAGGCGCAGCTCACCGCGCTTCGCAAGACGGTCGACGAGGCCGTGAAGAACGGCACCACCGCCGGCGCGATGGGCGCGGGCGCCATGGCTTACAGCGAGGCGCTCAGCAAGGAAGAAAAGGCCGCCAAGAGCGACCAGCCCTGGATCGACCCCAACGACAGCGAGCTGCCGCCGATCGATCCCGAGGAGGCCGCGAGAAGCGCCGATCCTCAGACGGTCGCGCAGGCGGAAAAGACCCTTTCGGGCGTTTCGCTCGACCTGTCCGACAAGGCTGCGGACGACACCGAGGAGAAGGTCGAGGAAGTCAAGAAGATCGCCGAGGAGGCGATGAGCGAGCCCGAGGAAGAGGAGCCCGCCACGCCCAAGGAGCGCGCCCTCAAGACCGCGCTCGATGCGAAGCTCAAGCTCGCGCAGAGCTTCTTCGCTCAGCACGCCGAGAAGGAAGCGCTCGAGCTGCTCGACGAGGTGAAGCGCCGCGGCACGCGCTCGCAGAAGCGCCTCGCGGCCGACCTTGAGCGCCGCATCCGCGAAGCGGCGGGTGCCGCGAAGTGAAAGTCGCTCTCGGCATCGAATACTGCGGCACGGACTTTTTCGGCTGGCAGGTGCAGCCCACCAAGCCGACCGTGCAGCGGACCGTTGAGGAGGCGATCGGCGCCTTCCTCTGCAAGCCCGTCGCCACGATCTGCGCGGGGCGCACCGACACGGCGGTCCACGCCACCGGCCAGGTGGTGAGCTTCGACACCGATGCCGCGCGCCCCGAGAACAGCTGGGTGCGCGGCGTCAATTCCTTCCTGCCGAAGTCGGTGTCCGTGCGCTGGGCGCGCCGCGTGCCCGACGATTTCTCGGCGCGCTTTTCGGCCCGCTCGCGCACTTACGAATACTGGATTTACAACTCGCCGACGCGCTCGCCCGTGCTCTGGAACCTGACGGGCTGGGTGTTCCGGGAGCTCGACGCGGAAAAGATGCAGCAGGGCGCCCGCTACCTCCTCGGCGAGCACGATTTCTCGAGCTTCCGCGCTTCCGAGTGCCAGGCCGCCACGCCCGTGCGCACGGTGCACCGCCTCGAGGTGACGCGCCGCGGGGAGCTCGTCGGCATCCGCATCGAAGCCAACGCCTTCCTGCAGCACATGGTGCGCAACATCATCGGCACGCTCGTTTACGTCGGCACGGGCCGCGAGCGCCCCGAGTGGGTGGCCGACGTGCTCGCGGCGAAGTGCCGCGACGCCGCGGCGCCGACGTTCTCGCCGAGCGGCCTCTATCTGACGGGCGTGCGCTACGAGGAGCCGGGCCTCCCGCTCGGCGGCATCAGCCCGTTCGGCTGGCCTCCCGCGGGCTAGGGGCGCAGGGTGCCCGGCTATATAATTCTCGCAACATGCCCACCGTCCCGGCACGCGGAGCGCCCTGCGGCGCAGCCTTGTGCGGGATGCTTTAAGGATTGAAACGAACCCATGAGCTGGCTAACGCACATACTTCCGAAAATCAAGCGCGAGGGCGAGGCCGACCGCAAGCCGAGCCCCATTCCCGAGGGCGTCTGGACCAAGTGCCCGGGCTGCGATCAGCCGCTGTACACCGAGGAGCTCAAGGCGAGCCTGCTGGTGTGCCCGAAGTGCGGCTATCACCACCGCATCGGCGCGAGGGCGCGCCTCCTCGGCTTCCTCGACGCGGACAGCGCGCGAGAGATCGGCGCCGAGATCCGCCCCGTGGACCCGCTCGGCTTCAAGGATTCCAAGACCTATCCCGAGCGCATCGCCAAGGCGCAGGCCGCCACGGGCGAAACCGATGCGATCGTCGTCATGGCGGGCCTGCTGCGCGGCGACCCGATCGTCGCCGCCGCCTTTGAGTTCCGCTTCATGGGCGGCTCGATGGGCAGCGTGGTGGGCGAGCGCTTCCAGCGCGGCGTCGAAGAAGCGATCCGCCTCAAGTCGCCTTTCGTGTGCTTTGCCGCCTCGGGCGGCGCCCGCATGCAGGAAGGCCTCGTCTCGCTCATGCAGATGACGAAGACGGCCGCGGCCGTCTCGCGCCTGCACAAGGCGGGGCTGCCCTTCATTTCGGTGCTCACCGACCCGACGATGGGCGGCGTCTCCGCCTCGTTCGCCTTCATGGGCGACGTGGTGATCGCCGAGCCCCATGCGCTCATCGGCTTCGCCGGCCCGCGCGTCATCGAGCAGACGGTCCACGAGAAGCTCCCCGAGGGCTTCCAGAGGGCGGAGTTCCTGCTTGAGAAGGGGCAGATCGACATGATCGTCGACCGCCGCGAGATGCGCGCCCGCATCTCGGGCATCACCAAGCTGCTGATGAAAAAGCAGCCCGATTCCGGCACGGCGGCCTGAACACAGAGGCCGCCTGCAGAGCATTGCGACAGAGCCGCAGAGCGCGGAGCTCGCCCTGAGCCCGCGCGCGGCTCATTTTTTTCGTGACGGAGCAGTTAAAAGGATATGTTTGACGCTCAGAGCCTAGCCGAATGGATCAGGCACATTGAGATTCTTCATTCCAAGCCCATTGATCTCGGGCTTGAGCGCATGCGGGAGATGATCCGCCGCATGGGCATCAGCTTTGCGGGCCGCACCTTCATCACCGTGGGCGGCACCAACGGCAAGGGCTCCACCTGCGCCATGCTCGAGAGCATCTACCGCGCGGCGGGCTACACGACGGGCATGCACACCTCGCCGCATCTGCTCCGGCTCAACGAGCGCTGCCGCGTCAACGGCCGCGAGGTGAGCGACGAGAGGCTCATCGCCGCCTTCCGCGAAGTCGAAAAGGCGCGCGGCGACATGACGCTTTCCTATTTCGAGTACACCGCGCTTGCGTTCCTGCGCATCTTCCAGGAAGAGGGCGTTGAGGCCGTGATCTGCGAGATCGGCCTCGGCGGCCGGCTCGACGCGATCAACGCGGTCGACGCCGACGCCTCGATCATCGCCACGGTCGGCATCGACCACGTCGCCTTCTTGGGCGGCACGCGCGAGAAGATCGGCTGGGAGAAGGCGCACATCTACCGCCCGGGCCGTCCCGCGATTTGTGCGGATCCGGACGTCCCCGTCACCGTCTCCGACTACGTGAAGGAAATCGGCGCGAAGCGTCTTTTCGCCGGCATCGACTGGAAGGTGACCGAGCACGCCGACACGACCTTCGATTTCGAAATGGGCGGCAGGGTGCTGAAGAACCTGCCCGAGCCCGCCCTCTACGGCGAGAACCAGTACCGCAACGCGGGCGGCGTGCTCGCCGCCGTGATGAGCCTGCAGGACCGTCTGCCGGTGACGCAGGAAGCGATCGCCGAGGGCCTCACGAGCGTGCGTCTTTGTGCAAGATTTGAAAAGATCTGTGACGAGCCCGCGCCGACCGTGATCGACGTGGGCCACAATCCGCAGGCCGCCAAGGTGCTCCGAGAGAACATGGACCGCAGCCGCAGGCCGGGCGAAGTCACGCTCGCCGTCTTCGGCATGCTCCGCGACAAGGACATGACGGGCGTCTCGAGAATCCTCTGCGGCGGCGCCGACGAGTGGTTCGTCGCCTCGCTCACCGGACCGCGCGCCGCAACGGCAGAGCAGCTCTCGGCGTGCATGCTCGACGCGGGGATCGACCCGGCGGCCATCCGGCGCTTCGCCGACGTCAAGGCCGCGCTTCTGGCGGCCCAGGAAAGGGCCCGCGCGCTTCTTTCCCGCGGAACCGCTGTTAGAATCATGATATTCGGCTCCTTCGTCACCGTGACAGCCGCGCTCGAAGCGCTTTCCGAACAGGGCGTTCGCGTCGGCTGAGTGCATTCCCCCGAAAGGACCGCGACCAAAATTCAGAAAAAAGGCTTACCGCATGCAGTTTCCCAGCTTCTTCAAGAAAAAAGCCCAGCAGCCCGAGGAGACGTCCTCCCAGCGCATAGAGCCGCAGATCGGAGGCGAGGGCCGCGCCGCTTCCGCAGAAGGCGCAGAGCCGCCTTCCTGGGAAGAGAAGCCGGCCGTTGATGCCCCCGCCTTTGAGGTGGTGAGCGACGAGCGCACGGCCCGCCCGGCCGAATCCCGGGAGCCGAAGCTCAGCGTGCCGGCCGCGCCGCAGGTGAGCGCCGAGCCCTCGGCCGCTCCCGCGCCCGAGCCGCCCGTGCTGAGCGAGCCCGGCGCCGCGCCGCAGCCCGCCGCTCCGAAGTCCGCCCCGGCCGAAGCCGCCGCTCCCGAGCAGGGCGCCGCCGAAGCGCCCAAGCGCAGGAAGCTCGGCGACCTGTTCCGCAGCGCCGCGCACCGCGGCACGGAGCCCGCGCAGCCGCCTTCCGAAGAAGAAATCGAGATGCGCCAGAAGACGCGCTACCGCCTTGCCGGCGCCGCCGCGATTCTGATCGCCGTGATTGTGGTCGCGCCTTTCGTCCTCGACCGTGAGAACGCCGCCGACGAGGCGCAGGTCTCGACGGCCATCCCGCCCGTGCCCGACAAGGCGCGCACGACGCTCGCGCCGCCCGCGCCCGAGGAAAAGGCCGCGGAGACGGCTGACGCCAAGGCCGCCGCCGACGCCGAAGCTGCGCGCAAGGCCGAGGAGGCGAAGGCCGCCGAGCAGGCCCGCGCCGAAGAAGAGGCCAAGGCCGCTGCCGCCGCCAAGGCGGAGCAGGAGCGCGCCGAGCAGGCCGCCCGCCAGAAGGCGGCCGAGCAGGCGAAGGCCAAGCAGGAGGCCGCCAAGAAAGAGGCCGCCAAGAAGCAGGCCGCGGCCGCTCCGAGCGGCAAGGGCTGGTACGTGCAGGTCATGGCCACGCGAAGCGAAAGGACGGCCTCGCAGCTCGTCGCCAAGCTCAAGGGCCAGGGCTTCCCCGCCTATTCGGTGAACGGCAAGGACAGCATCATCCGCGTGCGCGTCGGCCTGTACAAGAGCAAGAACGCCGCGCAGGGCGCCCAGGGCACGCTGGCGCTGAACGGCTACACAGGAAAGCTTATTGTCGGCGCCCAGTAGCCGGCGGTTTTCGGATAGAATAGCCCGCGACAAGGCGCCCCGCCTTCCGCGGGCTCCTTTTTCCCCTGCTTACCCCGCGCCTGCGGCATTTTTTAATGACAGAAATCGACTGGGTCATCGTCGTTTTGCTCGTGCTCTCCACCGTTGTCGGCATTTTCCGCGGAGCCGTTCGCGAAACGCTTTCGGTCGTCGGCTGGATTGCCGGCATCCTGCTTGCCCTGAAGTTCGCCGGTGAGATTGCGGAGAAAATCCCGCTCGAGAGCCTCGGCTATATCCCGCGCGTCATCATCGCCGCCGTTCTGATCGTCGTGGCCTGCCTCTTTGCGGTGGGCCTGCTCGGGCTCCTGCTGCGCAAGATGCTCGAGGTCGTGGCGCTCAATTTCGAAGACCGCCTGCTCGGCGCGCTCTTCGGGTTTGCGCGCGGCGTGCTGGTGATCTGCGCGTGCGTGTTCCTTTTCAGCCTTTCGGACTCCGTCACCTCGAGCCGCATGTGGCAGCAGTCGGTGATGATCTCCCCGGCGCAGTCGCTGATCGACATGGCGATGCCCTACATGCCGCAGTGGCTGCAGGTGCTCCGCGGCACGGGCAGCAAGTCGGCCCTTGCGGAGCCCCAGGCAATTCCTTCTTTCATTCATCCGGAGACGGCAGGCTGATGCCCGCCGCCGTTAACTCAAGAGGTTTCTGAGATATGTGCGGAATCATTGGTCTGATGTCGGACAGCCCGGTCAACCAGCGCCTCTACGACGCGCTGCTCCTGCTGCAGCACCGCGGCCAGGATGCGGCCGGCATTGCGACGCTTGACACCGACGGCCTGACGTTCCATTCCCACCGCGGCATGGGCCTCGTGCGCGACGTCTTTCGCACGCGCAACATGCGCTCGCTCACGGGCAACGTCGGCATCGGCCACGTGCGCTATCCGACGCAGGGCTGCGCCGACGCGTTCCACGAGACGCAGCCGTTTTACGTCAACGCGCCCTTCGGCATCGCCTTTGCGCACAACGGCAACCTGACCAACGCGCCCGCGCTGCGGCAGGAGCTCTACGACACGGACCGCCGCCACGTCAACACGCAGAACGACTCCGAAGTGCTCCTGAACGTGCTCGCGAGCGAAATCTCGCGCGTCACGACCGAGGGCCGCAAGCTCACCAAGGAGCGCGTCTTCGCCGCCATGCGCGAGGTGCACCGCCGCATCAGCGGCGCCTACGCCTGCGTCGCGCTCATCGCCGGCAAGGGCATGCTCGCTTTCCGCGACCCGAACGGCATCCGCCCGATCTGCTGGGGCACCAACAAGCTCCCGAACGGCAAGACCGAATACATGGTGAGCTCCGAATCGGTGACGATGATCGCCATGGGCTTCAAGGTCGAGGGCGACCTGAAGCCGGGCGAGGCGCTCTGGATCGACCTGCAGGGCAACGTTTCGCTCGAGCAGTGCGCCGACCATCCGCAGCGCCATCCGTGCGCCTTCGAGTACGTTTACTTCGCCCGTCCCGATTCGACGATCGACGGCATCAACGTCTACGGCGCCCGCCTCAAGCTCGGCGAGAAGCTCGCCGACGAGGTCGCCAAGCGCCTCGACCTGAAGGACATCGACGTCGTGATGCCGATTCCCGACAGCTCGCGCCCCTGCACGCAGCAGCTCGCCGCGAGGCTTCACCTGCCGTACCGCGAGGGCTTCATCAAGAACCGCTACATCGGCCGCACGTTCATCATGCCCGGCCAGGCGGTGCGCAAGAAGAGCGTGCGCCAGAAGCTCAACGCCATGCCCGTCGAGTTCGAGGGCAAGAACGTGCTGCTCGTCGACGACTCGATCGTGCGCGGCACGACGATGACGCAGATCGTGCGCATGGCGCGCGAGTCGGGCGCGAAGAAGGTGTTCGTCGCCTCCTCGGCCCCGCGCGTGATGTTCCCGAACGTCTACGGCATCGACATGCCCACGAAGAGCGAGCTCATCTGCGGCGACGGCAAGGACGACGCGGCGGTCGCCAAGATCATCGGCGCCGACGACGTGATCTACCTGCCGCTCGACGTCTTCAAGCAGGCGCTCCACGAGCTCAATCCCGAGATCGAGTCGTTCGACTGCTCGTGCTTCGACGGGCAGTACGTGACGGGCGACATCACCGAGGAATATCTCGCGAAGCTTTCCAAGAACGCCATCGCGGTTTCCGAAGCCGTCCAGGAGGACGACAGGGACGACCGCCAGGACGAGAGCGACCAGGGCGCGATCTGAGACTGCGCTCCGCAAAGTCCGGACGCCGGAGCCTGAGCTTCCGGCGCCCGGAATTTTTTTCTTCTGAGAAAACGGACGGGAAAGAAAATGATGTTTTTCCGCAAGGATCCCGAAGGCTACAGCGACATCGAGCCCGAGGAAGCGAAGGCCCTCATGGACCGGGGCGGCGTGTCGGTGATCGACGTGCGCGAGCCCGGCGAATTCGCCGCCGGCCACATCGCCGGCGCGGTCAACATCCCGCTCGGCACCATCCGCAAGGGCGTCCTGCTCGACGAGTTTCCCGACACGGGCCGCACACTGCTCCTCTACTGCCGCTCGGGGAGGCGCTCCGGCATCGCCGGGCGGATCCTCGCCGAGACGGGCTACAGCGACGTGCGCAACTTCGGCGGCGTCCTGCAGTGGCCCTACGGGCTCGTCAGGGACTGATCAGACGAGGCCGGCGGCCGCCGAAAGCCCGCTCAGCACGAGCGAGATCCAGACCGGGATCGTGGCCATGGCCGCGAGCGTCTGGACGGTCGTCACGTTGGCCACGGCGCCCGCGTCGCCCCTCATCGCCGCCGTCATCACGTAGCAGCTCTGCGCCGTGGGCAGGACCGCGAACACGATCGCGGCGCCCGCTTCGACGGGGGAGAGGTGCGCCGCCCAGCACACGCCGCAGGCGATCGCCGGAACGACGACGAGGCGGCAGAAGCTGTTGACGCAGATAAGCGGCGCGTGCGCCTTGAAGTTGTCGAGCCGCAGGCCGGCGCCGATGCAGAGCAGCCCCATCGCCAGCGCGGCGCTGCCGAGCACCTTGAAGAACTGGTAGATCACCTCGGGCACCGGGATGCCGAGCACGTTGACGATGAGGCCCGAGACCGTCGCGATGATGAGCGGGTTCTTGATGACGGCCATGACCGTCTTGCGCGCGACGTTCACTTCGTTTTTGCCCGCCTCGTGCACCGCCACCGAGCGGGCCAGCTCGGCCACGGCGATGGCGTTGCTGATCGGCACCCAGAAAGCGATGAGGAGCGCGAGCAGCGCCATGCCCTGGTCGCCGAAAAGGCGGGAGACGAGCGCAAAGCCGATGTAGGTGTTGAAGCGGAAGCCGCACTGGAAGACCGAGCCGTGCGTCCACTGGTCGTCCTTGACGACGTAGCGCACGAGCCAGGCGACCACGACCGCGATCAGCATCGAGCCGACGGCCGCGGCGAGGTAGCGGCTCGCCGAAGAGGGCGAGATGTTGGCGCGCGCCACCGAATTGAAAAGCAGCGGGGCGAGCATGAAGTAAAAGACCAGCTTTTCGGCGTATTTCCAGAATTCCCTGGAAAACTTGAGCTTGGCCGCCAAAAACCAGCCGAAGGGTATGACGAGGAAGTCGGGAAGGATAAGAAGAACGCTGTTCATAAAGTCTCTGCAGCAAAAAATGCTCACCCCGCTGAAGCGAGGGAGCGCCTGCCGTGCGTTTGGTCCCGCCGGCAGGCTCTTTTAAGATCGGGCGGACGGCCGTGCCGAGCCGCTGCCTTCCGGGAGGGCGGGGGCGAGCGGCGCCCCTGCAGACCCTGCCGCTATGCTAGCGGCGGGGGCGTCAGCGGCCTGCTTTCCCAGGTTTGCTGATCGAAGTCCATCAGTTTTTGTGCTAAGGGCGCGCAAAGCGCCGGAATGCGCGCCGGTGCGCCGCCGCAGAGGCGTTTTGTGCACCGTTTGGCTATGATAGAAAGATCTTCGTGACGCACAGCCCCGGATGGCTCCCATGGATTTATCGAGCGTTCAGCCCTCAGCCCTTCAGACTTTCGCCGCCGTCGTGCGCAGCGGCTCCTTCACCGATGCCGCGCGCGAGCTCGGCCTGAGCCAGTCGGGCGTCTCCCAGACCGTCGACCGGCTCGAGCGGCAGCTCGGCCTCACGCTCTTCGACCGGTCCGTTCGGCCGCTGCGGGTCACCGCCGCCGGCGAGGAAGTCTTTGTCCTCGCCGAGCGCCTGGTCGGCGAGAGCCGCTTTTTCGCCGACTCCGTCGAGCGCATCCGCGAGGGCGAGGTGCTTTCGCTGCGCATGGGCATTTCGGAGGTGGCCGGCTCTTACGCGGGCCCGGCCATCGAGGCGGCGCTCATCCCGGCGCTCAAGGCCTTCGAGGGCCGCACGGGCCTCATCCCGAAGATGATCGACGACTTCGTCGCGCACCGCGTTGACCTCGTGATCGCGCCCGACGTTCCACCTGAGCACCGCATTGCGGCGCATCCGCTGCTGCGCGAGCGCTATCTCATCGTGGCGCCGAAAATCCCGGGCGTCGAGCGCGACGGACTGCCGCTCGACGCCCTGAAGCCCCTGCGGCGCCTGCCGTTCGTCTCCTATGTTCAGCAGTCGCTTGACTGGCGCAAGTCGCTTGCCATGCTGCGCATGCTCGGCCTCCCCTCGGTGAGCTCGATCGCGCTCGAAAACACGGCGGCCCTTGCCAACGCGGTGGTCGGCGGCCTCGGGTGGACCATCCTTCCGCCGATGAGCCTCTGGTGCGTCCGGGACCGGCTCGGCGCCGTGACGCTGCACGGGCTCGACGGGCTGCCGGCCGAGAAAACGCTTTGGGCGGCGGTGCATTCGGCGCGCTGCAGGCACCTCTGCGACAAGGCCGCCGAAGTGTTCCGGCGCGAGTTCCGGCGCTCCTGGCTGCCGCAGATGAAAGCGGCCAAGCCGGGCATCGAGCGCTACATGAAGCTCCTTTCCGACGAGGACGCGGCTACGGCCGCCTGACGCTCACGCGCCGGCCGCTGCTGCGCCCGAGGGAGTCGACGGCGGAGACTTCGTGTTCGCCCGGCTCGGCGGCCCAGAGCAGCGGCCTGCCGGAGCTCGATTCGCCGATAAGCCTGCCCTGATCGAACCAAAAGAGCGTCGGCGCGTTCGTCCCGGCGCTCGCCTGCAGCACGACGGCCGCGCGCTCGGTGCCCGCCGTGCCCGTCCAGTACTGCGCATTTTCGGCGGGCGAAACGATCGCGGGCGGATCGCCCGCCGCGGCTTCGCCGCCGCACCCGGGCATGAGCTCAGGCCCGGCAGGCCTGTCGATGCCCGCGGCGCGCATCGCCTCGAGAAGCGGGGCGGGCCAGAACACCCGCCACTCGCGGTGCGTTGAGGCGGGATCTTCGCGGCAGGCAAGGAGCCCCGTCGCGTTGTCGATCACGGCTTCCCTCAGAAGGCCCGTGTCGCGGATCGGGCTCCTGCCCGGAATGAAGAAGGCGCGCACGCGGTCCGCGCAGCGCATTTTGCCGTCCGCCGTCTCGGCGAGGTCGCCCGTTTCGCGGCAGACCTCAACCTCGGAGACGCCTTCGGGCGCCTTTCCGAGCGCATCGGCGTCGGCCTGCGAGACGAGGTGGTCCCGGTCGGTGAGCACGCGCATGGCTGCCGCGCGGAAAAGCGGCAGCGCCGTCACGGCGCCCTGCAGGTAGGCGTTCGGGCGGGCGTTGAAGTTGCCGAGCCAGACGACGACCGCATAGGGGCCGGCGAGGCCGGCGCACCAGGCGTCGCGGTAGCCGTTCGAGGTCCCGGTCTTGAAGAGCACGGGCACGCCCGTGCCGTCAATGCTCACCGTCTTGCCGCCCGCGAGCAGCATCTGCCGGGCAACGTAAGCCGCCTCGGGCGAGAGGAGCGCCTTGCCGGGGGAGGCCGCTTCGCCGAGCGCGCGCCGGACGGGCTTGAGCACGCCGCCGCCCGCGAGCATGGCGTAGAGCTCGCTCAAGGTCTGGCCGTTCACTTCGGCGCCGCCCAGAACGATCGAAAGCCCGTAGTGCTCCTTTTCATGGGGAAGCCGGGCGCCCGCCGCCTGCAGGAAATCGTAGAGATCGGGCGAGAGGCGCTGCGCGAGCGAAATGGCGGGCACGTTGCGGCTCTCGTTGA
Source organism: Burkholderia sp. (assembly GCA_047777475.1). GTDB lineage: Bacteria > Pseudomonadota > Gammaproteobacteria > Burkholderiales > Burkholderiaceae_F > Sutterella. Next base: position 412,797 of record JBKEET010000002.1, read on the forward strand.
GGGCCGAGGTCGCGTCGATCGGCCCGCGCCAGGCGCCGTCGGAGTTCTTCGGCTCGTAGCCGCCGTAGTTCACCGGCACGTCAAAGAGCACCGAGCGGCTGTGGATGAGGCCCTGGTCGAGCGCGAGCGCATAGATGAAGGGCTTGAGCGCCGAGCCCGGGCTGCGCGGCGCGAGCAGGCCGTCGTTCTCGCCTTCGATGGCGGAGCTGAAGAAGTCGGCGCTGCCGACGTGCACGAGCTCTTCCATCGTGCGCGTGTCGACGACGCTCAGCGCGCCGTTGACGATGCCGTAGGAGGCGAGGCGCGCGCAGGTGTCCTTTAGGAGCGATTCGAGCGCGTGCTGCAGCGGCAGCGAAAGGGTGGAGCGGATCACCGTGCCGCCGCCCTTTTCGACGAGGCGCGTGAAGTGCGGCGCTTCGAACGGCAGGCGCTTCGTGCCGAGCACCTCAAGGGGACCGGTGAGCGCGGGCTCGAGCCGCGGGCTCACAAAGCCGCCCTCGAGCGCGCGGCGCCCGGCCGCGATGCGGGCCTTTTCAAAGTCGGCGCCCGCGCCCGGGCGGCGCTTCACGGGATTCTGCGGCACGACGGAAAGCGCGATCGACTGCGCGGACCCGAGCTGCGAGGCATGCCGCCCGAAATAGACGAGGGCGGCAGCTTCGATGCCTTCGACGTTGCCGCCGTAAGGCGCCAGCGTGAAGTAGGCCTCAAGGATCTCGTCTTTGCTGTAGTGGGCGTCGTAGACGAGCGCCCAGAGCATCTGGCGGATCTTGCCGTCGACTTTCGTCGTGTCAAGGTGCTGCAGTCGGCGCGCGAGCTGCATCGTGATCGTCGAGGCGCCGATGCGGCGCGGCCCGGTGAGCGTCGCAAAAGCGGCGCGCACGGCGGAAAACGGATTGACGCCGGGATGGGCGCGGAAATAGCGGTCCTCATAGCGCACGGCGGCGTTCACCGCGTCGGGCGCGATCTCCGCATAGCGCACGGGCAGGCGGTAGATGCCGTCCTCAGCGAGCGTGATATGCAGCAGCCTGCCGTCCCTGTCGTAGACGGCGCTCGAGTAAGGGATGCCCTCGAGCAGCGCCGGCTTGGGCTGCAGGTGGGCCCAGCCGATGAGGCCGCCCGCCCCGAGGAGGAGGACGCAGGCGGCAATCAGCGCAATTCTCAGAATCAGCTTCATTGCAAAGCCTTAACGGTGATCGTGCCCGAGGCGCTGCGGCCGCGGACCGACTGCTTGGCCAGGTCGCGCGCATCGGCGGCGGGCAGGGCGTAAGTGCCCGGCGAGGCGGCGCGGATGCGGTAAGTGTAGACCCGGTCGAGGCCGGAGAGCGTCACTGCCGCGGCGATGCGGTCCTCGGCGCGGAAGGTGCCGCGCACGCCGCTGCCCTTCATCTCGGCCTTGGCGTCGGCGAGCTCGAAGCCGCCCGGGAGCAGGTCGGTGATGAGCACCGGCGCGCTGCTGCTGCCCGCAAGCCGCCGCGCGCGGATTTCGACGGTGAGCACGTCGCCCGCCTTGGCGGAGCTTGCTTCGTGCCCGTCGGCATCGAGCACGCGCTTCACGACGTCGATGCCTTCGGCGTGTGCGGCGCGCGGCGCGCTCGAAGGCCAGCCGCTCACGCTGCTCTGCCAGTAGAGGCCGGAGAGGCCCGCCGGAGCGGTGACCTTGGCGCGCTTGCAGGTAGCCGAGGAGAGCGTGAAGGCGGCGTGCGTCTTCACGATGCGGTCGTCGGCTGCGGAGCCGCCTTCGCGCTCGGCGCAGGTGAGCACGAGCCCTTCGGGGAGCGACCCCGCCTCAAGCCCGCGCTCGATCAGGAACTGCGCCGCCATGGCCGCTTCCGCGTCGGTGAGCGCCGCAGGCGCGCGGTTGGCGAGCCGCTCGGCAAGGTCGGCCGCCAGCGAGCGCTCGCCCGTGAGCATGCCGGCCGCGGCGAGCGCTGCGCCGCCCGCAAGCGGCGTCTCCCAGCTCGACTCGCCGGGCGCGGCGTTGATCTTTTCTTTGAGCAGCTCGTCGGCCCACTTCGTCATGCGCATCATGCGGTAAGCGGAAGCGATGTAGGCGGCCGCCGCGTCATGGCGCCAGTCCATGCCGGCGGCGTCCATGTCGGAGCGAAGCGCCTCGATGCGCTCGGCGCTGAGCGTGCCTTCCTTGGTGAGGACGGCGAGCGCGTAGGCCTGCGTGCGGGCCTGCGCGAGCGTGGCGGGCGCCGCGCCGTCAAGCAGGTGCGAGAGCGCCCCGCGGAGCCGTTCCGTCAGGCCGGCGGGCGGCTTGATCTGGGCGCGGCGCGCCGTGAGCACGAAGTCCAGCGACCAGGCCGTGAGGAAGAGGTCGGGCACGCCGCCCTCCCAATTCGCCACGCCGCGGCGGAAGTGCGGGGAGCTGATCGCAGAGAGGGCTGCGGCGATGCGCTTGCGGCCTTCTTTTTCAAAAGACTCGCGCTCGAAGCCGAGCGCCTCGATGCTCGGCGGATTGGCGAGCGCCGCCGCATAGGGGAGCGCCTCGGCGATGCGCTCGGAGACCGTGCCCCAGCTCACGGGGTCGGCAAAAGCGGTGAAGACGGAGCGCGCGAGCGCCGCGGGTGCGGCCGAGACGGATGCTTCGCGCAGCGCGCCCGAAGCGAGCACGGGCGCGTCGAGCCGCACGTCGGGCGCGCTCTTTACGCCGAAGCGGCCCCAGGAGACGATGTTCTCCCTCAATCCCGCAGGGCGCACCGAGAGCGAAGCGCGGCGCACCAGCGTGCCGCCGGCGCCTTCGGCCTTCACAGTGACCTCGGCCGGGCCGGGGATATTCAGTGCCTGCAGCTCGCCTGAGATGCGCGCTTCGCCGTTGGCTTCAAGCGTGACGTCCCTGGCGGCGATGCTGCCCGAGAGATGCGGGTCAGCCGTGACGCTGAGGCGTCCGCTCCAGGGCTTTTCCGCCGAGGCGAGCGCACCGGCCGCGAAGCGGTCGCCGGGCGCCGCGAAAGCGGGCAGGAGCGGGGAGAGCACGAGCGGCTCGCGGATCACCGTCACCGCTTCGGCGCTGCCGACGCGGCCGCCGGAAGCGCCAGCGGTCATGAAGCGCACCGAACCCGAAAAGCCTTCGGGCAGCGTGACGGGCAGCGTGACGCCCTCGGGACCGACATTAACGAGCCCGCCCCACCAGACAGCGGCTTTGTCGCCCGTGCGCCGGAAGGGGTTGGCGAGCACCGGGGCGGCCGCGGCGAGCGCGGCGTCGCCGCCGAAGGGCGAGGCGCCGGGGAGCCGGATGCCTTCGGGCATCAGCTCGCTCAGCGTCTGCCGGGTCTCCACCTGCAGCGCGCGGTCTTCGACGAGCGCCGCCTTGGGCGAAGGCGTGCGGTAGCGCGTCAGGTCGAGGATGCCTTCGTCGACCGCCCAGACGAAGACCTGCGAAGGCTCGTCGGCCGTGAGCTTCACGGTGAGCCCGGCGGCGCTCTCGGCCCTCTCGGGCGCTTCGGCGGAAAGCTTCAGCGCATGCGCCTCGGCGTTGACCGTCACGGGCGTGACGGCGTGCGCATAGGCCTTGAGGAAGCGCGGCGCATCGGCGCGGCCGCGCACGAGCGAGGCGGAGAGCCACGCCTTGCCCGAGAAATCGGCGGGCAGCGCGAGCTCGGCGAGGTTGCGGCCCGCCTGCACGGCGATCCAGCGCGAGGCGAGCACGCGGTCCGACTCGAGCGTAAGCAGCGCCATGCCCGCAAAGGGCGAGACGATGTCGAGGCGCGCCGTGTCGCCCGCCTTGTAATCCTTCTTGTCGGCCGAGAGCCGGATGTCGGCGCTCTGCAGCGTGCCGTTCATGCCGTTTCGGAGGTCGGTGCCGGATACGCGGAAGTCGATCTTCGCGAGCGGCGTGCCGTCGGCGAGCTTCAGCACGGCGCGGTATTCGCCCGGGTCAGCTGCGGAAAGCGAAAGCTCGGCGCGGCCTGAGGCGTCGGTCTCGAGCTGCATCGAGGTGACGGGGGTGCTCACCGCGCGGTCGCGGTAGCGCAGGGCGCCGCGGCTGTCGGAGGTGAGCTCGGTCACATACTGCACGGCGGCGATTTCGGCGCGCACGGACTGCGCGGCAAGGGGCTTGAGCGTCGGGTCGAGCAGCACGAGCTCGAGGCGGCGCTTTTCGCCCGGGGCGAGCCAGGAGAGCGGCATCGGCGAGTCGGGGCTCTTCCAGCCGAGCATCGCCTTGGCGGGCGAGATAAGCAGTCGCTGCGAGTCGGTGGCGGCCACCGAGCCGCCCTCGTAGCCTTCGAGGGCTACGCCCGCGCTCACCGTGCCCGCGGCGGCGCCCGCGAGCGGCAGCTTCAGGGAGAGGTGGCCCTTCGCGTCGGTGCGCCCTTCGGCCGTGATGTCCTGCGGCGCTGCGCCTTCGAAAGGCACCGGATCTTCGAAGGTCCAGCCCTTCCAGCCCTTGAACGTGATCTCGCCCGGCGTTTCGAGCGAGACGCGTGAGCGCACGAGCCGGTCGGCCGAAGCCGCGCCGAAGCGGCTCTTCAGGTCGATCTCGAGCGAGGCCTGATCGGGGAGAAGCCAGCCGTCGGAAGGTGCAGCCGGGCGCGAGGTGAGCACCATCGATTCGGGCCTGAAGTCTTCGAGGCGGAATTCGCAGGAGGCGATGACGGTGGTGCCGGCGAGCGCCACGGCGCGCATGCGGCCGGGGAGCGCCTCGGCCGAGCTCTGCCAGTCCGCTTCGGCCAGGCCTTCGGAAGAGAGCTTCACCGTGCTTTCCTGCACCTTGCGGCCCGCCGGGTCGGTGAAGCGCACCGTGACGGGCATGCCCTCGGGCAGCGCCTTCCAGTCGGCGGACTTCACCATGAGGGCGGCGTGCACCTTCTCGCCCGGTCGGTAGAGCCCGCGCTCGGTGAAGAGCATGCCCGCGAGGCCGTCGGCGGCGAGGCCGCGGCCCGAGATGTCGTAGTCAAAGAGATTGTCGACGGCGGCCGGGTCGCTCGCCGAGAGCCAGGCCATGCTGCCCGAGGCGGCGTCGCGCGCCACGAAGGCGGAGGGCGCCTTCTCGCGCTCGAGGCCGGCGGTGCTCCGGAAGCGGGCGCGGCCCCCGGCATCCGTCTTCACGCTTTCGAGCGGCACGCCGTTGGCGCCGTAAAGCGTGACGTCGAGTCCTTCGAGCGGCTTTCCCGTCTCGAGCGAAGCGGCGAAGACCTCGGAGACGCCGTCGCGGCCGCGCTTGGCGATCAGCGCCGTGTCGGTCACGAGCACGCGCTTGGCGGCCCGGCCGAGCGTTTTCCAATGCGCCCCGTCCTTTTTCTGCGCGGTGAGGTAGACCTGGAAGAGGCCGGAGGACCCGCCCGGAAGCTTCGCTTCGTCGAGCCGGATCGAATAAAAGCGGTTCTGCGCCGAAACGGGGATGTCGCCTTCGGCGGCATCGGACACGGCGTCGCCCGGCGAGGGCTCGCTCTGCGTCTGGAAGCCCCTTGCTGTCAGCGCGAGGAACGGATCGCGGATGCGCTCGATGCGCCAGTGCACGCGCTCGGCGCCTTCGGCGGCGAACGTCAGCGAGCGGTCCCCCGAGAGCGTCATGACGCTGCCGGGCTGCAGAAAGAAGAGCGCGGCGCCGGGCTCGGGCACGGCCACGACGCCGCCCCAGTCGCGCTTGAGCGTCACCGACTTGTCGGGCCCAAATCCCGCGGGCAGCGCGACGTGGATGAAGGTGCCCGGGCGCGCGGCCACACGGAAGACGAGACGGTCGGTGGGCACGTCGGAATCCTGCGCGCTGCTCACGGCGAGCGCCCTGCCGCGGGAAAGCGTTTCGGCGTCGACGACCGGCACCTTGGTCCAGTCGGTCTTCGAGACGGCGTCGGCGTTGAGCCGCTCGGGCAGCTCGGTGACGCGGAGGGCGGAAAGAGCGTCCGAAGGCTTCACGAGCAGCGAGGTTTCGAGCGTGAGCTCCCAGACGCGGTCGAGCGACTCGGTGCGGACGGCTTCAAAGGAGGCATTTTTGACGGCAAAGAGTTCGGAGGCCGCGGGCACGGTAAGTAGCGCCCGCGCGGTCTCGAAGCCCTTCTTGACGGCAGGCATCCTGCCGTCGGCGGCGCTCCAGCCGCCCGCAACGCCCGGGAATTCCGCGGTGACCGCCGCCGAGCGGGTGCCGAGCTTGACGACGGGAACGCGCACGTAGACGCTCGTCCTGTCGAAATTCCAGACGAAGGAGGGCCTGCCGAGCGAGAGTCCCGAGGCGGCGTCGAAGCGCACGGCAAAGCGCGACTCGAGCGCCTTGACGTCGGTCACGGCCGTGCTGAAGAAGGCTTCGAAGGAAAGCGCCCTGCGGCCGTCGAGGGCCGGATCGGCCCAGAAGCGCGCTTCAACGGAGCTCACCGAAAGGGGCGGTGTCGCAAAGTCGAGCGCCGGGGAGGAAAGCTTCACGCCGCGGGGCAGCGGGACCGAGCCGAGGCTGAGCTTGAAGCGCTGTCCGGCGGGCCACGGGTCGTCCGGCACGAATTCGATGCCGCTCCCGCCGCTGAAGCGCCAGGTGCCGCGCACGGCCGGGCTGAGCGAGGCGCCGCTCACGCGCGCGCCGAAGAGGCCGAAGGAGGCGCTGCATTTTTCCTGCCATTTCTTGCCGTAGGCTTTCCGGCAGGGTGCTTCGTCGGGCACGAACTCCACCGTCAGCGGCGCCCGGGCGCTCTGCGGAAGCGTGATTTCGGGCTTCAGCCAGCTCTCGGAAACGCCGCCTGACATGGCCGCAAGGGCCTGGGCGGCAAAAAGGGCCAGAGGGGAGATAGTCAGGACAACACGGTTTCGCATGAAACACCTCGGGGAAAAAAGGACTTCAGCTCCGTCCATGATACAGATTCTGCTGCGGCCGAAGGCTCTCGAAAGAAAAGGGCACCCCGCGCCGGAGTGCCCCTCTCATCGTGTTCAGCGCAGCATGCTGGCATGCGCGGCCTCGCCGCTGCTTTCGGCGGGCTTGTCAGGACTGCCCGCCGCCAGGAGTGCGGCGAAAAGCTCGGCGTAAAGCGAGGCGCTCAGGCCCGGCAGTTCCGAATAAGGCGCGATGAACGCCTGCGCGCGCGGCAGGGCCTCGGAGAGCATCTTCGCGATGCGCGCCCCGGGGCGCAGGAAGTAGGCGGCGTTCACGGTGCGCAGCACGGCGGCGGCCGGGCGCTGCTCGGAGGCGGAGAGCACCATCGTCTCGATGAGCGTCTGCAGCATATCCTTCGGGCGCATCGTCGAAAGGATGTCGGGTGCATCTTCGCGGCCGCCCTTCGACTTGTATTCGACGCAGACGAGGCCCTTGTCGGTGTCGATCACCGCATCGGGCTGCGCATAGAGGTTTGAGGCGCTGAAGGTGCGCCTGTCGGCTTCGCGGCAGACGACGCGCCCCGCCGGCAGGAACGGCACGAGGCGGCGCACGGTGTCGTCAAGGCTGTTGTAGAAATCGGCCGGGAAAAACACCGCTTCGATGCTCACGCCGTAAAGCTCGGCGTGCGCCGTGCGCAGTCCGTCGCGCAGCGTGAAGGGGAGCGTCTGCAGGAAGCTGTAGGGCGGGAACGCTTCGGCGGGGGCGGGCTTCGCCTCGGGCTCGATCTTGGGCTCGGCGGCCTCGGCGGCAGGTGCCTGAACCGGTGCCGCGGGGGCGGGAGCCGGAGCCGGAGCGGGCTCGGGAGCGCTCTGCGGCTGCGCGGGCTGCGGAGTGTAAGCGGCCGCTGCGGGCTGAATGCCCGGGGCATAGGGAGAGGGTGCGGCCTGCACGTTCTGCGGTGCATAAGCGGCTGGCATGGGCTGCGCGGCCGGGGCGGCGGGCGGCGCCGCATAGGCCGGCTGCTGGGCATAGAGCTGCGGTTCGGCGCGCTGCGCGGGATAAGCCGCCGGCGCCGGATTCATCGGCTGGGCCGCGGCGCCCTGCGCGGGCGCGGCATAGGGCGGCGGCGAAGCGGGGTTCGGCGCCTGCGCGAGCGGATCGTTGATGTGCTCCGTGAAGGTCGTGTGCGGCTCGCCCGCCTCGTCGAGCGGGTCGGGCGGCACGCCCTCGGCGGCCGGCTCCTCGCGGTCCTTGGAGCCGAAGGCATCGAAGCCCGTTTCGACGCGGCTCAGGCCGATGCTCTTAAGCTGGCGCAGCCTCACGCTCACGCGCCAGACGATCACGATCACGCAGATCAGGATGAGGAAGATGGCGCCGGCGGTGAGCACCAGGTCGGAAGGCAGTTCCGTGAAGCCTTCGGCAAAATCGGCAAACGTCATCGGCCGTTCCTCCCTCGGGATGCTCTGCGGCGGGCGCCCCGGACCTCAGGACGCAGGGCGCTTCGCTTTGAGACGGCGCCCTGCGGCGCATAGCGCGGCGCCGCTCCGCCCGGAGCGGCAAGCAGCGCGAAGACGGTGGGCAGCTTCGGCAGGACGCGCTCGCTTTCGGGCAGCGCCTTCCACGCGGCGGCCGTCAGGGTGCGGATGCGCTCGCCCGCGCCCGTCACGTCGGTGGCTACCGTGATCCGCGTCGTCGGGGCAAGCGCCTCGATGAGGCTCTCGAGCATGGCGCTGTTGCGGTAGGGCGTCTCGATGAAGAGCTGCGTTTCCGAGCGGCGGCTCGCTTTTTCGAGTTCGGCGATCGCGGCGCGGCGCTCTTCCGGGTGCACGGGCAGGTAGCCCGCGAAGCGGAAGCGCTGGCCGTCTAGGCCGCTCGCCATGAGCGTGAGCAGGATCGAGCTCGGGCCCACGAGCGGCACCACGCGGATGCCGAGCGCATGGGCGCGCGTGACGATCTGCGCGCCGGGATCCGCGATGCCCGGGCAGCCGGACTCGCTGATGACGGCGGCGTCCTCGCCGGCGAGCACAGGGGCGAGCCAGGCGTCGGCCCGGGCCGGGTCGGGGTCGTGCCCGATTTCCTCGATCGCGAGCTCCGAGATGGGGCCGGGATGCCCGAGCGCCTTGAGGTAGGCGCGGGCGCTCTTGGCGGCCTCGGCGTAAAAGCGCCTGATGCCGCAGGCCTTTTCGCGCACGGCAGGCGGGACGGAGGCGGCAAGCGCGCCGTCCGCGATGGTGCAGGGGAGCAGGTAGAGGATGCCGGGCATGACGTTATTCCCTTCGGCGCCGCCTCAGGCTTCGAGCCCCGGCAGCACTTCGACGCCGGCGCGCGTGAGCAGCGTGGTGAGCGCCATCAGCGGCAGCCCGATGAGCGAAGTGGGATCGTCCGAGCGCACGCTTTCCATGAGCGCGATGCCGAGCTTTTCGATCTTCGCGGAGCCGGCGCAGTCAAAGGGCTGCTCGCGGTCGACGTAAGCTTCGATCGCCCGGTTGCTCAGGCGGCGCATGCGGATGAAGGTCTGCGACTTCACGCGCTCGGCGCGGCCTTGGGCGTCGATGACGCAGAGCGCGGTCGTGAAAACGACCTCGCGGCCCTGCATTTCGCGCAGCTGGCGGATCGCGTTCTCGCGGTTGTGCGGCTTGCCGAGGCGCACGCCGGCGAGGTCGGCCACCTGGTCGGAGCCGATGACGACGCTGCCCGGGTGCGCTTCCCAGACCTTGCGGGCTTTCGCTTCCGCCAGGCGCATGGCCGCATCCTGAGGCGTTTCGCCGGGAATGCCGGTTTCGTCGATGTCGGGGCTCTCGCACGTGTAGGGCACGCCGAGGCGGTCAAGGAGCTCGCGGCGGTAGCGCGAGCTCGAGGCAAGAATTAGCTTGGCAGTCATAATCATTCAATTTTAGCGGCAATTCGGCTAGACTTCTGCCCGTCAAGGCCCGCCGGGCCGAGGATTTCAGCAATGGGAGCATAGAAAATGACGCTTAAGCTCGATGTCTTTGACATTGCCCGCTCGCAGAAGACGGTCGAGGGCGTGATTGCCCTTGACGAGATGCCCGAGCTCGCCAGGACGGTGCTTTCGCTCAAGGGCGAAGGGCTGAGCTTCCGCGTCACGGGCATCGGCGAGATCGAGGACCTGCCTGCCGCCGAGCTCGAGATCCACGGCACGGCGGTGATGAGCTGCGCGCGCTGCAGCGAGCCCGTCGAGGTGCCTGTCGACAGCCTGCTCAAGTTCCGCTTCACGAAGACGGAGGCGGAGGCCGATGCCATTCCCGTCGAGAAAGACGGCGAGGACGTCGACGTGACCGTGGGGAGCAAGTCCCTTTCGGCGGCCGACTGGGTGCAGGAGGAAGCGCTTCTCACGCTGCCGGCGATGCCGCTGCACGAAAACTGCGTCAACAAGTTCGGTCCCAAGCCCGAGGAGAAGGACGGGAAGTCCAATCCCTTCGCGGTCCTCGCCGCGCTCAAGAAGAACTGAGCCTTATTTTTCGAGCGGCGCCGCGTGGCCGGCGTGCTTCCTGAGGTTTGCCTCGTACTTGGCGGCCAGCTCGGGCGAGTCGAGGACGAGCAGGTTCTCGGCGTTGTGGTGCTCCGCGTGCCCGTTGAAGTTGTAGCTTCCCGTCACCACCCAGCGGCCGTCGGCGACGATCACCTTGTTGTGCGCCGTGCGGTGCTCCGAGTCGATGTAAACGGGCACGCCCGCCTTGAGGAGCATCTCTCCCTTGCTCTTTTTTTGGGTGAGATTCGATTTGTCGAGCACGGCCGTGACGGCGACGCCCCTGCGGTGCGCCGCGATGAGGCTTTCGGCGATCGGCTTGCTCGTGAAATGGAAGGCCGCGATGATGACGCGCTCCTTGGCGCCGTCGATCACCGTCCTGATGACGGCCTCGCCGCTCTGCTCGGGTGAGAAATAAACGTGCGCCGAGCGCACGGGGATGCTTTCGCCGGGCAGCTCCGCGGCGAAAGCGCTGCCGAGCGCAAGCCCGGCGGCAAGAAGGAAAGCCGTTTTCACAGCATCTCTCCGAAAGGATCTTTTCCGAATGCCGATGCTAGCAGACCGGCTCAGCTCCGGCGCTCGCTGCGGTCGCGTTTTGCCCAATACGCATCGACCAGCCTGTAGGCGGTCCGGCGGCTCGCATCGAAGGCTTCTCCCGCCTCGAGCGCGAAGAACTCCGCCGCCTGCTTCAGGACGGGCGCCTTGGGGCTCGCTTTTTCGTAAATGACGCTGTAGTCCCAGGGCTCCCGCTTCCAGTGGCGCAGGATCGGCACGAGCTCGCCCGCTTCGAGTTCCCTGACGAACATCGAAATCGGCAGGTCGATCGTGATGCCGCGCCCGCCGAGCAGCGCGTCGCGGATGGCCTCCATGTCCGAAAGGACGAACACCGTGCGGAAGCGGCAGCGCTCGCGCCGGCCGGTGCGCTCGTCGGTGAGGAAGCTGCTCGCGCTGAAGAGGTCGTTCGAGCGCACGATGCCGTCGTGCCGCACCAGGTCGGCGGGCTCGAGCGGCTCGCCGTGCGCGGCCAGGTAGCCCGGCGAGGCGAGCGGCACGGTACTGCCGCGGATCGCCCCGATCGAGGCGAGGCGCTGGTCCTGGGGAACCGATGCGGTGAAGAGAATGTCGCAGGAGCCTTCGAGGACGTCCTCGGGCTTCATGCCGGGTTTCACCTCGAAGACAGCGTCCGGGAAGCCGGCTTTCTCCGCATAGCGGTAGACCATGTCGGTGATAAGCCGCTTGCACATGGCGATCGGCCCCGAAACGGTGATGCGGGTTCGGCCGCTTCCTGCCTCCCCGCGCAGTTCGTCGACGGCGGACGCGAAGGCGCGCCAGGGCGCTTCGGTACAGTTCAGCACGCGCTCGCCGAGCGGCGTCAGGCGGCAGGGCCGCACCGAGCGGTCGACGAGGGGGCCGCCGAGCATCTGCTCGAGCGTCCGCAGGCGCCGGGAAACGTTGGGCGTCGTGCGGTCCGTTTCCATGGCCGTTCTGGCAAAGCTGCCCGTGCGGGCGAGGGAGAAGAAGACTTCCCAGCAGTCGGCATCGTAAGGAGAAATCGTCATGGGTCAACGGCAGGCGTTAGAAAAAAACTGACAGATCCACTATTTTTGTCCTTCGTTCGCCCAAGCGGGATGCGATATTGTCGGGGAAATACCTGAGCCGTAGGCGCTTTCAAAAAAGAAGCGGCCTGCGCTTGCGAGCGCAGGCCGCCTGCTTCAGAGCGAGGCGGAAGCTTTTAGGGCTTCTTCTGGTCGCGCGGCGCCCACGGATCGAACGCCGGCGTGGCGTTCACGCTCGGCGGCAGGACCGGATAGACGATCTTCGGCTGCTCGCCGGTGAGCGTTTTGAGGAAGGCGACAATCCGGGCGGTCTCTTCCGCGCTGTAGCGCCTGCCGAGCTGCACGTCGCCCATGACTTCGACGGCTTTCTCAAGCGTGGCGGCTTCGCCGTCGTGGAAGTACGGGTAGGTGAGCTCAATGTTGCGCAGCATCGGGACCTTGAATTTCATGCGGTCCTGGTCGCGCCCCGAGATGGCCTCGACGCCCTGCGCCGTGTTCGTCGTTTCGTAGGGACGCACCTGGCCCATCTTCTGGAAGGACTGGCCGCCGACCTGAGCGCCGTTGTGGCAGATCGTGCAGCCCGATGACTTGAAGAGCTCGTAGCCCTTGAGCTCTTCGCTGCTCAGGGCCTTCCTGTCGCCCTTGAGCCAGAGGTCGAAGCGGCTGTTGGGCGTCACGAGCGATTTCTCGAACGCGGCCATTGCGTCGGTGATGCGGCCGATGTCGACTTTCTCGTCACCGAAGGCGGCCTTGAAGTATTTGCCGTAGCCCGGAATCGAGCCGATGACCCTGACGGCGAGCTCATGCGTGGAGGCCATCTCCTTGGGATTGGCGATGGGGCCCGCGGCCTGCTCGGCGAGCGTCTTCGCGCGGCCGTCCCAGAACTGGGCGATCTGCCCGTAAGAATTCAGCACCGTGGGCGAATTGATCGGGCCCTGGGTCCAGTAGTCGCCCACGCTCGTCTTCAGATTGTCGGCGCCGCCCGTGGCGAGGTTGTGGCAGCTGTTGCACGAAATGAAGCCGGAACGCGAGAGGCGGGGGTCGAAGAAAAGCATTTTGCCGAGCTCAACGAGCGCGGGGTTGTCGATTTTCGCCGGCTCGATCGGATCGATCGGTTCGGCGGACAGCGCGGAAAAGCTGATGCCGGCGAGGCTCAGACTGATCAGGGCAGCCAGGAGAGATTTTTGCATTTGAGGCCTCCTTTAAGCCATTTGACAGGAATGCCGCCGGGGGAGGCGGCAAAGTCATGGTAAAAGGAGAATTTTTTGGAATCTATTATTTAATTTTAAAAACATTGATAGTTATTTTCTTTATTATCAGTAAATACCCTGAAAATTGTAAAAATTTCATGCATCAGGGATTTTACTGACAGGCGCGTCCGATTCGCTGTTATAACGCGGATTTTGAAGATTTTCATGATAATCAATGCGATGGAATTTTTCTAAAATAAAAATTGAAAATATAAATCAAAAATCAGTATTAACCATTATTAGAAAATTCTAATATTAATGGCGGCATACAGAAAAAAGGCGGCCGCCGGAAGGCAGCCGCCCGATTGCGCATTTAAGCTAAGCGGGAATCATCCGCGCGCCGCCTCGCGGCCCGCGATGCGGCCGTTGACGACGCAGTCGGTCGTGGCGCACGACCCAAGGCGCACGGCGCCGTGCACGCCGCCCGTCGCTTCGCCGGCGGCATAAAGGCCGGGGATGACGCGGCCGCGGCAGTCGAGCACTTCGGCCTTGGCCGTCGTGAGGATGCCGCCCATGCAGTGGTGCACCTTGGGCGACAGGCGCGTCACGAACCAGGGGCCGTCCCCGCAGGGCTTGAGATCCTCGTTGACGCGGCGGCCCATCGGGTCTTTCTTCGTCTTCACCGATTCGTTGACCGCGGCGACCGTTCTGCGGAAGGCCTCCTCGGGGATGTGCCGCTCGCGGCAGAGATCGGCGGTCGTGGCGTATTCCTTCAGGACGCCGGCGGCTTTCTCTCGCTCGAGGAAGCCGGGGCGGATCTTCTTGAAGAGCTCGGCCGCCTTGGCGTCGCCGACCGACAGGCAGTCGTGGCCCATGCCGAGGTGCGCGAAAATCGCGTCGCAGCGGATCTTGCGGTCGGCGAGCTCGTTGACGAAGCGCTCGCCCGTGCTGCCGTCGATCCAGAAGCCGTAGGCCTGCGTGTGGCCGGCCCAGGCCCAGCCGATGCCGAAGCCCTTCTCGTCCGGGCTCGTGTAGGGCAGGCACTGGATCCAGTCCTCCTGGATCATCTGCGCGCCGGCCATGGCCGCCTCGCGCCAGGCCTCGCTCGTCGCGCCGGGCTGGTTGGTGCTTTGGATCGAGGAGCCGAGGCGCGGGTCGAACATGGAGCGGTAAGCGACGTCGCTGCCGAAGCCGCCGTAGGCGAGCACGATGCCTTTCTTGGCGCGGATCGTCTTTGCCTTGAGGCCCGAGGCGTCCTTGCCGAAGCGGTAGTTCTCGCGCACCGTCACGCCGACGGCACGGCCGGACTCATCGAGCCAGATGTGCTCCATGAAAGTGCGCGTGCGCGGCTTGACGCCGAGGCCGGAGAGCTACGCGAGAAGCTTGTTGACGATTTCCGAGCCGCTGCCCGTCACCGTATAAAGGCTCCTCGGCACGGAGTGGCCGCCCTCGTGCTTGAGGATGGTGTCGCTGAACTTCACCCCGATTTCATCAACGAGCATGCGGTAGGCGCCGTAGGCCTCGTTGCACAGCGTGCGGACCTTGTCGGCGTGGTTGAGATAGAGGCCGGCTTTCATCATGTCGTTGAACATTTGTTCAGGCGAATCCTTGATGCCCTTGCGCTTCTGAATTTCGGTGCCGGGCACGCCCATGATGCCGCCGTTGATGATGGAGTTGCCGCCCGGCGTGGCCATCTTTTCGAGAATGACGACGGAAGCGCCCGCCTTGTGCGCTTCGTAGGCCGCGCACAGCCCGGCGAAGCCTGATCCGACGACCACGACGTCGGCCGTTTCATCCCACGACTTTGGAAGCGGATCGTTCCGTGCGGCAAACGCCGGTCCGGCGCCGAGGGTCAGTCCCAGCGCGCCGGCGCATCCGAGAAAATTCCTGCGGTTCATAGAGATAGCAGTCATCGCGTCCTCCTTTTGCATAGCCCTTGGGGATAATTTCATTACAGCATCTCAAGAAAAACGGGGAAACGTGCGGGATGAAACACAAGTTGCGTTTTTCGCAATGTATTTGTGCGTGCCTTTGGAATAGAATCTTTTCAGTCACTGAATGAACGATCATTCAGTATGATTGACGATGTATTTTTGAGCGCTGTTTCCGACATGCTTTCCTTAGCCCATCTCAAGACTTTTCTCACTGTCTGCAGACTCGGCAGCTTCACCAAGGCCGCGCACGAGCTCAATCTCACGCAGCCTGCGGTGAGCGGCCACATTGCTTCGCTCGAAGACGAAGTCGGCATGAAGCTCTTCGACCGCACGGGCAAGAAAATCGTTCTCACCGATGCGGGCGAGGTGGTGCAGAGGAGCGCGCGGTCGATACTCTCGCGCATCGAGAACATGAGAAACGAGCTCGAGGACCTGCGCATCTCCCGCGGCGTCACGATTCGCGTCGGAGCTTCGAAGCTCACCGGCGTTTACATGATGCCGGGCATCTTCGTGGCCTTCCGCGACCGGTTCCCTGATCTTGACATGCAGATTGCCGTCCACGCACCGCACACCATCGTCGGGCAACTGGAAGAAAACGCCTGCGACCTGGCGATTGTCGGCGAAGGCGAAACGATCCTTCCGCCCAGCATCGGGAAGATGAAAATCGGCGAGGACCGGCTGACGGTGATCGCTTCGCCGGAACATCCACTCTTGAAAAAGCAAAAGCTCACCCTTGCGGATGCTGCCGGGGAAGACTTTATTCTTCCGGGAAGCCGCGACGCATCGCTGCAAAGCTTCCGTGCCTCCCTTAAAAAAACTTGGCATCCGTTCCGTCGAGATGAATGATGCCGAAGCTGTCAAGCGCGCCGTTGCAAGCGGATCGGGCCTTGCGGTGGTTTCGCGCTCCGCCGTACGGCACGAGCTTGAGGAAGGGAGCCTTGCTGAGCTGAAAGCCGAGGAGTGGGGGCAGCTGCGCCGCGGCATTTTTATGCTGTGGCGCCTTGACGGTCATTTGTCGAAAAATGCGGAAGCCTTCATGCACTTCCTGCAGGAGGCGTTTGACGATACGCTGGCCGATGAGGAGAAGCCGCACGATTCCTAGAGAATCGCGATGATTTTGGTAAACCGTGGAAATCTCACGGGACTGCTTGCAAAGGCAGAAGCCGCCGGCAAAACATCGCCCGCCGCGGAAATGTCCGGGCGGGCGCTGCGGCAGGCAGGAAAATCGCCTCACATGCCGATCACGTGCTTGGCGGCCTTCAGGTAATTCGTATTGGGCCGGCCCTCGAGGCCGAGCGCTTCTACGGCGCTTCTGATGGCGGCATAGTTCTCGCTTTCGCAGCAGGCGGTTTCCACCATGGCGTCGTTGAACCACACTTTGGCGTACTCGCAGATGACGCCGTTCAGGGAGAAGCCGTAGCGCATCTTCTCAACGCTCACCAGCGCCGTGTCCGGATTGCGGCGGATCAGTGAGCAGAGTTCGTCGAACGTGTAGGCGTCGCGGGCGAGATCCTGCTCAACGCCCAGTCTGCGGAAAACGTCCCCGAGCGTGCCGCGCCCGACGGAGAAGCGGTATTTGCCCTGCGGCCGGAAGATCTCGTAGCCTTCGGGCGTCTCGCCGATCTTGAGCTTGACGTCGAGCAGGCCGCCCCGGACCTTGACGTTCGCGTCGTCGCTGAAGCGCGAGAGGATGTAGGTTTCCTCGGGCATGATGCGGACTTTGAAAAGCTGCGCCTTGCATTTCCACATGTTTTCGCGGACGCCGTCGATGACGCTGCGCCCGAAAACGCGGAATTCGGCGCGCGGAACGATCTTGGCGGCCTCTTCGGCGGGGGCGGCGTTCTCAGTCAGGGTGTCAGTCATGTCCGTTTCTCCTTCTCGTCACTTTCTGCTCCATGTCGTGTAAGGATGCGCGACGAGCATGGCATTGTAGTAGCGCGGATCGCCCGAGACCTCCTCGCCGATCCAATCGGGCTTGGGAAAAGGCTGATCCTCGCTGAGGAGCTCGATTTCCGCCGTGATGAGTCCCTTGTTGGCGCCGAGGAACTCGTCGATTTCCCAGACGAAGCCGTCTGCCGGGATTTTGTAGCGGATTTTCTCAATTACGGGCTGCTCGGCGAGCTTTTCGAGCATGGCGAGGCAGTCTTCATACGGGATCGGGTATTCGAATTCGAGGCGGGTCACGCCGACCGTCGGGCCCTTCACCGTCAGGAAAGCCTTGTCGCCGACCGTGCGGATGCGCACGGTGCGCTCCTTGGCGCTGCTGAGGTAGCCCTGGCGGTAGCGCACGCCCGGGGCGAGCCTGCGCCAGGCGTCGCCGACGACCAAAAACTTGCGCTCAATTTCCTTTGCCATAAGACATTCCTTATAAAACAGCATTCCGCCGCATCGGACGGGCAGCCGATCACAGCCGGCAATGCCATGATCCATGACGGATCGTCAGACGGCGACATGCAAAAGCGAAGCCATGACGGGGAATGATATCAATAAGAATTTGTTATGAATAACAGCGAGGCCCGCGGGAAAACCGCGCGGTGCCGAGCCCTGAAGAAATTATCGCCCGAAGCGAAGAGTGCGCGAAATGCCGGGACGATTTCCTGAGAATCGGAACAAAGAAAAGGGGGCTTTCCGCCGGCCGGCGGAAAGCCCCGCGCTCACTGAGGAGCCTAAGCGTCAGAAGGACCAGCGAAGGCCCGCGTTCCAGCTCCATTCGGGAGCGCCGCTGCCGCCGTGGCCGCGGTCGGCGAGAAGCCAGAGCTGGGCGCTGTCGCCGAGCCTGACGGCAAGTCCCGCGCCGTACTCGAGCCAGCCCGTGCCGAAGTCGTGCGAGAGCGCGAGACGCTCGCTGCCTTCGCTCATCGCGAAATCGACGTCGCCGCCGAAATCCCGGTTCCAGTCGGCCTTGGCGAAGAACTGCACGCCGCGGCCTTCCCAGCCGGCGCGAAGCCCCGCGCGCGTCCAGACGCCCGTCGCCGAATCGACGGAGGTCCGGATGCCGATGCTGTTGACGAAGGTATCCGAATCCATCCAGCCGACGGTGACCTGGGCCTGAGGCTCGGCGAACCAGCCGCCGCCGAGCGGGATCTTCCAGCCGTACTCGGCGCCGAGCGTGACGCCGGTGTTTGAAAGCGTGCCGCTGCCGCCGGCGCCCTTGGCGTCGGTCGAAATGTGCGTCACCTTGAAGGACGCGTCGACGTGCTGCCCGTCGTCCCGCACATAAGTGTCGTAAAGGCCGAGCACGATGCCGCTGCTGTCGCCTTCGCCGACATCGTAGGTGCTGTCGCCGTCGAAATAGGCGAAGCCCGCGCCGAGGTAGTTCGCGCTGTGTTCGCTGCGGAAAGCGGCGAGGTCGAGTCCTCCCTCGAAGGCGCTCCAGCTCGTCTTCCAGTCGAGCGGGCCGGACCGGGCACCGAAGCGCGCCCCGCGGGCGCGGGCCCAGACGGTATGCTCGCCGTCGGGACCGAGCGCCTCGTGCACGTCGCCGAAGCGGTGCATGAGGGTGTCCTGCAGGCTGCGCCAGAGCGTGTAGTTGGTGCCCGCGGCCGAAGCGATCTCCTGGACGGGCGCCGTGTAGCGGCCGTTTTCGTCCGTCGCCGACTGCACGATGCTGCTGATGTAAACCTCGGTGCTGTAGCCGGCCGCGAGGTTTTCGGCTGAGGTCGTGCCGCGCTCGTCAATGTAAAGGCTGTAGAAGTAAAGGTCGGACGTCATCGTCTGTGAGGTGGAGAAGACGCCCTGTTCCTCGCCCATGAGCACGAGTACCGTGCCGATCATGGCCGACGTCCAGACGTCGCCGCCGGTGTCGACCTCGATGTACGTTTCGCCGCTGTGGGCGCCCGCGATATAAACCGTGTCGTTGCCGGTGTTGGAATCGGCGTTCACCTCGAGCGTGAGCGTCGACGGGTCGTCGTCCCAGCTGCCGAGCAGGATGGCGTCGCCCGTCGTGCCGTTGGAAAGCGTCACCGCGGCGTTGTGCGTCGAGAGCGTGCCGAGAGTCGAGCCGCTCTCGGGCGCCCAGGTGCCGCCGTCGGTGAGGCGGATCGTCACGCTCGAAAGCGTTTCGTCGGTCACGCTGCCCGCGATGACCGAGCCGGCGCCGGCGGTGAGCGAGATGCTGCTGCTCTCGTCGGCCGTGATGTCCGCAACGGTGACCAGCAGGGTGCCTTCGGTGCCCAAAACCGCCGTCGAGCTGTCCGTTGCGCTGAGCGACTCGACCGTTACGCTTTCGCCGCTGACGGTGAGCTCAGAGCCCCCGGTAAGCGAGGTGACGCCGTAGAGCGCCGTGCTCTCGGCGGAGCTGCTGCCGACGGTTGCGCTCGAGGCGTCGGTCAGCGTCAGGCCGTATAAGGCGATGCTTTTGCCGAGAACGCTGAGCGTGGAGCCGCTCACCGAGGTTTCGCCGCTCAGCGTTGCGGAAGCCGTGCTTTCCGAACCGATCTCCGCACCGGATCCGCCGGAGAGCGTCAGTCCGTCCCCGAAAGCGATGCTCTCTCCGAGCACTGTCAGATCGGACGCGGTCACGGAAGCCAGGCCGGTCAGGGAGGCCGACAGCGTGCTTTCCGTGCCGACGGATGCGCTCGAGCTTTCGAGCCGCAGGGCATAGCTGCGGCCGTTGGGATTCATGACGATGTTGCTGCCGAGAATCTTGAGGGTTGCACCGTTCGTAATGAGCGACTCGCCGTTGATGACGACGGCGTCGTCCGAGCCGCCGGCGCTGTTTCCGACGGTGACCAGCGCGCCGTTCTGTGCCTGCACGGCGCTCTTGCCGGAGGCCGGGTTGATCAGCACGCTGGCGCCCCTGACGCTCAGGCTGTTCTCGCTGTCGCTGCTGCCGTAGCCGTAATGCATGATGCCGCCCTCGATATCAACCGAGTCGGTCTCGTCGTCGCCGATCTCAAGCCCCATGCCGGCTGCCACGACGACGTTTTCGTTTCGGCTTTCTAGGTCGTGGATGCAAATGCTGCTGCCGAGGATGGCAGCTTCTGCGGAAGCTTCGTTGCCGTAAAGCGCGAGCACGCGCCCGCCGATGTCGACGGCGCTCACGCCGCTGTCGCCGATTACCGCGCTGAGGCCGCTGTCATCCGATGAGTACGAAGGCGAAGCGGAGAAGATCACGGCGTCGGTCACGGAGTCGGCTTCGCTGTCTGACACGCCCTGGGTGCTGCTTGCCGACTCATCGTCCTCCGTGGTGTTATAGAAATCTGTGCCCCAGTCCCAATAGTCGCTGTTGATGCGGCTGTCGGCCATGGCATCGGCGACGGTGATCTGCTTGCCGTGCACGGCCAGCGTCGAGTCCGAGGCGTAATTGACAAGCAGGCTGCCTTTGATGACCGTGCTTTCGGACGACTCGTCGCCGATCACAACGCTCTTGCCTGTATCGTAAAGGAGAACGGCAGCCAGACCGCTGTTGTCGACCTCGACCGATTGGCCGTGCAGGGTGTAAACGCTGCCTTCGGCAGGCATGAGCGAGCCGGCGTAGTAGACGCTGTCGGTGTAATCCGCCGAGCCGATGGTGACGGTGCTCCCGCCGCCGCCGTCTTCAATCGTGAGGGCGGTCGTGCCCGAGTCCGAGCTGAACACATCGTTCTGAACGCCGTTGACGGCAATGCTTTGGCCGATGAGCGTTACGTCGGTGCCGGTCGGCAGCACGATGCGGCCGTTGACCGTGAGGCTCTCGGTGCTGCTGCTGCCGGCGGTGAAGTCCATGCTGTCTTCTTCTGAACTGTTATAGCCGTTCAGATAGAGCGCCGCGTTTTCAACAATGCTTGAGTAATAAGCAGGATAAGCCGAGGTTTCCAGCTCTTCCGTAGCATTGAGGGTGATCGTTTTGCCGTAAATATTTATTTCGGTTGTTCCTGTTGTGCCGTCGGAGTCAGACCATTCCGGATCTTTCAGGAAAATCGTGCCGTCGATGACGGTGGCCGACGTGTCGCTGCCGAGCGTGATGTCTTTAACGCCTGTTGAAACCTCGACGGCAGCGCCGTTGGTGTTCGCTCCTTTCGAGACGGTCAGGCTGTCCGAGGCGTCGGCGGAAACAGAGGAACCGTGAATCCAAATGCCGCCTGCAATCGTTATGTCGCTGCCTTCCAGAGAAAGACCTTCTTCGTTTTCATTAAGCACGACACTGGCTGCTGTGCTGCCCGAGCTGCCGATGGCGATAGAATCGGCCTTCATCACCGATCCCGCTGAGGCTCCGTTGTCGGAGAAGCTTTCAAGCGCAATGCTCTCCGTAGAGACTCCGGTGTCAGTTCCGAGAAAGACGCCGGAGGCACCGTTCATGACCGTGATATCGTCGCCTTCGATGCTGCTTGCATCGGCGTAGACAGCGGCACCGCTGCCGCTGATGACGGTATTCGCTCCGAGGTCAATCGTGCCGTTGGCAGCGCTCAGCACAAGCTCGTCATTGTTGATAAGAATGGAAGAGCCGACACTGTAGTCGGTCGTGACGATATTGGTGTCAGTAAAAGCAATGCTGCCGTTGGCCGAAGAGATGGTCTTGCCGACGGCTGTGCCTGATGAATAAACAGTTAAGGACGTGATGTCAATATCGCCCTCGGCGCTGATGCTGAGTCCTGACCCGTTGCTGAGCTTAATGCCTTTGAGCGGGTCGTAACTGTAGAGGTCATCGTCCGTAAGTGCCGTGCCGATGCTGACTGAGCCGGCAGAGATACTGATCGTGCCCGATGAGTTGCCTATGAGGTTTTCGAGCGAGATGGATCCCGAGGCGCTGATTGTCAGGTCGCTGGTGCCGTAGAGGCCGACTTCGCCGGTCTCAATGCTTTCGGTGTTCTCATCGCCGATGCTGATGTAAGAGGAGAGTTCGTCGCTGTCCGAAGCGGCCGAAAGCTGTCCGCTGGCATAGAGATTGGCCGTGCTGCCGTAAGCGTATATGCCGCCGGTCGAAATGCTGCTGCCAAGCAGGACAATCTGTCCTCCGTCGTTGCTGATATCGGAAGTCGAGAGCGTCTGCGTGCTGTCGCTGCCGATTTCGACGCGGCCCTGGGCATAAACCGTGCCGCCGAGCGTGATCGTGCCGCCGTAAACGGAAAAGGCCGCATGCACGCCGGAACTGATTGAGTTGCCGGAGGAGCCTGAAATTGTGACGGTTTGGGAACCGTCCGAAAGGCCGATGCGCTCCCGGTAGATGTCGGTGTCGTCAGGCGTGTAATTGACCCAGCTTCCTGTGCTGTCCTCGTAGCTGCCGTAGTACCAGCCGCTCAGCATATCCGCCGTGACGGTGCCGCCTTCCGTGCCTTCGTAGTCGGTGGTTCCTTCCGGCGAGCCGCCGTTCGGATAGATCGTTTCGAAATCGGAGTCCTCGGCCGGCGCGCTTCCGGCTATCAGAAGCGCGAGGGCGGCGGCCACGGCCGCACGGAGGGGAGCGGCAGATTTGCGGAAGCAGGCTTTTCGGCCTGCGGTCTTTTCCGCGGAATGCGGAAAAAGCTTATTGCGGCGGGGGGACATGATGGTTCAATATTTGTTAACTGGACAATAATTATTATCTCAGTTCAGAAATACTGAATGTAAGCCTTAAAATTGTCTTAAACGCAAGGTTTGTTTATAAAAAACTAGGCAGTACAGTTTTTTTTAAGTTATTTATGGAAAACGAAGTTAATTTTTTACGACAGTGTAAAACAAACTTATTTTCTTTTTTAAGATACGAAATAAAAAAAGACGTTCATGATGAATGAACGTCTTTTTTAATTATTCTGTCTCTTTTGGACGAATATTTTTAAAATTAAGGTTCTTTTTAAAAGACAGCTGGGTATTTTTAAAAGTTCAGAAACGCCGCGTCCTTTTCCCGCACGTCGAGGTTGAAGGCGTAGCGGCTGGCGGGGTGGACGGACACCGTGGTGAGGAGCGGCTCGCCTCTCTCGCCGATGTAGCGGCGGAAAATCCGCAGGCACGGCTCCCCGGCCTTGGCGCGGAGATACCCCGCCGCTTCTTCGCTCAGCAGGGCCGCCTCGATCGTCTGGTTGATTTCCGTACAATGCTTTTTAAAAAGCGAGCAGAGGATTGTGATCATCAGCCGGTCGGGATGCTTGGGTGCCTCGGTGACGAGCCTCTGCCAGTCGCGGCGCACGTATTCCTGCGTCCAGGCGATGGGCGGGTCGCCTTCCTTCAATCCGGCGCGCACCATGGAAAAGCGGATGAGGGTCTCGCCCGCAGGGAAGCGGATGCGCGGCGCGAGCTCGCGGCTCACAACGATTTCGCGCACGTCGAAGATTTTCCTCGGGTGCACGGCGGCCAGGCGATCAAGGTCCGCCATCGAGCCGATTTTCTCATCGAAGCTTTCGGTGCGCGCCTTGCCCACGACGATCGTGCCGACGTGGGGCTTGCGGCGGATGAGGCTGCGGCGCTCGAGCGCCTTCATCGCCGCCCTCACCGTGCTGCGCGAGACGCCTTCCGCTTCGGCGATCTCGAGCTCCTTCGGGAGCAGGGAGCCGACTGGATAGCGCCCCTCGCGGATGGCCCGCATGAGCTTGGCGGCGAGTTTTTCGTGGAGAAGTTCCCTGGCCATGGCATCTCCGTTTCGTTTGTCGGACAGGCAAAAAGCCGGCCGGCTTGCGCCGGTCGGCTGAGCTTCAGGGCTCTTGAGAAAGTTTAATACAGGCCGATCATCTTCCACCAAGCCATGCCGATGAGGAACACCAGGATGACGTTGACGGTGACGATGCAGAAGTTGATCTTATAAAAGCGCGGACGCTCGAAGTACCCCTGTCCGAAGTAGATCGGGCCCGGACCGCCGGCGTACTCGGTGATGCCCCACATGAAGTTCGAGAAGATGCCGAAGCAGATCGCGACCATCATGGCCGGGGCACCGGCGGCGATGGCCACCGAGCAGAATGGCACGTACATGGCGGCGACGTGGCCGGAAGCCGTGGCGAACACATAGTGCAGGTAGATGTAGCCGAGGCCGAGGACCACGAAGGTGAGCATCCAGTTGTAGCCGCTCAGCGAAGAGGCAAAGCCCGTGGCCATCCACTTGATGAAGCCGAGCTGCGTCAGGCCGGTGGCGAGCGAAATGATGGCGCCGAACCAGACGACCGTATCCCAGGCGGCCTTGTCCTGCAGGACGTCCTTCCACTGCACGGCGCCCGTGATGAACAGGAACGAGATCAGCCCGAGGCCGATGGCGTTGGCGTTGAAGCCCGTGATAAGGCAGGTGCCCCAGCCGACGAGGGCGAGGATGAAGCCGATGCCGACGAGCTTTTCCTGCTGGCTCATCGGGCCCATCTTGGCCAGCTCGTTGCGGCCCATCTGGCGGGCTTCGGGCGTGCGCTTGAGCTCGGGGTTCATGAACTTGTAGGTGAGCAGCGGCATCACGATGAAGCAGACCATCGAGGGCACGACGGCGGCGACGAACCACTCGACCCAGGAGAGCTCGAGCCCGAGGGCGTCATGGGCGAGCTGCGCGCACAGCGGGTTCGCAGCCATGCCGGTGAGGAACATGGCGCCCGTGATCGGCGTGAACTGGAAGCAGGTCATGATCAGGAAGTCGCCGATGCGCTTGCCGGTCTTGCCGGGCTGCGAGCCGAGCACCATGTTGATCGACTTGGCAATCGGCAGAATGATGCCGCCCGAGCGGGCGGTCACCGACGGCATGGCCGGGGCCATGATCAGGTCGGCGATGCCGAGCGAGTAGGCCACGCCGAGCGAGGAGCGGCCGAAGAGGCTCAGCATCAGGTAGGCGATGCGGCGGCCGAGGCCGGACTGCACGAAGCCGAGCGAGAGCACGTAGGCCGAGAAAATCATCCACACCGTGCCCGAGGAGAAGCCCTTGAGCACGCCGCCGAGCGGCAGCGTTCCGGTGAAGTAAGTGATGGCGAGCGCGATGAACATCAGGGCGCCCGTGGCGATCGGGGCGGCCAGAATGCCGGCAATGGCGGCCGCGAAGATGGCGAACATGTGCCAGGCTTCGGGTTTGAGTCCGGAGGGAACCGGAATCAACCAGATGACAAGCAGGACGGCAAGCGGCACGGCCCACCGGATCAATTTGCTTTTCATGGCGGAATTTCCTGATAAAGAAGAAGCGGGAAGGCCCCGCGCGGACCAAAGCGCAGGGCTTCCCCTGAGAGAGAGCGGTTACTTGGAATATTTCTCGACGACGCGGTCGACGAAGACCGGGGCGAGGCCGACGTAGGAGAGCGGATTGAGCATGTGGTCGATCTCCTCTTCCGTGAAGGCGTCGGTGACTTCCTTCGTGCGCATCAGGACGTCCTTGAGCGGGATCTCCTTCTCGTAGGCTTCCATGCAGCTCTTGTAGACGATGCCGTGGGCGGTCATGCGGCCGAGCTTGCGGGCGAGGTGCATCATCACGCACTCGGACATCATCAGGCCCTTCTGCTTGAAGAGGTTCTGCTCCATGTGCTTCGGATAGACGATCAGGTTCTCAAGGATGTACTTCGTCTTGGCCAGCGCGGCGGCGAAGAGCTCGCAGGCGCGCGGGATGGCTTCCCACTCGGAGAGGAAGCAGCCCCAGTCGCGCTCGTTCTCGCTCACCATCGACTCGACGATCGACGGGGCGATGCTGCGCACGTTGCGGCAGAGCGCGAGCACGTTCTCGAGGACGGCCGGGTTGCGCTTGTGCGGCATCGTCGAGGAGCCGACCTTGCCCATGAAGAAGGGCTCTTCGAGCTCGAGGATCTCGGTGCGCTGCAGCGTGAAGATCTCGTGGGCGATGCGGCCGATCGTGCCGGCGCAGATCGCGAGCACGGAGACGAACTCCGCCTGGCTGTCGCGGGCGACGTGCCACGCGATCGTCGGAACGCCGAGGCCGAGGATCTCCATCATGCGCTTCTGCGTTTCGAGGCCGTGCTCGGGCTGCGAGGCGAGCGTGCCCACGGCGCCGGCCATCTCGCCGACGAAGACGCGCGGGGCCATCTGCTCGAGGCGCTCGATGTCGCGGGAGAGCTCATCGGCCCAGACGGCGACCTTGTAGCCGAACGTGATGGGGATGGCGTGGACGACGTGGGTGCGGCCGGCCTGCGGCGTGTCGCGGTACTTCTTGGCAAGCGCAAGGCAGTGGTCGCGGCAGATCTTCATGTCGCGGACGATCACCTTCCAGGCGTCGCGCTGCAGGAGCACGAGGCCCGTGTCGACGATGTCCTGGCTCGTGGCGCCCCAGTGGACGAACTCGCCGGCGCGCTCCGGCAGGATCGCCTTGAAAGCGCGCAGCAGCGGCACGATCGTGATCGAGCTCTTGTAGTACTCGCCGATCGAGGGAATGTCGATGAGGTCGGCCTTGGCATACTGGTTGATGATGTCGGCCTTCTCCTTGGGAATGACGCCGAGCTCGCCCTGCGCCTTGGCAAGGGCGGCTTCCGTGTCGAGCCACTTCTGGACCCAGGAGCGCTCGGAGAAGATTTCGCGCATTTCGTCGGTGGAGAACAGGAAGCCATGGATCTGGCTGTCAATGGCGGTGCTGGGCATCGTGAATTACCTCTTGAAAAAATCGGGTTGTTTTCTGCGGCGGAGCGCTGTCCGCCTTTCGGTCGGCTCTGATTCTTTATCTGTACGCCCAGGAGGGCCGAAACCAAATTTTTTTGTTTTGACGGCCGTCAATTCAAGATGGCGGAGAAACGAAGAAATTTTTATTAATTTCAAACGATTGCGATTATGTTTCTTTGATCGGTTCAGAACATTAGACCATACATATTAAAAATCGTTTAAAAATCAATATACTGAATTTTAGAAAAAGGAAAATTAACCTTATATGTATGGGACTTATCTTTAATATGTCTGTTTTTGAAAAAAGCCTGTGAAAAAGCCGCCCGGAGGCGGCTTTTTCTGCATTTTTAAAACGTCATTTCTTTTCCGATAGCCTGTCGAGGATGCCCTGCACGAGCGCGAGCCTTTTTTCGGGCGTTTCGCCGCCCTTTTCGATGCGCAGGCGGCTCGGGCCGGCCATGCGTGCGTCCTTGCGGCTCTGCAGGAAGCCGATGAGCGCCATGGGCTCGATGTTCGGCTTTTCGCGGAACGTGATGACCGTCGCCGTTTCGGCGCAGTCGATCTTGGCGATGCCGAGCGCTTCGCACCGCAGCCGCAGCCGGTGCAGCGCGACGAGGCGTTCGGCCGGCTCGGGCAGCCGCCCGTAGCGGTCGGCGAGCGCTTCGGCGGTCCTGAAGATGTCTTCCTGCGTGCGCGCCGAGGAGAGTTCCTTGTAGAAGCCGAGGCGCTGCGAGACGTCGGGCACGTAGTCGCTCGGGAGCAACGCCGAGGCGTGCAGCGCGATGTCGGTCGACGGGGTGAGCGCCGCCGTGAGGTCGGGCTCCTTGCCGTTCTTGAGCGCGTTGACGGCGTTCTGCAGCATGCGGTTGTAGAGGTCGAAGCCCACTTCGGCGATCTCGCCCGACTGCTTTTCGCCGAGCATCTCGCCCGCGCCGCGGATCTCGAGGTCGTGCATGGCGAGGTAAAAGCCGCTGCCGAGGCTCTCGAGCGACTGGATCGCCTCGAGCCTCTTCTGCGCCTGCTTGGTCATCGCGCCCGCAGGCGGCGTGAGCAGGTAGGCGTAGGCCTGGCGGTGGCTGCGGCCGACGCGGCCGCGCAGCTGGTGGAGCTGCGCGAGGCCGAGCTTGTCGGCGCGCTCGATGATGATGGTGTTGGCGGTCGGCACGTCGATGCCGGTCTCGATAATCGTCGTGCACAGCAGCAGGCTGTACTTCTGCTGGTAGAACTCGCGCATGATGCGCTCGAGCTCGCGCTCGCCCATCTGCCCGTGCGCCACGGCGATGCGCGCCTCGGGCACGAGCTTTTCGAGCTCGCTGCGGCGGTTCTCGATCGTCTCGACTTCGTTGTGCAGGAAGTAGATCTGGCCGCCGCGCTTGAGCTCGCGGATCACGGCCTCGCGGATGATGCCCGCCCGCTCCGGCATCACGAAGGTCTTCACCGCCAGGCGCCGCTCGGGCGCCGTGGCTATCACGGAGAAGTCGCGGATGCCTTCGAGGCTCATCGAGAGCGTGCGCGGGATCGGCGTTGCGGTGAGCGTGAGCACGTCCACCTCGGCGCGGAGCTTCTTGAGCATCTCCTTCTGGCGCACGCCGAAGCGGTGCTCCTCGTCGATGATCACGAGCGCGAGGCGCTTGAAGCTCACCTTGCCCGTGAGGAGCTTGTGCGTGCCGATGACGATGTCGACCGTGCCGTTCTTAATGCCCTCGAGCGCCTTGGCGGTTTCCTTGCCGGTGCGGAAGCGCGACAGCTCCGCAATCTGCACGGGCCAGGCGGAAAAGCGGTCGCGGAAGGTCTGCGAGTGCTGCTCGGCCAGAAGCGTCGTCGGGCAGAGCACGGCGACCTGCTTGCCCGCGGAGACGGCGACGAAGGCGGCGCGCAGCGCCACCTCGGTCTTGCCGAAGCCCACGTCGCCGCACACCAGCCGGTCCATGCGCTTGCCCGCGGTCATGTCCGAAATGACGGCCTTGATCGCGGCGGCCTGGTCGGGCGTTTCCTCGAACGGGAAGCCTTCGCAGAAAGCTTCGTAATCGGCGCGGTTGAGCTTGAAGACGGTGCCTTCGCGCGTCTCGCGAAGCGCATAGATCTGCAGCAGCTCGGCGGCGGTGTCGCGCACCTGCTCGGCGGCCTTGCGGCGGGCTTTCTCCCAGTCGCCGCGCCCGAGCGCGTGCAGCGGCGCGTTTTCGCGGTCGGCGCCCGAGTAGCGGGAGATGAGGTGCAGGTTCGCGATCGGCACGAAGAGCTTCGCATCGTTCTTGTAGTCGATGCGCAGGAATTCCGCCGGGCCGTCCTGGGTGTCCATGAGCACGAGGCCCTGGTAGCGCCCGATGCCGTGCTCGGCGTGCACGACGGGGTCGCCGGGCTTGAGCTCGGAGACGTCGCGCACGATCATGTCGATGCTCGCCGCGGTGGCGCCGCGGCGCTGCCGGCTGCGCCGCGGGCTTGCGGCGTAGAGCTCGGACTCGGTGAGGATCACCGTCTTGGCCGGCGCGACGAGGCCGCCCGCAAAGAGCGGCCCGACGCAGAGCGCGACGCTTTCGGAGCCTTCGGCGAAATCCTTCCAGCCGGCCGTTTCGGTGAACGACAGGCCCGAGCCGCGGAAGAGCTCTTCCATCGTGCCCATGCGCCCGAGCGAGGAGGCGGCGATGAGCGTGCGAAGCCCCCGCGCCTTGGCCTGTTCGGTGAAGGCGATGAGGTTTGCGATGGGGTTCTTGCTCTTGCGGTCGACGAAAACGCTCTTCATGAGCTCGCCGATGCTGCCGTCGGCCTCGGGCGTGCGCTCGAACGTGAAGCGCGCGAACTTCCTGAGGCTCTCGAAGAACTCGTCGGTCTTGAGCCAGATCTCGCGCGGCTCGAGCGGCGGCCGCTCGGTGTCGCCGCGCAGCATCTTCCAGCGCGATTCGGTGTCGCGGAAGAAGGCGTCGAGCGCGGCCTTCACGTCGCCCACGAGCACGACCCTCGTGCCTTCGGGCAGGTAGTCGGCGAGCGTGTCGGTATGGTCGAAAAAGAGCGGCAGGTAGTACTCGATGCCGGGCGGCAGCACGCCCGCGGCGGTGTCCTTGTAAACGATGCTCTTGGCGGGATCGCCCGGGAAGCGCGCCCTCCAGCGGCCGCGGAAGTCGGCGAGCGCGGCTTCGTCGACGGGGAACTCGTGACCGGGCAGCAGGCGGATGCTCTCGACCTCCTGGGCCGAGCGCTGCGTTTCGGTGTCGAACCAGCGGATCGAGTCGATTTCGTCGTCGAAGAGATCAAGCCGGAAAGGCCGCTCGGAGCCCATCGGAAAAACGTCGATGATGCCGCCGCGCACGGCGAATTCGCCCGCGGCGAGCACCTGCTTGACGGCGGCGTAGCCCGCCTTGACGAGGTTGTCGCGCAGTGCGCTCACCGAGACGGTGTCGCCCTTCTTGAAGAAGAACGTATTGGCGCCCACGTAGCTCACGGGGGCCATGCGCTGCGCGGCCGTCACGGCGCCGGCGATGACGGCGGCCGCGCCCGAGGTGCTGCCGGCCGTCAGCCGGTAGAGCGTTTCGAGCCGCTCGGAGACAATTTCTTCCTGCGGCGAGAGCACGTCGTAGGGCAGCGTTTCCCAGTCGGGCAGCAGCTCGGCGGAAACCGAGCTGTCGAACCAGGGGATCTCCTGCGCGAGCCGCGAGGCGTCGAGCGGGTCGGCGCAGATGACGAGGAGCTTTTCGCCGTGCTCGCGGCACGCGGCAGCCATCTGCGCGAGCGCGAGCGCATCGGGCGCAAGCGCGCTCAGGGCAAGACGGTGCTTGTCCCCGGGGGCAAAGCGGAAAAGATCTTCCTTGACAAGGCTGGGCACGGCGCTCTTGGTCATGGCGGCTGACATCGTTGAGAAATGGGTTTCTTGGAACCGAAAACGATAGCACAACCCCGTGCGCGGCATAGGGCCGGGAGCCGTCCGAAAAACGGGCGAAGGCTGCGGTCCGGAGAGCCTTTCGCCCGCGGCCGCGCATCAGAAGCGGTACTGCACCTGGACGCCGCCGAGGAAGCCGTCGAGGCGGCGGAACTTGCCGATCCTGCTGCTGCCCGAGGCGGTCTGCCGGTAGAGATCGCGGTTGTGCACGCCGTGGAGGTGGGCAAAGGAGATGTCGGCCTGGAAGTTCTCGCTGAAGCGGAACGAGGAGCCGAGCGCAAACCACCAGCGGTCGGCGTCGGGAATCGTGCCGACGCGGTAGCGCGAGTCGGCCACCGGGCTCTCCTCGTAGCCGAGGCCGCTTCGGAAGGTCCAGAAGGGAGTGACGCGGAAGTCGTAGCCCAATGAGAAAAGGTGCGCGTCCTTCCACTTGGTCGGCACGCTTTGGCTTTGCGATGGCGTCCTGACGGTGAGCGCCTGGAGGCTCGACCAGTCGGTCCAGCGGTAGGCGGCGTAAAGGCTCAGCCGTTCGGTGACGTCCCAGGCCGCGGCGAGCATCGCCCAGGCCGGGGCGTCCATGTCGACGCGCGCGTCCATGCTCTGCTTGCCGAGGAGCACGGCCCCGAGGCTGGGAATCACCGCCGTGGGCTCGGCCGTCGCGCTGCCCGATGCGCTGTGCCTGACGGCGGAGCGGTAGGAGAGGCCGATGCGCACGCTCTCCGCGGGCGACCACATGGCGCCGACGTTGAAGCCCATGGCCACGCTGTCGAGCTTGACGTGCACGTTTCCGAGATTGCCGCCGTTGAGCTGCGCGACAGGGACGTCGGAGAGGTTGAAGCCGAGGCGCGCCTTGATGTACTGCACGGAGGCGCCGCCGCCGATGCTCAGCTTGTCGGAAATTTTGAAGGCCACGCTCGGGTTGAAGTCGACGACGGTGAGCTTCGAGAGCGTGCCTTCTTCCTTCTGCTCCCACTCGCTGCCGTAGCTCGTCGACAGGCCGTAGGGCACGGCGACCGAAAAGCCGGCCCAGACGACGTCGTTGAACTGCGCGGAAATATAAAAGCTCGGCACGACGTTGGTTTTCTCGCGGCCGTTTTCCGAGGCGCCGCTGTCGCCGGCGTAATCGAGGTTGAGGCCGATGAGCATGACGCTCTGCTGCAGCTGCACCCCGGGGTGCAGCGTCATGACGGCCGGGTTGTAGTACTGGCCCGCGACGTCGCTGCCGTCGACGCCGATGCCGGCGTAGGCGCGGCCGGCGCCGAGAACGGACTGTTCGGTGATCTGGAAGCCGCCGGCGGCAGCGCTGAGGGCGTTGAGGCCGAGGACCGCGGCGGCGATCGCCGGGCGGAGGAGGGAATAGCGCACGGATGAAATCTCCTGGAGGGCCGGGAAGCGTCGCTTTTCAGAAACGCGTCCCATAAGCGGGCCGCATGCATCGGCTGCGGCTCTGTTGTTAAAGGAGCGCGCAGATTACCATGGCGCACAGCGGTTTCCAAGGGATATCGTCTTTACGGACTAGCCTCCCATGCATAACAAAATCCCGGGCCGGCGCTTGGCCGGTCCGGGATTCTGTCCTGCAGTGAAACTGTTTTATGCACGATGCATCAGAACTTGTGCACCATCTGCAGGCCGAAGATGAACGCGTCGAGCTTGCGGAACTTGCCGAGCGTGCTGCCGTCGGAGCCGTAGAGGTTCCTCTCGTGGACGCCGTGCAGGTGCACGAAGCCCGTGTCAATCTGCGTCTTCTCCGTCCACTGGTAGGAGAGGCCGCCGCTGAACCACCAGCGGTCCGTGTCCGGGATGATGGCGGTGCGCAGGTACTTGTTCGAGATCGGGCTCGTTTCGTAGCCGATGCCGCCGCGGAGCGTGAAGCGGCTCGTGATGCGGAAGTCGGCGCCGCCCGACATGAAGTAGGTGTCCTTCCAGTTGTTCGTGAGCGAGCCGACGACGGTGCCGCCGCTCTTCATCTCAATTTCGTCGAAGCTCGACCAGTCGGTCCAGCGGAACGTCGCATAGAGCGAGAGCCAGTCGTTCACGTCCCAGGCGGCGTTGGCCATGATCCAGGCAGGCGCCTGCACCGAGGCGGAGGCCGGTATCTGGCCGTTGTAGTTGAGCGCATTGATCGTAAGGAGCATGTCGCCGTCGGCGTGGTGCTGCACGTTGGAGCGGAACGACACGCCGAAGCGCAGGTTCTCGTAGGGCGACCACATGGCGCCGAGGTTGAAGCCCACGTTGACGTCGTCGGCGCGCAGCTTCGAAGTGACCGGAATCTTATAAGGGCCGTAGCTCTGGTACGTCACGGTCTTCAGGTCGGTCTGGTACGTCACGGTCTTCAGGTCGGCGTTGACGTACTGCACTGAAAAGCCGGCGCCCACGCTGAACTTGTCGGTGAGCTTCCAGGCGAGGTTCGGGTTGAAGTCGATCGTGTAGATCTGCGCGGCGACGCCGTGGTCGTTGAAGGCCCAGTTGGTGTCGTACTTCGTGCCCATGCCGAACGGCACCGTTATGGCGAGGCCGGCCCAAACCCTGTCGGTGAGCTGCTTGGAGACATAGCCGAAGGGCAGCACCTGCGTCTTCTGGCGGCCGTTTTCCTCAACGTACTGGCCGTTTTTCTCGCCGCGGAAATCCAGGTTCAGGCCGATCGCCGTGCCGCCGATCTGAATCGCGGAGCCCGGGTGAAGCGTCATCGTGGCGGGGTTGTAGTAGATGCCGGAAATATCCTTGCCGTCGACGCCGGCGCCTGCGTAGGCGCGGCCGAGAGACAGAGCGGACTGCTCGGTGAGCTGGAAGCCGCCGGCGAAAACGCTGCCTGCAGCGGTGCTGAGAAGCGCCGCAGACAAGGCGGCGCGCAGAAAGTGCTTGCTGTGCACGGAATGTCTCCTGTTATTGGGGATGGCGGCGAAGCGCTGAGGGCGTGCCGCGAAACGAGGGACATTTTGT
The DNA here is from genome assembly GCA_047777475.1 of Burkholderia sp. Lineage (GTDB taxonomy): Bacteria > Pseudomonadota > Gammaproteobacteria > Burkholderiales > Burkholderiaceae_F > Sutterella. Next base: position 445,965 of record JBKEET010000002.1, read on the forward strand.
GCGGCGGGAAGCAGTGAAAAACGCCAAGTGTTATTAGGGTAAACCCTATGTTATGGTCATATCATCCGAATAACGGAAGCGGCGTCAGGGCCGTGAAATTCCGAAAATAACGAAAAAACAGACGTTTTAAAAAAAGAGGCGGCCGGCGCCTCAGCGCCGTCGCCTCTGCAGGGTAATCCGAAATAATTGGAAAAAAGTTCAAAACGGCCTTGAAATTTCATCCGGCCTGCGGCTGCGGTTCGGCGTCGTCATCGAGCACATCCTCGTCGGTCTGGATGACAGGCCGGAAAGACGTCGCCGCCGAAGCGAGCACGCCCGTGATCCTGTTGAAAACCGTCAGCAGGTCGAGATGCATCGCGTTGGTGTCGAGCGACACGGGGTTGCCCTGTCCGACGCGGTCGAGGTGGCTGCGGGTGAGCTCATAGCTTTCGGCAAACATGCGCTCGCTCTTGTTGAGGAGCGCCAGCGCCGTGCGGGAGGCCTGCTCGGGATTCTTGCGCGCGCTCGAGAGGATGTCGCTCAGGTAATCAAGGCAGACGGAGACGCGCTGGTGATGCTGCATGAGCTCTGAGAGGCCCTCGGGAGAGAACGAAAGGTTGCGCGCGCATTTCTGCGCGGCGAGCGACTTGAGCAGGGGCTTCATGATGCGGCTCGTGCTCTCGATGGCCGTGCACGTGTCCTTGACGAGCTGCCAGTGGCGCACCGTCTTGTCGAGGTCTTCCTTCGGCATCGCGCTGTTGAGGAAGCCCGAGAGCTCGCGGCAGTCCGAGATGACGCGGCGGTTGGCGTCGCGGATCAGCAGGATCTCGCCTTCGGCGGGGTTGCGCTTGAGCATGGTGGCGAAATCGCGCCAGACGCCCTTGGCGGCGTTGAGGATGTCGAGCATGCGGCGGTTGGCGTTCTGCAGCGAGACGCTCGGCGTAACCTTCGCTTCCTTCGAAAGCAGCGTCTGCGCTTCGGTCTGCGGGGCGGGCGAGCCGATCTTGAGCAGCCGCTCGGCGGCGCGCGCCAGCGGCTTGATGAAGAAGAGGCCGATCGAGCACATCACGAGGTTGATGGTCACGTGGAAGTAAATGACGCTGTCGGGGATCTTGGAAAAGAGCTCGGGGATCTGCGGCACGAAAGCCAGCAGGAGGCCGATGACGCACAGCGCAAAGTAACGCCACATGGCGTTGGCGATCGGGCCGCTGCGGCCCGCGCGGCTCACCGTGGCGGTGGTGAGGAGCGCGAGCGTCGTGCTCTCGAAGTCGGCGCCGAGCGCGGCCCAGAGGCCGATCGAAACCGGGATGACGCCCGAGGTGACGAGGCCTGAGGTGATGACCACCGCCGCCAGGCTCGAGAAGCACCCAAAGCCGAGCGCGAGGCCCATGAGCAGGGCGGCGGCCGGCATTTCGGAAATCTGCGCGAAGATCGGCGCGAGCTCGGGGCTGTTCCGCAGCGGCATCGTCGAGGCGATGATGAGCTTCAAGGCCAGCATCACGATGCCGAGGCCGATGAGGATGCGGCCGAACTGGCCGGCTCGCGTCGCGGGCTTGCGGATGAAGAAAAACAGCGCGCCGGCGAGAATGAAGATCGGCGAGAGTGCCGAAAGATCAAAGCTGAGGATTCGCGTCATGAGCGCGCTGCCGAAGTCGGCGCCCATGATGGCGGCAAGCGCGATGGCGGTGTTGATGACGCCTTCGGCCTGCATGCCCGCGATGATCAGCGTGGCGGCCGTCGAGCTCTGCAGCAGGCACGCGAGAAGAGTTCCCGACCCGGCGCCGGCAAAGCGATTGTGCAGGTGCAGGGAAAGGAAGTCCTTGAGTGAAAGACCGAACGTGCGCAGCATGCCGGTCTTGACCATGTAGGCGCCCCAAAGAAGCAGGGCAACGCCTCCGGCCATTTGGATTATTGCGTTCACAAAAAACTTCTGTTTGTTGTTATTTAAATTTCGGCGGCCTGGGGCCGCCGGGGCTGAATAGCTTAACTTTAGCCCAATCCGCGGGCCGCTGCCCCGCTAAAATGTCCGAAAAACAAACGCTCGGAGCGCCGATGGAAGAAAAAAATGTAAAGATTGCCGCACTGGTGTGTGCTGCAGGTGTCGGATCGCGCATGCGGCTTGATTACCCGAAGCAGTACATGAACCTTGCCGGCGCGCCGATGCTCGTGCAGACGCTGCGGGCGCTGCGCGCGGTGGAGCGCATCGGCCGCATCGCCGTAGCCGTGAGCCCCGGCGATCCTTACGTGAACGACATCGCTGCGCAGTTCCCCGAGGGCACAGAACTTTTCCGCTGCGGCGGCGACTGCCGCGCGCGCACCGTCCTCAACGGGCTGCTGAGCGCGGGCTTCTCGGCCGACGAGTGGGTGCTCGTGCACGATGCCGCGCGCCCCTGCGTCAAGCCCTCCGAAATTGCGCGACTCATCGACGCCGTGCTCGCCGATCCCCGGGCCGACGGCGGCCTCCTTGCCGTGCCCGTCGCCGATACGGTGAAGCGCGCTGGCGCCGGCGGCACCGTTGCCGCCACCGTGCCCCGCGAGGGCCTGTGGCGCGCGGCCACGCCGCAGATGTTCCGGGCCGGGCGCCTCATCACCGCGCTCTCGGGCGACCTCACGGGCATCACCGACGAAGCGAGCGCCGTCGAGCGCTTGGGCGGCAGGGTGCTGCTCGTGCCCGGCCGCGCCACCAACATCAAGGTCACGCAGCCTTCCGACGCCGCGCTGGCCGCACTGCTTTTGGGAGAAAGGAACATGACGCCTATCCGCATCGGCCAGGGCTACGACTCGCACCGCCTCACCGAAGGCAGGCCGCTGATCCTCGGCGGCGTGCGCATCCCGTTTGAAAAGGGGCTGAGCGGGCATTCGGATGCGGACGTGCTCCTGCACGCCGTCACCGACGCCGTGCTCGGCGCGGCCGCCTTGGGCGACATCGGGCAGCTCTTCCCGCCCGACGACCCGAAATGGGAAGGCGCCGACAGCCGGGAGCTGCTCGCCTCCGTCGTCCGGCTCGCCGCCGAAAAGGGCTGGCGGCCGGTCAACTGCGACGCGACGGTGGTGGCGGAGCGCCCGAAGCTCGCGCCCTATGCCGCGCAGATCCGCGAGAGCGTCGCCGCGCTGCTCGGGCTCGACGCGGGCAGCGTGAGCGTCAAGGCCAAGACCAACGAAAAGATGGACGCCGTCGGCAGGGGCGAGGGCATGGAGGCCTTCGCCGCCGTGCTCCTTGAGCGCGTCCCGGAAGACGCCTCGCGCTGAAGGCGCTCTCTGCAGAGACACTGCGGCCCGGTTCCGAAAAAAGAACCGGGCCGCTTTTTCATCAGCTGTTTTTCTTCGTGATTTCCTTCAGGATCTTCTCTTCCTTGCGCTCCTGCTCCTGGAGCATTTTCTTTTCCTTGTCCATTTCGGACTTCGGATTGACGGTCGGGAAGGTGATGGTCACGAGCAGTCCGTGCGGCTCGCGCGTGCCGAGCGCGACCGTGCCGCCCGAGCGGCGCACGATCCGGTCGACGATGGCGAGCCCGAGGCCCGTGCCCGTCACGCCGGTTCTTGCGCTTTCGCCGCGCTCGAACGGGCGCATCACGCGCTCGCGCTGGTCGGCGGGCAGGCCCTGGCCTTCGTCGGCCACCGTCAGGATGGCCTTCTTGCCGTCCTCGGCGAGCTCGGTGCGGATGTGGAGCCGCAGGACGCCGTCGTCGCTCCTGCCGTAGCGCATGCCGTTGGTGAAGAGGTTCTGCACGGCCCTCGAGAGCTCGAGCGGATGCGCCGTGATGAAGATGCCGGGCGCGAGGCTCGTGTCGAGCGTCACTGTCGAGTCGCTCGAAAGCCGGGCGTTGTCCATCGCCGCCTGAACCGCATCGCCGAGGTTCACCACCTCCTGCTTCTCGGTGCTCTTGCGGGCATAGGCGAGGAACTGGTTGACGATGTTTTCCATCTGCTCGAGGTCGCTCACCATGTTCTCGCGCGATTCGTCGGAGAGGTTGGCGAGTTCCACTTCGAGGCGAAGCCGCGTGATCGGCGTGCGCAGATCGTGGCTCACGCCCGCGAGCAGGAGCTCGCGGTCCGCTTCCATGTGCCGCAGGTCCTGCACCATGCGGTTGAAGCTCATGTTGACGGACTGGATCTCGGCCGTGCCGCTGTCCTCGGGCAGCGGATCGGGCACGCGGCCCTGGCCGAGCTGCTTGGCGACCTGCGAGAGCTTGGCAAGCGGGTCGACGACGTGCCGCGTGAGCAGCGTCGCGCCCAGAAGGCTCAGGAGCGCCGCGCCGATGGCCCACCAGAGCCAGGTGGTGCCGAGCGGCGGATTGAGCAGGTCGGCGCTCGTCTGCAGCCAGTATTCGTCGCCGTCGATGTCAACCGAGACCCAGAGCCCCGGCTCGCCGTTCACGTTGCTCGCGAGCACCGTGTCCTGGCCGAGGGAATTCTTCACCAGCTGCTCGATGAGCGTGTTGAACCCGTCGCTCGGCAGGGGCTTGGCGTGGTCCGTCTCTTCCTTGGGGGAAATGACGAGCCCCTCGCGCGCCGCCAGGATGTTGAGCAGGTCGATGCGGTAAATCGGATCGGCCGTCACGAGGGCGTACTTGGTGAGGTTCGCCGTCGACACGATGTGCTGCGCGATGCCCTGCGAGTAGGGCAGCTCGGAGAGCACTCGGAAGCTTTGCAGCCAGCCGATCACGCTGAAGAAGATCAGCGCGCACAGCAGCAGGAAGGTCTGCCAGAAAAGGCTCGGGGCGATGCGTCTGAATTTTTTTTGCCATAGCGCGTTTCCGCTTGAGGCCGCCGCAGGGGCAGCCGACCATGGAAGTTTAGCCGCCCGCGGGCGGCACATCATTAAGAGAAGAAAAAGGCCCCCGGCGCAGCGCGCTGCGCCGAAGGCCTTCGGCCGAGCCGCCGAGCGGCCCTGCGGTCAGTTCTTGCCGTCGGGAATGAACACGTAGCCGAGGCCCCAGACCGTCTGGAGATAGCGCGGCTTGGAGGGATCGGGCTCGATGAGCTTGCGCAGGCGCGAGACCTGCACGTCAAGCGACCTATCGAAGGCTTCGTACTCGCGGCCGCGCGCCATTTCCATCAGCTTGTCGCGCGAGAGCGGCTGGCGCGGGTGGCGCGCAAAAGCCTTGAGCACGGCGAACTCGCCCGTCGTAAGCGACTGCGGCACGCCGTTCTTCTTCAGCACGCGGGTGCCGAGATCGAGCTCGAAGTCGCCGAACTTGACGACCTCGTTGTCCATCGAGGGAGCGCCCGGGGCGTCCTGGACGGGACGGCGGCGCAGCACCGCATGGATGCGCGCGAGCAGCTCGCGCGGGTTGAAGGGCTTGCCGATGTAGTCGTCGGCGCCGAGCTCGAGGCCGACGATGCGGTCGACGTCCTCGCCGCGGGCGGTGAGCATGATCACGGGGGTCATGTCTTTGGCGGCGCGCAGGCGGCGGAGGATCTGCAGGCCGTCCTCGCCGGGCAGCATCAGATCGAGAATGAGCGCATCGAAGTGCTCGCGCATCCACAGGCGGTTCATGGCTGCGCCGTTCTCGCACACGAACACCTGAAAGCCGTTCTCGCCGAGATAGCGGCGAAGCAGGTCGCGCAGGCGGGGGTCGTCATCA